>CP124756.1:850000-2050000 GCA_029972225.1 Candidatus Thiothrix putei
AACCGATAGGGGAGGCGTAGCGAAAGCGAGTCTGAACAGGGCGTTCAGTCGCTGGGAGTAGACCCGAAACCGAGCGATCTATCCATGGCCAGGTTGAAGGTGCCGTAACAGGTACTGGAGGACCGAACCCACTCCCGTTGAAAAGGTAGGGGATGAGCTGTGGATAGGAGTGAAAGGCTAATCAAGCTCGGAGATAGCTGGTTCTCCTCGAAAGCTATTTAGGTAGCGCCTCGTGTATCACTCCTAGGGGTAGAGCACTGTTATGGCTAGGGGGCCCTGACCGGCTTACCAACCCATTGCAAACTCCGAATACTAGGAAGTGCGAGCACGGGAGACAGACAGCGGGTGCTAACGTCCGTTGTCAAAAGGGAAACAACCCAGACCGCCAGCTAAGGTCCCCAAATGGTGGCTCAGTGGGAAACGATGTGGGAAGGCACAGACAGCCAGGAGGTTGGCTTAGAAGCAGCCATCCTTTAAAGAAAGCGTAATAGCTCACTGGTCGAGTCGGCCTGCGCGGAAGATTCAACGGGGCTTAAGCCACCTACCGAAGCTGCGGACTTGAATTTATTCAAGTGGTAGAGGAGCGTTCTGTACGCCTGTGAAGGTGAACTGGAAAGTTTGCTGGAGGTATCAGAAGTGCGAATGCTGACATAAGTAACGACAAGACGGGTGAAAAACCCGTCCGCCGAAAGCCCAAGGTTTCCTGCGCAACGTTAATCGGCGCAGGGTTAGTCGGCCCCTAAGGCGAGGCAGAAATGCGTAGTCGATGGGAAACAGGTCAATATTCCTGTACTAATTTATACTGCGATGGGGGGACGGAGAAGGCTAGGACAGCAACCTATTGGATGGTTGTTTAAGCGTTTAGGTGGAATTCTTAGGCAAATCCGGGAATTCTTAACACTGAGGCGTAATGACGAAGTACCACGGTACTGAAGTGTTCGATGCCCTGCTTCCAAGAAAAGCCTCTAAGCTTCAGGTATAAATTAACCGTACCCCAAACCGACACAGGTGGGCTGGATGAGAATTCCAAGGCGCTTGAGAGAACTCGGATGAAGGAACTAGGCAAAATGGTACCGTAACTTCGGGAGAAGGTACGCCCACGCAAGTGGGCCGCAGAGACCAGGCCGCTGCGACTGTTTATCAAAAACACAGCACTCTGCAAACTCGAAAGAGGACGTATAGGGTGTGACGCCTGCCCGGTGCCGGAAGGTTAATTGATGGGGTTAGCGCAAGCGAAGCTCTTGATCGAAGCCCCGGTAAACGGCGGCCGTAACTATAACGGTCCTAAGGTAGCGAAATTCCTTGTCGGGTAAGTTCCGACCTGCACGAATGGCGTAACGATGGCGGCACTGTCTCCATCCGAGACTCAGTGAAATTGAAATCGCTGTGAAGATGCAGTGTACCCGCGGCTAGACGGAAAGACCCCGTGAACCTTTACTATAGCTTTGTATTGAACTTTGAACCTACTTGTGTAGGATAGGTGGGAGACTATGAAACCGGAACGCCAGTTCTGGTGGAGTCGTCCTTGAAATACCACCCTGGTATGTTCGGAGTTCTAACCCAGGCATCACAATGCCGGGGACAATACATGGTGGGTAGTTTGACTGGGGCGGTCTCCTCCTAAAGAGTAACGGAGGAGCGCGAAGGTGTGCTAATCACGGTCGGAAATCGTGAGGTTTGTGTAAAGGCATAAGCACGCTTGACTGCGAGACAGACAAGTCGAGCAGGTACGAAAGTAGGTCTTAGTGATCCGGTGGCTCTGAATGGAAGGGCCATCGCTCAACGGATAAAAGGTACTCCGGGGATAACAGGCTGATTCCTCCCAAGAGTCCATATCGACGGGGGAGTTTGGCACCTCGATGTCGGCTCATCACATCCTGGGGCTGAAGCAGGTCCCAAGGGTATGGCTGTTCGCCATTTAAAGTGGTACGCGAGCTGGGTTCAGAACGTCGTGAGACAGTTCGGTCCCTATCTGCCGTGGGCGTTGGAGATTTGAGGGAAGCTGACCTTAGTACGAGAGGACCGGGTTGGACGAACCTCTGGTGTTCCTGTTGTCACGCCAGTGGCATTGCAGGGTAGCTATGTTCGGACGGGATAACCGCTGAAAGCATCTAAGCGGGAAGCCCCTCCCAAGATGAGATCTCCCTGACCCCTTGAGGGTCCTAAAGGGCCGTTGGAGACTACGACGTTGATAGGCTGGGTGTGGAAGTGCAGTAATGTATGTAGCTAACCAGTACTAATTGCCCGTGAGGCTTGATCCTATAACCCAAAACGGTCTACGAGAGATATAAAATTAGACCTCAGTTATTAAGTATCCCTGATATTTTTCCAGATTAGGTCGAGAAGGCAGCCTAGGCATTCCCTTCTCAACCTTGCCAGTTTGCTTGGTGTCCATAGAGCTGTGGAACCACCTGATCCCATCCCGAACTCAGAAGTGAAACGCAGCATCGCCGATGGTAGTGTGGGGTCTCCCCATGTGAGAGTAGGTCAACGCCAAGCATCAATCCTAAAAGCCCCGTTAACGGTTTCCGTTGCGGGGCTTTTTTTATGCCTAATTTTGGGATTTTATCCGTTTCGTTGCCGTTATCCACTACCAGTGAACAGTTTAGAGCTACGAATATGATTGGTTATATGGTTTTGCAATGTTTAACGTAAACGCTGCAACATCCACACCCCACCTACTAGAAATACTAACAATGGTAAAGCGGCTGAAAGCAAAGGTGGAATACCGTAAACAATGCCTACGCTTCCAAACATACGGTTAAACAAGAAGAAGACGATACCAATGAGAATGCCAATAAATATGCGTTGCCCTGCACCCGCATTGCGCTGAAAGCTGAAGACGAAAGGCGCTGCAATGATCAGCATAACCAGTGTTGAGAGTGGCGTAGTGAAGTGCTGCCAGAATGCTTGCTCGAAGCGTTTGCTGTTTAACTCGTTGTCACGCTGATGCTTAATGAAATCCGCCAACTCACTTGCCGCCAACTGATTGGGTTTTACTGCTGCAATGCTCAGTACTTGTTCTGGAATGAGTTTGTCTTCATGGACTTGAGCTAATGTTTCTTGCCGAACGCCATCAGTTTGAATCACTTTACGAGTTAGCTCGTATAAGACCCAACCTGTTGCATCGCGTTCAGCACGAGCAGCGTGAGTGATGGTGTCAATGCGTCCTGCTTCCGGGTTGATTGTGTAGATAGCCAGCCCTTCCATTTTCTTTTCTGACCATAATTTAGAAATATTGATAATGCGGTTGCCATCTTTAATCCAGATCCCTTGATTACCGATCGCTAACTGCTTTTGCTGCATTCGTAATTTAAAGCTACTGGCTGCCAGTTCAGTATGGGGAGCAACCCATTCACCTAATACAAAAACCATTACTACTAGTACCAGCCCCAGTTTTAGTGTCATTCCCACAATTTGGTGTATGGAAATACCGGCTGCCCGCATGGCAGTAAGTTCGCTGTTAGCAGCAAGATTGCCCAATCCTAGCAAGCTGCCAATCAACGTAGCCGTTGGAAAGTAATCGTAGAGAAGTTTAGGCGTTCCCATGAGGATGTAATAAAGTGCTTGCACATTACCGTATTGCGTATCAGGGCTGACATCCCCTAGTTCAGCGAGAAACGCAAAAAACCTATCGAGCAGAGTCAGTGACAACCAAGTGAGTAAAATGCTCGAAAGGACGCTTTTCCACAAATAGCGTTCTAAATGATTCATGCAGGTTTTCCGTAATATTTGTGCAGCAGCCAGAAGGCTAATCCCAGTACTAACAGGTGTATCCACCACAGACCGGGCAATAAGGGGAAATCCCCGCGTTCCATCATGCCCCGCACGGTGGCTAACAAACTGGCATAGAGGGCGTAGATAAGAATAGCCACTGCAATTTTGCCGTAACGCCCTTGACGAGGCGCGGTATAACTCAATGGAAATGCCAATAAAGCCAACAACGGTGCTGAAATGATTACCGCAACACGCCATTGCAATTCTGCTTGCGATGCATTATCCGTTTGTGGCCACAATTCCAAAATAGGAACGGCTGCCAAGCTGTTACTGGCGCTGTAATTGCGTAAGGGAATGCGGATGCTGTGTTCGCCGAAACGGATAATCGTCATGCCGCCTTGTTCTGGATCCGATTCATAACGGTAGCCATCACTGATTTGTAAAACACGCTCACCACTACCGGAATCAATGAATAACACCGCCGATTTAGCCCAGATCAGCACCTCTTTAGCACCATCTTGAGCGCGGATGAAAAAGCGTTCCATGACCGTGCGGCTGGGGTCAATGCTTTCAGCGAGTGCAGTATAATTGCGTTCAGCCGTGCCAGAGCTGACAAATTCACCGGGGGGAATACCGGCTGCTTCTGGACGCTCATTAATTTCACGACGTAAGTCAGCATTATTGCTTTCTAGCCAAGGCGATACCACGATAACTAGCACGGCTAACAACAGTGTTAAGGGCAATACAAAACTAAAAATAGCACGGTAAAAATGCCGGGGAGCAAACCCAGCAGCCCGCAATGCCGCCATTTCTGAATCGCGGTACAAGCGACTGAATGCCAGCATCATACCGATCAGCAGCGCAACCGGAATCAAGCGAATCAGTTGTTTCAACGAGCCAAACCACAACAAATTACCCACCAAATCCGCCGGTAAGTTGCCGCTGCTGGCATCCGCTAACAACCGTACAAAGGTGTTACCCACAATAATCAACGTTAACACCAGCAGGGTGGCAGCAAAGCTGAGTGCAATTTCTTTGAACAGGTAACGGTTAATAATCATGTTGGTTTAGGCCGTGTTGTGGAAGGTTCGCCACAGGGTTACGAGGCTCATCGCTGTCATGAGACTGGCAATACTCATTTGCAACCAGAATGCTTGTGGGTAGCGGGTATTCAATAGAAAAAGCAGCAGAGAAAATAACAAAAATAATAAAGCCAGTGTGCGTTGCCCCAGCGATGACTGACTCCAGCGCCAGTACAAAGCCAGCCTCCAACCCGCCCAAGCCGAAAACCAGCCGAATGCCGCACCTGCCAATACATCCATTGGCCAGTGTGCTCCCACAGCAATGCGGCTGAATCCCACCAGCAAGGCTAAGCAAAACAGTACCGCAGTCAGGCGTTCGCGTTGCAGGATCAGTGCATATACCCCCGCCAAGACGAAAGCGGCAGTGGTATGACCAGAGGGGAAACTAAAATTTTGTAAATCAACGCCGATCACCTGCACTTGTGCACCTAACACGCTCAATGGGCGCTCAATTTCTAACAAGGTTTTCAAGCTGCGGGTCAACAAGGTGGCGATTAGCCCTGCCAATAATCCAGCAGGCAGCAATAGGGGGTAACGCCATGCCAGCCCATTCAGTAGCACTAGTGCAACCAGCGCATCCCCCAAAATGGTCAAATTTGCCCAAAGTGTGTCAGGTAGTAATGCCGTGAAATGCTGTATTGCCAGAAACAGTTCGGTGTTCAAACCGCTCGCACCGACGATAGCAGTTAATAGCAACAGCAATAAAATCGGCACACCACTGGTTTCTGCTGCATCTCTCATGGGGGATTAACCTTTTTCGCCAAGACTAAACCACCTTGCTTGAACACAATCACGTAATGTTCGGGCGGTTGCAAATGATCCGCTTTGGAAAACACGTATTCGCCGATTTCAGGGGGGCGACGTGGTGTAAGCGCTTGGCGGTAAGTGGTGAAACTCGGCATGTTCACGCCATCCATCACGATAACCGAATCAACAAGGTGGTGACGTGCAAACCGTGCGGCTTCTTTCACCGCCGCTTGTTGGGTGAAGGCCACCACAGGAATCAGCACACTTGTTAAAAACACCGTTTGCAACGCTGCCACAGCGATCAAACGCAGGTGATTTTGTACCTTAGGCCACAGCAGTAAGGCCAACAATGCCAGCAAATAAATAAACGTGGCAGCCCGGTAATAAAGCCCCGTCACTTTTTTCGTTTGCTCTAGTAAGCCTTGGAAGTACAAGCTGGGATTCTGTTCTAGCGATTTTGCCAGTAATTCCGGCAAGAATAGCAAGAGTAGTGCAACTAATACCGCCGGAACGACCGCCAACCAGCGTTGAGGATTCTCCCCGCAGTACTTTGCCAGCAATAACAGCAATGGCGTAATGCCATACAATAAATAGTGCGGTAATTGCGTGTTGGAAAGCGAAAAGAACACAAACACAAACGCAAACCAAAACCATAAAAACTGGTCAATGCTCTCGCGTCCTGCTTGCTTTACCAACTGCACCAACAAGCCGCCAAAGGGCATAATGATAAACGGCAAAGCCACTAGGTAATACCAGACATGTCCGCCGTGACCTTCCATCGTATCGGAGAAGCGGTTGACATTGTGCTTAAAGAAAAAACCGTCGATAAAAGCTTGCCCTTGTGCCATGTATTCCAACACATACCAAGGTGCTGCAACGGCAAGAAACACCACTAGGCCATAAGGGTGGAACACGGTTTGTAGCCATGTTTTCCATTGTTTGTTGCTGATGTATAAAAATGCACTGACGACGAAGGGAATGGCGACGGCTACTGGCCCTTTACACAAAAAACCCAAACCTAACCACAAAAATACCCGAAACAACACCATACGTTTGGGTTGCTCCCAATACCGCCAAATATCAAATAGGGTGAGTGTCATCAGTACGTTGAGCACCGCATCCGCTGTTGCTGCCCGCCCAATCACAATAATCATCGCGGAAGTTGCCACCATCACCGCCGCAAGCATGGCGTTTTGCCGGGGCATTCGCGGTTTCGCGAAATAATACGTTGCCATCACCCAAATACTCGCGGCTAATGCCGACGGCAAGCGCAAGCTCCATTCACTGATCCCGAATGCCGACACACTCAGTGCCTGCAACCAGTAAATCAGGATAGGTTTGTCAAAGCGCGGCTCACCGTTGAGGAAGGTGGTAATGAAATCGCCGCGTTGCAGCATTTCCCACGTTGCCGCGCTGAATGCCCCTTCGTCGAGATCAAACAGCGCCGGTGTGCCGAGCTGCCAGAAAAACGCCAGTATCACCAGCGGTAGCAGGAAACCATCCCCGCTGTGCAGTAACCAGTACCGCAAACCAGATGCTACTCTCATGCGCTAGGGGTGTGCCAATGGTGTTCAGGCTCTTCCTCATCGCGAGGAGGACGAATAACGTAAGCATTGCGGCTGGAGGATTCAAAATAAATCCGCGATAACATTTCCGCGATAATGCCGGTGGTCAGGAATTGAATGGAGGTTATCACCAGCATTACCCCCGCCAACAATAAGGGGCGGCCACCAATATCATTGCCCAGAATGAATTTGTCGATACCCAGCCAGGTTAAAATCAGTGAACCAATCAAACCAAACGCCAAGCCAATCGTGCCAAACAAATGCCCAGGACGCGCCCGATACCGCATAAAGAACCACATGAACAGTAAATCGATAATCACGCGGAAGGTGCGGGAAATACCGTATTTGGATTCGCCGCTCAAGCGTTCATTGTGGTTAACCACGGTTTCGCCGATGCGTGATGGTGGTACAGCGGTTGCGACCCACGCCGGAATGAAGCGGTGCATTTCACCATACAAGCGTACCCGTTTCATGACCGAGGCGCGGTAGACTTTGAGGCTGCAACCGTAATCATGCAAATTGACGCCGGTGACTTTGCGGATCAGGCGGTTGGCAATGCGCGAGGGAATCTTGCGCATGATCAGCGTGTCTTTGCGATTTTTACGCCAACCGACTAGCAGATCAAGGTCGCGTTCCTGCAATTCTTTGATCATGGCGGGAATATCGGCAGGGTCGTTTTGCAAATCGCCATCCAGCGTTACCAGCAGGCTGCCGCGTGCCTGATCAATACCGGCCTGCATGGCAGCGGTTTGCCCGAAATTGCGTTGCAGTTCAACGATATGAATATGTGTTCCAAATTGCGCAGCGGCTTCGTACAGGCGTTTTAGGGTGTGGTCGGAACTGCCATCGTCCACCAGTACCAGTTCCCATTGGCATTCAAAGTGTGCCAATGCTTCGCTGACACGCTTGACTAGCGGCAGGACGTTACCTTCTTCGTTATAGAAGGGCACTATGATACTGACGGTATCAGGAGAATTTGTCAT
This sequence comes from Candidatus Thiothrix putei, assembly GCA_029972225.1. Lineage (NCBI taxonomy): Bacteria > Pseudomonadati > Pseudomonadota > Gammaproteobacteria > Thiotrichales > Thiotrichaceae > Thiothrix > Candidatus Thiothrix putei. The sequence goes on from CP124756.1 coordinate 858,095, forward strand.
TAAATCAATGTCCGGTTCGGTTACAATCAGCCCCAGATTATACGTTAAAGCGGGTGAATGATGACAGAACAGAGCAATACATCGACGGCACGCTGGAAATTAGCAATTTCGTGGCTAATTCTCATCCTGTTTATCGCAGGTGTTGAGTACTGGTTGGGTTGGAAAACGGTATTAGCACCGTGGGCAACGTTTGGCTGGGCGCAAGGGGCGATTGCCTTGGCGCTATTGATACTGAGTTATGCGCTGCGAGCATGGCGCATGTATGATTATTTTCCGCAACAGTTAGGTGGGCAGTGGTTGCAAACCTGGCGGCTAATGTTGCTGCATAATGCGCTGAATAATCTGTTGCCTGCACGCACCGGTGAGCTGAGTTTTCCGGTCATGATGAAGCGCTATTTTGGTGTGGGCTATGCACATTCGGTGTCTGCGCTAGTGTGGTTCCGCTTTTTGGATTTACACACGATTTTAGCGTTTGCGATTTACCCCTTATTGGTGGTGACACCGTTGAAGCGGGTGGCTATTCCCTTGGTTGTGTTGTGGATGCTATTACCTATGGTTGTATATCTATTGCGCAATCGGATTGAGGTGGCATTTGCGGGTAAAGATGGCAAGTTCAGTCAATTAGCACAACAGGCTATGTACGGTTTGCCGGATAACTGGGGCGAATTCTGGCGTAGCTGGGTCATGACTTGGGCCAACTGGGTGGTGAAATTGGTAACGCTAGCGTGGTTGTTGGGGCAGTTTGTGCCGAATGTTAGTTGGAATATGTTGTTAGCTGGCGTGGTTGGTGGTGAGTTGACCAGTGTCTTGCCGATTCATGCACCGGGCGGATTTGGGACGTATGAAGCCGGGGTCATGGCAGCACTATCACCAGTGACGAGTCTGCAAGTGGCAACAGTCGGGGCAGTGAATGTGCATGTGTTTGTGCTGGGGTCTTCTTTGGTGGGGGCTTTGGTGGGATGGTTGATCCCATTGAAAGCTAAATCAGCATGAGTGAACGGCATACAGGGCTTGCATTGCTGTTGATTTTGCTGGGAATCACGGCTTACCGGGCGTGGATTGTGGCAAACAATGGCTTGAATTTGTACGTCGATGAGGCGCAATACTGGTATTGGGCGCAAGAGTTGGCGTGGGGCTACTATTCTAAGCCGCCGGTGATTGCAGCGGTTATTGCCGCAACTACCAGCCTGTGTGGTGATAGTGAATTTTGTGTACGTGCAGGCAGTTTGCTGCTGTACCCCTTGAGCACCTGGCTGTTGTTTTTGGTGGCACGGAAGTTGTTTGATCACCAGGTGGGGTTGCTGGCAGCCGTATTATTTATTACTTTGCCTGCGGTGAGTTTGTCGTCGACGCTGATTTCGACGGATGTGGCGCTGTTCTTTTGCTGGACATTGGCACTGTATGCGTTCGTGTTTGCGTTGGATAGCGATGCGTGGGATGACTGGCTACTGCTGGGTGTGGCGCTGGGGTTGGGAGTGTTGAGCAAGTACACCATGGGGATTTTTCTGGTTTCTGCACTGGTGTATGTGTTAGCGGCAGGGCGTTTTGATTTGTTGCGTAATCCGCGTGCTTGGGTTGCCATCCTGGTGATGTTGCTGATTGTCTCCCCCAACGTGTGGTGGAATTGGCAACACGGTTTTCCGACGTTTCAGCATACCGCTGATATTGCCGCCGGTAGTACGCAAGGTGTTTTGCATTGGGATGAGCTGGGGGAGTTTCTCGGTGGGCAGTTCGGCGTATTCGGTTTACTGTTGTTTCCATTGTCGGTATGGGTGGTGTGGAAAGGACAAGTGGCGCATAAAACGCTGCTATTGAGTTTTGCGTTACCATTTTTGCTGATCATTACGGCGCAAGCATTATTTGGGCGGGCGAATGCGAATTGGGCTGCCCCCACGTATGTGGCGGCAACGTTGCTAATGGCGGCGTGGTTGTATGCAAAGTGGAAAACGCTCGCCGTGGTACTGGTGTTGAATATCGTGCTGGGTTTGTTGGTTTACCACCCCGCACCGCTGAATCAGGTGTTGGGGGGGGATTTGCATAAACGCCTGAAAGGGTGGGATGCTCTCGGTGCGCAATACTTGGCGTTGCAACAACAATACCCTCACGCGCTCTTGTTGGCTGATGGACGAGACGTGCTGAGCGAGTTAGCCTATTACGCTCGCCCTCATGGTTTGCAAGGGGTGAGTTGGAACCCACGGCAGCAGCAGCGCCACCATTATGATTTGGTGACAACGTTGCATGATAAGGTAGGGCAGGACTTTTTACTGGTAACGGCTAACAGCACCTTGCCGGTTGGGATTGAAGGGTATTTTACAGCGGTGCGGGCGCTTGCACCGTTGCACGTTGAGGTTCATTCTACCTATAAGCTGAATTACCATACGTTTTTGCTGACAGGTTTTAAGGGGCTGGTGTTGCAATGAAATTAGGGGAGCAATACCCACAACTGTGGTTGTGGTTCAATGTTGTGGCTGCGTCTACGCTAGTGTTTTGGTTGTCTGACTGGGATTTGACCGTTGCGGCGCTGTTTCAGCAAGCGGGGCATTGGCTTTTGGATGACTTCCCGCTGTGGAAGGCGTTGTTCTACGATGGTGTGCCCTATATTGCGGGCAGCGTGCTAATCGTTAGTGTGTTGATGATAGTGTCTAGTACCGTCTTGCGGCGTTGGTACCGTATGCGTTTGTATGCGGCTTATGTGATTTTGGTCTTTCTGATTGGCCCCGGTTTATTGGTTAATAGTGTGTTTAAGGATAATTGGGGTAGGCCGCGCCCGGTGCAGGTGGTGCAGTTGGGCGGCGAGGAAGCGTATGTACCGCCGGGGTATTTCGTGGCGAATGGCAATGGGCGCTCCTTTCCCAGTGGGCATAGTTCGATTGGATTTGCGTTTGTGGCGTTCTGGTTTTTGTGGCGTAAACGTAAACCGCAGTGGGCAAGGGTTGCTTTGGTGTTCGCGTTATTGTTAGGTGGCGCTATTGGCGTGACGCGCATGGCAGCGGGGGGGCATTTCCTCTCTGACGTGATGTGGTCAGGGTGGGTGGTGCTATTCGCTGCGTGGTTGTTGTACTACCCTCTCATGCGCATTGCCGAACGTGAGGCGCGTTATTAGGTTTAGCTATTCCCCGGTTGCACATCAATGCGGGTCACTTCACCGTCTGCGTCGATTTCAATGGAAAGCTGAATCGGGTTGCAACAGACTTGGCAGTCTTCGATATAGTCTTGGCTACCTGCGATAATGTCAATTTCGATGGGGGATGCGGAATGGCAATAAGGGCAGGTGATGTCAGTGTGTGTTAGAACCTGCGACATGGTGATTAATCCTCCAAAAACAGTTGAATAACCTTATTCAGAAATTGCCAGCCGGTTGCCGTTGGGCGCACATAGCCGCCCTCAACGTCTAGCAAACCGCGCTGTAATGCCTGTTCTAGCCCCGCCTTGATATAATCGCTTGCCAGTCCTGTGCGTTCTGTAAACAGAGCGACTGGAAAACCGTCCCGTAAGCGCAATGCATTGAGCATGAATTCAAAACCCAGATCGGCAGCAGCCAAGCGCTCTGTGCCGCTGCGTGCTGTGCCTTGCAGCGCTTGCTGCATGTACTCAGCGGGTTGGCGGTAGTTGTGGTAACGGGTAATACTGCCATCAGCGGGGTTGCTCAGTTTGCCATGCGCACCAGCACCAATTGCCACATAATCACCGAATTCCCAGTAGTTCCGGTTATGCCTGCACTCAAAACCTTGTCTGGCATAGGCGGAGACTTCATATTGAGCATAGCATGAACGTTTGATGAAATGTTGCCCGTTTAACTGCATGTCTGCGACTAAATCATCATCCGGTAGCGGCGGCGGTGTTTTGTAAAACAGTGTATTGGGTTCAAGGGTAAGCTGATACCAAGACAGGTGGGTGGGGTTGAGCGCGATGGCTTGCTGCAAATCCTGCATCGCTTGTTCTAAGGTTTGTTGCGGTAGACCAAACATCAGGTCAAGGTTGAAATTATCGAATCCGGCAGTACGGGCAATGTCAGCGGCGCGTAACGCTTCCTCACGGTCATGTACCCGTCCCAACGCTTGCAAATGTTCTGGGTTGAAACTTTGGATACCCATTGACAGGCGGTTAATGCCAGCTTCACGGAAACCCCGAAATTTATCCTGCTCGAATGTGCCGGGGTTGGCTTCGAGGGTGATTTCAATGTTAGGGCGAAACGGCAAGAGGGCACGGATACCGCACAGCAGTTCGTCGATGCTTTCCGCTGAGAAGAGGCTGGGTGTGCCGCCGCCGATGAAGATGGATTCCAGTTTGCGTCCCCAGATGTGGGGAAGTTCGTGGGTAAGGTTGGTGAGCAGGGCTTGCACGTAGGCTTTTTCGGGCAAGCCACTCGGAGCCGCATGAGAATTGAAGTCGCAGTAGGGGCATTTGCGGATGCACCAAGGGATGTGAATGTAGAGGGAGAGGGGAATGTGGGTCATACGTTATCTTGCTTAGGGCGTTGCATAATCACCGAATTGGATGAATGCGTAGCTTTCCAATGCGCGTGGAATGCCGCTGCCTAACCCGCGATAGGGCATTTGGCGGGTAGCGTGCGAGGCGATGATGGGATTACGCATATTCGACAAGCCGAAGCGGATTTGTTCAATGGTCAAATGGTTGGGCAAATGACCGGGGCTGATAATTTCCACGCGATCCGTGAACATGAGGATGCGGATAGGCGCGGAAATGAAGTAATCACGGTGAGTCAGCGCGTTGACTAGTACTTCTTGCAAGGCGATTTCGGGGATTTCGAGTTTGCCGAGGCTGTTTACGCCTTGCCCTGCTTGTACGCGGTGCAGGTTGCGGGTGATGAAGGAGAGGGCGCGTTCGTATTGGTTGATGAGAGAGCCTTCGATGTCTTCGCTAAGGGTTTTGCCGTAGCGGTGCTGGATGTAGTTGCCCAATAACAGGCTGTGTAAATCTTTGCTGCTGTCGGGTATCAACGTTTCTTCGGCATACACCAAGCCACCTGCTTGAAACATACGCTGAATTTCTTCGCGACTTAATTCGGTGATGTTGCGCTTGAACTGGTTCTGGCTGTCTTCGCCTTGGGCTAGGATGGTTTCAAGTTGTTGGATGTCCATAGTTTAACTATAAATCTCACTGACCTTCAGGCTAAAACCGGGCAAGAATGCCATTTCAGGCAAACGATCTTCACCCCGCAACAACACCGAATCGGTCACAGACGTAAATACTTGCAAGGTCTTATTACGTGGATTGGCAAACCACACTTGTAGTACACCAATAGCAAAATACTCTTCCAGCTTTTCAGCCATATCGACCCACGAATCATGCGGTGACAAGACTTCCACAACCAGTTCAGGCGCAACATCCAGATACGATTTGGATTGCACTTGCTGCAAGCGTTCGTGTGAGATGAACAGCACATCAGCCGCACGGATGCTGTCAGGGTTACGGCGGATGAATATACCGACTTCACCCGTCATCACTTTGCCCAGTTTATGCTGGCGTAAAAAACTTTTGAGGTGAAAGGCAATGTCGCTTTCAGTTTCGCCGTGTTCATAGCCAGTGGGGGGCATATCGCGTAATTTTCCTTTGACTAATTCCACGCCGGGTTTATCGCCCATTGCGTAAAGTTCATCCGCAGTAATGCGTTTGTCTTCAAGTTCCAGCAGTGTCGCGGTAGACATGGTATCAACTCGCCGTAGTGGTGTGCTTTGATTGTAGCGGATAGCGTTTGCTTTGACACCTTGGTGCGTTTTATGTCGCTTTGCGCACCTCACACAACAACGACTTAAACGGCGGAAACCCACTGATCGGGTCAAGCTGACGATCATCCGTCAACTCATTGATATTCGCCTCATTCCAACCGTGGAAACAATGCACCACACCCGGTTTCATTATGTCTGTCACTGCTGCCCGAAACGTCACCGCACCACGTCGTGAACGGATTTCGACTGAATCACCGTCTGCAATACCTCGCGCTGCCGCATCATCGGGGTGAATTTGCACCCGTGGATACGGGTCATGCGCCAACATCGCTGCAATATTATGCTGCTGAGAATGCGTGAAAAACTTCTGCCGCCCGCCGGACGTTAGCACCAGCGGATAATCCGCTAACAATTCCGGCGTAGACAACGGGCTTTCCATCGGTTCGCGGTAAGTCGGCAAGCCGTCGTAGCCGTGCGCTTTCAGTTCCACCGAATCGAACTCGATCTTGCCGGTGGCAGTGCGGAAGCCGTTGATGCGCCATTGCCGATCCGCATCTAAAAAGCCCATTTCCACCAATTCTTCGATCACGGGGCTGTAAACGGTCACGCCTGCGGGGTTTTCCCACGCCTCTTTGCGGATGTCGGGCGGCAAGCCCTCGCCCATTTCTTCCCACGATGCCGCAAGGTTGCCGTGCCAGAATTGTTCCGCCATGCCGAGTTTGACACCCAGTTCGAGGAAGATTTGCCCGTCGGGTTTGGCTTCGCCGCGTGGGGGCAGGGCTTGGTGACGGTATTTCACTTCGCCCTGATAAGCGCAACCAGGGTAGGCGATCAGCGCGGTGCGTTCCAAACTGGTTGCGGCTGGCAATACGATGTCGGCTTGTAAAGTGGCGGGGTTGTGGAAAAAGTCGGAGACGGCGAAAAATTCCAGTTCGCCCAAGGCGCGTTCCATGCGTTTGGAATTCGCCCACATCGCGGTATTAATGCCCATTGCGAGCAAGGCTTTGAGCGGTTGCGGCTTGCCTTCGAGGATGCAGTCCGACATCAACATGCTTTGCGCGGCAGGCCAGTATTTTGTCCAAATCGGGAATACTTCATCGCCAATGCGCGGCGGCAATTCGTTTTTGCACACGTCAAATAGCTCAATCGGCTTGGGCAATACTTTGTCGTTGAAGAAGCGGTTGCCGCCTTCGCGGTCAATATTGCCCGTGACGGCGGAGAGCAAAATCATCGCGCGGTGATTTTGAAAGCCGTTGCTGTGTTGCACGGTGGAGGTGGGCGACATGGCAATTTGCGCGGGCTTGGTGGTGGCAAAGAGTTCTACCGCTGCACGTAAATCGGCTTCGCTAATGCCGCAAATGGCTGCAACCCGTTGCGGTGGAAATTCCTGGATGTAGTCGCGGAAAGCGTCCAGCCCGTTTGCCCATTCATCCAGAAACGCCTGATCTTGCCAGCCATTCGCAAAAATCAGGTGGTGGAAACCGAGGGCGAGTGCGCCATCCGTACCGGGGCGGATTTGCAGGTGAATATCCGCCAGTTCCGCTGTTTCGGTGCGACGCGGGTCAACCACGATCATCTTGCGCCCTTTTTTACGGCTGGCAAGGTGGTGATTTTCAAACGGTGGAATCGAGCCGGAGGCGTTGGTTGACCACACCAACACGCATTGGGTTTTCGGCGATTCGACGGTGGAAGTGGTTTTGAGCTTGTAACCGTAGGTGAGTTTTTCCGCGACCATCGTTGCCGAGAAGCAGCAGCCCGACTCGGTGAGGTAGTTGGGGCTGCCGAAAGCGTGTGCAAGGCGTTGCAATTGCGGGCGAGCTTCTTTGGTGTAGCCCGCGAAAAAGCCCACTGCGGGTGCGCCGTGCTGCGCTTTGGTTTTTTTCAGTGCGGCGGTGATGGTGTCGAGGGCTTCTTCCCAACTGATGCGCTCGAATTCGCCAGAGCCTTTGGCACCGACGCGCTTGAGCGGGTAGAGCAGGCGGTCGGGGTGATATTGGCGCTCTAACTGCAATTGTCCGCGTGGGCAATTGGGCAAGCCTTCAACCTTAATGGCGCGGCCGCTGGGGTCGATGGTGACATCGAACAGGCAATTGGCATCGCATTCGTAACAGGTGGTGCTTTTGACGACGTTAGTCATGGCGAATCTCGTGATAATCGAATCACGCGAGTGTAGTGTAGATTGGCAAGGCGTTTGGAATGACCACCTAACGCACTAGGGAATTTGCTATGATACGTTTAATCTAACGAGGAGAGTGAGTATGTTGAATTGGAACATGATTTTGCAGTTTGCCTACCAGGGCAACCCCGTGCCTGAGCGTACCGTGACTAAAACGGATGCCGAATGGCAAAAACAATTGAGTGATGACCAATATTACGTAACCCGCCGCAAAGGCACAGAACGTCCGTTCAGCTCCGCCATGTGCAGCTTGTTCGAGCCGGGGCTGTACGGGTGTTTGTGTTGCGATACGTTGCTGTTTGATGCGTCGGAAAAGTTTGATTCGGGTACGGGCTGGCCATCGTTTGCCCAGCCGGTCAAGGAAAATGCGATTGCCTACCATGCGGATCGTTCCCACGGCATGACGCGGGTGGAAACCACCTGCAATACCTGCGGTGCACACTTGGGGCATGTGTTTCCCGATGGTCCTGCTCCCAGTGGTTTGCGTTATTGCATGAATGCGGTGGCGTTGAAAAAAATGAAAGGAAGTTGAGCTATGTTGACCCAAGCAGACCTTGCTGACCTGCAATACGCTAAAACGCTGCTGGAAAACCCCGGTCTGGCGGCACGTATCAGCAATGCGGTGGGTACGCCCATTGAAAAAGGCTTGGCGATGTTGCCTGAAGGCGCAAACGAGATGATTGTCACCACCACCCGCAAGGCGTTGGAGACGGCTTTGGATTTCGCCCTGTATACGCTTGATGAAGAACCACGGCATTCCACTAATTGGCTGCACAAAACCTTTGCGGGCTTGAGTGGTGCGGCGGGTGGGGCGTTTGGTTTGCCAGCCTTGGCGATTGAATTGCCGGTTTCTACGGCGATTATTCTGCGCTCGATTGCCGATATTGCGCGGAGTGAGGGTGAGTCTATCAAGTCGCCCGAAGCGCGTCTGGCGTGTTTGGAAGTGTTTGCGTTGGGCGGTTCTGCCGCTAACGATGATGCGGTGGAGTCAGGGTATTTCACCGTGCGGGCGGTGTTGGCGAAATCCTTGACGGAGGCGGCGCAATACATGGCGGCGAATGGTGTTGCGCAAAAAACTGCACCGCCCTTGGTGCGATTACTGACACAAATTGCCGCGCGGTTCGGGATTCCGGTGACGCAAAAAGCGATGGCGCAGTCTTTACCCGTGGTGGGTGCGGCGGGTGGGGCGTTGATTAATACCCTGTTTGTTGATCATTTCCAGAACATGAGTCGCGGGCATTTCATTGTGCGGCGTTTGGAGCGTGTTTACGGTACAGAAACCGTTAAGTTAGCTTATCTGAAACTGTAGGGCGTGCTAGTATCCCTGCCATGAAAGAACGCATTCAAAAACTCCTCTCCCGCGCTGGTTACGGCTCACGTCGTGAAATCGAGCGCATGGTCAACGCTGGCGAAATTCTGGTGAACGGTCAACGTGCCGAATCCGGTCAGGCCATTGACGAAAACGATCAAGTGACCTTGCGCGGGCAACGTTTGCACTTGAGTTCCCGCGTCAATGCCACCCAGAAAGTGCTGATGTATCACAAGCCTGCGGGCGAAGTGTGTACCTTGAGTGACCCGGAAGGTCGCCCGACGGTCTTTGACAGCCTGCCGAAAATCCGCGCCGGGCGTTGGATTATGGTGGGGCGTCTCGACATCAATACCGATGGCTTATTGCTGTTCACTACAGATGGCGAGTTGGCGAATAAGCTCATGCACCCGTCGTCTGAGATCGAGCGCGAATACGCTTGCCGCGTGTTGGGCGAAGTTAACAATGAAATGCTGATCCGTTTGCAGGAAGGCGTGGAATTGGAAGACGGCAAAGCCAACTTCATGCGCATCAAAGACGCTGGCGGCGAAGGGGTTAACCACTGGTATCACGTCGTGCTTGCCGAAGGTCGCAACCGCGAAGTACGCCGCTTGTGGGAATCGCAAGGCGTGAAAATCAGCCGTTTGATTCGGGTGCGTTACGGCAATATCATGCTGCCGCGTTACTTGCGCAGCGGGCATCACAAAGAGCTGGAAGTGCGTGAATTGCGCAAACTTTATGGCTTGGTGAACATGGCGTTTGAAGACGGTTCGGACTTTACCGCCGAACGCCCGGAACGCCGTTCCGGGGCAAGGCCGGGGATGAAATCGGTAGACAGTGGGCGCACGGCGATTGGCGGGAGTCATCCATCGGCACGGCGGTCGAGTTTGGCACGCCCGGCTCGTCCGAGTGTCGCCAGTCGCCCTAGCGGTGCAGGCAAGCGTCCGCCACCGCGTGGACGTGGCTAAGACGCTTAACTCTGTTGAGGGTTCTCCCAGAATTGATGGCGACATTGGCGGCAAAAACAGAGTGTTTTGTTGCCACGCAAGAAGCGCTGCCACCATGTGCTATTCCGTTCGACTAATAGCACGCTACCACAACTAGGGCAGGGGCTTTTTGTCCAATAGGTGGCGTTTGTGTGAGTATGGGGTGAGTACATTCCTTGGTAGGTCAATGGCCTGTTCACGATTTACCTCTTGGACTGTCCTTGTCGCTGGTGTTGATCATCTCTTGAAGTGTAGACCAGCCTATGCAAAAGTATGTTTGAGTAATTACGAAAATTGTTACAAATAGTGACAAAATGTTCCTTAAGACAATCCATTTCCGTTATTATTCGTATCTATCAAGACTTCTTTTAGACGTGGGCTAGTGGGCTAAGGAAATCGTTTATAAAATGGCAATCATAAATGTTTGTACATGTTCGCATTGTTTGTCGGCGGCACGGCGCGTCCGTGTTGGTTGGTGGCGTCGCTTGTTTGCAGGAGGGAAGACGTATTACCGCTGCTACAACTGTGAAAATCGCTTTTGGACAAGAGGTTAGCGATGGTTCAGCAGCTATTCCGCCGCTGACCCTACGCCTTTCAAATAATCCGGCGGACGTATCGCTACTACGCACACGACCTTGGTACACAGCCGCCCGTTGCTGTCGTGCAAACCGTATTCAAAACTCGGCGTAGCCCGTCCTCGCCGCAGCAATTCCGCCCGAATTTCTGCTTCTTTGTCTGCGGGGAAATCGAAGCGCAATTCCATGTCAGTAATACCGGGGCGAACAAAATCCACGCTCAAATGCCGCGTCCACACATGGTAGTCAGGGAAGACTTTTGAGCAAGCCAACGGCGCAATGGGGTCAGCCAGCGAGGCTTGAAAGCCACCGAACATACTGCCTCCCATATTGCGGGAAGCCCATGTTAACGGCAGCCGGATACGAATATGCCGCCACTCATTTTCTAACGCAAGTACCTTAATGCGCATCATCCACCAGGGTGGGTAGAGTTCCAGCCGCCGACTGTCGGGCAAAAACTTTAGCCAGCGGCGCGAGAATTTGACAACATTAAATGCCATCAGCCGACCAGTGCATCCAGCAATGTTTTGTGCTGCTGGATTTGGGGAGCGAGTTTCAGGCGTGCGCTATAAAAAATACAGGTGAGTTCTGCCAGCGCAGTGTCAAAATCGTCGTTGATGATCAGGTAGTCGTATTCAGGGTAGTGCGACATTTCGCTTCGCGCATCCCGCATCCGCCGTTGGATAGTTTCCTCGCTATCTTGCCCACGCCCATGCAGGCGCTGATTTAAGGCTGCTACACTGGGAGGCAGAATGAAAATGCTGGTGACAGCTTCCGCACATTCACGGACTTGTTGTGCGCCTTGCCAGTCGATTTCGAGGATCACGTCTTTGCCTGCATCGCGTAACGCATCCACTGACAAGCGTGACGTGCCGTAGTAATTGTCGAATACTTGTGCGTATTCAAGAAAGTTACCGTCTGCGACTTGCTGGCGGAATACGTCAATTGGGGTGAAGTGATAGTGCACGCCGTCTTGTTCGCCGGGGCGGGGTTGGCGCGTGGTGTGCGATACTGACACCACTAGATTATCCACGCGCTCAAGCAAGGCATTCAGTAAACTGGATTTGCCAGCGCCAGAAGGGGCTGAAACGATGTAAAGCTGACCTGTGCGTGTGTTCATCTGAAAATCCGCCCGATGTGCTGATAAAAATGCGATTATAGAGCAGTATGCACTATAGTCGAGTAGCAGAAATCAAGAGTTAAGGTGGTGTGCCATGATACAAGTAACCCCAGTACCCGCATTTACGGATAATTACATCTGGTTGATTGGTAATACCGATAGCCAGGATGTTGCGATTGTTGACCCCGGTGATGCTGCTCCTGTGCTGGAGGCGCTGCAACGTATGGCAAAGCAGCCCGTGGCTATTCTGATTACACACCACCACCGTGACCATGTGGGTGGTCTTGATAAACTGTTGCAAGCCTACCCCGGTTTACCGGTCTATGGGCCAGCCAATGAAACGATTCCATTCCTCAACCGACCCCTCACGGAAGGTCAGGAAGTGTATCTTGAATCATTGGGTTTGACCTTCCACGTGATGGAGTTGCCGGGGCATACCGCTGGGCATATTGTGTATTACGGCGAAGGCAGTCTGTTTTGTGGGGATACGTTGTTTGCCAATGGTTGTGGGCGGGTGTTCGACGGTACCTTGCATGACCTGTACCATTCGCTGCAACGCATTGCCACGCTACCGGCGGCGACCCAAGTGTATTGCACTCATGAATACACCGTGGATAACATCGGTTTTGCCAAGTGGGTTGAGCCAGATAATGCGGCCCTGGATGCACGTTTGGAAGAATCCTGGGCGTTGTTGGATGCAGGACACCCGACTGTGCCTTTTGAATTAGGGCGAGAATTTGAAACTAACCCCTTTTTGCGCACGCATATTCCTGAAGTTATTGCCAAAGCCGAAGAAATTGCAGGGCGCGAAACGCAAACACCGGATGATGTGTTCGCGGTGTTGCGTATTTGGAAAGATACCGAATACGATTAACGCAGGGATTCGTCTGCGGTTATCTCTCGCAGTAATTTGAATAATTCCCGGCTGCTTTTCGGTGGTTTATTTTGCTCTTTTTCTTTGTGAGCGTTGCGAATCAGGCTGCGAAAATGCTGTACGTCGGTTTCGGGGTATTCTTTCAACCACTCACCTAACATGTTTTCATCGTTGATCAAGCGATCACGCCAGCGTTCCAAACGGTGCAAACGCGCCGTTTCGGCTTTGCCACCCCGATCCCATTCGGCAAGTTTGGCCTCGATGGGTTCGAGAACTTCAGTGCGCATCAGTTTGCCGATGAACTGACGTTGGCGGCGAATTGCGCCATTAGCCGTCAAACGTTGTGCGAGCAAAATAGCGTCGTAGAGCTTTTCCGATAAATCCAGTTGATCAAGCTGTTCTTTGCGTAGGGTAATCAGGCGTTCGCCCAAATCTTGCGCGGCTTCTGCTTCACGCTTGAAGTGGCTTTTGCTGATGTAATCATCTTCTTCATCGTCGTTTTGGTAATCAATCACGGGTGTTCTATCCTTTCAACATGCCCAGACCCACGGTCAGGGAGGGGTACTGTAACCGGATGCCTAATTCAGTCAATAGTTTGTCATTACGAATACGCCGGGATTCTTGCAAATACGAGAGCATTCCGGCACTCATCGCCGCTTGTGCTTCTGCCATGCTGACTTGTGGGGGGCGGGGGAGTCCGGCGTAATCCGCTACTTGGTTAAAATAGTCGGTCATGGTGGATGGATGCCCATCCGTCGCATTGTAAATCGCACCGGAAGGAGCCATTTCCATCGCCCGCTTGCATACCATGGCTAAATCATCGGCGTGAATCCGGTTTGTCCAAGGGGCTTCGGCTTCATACAACACCGGTTCGCCGCGTTGGAGGCGTTCCAACGGCAGGCGGTCGGGGGCGTAAATACCAGGGACGCGCAAAATCACGCTTTCGCCGCCGAAACGCGCCACCCATTCTTGCACGGCATGTTCCGCATCGACGCGGCGTTTGGCACGGGCGGCAATGGGTTTCAGCGGTTCGGATTCGTCAATCCAGCGCCCGCCGCAATCCCCATACACGCCGGTAGTGCTGATTAATACCACGCGCTGGGGTGCTGCATCCATGCCTTTGAGGAAACGGCGTAAGCGGTCATCGCTTTCCCCGTTCGGTGGCGGTGGCATGAACCAGTACACTAATGCTTCATCCAATGCAAAAATGGAAAAGTAGCTGCCTTTATCCACGTCACCTTTACGCATGGCGATACCTTGTGCCAAGCCTAATTGCAAGGATTCCTCGCTGCGAACCCAACCTATAGCCTTCGTACCCTCGTTTTGGTATAACCGTGCGACACGGCGACCAATATCGCCACAGCCCATAATCCACACATTTTGGTTAGATGCACTCATGAATAACTCCCGACTCGATGCTGGCAGTATAAACGAAATCAAGCCCGGAAAGATGAAGCGTGTTGACGCTGGCAACGGCAAGCGCATTCTGATCTGTCACGTAGACGGCGAATTTTACGCAGTAGATGATATGTGTACCCACGAAGATGCTTCCTTGTATCTTGGTTGTTTGCACGGTGATCGGGTGCAATGTTCCCTGCATGGCGCGGAATTCAGCGTCAAAACGGGGGAGCCAATGGCTGAACCTGCTGAGATTCCCTTGAAAACCTATGCGGTTAGTATCGAAGACGGGCGTATTTGGGTAAAGGTGTAAGTACCTTATGCGCCATGTGATGCGGTATTTCGTCTGGCTGTTTTTGTTATGCCTGATTCTTTATCTGGGGTGGGATGGGTATCAGCGTTTTATTAAATCCCCCGCATCCCTGATATCTCCTCCTGTTACGATTATTCCGCCGCCAGTGCTTAAGCCCCCAGTGTCACCACCGCTGCTAGAGCCAAAACCGCCAGCGCATGTCAGGTCGTTGCTGGATTCGGTATACCAACAGGTGAAAGTAACCCGTTCTTATGATCCAGCTTATGTGAATCTGAAATATCCTGGCGGCGATGTGCCGGAATCCACAGGTGTGTGTGCTGACGTAGTGGTACGGGCGTTCCGTGCTCAGGGTATTGATTTGCAACGTGAATTGCATGAGGATATGCGCAAAGCCTTCCATGAATACCCACGTAAATGGGGGATGAAGCGTCCCGATACTAACATCGACCATCGCCGAGTCTATAACCTGATGCGTTTTTTTGAGCGTAGGGGCGCATCCTTGCCGATTACCCAGAATTCAGCCGATTACCAACCGGGTGATGTGGTGGCGTGGGACTTGGGTAAAGGGCAAGCACACATTGGCATTGTGACCCATTATGTCACCCCAGAGGGGCGACCCTTGATTGGGCATAACGTGGCCTATGGCACAAATATCGAAGATGCCTTGTTCTTCTGGCCGGTCATCGGACATTACCGCTACTTCAACCAGTCAGGACTCCCTGAGGATTTGTAGCCGCACTACTGTTTGCTTTCGTGCAAATCAATATGGTTGGGGTGGTTATGAAAATCGGTGCGGTTATCTGTCAGGTATTATTAATCACTGGCTTATCTGCTTGCGGTGGTGGCAGTACGGGTTTGGGGGGCTATACCGTCGCGAATACAACGAATAATAGTCAAAACACTGCGACGACCAGCTCTGGCAGTGGTGTCACCTTATCCAATATTAGTACGTCAACCAGCACAAGTGGGGGAGTGTCTTTCTTGAATGCCCAAGGGTTGTGGCGCGGTAGCAGCGATACCAATCGGGGGGTTTGAAACAGTTACCATAAAATCTATCTAAATCTATTCAAACTTTATCATTTTGGTTAGGTTTATAAAAGCGTAGTGCCGTTTATCCGTAAAAGATAGCAGCAAAAGCACGGATGACTAGACAACTATCACACCGTGCTGCATTCTGTTTGCCATGATCATCAGCCACAAAATCCGCCTTGACCCCAACCATAAGCAAGCGACGTACTTGGCGAAAGCCGCTGGTACAGCACGGTTCGCCTACAACTGGGCGTTGGCAGAATGGCAAACCCAATACGCAGCATGGAAAGACGACAACACCCAGCCAAAACCCAACCAAATGGGCTTGCGCCGCCAATTGAACGCCATCAAACGCGAACAATTCCCCTGGATGCTGGAAGTCACCAAAAACGCCCCGCAAATGGCGATTATCCAACTCGGTGCAGCCTTCAAAAACTTCTTTGCGGGACGCACCCAGTACCCGCAATTCAAAAAGAAAGGCAAAAGCCGCGACAGTTTCACCCTCACCAACGACCAGTTCAGCCTTGACGGTTGCCGCATCCGCATTCCCAACCTTGGGGTAGTACGGATGCGGGAAACGTTACGCTTTTCCGGCAAAATCCTCTCTGCCACGATTTCCCGCACCGCTGACCAGTGGTTCGCCAGCATCACCGTGGATACCGACCAACATCATCTCCCGCCTGCCAAAAACCAAGGCACGGTAGGGGTGGATTTGGGCGTATCTGCACTGGCAACCCTATCAACGGGGGAAAAAGTGGTTGGGGCAAAGCCGCATAAAGCCTTGCTTTCCCGCCTAAAACGGCTCTCGCGCAGCCTGTCCCGCAAGGTCAAAGGCAGTGCCAACCGTCACAAGGCGAAGCAGAAGCTGGCAACACTTCACGCACGTATTGCCAACATTCGCCAAGACAGTTTGCACCAACTCACTACGGATTTAACCCGCCGTTTTCACACCATCGGCATTGAAGATTTGAACGTGTCGGGTATGGTGAAAAACCGTCATTTATCCCGTGCCATCAGTGACATGGGATTCTTCGAGTTCCGGCGGCAACTGGAATACAAGGCGGAAATGCGCGGTGCGGTGGTCGTGGTGGCTGATCGGTTTTTTGCCTCCAGCAAAACCTGTTCTGCTGCTGGCTGTGGGCATAAAGTGGAGAAGCTGCCACTGTCGGTACGTGAATGGACTTGCCCCGTTTGCGGTGCAGTCCATGACCGTGACGTAAATGCCGCCAAGAATTTAGAAGAATACGCCGTGAGTTACACGGTGTCTGCCTGTGGAGGGGAAGGCTCTGGTCTTGGGCGCAAGCCGAAGACGAAACCAGCCCCCGTGAAGCAGGAATTCAACACCATGACTACTTTTAGTTAGCTATAGGTAGATTTGGGTAGGTTTGAAATAACGGTAATCAGCTTGATTTTGGACAATACCTTTTACTGGGTACTTTATTCCGCAGCAGGTGATAATAACAGCCTGGCCGGTGTTGTTGTTGGTAATAGCGTGTCGACTAATGGGGTGGCTACTTCTAGCAATGGAAAAGATTTTAATTTTGAAACTGGCGATTTATTCCCGCTCACATGGCAGGGTAGTTATGTCGCGGGTTCACGGTTGCAGGCTATTCTAACCTACACCGACATCCCTGGTGCGATTGTGACGTTAAATACGGCATACGATAATCACTACAATGCTGCTCCCAATATTGCCAGTCTTAGTGGTCGCTACACAGGGTCTAGCACTAGCTTGACCAACGGGCGTGTAGACACCGCATTTACTATTTTTGCGACTGGGCAAATCAGTGGCAGCCGGGTCGATGGTTGTACCTTCAGCGGGGTTATGTCACCACGTACCAGTGGTAATGCTTACACCGTATCGTTGAGTTACGGCACGGGTTGTTCAGAGCGCAATATAGGCTCAAGTTCTGGCAGTACCGGCTCAGCTTACTTTGACCCAAATAATGGGCAACTGTATAGCGTTACGTTGAACAGTACTGCCAGAGATGTATTGGTGTTTGTGGGTAATAAACAATAAGTACTTATAAAGGTTGATATTTAATGCACGGGTAGACGTGAGCGCAACGCTTCGCGATCGTACCACCATTGGCCTTCTACAATCGCATCAATTACTTGCCCCAAACGTGGCAGAAACACTTTGGGGTCTAGCAAATCTAAGCGATTGAGCCACAAGTTCATCGCTTCTTGCGAATTCACATTGCTGTGGCGTTCGGCAACCTTACCTAGCATGGCACTGGTTAGGAACATCATACTGTCACGTTTTTCACCCTCCAGACGTAAATCGGCAATATAGTGTGCCACGGTGGCGGCTACTGCTGCCCCATCCGCCTTAGGCTGGGTGGCGTCAATCAGATGGTTGAGCATCAGAATTGTCACTTCCGGGGCGATTGGGTAAGTGACCGCCAGCCACAAACCATTGCCCAACGCGGGCACGGAAGCGGGTAGCTCACAGCGGTACAGCACATCGCAGCAACGCACTGCGTCTTCCCAAGATTCGCGATCACGGTAAATCTCGAACGATTCACGGGTCATGCCCCAAGCGGCTTCACGCATCCCCGGTTCTTCCAGTTCCAGCATGATTTCGGCAATCTCGTATTGCACGTTAGCACGTTCCAACGGGTCACTGGCGGGGCTGAGTTGCATCAGTTGTGCCTGGCGTTGCGTGAGTTCGTTTTTCAGCAATTGTCGGGAGTCATTGCTGGCGGTAAATTCAACTGGAGTGCTATCGCTCATGGGAAATGCCTAATTATTTAAAATTGTGTAAGCATAATAGCCTAATGACAGCCATACAATAATTCATTGAAACATTAAGGTAACGTTAAAGTAATCTTAGTTAGGCTGTTTATTATCCAATAATGGGTAGGGTAAGTTGTTTGGCAAGGATCAGCTAAAGGTATTTACATTATGATTTATGAGCTTAATAAAATAATGAAATCGTTAATTGCTAATTTAATGGATTCATTGATGTTTCTGTTAATCGTATTTTTTTATGGGTTAAGGAACTGTCCCGAAATAACTTCCCGAAATCAGGGGGACTGAGGGGTAGCGGTGTAGTTCCATTTTGGCAGGAAATCATCGAACTGGATGGTCATGTTATCCTTAAACGCTTGGGTATACTTGCGCCCGGTTTCAAAAACTTTACTGATGATGCGGACAGCGACCTTCAAGCCAGTGGTGGTTTCCGTTTTTGCCATGTAGTGTTTGGCGGTTTCGACCGTTTCCAACGGCACACCCCGGCAGGCACGGGTCACATGGGGGAACAGTCGGTGTTCAATCGGGTTGTATTTGGAGCAATAGGGCGGGTAGTGGGCGATGCGTATTGTCAGGTTCAGGCTGTCCGCCAATGCCTGCAAGTCTTGCTTGAACAGGTACGCAGAGGAACTGTTGCTGCCACCACCGTCACATAAGACCAACAGCTCGTCAGCTTCGGGGTAGTTGGGTTTCCCTTGCTCACGCCACCATAAGCCAAGGCTTTCGCAGGCAAACTCGGTGGTGTCGTGGCTGGTGTTCAGGTGCAGTGCCGCTTCGTTGCGGGCAAGGTCGTAGATGCCGTGGGGGATCACCTGACCATTGCCATAGCTGGGGAAGTCATGGTCATTGACCTCCGTGGGTTCGACGGCATCCGTTACCCCTTCACGGTAAAAGTTGCCCAGCAGTTCCTTCTTTTTGGTGTCAATGCTGATCACGGGTTTGCCTGCTTGCAGGTAGGTTTGTTTGAGTTGGGCAATCTTTTCAAACTGGGCATTACGGTCAGCGTGTTGCCCCATGGTGCGTTTCTTCTGGGGCTTGCGGCGGCGGTAGCCGTGCTCCCGCAATAGGCGCGACACCACGTTTTTCCCAGCCGATGTCCCCAATGCCTGCATCCGCCGGGCAATCTGCCGACGTGACAGGTTCGTCCATTTCACCGCCTCCCGCATGGGGTCGCCTGCCGTATGATCCTTTAAAACTTGGCGAAAATGCTCATCCAATTGCAGGTGCGTAGCGTTCAGCCGTTTGCGCCCGCCCCTTTTTTTCGCTGCCTTACGGTGGGCAAGCCATCTTCCGATTCCAACTCCGTCAACCCGTGGCGGATGGTTTTGGGGTCACAGTCCAATAACCGGGAAATGTAGTCCTGCCCCCCGTGCCCAAGCCGGACGGCTTCCACGGCGGCGTAGCGGCGGCGGTCACGCTCATTGAGCGATTGGTAGAACCGCTGCATTTGTTTTTCTATGGCTGATGGGTAAACATCCATTGGCTCATCCTCGGTGTTGATTGGCATTACAAGGGGCTATCTTCCCCCTTTCGCTGTTAGCAGAAAAGAGGGAAGTTATTTCGGGACAGTTCCTAAGCGTACTGCAATTACCAATACCAGAGCTTGCTCATATGTTTTTACTGTTAATAGTATTTTCTATCGTTATTAATATGATTTTGTCATCAGGCGGCAAACACCTTCCTTTATCACATTAATATGAGAGCCACTTGCAAAATTACATTTTCAGCGTGAACCTTCCTTCATCTGAAGGAAAAAAGAAGTGTGGGCTGCCGTTTTCGGCGATAATAGAAGCGTCAAAACAACCATTAAGCCCACGCTATGAATTCTACCGAACGCGCCCTGATTGCACAACGCTGGAGTTTGCTGCAAATTGAAATACTACCTTGCTTCAATGATGCCTTTGGCACATTGACCCCCAAGCTTGAAAAACTCATTCACGTACTGGAGCTGACGCGCATTGAAGATTTTGTGCGCTCTTTTCGTGATGGGTCTGGACGGCCAGCGACGGAGCGATCTTGGTTTGCCAATGCTTTTGTCGCCAAAAGCGTGCTCAATATTGTCAATACGCGAGCACTCATTGACCGGCTGCAAAACGATCGCTCCCTGCGACGCATCTGCGGGTTTCCCCTGACCAAGAAACTGCCTTCCGAATCCACCTTTTCACGTGCCTTCGCTGAATTTGCTGAACAGCGTTTAGCGGAACGTGTGCATGAAACGTTGGTGAAAACGTATTTGGGCGATGCGCTGATCGGCCACCTGTGTCGGGATTCAACAGCCATTGAGGCACGTGAACGGCCTGTTGCCGAGGAAAAGCCAAAGAAAAAACAAGGGCAAACACGGATTCAGCGCCAACGGGAACAGTCACTTCAGCAAGCACTCGATGAGATACCGGTTCAGTGTAACCGGGGGACGAAGAAGAATGCCCAAGGCTACAAGCACAGTTGGAACGGCTACAAACTGCATATCGATACCGCCGATTGTGGTGTCCCGATAGCAGCCATTCTGTCTTCCGCCTCGTTTCACGACAGCGGGGCAGCCATCCCACTCTCTCAAATCAGTGCCCAACGTGTCACCAGTCTCTACGACCTGATGGATGCAGCCTATTGCAGTGCTGATTTGCACGAATACAGCCGTCATCTGGGGCATGTCCCTCTGATTGATCACAATCCTCGCGGCGGACAGAAAGAAGCGTTTGAACCTGCTGATGCCGAGCGTTACAAAATTCGCAGCACCGTAGAACGAACCAATGCCCGCCTGAAGGATGAATTTGGTGGTCGGAATGTGTGGGTGCAAGGTGCGCAAAAAGTTTACAGCCACTTGATGTTTGGGATTTTGGTGTTGAGTGCTGATCAACTGATGCGTGTCTTGTTATAAAGCGACTGGGTTTGAAAAAACACGGGAAGACTGACTGAAAAACAGGAGCAGTCGCATCGGTATGGGTGAAATTTAGCAAAAGTTACGGTAAAACTGAAAAAGCTCAGGTTTCGTTGGTCAAATTGAGTAAAAAATCGGCTGAATATGCGGCGTTCGGTCAATGCTGAAAATTGAGCAACTCAGTTTGTCGGATTTTGCAAGTCGCTCATGAATTTCCTTATTACGGTTGTACCATTAATAAAATTTGCCCATTGTGAACGCCTTCAGCCGTTTGCAGCTTGAACTCGAATTTATAAGGCTCTTGTATTAATGTATCGGTTTTAATCAAGGTAAGTAACACTTCTCCTCCCGCACCTTGGTTTACTTTGCCTCCTGAAATGCCTTCTCCAGTATGATTACGCGCATCATATAACCATAACTGATAGAAAGTACCGGCTTTAGGTTTAGGCAAGTCTTGAATGCGCAAAACACCTTGTTGTTGTGTGCTATTCCAAACAACATCACCTTGCACATCTTTCACGATAGGGTTAAGTGTCCGTAACCAGTTACCGCTAACACTGCTGGGGTCAGCTAATAAATTTTCACGCAATACGGCTAAATCCGTTGTCGATTCACTGTCTGCCTGCACCTTACGAAATTGCGGTATGGTGAAAAATAATACGGTTAATAGCGCCATGCTGATAAGCAGGATAATTAACCAATTTGTATGTGAAGTGCCACTCCGTGACATATAAACTCCCTTGTCGCCTGTTTTTATGTCGGGACTACAACAAGTTGCCATAATAATATCCCCTGATTATACCGAATAATAAGACGCCTGTTTGTGCAGTGCGCTAAAATGATCCATTAATGTTTGACGAATGACCACCAACCGAGTTCCCCTCATGCCTGCACAAACCTTTATCCCCGGCAAAGATGCCGCACTGGAAGCCTCTATCGCTGCGATGCAAGAGAAGCTACAGCGTATCGGCTTTCACATCGAGGAAGCCTCATGGCTTAACCCGATTGCGAATGTCTGGTCAGTTCACATCCGTGACCGTGATTGCCCCCTGTTATTCACCAATGGCAAAGGCGCGTCGCAGAAAGCAGCGTTGGCGAGTGCGCTGGGTGAATATTTCGAGCGTCTCAGCACCAATTATTTCTGGGCAGATTTTTATCTGGGTGACGCTATCGCTAATAGCCATTTTGTTCACCACCCTGAGGAAAAATGGTTTGCCTTGGATGGTACCGGTCAATTGCCAGCAGGCTTGTTGGATGAGGCTACCTTGGGTTTTTACGATCCTGAGTCCACCTTAGATGCCACTAAATTGGTTGACTTAAATTCCGGTCATGAGGAACGCGGCATTTGTGCCTTGCCTTATGTACGTCAACAGGATGGGGAAACGGTATGGTTTCCGGTCAATCTCATTGGCAATTTGTATGTTAGTAATGGCATGTCGGCTGGGAATACTAAAACCGAAGCACGTACCCAAGCATTATCGGAAATCTTCGAGCGTCACATCAAATTCCGTATTATTGCGGAAGGAATCTGTCTGCCCGATGTACCGGATGAGGTTATTGCACGTTATCCGCACATTCAGGCGGGTATTGCTGAGCTACGTGAAGCAGGTTTTGGGATTTTGGTGAAGGATGCGTCATTAGGGGGGCAATACCCAGTGATGTGCGTGACCTTGCTGAACCCGGAGGATCAGGGGGTGTATGCCAGTTTCGGGGCGCATCCGCGCTTTGAGGTGGCATTGGAACGCGCCTTGACAGAGTTGTTGCAGGGCAGGGCATTGGATCGTTTGGCGGGCTTTTCCGAACCCAGTTTTGAGCTGGACGACGTTGCCAGCCCACAAAATTTGGAAACGCATTTTATTGATTCGAGTGGGCCGGTTCATTGGGATTTTCTGTGGAATGAGCCTGATTATGAATTCACTGAATGGAATTTTAGTGGTACGACGGAGGCGGAATACCAGTTCTTGCTGGAGCAACTTCATGCGGAAGATTTTGATGTTTACATCATGGATTTTGAGCATTTGGGTGTGTATGCCTGCCGTATTATTGTGCCTGAAATGTCGGAGATTTATCAGGTAGAAGATTTGGAGTGGGACAATAACAGCACAGGAAATGCGGTGCGTGAGGCTATTCTGCATTTGCCGGATTTGGAAGATGAGGAATGTACCGAGTTATTCGACACCATTGAAGAACTCGGCTTGGATGATCATCAACCGGTGGCAGCCTTGATTGGCTTAGCCCCTGACGCGGGTTCGTTGTGGGCAGATTTGCGGGTCGGGGAGTTGAAAACCTTGCTGGCTTTGGTGATGGATGATGAAGAGGCGATCCGTGAGGGCTGTCAGTGGATTCGTCATTTTGAGCAAATCAGTGATGAGCGCCGCCGTGTGTACCGTTGCATCGAAGCCTTGCTGGATATGGATGATGTGGCGGGTTATGCACCAAATATTGGTTTGCTGTACGGCGAGAAAGCGTTACAACAGGCACAAGCCTTGCTGGATGGCAGCTTGCGGTTCTGGGGAATCGAGGCTCCAACCTTAGCGCTAAAGGGGTGCGATATCCACCAACGTTTGCTGGCGGCTTACCGTAAGGTTTTCCCGGCTTTGGCGACGGCGTAGTTTAGCTCTGAATATAGTGCTCTAACTGAGCAATAATATACTGTTGCTCAGAAATGATTTCTTTCACCAAATCACCGATGGAAACCAGCCCGACCAATCCGCCAGCTTGCATCACCGGTAAGTGGCGGATGCGGCGGTCGGTCATGATTGCCATGACTTCATGAATCGACTGGTCGGGTCTGGTGACTACGACCTGCCGGGTCATAATGTCTTGCACCAGCATTTGCTCGGCATTGAGGCAGGTCAGTATGACTTTGCGGGTGTAATCTTGCTCTGAAATAATCCCTTTGAGCTTGCCTGCCTCTAACACGACCAATGCACCGACTTTTTGGTGTGCCATGGCTTTTACAGCATCAATGACGGATGCGGAAGGTGTGATACTAAGCACGTCAGTGCCTTTTTTGGCGAGTATGTCTCTGACCGTTTTCATCATTCTCCTCCTTAGCTTACGTTGTATGTTCTTATAATGTTAGCTTGTTACCTTGCAACTTTTTGATAAAACAGTAAAGAAGACGTGTTTGTTATGTTAGAAATCCTCTACCGCGATGAACATTTGGTGGCAATCAACAAACCCTCAGGCTTGTTGGTGCATCGCAGCCTGATCGACCGCCACGAAACCCGTTTTGCGATTCAGCTCACCCGTGACCAGATCGGGCAAAAAGTTTACCCGGTGCACCGGCTCGACAAACCAACCTCCGGTGTGTTGCTGTTTGCGCTCGATAGTGACACAGCCCGTTTGCTGACCGAACAATTCACCGCAGGGCAAGTGCAAAAAACCTATCTGGCAGTCGTGCGCGGGCATACCGCTGAACAGGGGGTGATTGATTACCCTTTAACTGAAGAACTCGACAAGATTGCCGATGCCAATGCGGATCAACATAAACCTGCACAGGCAGCAATTAGCCATTATTGTCGGGTAATGACATTTGAACTGCCTTATGCAGTAGACCGGTATCCCACCAGTCGCTATTCCTTATTAGAGCTATGCCCCAAAACAGGGCGTAAACATCAATTACGCCGCCACTTGAAACACATTTCCCACCATTTGATTGGCGATACGACACACGGTAACGGCAAGCATAACCGTTTTTTCCGTGAACAATGGGATTGCCAGCGCTTGTTGCTGCACGCCGCCAGCGTAGTGTTTACACACCCTTATACCCATGAAGCCATCACGGTGAATGCAATGCCACCGGAAGATTTCAGTAAAGTGGTACGCTTATTGCTACCTTTCCGGCAACCATCAATAAATAGCGTATTACTACCCAGAGGCTTCTATGGAAAGGCATTCACCATTGACAATGGAGCAAATTCTTAATCGTTTAGCGAATGTTATCGGTTATAAGCAGACCGGAACATTTTATATAGCGACGGATCACAACACCTCTTGCCGTTTTGCCGTTAATAATGGAAAACTCACACATTGCACACATCGGCGCGATCAAGGTCAGGCGGCATTGCTCAGTTTACTGGAAACCGGTGGCGGCTCCTGTTCATTTTCGGAAAATCAGTCGATTCCTTTTCGTGCCGATGCGGCGATTGAGCATCAGGCCAGTCTCACGTTATTGGGGATCACCCCGCTTGTGCCACTGAAGCCGGTGGTGAACGCACTACCAGTGAGAATACCGCCGGAAAAATCTAAGCCAGCACCTGTCTCTACAGTTAATAATCGTTTTTACCGAGGCGGTGGTTAGCACCCAACCATGCTGCACCACGCACGCCGCTCGAATCCCCAAAATGGGGCGCAACCAAACGGGTACTAACCTGATCAGAAAATACGTATTTCCCCCAGCGCTGTGGCACGTTAGTATACAGCCGTTGGATATTCGACATTCCTCCGCCTAAAACAATTACCTCTGGGTCAAGGATATTGATGACGTGAGCAAGGCTTTTCGCCATGCGCTCTTCGTAGGCCTGCATGAGTTGTTCCGCTTGAGCATCACCTTGGGTAGCCAATTGCACAATTGTTGCTGCGTTGTGAGAAATCCCGGTCGCTGTGGCATATTCCGCCTCAAAACCGGAGCCGGAAAGCCAAGTTTCGATGCAGCCGTGTTTGCCGCAATAGCAGGGTTTACCCGGTAATTCTGTTGCCTCAGGCCATGGGAGTGGGTTATGCCCCCATTCGCCTGCAATCGCGTTGGCTCCGGTCAAGACCTTGCCATGTACCACGATTCCCGCGCCGGTGCCGGTGCCGACAATGACCGCGAATACCAGGTTTGCTCCGGCAGCGGCTCCGTCAGTGGCTTCGGAAAGTGCCAGACAATTGGCATCATTTTCAATCCGCACTTGACGTTGCAACAGGTGTTCCAAGTCGCTATGCACGGGTTTGCCATTCAATACCACGGAATTGGCATTTTTCATTAAGCCCGTGGCGGGGGAAATCGCGCCGGGTGTGCCGATACCCACGCTGCATGGTTGCCCCGCGTGTTGTTCTGCGTCAGTGACGAGTTGTTTGATGGTTTGCAATATAGCGTCATACTGACCTTGTGGGGTTGGCAGGCGTTTACGAAAGGCTTCTCGCCCTTGCGCATCCACTAACAGTACTTCAATTTTGGTTCCGCCTAAGTCAATGCCGATATGCACACATTCCTCCGTTAATTCCAGAAAGCTGCGTTAAGTCATGACAAGTGTCCGCAAAATAATGTTAAATTACGCGAAATCCGTTGAACATAAACGAAAATGGCAGGCGTTACCATGCAGTTTGAAGACATTCTTACCCGCTCCCCTTTAATGGAATCGGTCTTGCGTTCCGCGCATTTGATCGCACAAACGGATGCTAGTGTGCTGATTACCGGCGAGTCTGGTACGGGCAAGGAGTTGGTAGCACAAGCTATGCATACCATGAGTCAGCGTCGCCCGCAGGCATTTATAACGGTCAACTGTGCCGCTTTGCCGGAAACTTTGGCTGAATCCTTACTGTTTGGGCATCGCAAGGGCGCTTTCACGGGGGCAGATCAGCACCAGGCTGGGTTAATTGGCGCAGCAGATGGTGGCACGTTGTTTCTGGATGAAATCGGTGAATTGCCGCTGAATTTGCAAGCCAAGTTGCTGCGTTTCCTTGAGTCAGGTGAGGTTCAACCCTTGGGTGACGCGCAACCCAAACGGGTGAATGTGCGGGTACTGGCTGCAACGCACCGCGATTTGTATAACATGGCGCAAGCAGGCGCATTTCGTCACGATTTGTTCTACCGCCTGAATATTGTGCCGGTGGAATTGCCCGCGTTGCGTGAGCGTAAGGAAGATATCGACTTGCTGAGTAAACATTTTTTGCAAAAATTTGCGGCGCAACACAAGTTGCCAGTAGCGACTCTCAACAAAGAAGCTCGGCTACAATTACAACGGCATACTTGGCTTGGCAATGTTAGGGAGTTGCGTAATCTGTGCGAACGCTTAAGTATTTTGTTGGCAGGGCGTGAAATTGCGTTGAGCAATTTGCCGTTGGAGGTTCGCTCTGGCAGTGCTGCAACTACTAGCAAGCCGTTCAGTTTGCCTGAAACGGGTGTGAATCTAGAGGCGCTGGAGCGTGATTTGCTGAGCCAAGCCTTGGAACGCACTCAAAATAACAAGACCCATGCCGCTCGGTTATTGGGAATTAGCCGTGATGCTCTTAACTACCGTTTGAAAAAACAATTACTGGCTTAATGAGAGTATTCCCAAGCGCAGACTAGCGTCTATTTCAAGCCTCCAGTCGGGAATGTTCGGTATATTGCTGTTCGCTGTGCCAAAACCTTTAGGGTGATGAGTGTTTGCGAAGGAGTAGTGTATGTGGAGTCATAACCAGTTAGCGGTAAAATATGCCTTATTGGGTTCAGCCGTATTAACCATGGCGGGTTGTAGCCTGAACCCGCAGGTGGCAGACGTTAGCTCGATACCAAGCATCCAACCCGACAAATCTCCAAAACCTCAGGCTACTCAGGCAGTGCGAACCCCGCACACGGTCGCTGTTAAACCGCAGCGTGTGGCTACCCGCAAACCCAAACCGAGTTCAGCGACGCCATCGCTCGATAAAGTAGCCTTGTGTGCCCTTAAGCAATGCGGTAAAGGTTATTGCTGGGGCGGGAATTCTCCCCTGAAAGGTTTTGATTGTAGCGGTTTGACCCAGTATTCCTTTGGCAAGGGCGCAAGTGTCAACATTCCACGCACTGCTGCGGCTCAGTACGAGGTAGCCATGAAAATTCCACGTGAACAAGCTGGGCGCGGTGATCGGGTGTGAACAAAAGTGCGGTGTCCTGTAGACTAAGATGGCATCCCCTAAAACCAGAGAAAAAGGACTTTCCCATGTTGACAGTTAGCTCCCGCGACCAAAAACTTTTAGAAGCCTTGAACCGCAACCCCGCATTAAAAGCTCGGATGGAAGGGCTAATCGAGGTGGTTGAAAATGCCGGTGATGACATTATCAAAGCAGCAGACGCCGAACAGCGGGTGATAGAAGAACTGCGCCAAATGGGAAATGATGCGATCACTGCATGGGCAAACAAACGTGTAGAAAAATGCACAGCCCCAGCCTGTGAAGAAGGCATTGGGAAGTATGTAAAGAGTGGAAAAAAAACTGTCATTGGCACACGACCTACGGAAAAATCCACATAAGCGAACCGGTCTACCGGATTCCCGGCAAGCGTGTCCGCCCCTTTAGCCAGAGTGCCGAGGTTGTTTGCCGAGGCTGTTCGCTCCCGCTGCAACGGGCGGTGACGGACTTTGGGGCGGACTGTTCATTTGCTCAAGTGCCTGATAAATTAGAAGAACATTACGGGATACGGCTGGCATCCAGCAGCATCCGACACATCACCGAAGGTCACGCCAAACGCATCCATGAATCCCAAGTGTTGATAAAAGACTATCCAAGCACGTTGGGAAAAGCCTATGTCATTGCCGAAATGGACGGCAGCATGATCCCCATCGTCGAGATTGACGAAACAGCCCCCGACAAGCGCAAAGGCAAAAAGGAAAGCTGGAAAGAAGCCCGCCTGTGTCTTGCCCACGCCAAAGGCAGTGCTACGCCAACGTTTGGCGCAATATTCGGTGGCACGGTAGAAGATGCTGGAAAAATCTTATTCGACACCGCCTGCCGTGCTGGATTTGGAAAAAGCACGTTCCTCCATGCGGTGGGTGATGGGGCAAGCTGGATCAACCGTCAAGTGGATGAACAATTTGGCACACAAGGACATTACCTGATTGATTTTTATCATGTTTGTGAATACCTATCAGCAGCATCCGCAAGCTGTTCATGCCTCAAGGACAAGGATAAATGGTTTGCCAAACAGAAAAAAGCCCTACAGGATGGTCAAGCTCAAGCGGTCATCGACACACTGAAACCTTTCCTCGAAGCAGAAACGGTAGAAGACAGTAACGCCCCAGTACGAGCTTGTCACCGTTACCTGAGCAACCGCATTGAGCAACTGGATTACCCGACAGCAAAATCCCTCGGATTGCCCGTGGGGTCGGGCGAAATAGAAAGTGCACACCGTTACAATCATCCAGCAACGCTTAAAAAAATCGGGGGCATGGTGGAAAAGTGATAATGCGGCGGATATGTTGGCGTTGAGGGTCATGCGGGGAAACCAGCAATGGAAGCATTATTGGCGAAACACCGCTGAGGCGGCATGAGGTTTACCGCACTTTTGTTCACACCCGCGGTGATCTGGTGTTTTTTAAAACACGGGGGCAAAAGGTTAGTCATGTGGGGATCTATCTAGGCGAAGATAAGTTTGTTCATGCGCCGCGTACTGGCAAGGCGATTACCATGACGAAGTTGGAAGGTTACTGGAAACGCAAGCTAGTGGGTTTTGGGGGGTGTGAACAAAAGTGCGGTGTCCTGTAGACTAAGATGGCATCCCCTAAAACCAGAGAAAAAGGACTTTCCCATGTTGACAGTTAGCTCCCGCGACCAAAAACTTTTAGAAGCCTTGAACCGCAACCCCGCATTAAAAGCTCGGATGGAAGGGCTAATCGAGGTGGTTGAAAATGCCGGTGATGACATTATCAAAGCAGCAGACGCCGAACAGCGGGTGATAGAAGAACTGCGCCAAATGGGAAATGATGCGATCACTGCATGGGCAAACAAACGTGTAGAAAAATGCACAGCCCCAGCCTGTGAAGAAGGCATTGGGAAGTATGTAAAGAGTGGAAAAAAAACTGTCATTGGCACACGACCTACGGAAAAATCCACATAAGCGAACCGGTCTACCGGATTCCCGGCAAGCGTGTCCGCCCCTTTAGCCAGAGTGCCGAGGTTGTTTGCCGAGGCTGTTCGCTCCCGCTGCAACGGGCGGTGACGGACTTTGGGGCGGACTGTTCATTTGCTCAAGTGCCTGATAAATTAGAAGAACATTACGGGATACGGCTGGCATCCAGCAGCATCCGACACATCACCGAAGGTCACGCCAAACGCATCCATGAATCCCAAGTGTTGATAAAAGACTATCCAAGCACGTTGGGAAAAGCCTATGTCATTGCCGAAATGGACGGCAGCATGATCCCCATCGTCGAGATTGACGAAACAGCCCCCGACAAGCGCAAAGGCAAAAAGGAAAGCTGGAAAGAAGCCCGCCTGTGTCTTGCCCACGCCAAAGGCAGTGCTACGCCAACGTTTGGCGCAATATTCGGTGGCACGGTAGAAGATGCTGGAAAAATCTTATTCGACACCGCCTGCCGTGCTGGATTTGGAAAAAGCACGTTCCTCCATGCGGTGGGTGATGGGGCAAGCTGGATCAACCGTCAAGTGGATGAACAATTTGGCACACAAGGACATTACCTGATTGATTTTTATCATGTTTGTGAATACCTATCAGCAGCATCCGCAAGCTGTTCATGCCTCAAGGACAAGGATAAATGGTTTGCCAAACAGAAAAAAGCCCTACAGGATGGTCAAGCTCAAGCGGTCATCGACACACTGAAACCTTTCCTCGAAGCAGAAACGGTAGAAGACAGTAACGCCCCAGTACGAGCTTGTCACCGTTACCTGAGCAACCGCATTGAGCAACTGGATTACCCGACAGCAAAATCCCTCGGATTGCCCGTGGGGTCGGGCGAAATAGAAAGTGCACACCGTTACATCATCCAGCAACGCTTAAAAAAATCGGGGGCATGGTGGAAAAGTGATAATGCGGCGGATATGTTGGCGTTGAGGGTCATGCGGGGAAACCAGCAATGGAAGCATTATTGGCGAAACACCGCTGAGGCGGCATGAGGTTTACCGCACTTTTGTTCACACCCGGTTTTGGGCGGATTCCGGGAGCAGCGCAGCCTATTATGCCCAAAAGCGTGGTTTAACGCGTTTCAGCGCTAAAAATAGGGGCGCACTGTTACAGAGCGCCCCGCGAAAAGACAGGCTAAGCGATATTGGGGGAGATCAGTGGGCTTGTTGGTTCATGCTGCCCATGTGACCACTGCCGCTAGGTGGGGTTACATCCTGAATGGGAGCCTCCACAGTTGTAGTACTGCCATCTTCAAAGGTTAGGGTAAGTTGTGCTGTTTCGCCCACTTTCAGATCTTTTGTCAAGCCGATCAACATCACATGTAAGCCGCCTGGTTTCAATTCGGTACGCCCTTTGGCTGGTACATCAATTTGCGGTACTTGACGCATTTCCATCACACCGTTGTTATTGGTGTGAGTATGCAATTCTACTGTAGTAGCAACTGGGCTGGCAGCCGACTTGATGCTATGGTCACTATCAGAACTGTTGACTAACGTCATGAATGAGGCACTGTTTGGCTGGCCCGGAGGTACGGCGCGAGCAAAGGCGTTTTCCACTTGTACGCTGTCAGCGGCTGTTTTACTGGTGTTTTGTTCAGCAGCTTTATTTTCCGCTTGGCAAGCTGCGGTGACGGAAATGAACAGGCCGAGAATGGCAGCATTTAATAAACGTTTCATGGTGTTTTCCTGTACGAGATCAAAATTCAGTTTCGAGTTTCAGCCATGCACTGCGTCCGGCTTCGTTCACCCGTTCAATCGTGCCACCTAAGTCTAAGTTGCGGCGGCTAACGTGTTCAGCATAAGTTTTGTCGAGGAGGTTATCTACCCCGAAGCGTACTTTAGTCGTTTTGTTTAGGCTATAACGTCCGTAAGCGTCAATCACGCCGTAACCTGCACTTTCGCCCACTTCGGTTGCACCGACCATTTTGGTGTCAATGCGGTCTTGCCCAGCAGCAAAGCGTACCCGTGTGCCACCGCTCCATTTGCCTGCATTGTAGTCCAATTGTACTTTACCGTTGACGGGCGGGGTTTGCGCAATCGGGCGATCATCGGTGGTGTTGGTGCGCTTGACGTAAGCCACATCAGCGGCAAGGCGGAGTTTGTCGGTTAATTTGGTTTCTGCACCAAGTTCTGCACCGAGGATTTCAGCATCGACGTTGCGGTAGATTTGTGCACCGGTTTGTGCGCCCGTGGCTACTTTGTCCCGTAGGATGTAATCGTCTACTTTATCGGCGAAGACTGTGCCTGTCCAGCGCACTTTGCCTTGTTGCTGGCTGACGCCGAGGTCAAGTTGGGTGTGTTTTTCGGGGTTGATATTGGGGTTGCCGACCCAGCGATCCGGTGCGGTCATGCCCCATTTGTTGATGAAGCGTTCGGTTTCATCGGCGGTGCGCACGGTGCGGCTGACGCCCGCAAACGCGGTGGTGGTTTCATTGAGGGCTTTGTCGTAGCGCAATAAGCCGCTGACATTGGTTTCTGTTTTGTCGGTTGCGCCATAGCCATAAACGGCGGTGTAGTTTTGGTTGGCAGTGCGCCCGCCTGCGACTACGCCTGCTTTGGCGGCGGCAGCGTCCACTCGGTCAACGCGCACCCCGTACTTCAATTTATCGCCGCTGGCGAATTTGCGCGTGGCTTCGGCGAAAATGCCGGTTTGGTCGGTGCTGGCTTCTGGCCACATTAAACCCGTGATGATGCCACCGGCGCTGATGTTTTTATTTTCAGCATTGCGTTCACGGTTTTGCACGTTCAGCCCGTAAGTGACATCGGTATCGCCAATGCTGGAGGTGAGTGCCAGTTTGCCGCCCACGGTATCCGATGTGGTGGGAACAGCCATTTTTGTGCCGGTCTGGGGGCGCAGGCTGTAATTGTCCATCAAATGGTCAATATTGCTGCTGTATACGTCGGCTTCAATGGTATTGATTTTGCCGTCCAGCTTGTCTTTGTACTTGAGGCGTTGGATAGAGCCGGATTCTTCGGGGCTATCCATGCTCGCGCCGGGGTAAAGCGCGTCAGAAAAATCGTTATTTTCGTAACTGTATTCGAGCAAACGGTCTTCGGTTGGGGTAAGACCCAACACGACACCGGCTTGTTTGTGCTGATAAGAGGAGCGTACTTCCTTGCCATCGCCGTCTTCGTAATTGTCAGCTTCTCTATCCTGTGTGAAAACACGCGCATAGCCTTGTTGGAAAGCTTTGGTGACATCGGCGGAGACATCGTGTTTCACGCCATTGCTCATGGTGGTGGCGGAGGCTTTGCCACTCCAACCGTCTTCAGGGTCAAGGATGCTGCGGGTATCGCGCTCGAATAGCACCGTGCCGCCACTGCCGCCGGAGCCGTGTTGCAGGGTTTGCACGCCTTTTTCTACTGTCACTTTTTCATAAGTTTCCATGGCTGCCCAACTCGCGGGCGGATCCATGCGATTGGGGCAACCGCCATGCACGTAAGCGCCGTCCAGCAATACGTTGAGCTGGGTTTGGGATTGCCCGCGAATGATGGGTTCGATGCCGCGCCCGCCAAAGCGACTGCCCGATACGCCATTCAATTGCTTGAGGAAATCGCCGCCATCGGCGGGCAATACCGCGCTGCGTTCGGCTGACAGCGGGGTGATGGCGTTGGGGGAGGGAGCCTGTTTCTTGGCCTTGATGTCAACCGTCAAGGTATCAGCGGCAAATGGAGTAGTGCTCAAAATTAGCAAAGAGCTGAGTAGTGTCAGGCGGGCTAGGCTGGGTTGCATGGTTAAACCTTTCAAAATCTGTTACTTATATAGAGGTATAGCAATTAGCGTACCAGTTAATAAGCATTTGATTTACAATGTTATTATGTGGTTATTTGCTTATAAATCCGTGTGAAATCACACACTTGTTGTGTAATTTCACGCTATCATTCGCGCCAACGTGTAACCGGATACCGATGCCTCATGATGCCTAATCGTACTGAACGCCCTGATAAAAACCGCCGTGACTGGCACAACTTGAAATCGGTATTGCCCTTTCTGTGGGAATACCGAGGGCGGGCGTTGTTTGCGCTTGCCTGTCTGATTGCCTCGAAAGTGGCGAATGTGGGTGTGCCGCTGTTCCTCAAGGATATTGTGGACAGCTTGCAAGGTAAGCCGGAGCAGGTGTTGGTATTGCCGGTGATATTGCTGCTGGGGTATGGGGTGTTGCGGTTGGCGAGTGCGCTGTTCAATGAATTGCGCGATACGGTGTTTGCGCGAGTGCGTTACCACGCGATGCGTAAAATGTCGGTGCGGGTGTTGGAGCATTTGCACAATTTGTCGTTGCGCTTTCATCTGGAACGCAAAACCGGCGCGATCAGCCGCGATTTGGAACGTGGCACGGCGTCGGTCAGTACCTTAATGAATTTCATGGTGTTTAGCATTATTCCGATTGCGGTGGAATTTACCTTGGTGGCGGTGATTTTGCTGGGGAATTACGCGCCTGCCTTTGCCTTGGTGACGTTTGCAACCGTGGCGGTGTACGTGATTTTTACCATCAAAATTACCGAGTGGCGCATGGATCATCGCCATGAAATGAACCGTTTGGATTCGCAATCCAGCAATCAAGCGGTGGACAGTTTGATCAATTACGAAACGGTTAAGTATTTTAATAATGAAAAATTGGAAATGAGCCGCTACGACCACACGCTGGCGCAATGGGAAGATGTGGCGGTGAAAAGCCAAACCTCGATGTCATTGTTGAATTTCGGGCAGTCTTCGATTATTGCGATTGGCGTCACGATCATTATGTTTTTGGCGGCGAATAGCGTGGTCAACGGCACGATGAGCATTGGCGATCTGGTGATGGTGAATGCGTTTATGCTGCAATTGTTTTTACCGTTGGGGTCGCTGGGGATTGTGTATCGGCAAGTAAAATACACGCTGGCGGATATGGACATGGTATTTCGCTTGCTGGAAACCCCGCAGGAGGTGCGTGATGTGCCAAACGCGAGCGCATTGCAGGTGACGCTGGGTGAAATCCGTTTTGAGCAAGTCGATTTCGGTTATCAGGCGGAACGCCAAATTTTGCGCGGGGTAAGTTTTAGCGTGCCTGCGGGAACAAAACTTGCGGTGGTCGGGCATAGCGGCGCGGGGAAATCCACTTTATCACGCTTGATTTACCGTTTTTACGACGTGACGGGTGGGCGCGTGCTGATTGACGGGCAGGATATTGCGCAGGTTTCGCAAGCCAGTTTGCGCAAAGCGATTGGAATTGTGCCGCAAGATACCGTGCTGTTTAACGATACGATTCGTTACAACCTGCAATACGGCAACCCACAAGCGACGCAGGCAGAGATTGAACGCGCCGCTGACATGGCGCACATCCGCACTTTCATTGAGAGTTTGCCGGATGGCTGGGAAACGGTGGTCGGTGAGCGTGGTTTGAAATTATCCGGCGGGGAAAAGCAACGCGTGGCGATTGCGCGGGCGATTCTGAAACAGCCACCGATTCTGATTTTCGATGAAGCGACGTCTTCGTTGGACAGTGCAACGGAGCAGGCAATTCAGCAAACTTTGCATGAAGTGGCGGGGCGGCATACCACGTTGATGATTGCGCACCGGCTTTCAACAATTGTGGATGCGGATCGGATTCTGGTGCTGGATAAAGGGCAGGTGGTGGAGCAGGGGACTCACGCGGAGTTGCTGGCACTGCATGGGCAGTACCAGCGGATGTGGGAATTACAATTGCATGAAGAGAATTAGCAAACCCAGTTTAGCGGTACGCCCGCAGAGCCAACAGGTTATGCGGCGTTGGTTCTTCTTCTCCGGTTTTGATTGGTTTCAGGTTGCCAATTTCAGCCAGTTTGGTGACTTCGGCTTCTTGAATGGGAGCGGTGATGTCATTGGCTTCGTCGGTATTGGAGGCATCCAGCGGCTCTTGTACCAGTTTGATTAGGTTGGATTCGTCTTCGTGTTGGGGGGCTGGTGCATCGGTCGTGGGTTGTTTGCTTTCCAAACTAGCCGTTACGTGTTGTACGGCAACTTCCAGCGAGAACAACAGGTCACGGGCATTTTCCATGCCTTTGTGTAAATCGGTCGACATCTGTTCGGTCAGATCCAGCGTTTTGGCAATACGTTCCACGCGAATGTGGTCGATTTGCTCAAATTGCTGATGAATGCGGCGGCTTAGGTCGTTGCTTTGCTCTTCGCGGCGGCGCATGGTTTCAAGGTGCTTACGGCTTTCTTCCATACCAGAGGTTAGCTCGTGGCGTGCCAAGTCAGTGGTTTGGAACAAGGTGCTGAAGTGTTCACTGGCTTGCGATTCCAAGCCTTCCATTTCGGTGTTGAATTTCAAGAACACAGTATCAGCGTCTTGTTGGTAGCGTTGCATTTGTTCCAGTAAGTGACTGGATTCTTTGAGCATGGTTTCCAAACGGTTGTGAACTTCGGCGGAAAGGCGGGCATTTTCCTGCTGGTTGTGTGCTTGTTCGTGGTGATGTTCGATTAGACGGCGGGTAAAACCTTGCGCCATTTTTTCTTGTTCACGCAAGCGGGTCAGGCTGTCATCCACTTGGGTGAGACCTTCGTGTAACTTGCTGCGGATGCGTTTGACGCTTTCCACCGAGTCACCGAGTTGTTCGTCCCAATAGGTTTGCAGGTGTTGTAAACGATCACCCAGTTGGCTGGATATATCACGGATTTCCTGTTCTGCGGTAGTTACCCGTTCGATGATACGTTCGGCCTGTTCGGCGCGTGCTTGGCTGGCTTCGTAGCTACGTGTCGTCTGTTCTACTTGGGATTTGAGCTTGCTTAACAGTGAATCGGCATCTTGTGCACCATGTTGCGTAATTTCTAGTACATCTGCTACCCGCTTGCGATCTGCTTCGGCCTGTAGACGGATAACCCGCAGCTCTTGGGTTTCCTGGCTGGTGGTTTGTGGCAATAGCAGTAACACTGCACCGATGGCAGCTAAGAGTGCAACCAAAATGATAATCCAGTCAATATAACCCAACATAAGCAAAAACCCTGTGTCTAAATCGATAATTTATTCTGTTTAGTATAGCTTTGGATGTCAAAATTGCCTGTGCAGTTCAACCCCTTGAAAAAAATTATAGTCTATGGCGAAAAGATAAATAACCCATGCCGAAACAATAAATATTTTTCATCTTGCATGATTTTACTGCACTTGTCACGTATTGCCCGTCCCGTTAAGTGTTAGTCTTAGCCAGACTTACTTACCAGTAAGAAAGTACGATGAGAACCTGATACCGAGTAAGTGGCTGATTCAGCATGATCACCGATACCTGTGTATACGTCGAAACGTCCATTGCCTTGAATAGCACGTCCATGGTCTTGCGCGAAGAGTAGACGCCATTCGGTTTCCCCAGTGCGTTGACCTTGTGCATTAACACGCGGCAGTTCTGCCAGTAATACCGATCCATGTGGGATATAGCGGCTATCCACAGCAATGGTATGCCAAGGGACTACTGATGCACCTGATGCCGTTTTAGGTAAGCCTTTTGTTTCGCGAAAAAAGATGTAACGCGGATTGTGTAACAGCGCTTCGCGCATGATGGCGGGGCGCTCATTTAACCAGCGTCCAATATTATCATGTGTGAGGCGGCCAACATTGTATCCTTTGGCTTTCAAGTAATCGGAAACAGGCTGGAATGCTTTACCATTATTACCGGCATAGTCCAAAGTGCTGACTGTGCCATCAGTAAAATGGATCTGCGCTGAACCTTGCACTTGTGCAATGTATAACAGATAAGGGTCATCTACCCAGGCGACCTCTAGATTTTTTGACGCCAATGCTCCTTGTGCAATCTGGGCGTGGCTTAACTGACTGGCTTTGCCTTTGGGCATACGGTAAACCGGTATAGTAAAACGTTCGGTACGTGTGCGGCTTCCCACCAAAGAAGGTGTGTAGTAGCCGGTGAAGTCACCTGCCTGTGGGTGTTTCTGTGAGGCAATAGGGATGAGATCAAAGCGTTGTCGGAGGGAGTTGGGAGATAAGTCGCCTTGCCAATATAGGAGTTGTTCAATGGTATCTTGCAATGTTTTATTGGCAATATTAGCGCCTAAAGGTGCTTGGCGTTCCCAACGTTTTTTGTTTCTCAGCGAGTTGGCTAAGTCACGCAAGCCTGCTTGAACGGGGCTGTTGCTGTTAGCGATGGCGGGTGCAGAATACGTTGCTAATTGTATACGTGGTTGCATAAAACCCGTGCGACTAGGCGCAAACTCCCCCCGTTGTGTCTGTGGTTGCGCCCAAGATTCCCAGATAGGCGTGTCCGCAAATGACGGCGCATTAACGCTGGTGAGCGTGCTCATGAGAATAGTAGTCGCTAAACGACGTGGTTGCATATTGACACCCTGGATTATTGTTATGGTTATTTGGGTCAGAAAACTGTCAACATTATGGGACTGGTCAACAGGTGCGTGAAGGCGTGAACGGTAGATTCAGATGGGCGGATAGCAAATGATAGAATTGATTTTACTTATTATGTATAATTGCTCACATAAGCTACGTATCAAACGTAAGTTGATCAAAAAATAAAGATAACAATGCTGGGACTGGTGATGAAAAAACTGTGGGGCAATAGACTGAAGTCATTGAGCATCTTGTTGATTACTCTGTGTAATATCACGGTAGTTCAGGCTGCTCCAGCGTATAACCCGAATGCAAGTCCTTCAGATATGGCGGCAATCTTGGATGGGCCGGGCTTGTCAGTTAGTAATTTATCCATCACACGCGGTGTCACGCAACAATACGGTGTGTTTACGCAGGGTGGCTCGGTGTGGGGAACTGACACTGGTGTTTTTCTGAACACAGGTAATTTAGGGAGTATCCAAGCGCCTAACAGTGGCTCAGCGTATTCTCACAATACCAAAGGGCAGTATCTTGACCCTGATTTGAGCAGAATCAGTGCTAAAGCCAAATATGACCCTGTTCTTATGGAGTTTGACATTAACCCTCAAGGGGATCGTGTTAACTTTGTCTTCGCATTTGGCTCAGATGAATATCCTGAATATGTGTGTAGCAGTTTCAATGACGCATTTGGCCTGTTTGTGTCAGGGCCGGGGTTGAATGGGGTTAGAAATGCAGCATTTGTGCCGGGTACTGGCGATGCCATTGCGGTGAATAATGTGAATGCAGGCAGTCCTGGCATAAATGCTGACGGTGCCGCTTGTAATTTGAATAATGCTACTTACTTTGTGAACAAT
Source organism: Candidatus Thiothrix putei (assembly GCA_029972225.1). Classification (NCBI taxonomy): domain Bacteria; kingdom Pseudomonadati; phylum Pseudomonadota; class Gammaproteobacteria; order Thiotrichales; family Thiotrichaceae; genus Thiothrix; species Candidatus Thiothrix putei. The sequence continues at coordinate 897,156 of CP124756.1, forward strand.
GGGAATAGCAGTGCTGCGACACAATTAGATGGCTATACCCGCCCAATGACAGCCTCCTTAGAGGGGTTAATACCGGGTCAGACTTACCACGTTAAGTTGGCTTTGGCGGATGCGGGTGATCCGGCCTATGACTCAGGAGCTTTTTTCAAATGGTTAAGTAGTACGAAATCACAGCCAGTGGATCTTTCGTTAAACATATCCACAAATCAGGTTGCTCCTGCTTGGAACAGTGAAGTGGAAATCAGTTATACAGTTGAGAATACTTCGGCAAATGCGACGAGTTTGGTGCAGGTGGGGTTGGTATGGCCTGCTGGCCTTGTTTGGGTGGGTGATGATTCGGCGGGAAGTTATAATCCAGCAACAGGTATTTGGGATGCCGATGTGATTCCTGCCAATGCGTCCAAGACACTTAAAATACGTGCTCGTGTAGGTACTGCCAGCAATTATCGGCTCGATGGTGAAATTCACTTTGCGTTTAATCAAGACCCTGATTCAACACCGTTTAATCGCAGCAGCCACCCGTATGAAGATGATACTGCTGCGTTGATGCTATACCCTATTGATAAACCGGTTAATAGTGCACCAATGATTACGAGTTATGGGGGGGCGGCAAGTGCGAATATCAGTACGCCAGAAAACTCTCAGGCAGTGACTACGATTACTGCGGAAGATGCCGATGGTGATGCTGTTACTTATCGTCTTGGAACGGAGGTCGATGAGCACTTATTTCAGATCAATACCAATAGTGGTAAATTGGCGTTCATCAAGCCTCCCGATTATGAAGATCCTAAGGATTCCAATCAGGATAATTTATATATTCTGACCGTGATTGCTACCGATGGTGTGAACGAAACCACGCAACTGCTGTTTGTTACCGTAACAAATGTGCTTGAGAATTCACCTCCGAAAATCGTTAGCGAGGCAGGGGAACCTGGTACTACTTTGAGCATGTTAGAAAATCTGCAAGTTGCTGCCACAATAACAGCAGAAGATGCAGATGGAGACCCTATTGCCTATAGCATTAGTGGTGGAGAAGATGCTGCTTTGTTCCAGATCAGCAATAGCGGTATCTTGAGCTTTATGGTGGCACCGGATTATGAGAAACCACTGGATGAGAATAAAGATAATATTTACGTTGTTATTGTGACAGCTAACGATGGTTTTTATAGCGTTTCCCAGACGATGAATATCAGGGTGTCAGATGTGTTTGAGAATTTAGCGCCAGAGATCAACAGTTATTCAGGTGTCGCTGCTGTAAACGTGTCAACACCAGAAAATAAAAAAGAGGCAGGCGTGGTGACGGCGATTGACCCTAATGCCGAAAGCCTGATTTACAGCATCAGTGGTGGCGCAGATGCAGCGCTATTTAGTATCAATTCTGCAACGGGAGTCTTGGATTTCGTGACTGCGCCTGATTACGAAAATCCTAAAGACAGTAATCGTGATAACAGTTATGTGGTGGTGGTTAGTGCTACGGATGTGGGGGGGCTAAGTGCAAGCCAAACGCTAACGATACAGGTGACGGATGTGGATGATCTGCCCTTCGTTAATCTGAATTTGCGTGTCTTTTTGCAAGGTGCTTACAGTGCGTCGAGCAAGGTGATGCGTGGTGATTTGCACCGTCTGGGAATACTGCCCGTTTTGCAGCCCTATGGTGAGTTGAAAACGGCTTTCGGTTATGCGTCTTCTTCTGACATGGTGTCACCATTCGATTATAAGGGTAAGGAAACGGCTAGTGCTGCGGTGCTGGCTGCTGAGGGTGGCAATGCGCCAGTCGATTGGGTATTGGTGGAAGTACGCGATGCTTCTGACCCCAGTAAACGTATCGGAGTAGCGGCTGGACTTTTACAGCGTGATGGCGATATTGTGGATGCTAAGACGGGTACAAATGTGTTATCCGTTTGGAATGTGATTGAAGATGCTCCTTATTACGTTATGGTGCGTCACCGTAATCATTTGGCGATTATGACGACAGCACCGTTAACACTGAGTCGCAGCCCCACTATGGTCGATTTTACGTTGCCTTCCACCCCAGTGTATGGCGGCTCTAGAGCGCGTTTAGAAAGTGGTGACACTGCTTTGATGTGGACGGGTGATGCTAACAATAGCAATACCGTTATTGCCAATGGGCCGGGTAGTGACAGTAATGTGTTATTGGGTGCAGTATTAGTTGCCCCAGAAAATACTAAAGTCAATGCCGCATTTAGGCTGCCTGGTTATTATTCCACTGATTTCAATCTGGATGGTGCAACGCTGTATACCGGTCCAAGCAATGACATCAACTTGATGTTGGGCAATATTTTGATGCACCCCGGCAATACCAGTTTCAGCGGTAATTACATCATTCGCGGTAACGCGCCTATCTGACGTGGGGGTTCAGGTTGCCAGCGGCAAGCGGCTTGACTATAGTAAGTCGTTCATAGATTACCCCGGCAATAACGGAGAAACCATGTCGCAGGCTGATTCCATCCATACCCTGTCCTTGAAGGGCATTCACGACGGGGTGCATACGGGCAAATTTTCTGTCATGGAAGCGACCGATGCGTATCTTGATCGCATCGAACGCTTCAACCCTGAATTAAACGCCTACATTACCGTCACCCGCGAGTCTGCGACAGCGCAAGCCGTGGACATCGACAATCGCATCCGCAAGGGCGAGTTGACGGGGGCAATGGCGGGTGTACCGTATGCGCTCAAAGATTTGTTCTGCTCGGAAGGCGTGCGGACTACCTGCGCCTCCAATATGCTGTCGAATTTCATTTCACCGTATGACGCGCACGTCGCGGAAAAGCTTAAGGCGGCAGGCGGCGTATTGCTCGGCAAGAACAATATGGATGAGTTCGCGATGGGGTCTTCCAACGAAACCTCGGCGTTTGGGAATGTGCGTAACCCGTGGGATACCACCAAAGTACCCGGTGGTAGCTCTGGTGGCGGTGCAGCAACGATTGCAGCACGGCTTGCGCCGATGACGTTGGGAACGGATACGGGTGGTTCGATTCGCCAACCCGCTTCATTCTGCAATATCACCGGGATTAAACCGACTTACGGGCGGATTTCGCGCTACGGCATGATTGCGTTTGCGTCCAGCCTTGACCAGTGTGGGCCGATGGCGCCGTCGGCGGAAGATTGCGCGATTACGATGAATGTTATTGCGGGCTTGGATAGCCGCGATTCCACCAGCGTCGATTTGCCTGTGCCGGATTACACTGCCAACCTCAATGGTTCGCTGGAAGGTTTGCGGATTGGATTGCCGAAAGAATTCTTCGCCGAAGGGCTGGATGTGCAAGTCGGTGCAGTGATTGACCGTGCCATTAAAGAATTCCAAGCCAAGGGCGCGATCATCAAGGAAGTGACCTTGCCGAATAGCCACCTTGCCGTACCCGTGTATTACGTGGTTGCTCCGGCGGAATGTTCCTCGAATCTGTCGCGTTTTGATGGGGTACGTTTCGGGCATCGTTGCGAGAATCCGAAAGATTTGATGGATTTGTACGAGCGCAGCCGCTGGGAAGGTTTCGGCGATGAGGTAAAACGCCGCATTATGATCGGCACTTACGCACTTTCCGCAGGGTATTACGATGCCTATTATCTGAAAGCCCAGCAGGTTCGTCGGCTGATCAAACAGGATTTTGAAGCCGCATTCAAGGATGTGGATGTGATCATGGGGCCTTCTTGCCCGACCACCGCCTTCGGTATCGGCGCGAAAAAAGATGACCCGATTGCGATGTACCTCGAAGATTTGTACACCATTCCGGTCAGTTTGGCAGGGTTGCCGGGGATGACCTTCCCCATCGGCTTTGCGGCGGACGGTTTACCCGTCGGGATGCAATTGGTCGGCAATTATTTTGAGGAAGCGCGGATGTTGAACATTGCGCATCAGTACCAACAATGGACGGACTGGCACACGCAAGTGCCAGCCCAGTTCGCGTAAGGAGGACAGCGCATGGAATGGGAAACCGTTATTGGTCTGGAAATTCACGCCCAGCTTGCCACCAATTCAAAGATATTTTCGGGTTCATCGACCGCTTATGGCGCAGAGCCGAACACGCAGGCCAATCTGGTCGATTTGGGGATGCCAGGTGTTTTGCCCGTGCTCAACAAAAAAGCCGTGGAATTGGCGATTCGCTTAGGCTTGGCGATTGATGCCGAGATTGCACCACGTTCGATTTTTGCGCGTAAAAATTACTTCTACCCCGATTCGCCCAAAGGCTATCAGATTAGCCAGTATGAGCTGCCGATAGTTGCTAATGGTCACATGGACATTCAATTGGAAAACGGCGACACCAAGCGGATTGGCATTACCCGCGCCCATCTGGAAGAAGATGCGGGCAAATCGCTGCACGAAGATTTCCAAGGGCAAACCGGGATTGACTTGAACCGTGCGGGTACGCCGTTGCTGGAAATCGTCTCCGAGCCGGATATGCGCAACGCCAAAGAAGCGGTGGCGTACATGAAAAAGTTGCACGCATTGGTGCGCTACCTCGGCGTGGGTGATGGCAATATGCAGGAAGGCTCGTTCCGCTGCGATGCCAACGTGTCGGTACGTCGCCCCGGTGCAGAGTTTGGCACACGTGCCGAAATCAAGAACTTGAACTCGTTTAAGTTCATTGAACGCGCCATCAATCACGAAGTGGAACGCCAAATCGACATTATCGAATCCGGTGGCAAAGTGGTGCAGGAAACGCGCTTGTACGACCCTGACAAGGACGAAACCCGTTCGATGCGCAGCAAGGAAGACGCTAACGACTACCGTTACTTCCCCGACCCTGACTTGCTGCCGGTGGAAATTACGCCTGCGGATATTGAAGCGGTACGCGCTACGATGCCGGAATTGCCGGATGCGAAAAAGCAGCGTTTCATGAGTGAGTTCGGCTTGACCGCTTACGATGCCAGCCTGCTGACGCTTAGCCGTGAAGTGGCGGATTATTTTGAAGCGGCCGCGCAAGGTTGCGGGGATGCGAAACTCGCGGCGAACTGGGTGAACGGTGAAGTCAGCAAAACCTTGGCAGACAACGAGATGGAGATTGCTGCCATTCCAGTGAGCAGTGCGGCACTGGTCGAATTGCTCAAGCGCATTCAAGACAATACCGTGTCCAACAAAATTGCCCGCGATGTGTTCGCGGCAATGTGGAACGGCGAAGGCTCTGCCGATGCGATCATCGACAAAAAAGGCTTGAAGCAAATCACGGATACCAGTGCGATTGAAGCGGTGATTGATGAAATCATTGCGAACAATCCAGGGCAGGTGGCGGAATACCGCAGCGGTAAAGACAAGCTGTTCGGCTTCTTTGTGGGGCAAGCGATGCGGGCTTCTAAAGGCAAAGCCAACCCCAATACCTTGAACGATATTCTGAAGCAGAAGCTGGAGGGCTGAGCATGGCAATTTCGGAAGCTGAAGTGAAAAAAGTGGCACGTTTGGCACGTCTGGCAGTGCCGGATGAGCGGCTGGAAGCGTATACGCAAAACTTGTCCAACATCCTGAGTTTGGTGGATCAATTGAGCGCGGTGGATACCACGGGTGTCGAGCCAATGGCGCATCCGCTGGATATGATGCAGCGTTTGCGTGAGGATGTGGTGACGGAAACCAATCATCGGGAAAAATACCAAGCGATTGCGCCGGAAGTGGAAAATGGGCTGTACCTCGTGCCCAAAGTCATTGAGTAGAGGTATACCGTGAGTCCATTTTCATTATAAAAAATCAGGAGTTATTCCTTATGAATGATAAGAATCCCTACCAACCGCCGCAGTCAGATGTGACGCCCCCGCCGATAAATGTCGGTAATCTGACGTTACTGGCTGAGCCGCGTGCGCTGTCAGCGGGTGCTGGCCTGAGCTGGCTTGCTGATAGTTGGGCATTGGTGAAAAGTAACCTCGTCGTCTGGGTGCTGATCACGCTGGTACTGTTTGTGATTCAGTTTGTGCTGGGTATTGTGCCGGTGGTGGGCGATATTGTTTCCAGTCTGATTGGGCCGGTATTGACGGGTGGTATTTTGATGGGCGCTAGAGCGATTGCTGCGGGTGATACTTTGCGCTTCGAGCATTTGTTTGCAGGTTTTAAAGAAAACCTTGTGCCCTTGTTAGGTTTGGGCGCATTGACGCTGGGGATTGTTATTCTGTTCGGGATTATTATTGGCGGCGCATTTGTCGGCATGAATATGGATCTCGTGCAGAGTGAGATGCGCAGACCTGAAGATTTACTGAGCGGTGTTAACACGGGCTTGATCGCGGTTGGGGTGATTTTGTTGCTGTTGGTGATGATGTTGTTCTGGTTTGCGACGCAACTGGTGGCGTTGAATAATGTTCCGGTGTTTCAGGCGTTGAGCATGAGTTTTAAGGCGTGTTTGCGTAACCCGTTGGCTTTGATTGTGTATTCGTTGCTAATGGTGTTGTTGCTGATTTTGGGAATGATTCCGTTGTTACTAGGGTTGCTGGTGGTAGTGCCGTGGATGTTTGCGAGCATGTATGTTTCCTACCGGCAAATTTTCCTCAAGTAATGCCTTTTACGGCCTGACGTATTTTTGTTGAGAAACCCGCCATTGTGCGGGTTTTTTATGCCCTAAAATGATAAAAATAACTGATTAAGGATGGGTAAAGTTACTCTAGTCTATTAATAGCGTTAATTATTCAAAATTAAGATGCTGTTTACACGAGGGGCTTAGGACATGCGCATTCGAGCGTGGGGAACACTTTTTGCACTGGCGGTTGCTATTGGCACGTCAGGGTGCAGCCAAACTATCCATACGGCTAAAGAGGATGACAGTGATGATTTACTGTTTGGGTATAATAAATCCACTGTAGCTAAAAAAAATACCAAGATCCAAAAAGCTCAAGGTTCACAAGGTGGTCGCAAACAAGCGGCAACTCAACGTCAGACTTATGCTGCGGTTAATGAGGTTTCTGAGTCAGGAATGCCACGATTGTCCAGTAACGAGTTACTGTTGATTGCGGATCGTATTTTTAAAAATGAAAGCGGTGGTGATCCTGATAAGTTAGTGCATTGGAATGATGGGGAGAACTTTGCCTCGATGGGGCTAGGGCATTTTACCTGGTATCCTGCTGGTCGTGCTGCGCGTTTTGGCAATACGTTCCCGGACTTGCTTGGGCATTTGCAGTCGAATGGGGTGCAGTTACCCGTATGGGTACAGCAAGCCCGTTACCAAGGTGCACCGTGGCGTACCAAGGCTGAGTTGATGCAGGCTAAGCACACCGGGCAAGTACGTGAGTTACAAGACTTGTTGTACCAGACTCGCTTATTGCAAGCTGCTTATATTGTGGAACGCACGCGTCGTGCCATGCCTAAGTTGGTGGATGCTGCGCCTGCATATTCGCGTGCTCGCGTTGCCCAAAACTTGAATGCCATTGCCAATACCCCCGGTGGTTGGTACGTGCTGGTGGATTACGTTAACTTTAAAGGCGAAGGGTTGAATACTTCCGGTGGTTATAAAGGCCAGAACTGGGGGCTGTTGCAAGTATTGGAAGACATGCAGCCTAGCCAGCCGGGGCAGCAGTCATTGCACTTGTTTGCAGATGCTGCTAATCGTGTGTTAGCGCGTCGTGTGCGTAATTCACCGCCTGCGCGTAATGAAGCACGTTGGTTGGCGGGTTGGTCAAATCGGATCAATACCTACCGTTACCCGAACGTTTAATACCCTTGGTTAGCGCTCGTCGGGTAATCTGACACGACGAGTGAAATTACATTATAGTCCCATTAAATAAATAAAAATAAGAGGGATTAATTGATGAAAGCAAAAGCCGTTATGGCGTTGGCAGCTATTGCCAGCATTGGCTTGTCTGCGTGTAGCCCTAGTTCTCAGGCGATCAGAAGTTCTGGTAATGGCGCAATGTCGCAGGGGAATGGAGTAGGATTTACACAAAATACCTTCACCATGAATAATCCGGCAGCACAAAGTACCTCGTATTATAGTTCTCAAAATCTTCAGCGTCCTCGCCAATACACGGGCAATGACATGCCGGAATTGTCTTCGGTTGAGTTGCAGGTGATTGGCGACCAGATTTTTAAAAATGAAGGTGGCGGGGATATTAGTAAGCTCGTGCATTGGAATGATGGTGAAGATTTCGCCTCCATGGGGATCGGGCATTTCACTTGGTATCCGGCGGGGCGTAATGCCCGTTTCGGCAGCACTTTTCCTGAGTTGTTAAGTTATATGCAGTCGCGTGGCGTACAAGTGCCCGCTTGGTTGCCGCGTGAAGGTTCACCTTGGCGTAGCAAAGGGGAGTTGATGCAGGCTAAAAACACGCCACAAGTGCAAGAGCTACAACATTTTCTTTACCAGACCCGTTTATTACAAGTGCAATTCATTGTGGATCGCACTCGCCGTGCAATGCCCAAACTAGTCAACAATACCCCGGATCAGCTTCGCCCGCACGTGGTCAATAACTTGAATGCAGTGGCGAATACGCCGGGTGGTTGGTATGCACTGATCGACTACACTAACTTCAAAGGTGAAGGGTTGAGCCGCAGTGGTGGTTATAACGGTCAAAACTGGGGGCTGTTGCAGGTTTTGGAAGATATGCGCCCTTCACGCCCCGGTGAACAGGCGTTACATGAGTTTGCGGATGCAGCAATGCGGGTATTGGAACGCCGGGTGCGTAACTCACCACCTGCAAATAACGAGCGTCGCTGGTTGGCTGGGTGGTCTAACCGCGTGAATACCTATCGCCGTTTGCTGGTCTAGTCCAGAAAGGCATTCACGGCATCACTGAACTCAGCGGGTGTCTGCACATGTGGCAGATGCCCCGCTGCTGCAATGGTGGTTAATGTAGCCAGCGGGAATATTTGCTGGATACCTTCAATATCGGTGTCTTGCACATAATCCGATTGAGCACCACGCACAAACAATGCAGGCTTAGGGAATACGCCATCGGGTGTTGGGAAACCCGAAATTTTTAAATAATGTTGCGTAATTTCCGGCAGGTTGCATTGCCAATAGAATCTTCCCTCTGCATTGCGCCCCAGATTTTTCAACAGAAAACCCCGCTCGAAAGGGTGCTTAACCGTGGCGCTTAACCATTCATCCGCTTGTTTGCGGCTCGTTAGGGTTGCCAGTGGCATGGCTGACATGGCTTGTAACAACGCTTGATGGCGTGGCGGATACATTTTGGGGGCAATATCGACGACCAGTAAACGCTGAATCCGCTCAGGGTATTGCAGGGCTAGTGCCATGGCTACTTTGCCTCCCATGGAATGCCCGATTAAGTCACAGTGCGGAATAGCCAGTGTGTCTAAGACTTCCACAATATCTGCCACCATTTGCCGATAAGACATGCCTGCAACATGGGGTGAATCACCGTGATTGCGCAGGTCAACGGCCAATACGGTGCGTTTGCCTGCTTGTCCCTTGGCAAATGTTTGCCAGTTATCCAGCGAACCCAATAAGCCGTGTAGCACTAACAAGGGTGGGCTGCTGTCTAATGTTCCAAATAGCCGGTAATTCAGCACGCGAAATCACGCCCCATCCTGGCAATATCTTCCAAAATAGTCGTGCGAGCCTCTGGGGTTAGCGAGGGTATATTGTAGTAAATGCTGTGACGTACATCTTTGATACCACAGAAGGCTAATGTGCCGTCCGTGACCGGGCGGTAGATCAGGTGTTCCGCGTCCGTTTGGCGGAAATAATCTTCTGTGCCACCCGCTGTGATCAGGACGAGGGCGCGTTGGTGTTTCAGCAAGCCTTTCACCCCTTCCTGTGAATATTCAAAGGCCGTGCCATTGGTTAATACGTGATCAAACCAGCCCTTCAGTATGGCGGGGCGGTCAAACCACCACAGGGGGTAAATGAAGACTAAGCCATCCGCCCATAACAAATCTTGTTGCTCGCGACTGATTTTTTCGGGGATAACGCCCGTTTGCAGTACCGCTAAGTCAGTGGCGCGTAATACGGGGTCGAAATCTTCAGCATATAAGTCTTTGATTCGTACTTCATGACCACCTTCCAGCAAGCCTTTACGACAATAATCCAGCATGGCATGGTTAAAGCTGCTGGGGTTGGGATGAGCGTAAACAATCAGAACGCGCATGAGTTTTCCACTTGTAAAATTAGGATTCGGTTAGTGTAGGGTATCATTCGTCGGCATGGCTGACTTGAATAATAACTCAGTGTCGATGGCATCCAGTGTATAATTGGCATTGCAGAATTCACAAATGATCTCAATTTTTCCTTGCTCTTGGAGAATGGTTTCTGCTTCTGCCTGTCCCATGGAGCGCAGCATGGTTTCTACGCGCTCGCGGCTACAGCTACATTGAAAGCGGATATCTTTGGCATCAAATAGGCGTACATCTTCTTCATGGAACAGGCGGTAAAGCAGCTCTTCAGGTTCAAGATGTGCTAATTCTTCAGCCGTCAAGGTATCCAGTAATAGGGAAGCGCGTTGCCAATCGTCTTCGTTGTGTTGGGCTTGGGGCAGGCGTTGCAATAAAATTCCAGCGCTTGTGGTATCGTTTGACAGTAGCCATAAGCGCGTTGGCAATTGTTCAGAACGGGCAAAATAAGCTTCTAATGCGGCACTTAGTGATTCACCTTCTACCGGGATCAGGCTTTGGTAACGTTCATTGCTTTGGTTCGATTCCAGGGTAATGGCAAGTTGTGCCTCGCCAAAGAGGGCAGGCAGGCTCGTGCCATCGGCTTCACGACTCCATTGTGCCAGCCCACGTACCGTGCCGTGTGCGGTGGCTTGAATGACCAGTAAATGGATGGGGCCATCTCCCCGAATCTGCAACGAGAGTGACCCGTCATGCTTGATGGTGGCGGCTAACAATACTGCCGCTGTTAGCGCTTCACCTAGGATGGTTTTCACAAAGGCAGGGTAATCTGCCCGTGACAAAACGTCTCGCCAGGTTTGGTCGAGGTGTAACCACTCACCACGAACATGTGCCTGTTCTAGCATAAAATGTCTTAATGTATCTGCTGACATATTTTCTATTAACCTCACGCGGTGAGAATTGCTTTCTAAATGCGGCTTAATCTGCTAAAAAGCATCCATTTTAGCCGGAACGTGAACTTATCACACAAGTCGGCTTGCCCAAAGTAGCGGCGGTTGTTACATTTAGCGAATTATTTTGGGGCTGCCCAGAGGTTAGCCTGTTCGCGGAAAAACGACAGTCACACAGGACGTGTTCGAGTACTCCCTTTATTAGCTTTAAGCCGGATTGATTAGATTATGTTCAGAGCCTTATCAGGTTTGTTTTCCAATGATATTTCCATTGACCTGGGCACCGCCAATACCCTGATTTATATGCGTGGCAAAGGTATCGTACTGGATGAACCTTCTGTTGTCGCTATTCGTCAAGATCGTGGGCCGGGCGGCCCTAAGTCCATTGAGGCGGTGGGAACGGAAGCCAAGAAAATGTTGGGGCGTACCCCAGAGAATATTACCGCGATCCGCCCGATGAAAGACGGCGTTATTGCCGACTTCACCTATACCGAAAAAATGCTGCAACATTTTATTCGTAAAGTGGATGCGGGGCGCATTTTGCGTCCAAGCCCACGGGTGGTGATTTGTGTGCCGTGTGGTGCAACGCAAGTTGAACGCCGTGCCATTAAAGATTCTGCACTAGGGGCAGGTGCTCGCAAAGTTTACCTGATTGAAGAACCCATGGCGGCAGCCATCGGTGCAGGCATTCCGGTGGATGAGGCGATTGGTTCCATGGTGTTGGACATTGGCGGCGGCACTTCCGAGGTGGCGATCATGTCATTGCGCGGGATTGTGTACTCGGCTTCGGTACGTATTGGTGGCGACCGTTTGGATGATGCCATCATCAGCTATGTGCGCCGTAATTACGGGATGTTGATTGGTGAAGCCACCGCTGAACGGATTAAGTGCGAAATCGGTTCCGCTTACCCCGGTAAAGAATTGCTGGAAATTGAAGTCAAGGGTCGTAACCTGTCTGAAGGTGTGCCACGCAGCTTCACCCTGACGAGCAATGAAATTCTTGAAGCCTTGCAAGAACCCCTGTTCGGCATCGTTAGTGCGGTGAAAACAGCGTTGGAGCAAACACCACCAGAATTGGCTGCTGACGTCGCCGACCGTGGGATTGTGCTGACAGGTGGTGGTGCTTTGTTACGTGACCTTGACCGCTTGCTGATGGAAGAAACAGGTATTCCGGTTGTTATTGCTGATGATCCATTGACTTGCGTAGCCCGTGGTGGTGGCAAGATTCTGGAAATCATGGAAGAAGAAGGCGTTAACTTCCTCGCTACCGACTGATCAGCAAGCTGAATAACAAGCAGCAGCGGAGGCGACTATTAACGACACAAACTATCATGCTACGCCGGGCTTTTCTTTTCGGTTCATGGTATTGATCTTAGGTGCATTGGTGCTGATGGCCGTGGATAATCGAACTCCTGCGGCGTTAGCGCCTGTGCGCACGTTCGCGACTATGGTGGTTTACCCGCTGCTGTATGGCGTTGACTTCCCGCAACAGGCGTATCAACGTTCCAGTGGATTCTTTTCTGCCCAACGTCAATTGGCAGAGGAAAATATCAGCCTTAAGCAGCAAGTGCAGGTATTTTCCGCACAACAGCAAGACCTGAATAGAGTGTTGGCTGAAAACCAGCGCCTACGCACGATGTTGAATGCTGCTCCCCGCGATGCTTATACTTTTGTGATGGCGGAAATCTTTAAGGTTGCTCAAGACCCAGTGCGGGGGTTGGTTACGCTGAATAAAGGAAGCAGTGAGGGTGTGAAAGAAAGCCAAGTTGTCCTTGACGGTAATAAGATTTATGGACAGGTGGTGAATGTTACCCCCTTTGATTCCAGCGTTATGCAACTCATCGACCGTGAGCATTCTATTCCTGTGCAAAACCAGCGCACCGGTGAACGTGGCTTGGCAAATGGTCATGGGCGTGGAATGCCTTTGGAAATCAAAAACTTGCCTGCAAGCAGCACCGTCAAGGAAGGTGATGTGTTTGTGTCATCTGGTTTGGGTGGTTTGTTCCCTGCCGGTTATGAGGTGGCGCAAGTACTGCCCAAAGGGGTGGAATTTAAGCAAGGTGATTTGTTTGCAACGGTGTGGGCTATGCCATTGGTTGATTATGAAGCAGTGCGAGAGGTTTTGTTAGTGCGAGGCAAGGCCAGTGACGAAACTGTGCAGCCAGCAGGGGGGAATTAGATGCCCGTTAATGACCCACGATTTCCTGGTGCGGTATTGCTGACGCTTATTCTAGCGATAGTGTTGTCAATCATTCCCTTAGGGGAGTCTGTGGCTTTTTGGCGACCAGAATGGGTGGCATTAACGTTAGTACACTGGGCGCTGATTATTCGTGATCGCATCAGTCTGGTGATGGTGTTTGCTATTGGCCTAATAGTTGATGCTTTATACGGCTCTTTGCTGGGGCAACATGCTTTAGGTTATGTGTTGGTGACTTATTTGGCTGTGCGTCTCAGTTTGAGGATGACACCGGAAGCCTTTTTACAACAGTTGGCGCTCTTGTTCGCTATTTTAGGTGTGTATATGTTGGTGAACCTGTGGATGCTGCGGGTAATCAGCAGCGGTGGTGCTCTGGGTTGGATTTACTGGGTCTCATTGCTGAGCAGCATTGTTATCTGGCCGGTTTATCACTCCCTGTTGGGGTATTTCCATGTGCAGCGTAAAGCCCTTTAATCAACGCCTACTCTAGGTAAATTGTCACTGTGTTGGGTGTTTTGTTACTGTGGTAGTCATAACGCCAAGCCGTGACTAAGAGGAATTCACATGATGTCTACAAATGCCTGCCAGGAATTGCCCTGTGCGGTTGCCGCTATGCCGGATGTTGCCAAGCAACCCCTTGCAGGTGCTAAAGGAACGCTCAACTGGGTGGGAATGAGTCAGATTGAGTTGCCCGTTTTTTTACGTAGTGCCAAAGGCGATCGGGTGCAAACGTTGGCGCGGGTGCAAGCTTACGTCAATCTCATCGACCCGAATAGCAAGGGTATCCACATGTCGCGCTTGTACGTGGCACTCGATACCATCCTCGGCATGAATGATCTGACCCCTGAGGTTTTACGCGGAACCATTACGCAATTTGTCGATACTCACGGTGGCTTGAGTGATGCCGCTTATCTGGAATGCCGGTTTGACTATTTCGATCGCCGTAATTCCTTGTTGAGCGATAACAGCGGGTGGAAGAATTACCCCGTTAAAGTAGCGGCTACCTTGCGTCATGGGCAGATTGATACCGAAGTCAGTGTGGAAGTGCCTTATTCTTCTACTTGCCCGTGTTCGGCGGCATTAGCGCGGCAGTTAATTCAGGAAGGTTTCCGTGAAACGTTTGGCGATGCATCCGTCGTGGATGCAAACACCGTTTTCGACTGGTTAGGAACAACCAATGGGATTCGGGCTACCCCGCACAGCCAGCGTAGCATTGCACAAGTGCGGGTAAAATTGGCAGAAAAAGTGCGCACACTGCCCATTACCAGCCTGATCGACCGGGTGGAAGAGGCGCTCAAGACCCCGGTACAAGCCACGGTAAAACGCGAAGATGAACAAGAATTTGCGCGTTTGAATGCGGCAAATCTGATGTTCTGTGAAGACGCGGCTCGTCGCTTGAAAAATGCCCTGAACGACGATATTTCGGTGCGCGATTTCTGGTTGCGCGTGAATCACATGGAAAGCTTGCACGCTCATGATGCCGTAGCGGTTGTCGTTAAAGGTGTGGAAGGGGGCTACCGTGACGATCCACGCGAATACGTCCACCCGACCTGATAGCTGGATGGAACACGTGGTGTTGGTCGATCAGCATAATGCGGTGCTGGGGACTGTGCCGAAAAGCCACGTGCATACGCTGGAAACCCCGCTGCATCGGGGATTTTCGGTGTTTATCTTTAATCAGGCGGGGGAACTGCTGCTGCAACAGCGCAGTTTCAGTAAGCTAACGTGGCCCGGTTTCTGGTCGAATTCGTGCTGTGGGCATCCGGCATTGGGCGAATCGGTCGCAGAGGCGATTCAGCGGCGGGTGGCATTGGAGTTGGGGATGCAAGTGTATGATTTGCATGAAGCCTTACCCAATTTCCAGTACCGTTGTGAATACGGTGGTGTGGTTGAGAATGAAATCTGCCCGGTATGGTTGGCGCGTACCCGCGATGAACCCATGCCTAACCGGTTAGAAGTAGCCGCCACTCGCTGGATTCCATGGAAAGATTTCAAGCAAGTGTTGGCGGCTGACGCTGCCGGGCGTTATTCGCCCTGGTGCAAGTTAGAAACCACGCTGTTGGATGCGGTGGTAGAGACGCAAAATTTTGCGTCTCTACGCTGATAGGTCGTGATCTAATTCTGCTAACCGTTCGGGTGTACCGATGTCGCGCCAGTCGCCCGCAAAATATTCCCCGCTGACTTGATGTGTCGGCATCGCTTGGCGCAGTAACGGTGCAAGTGGATGCTTGCCTTGAGGCAATCCGGCGAACAGTTCGGGGCGGTAATAACCAATGCCGCTGAAGGTGTAACGCGGTTCGCCACTGCTGCTAACCCGACCTTGATTCAAGCCGAAATCGCCTTGCGGATGGTGTACCGGATTGGCAACCAGCACCAGATGCGCCAGATCGTGTTCCGCAAGGGGGAAAGGCAGGCACGGGTAATCACACCATACATCACCATTCACCACCAAAAACGGTTCGTTGCCCAGCAAGGGCAGGGCTTTGATAATGCCACCGGCGGTTTCCAATGCACCCTCTTGCTGCTCGTCGGAATAGTGCAGATTGACATTCCAGCGTGAACCATCGCCCAATGCTTCGGGGATTTTCCAGCCCAGCCAAGCCAGATTGATCACAATGTCGCGAAAACCCGCACGAGCGAGTTTTTCGATATGCCACACGATTAACGGCTTGCCGCCAGCGGGTAGCAAGGGTTTGGGAGTGTGGTCGGTTAATGGGCGCATCCGTGTGCCGTGCCCGGCGGCGAGAATCATGGCTTTCATGGTAGGCATCAATCAGGAATGTGGACAGTGCCGATGCGTTCAGGAATGCCTGCGCGGCGCATCCATTCGATCAGTTCACTGGTTTCCGGGTAACGTGAGCCTACATGCAGCACATAACTTAGTACCAGTGGCAAGTCGTTAAGGTAGCCCGGTTTGCCGTCACGGTGATTGAGGCGGGCAAAAATCCCCAGCACTTTGAGGTGGCGTTGCAGCCCCATCAGGTCAAACCATTGCTGGTAGGTTTGTTGGTCAACGGGAGGCAGGATACCGGCAGCAATGGCTTCTTTGCGGTAACAATCGACCCACCATTCCACCATTGATTGTGGCCAGACAATGTAGCAATCGCGTAACAAGGAAACTAAGTCGTAGGTCGTAGGCCCCAGTAGTGCATCTTGATAATCAATAATGCCGGGATTGTTGTCGGGCGTCACCATCAGGTTGCGGCTGTGGTAATCGCGGTGTACAAAGGCGACGGGTTGACCGATGGCTGCTTCAATCAGGTCTTCAAAGGTTTGCTGAATTAGTTCGTGTGGAATTTCTTCTTCAGTGAAGCCTAAATGCGTTTTCAGGAACCATTCAGGCATCAGCTCCATTTCACGGCGCAAGATACGTTCATTATAAACGGGCAGGTGGTCACAGTCGGCTTGCTGGAGTTGCAAAAGGGCGTGCAGCGCATCGGCATACAAGTCTTTAGCCGTTTCTGGTGTCAGTTGGCTGAGGTAGCTGGTATTGCCTAAATCTTCCAATAGCAGAAAACCATCCAGCAAATTTTGCGCTAATAATTGCGGCGCATGGACGCCCGTAGCACTCAGTAAGTGGGTGACTTCCACAAACGGGCGGATGTCTTCTTTATCGGGAGGGGCATCCATGCAAATGGCAGTGCCTTCTGGCCCACGGGCGCGAAAATAGCGGCGGAAACTGGCATCGGCTGAGGCGGGTTCCAGTACGGCGTGTTCCCACTGGGGTAGGCTGTTGACCCACTGAGTTAATTGTTCAAGACGTGTATCCTGTGTCATAAACCTCGGCGTTTCCTGTCTCGTTGGTAGGCTATTAAAGAGTGTATCCTAACATGCTAGGCTTTCTGTAAATTGAATAATAAAGTGGCAAATTATGATGAATCATGCTGAAGATTTGTGGCCTTCTGCGGCGTATTACCAGCAAGTAGAGCAATTGCGTGGCTTGATTGGGCAGCCGTTGTATGTGGTGGAAATTGACTCGACTGAAATCAATGCCGGCGTGAGTTTCACGGGTAAGCCTTTTGTATTGCTGGCGATTGTGGATTTTCCCCGACCTGACCCGTATCGGCAATTATGCCCACATTTATTGGTGCTGGATGATGGGCGTGGGGTGAATTTAGGGCGGGTGGCGCGTATCAGTCGTGAGCGTGCATTCGCACCCGCAGCGGAGGATATTGTGTTTAGCAATCAGGAGTTTGTGGAAAACGTATTGTTTGCGCCGCGCAAATTCAGCCGTGCATTGGTGGCAGCCACGTCGCGGCTGGCGTTGGGGGAGATGCTGGGGAAACAGCCTGATACGCTGCTGGAGAAAACGTAGTGTGAACATCCAACTCACGGCAAATTTGGTTGTAAAAATGAGGATGCGTCAATCAGATAGCATTGACAGCAATGCAGGCAATAACTACATTAAACTGTATTGTTGAACGGAGATAAAGTGTTATGGCTACGTTAAGTATCCGCAGTTTGCCCGATGATATTCACGCCGCTTTACGTGTCCGCGCTGCTTTGCGTGGGCGCAGTATGGAAGCGGAAGCCCGCCAAATCTTGATCCAAGTGTGTAAGCCGCCGCCAAAACCAGCCGATTTTGCACAATTACAGCAATGGGTCGATCAGATGTACGGCGATAAAAAGCCCACCCAAGTTGTCGATACATTAATAGCCGAACGCCGTGCGGAGGCAATGCACGAATGATCGTCCTCGATGCTTCGGCGCTATTGGCGTTTATGTTCAAGGAAACGGGGCATGACATCGTCGCGGGTTATTTGGATGATTGCTGCATTTCCAGTGTTACTTTGCTGGAGGTCGCGTCCCGTTTCAGCCGTGATGGTTTGCCTGTCGCCCCTGTGTTGCAATTAATCAGTAGCTTGGGGATAGCCATCATCCCATTTGAGGAAACCCATATTTTACCCGTGGCAATGTTGGCAACAGTGGGTAAGGAATACGGCTTGTCGCAAGCTGACCGCATTTGCCTTGGGCTGGGTCTGTTTCTGGATTTACCCGTGTTGACAGCGGATAAGGTTTGGCAGGATGTGGGGCTGGATATGGAGGTTGTTGTATTCCGCTGATGATGGGATATATGGATTGGGTAGCGGATAACGCAACTTCATTTTGCTGCTGAACTTTTGTTTAGGCGCTAACGTCGAAGCCCTGCAATAAGCAACGAAAATGGATACACCACAATGACTGATTTCCCATCCTTTGGCAGCGTAATTATCGCCAACCGTTTACTGCTTGCCTGCGGCTTACTCCTATCAACACAGAGCGCAATCGCCGAGGGTTTGCCCATCGCCGACGGGCGTTATGCAGGTGGCGAAGTGCTGACCCTTACGCTGGATGAAGGGCAAAAGGGCTTCATTGAAAACCTCAGAAATTGCCATTTGGAAGGTGAATGGGAAACGCCAACGAATACGTCCCCTACGTGTTCCACCTAACCGCCGAACAAGAACAACGGCTGAAGCAGAAAGCGGGCTTCAGCCCCGCCGCCTTCCAGTTATACGAAACGTATCGGGGTGACAAGGATGTTGCCAGCGAATGAGCATCCATAAAGGCATACCGATGAAAAAAATCCTGCTCATCCTCCTGCTGCTGATTATTGGCAGCGGGGCATTATTCCAAATGATTCCTAACACACTGGAAACCGTCATGGATTACGTGAAGCTACAAACCACCAGCAAATTCAGCGTGGCACAACGGCTGGAGCAATTCGGCACGGCTGCGACCAACCGCCTTGCCCCGCATTTCCAGCAAGCAGGCGTGGCATTCCCACCCACCGCGATCACCTTGCTGGCATTCAAAGACAGCAAACGGCTGGAACTCTACGCCCGTGACCCGCAAGGCGCGTGGCAACAGGTACAAACCTACCCCATCCAAGCCGCCAGCGGGGTATTGGGACCGAAGTTGCGCGAAGGCGACCGCCAAGTGCCGGAAGGCATTTACGCCATCGAATCGCTTAACCCCAACAGCCTGTTCCACGTATCGTTACGGCTCAATTACCCCAACGCTTTTGACCGCGAATGGGGGCTGGCTGACGGGCGTGAAAAGCTGGGGTCGGACATTATGATCCACGGCAAAGCCAAATCCATCGGCTGTCTGGCAATGGGCGATGTGGTAGCGGAAGAATTGTTTGCGCTAGTGGCGTGGGTAGGCAAGGAAAACGTGCGCGTGATGATTGCCCCGACCGATTTCCGGTTAGCAGCATCGGCAAACGTACCAACCGCGAACTTGCCCTCGTGGACAGAGGGTCTTTACCAAAACCTGCGTACAGAACTCGCCCAATACCCGTTGGGAAAATGAACCGATGGGACATGACACCTAAGCGATGGTGCGCTCGATATGCATTTCAAATTCCCAGCAGATGAACAACAAACCTTCTCCAAATTGTGCGAATACTGGCGGCAACATGCAGTAGGAATCTCCTTCCTTTAGGGAGGGGAGGATGTCAAAGCGTGAAATAACAGCAGGAAAAAACCCTCTCGAAGCGAGGAGAGGGGCTGTGAGCTAAGAGCTTACTTGTTTTCGCGGCAGTCGATCAGGTTATCCACCACGCTTGGGTCAGCCAATGTGGACGTATCGCCCAAACCATCAACTTCATTCGCAGCAATCTTACGCAGAATCCGGCGCATGATTTTACCGGAACGGGTCTTCGGTAAGCCCGGTGCCCACTGAATCAGGTTAACCTTCGCGATTGGGCCGATTTCTTTACGTACCAAATCGCCCAGTTCTTTCTTCAGCGCATCCGTACCCTCTTCGCCCGCCATCAAGGTGACGTAAGCGTAGATGCCTTGACCGGTCAGCTCGTGCGGGTAGCCAACAACGGCTGCTTCGGCGACTTTCGGGTGCAGTACCAACGCAGATTCGATTTCCGCCGTACCCAGACGATGCCCGGAAACGTTCAAGACGTCATCCACGCGCCCGGTGATCCAGTAGTAGCCGTCTTCGTCACGACGTGCGCCGTCGCCAGTGAAATAGTAACCCGGATACATCGCGAAATAGGTTTCATAGAAACGCTTATGGTCGCCGTAAATGGTGCGCATCATCGAAGGCCAGGGGGCTTTGATACACAGCAAACCTTCTACGCCATTGCCTTCGATTTCCACGCCTTTGTCATCCAGCAGGCACGGTTGTACACCGAAGAATGGGGTAGTCGCAGAACCTGGTTTCAACGCGGTAGCACCCGGTAATGGGGTCAGCATGTGTGCGCCGGTTTCAGTCTGCCACCAGGTATCCACGATCGGGCAACGACCACGACCGACCACACGGTGATACCAGTGCCATGCTTCGGGGTTGATGGGTTCGCCGACCGTACCCAGCAAGCGCAACTTGTCGAGTTTGGCGCGGTTAACCAGCTCTTCACCTTGCCCCATCAACATACGGATAGCAGTTGGCGCGGTGTAGAAAATGGAAACGTCGTGCTTGTCGCACACATCCCAGAAACGCCCCGCATCCGGGTAAGTGGGGATACCTTCAAACATCAGCGTGGTCGCGCCATTGGTCAGCGGGCCGTACACAATGTAAGAGTGACCTGTTACCCAGCCCACGTCAGCCGTACACCAGTAAATTTCGCCGTCTTTGTAGTCGAACACGGTTTTGTGCGTCATGGCCGCTTGCAGCAGGTAGCCGCCCGTGGTGTGCAACGCGCCTTTAGGCTTGCCGGTAGAACCAGACGTGTAAAGGATGAACAATGGGTCATCCGCGTCCATTTCTTCCGGTGGGCAGTTAGCATCAGCAGCAGCAACCGCTTCGTGATACCAAACGTCACGGGTGTCGTTCCATTTTACCGGATCGCCACCGCGTTGTACCACGATGCAAGTGTGAACGGTTGGGCATTGATCCATCGCTTTGTCAGCATTGCCTTTCAATGGCACTTTTTTGCCGCCGCGCATGGATTGGTCAGAGGTAATGACCACGCCGCATTCCGCATCTTGAATCCGGTCACGCAACGCATCCGGTGAGAAACCGCCGAATACGATGGAGTGCATTGCGCCGATACGCGCACACGCCAGCATTGCCACGGCTGCTTCTGGAATCATTGGCAGGTAAATGGATACGCGGTCGCCTTTTTTCACGCCACGACCTTTCAGCACGTTCGCAAATTTAGACACTTCGGTGTGCAGTTCACGGTAAGTGATTTTGCGGTCTTCGTTCGGGCTATCGCCTTCCCAAATGATTGCTACTTGGTCGCCACGGGTGTCGAGGTGACGGTCAAGGCAGTTATAAGAAACGTTGAGTTTGCCGCCGGTGAACCAGTTGATATGCAGGTCATCCGCACCAAAGCTCCAGTCGAGAACCGTGTCCCACTTCTTTGACCAGCTTAAATATTTTTCGGCTTGTTCGCCCCAGAACGCTGACGGATCGTCAACCGATTGCTGGTACATCGTGGCGTATTGTTCGGCATTGACGTTTGCTTGAGCAGCAAATTCGGCAGGTACGGGGAAAATTTTCATTTCTGACATTCTGGAAGACTCCTCATCTCTAGTCGGGTGATTCTGCTGCGGTGTTTAAGTCTAGTGGCTAATGCCTACTTATTATTGGGTCATATCTTTATACAATCTGGTGCAAGTGTCCAGCCGAATGGTAGAAAAAGCCTATAATTGTCAACAATTCAGGTTTTTTCCAAACCATCGCGTATCAATGGCTGCATCGCAGTCAGCAAGCTCTTGAACAGGTTAGTGTTTTGTTGTTCTTCGCCTGCCAGCAATTCTTTCATGTGCTGGCGTTGGGTGGGCATATCGAAACACATGGGGCAGTTTTCCACGATCACCGGCAAGGCGGCTGCTTTGGCAAAATCAGCGGTTTGGCGTTCGCGCACCATCACCAGTGGACGGATGACGCGCAAGTCTCCGGCATCAATGCGGTAATGCGCTTTCATGGTTTTGAGTTTGCCACCGTGGAAGGCTGACATGAGGAAACTTTCTGCCAAATCGTCCAAATGTTGCGCCAGTGCCAAGACGTTATAGCCGTGTTCGCGGGCGGTGCGATACATCAAGCCGCGTTTCATGCGCGAGCAGAAGGCGCAGTAGGAATCGTTATCCATGTGCGTTTCTGCCAGTTGCACAATCGGTTCGCGCACGTAATGGTAGGGAATGCCTAGGCTTTCCATGTACGGAATCAGTGGCGAGGGGTCAAACGTGTCGGCTTGTGGGTCAATCGTGACCGCCGCAAATTCAAATTTGATCGGCGCGTGGCGCTGAAAATGGTTGAGCAAGTGCAGCAAAGCCAGCGAGTCTTTGCCGCCGGATAGCCCCAACAAAATGCGGTCGCCTTCACGGATAAGCTGGTATTCGCCGATGGCTTTGCCGACTTTGCTCAGCAGGGATTTGGGTGGTTTGACAAATTCATTCATGTCAGAAACATAAACGATTGCAAGCAAATATGCTACCGCATTGAGGTATCGTTCTAACGACGACCACGGCCTTTGGCTTTGGGTTTATCGTCGCTTACTTTAAGCGGGTTATCGAGGAAGGTTTTGCCATTCAAACCGCCCATGACTGCACGGGCTTCGTGGCCTTCCATGTCGATCAGGGCGAAGCCTTTGCATTTGCCACTGAAAATATCGCGGGGCATTTCCAGTTTACGAATCGTGCCAAAGGGTTCGATGAGGGCGCGAAGTTCTTTTTCAGTTGCTTGAGGCGCGATATTGCCGATGAAGAGTGTTTTCATGGTGAGATCCCCCGAATGGTAGGGTGAATGAGTAGGCTGGGCAATGCTAGTACCCAATAGGAAACGGGCTGGCTGCTGTTACCCGCGAGAGGTGGAGGCCAGCCCGGTTGCTGAATAAGCGCTAGGCTGAAAGCTTATTGGGGAACGACGTTGGTAGCTTGCGGGCCTTTGTTGCCTTTTTCTACGTTGAAGCTGACGGGTTGACCTTCTGCTAAGGTCTTGAAGCCTGAGCTTTGGATAGCGCTGACGTGAACGAATACGTCTGGGCCGCCGTCGTCTTGAGAAATAAAGCCGAAACCTTTGGTGTCGTTAAACCATTTTACTTTGCCTGTAGCCATGATGAATTTCCTTTAAAAACAGGTGTGAGTGAGTTTGTGCTAACAGGTAACGGGGAAGGTGTTCGTGAAGTAACCGGGAGGAACTGTTGAAACTGCCAGGGTAATCGCTGTAGCTTCTGCCAGAGTAGGCTAATCCCTAGCTGAATACCACTATTATTTTAAATTCCTGCTAGACTGGTTTTCTGGAATTAATGCAGTTAGAGAGGCTTTCATGCAACAAGAAACGATACGCTATGTGTTGGTTTGGTCGGGTTGGGTACGCCTAACCCATGGTCTGATTGCTGCCGGAGTGCTGTTTTTATTGGCGAGTGCGTGGGTATTGCAACAGGGTGTGGTGGATCCTGACTTCTGGCGCGATTGGCACATGATTGTGGGGCAATTGGTGCTGATTACGGTGGTAGGGCGGGTGATTTTGATGTTTTTATTACCCGGTACTGCAAATTGGCGTGCGTTTTTGCCGGATAAGGCGCAATGGGTGGGCATGAAGCAAATGGTGCTGTTTTACCTGAGCTTTGCGCGGTTTCCTCTGCCGAATTGGTATGGGCATAACCCGTTTTGGCGCGTGATCTACCCGCTGTTTTGGTTGGTGTTGCTGGTGTGCGCAGTCACGGGTTTATTTTATAACGCGCCGTATCAATTCTTGGGAATGTCGATGTTTGGGCTGCACGGCGGTTTGGCGAGCCTGATTCTGGGTTTTACGGTGGCGCATGTGGTGGCGGTGGTATTGCATGACCTGAAAGGCAAGGGGGCAAGCATTTCCGGCATGATCAATGGCTACCGTTATTTTCATGTGGATACACCCGCTGCGGGCGTGAAGCCACAACCTGCCACCGGCAAAGCTTCGATCACACATGTGTCGATTGCGAGTATTCAAAAGCCGCCTAAGCCTTAAGTTCCAGCCGTTTGAGCCGCGCTTCTAGGCGATCAGCATCCATCCGCAGCGTATCGACTTCATCCAGATACCTGCGGATTTCGGCTTCAGCGGGCAATAAGCGTGCTTCTTCCTGCAAGTATTCTTGGGTATTCAAACGCATCGCGTGGGCGGAATCGTCCAGCCAGCCTTTACTATCACGTGCCAATTGTCCCATTTGGTGTGCAAGCACATCGCCGACTGCGCGTGACAGCAATTCTTCCCAATCCACGTCGATTTCGCGCAAGATGGCGCTGAAACGGTTGCCCAAGCCCATATCACCGTCGATTTTAATGCCGTTGGCTAACATGGCTTTGCCGGTATCTTCAGCAGCAGATAAGCGCATCAATGCCAGTGCCGAGCCGTGAATGGTGACGTCGGGTTCGGCTTCATACGCGGTGGTGACACGCATGGTGTCAGCCGTGGGCAGAAAATACAGTTTGAGATCAGGGTTGCTGATGTGTAAGCAGATCAGCTTGCCTTGCAAGCTTTGCAACTGTGCCAAGGCGTTACCGTGGCTGGCTTTATCCAATTGCAACCAAGCATTGAAGGCGGTTTCGAGTGTGGCAGTCAGGGCGGTAAATAGCATGGCGTATTCCTCTCAATGATAAATTAGCATAACGTATCTGCGTGGTTATTTGCATCCAAACCGCGTGTTGATGCGTAATAACATCAATTAAGGAGGGATCAGCATGTTAATCAAACGCCCATTCGATCTGACCGACAAC
Source organism: Candidatus Thiothrix putei (assembly GCA_029972225.1). NCBI lineage: Bacteria > Pseudomonadati > Pseudomonadota > Gammaproteobacteria > Thiotrichales > Thiotrichaceae > Thiothrix > Candidatus Thiothrix putei. The sequence goes on from CP124756.1 coordinate 921,933, forward strand.
GATGTGACCGACTATGCGCTTTACCAGCGGCGGCGGGATTTTCTAAAAACACTAGGAGGAATCGCATTAATCGGCGCAAGTGGCTTCCCCTTGAGCGCTACGGCGAAATCAGCGTTTTCGACCGATGAAGCGCAAACGCCTTTCGACGACATTACCACTTACAACAATTTCTACGAATTTGGCACGGATAAAAGCGACCCTGCCCGTTACGCCAGCATGATGAAAACCTCACCCTGGAGCGTTACCGTCGGTGGCGAATGTGCCAAACCGGGTAAATTTGCCTTAGAAGACATTCTCAAACCTCATAGCAAGGAAGAGCGCATCTACCGCCTGCGCTGTGTGGAAGGTTGGTCGATGGTCATTCCTTGGCTTGGCTTTCCACTGGCGGATTTACTGAAACGCTTTGAACCAACGTCCAAAGCCAAATACGTGAGTTTTGAAACCTTGTTTGACCCGGAACAGATGCCGGGGCAAAAACGCAATGTGCTCGACTGGCCTTACGCGGAAGGCTTGCGCATGGATGAGGCGATGCACCCATTGAGTTTCATCGCAACGGGTTTGTATGGCAAGGATTTATTGAATCAAAATGGCGCACCATTGCGCTTGGTCGTGCCCTGGAAATACGGTTTCAAAAGCATTAAATCCATCGTCAAAATCAGTTTTGTGGAAGAACAGCCGGATACCAGTTGGGGGCGCTCGGCTCCCGGTGAATACGGGTTCTATTCCAATGTGAACCCTGAAGTTGATCACCCGCGCTGGAGTCAGCGTAAAGAGCGTCGTATCGGTGAATTTCGCAAGCGTGAAACGTTAATGTTCAACGGTTATGCGGAACAGGTGGCGAGTTTGTACAGTGGCATGGATTTACGGAAAAACTACTGATGCGTGCGCCAATTCCTATTCAGATTCGTGAGCCGTATTTCACCAAAGTTTTCAAGCCGGTCGTGTTTGCATTGGCATTGCTGCCACTGGCGTTGTTAGGCTGGGGCGTGTGGCAAGACACGCTGGGGGCGAATCCGATTGAAACAGTTACGCGCAGTTTGGGGGAGTGGACGTTACGGTTTTTGCTGTTAACGTTATTGCTCTCGACACTGCGGCGGGCAACAAGCTGGGTTCAAGGGATACGCTTGCGGCGTATGCTCGGCTTGTTTGCCTTTTTTTATGGCGTATTGCATTTGCTGAGTTACTTGTGGCTTGACCAGTTTTTTGATTGGGCGGAAATCTGGTATGACATTGTGGAACGCCCTTTCATTACGGTGGGAATGTTGGCGTTTGTGTTGATGTTGCCGTTGGCGCTGACTTCGTTCAAAGCGGCGATCCGCAAGCTGGGGCGCAACTGGCAACGGCTGCATACACTGATTTACCCGCTGACGGTATTAGGAGTGTTGCATTTTTGGTGGTTGGCAGACAGCAAGGCACGCACGGAAGTGCCGCTGATTTACGCGATATTGTTGGCAATTTTGTTGGGTGAGCGGCTGTGGCGCTGGTTTGTTCCACGCTTTAGTAAGACACCAGTAACTCGTTAATTTCGTTCACTTCCTGCCGAATCCGGCGCATCACCGGCAGTATGCCTAAAAATACCTCGAACAATTTGGCATCCAAATGTGAGCCGGTCATGCTCTCCATGAGTTCCAGTGCTTCGGCTTCGCTGAGCGCTTTTTTGTAAACACGCTCGTGTACCAAGGCATCGTAAATATCAACGATGGCGGTGATACGCGCTGAAACGGGGATTTCTTCACCCATTAGCCCGCGTGGGTAGCCGGAACCGTCCCATTTTTCGTGGTGGCACAGTGCAATATCGGCTGCCATGTCGAGCACTGGGATGTGGGATTCTTGCAGCATTTTTGCGCCAATCTCGGTGTGGCGCTTCATAATGGCGAATTCGGTATCGGTGAGTTTGCCTTTTTTCAGCAAGATGCGGTCGGGAATGCCGATTTTGCCAATGTCGTGCATGGGGGCGGCAATGCGGATGTCGTCAATTTGCTGCGCTTCCCAGCCCAAGGCTTTGCCCATCGCGGCGGCGTATAAACCAATGCGTTTGACGTGTGCACCGGTTTCTTCGTCGCGGTAACTGGTGAGGCTGACCAGTTTGATGGCGATTTCTTCTTCGCGCTGTTTGATTTTGAGGGTACGCTTCTGGACTTCGTTTTCGAGTTTTTCTTGGGTGAGCAAGCCTTCGCGGAGTTGTTGCAGGTGGCTGACTTCTTTGCGGTATTTTTCACCTAGGTTATTGAGCAGTAATACGGCTTGCCCGTCGACCCACAAGGCGTTGGCTTCGATGGCGATTTCATTGCCGAGTTCGTCGGTTTCGACCCACACGCCGGAGGATAGCGGGGTAGCGTTGCGTGCTTGCCAGTGCTGTTCGGCATCGTCAATAAAACAGGTGAGATAGGGAAACGCATCGGTGAGCGCACATTCGGTTGAGACGGATTGACCTAGGAAAAATACCAGCCAGTCGGGGGTGGGGGAAAGTAGCTGAAATGAATCATTGGGGCGTTGGCAGAATACCGCAATGTTCAGCGAAGCACAGATATTGGCGAGCAGCTTATCCATGTTGACCTCCTAATTGTTCGACCAGTTTCAGGAACATGGTTTCAACGCCGATGTTTTGTTTGGCGCTGGTTTCGACGATGGGGTGTCCCAGTTGTTGCAGGTGTTGGTGTTGCGGAGCCTCGAATTGCCAGGTGGATTTTAGGTCGGCTTTGTTGAGGGCAAACACGGCTGGCAAGTCACCGACCGTGGTTTTCACCATGTCATGAATCGAGAGGGCGGTTTCATACGAGTGTGGGCGGGTGGGGTCAATCACGATAATGTAGCCGGACATGCCGCGTAAATAAGCGCTGCGGATACTGGTGAAATCGTCTTCGCCCGCAATGTCCCAAATCATTAGGGAATGCGTGTTGCCGTTGAATTCGATCTGCTTTTTGTCGATTTTGACGCCGACAGTGGTGAGGTATTTGTCACTGAATAGGCTGTCAACGTAACGGCGGATGAGGCTGGTTTTGCCTACCGAGAAGGAACCTAACAGGCATATTTTTTGCTGAATCATGATTCTCTCGCTGGTATTAGTAAAGGCTGACGCGGTAGTGGGTACTGCGTTCGTTTTTTTGCAAATGGCTGGGTAGCCCCGGATGCTGTGCGCCATAAGCGACGAGTATGAACGCTGGGACTCCTGATGCTATCAGGACGGTGCGTAAGTTATCAGCACGTTGTTGGGCAAGTTGACGATTAAGCGTGTCAGTACCGCTATCATCCGCATTGCCGATAATCATGACTTGTGGCGTTTTGCCTATCCGATGTGCTGTTTGCAATAGTTCATTGAGGTGTTTAGTGAGTGCAATAAGGGTGGGGTGTTGCGGGTGAACGTCTGCTGTCGCTTTTTCAAACGGGTAGCGGGCAGTTTCTATCTGTCGGGTGAGCATGGTCAACGTTGCGGTATCGGCGGCGATTTGTTGTGCGCTGCGTTGCTGTTGCTGGGTTTGTTGCTCAAGCAGGGTTTGCAGAGACGTTTGCACGGTGGCGTATTGGGTTTGCTGCTGTGCCAATTGTGCGCGTAATGCTTGCAACGTGGCTTGTTGCGCGTGTTCTGCCTGTGCTTGCTGGTGTGCCAGTGCTGCTTGAGCTTGTTGGTATTGGTAAATCCACCAGCCGAGTGCACCGATGAGGCTGGCGAGTAAGAGGTAAGCCAGCCAAGGCGGGCGCTTTTTGTGCTGTTGTTGTTTTTTGACGAGGCAGTCATTTAATACGTGTGCAATGCCGCTGAAAGCAGTTGCATCACCGTTATACGTTTCGAGTTGCGTGGCGTATTGTTGATGAATCGTTTCGGAGGTTTCAATGAGCATCACCCGCAGCTCGCTAGGAACACTCCCTCTGACGACGGCGGCAAGCACAGCATGTGGCCCGTGTTCCACTAAAACCGTTAATTCGCCGAGCCGTAGGGTGTCGAGCGTGTCGTCGCCGGTGGTGGCGAAGGAGTCTTTGATGAAGTCCTGAATCGCGGTCAACATGCCGGAAATGATTTCAGGGTCTTTGCTGGCGACGTTTTCTGAGACTACATGCTGCAACAGCAAGCCGGTGTCACGGTGAATCAGAAAGACCTGTTCTACCTGATAGACCAAAGTGCGTAGCAGGGCAATTTGGGCATACGATTGCCCGGTGCGCCAAGCATCAAAACGCCAGCGCCAGGAACGTACCGAGAGGCTTTGTTCGAGGAGTTGGTTGAAGTTTTCCAAGGCTTCATTCAGGGCTTGCTGAATGGATTTGCGGATAGCAGGCCCCATCACCGGGTAGAGCACGTCGGCAAAGCGTTTGGGGTCACTGCTGATAGCGTGGCTCATGGCACGTTCAACTGTCGGTGCTAAAACGCTGGATACACCGCCATCGTATGCTTCGCGATGTTGCAGCGCTTCGGCAATGACGCTGGCGACACTGGCGCTGTATGTCGCAGAGTTCTCAAACTGTGCTTTTAATGCCAGCAAGGCATCGTAGTCCTTGCCGAACAGTAGGTGGCGCAATTGTGAAATATCAGGCGTGCCTTGCATGGCTTATGCCTTGTCACCTGCCAATTGATGGCTCACGTTTTCCAACAGGGAAGCCAGCATTTTGCGATCGGCTTTGTCTTGGCGTAATTGTTCAGTGGCCTGTTTGAGTTGAGTGAGCAAATCGTTACGTTGCTCTTCCATGATTTGGCTGAGCAGTTTGGATTCTTCAGTAATGCGTTCGTTGAGTATGGTGTCGCTGCTTTGAAGCTGGCGTTGCAGATTTTCGATGCCTTTGCTGCTGTGTTCAAAATGTTTGCGAGCGGTGGCGGTGTCTGCCATGCGGGCTTTGGCTTCTTGATCCAACAAGTCTTGCAGCATGTGGATTTCGTGGTTGACGCTATCCATGTTTTTGCGCATTTCGTCACGCACGGAATTGGTCCACACTTTGACGAAACGTTCCAGATTGGCGAGGCGTTTTTCGTTTTCACGCGCTTGTTCGCCAAACAGGATATTGCGCACCATGTCGAGATTTTTGTCTTGAACGGGCGGTGCAAAGTCGAGATCTGCTTCTGTTGTTGTCATGGGGATAGCCCTTGTTTTTATTGTTGGGAATGGTGACGACCTTAGCATTCGCGCGATGTGGTCGCCAGTTTTCCTGATATTTGGTTAACTCCCTTAGTATCTGTCACAGAATAACCGTACAACGCTAGGTGCTGTTATTATCGTGTAATCTTGATGTCAAGCAACCACAGGAGTCCGTTGTAGTGGAGAATACCGCTAATGCCAGCAATCACGCCCTCATTCATGACCCGTCAACGTATCTCATTGAAAAAGAGCCGTATTATGTGCCAGTCGGCAATGAGATCACGCTGTTTGAAGCTGCTTACGACAACCATTTGCCCTTGCTCTTGAAAGGCCCGACGGGGTGCGGCAAAACCCGTTTCATGGAATACATGGCGTGGCGGTTGCGCCGCCCGATGATTACGGTGTCGTGTCATGACGATTTGACGACTTCCGATTTGGTGGGGCGTTATTTGGTGAAGAATGGCGAAACGGTGTGGGTCGACGGCCCGTTAACGCGGGCGGTACGTTCCGGCGGTATTTGTTACCTCGATGAAATTGTCGAGGCGCGTAAGGATACGATGGTGGTGATTCACCCACTGGCGGATGATCGGCGCATTATGCCGATTGAAAAGCTGGGGCAATTGTTGGAAGCACCGGACAGTTTTTGTCTGGCAATTTCTTACAACCCCGGCTACCAAAGCGTGTTGAAGGAATTGAAGCAATCCACCCGTCAGCGTTTTGTCGCCATCGAATTCGATTACCCGAAACCGGCATTAGAACGCGAAATCATTATGCACGAGACTGGGCTAGACCCCGCCGTGACCGATAAATTGCTGAAACTCGCCGAAATGACCCGCAACCTGAAAGATAACGGTTTGGAAGAAGGCGCATCCACCCGCTTGTTGGTACACGCGGGCAAGCTGATTTCCAAAGGCGTGGAGCCGCGTGCGGCGTGTCAGGGGGCGATTGCGCTGGCATTGACGGATGACAGTGACATGATTGCGGCGATTAACGAACTGATTGGCGCACTATTCTAGGAGACGGGTTTGAAAGCAACGGAGCAACCCTATGCTTACGCCACTTTGCTGGAGCGGCTTGAGGAATTGTATGAAGTTGAATTTACTTGGCTGAAAGTCGAGCAACTGGTGCAAGGCTTGGTCAATTTGGATCGGAATACGCAAGATTTCATCCTTGGTTGGGCGGAGCGTTTGCTGACCACCAATGTCTACATTAGCCACGAATTTATTATTCGCGTGGTGGAGGCGTTGGATCGCTTGGAACGGCGCGTGATTGAGGCTTGGGCAGTTCACGCGGCAGATACTTTTGACCAGCAGGGGTTGCGCCCGGCCTTGGCGGTGATTCAACAGGTTGATAGCTTTTTGGAAAGCGCTCATGCCCATGCGGAAGGGGTTGCTTTTGATGAGGTTGAGTCGATTTTGTCGACCTTCGTGTGCGGATTGTCGGGGCGGCGGCTGAAATTGGCGCAAGGCGAGTCGGTGTACACCGACAGTGAAACACTGTATTTGCCGAACATTACCGCGAAATTGGTGAGGCTCAATATGCGTTTCAGGGTCTTGTTTTCCCCGGCATTGCAAACGTGCTGGATAGCGGTAAAGTTAGTCATTTCCGATAGCCAAGGAGAGGCTTTATGACCTCGCTCATCAGTATTTCCAGCCTGACCAGTGATGCCGCCTGTTTCGAGCAAGTCCGTTCCGTGCGTTGGCCTAATGGGGTGATTTGTCCGCACTGCGGTTCACAGGACACTATCCGTCGAGGCAAGGATGACACCCAGCAGGAACGCCAGCGTTACCAGTGTAAGGATTGCCAAAAGCGTTTTGATGACCTGACGGGCACGGTGTTTGAAGGCCACCACCAGCCGCTGAAGGTGTGGGTGTTGTGCCTGTACCTGATGTCGTTGAACCTGTCCAACCAACAAATCGCCCGCGAATTGGGGTTGAACAAGGATGATGTTCAGGCGATGACGGAACAGTTACGGCGTGGTGTCGAGAAAAAAACGCCAGTAAACCTGTTTGGGAATGTTGAATTTGATGAGGTTTATGTCAAGGCTGGACACAAGGGAAACCCCGAAGCCGTCGCGGATGCTGGGCGTGAAGGTCGCCGCCGCGCCCTGAAAGGTGCGCCGGGGCGTGGGACACTGGAAAAGGACAAACCACCCATTTTCGGCATGATCCAGCGTTCCGGGGAGGTCGTGATCCGTATGCTGGCGAATGTGAAACAGACGACGATCAAGCCGTTGATTGTGGAAACGGTGGCAGCAGGCACGCTGGTCTACACCGATGAGTACAACATTTACAGCCGATTGGAAGAATGGGGCTATGCCCACAAAACCGTCAACCATGGCGCAGGCGAATATGCCCGTGACGAAGATGGTGACGGTTTCCATGAAGTCCACGTCAATACGATGGAAGGTTTTTGGTCACTGTTACGCTCATGGTTACGACCTCATCGGGGGATCTCACAAGAAAAGCTACCGTGTTACCTTGCATTCTTCGAGTCTCTTCACAACATCAGGAAACGGGGGCAAGCTGCCTTACAGTCCTTGCTTTCGCTGCTGTTGGGATAAGACCCTGAAACGCATATTGAGCCATTGGTGAAATCTAAGGATAATTTCCTGTTGTGCAAGGCGCAGGTGGCGTTTATGTGGGCGCAGACGCGCTTTGGCAGTTTTCGGGTGGATTTTGCGACGGCATTCGCGGATTACCCTGATCGGCAACAGGCGTTGGCGGCGTTTCATGCGTTGGATACCTTGCGTCTGGAAGCGTACATCGAGCGTGAATTGCCGGGCTTGTGGCGTGATATGCAGCACTTGGAAAACTTGTACGATGAAACCTCTTGTCCCTCCCCTGATAAGGGGAGGTTAGGAGGGGTTTCTTTACGCCTGCAATCCCCCAACGCCACTATCAACGACGTATTAGCACTGATTCCAGAGGTATTAGGGCAAAGCTTCCCGCCACGCATTTACCAACCTAGACTTAATCCTGAGGCTGTTACTGCTTGTATGTTGGCGCGGATGGAGCGGGAGAAGATTTTATTGCGGGTGAAACTCGCGGAGTTGGTGAAGGAACACAAGGAAGAAACCCCTCCCGACCTCCCCTTGTCAGGGGAGGAGGAAGAGAAGAAAGAGGTTGCGTCGCCGGAATTTGAGATGCGCGAGGTGCAAGAGGGGCAGGGCATGGAGTTGGTGCTGGATGACAAGCCGATTGCGCCACCGGAAGACGTGAAACAGTTGCTGACCTCGATTATGTTGGATTGGGGGGATGTGCCGCCGGAATTTTTGGTGCCTGCGGGGGATGGGGAATACGATCCGTCGTTGTACCAAAAAGAAGAAAAAGACATTGAGGACGTGTGGAAAGGGATTTACCACGAAGAGGGGGCGTTTTTGTACCGCGAGTGGGATTTTGCCCGCCAGCATTACCGTAAAAACTGGTGTGTATTGCGTGAATTGGAATTGCCCCCCGGCGACCCGGCGTATGTGGACAAGGTGCTGGATAAGTATCAGGGCATGATCAAGCATTTGCGGCGCACCTTCGAGGCGATGCGCGATGAAAACCGGTTGCTGAAACGCCAGTCGCAAGGCGATGACGTGGATATTGATGCGCTGGTGGAAGCACTGGCGGATAGCCGCGACGGTAGCGAAATGAGCGATAAGCTGTTTCAGCACATGCATCGGGCGGATCGCAGCATGGCGGTGATGTTCATGGTCGATATGAGTGGCAGCACCAAAGGCTGGATCAATGATGCCGAGCGTGAAGCCTTGGTGATGTTGTGCGAAGTGCTGGAAAAACTGGGCGACCGTTACGCGATTTATGGCTTTTCGGGGATTGGGCGCAAGCGTTGCGAAATCTACCGCATTAAGGCGTTTGAGGACTCGTATAACAGCGCCACTAAAGCGCGGATTGCGGGGATTGTGCCGAAAGATTACACCCGTTTGGGCGTGGCGATTCGCCATTTGACCGAAAAGCTGAACGCGGTGGAGGCGAAAACCCGCTTGTTGATTACGCTTTCGGATGGCAAGCCGGAAGATTATTTCGACATCTACAATACGCAGTATGGGATTGAGGATACGCGCCAAGCCTTGTTTGAAGCGCGGCGCACGGGGATTCATCCGTTTTGCATCACGATTGATCAGCGCGGCAAGGATTATTTGCCGCACATGTACGGTCACGCCAATTGGGTGGAAATTGATGATGTGAAGAAATTGCCATTGAAGGTGGCGGATATTTACCGGCGGTTAACGTCTTGATTTTGCGTCTCTACAAACACCCCGCTGGTATCTGAATGATCTTGTCTGCCAACATTTGCACGGTGGGATTGTTATTCACAACGATTCCGAAAGGCAGTTCGTGCTGCTCCACAAACTGCCGTAAAGCCGTTAATTGCTTCACTGCCGTTTGCTGTCCTAGCTTGATTTCAATGGGTAAGATACCAAAGCTGCCATCCAGTACCAGATCAACTTCAGCACCATTCTTGGTACGAAAGTAATAATAATCCCAACGAGTGACGCGGGTCGCCTGTATGCCTTTGATGATTTCTTCGGTGACAAAAGCTTCAAAGTTCTGCCCGACCTGTGGGGAGCGCAGCAGGGCTTCGCGGTTTTCGATGCTCGCGAGATAATGCGTCAGGCCGCTGTCACGCAGAATGCCTTTGGGCATTTTCAATGCCGATTTGCTTTTGCTGGTTTCAAACGAGGGGATGGTGCGCCAGATATAGGTTTTGTCAGCAATTTCAATATAGTCGCGGATGGTCACTTCTGACACATCCACCGAACGCCCCAGTTGTGCCTTGTTGATGATCGTGCCAGAGAGCGATGCCAACATACTGATAAAACGCCGGTAACGAATGCTATCCAGACGCGGAAATAGTCGCCGGATGTCACGATTGATGTAGGTCTGGTAGTAGTTTTCCATCCACAGCCCGAAGGCATACGGGTCTTGCGTCAACACAGGTTCAGGATAACCGCCGCGTAAAAACAGCGGAATCACATCCGGGATCGGATTTTCCAGTGTTTTCAGGTAGTCCAGTGTATCGCTCGTCAGCGGCTGCTCAAAAATACGGTAAAATGCTGGCAGTGGCTGTTGGAGAATTTCGTTCATTTTCAGCGTGCCAATTTCCACAATCGCAATTCGACCTGCTAACGAATCACTGGCACGTTGTAACAGCTCCGGTGAACTTGACCCAGTTAGGATGAAACGCCCTTTTTCCTCCCGTTTGGCATCAATCACGCCGCGCAGGTGACGGAACAATTCAGGGTCTTCTTGGGCTTCGTCAATAATGATGTGGCGTGGGTATTCGCGGAAAAAGAAGTCGTAGTCGCGGCTGAGAAAGTCGTGGTCAGCGGCATTTTCCAGATCAAAGTAGCGCCATTCTGGGCGTAGCTGTTGGCTGAGGGTGGTTTTGCCGGTTTGCCGCGCACCAATCAGCAACACCACCGGAAATAGGGTTTGAAACAGTTACCATAAAATCTATCTAAATCTATTCAAGCTTTATCATTTTGGTTAGGTTTATAAAAGCGTAGTGCCGTTTATCCGTAAAAGATAGCAGCAAAAGCACGGATGACTAGACAACTATCACACCGCGCTGCATTCTGTTTGCCATGATCATCAGCCACAAAATCCGCCTTGACCCCAACCATAAGCAAGCGACGTACTTGGCGAAAGCCGCTGGTACAGCACGGTTCGCCTACAACTGGGCGTTGGCAGAATGGCAAACCCAATACGCCGCATGGAAAGACGATAACACCCAGCCAAAACCCAACCAAATGGGCTTGCGCCGCCAATTGAACGCCATCAAACGCGAACAATTCCCCTGGATGCTGGAAGTCACCAAAAACGCCCCGCAAATGGCGATTATCCAACTCGGTGCAGCTTTCAAGAACTTCTTTGCGGGGCGAGCCAAGTACCCGCAATTCAAAAAGAAAGGCAAAAGCCGCGACAGTTTCACCCTCACTAACGACCAGTTTGCCATCGACGCTTGCCGCATCCGCATTCCCAACCTTGGGTTAGTGCGGATGCGGGAAACGTTACGCTTTTCCGGTAAAATTCTCTCTGCCACGGTTTCCCGCACCGCTGACCAGTGGTTCGCCAGCATCACCGTGGACACCATCTCAAACCACCTCCTGCCTGCCGAAAACCAAGGCGCAGTGGGGGTAGATTTGGGTGTATCCGCACTGGCAACGCTGTCAACGGGGGAAAAAGTGGTCGGGGCGAAGCCGCATAAAGCCTTGCTTTCCCGCCTAAAACGGCTCTCGCGCAGCCTGTCCCGCAAGGTCAAAAGCAGTGCCAACCGCCACAAGGCAAAACAAAAACTGGCAACACTTCACGCACGTATCGCCAATATCCGCCAAGACAGTTTGCACCAACTCACTACGGATTTAACCCGCCGTTTTCACACCATCGGCATTGAAGATTTGAACGTGTCGGGTATGGTGAAAAACCGTCATTTATCCCGTGCCATCAGTGACATGGGATTCTTCGAGTTCCGGCGGCAACTGGAATACAAGGCGGAAATGCGCGGTGCGGTGGTCGTGGTGGCTGATCGGTTTTTTGCCTCCAGCAAAACCTGTTCTGCTGCTGGCTGTGGGCATAAAGTGGAGAAGCTGCCACTGTCGGTACGTGAATGGACTTGCCCCGTTTGCGGTGCAGTCCATGACCGTGACGTAAATGCCGCCAAGAATTTAGAAGAATACGCCGTGAGTTACACGGTGTCTGCCTGTGGAGGGGAAGGCTCTGGTCTTGGGCGCAAGCCGAAGACGAAACCAGCCCCCGTGAAGCAGGAATTCAACACCATGACTACTTTTAGTTAGCTATAGGTAGATTTGGGTAGGTTTGAAATAACGGTGAGTAGCAGATGGATTTTGGTTGCTAAATTGCGCTTTATATCAGACATATCCAAAGTCTACGTTAGGATTTTTCTGGTGTAAAGGATTTCACTGTTTTCATCTTGTTAAAAATTTCACCTGAAACAGCTCAGGCAGAACCGTTGGCTGCGGGTGTGAATATGGTTGCCCCGGAAGACAATGTAGTGGCACTGCGCGATTATGATTTGCACATGCGCATGATGGGTTACTTGTCGGCTCGTTATCTTGGTGTGTCGATTTCTTTACACGCGGGTGAATTGGCGCTGGGATTGGTTCCACCCGATCACTTGCATGACCATATCCGCAAAGCGGTTGACATTGCCGGAGCCAAGCGGATTGGGCATGGCGTGGATGTCATGCATGAGGACAATCCTTTCCAGTTACTAAAAACCATGAAAGACAACAATGTGCTGGTTGAAGTTTGCCTGACCAGCAATGATGCGATTCTGGGCGTGGCGGGCAAGCAGCATCCTTTCCCGGAATACCTCAAGGCTGGTGTGCCTGCGACACTTGCATCCGATGATGAGGGCATATCCCGGATAGACCTGACTCACGAATACCAACGTGCCGCGTTGGATTATGGTTTGAGCTACCCTGACTTAAAAACGCTGGCACGCAACAGTATCCATTATGCCTTCCTCAAGGGTGAAAGCCTGTGGGCGAATCCCACTTATCGTCAGATGCAGCCTGCTTGTAATAAAGTTGATGTGGCTGAACTCAGCGCATCCTGTCAGCAGTTCCTGAATGCGAATGACAAGGCTAAAGTTGAATGGACGCTGGAAAAGCAGTTCCGGGCGTTTGAAAACGGTAGCTGGATGTAATTACAACTTCGACATCCAATGCTCGTGGAACTGTGTTTCCGGTAATTGCCAGACCTGTGTGTGTAATTGGCACAGCATGTCAGCATCTTCCAAAATCACCAGCCGTTCGCTATTGGAAATCGAGCCGGGGCCTTGTTTCAATAGACGCTTGACCAATTCCTCACGTTGTTGGCGTGTTCCCTCGGGTACGTTGGAGCGTTGCGGGATATAGGTCATGTGTTGCTTGAACGCCAGCGGGTCAACCAAGACACGGATGAACAGGTCACGGGTGGACATGCACGGGTTCGCCAGCATTTCTGCGTAATTTTTCTCAAATGCTTGGAGGATGTAATCGGGGGCAACTTCATCCGGGGTACGGAACAGGTTGGTCTTGACATCGGTTTGCACACTGGTCAGCATCCCTAGCGGCACGGAAAATACCAAGCCTGCGATCACGGGCGACATCCACCAGAATGCCATCGGGTTGACGAGCCACAATAATGCGCCCCACGCTAACCCTGTCCCGCTAATCCAGCCGTATTCACGCAGTGCATCTTCCCACGCCAAACCGCCGCCGGTGCGTTGCTGCGTACCCCATACGGCACGTTTGCCCCGCAGGATTTCCACCACGAATTTGCTGTAAAACATCATCCGCACGGGTGCAGTTAACATGGAGAGGATGGTTTCCATGAGAATGCTGCCGGTTAAGCCCAAGACGCCACCGAAGTGTTGCACCGTTTTGCGCTGAATCGCTTGCGTCACCCCAAATGTTTTGTAGAAAAACAGCAAAAACAGGGTCATGACAAACAGTGCTGTATTTCCCGGCGTGAGCGGAATCAGGGTCAAATGCGGGTAAAATACGGCAATGGCACTGAGAACCACCAGCCAGCCCAGCCAAATTAACGAGCTGACGTAAGACATAATCCCACCCAGCAGCAGGAAGCGGTGCAAGTGCGGGATGCCATGTGCCCAAATGATCAGCCAGTGTTGCAAGTTGCCCTGACACCAGCGGCGATCCCGTTTGAGGGAATCCATCAGTGTTGGCGGCGGGCGCTCGAAACTGCCTTCCATGTCATAGGCCAGCCAGGTTTCCCAGCCTGCCCGACTTAATAACGCCGCCTCGACAAAATCATGGCTGAGGATTTCCCCACCTAATGCACCGCCTTCAGGCAGTTTGGGTAAGTGGCAATGCCCCATGAACGCTTGGGTGCGAATAATGACGTTATGCCCCCAGTATTGGCTTTCGCCCAACCACCACCAATGCAAGCCCGCAAAGAAAATCGGGCCGTAGATGCGGTTCACGAATTGCTGTCCACGGGCGTACAGCGTATCCAAGCCGATGGTGTACAGCGGGGTTTGGATTAAGCCAACGCGCTCGTTGCGATCCATCGCATCCACCAAACGCACCAGTGCGTCGCCCGTCATGAGGCTATCCGCATCCAGCACCACCATGTAGGGGTGGCGTTTGCCCCAACGGCGACAAAAATCCATGACGTTGCCGCTTTTCTTTTTGGTGCGGTGTTTGCGGCGACGGTAATGGATGCGATCAGCCGAGCCAACGGTGCGGCACAGTGCTGACCAAGCGGCTTCTTCACGCAACCAATTGCTGGCATTGTCCGAATCCGAGAGGATATAAAACTCGAAGTGGTGCAACTGTCCGGTTTTTTCCAGAGATTGGTAAATGCTTTGCAGCCCGGCGTACACGTAGGCTATGTCTTCGTTATAGATGGGTAGCAAGATTGCCGTAGTTTCGCGGGTTTGCAGTTGCGGTAAGGGGGTATTGGGGGCGCTGGCAATCCGGTTTTGCCCCCCGAAATTCAGTACCCATACGCCTGCCAACGCGGTCATAAATCCCAGTGCCAGCCACAAAAACAGCACAGCAAAAGGGATAACCACCAAGATTTTCCAGAGAAAACCCAGTTCGCCAGGCAGGTTAGCACCTAGCCAAAAGGTCGCTAACCCGGTTAATAAGGCAATGGCTGAGAAAAATACCACGCGCCGTTGAAAAGCCGTCACCTGCCAGGGTATTTGCCCGCTGTTTTCGCTCATTTGCGTGTTGATGGCAACAAGGTAATAGCTTGTAAGGGCGCAACCCGAATGCTGCTGCGCTCAAAGCGTGGGCCAGTTTTATTGGTACGATTATCCGTTTTGTTCTCGGTTTCCTCCACACTGCTACTCACGTCCGCTGTGGGTTTCTTGCATTGACAGCATGAGCCATCTGCGTTAGTTGCTTGCATTAGCGCCAATTCTTCTTGTGCAGTGCTGATAAACAGTTGGATGAGTTCTTGTTCCGTGAATAAGCCTGCACGGGCAAGTTTGTCGGTGATGCGTGCGAGTAATTGTTCACGGTCTGCTTCGGGGAGGCTATGCAGTTTCAGGTAATCATTGGCGCGTTTTTTTGCTAATCCCCATGCATTTGCTGAGGTGGTGGTGTCCAGTGCTGACATGCTGGATGAGGTTTGTGTTAACTGTTCAGTCATCTGTATCAATCCATGCTAGGGTTGTTAAGGTTAATACGTTTAATGTTGTTATTATGGGACTGTCCTGTTCACTGTGCATTGCATAGCGACTCAGGAATAGGATAAGACCACGTTTCGCTCAAAGGGTTTACACCGTTTGTCAGACGGATGGTGGCGGTCATGGGTTTGTCACAAGTTTCGGGGAATACGGCGGCAATTACACGCCAGCCGCTAACGTAGGGGTTTTCTTGAACCGCTGGGGTTTGGGTTTGTCCTACGCCGTTTAGGGTAACTTCTGCCTGTGGCCACGCATTGGCAGGCTGCTTGGGTACATCAGTAAAGTCAACGATGAAGCGAATTCGGCCTTTATGCCCCGGTAATCCATCGACCGCTTTGTTGGTGGCACGGGTGGCAACGACTTTGCCCAAGGTGTGCGCGGCGGGTTCATCCGAGCGCCATGATAGTCGGTAATGTAAATGGCGGAAGGCATTGCCCGCATCACTTTTCCAATAGGCCACAATATTATCCACAATGTCGGATTGTGTATGCAAACGCAACAGTTTAACGCTGCCTTTGCCCCAGTCTTCGAGGGGTTCTACCCAAACACTTGGGCGTTGATGATACCACGCTTCTAAATCTTGGTAATGGTCGAAGTCACGATCACGCTGCATTAAACCAAAACCCGATACATGGGTAAAAGGCAGGGATTGCAGGTTGAAATAGGGGACTTCAACCAAAGGTTGCCAGAGCCAGCTATTGTCTTGTTGTACCAAGAGGCCATCAGAATCGTGCACTTCTGGGCGGTAGTCACCATAGTGTTGCTGGGAGTTTTCCCCGTGGAAGAACATGCTGGTGAGTGGGGCAATGCCAATTTCAGCCATGTCCTTGCGCGGATACAGTTGGGTTTCGACTTCCATTTCGGTGTTTTTGCCGGGGGTGAGCACGAAGCGGGTTGCACCTGTGGTAGAGGCTGAGTCCAGCAAGGCACAGAACACCATGGATTTGGCATCTTTAGCAGGCTTTTCCAGCCAGAACTGGGTGTAATCGGGGAATTCCTCCTGCCCTTCCAGCGAGGTATTGATTGCCAGCCCGCGTGCGGAAAGGCCGTATTTTTGCTCTTGCCCTAAGGCACGAAAATAGCTTGCCCCTTGGAAAACCAGCGTTTCGCTGTGCATATCGCCTTCATTGGTTTTGCCCAGCTTTGATAAGATGCGGAAGCCCGTAAACCCCATATTGGGTTCGTCTTGCTCGAGGTTGAGGAAATCGACCTCTGAGTAGTCGAAGTAACGGCTCGAAAAGTTAAGCGGTTGCGCTTTGCCATTTTCCCACGTGAATAATTGAATGGGGTGAATGAAGTGCATTCCGGGGTGCATAAATTCTAACTGAAAGGGTAACGCTTCGGCTCGCCAGAAGGTTTCATCCCGCCGGAACTTGATGTGCTGGTAATGGTCGTAGGTAATTCGCCCGGTATCGACCTTCATCATGGGTGTTTTGGTGAAGGGTTGAGTCGACAGTTGTTCAGCAACTTGCTTAACGTGATTGAAACAGCCAGTGTCAGCCTGTGCAGACAAAACAGGTAGCATGAGCAGGGTGAGCGATAAGAGCCAGTGAGGCAGGTTGGATTTCATGATGGTGGGGATACCGAAGAACATTCTACTGAGTGAAACTGCCAAGATTGACCATGGGACTTGAGTGAGAAATTCTAGAGCAGAATTGAAGTGACGTCTAGCGGTATATGGTTGGCATGACGGGCACTTGGTCGTATAGTTCGCACCGCAATAATCGTTAAGCCGCAGGGCAAGGAAATCGTAGTCGATGAACCGTGACATTTCGCTGGATATACTCAGAGGGTTGATGCTAATCATCATGGCAGCCGACCATTTTGGCGAGCCTATTTTTCAGCACCTTTATGAGTTTGCAGGTTATGTGAGTGCAGCAGAGGGGTTTGTATTCCTTTCCGGGATGCTGGTGGCATTGGTGTATAGCCGTTATCACAGCGCTGGTGGGCAAGTATTAGAACAGCGGGTTTGGCATCGTGCTGGAGTCATTTATCTCTACCATTTAGTGGTGCTGTTGTCAGTCTTTGTTTTTTCGGTTGCGACACAGTGGTCGGGCGCTTATTGGACGAGTTTTGCCAATGAAATGCAGGTTGAACCCGCTCGTGGTTTGTTGTCAGGTATGTTGTTGGTGTATCAGCCACCAATGTTGGATGTATTGCCATTATACGTAGTGTTGATGTTGGCAGCGCCTTTTGCGTTACGCCTGATGTTGCAATACCAAACAATTGGTGTGGCAATGGTGTTATTAGGCAGCAGTGGTTTTTGGTTGGCGGCGCAATACGGTTGGGGGCGTGATGTTTTGGCACTGTTGCCGCAAGGGCTGATGCTGCGGGGTGGAGCATTCGACTTTATGGCCTGGCAGTTGGTGTTTGTATTGGGCATGGTGCTGGGTTTTCTGCGTTTCAGTAGCAAGGGGAAATTACCAGGTTTGAATGGTTGGTTGTGGTCGGCAAGCTTTGCCATCATTGTGTTTTTGTACTTGCAACGCCATGGGTATGTGCAGCGCGAATGGTCGTCTGTCACTGTTTGGTTACAAGAATACCGCCATATTGCCCGTGATAATCTAGCGTGGCTGCGCTTGTTAAATTTCTTAGCTTTCGTCTATGTGATTGCGGGTATGATTGCGCTGCACCGACGCTACAATGTGTTCGCGTTACTGGCCTTGCCAGGGCGCTGGTTGGCGTTTTTGGGGCAGCATTCCCTACAAGTGTTTGCTTACCATTTGGTGGTGTTGTATTGCTACATTCCCTTCCGTTGGGGCGATTGGGCGTTGACCGATAACCAAAAGTGGTTTGTATTGGCAGCCTTTCTTGCCAGTTTGAGCCTGCCTGCCTTGTGGCACAAAGCCTATTTACAGCGTAAGAAACAACAGAAAAACAGTAGGTCGGACTTTAGTCCGACAACATCCATTGTTTTGACACCCATGTCGGGCTGAAGCCCGACCTACAGAGATTAGAACTTGAAGCCTTTGTGCAACGCTACGATGCCACCGGTCATGTTGGTGTAAGTAACGCGCTCAAACCCAGCGGCCTCCATCATGGCTTTGAGAGTCGCCTGATCGGGATGCATACGGATAGATTCTGCTAAGTAGCGGTAGCTTTCAGCATCATTGGCAATCAGCTTTCCCATCATCGGTAAAAATTTAAACGAATAGTGGTCGTAGATCGGTGATAAGCCGGGTACGACCGGCTTGGAAAATTCCAATACCAATAAGCGCCCACCCGGTTTCAACACACGGTACATGGAGCGCAGCGCTTTATCCTTATCCGTGACATTACGCAACCCAAATGCCATGGTGATAATGTCGAAATGGTTGTCGGCAAACGGTAAGCATTCGGCATTCGCTTGCACGTAGCGTACATTGCCGCCGATTCCCATGTCTGTCAGGCGTTCACGCCCATTTTCCAACATTGAGGCATTGATGTCGGAAAGAATTACTTCGCCATCTTCCCCCACAATCCGCGCAAACTTAGAAGCCAAGTCACCGGTACCGCCTGCCAAATCCAGCACGCGATTGCCGCGTTTTGCCCCGGCAGCATCAATGGTGAGGCGTTTCCACAAGCGATGCACGCCAAATGACATTACGTCGTTCATTACATCGTATTTGTCGGCTACTGAATGAAATACGCCAGCAACCCGATTAGCTTTCTCGGTAACGGGTACTTGTTGAAAACCGAAATGGGTGGTTTGTTCCTGTTCTGCCATGCGACATGCTTCCGTGTGATTCAAGTTTCCATGCATTGTAACAGGCAAACACTATTTCTACATGGAGTCTTAGTATGAAAAAGTTGATTGCTGGTTTAGGGCTAACCGTCTTAGCGGTTCCCTCGGCGCAAGCGTGGTCAGGTGGTATTGACGATATGCGTACTGCACGTGCGAATAAAAGTGAGCCGGTGGTGCGGGTGGTCAAGTATTATCAAGAAGCAACGTTGTCTTGCGAGCAATGCCGTATTAGGTCGGGGCATGTACAGCGTACACCCCAGGCAACCGGGTGGCAGCGTTCTGCGAAAGTAATGCCCCATATGCGGCGGCATCCGCAACGCCAGCACCCTGCCACAGCGGCAAGAGTACCTGTGCGCCCCGTGCAAATGTATGCCTATTACGTGCCACAACGTCATCAGGCTGCCAAACATCCCCCGCGCATTCATCGTATTGTGGGGCAAGCACCGCCGATGTGCCGTTATATCCGCTGATGGTTTAAAGGGGCATGAAGATCTTGCTCATCCCGTCGAGAATTTCTGCTCGCCACACTACCGCAACAAAGCCTGCCATTGCCAGCCAGGGCCCAAATGGCATGGGCAGGCTTTCGCGGTTGCGTTTGGCAATCATCCACAAAACACCGAAGAGCGCACCAAATGCCGACGAGGCAAAAATGACGAACGGCAAGATTTGCCACCCGCCCCAAGCACCCAGGGCGGCTAACAATTTAAAATCACCATGCCCCATGCCTTCTTTGCCGGTCAGCAAGCGGAATAAGTGGAAAACCGACCACAGTGCCAAATAGCCAAACGCTGCGCCCAGTACTGCATCCGGCAAGCTAACAAAGGTTCCGTTAATATTGAGCAATAAGCCTGCCCACAGTAGCGGGTAAGTCAGAATGTCGGGTAATAGCATGGTTTTCGCATCAATCATGAAAAGCGTGACTAACACCCAGGTAAAGCCCAGCAGCGCCATTAATTCCATCCCGTAACCGACCCGCCATGCCACTAGCATCGAGAATACCGCAGTTGCCAGTTCGACTAAGGGGTATTGCATGGAGATAGGTGTTTTGCAGCCCGCACACTTGCCTTTGAGGAACAGGTAACTCAGGATTGGAATGTTCTCTATCGCAGTAATTTTATGCCCACAGGTGGGGCATTGTGAGCGTGGTACGACCAGATTGAAGTCGCCGGTATCCAACTTGTCATAGGGTTTATCCAGCCATTCGTTGCAGTCGCGTTTCCATTCACGTTCCAACATGATGGGCAGGCGATAAATGACCACATTCAAAAAGCTGCCCACCAGCAGTGAAAACAGGCCAACGACACTGATTAACCAAATTTGGCTAGTGCTTAATAAAAAAATTAGTTCCATGATGTTGTGTGTTCCTAAACAACAGCCCCAAGTTTAAAGATAGGGAGATACATGGCAATGACCAGACTGCCTACAATTCCCCCTAACACTGCCATGATTAATGGCTCAATTTGTTTGGCAAGGGTATCAACCAAGGCATCTACCTGCGCCTCGTAATAATCGGCGACTTTCGCCAACATTTCTTCTAAACGCCCAGATTCTTCGCCGATACGGGTCATTTGTACCATCATGTTAGGAAATAATTGGGTGGTTTGCATCGCGGTATTCAGTTGCACGCCACGGGCAGTATCATCTTGAATCCGGCGGGAAGCTTCTTCGTAAAGCGCATTACCGGTTGCACCCGATACAGAGTCCATTGCTTCCACTAACGGTACGCCTGCTGCGAACATGGTGGCAAGGGTGCGGGCAAAGCGAGCTACCGCCGACAAATTCAGAATATTACCCATGATTGGTATTTTTAACGAGACTTTATCCATAAAACGGTCGAAGGCTTTGGAGCGCTGCCTTGCTTGCGTATAGCTAAAACCGACGGCAATAAAAATCAGGATCGGCATCCACCAGTTAGCGACTAACCAGTCTGAAAAAGAGATAACTAATAAGGTAAAGGCTGGTAAATCAGCGCCAAAGCTACTGAATACTTCTTTAAATTGCGGGATAACCCAGATCAGCAAAATCGCCGATACCACTACAGCGGCAACCACGACAATGATGGGGTACATCATGGCACTTTTGACTTTTGCTTTGAGTGCTTCGCTTTTTTCTTTGTACGTGGCAACTTTTTCCAGCATGGTTTCCAGCGTACCGGCTTGTTCGCCTGCCTTGACTAAGTTGACGAATAATTTATCGAAATATTTGGGGTGACGTGATAAGGCCGTACCTAGACTTGCACCACCTTCAATATCGGCTCTTAATTTGTGGACGAGTTCACGTACCGAGGCATTGTCACCGCCAGAGGCCATCAGTTCGAGCGATTGCACCATTGGTACGCCGGAACGCATCATGGTGGTTAATTGGCGGGCAAATTGGGCAATGTCACCGGGTTTAATCGCGGGTTTGAACAGTGGTTTGGGCTTACGGTAAATACGCCCCGGATTAATGCCTTTACGGCGCAATTCAGCGCGTAGCCAGTTGGGGTTAACGGCCTGGGTTTCGCCGCGTATTTTTACACCGTTACGGTTAATGCCTTCCCATTTGTAAATGGCTTGTGGCGCACTGGCAGCGGGTTTTTTGCCAACAGTCGGCTTATTTAACGTTTTACTGTGCATGTCTGTGGCTCTGTGTCATTTTTTATTATCAGTTACCAGTCTAACACGGAGAGTAGCTGGGCGGTGTGCTTGTTGGATAATCGGTGGTTATTGGTTTTAGTCGGAGGTAACACGTTCCAGCTCGGCAAGTGAAGTGATCCCTTGGCGAACTTTGTCTAGGGCGGAACGTCGTAAATCGGCTATGCCTTCTTTGAGTGATTGTGCGGCAATTTCTAGCGAGTTGCTGCCGTTCATGATCATGCGCCCCATTTCTGCGGAAATCGGCATGACTTGATAAATCCCCACCCGACCTTTGTAGCCGCGTGAACATTCTGAACAGCCAACAGGTTCATACAGCGTGAGTGACGCTAATTCTTTAGGTTGGAAACCCATTTGCAGCAATATGTCGTTGGGTACATGCGAGGGTTGTTTGCACTTCTCGCATAAGCGTCGTGCCAGACGTTGGGCGATAATCAGATGAATGGATGAGGCAATATTAAACGGTGGTACACCCATATTCATTAGGCGGGTTAGGGTTTCCGGGGCGCTGTTGGTATGTAGAGTAGATAACACCAAGTGGCCTGTTTGTGCAGCTTTTATGGCAATTTCAGCCGTTTCTAGGTCACGAATTTCCCCAACCATGATGACGTCTGGATCTTGGCGTAGAAACGAGCGTAAAGCTTCGGCAAAGGTTAGCCCCACTTTGGCGTTGACGTTGACTTGGTTTACGCCGGGCATATTGATTTCGGCTGGGTCTTCAGCCGTTGAAATATTTTTTTCCGGGGTATTCAGAATGCCTAAACCGGTGTAGAGCGTGACGGTTTTACCGCTACCCGTTGGGCCGGTTACTAAAATCATGCCGTCGGGTTTTTCCAGCGCTTTCATGAAATCACGTTGTTGTTTGGGGTCAAAACCCAGTTTTTCGACCCCTAATGTAGCGTTGGATGAGTCGAGTATCCGCATAACAACCTTTTCACCAAACAAGGTGGGAAGGGTGTTAACCCGGAAGTCAATTTTTTGCTGGTCGCTGACGGTAAAGCGGATACGCCCGTCTTGTGGAACCCGGCGTTCGGAGATATTCATGCGTGCCAATACTTTGATACGTGAAATCAGTTGCTGGGCGGAATCGTTCGGCGGGTTGGCGACCACTTGCAAAATACCGTCGATTCGGTAGCGGATACGCATGGTTTTTTCAAATGTTTCGATGTGAATATCCGATGCTTTGGATTTGATGCCGTGTGCCAGCAGCTTATCCACGAACTCAATGACAGCCGGGTCTTCGTCTTCTTTGGTTTTAAGATCGCGGACATCCAGTAAAATTTCTTTAGCCGCAGCGGGAGCCGCCGCAGTGGGGGCTGCTTTGCCGGAGTGTGTCGGTGCGGCACGCCCCATCATGCCATCATCTACTTGTAAGTAGCGTTGCAGCTTGTCGAATTCGACGAATACCGGTTCGGGGATGAGGCCGGTCGCAAATTTGACGTCATCCAGATTGGTCAGGTAGGTGGGGTCAGCCAAACCCACCATGATACTTTTGCCACGCTGATAGAGTGGGATCAGATTGAGTTTACGCATCTGCTCTTGATTGAGCAGGGTAGCAACCAGCGGTGGAATGTTGATTTGATCGATGTCGACCATGCTTAGCCCGTATTCAAGGCTGGCGGCATAGGCCACGTCTTTGGTCGATACAATGCGCGAACGGATTAGCCACTCAACCAGTGAAACCTTTTCGGCACGTGCTTTCTGCACGGCTTGCGTAGCTGACTCCTTGTCGAGCAAATTTTGCACAACTAATTGTCTGGCTAGCCCCGGTAAGGGGATGGAGGATGTCAGCGGTATCATTTAAGTGGCTTTGTTGTGTTATTTATTGTGTCGTTAGCAAATCGGTATTCGACATGATACCGTGTCGAAAGCGTCTATAAAATGAATTTATTTTAAACTGGATTTAAGCGGTTTCAGTGATCCAGTCATCTACGGTTTTGATTTTACTGCTGAAGTTGATGCCTAACAGCACCTTGGGGCGTGGGTCTGTCTGGTACGCGCCTGCATAGTCCTTGTCTTTGATCTGCTTGAGTGCGGCTTTGGCGCTTTTATTGAGCTTGAATTCGATAATGTAGATGTGCGTGGGAGTTTTGACCACGCAATCAATGCGCCCGGTGTTGTCGTTGACTTCGGCCTCGGTGTATTGCCCAAGGTAGAAAAACACCAGATAAATCAGGCTGTGGTAATAGGCTTCGGCTTCTTTGATGAAAATTTGCGAGGGGATTTTTTTGAAGATGCTTTTAATGATGTCAATGACCGTGGGTAGGTCATTGTTCAGGAAGCTTTTGTGCAGTTTTACTACCAGCGGCGTGGTGTTAGCGGGTTCTTCGTGCGCCCATTCTGCGAGTAGGTACATGGACATGGAAGCTTGTACTTCGCGATTGGGGTAGTCGAGGTGGTAGAGACCGTATTCGTCGCGGCTTTTTAGGGTCAGATACCCGGTCTGAAACAGCACGGGGGCGAGTTGCAGGCGTTCAATGTCGTAGTTGCCGAGTGCGAGTTCATCGACTTCCATTTCATTGACTTGGTATACCCCGTCGCGGCGCATCAGTTTGGGTAGGAAAGTGGGTGTGCCGGATTCAAACCAGAAGTTGCGAAACGCATTGGCGCTGAAAAAACTGAGGATGGAGTAGGGGTTATAGACGAAGTTTTCGGTATCCCATGAGTAGCCGTTGTACCAGCGGCGTAAGGTTGCCAGCAGTTCTTCACGGCTGAGTTTTAGGCGTTGTTCGGCAGCGGGGAAATAGGGGGCGAAATAATGTTCCAGTTCGGTTTGGGTGTAGCCGACTAGGGTGGCGGCTTTGTGGTCTAATGTTAGGTCGTAGAGGTTGTTCAGGTCGGAAAATATCGACACTTTGTTGAATTTAGAAACACCCGTGATCAGCAGGAATTCCAGATAGGGGTCGCTGTCTTTGATCACCGAGTAAAAGCTTTTCATCACCTGTTGGTTAGCTTTGACTTGTGGAATGTCATCGAGGTAGTCAATCAAGGGCTTATCGTATTCGTCGATCAATAATACGGCTGTACCGTATTGCTTCGCTATACTTTCAAGCAGCTCAGCAAACAGGCTTTTGGCAGTGGTGTTGTGCAGGGTCAGTTGGTAGTGATTGGCAACAGCGTGTAGACCTTGTTGCAGTGCCACTTCTAATCCAACCCCTTGATAGTCTAGCTTACTGAGTTGCAAGTGGATGACTGGATGTGTTTTTCCCCAATCCCATTGGTTTTCAATCCACAAACCTTTGAACAGGTCGCGTTTTCCGCTGAAAATGGCATTGAGGGTGGAAAGTGTCAGTGATTTTCCGAAGCGGCGCGGGCGAGAGAGGAAGTAGTATTTGCCGCTGGCAATCAGGCGGTGGATGGCTTCGGTTTTGTCGATGTACAAGTAGTCCTTGCCGATGATTTCTTCAAAGGTTTGGATGCCGACGGGGAGTTTTTGCAACATGGTGAATCCGCTCTACAGGGTGCATGGGGACAGGATAGCACAGTTGGGCTAGACTGGACGGTATCGACGGGAATGGAGCAGGAAGACGATGCGGCAAGATGAGTTATTGGAACTATTAGCTAACGGCGAAAATTCCGGTGTGGAATTCAAGCGTGATGATATTCGCCTCGAAGTAATGCCCGTACCGGGAACGTCCATTGATGCCTTGGATCAGGCGAAATTGCAAAACTACATCCAAACCGTGATCAATGATCCCGACGTGCCGCAAACACCCGCAGATTGGCAGGAACGTTTGTTGGGTTTGGGGTTTTTGGTCAAAGTACCCACGGGGGAGGTGATGTGTACCATTGCGGGCTTGGTGTTGTTTGGTATTAAGCCGCGTCGTTATTTGCGGCAGGCGGGTATTCGGGTGATGGTGTTTGATGGGGAGGAAAAAACCTATCAGGCGCGGCTGGATGAAACCTTGGATATTGCTTTGCTGGGGCGTATTCACTATGAAAAATCAGGTGGTCGTACCATTCTTGAAGATGGCTTGGTTGAAAAGCTATTGTCGGTGTTGCGTCCTTTTATTTTTTACGAAAGTGATGTGTTGGATGCGAATAGCTTGCGGCGTGATCGGGGGTGGATGTATCCGTTGAATGCGTTGCGGGAATTGGTGATTAATGCGTGTGCGCACCGTGATTGGACGCGCTTTGTGGATATTGAGGTGGGGGTGTACGCAAATCGCTTGGAAATCATTAGCCCTGGTGCATTACAGAATTTCATGACAGTTGAGAAAATGAAAGCGGGGCAGCGTTCGCCGCGTAATCCGATTATTGTAGAAATATTGCGGGACTATGGGTATGTGGATGCGCGGGGCATGGGCATCCGTACCAAGGTGATTCCGCAGATGCGGGAGTTTAATGGTACGGAGCCGACGTTTGATGCGACGGAGGATTATTTGAAAACGACGTTGTGGCGTTGAATGCTTCGTGAAGTTTGAGTCTGCTGTCGAAGTCGCCGCTAATTTACTGTACCGTTGTTCTGCCGCTGGGGGGGAGTAGTTGTTTACAAACTGCATCACGGGGAGATGTGTCGAAATCTAAGCCCAAACTCATCATGTCACCTTGAGTCCAGCGTGGATGTGACAACCAAGTACTACTTAATATACTTTTACGCTTATCTTTAACGGGATACTCAATATTAGCAGCATCTAGCATGGTATAAAAAGTGTGTTCAGTTGTTAAAGGCATGTCTTGGCGTGTGCGGATGTACGCTACTTTTTCGGGTTGTAAATCTGCATATTCAGCAGAATTCCACCACAATGAGGCTACCCTGAAATCGTATTCAGTACCATGACCATGCCCACTCTTATCACATTCATTATCAAATAGGTTTTCCCCATGATCTGCGCTGTATAGCAGTGTTGCGGGACTGCGAGTTGCTTTTAATCGCTGAATGACTTCGGCTAAAAAATAATCGGTGTATACAATGCTATTGTCGTAACTGTTGACCATCAATGTTTTCTGCGTGCGGTCGTACATGTTAGCACCGTTAAAACCCGTCAACGAAGGGGTAAATACATTGAATTCAGGTGGGTGTCGGTCAGCGTAATTGTAATGCCCACCTAATGTGTGCAAAACAATTAATTGTTTTAATTCATTCTTTTCCAATATGTCTTGAAGTGGTTGTAACAACACCCCATCGTGCGCACCCGACCCTCGATAATCTACTTTATTGAGAAATTTGGTTTCATGTGCCTCGTGTGCGTGCAAAGCAATGGAGCTTTCATGTACGCCTAAAGGACCTTGAGTGGATAACCAATACGTTTTGAAACCTGCTTCACGGTAAGCACTAACCAACGATTTTTCATTGAAAAAAGCGGTTGTGGTGCTGGCGGGTTTGCGAGTAATCATGATGGGTACGGCCATACGTGTCCATGCCCAACCACTGATTACATTGGTTAAGCTTATGACATCTGGGATGTTTGATAACTGTGGGTTAGTCGGACGTGTGTAGCCATTTAATTGCCAGTGATCAGGTCGACCTGTTTCCCCGATAACCAAAACGTGGATCTGGCGACCTGCCATGACCGGATTTTGTGTAGCATTGAACTTGAAGTCGTTCACAATTGCTTGTGCCTGTTTTAAACCACGAGATTGATTAATGAAACTGTTGATACGAAACGGAATGCCAATAGGATAAGAGTTTTCCAAACTGGCTGAGGCCAGAGAGGTTTCTTGGTTGCCCATGATTAATGAATCATTATTAACAGGTAGACCCGCTACCGATTCGCTTAGGGTTTCGGGAAGAATGAAAATGCCAGCAACCAACCAGCCGAGTATTAATGTTAAACGTCGTTGCTTATTATTCCACAGCCAGTTTTCTTTGAAAGATTTTTTGATAATAAAGATAACTACTAATATAGGAGTCAATAGACCCAGTATAAGCCAAGGATTTACACCTATTAGAAACTCTCCGCTTTCGGTTACATTGGTTTCCGCTAATACGCCAAAAATATGTGCATCACTAGGTCGTCCGTAAGTATTGATATAAAATAATTCAAAGGGAACAATAGCCAAGAGAGGGAGCAAAAAGGTCAGACCTACCCATAGTTTTTTGAATGTCGCTAATAAGAATACTACGACGATGATGTTAACCAAAAATATATCTGCTGAAAGATACTTCCACCAGAAGGTATTCGGCATCAAAATAAAAAAAATCACAGTAATTATTAAGATATAGGCGGTTATTTTCATTGTTGTGAGCCTTATTGATTACTTATGACCCCAAAGGTGCATTCGCTTCAAAAATACAGGTATGTGGCAAGATACTACGGTTGTTAATATTTGATTTGCAAAGCCATTCACCATTAATGTTTCTGGTATACCAAATGGATTTGTTTTTTATAATATCATTAACATTATTGTTATTGAATATAAATACTACATCACCTGTTGGTGAGTTAGTTGTTGTGTTGGCGGAACCAGTTATTTGTCCGAAAGAACCATTTGTTTTAGTATTGATACTGATTAAAGCTGGTTTGTCTAAAGGAAACTCACCTGTAATCGAAATATTGTCTTCACTATTTGTGCGAGCAGCATCGAGTAAAACAATGGCTTCAAGGACTTGAGACTTCGCGACAAACGTATGATAAGTAGGTATCGCAATGGCTGCAAGAATTCCGATAATCGCAACGACAATCATCAGTTCAATTAGTGTGAAGCCTTTTATTGTTCTCATTATTATAACTCCTCACGAAGAGAAGGGCTTTTATGAAGCCCTTCTCTTGTATATTAATCAACCTATTTCTTAGGTAAATTAAGCGCCAGATGGAGTAGAGCTTGCACCAGCAGTACAACCTTTAGGTGCATATTGAGTGCCTAAGTCTGTGGAGCAAGACCATGCACCATCAGCAGTACGAGTGTACCATACAGACTTGTTTTTCAGCTTTTCGTTTACAGTAGATGCTAAGAACTTATAGACAACAGTACCAGCCGCACTGTTGGCGGCAACGCCGCTCACCCCTGTGATAGTGCCATATTTACCTGTAGGGTTGACACCGTTGTCGGTCAATGATGTGACAGTTTGTAGATATTCACCACTAGATACAACTTGATCTTCGATAGTAGTACGTGCGCCATCCAACAGAACTACTGATTCAGAGGCCTGTGAACGTGCCATGAAGTTTTGGTATTGTGGCAGTGCAATCGCAGCCAAAATGCCGATGATGGCAACTACGATCATCAATTCGATCAAGGTGAAACCCGCTTGTGCTTTAGATTTCATTGTTTTCATACTCATTTGAATCATTCCTTATTGTTAGGATTAGTTGGGAGATTTGTTAATGTCCTGAGACACTAGGAGTAATGCAGGAGACGTGCCAACCGCCATTTGGGTGTTAGCGGTAGGTTTTCTGGGATGATCGGTGGTTTTGCGGAGGGGGTTGTCAAAATGTGACAGGCAGGTAGGAGGAATGTGACAGCATGGAAGGAATGCGCTATAACGTAGTTACTGTTCTGTAAGTGAGATATGTATGGATTTTGAATGGGATGAGGCTAAAAACATCCGTAAGCACTTCAGCGAGAAGGGCAGAACCTAAAGAAAGGAAACGTTATGGACAAGCAAACCAAGACTGTTAAATTCTCATTAGATGCCTCCAATTTACCCGCTTTGACCGCTAAGCAGGAAGAGGAATTGAAGATATTAGCAGCGATGCCAGATGAAGAAATTGACTTCAGCGATATTCCAGAAACCACTGAGGCGATGTGGAAAAATGCCGTGGTTGGTAAATTTTACCGTCCGATCAAGAAACAAGTCACGGTGCGAATTGATGCGGATATTTTGGCATGGTTGCAATCCAGCGGCGCAGGCTACCAAACGCGGCTAAATCAACTGCTCCGCGAGGCGATGCAGCAGGCAGCTTAGGAAGCGTCACTTAGCCCTCATCCAACCCATACTTCTGAATCCGATAACGCAACTGCCGGAACGACATCCCCAACACTTCCGCCGCCTTGGTGCGATTCCAGCGCGTCTGCTCCAACGCCCGCAAAATCAAATCGCGCTCCGCCTCCTCATCCACCGGATTCCAAGCCGGTAACGCCTCCACTTCCCCTCTACTTTTCTTCTCTTTTTCTTCAAGCCCCTCACCCCTTGCGGGGGAGGGGTTGGGGAGGGGGGTAACGGCGCAAGCCGTCATGTTTGCTTCCACCGGCAACTGCAAATCATCCGGCTGAATCGTATTGTTATCACACAACGTACTCGCCCGCTCCAACACGTTTTCCAGCTCGCGCACATTCCCCGGAAATCCATACGCCCCCAACTCTTGCCGTGCCGCAGGCGACAACCGAATCGGTGGCATCTGCCAACGCTCGGCAATTTTCTGCAAGAAAAAGTCCGCCAACAGCAAAATATCCTCCTGACGTTCGCGCAGCGGTGGCACTTTCAACTTGATCACATTCAGGCGGTAATACAAGTCTTGCCGGAAATGCCCGGCGGCGACCTCGTGTTCTAAACTCTTGTGGGTCGCACTCAGAATCCGCACATCCACCGGAATTTCCTCCAAGCCCCCCACGGGTTTAACCGCGCCCTCCTGAATCGCCCGCAGCAATTTGACCTGCATGGTCAACGGCAAATCAGCCACCTCATCCAAAAACAAGGTGCCTTTATGCGCCGCTTGAAACAGCCCCTGTTTATCCGCCATTGCCCCGGTAAAGCTGCCTTTTTTGTGCCCGAAAAATTCGCTTTCCATCAAGTTTTCAGGAATCGCCCCGCAGTTGACGGGCACAAACGGTGCTTTGCCCCGCGAACCTTGCTGGTGAATCTGGTGCGCCACCAATTCCTTACCGCTGCCCGATTCGCCGTGGATGTATACCGGCGCTTGGCTACGCGCCAGTTTGTGGATGGTGGCCTTGAGTTGCTGCATCGCCGGGGAATTGCCCAAAATACTGCTGCTGTGGGTGTCGCTATCGTCATTCGCTGGCACGGGTTGTTTGCCTTTACCAGCAGAAAGTTTGAGCGCGGTTTGAATTAACTCACGCAGTTTCGGCAAATCCACGGGTTTGGACACGAAATCGTAAGCGCCCGCTTTAAGCGCCTCCACTGCCGTATCCATGCTGCCAAACGCCGTAATCACTGCGACCGGAATGTGCGGGTGATTTTTTTGCAGGTAACGCACAATGTCGATGCCGCTACCATCCGGCAATTTCATATCGGTCAGGCACAAATGCGGGTGGTAATTTTCGATCTGGCTGAGGGCATTTTCCACATTGCCAGCGGTGATGGTATCCAGCCCCATGCGTAACAGGGTGATTTCCAACAGTTCACGAATGTCAGGTTCATCATCAATGATGAGTACGGTTTGTTCAGTCATTATAATTATCTTATGGTTTTAACGATGATGCGCAAACACAAGGCGGAAACAGCTTCCACCGGACGCTAATGCAACATAGTCCAAGGTTGCGCCATTGGTCAAGCACAGTTCGCGTGACATGAATAAACCCAAGCCTGTGCCTTGGGTGCTGGTGGTGAAAAACGGTTCAAACAGGCGTTGGCGCTGGGCTTCGGTCATGCCGCGTCCGTTATCCATCACATTGAGCATAATGTCGCGGGTATGGGTCGGGTTGCCGCCGTGAATATCGAGTTGCAAATACTTGGGGTCATCGTGAGCGTATTTGTAAGCATTGCTGCACAAATTCCAAATAATTTGGTGCAAATGCGCCGGGTCGAATTCGATTACCGTGTCCGCCGGTTCAATGAACAGGTTCATTTGATCGTCACGCAATTTGTTTTGCAGTAAGAAGTCTTTGCGAAATTCGTGTAACCATAATTTGAGTGCCAAGCGTTCGCGGTTGGGCGTTTTTTTGCGGGAGAGGTTGAGCACGCTTTCGATGGTCAGATTCATGCGGCGGGCATTGGATTGGATGATTTGCAGCAGGCGCAAATCGGCTTTGTCCAGATTTTGGGATTCGCCCATGAGTTGCGCGGCGTGGCTGATTGCACCCAAGGGGTTGCGAATTTCGTGCGCAATGCTGGCGGTGAGCTGACCGAGAGAGGCGAGTTTGGCACTTTGTAATTTTTCGCGTTGTTCGGTGGTGTCTTCCAGATTGATCATGGTAGCGCGGCGTGATTGGTTGCCCAGTTGGGAAAACCGCGCCCGCATTTCGGTGGTGTTTTGGTGGCGCACATCAAAGCTGGCAATACGCGGGCAAATCGTGTGCAGCCAATGTTGCAGGTGGTGATCAAGTTCGGGGGCAAATTGCTGCAAAGGTTTGCTGCGCCAGTTGCCGGGTTGCCCTAGCATGTCCCACGCGGATTCGTTCATGTGGCGGATTGCACCGGAACCTTCCACTACCACAATGCCGGATTCGAGTTTGTCGAGAATCGACTGATTGAGTTGCGACAGATTGGCAAGGTCAATACCACGGCGTTGCGCGAGTGAGGCAACGGCGCTGGTTTTGCGAATCCAGCGGTTGCTGGCAAGGCTAATCAGCAGGATGAACAAGGCAATCAAGCCGCTGTGCATCACCCCGCTGGGTTCGGATGCGCCCTGATTTTGCAACCAGATTTGTATAGAAACCAATAACATGCCTGTTATGGTGGCAAGCATTACCGAAACGTGACCGGGGTTGCCCAAGTGAGGAATCAACACGGGAATGATGAGCAAGATACCAAAGCCCGCTTCAACCCCGCGACTGGAATACAACAACCCTAGCAGCAAGCCAATATCCAGCAAGACAAATAGCACCGTTTGCACAGACAAATCCGGCCATTGGAAATAAGAGGCAAGGTTGCTGATCACCGCCAGAAACAAGTACGCGCCGGTTAACCATGTGAATAAATGGTAGTCATGTTGCCCCAGCTTCATATTGCCCTCTGCCATGACCAATGCAACCAGCAGTGCGCCTGCAAGGGTGAAGCGGTAGACATGGTAGAGGCGCAATAAATTCCACGGGTCTTCGCGTAAGAAGATCGGCGTTAGTTTTTCGTCAAGTGTTGTGTCGCGTGTTCCTGGCTGCAAAAGTGTTTCCCCCCCTGGGAAATCGCTTCGGGTTCCGGGACATGCAGGCCGCAGTGTTCGCAGCGTACCATGCGGGTATTTGTTGTGATTTTCCCGGACGATTGTTTATGTTGTTGTTTCAGACTTTGCCTGCGTTGCCAAGATTTTAACAGAAGGAAACCGACTACCAGCAAAACAAGGATAAAAATAATGCGGGACATGATGTGTTACAGCCTTTTCAGGTATAGTCTTTGACTTAACTACCTTAACGTTTTATGACACCGTGCAAAAGAAAAATCAGACATTACGCATCGCTTTAGCCCAATTAAATGTGTGTGTGGGGGATGTGCAAAATAATCTCGGTCAAGTACTAGCCGCTATCCGTCAAGCGCGGGAGCAGCAGGCTGACTTGATTGTCTTTCCAGAACTGGTCTTGGCGGGGTATCCGCCGGAAGATTTGTTGTTTCGCCCCGACTTTTTGACGCAAATGCAGGCAGGCGTGGAAACGCTGGCAGCAGAAACCGCTGGGATGACGGCAATCGTGGGAGCGCCCTTACGTCGCGGTACTGCGTTGCAAAACATGGCGTGCGTGTTGCGCGATGGGCAAATTCTGGCGGAATACAGCAAGCAATGTTTGCCCAATTACCGTGTCTTTGATGAAAAACGCTATTTTACGCCGGGTGCGCAATCCTTGGTGGTGGAGGTGGCGGGTGTTAACGTGGGTATCCTGATTTGCGAGGATATTTGGGAGGATGCGCCTGCTCAAGCGGCGGTGGCAGCGGGAGCGGACGTGCTGTGCGTGTTGAATGCGTCGCCGTTTAGTTACGACAAGCAAGCGCAACGGGCGGCTCTGTTGCAACGGCAGGCGGCTAATAATCAATGTCCACTGGCGTATGTGAATCTGGTCGGTGGGCAGGATGAGCTGGTGTTCGATGGCGATTCGATGCTGCTGGATGCGGCGGGAAATATCGTGTTTCGGGCAGAGGCGTTTGCGGCAGGGGTGTTTGTGCGGGATTGGAATATTGCTCCGAACCTTCCCCCCATCCCCAACCCTTCCCCCGCAAGGGGTGAAGGGAGTAAGAGTTTTGTCCCCTCCACCCCTTGCGGGGGGAGGGTTAGGGAGGGGGGGGGATGCGATAGCATCATTTACCAAGCCCTTACCACAGGTATCCGCGATTACGTCCACAAAAACGGTTTTTCCAGCGTGCTGCTGGGTTTATCGGGGGGCATTGATTCCGCTTTGGTGTTGGCGTTAGCCGTCGATGCGCTGGGGGCGGAAAATGTCGAGGCGGTGATGATGCCGTTTCATTACACATCCGGCATGAGTTTGGAAGATGCGCAACAGCAAGCGGCCTGGCTGGGGGTGCGTTACCGCAATATGCCGATTGCGTCGATTTACGACAGTTTCACGACTTCGTTAGCGCCGGAGTTTGGGGAGCGCCCGGTGGATGTGACCGAGCAGAATTTGCAGGCGCGGATTCGCGGCGTGTTGCTGATGTCGCTGTCGAATAAGTTGGGCAGTTTGTTGCTGTCTACCAGCAATAAGAGCGAGAGTGCGGTGGGGTATGCCACCTTGTATGGCGATATGGCGGGGGCGTTTTCACCGCTGAAAGATGTGTACAAAATGCAGGTGTATGCGTTGGCGGAATACCGCAATACCTTGGGGCAGGCGATTCCGCAGCGGGTGATTGAGCGCCCGCCTTCCGCTGAACTGGCGCCGGGGCAAGTGGATCAGGATTCGTTGCCGCCGTATGCGGTGTTGGATGCGATTTTGCGGCGTTTCATCGAGGGTGATGAGGTGCTTGAGGATATTATCGCCAGTGGATTCGATGCGGCAACCGTGCGCCGCGTGGTGAATCTGGTACTATTGAGCGAATACAAACGGCGGCAAGCAGCACCGGGCGTGCGCATTAGCGGGCGCGGTTTTGGGAAGGACTGGCGTTACCCCATTACCTCTGCTTGGCGTAAAAATTTACCTTTCAACCCCCCAAAGGAGTGAGCATGAAGCTGATTCAGGCGATTATTAAGCCGTTCAAACTGGACGATGTGCGCGAAGCCTTGACCGAAATCGGTGTGACCGGGATGACGGCGATTGAGGTGAAAGGTTTCGGGCGGCAAAAAGGTCACACCGAGTTGTACCGTGGCGCGGAATACGTGGTGGATTTTCTACCAAAAGTGAAGCTGGAAATCGTGGTCAAGGAAGAAGACGTGGAGTCGGCGATTGAAGCGATTCAAAAAGCAGCACACACCGGCAAGATTGGCGACGGTAAGATTTTCGTGTTGCCGGTTGAGCAGGCTATCCGTATCCGTACCGGCGAAAGCGGGCGGGATGCGGTATAAATAACCTGCCGCGCCGTCTGGAGCTGATCGAGGGTTCACAGACGGAATGCTTGCAGCGGGTGCAATGCCTGCTGCCTGCGGAAGGCGAGGTGTTTTGGCTGACGGGGAGTGCGATCAAAAAAGCGCATACCCTGTTGGGGCAAGCGTGTGATGCGCTGGTGTTTGATGCGCATAGTGGCTTTGATGTGAATGCGTTTGCGGCGGTCAGTGGCACATTGCGCGGTGGCGGCACGTTGTTTTTGTTGATACCGCCGTTGGATGCGTGGGCGGCTTTTCCTGATCCTGATTATCGGCGGTTTATTCCTTATCCTTATCAGCCGGAAGACGTGCGGGGGCGGTTTTTGCAGCGCTTGGTACGGTTATTGAAAGTAGCTTGGCAGGGTAGGTCGGGCTTTAGCCCGACAGTCGGACTGAAGTCCGACCTACAGGCGGTGGCGGTTACGACCATTCTCCAAGCCAATGCCCCAGTGGTATTAACGGC
The DNA here is from genome assembly GCA_029972225.1 of Candidatus Thiothrix putei. NCBI lineage: Bacteria > Pseudomonadati > Pseudomonadota > Gammaproteobacteria > Thiotrichales > Thiotrichaceae > Thiothrix > Candidatus Thiothrix putei. The sequence continues at coordinate 957,266 of CP124756.1, forward strand.
TGATCGCGGGCGTGGCAAATCGGCAGCGTTGGGCATGGCGGCGAGTCAGTTGCAGGCGGGGGGAAAGCGAGTGCTGTTAACTGCGCCGTCACGGGCGACGGTCGCAACTGTTTTCAAACATGCTGAATTTCCGCCGTTATTTTTTGCCCCTGATGATTTGCTGCAAACTTTGCCACAAGGTGATGTATTGCTGGTCGATGAGGCGGCGGCGATTCCTGTGCCGCTGTTGCTGAAAATGCTGGAACATTACCCGCGTTGCGTGTTTTCCACCACTTTACACGGTTATGAGGGGAGCGGGCGTGGGTTTGCCTTACGGTTTCAAAAAGAACTGGATGTGCGTGTTCCGAGTTGGCAGGCAGTGCGTTTGCACACGCCGATTCGTTGGGCTGAAAAGGATCCATTGGAACATTTCATCAATCGGGCGTTGTTGTTGGATGCGGATGTGGAAGAGGGCGTATGCAATACGCCCCTACATCCTATTTACCGCCAATTAAACCGTGATGAACTTGCCGCCAACGAACCCTTTCTCCGCCAACTCTTCGGCTTGCTGATCACCGCCCACTACCAAACTCGCCCCTCCGATCTGCGCCAGATGTTGGATGCGCCCGACATTTCCATCCACGTTCTCGAACAGGAGGGCATGATCCTGGCAGTCGCCTTGCTGTCCCGCGAAGGTGGTTTGGACGCAGAACTGACCGCTGCGATTCACGCCGGAATGCGCCGCCCTCACGGACACCCCGTGCCACAAACCCTCACCTTTCACGCGAAAATTCCGAGGGCAGCGGAACTCATTTGCGAGCGGGTGATGCGGATTGCGGTGCACCCTGACTGGCAAAACCACGGTCTGGGGGCGCAACTGCTGCAATATCTGTTAGGATTTGCTACCCGCAGCGAGGCAGATTACGTGGGGGTGAGTTACGCCATGACCCCGCCATTGCTGCGCTTCTGGGAACGTGCCGGATTTGTGTTGGCACGAGTCGGGTTTCGCAAAGATACTGCCAGCGGCAGCCGTTCCGTTGTACAAATTTACGGTTTGACAGCGGCTGGGAAGCACTTGTGTGCTTTATGCCAGCCACCACAGCAGTAATACGCCAAACAGAATGCGGTAAACGCCAAAGGTGCGGAAGGTAAAGCGTTCCAAAAAGCCGATAAACACTTTCATGGTGAGGTAAGCGACCACAAAAGCGACCACAAACCCAACCAGTAATGGCATAAAACTGGTGGTGGCGAATTCGTCGTAATGTTTCAGCAGGGAGTACGCAGAGCTTGCCCCTAATACCGGCAACGCCAGCAGAAAGGAAAACTCGGTGCTGGATTTGCGATCCAAGCCTGCCAACATGCCGCCGATGATGGTTGCACCGGCTCGACTGGTGCCAGGAACAAGGGCAAACATTTGCGCAAATCCCACCCAAGCGGCTTGTGCATAACTCATGTCTTCCATGCGCTGCACCCTATGCGCGTCTTCGCGGTAAAAATGTTCGACGATGAGGAAAATAATCCCGCCGATAATAAACATCCAAGCGACCGTTTTTACTTGGAACAAACTTTCGATCAAATCACTGAATAAAAAGCCAATGATGGCAATCGGTAAAAATGCGATTAACACTTTTACCCACAATGCGAAATGGCGCGGGTGGAATTTCTCGGTGTAATTGGCGATGACTGCAAAAATAGCAGCAAATTGGATAATGATTTCAAAGGCGGTGTGTTTCGCATCGCGATCCATGCCTAGCCAGTCGGCAACGACAATCATGTGTCCTGTGGAGGAAATAGGCAGAAATTCGGTAATGCCTTCAACAATGCCTAAAATAATGGCATGAAAAATATCCATGACGGGTTTTCCTAATGGTTTTATAAATAGTGTTGACGGCTGGCAAGTCTAAAGCCATCCAGCGTTGGGGTAAATCCTTTACTGAATGCGATTGCTTTGAAACGTTCGCCCATTTCGGCAGGCAGGCTTAAGGTGCGTACTTGTTGGGCGAGGTGGTATTGCTTAGCGGGGTTGGCTTCCAGTGCTTGTATGAATAAGGTTTCCAAGCCGCTGTTGGCGAGGAACATCGCTTGAGTGGTGTAGCCTGCCAATTCCAAACTGGCATCAAGCCCCGCATTCGCGACAGCGGTGAAATCGACGCTTGCGGTGATGTCTTGCAAGCCGGGGTAAATCAGTGGGTTGGCGTGTACACGGTGTTGGTAATGGCACAGCAAGGTGCCTGCGGTGCGTTCCGGGCGGTAATAATCGGCGTGTTCGTAACCGTAATCGATTAGCAGCAAGACGCCAGCGGCGAGGGTGTCTGCCATGCTGCGCATCCAAGCGGGTAGGGCGGGGTTGAATTCTGAGGTATAATCGCCCTCTACGGCGACTAATGCAAAATCTTTATCTTGTGTAGTGACGTGACGGATGACTTTTTCGCCATCGACCAGTGTAAACAATTCCACTGGCATCGCATCCAGCACCTCATTGCCGACGATCACGCCGCGCAGTGGCGTTGCAGGCAAACGGTCTAACCATTCTACCCGCTCCAGCAAATGCGGCACGTGTTGTTGCAAGGTTTGGCGTTGGCGGTCACGTAGTTCGGGGCTGAGATCCAAAATCAGGTAATGGTCGGGCAAGCAGCCGATGTTTTCCAAATGTGCCAGCATATCGGCTGCCATGATGCCGCTGCCTGCGCCTAATTCCAGAATATCGCCACCGCCGAGTTCGGTCAGTACTTGCGCACATTGATTGGCAAGGCATTGTGAGAAGAGTGGAGAAATTTCCGGTGCGGTGATGAAATCGCCATCCTTACCGATTTTGCGCAAACCTGCGACGTAGTAACCCAAACCGGGTTCGTAGAGCGCCATTTGCATGAATTCGCGGAAGGGGATGCTGCCAGCGTCGCGTTCAATCGCCGCACGGATGCGTTGGGCGAGTTGTTCGCTGTGGGCTAATGCCTCGGCGGAAGGTGTGGGTAATGTGTCGGTAACGCGCATGTCAGGTTATGATGATGGAAAATACAAAGCTTAACAGAAGGTATGGCATGGCGACATTACAAGGTAAAGTAGCACTACTCACCGGCGCAGCTCGCCGTATTGGCGCAGTTACTGCCCGTACACTCCACACAGCGGGCGCAACCGTTGTTATTCACTACCACCATTCCTCACAAGATGCTGAAAATTTACAAAAAACACTGAATGCCCAACGTGCCAATTCTTGCTTTCTGGTGCAAGGTGATTTACGCGATGTATCCAGTATCTCTACCTTGATGGCGCAAACCCTTGCGCAAGCAGGCAGGTTGGATATTCTGGTGAACAACGCTTCATCTTTTTACCCAACGCCCCTGGCTAGCGTGACTGAACAGCAGTTTGACGACCTGATTGGCACTAACCTGAAAGCGCCTTTGTTCATGGCGCAAGCCGCTGCCCCCTATTTACAAACCAATCACGGTTGCATTATCAATATGGTCGATATTCACGGAATGCGTCCACTCCACGGCTATGCGGCCTATTGTACCGCCAAAGCCGGTTTGTTGATGTTGACACAAGTATTAGCGCGGGAATTAGGGCCAGAAGTGCGGGTGAACGGGATTGCTCCCGGCGCAATCTTGTGGCCTGAAATGCCCGCTAATCATGCCATGCACGCCGAAATTCTGGCAAAGACAGCCCTCAAACGTGAAGGCAGCCCTGAAGATATTGCCAACGCAATCCTGTTTTTAGTGCGTGACGCCGCTTACATCACCGGGCAAGTGATCCCGGTGGATGGTGGGCGCTTGCTCAATCACTAATGTTTAGGCGGCGTACAAATGCCCTGGATTTAGGGCTAATTTGGTTTGTTTGTGGAGAATTTCCAGCAATACAATGACGCGCTCTTCACCGTCATATTTCTGAAAAATAGCTTCTAAACCCCGGAAAGGGCCTTCCGTGATAATCACTTTGTCGCCAGAGTGATAGCGGTCAAGGTCAATGGCACGTTCGCCAAATAAGGCTTCTTGCTCTTTCAGGGCTGTCACGAGTGCATCGGGTACTCGCGCTGCTTCTGTACCAAAACGGACAAAGCTACTAATGCCGGTGGTGGAGCGAATGGGAGCCCAATTGTCATTCACGCCGTCATCCAGATGAATAAACATATAACGTGGGAATAAGGATTCGATTTTTGTAATGACTTTGCCGCGTTGTGTGCGCAAACGCTTGGCGAGTGGGCGGTAGACTTCGTAGCCTTGATTTCGCAGTTGGAATTCTGCGACTTCATCTTTATGTGGTTTACTGGTCAGCAAGAACCAGTTTCTAGCCATTTCAACACTCATGTTTCAATACCTTTTAGTAAGCCCAACTAAACCGTTTGTCAACGCCGCACTTGTTCAAGCCCCAAACTTGATGTGCGTTATTATTGCGTTACACTGGGTTCAGTCTATTCGATATACTGTTAAGTTCAACCCTTATTATCATAGAAAATTTCTTTTAATTAAGTAATATTATTAATGAAGACTGAATCAACAAGGGCAAGTTGCATGATAAATCATCAAGATAGACTCATTAGTGCGTTAGGATTATCACGTTATTACGGTGAACGTTGTGTAGTAAATAATGTTGATGTTGTATTGCGCAAAGGCGAGGTCTTAGGTCTATTAGGGCCGAACGGTGCAGGTAAGTCGACGACCATGCAAATGTTGACCGGCAACCTTTCACCTAGCGAGGGTGAAATTCAGATAAATGGCATTGATTTGTTAGATGAGCCGATCAAAGCCAAACGGCAAATGGGTTATTTGCCAGAACAACCGCCGGTGTACCGTGATTTGACGGTGAGCGAATACCTGCATTATTGCGCTCGGTTGCGCCATATACCTAAGGTAGAGTGCCGCAGGGTGGTGGCTTATGCCAGTGAACGTTGTGGTTTGCAAGCCGTGAGCAAGCGCTTGATTGGCAACCTCTCCAAAGGGTTTCGTCAGCGGGTGGGGATTGCGCAAGCGATTTTGCATAACCCTGCGGTGGTGATTTTAGATGAGCCGACCGTGGGGTTAGACCCTATTCAGATTCGTGAAATTCGTCGTCTTATTCGTGAGTTAGGTCAAGATCACGGGATTATTCTGTCTACGCATATTTTGCCGGAAGTGCAGGCGGTATGTGATCGTGTACAGATTCTTAATCAAGGTAAAACGGTGTTTAACGGTACGTTGGATGGGGTGGAATCGTTGGAAAAGGTGTTTTTTGACTTGATCTTCGGTGCAGACGCGGTAGCACCTGAGGAGGTGGCAGTATGAATGCGATTTGGGTGATTGCGAGTACCGAATTTCGCCGCATGTTCTTGTCGCCGTTGGCGTGGAGCATTTTGGCGGTGGTGCAGTTTATTTTGGCCTGGATGTTTTTGCTGGGGGTGAATGAGTACACCTTGCAAACCCAAGCGACTGCGGTGGGGGCAGAAGATATGGCGGGGATTAGTGAGGCCATGATTCCGTTTCTGTTTTCGACGGCTGCTTCGATTATGCTGGTGGTGACACCGCTGATGACCATGCGCTTGTTTGCGGAAGAGCGTATGAATCAAACCTTGACACTGCTGACGTCTGCGCCGGTTTCTAATACGCAAATTGTGTTGGGTAAGTATTTGAGTGTATTGGGGTTTGTGTTGCTGTTTGTTGGTTTGGTGGCGTTGATGCCAATGTCGTTGGCATTTGCCACATCGCTGGATTGGGGGCAATTAGCGGCTGCCGTTTTGGGGTTAATGTTGCTGTTGGCTGCGTTTTCCGCAGCGGGCTTGTTTTTGTCGTCGCTGGCACGTCAGCCCGTGATTGCCGCTGTGACTACCTTCGGTTTTTTATTGCTGTTGGATGTATTGTACCAATCCGGCAATGCACAAGGCTCCGCCAGTGAGTTGTTTGTGTACTTGTCAGCATTTGGACACTTTTTGTCGTTTGCTAAGGGGATGTTTGATAGCAGTGATTTGGTGTATTACCTGCTGTTTATTGTAGGGTTTTTGATACTCACCATTCGTAAACTCGACAATGACCGGCTACAGGGGTAAGCACCAATGAAAATGAGTAAAAGATCCCACCGTTGGATAGGGTTAAACAATGCCATTTTTTACCTGTTATTTGTAGTGGTGATTGGCTTATTGGGATTTTTCGGGCGTGAATTCAAATTTGCAGCGGATTGGACGTATGGCAGCCGGAATAGCTTGTCTGCACCCACGCAAACCTTGCTGAAAACCTTAGACCAGCCGCTGAAATTTATTGCTTATATTCCCGACAATCCTGCGTTGCAGACACAAGTGAGGGATTTGGTGGCGAAATACCAGCGGGTGAAGCCCGATACCACCCTGGAATTTGTTAACCCTGATCTTGACCCCACGCGGGCGCAGCAAGATGGCATTGAACATTCCGGGCAGCTTGCGATTCACCTTGGGGAGCGCAGTGAGGTAATGGATTCTGCCAGTGAGCAAACCATTGGCAACGCGATTCAGCGCATGAGCCGGGGTGGGGAGCGTCTGGTGGTGTTTTTGGAGGGGCATGGTGAGCGTCAACCCTTGTCTGGCGAATCCAACGGTATGTCACAATTGGTGGAAAACCTACAACGTAGTGGATTTGTGGTGCAGCCGCATCATCTGGTGCGTACTCAATCTATCCCCCAAAATGCGAGCTTCGTGGTGATTGCAGCCCCGCAGCAAGATTTTCTGCCCGGTGAGGTGACTGTATTGCAAACCTATTTGGAGCAGGGGGGCAATTTACTGTGGTTACAAGACCCCGGTGGGTTAAAGGGTTTGGAACCGTTAGAAGCATTATTGGGGGTGCAAATTCATGATGGCACAGTGATTGATGCCAATGAACAATTGCAGGCATTGCTGGGAATTAATCATCCGGCGGTGGTGCCTGTGGTGGATTATGGTCGCTCTGCCATTGTGAAAAATTTGGTAGGCAAGCAAACCCTGTTTCCGTTTGCAACGATGGTGGCGCGTGATCAACAAGCAGATGCTAAGGATGGTGCGCTGGCATGGCAAGCGGATGAATTCCTCTATACCTTGCCTGCCAGTTGGTTAGAAAGCAGTGGGGTATTGGAAGGCGCGGTGAAGTTCGATGAGGGCAGTGCTGATCAGCCGGGGCCAGTGCCGCTTGGTGTAAGCTTGGTGCGCTCATTGGATGAGAAGGAGCAGCGCGTCGTGGTGATTGGCGACAGTGACTTCATGCTCAACAGCTTCATTGGGCTGGGCACGAACTTAGATCTCGCCAGCAATGTGTTTAATTGGTTGAGTGCTGATGATAATTTGATGGAAGTACCAGTGATCCGTGCACCCGATACCCAGTTGAATCTGAGCGAAACAGCGGGAGCAGTGTTAGGCACATTTTTCCTATTTGTGTTACCACTGAGCTTGTTACTGGCAGGTGTGTGGATTTGGTGGCGTAGACGGAGGCGTTGAGATGAGTCATGCAACCCAAGCACGGCGTTTATTGCTGAATCTGGTGCTGTTGTTGATACTGGCAAGTTTGGGGGGCGTGGCTTGGTGGCACTCCCAACAGCCTGAACCTCAGGCAGAAACCTTGTTGAGTTTGACACGGGCGGATATTACCCGTGTCACCATTACCCGTGAATTGGGTAGAGAGAAGCCTGACATTATCCGCTTGGAGCGAGAGGGTGAGCGTTGGCGAATGTTGGAACCTAAACAGGTTGAGGCAAATGCGACTCGCGTTAGTCAGTTATTTACCTTGTTGGATGAGACGGTTGTTGCCAGTTACGATGCTGAGGGTAAGGACTTATCGCAGTACGGGTTAGCACTAGGGGGGGTGAGTATTGCGTTCAACGATGAGGTGTTGCAATTTGGGATGGAAAACCCTGTTTCGCGTAAACGTTACATTTTACACGCGGGAAAAATCAAGCTGGTGTCAGAGGCGGTGTACGGTTTATTGACGGGTGAAGCGACAGCTTTGGTGGCAAATAAGCTCGTGCCAGAGGGGCGCAACGTTAAAGCGGTATTATTGCCGGAGGGGTTTAATGCTAAGGCGGCAGGGTTGTTACAGAACTGGCAATCAGCCGATGCACTGAGGGTTGAGGCGTATGAAGGCGGTACGAGCAAGGGCAATATTATTCTGACATTGGATGATGGAAGCCATCTCGAATTTGAATTACTTTCTACACAGGGGGAACTTATTTTGGCGAATATTGCCACAAGACTACGTTATGTATTGGCTGATGCTCAGAGCATTAATTTATTGCCAATAAATTAATATGATTGATATGGTGTGGAAATATGCTGGTGCTAAAGTGGCTGTAAGAATGTATTATAGGGAGGATGAAATGAATCAATATTGTTCGGGGCGCGTTCGAGCAGTTCACAATCAGGGGATTCAAGCACTATGAAACAGCGAGTATCATTTTTCGGCGTTATTGCATTGGTTAGCGCACTCATGTTCCCCTCTCATTTTTTGTTGGCAGAAGAAATTAAAACCGATAAAGCTAATGCAACTGAGAGCCAGGAAACAGATCGTGTCATTGGTAAAGTGACGTTTCTAACGGGGCAGGCAGAGATGACGCTGCGTGATGGAACCATTGTGCCACTGGAAAAGTCCGTAGAGATTATGGATGGCAGCCGTATCGCGGTTAAAGATCGCAGTAAAGTGCATTTGAAAATGATCGACGAAGGCATCGAAAAGTTGGAAGCGAACACAACGTTTGATTTCAACGCCTACGCATATGATCCTGGCAATCCACAAGCCAATCGAATTAGTAAAACGATTTGGACTGGCGAAGTAACCAGTAAGACAGGCAAGGGTGGCGAAGATTTTAAAGACCGTTACCGCTTGAATTCACCGTTGGCGGCGATTGCGGTATTGGGTACAGAATACACGGTGCGGGTGGCTGATGGTGAAACCCAGATTGTGGTGCATACGGGCAGTATTTCGATCGCTAAATTGGGTGGCAGTTGTTTGTCATCGGGTTTAGGTGCTTGTGCCGAAGGTGAAGTGCTTTCAGAAAGCCAGCGTGGTTTTGCACTCGTGGTACGCGGTGATTTGTCAAAGCCTAAGCTAACGCCTGTCGCTACATTACCGCCTCTTTCTCAGAGTGAGACGCCTGCGGCGTCGGAGGAGCCTACTAAGGAGGATGATAAATCAGGCAAACGAGAAGAGTCAGTCAAGAAATCTGACACGAGTACAACGGGTACAAAAGGAACAGATAGCAAGTCAAGTACTGCGTCGACAACCACTGCCACCGAAGGTGTAGACGAGAAAAAAACCGCTGCGGCTGTTACCGCCAAAACTGAAAGTACCGCTGCTGACAAGTCAACGGAAGCGGCAGCAACGGGCGTACCGTCAAAAACAACCAGTGTGGCAACAACGACCACGACTAAAACGGTTGTTGATGAACGTGACCCTTTGGCAGATTTGAAGGTAAAAACCACAACAACGGCGGTTGATACGGAGAAAACTACACCGCCTGCCGCGACGGTGCCTGCTGCAACTCCGGTGGAACCGTCCACTACTGCCACTGTTGCTACGGTAGTACCCGTGACCACACCCGTTACTACAGTTGCTGTTGTCCCAACAGCAACGACGACTACGCCCTCTATATCTACAGCACTGCCTGCAACACCCTCCACGACCTCTACCACACTGGAGTCAACGGGTACTGGCTCGTTGACAGGTAGCGGTAGTACGACGACTGCAACAACGCCTGCATTGGGGGGCACTAGCACCAGTTTGTTAGAGTCTGCTAGCGGTTCCTCGACGCTAACCACACCGACGGGTGAAGTTACCCCTGTGGTGACATCACCTCCCACGGTTGTGCCCCCTCCTTTGGTGACTGCGCCGACGACACCTGTGGTTGAGACGGCACCGTTAAAAGTGGTGGAGTGGGGTGCACATGATCCTAACGCAACGGTTGACGGTTCAACCACGTTGAGCGAGCAGGTTAACAACAATTATAAGCAGGTTGTGCTGCCCAATACGGGTAAATACGATTTTTCTATGTTGGAAAATGCAACGGCTGGCCTAACAGACCAGCGTGATGCAACGTTCATGTTGAGTTCCTATGAGGCTTACATGAATAACAGTGCGACGGGTACGCGGACATCTGCGGCGGTGAGTAACGCCAGCTTAAATGTTAGTCCGACCCGCAGCACATTTGATACACAATTCAATTTAAGTTCCCCTGAATATTCCGGTACGGTGGTTGCGACGGGGTCTTTCTCGGCAAGTAATGGCTTATTAGTGGATGATGGGAGTCATCCGGGAACTAGTATTAGCGGTATCGTAGGCACCATGGGCAGTTCTATTGGTGCTGGTTACGAATTCAATCATCAGATTAACCCTACCCTAAATGCAGGGGGGGCATTGAGCTTCACTGGTTCGCATGTTGGGAACTAAGCGATTCCCCCTAAAGTTGCGAGTATGGTTACGTAAAGTTGGGCGGCTGCTGGTGCTGATAGGCATCGCAGCCGTTTTGCTGTTAGTGCAACGTTATGATCCCGAAAATGTGTACAGTGAATGGCAGACACGTGTCTGGAATGCCTACCAGCATTGGGGGGTGAAGGTTACTGATCGCAAACCGCTGGCTTTTGTGGTGCAAATTGATGGTGAAAGCATCAAAACAGTACGCGAATTATACGGTGAAGATTGGCCTTGGCCGCGCAAGCGTTATGCTGAGTTGCTCAGAATTTTGTTTGAGGAGTATCACGTTGATGTGGTTGGGGTGGATATGTTTATGCCCTACGTCCGCGATGCTGAGGGTAATGATGCTTTACTCACGTTAGCACATCAGCATCATTTGGTTTTTGCTCAGGTCTTTGATTTTAGCCCGCCAGACAAGGCATTTACCACGGGGCGCATTGCGGGTGGTGTACCGATGCAAGCAGTGCCGGGGGGTGAAATATTTCCTCAGGCCAATGGCTATCTTGGGTTGACGCCACAGCTTGCTGAAGCGCCTTGCGTTGGGCATGTGTCGCCGGTCAAAGATGCAGCCAATGGTTTGATTACCAAAGTGCCGTTACTAGTGACGTATGACGGGCGTTTGTACCCGATGCTGGCAATGGAGATGTTGCGTTGCAAAGCGGATGGACAATACGACTTGTCAGTGTCGCCCCATGCCAATGGCTGGCAATTAGCAGCGCATGATTTGTTGGGTGATGGTGAAACGGTGCGTCTGCTGGTGGATGAGTCAGGGTTGTGGCGTGTACCCTATCAAATTAAAACCGATAATATTGATGCCATTTTTGCTAGTGACGTTTTTCGGCGTCAGTTGCCTGATCAAATAGCAAGCAGTTTGCGTAACAGTATGGTGTTGCTAGCCGGAACGGCTCCCGGTCTGGGTGATCAACATGCTACGCCATTGGATGCGAGTGTGGCCGGTGTTACGGTGCATTTGCAATTGCTGGAGTGGTTGTTGTCAGGGCAAGAGAATGCACCTGCATTTTCATTGAATGCCTGGTCATGGGTGATCGGTATTGTTGGTTTAGCAGGGCTATACCTACTGTTGGTGTATGGTACAGGGGCTGGAGTCGTGGTAGTGACGCCTTTGTTATTGGCTGTTGGGTGGTTGGGGCTGGGTTTCTGGGCATGGGTAGAAAAGCAGTGGTTTATTCCGATGCATCCTGCGGTGGTATTTCTTGCCTTTTTGATGATTCAAGTGCCATTAGAATGGTGGTTAGCCCAACGTACCACGGGGCGTTTACGTAAATTATTTCAAGATTATCTACCGATGCAATTGGTGGGGCATATTGTTAACGACAATCGCCAGGACTTATTGCTGCCGAGTAAGCGTTGTCTCACCCTGCTGTTTGCGGATATTGCGAACTTTACGCAACGGGCTGAACATACCTCCCCTGAAGTGTTGGCGGAGTTAACGCAGCAAATTTTAGAGCGTCTTACGGCTGTCGCTCATCAGCATGAGGGAACGGTCGATAAATACATGGGCGATGCCGTGATGGTATTTTGGAATGCGCCCTTTCCACAGGAGGATCATGCCGATAGGGGAGTAAACGCTGCCATTGACATGATGCAGGCGATTGCTCAGTTCAATGCCGAAGGAGGCTCGTTATTACAGGGCGAGCCAGTCTCGGTCAGAATTGGTGTGAATACGGGTGAGGTGGTCGTGGGGGATTTAGGGACGCGTTTCCGTCATGCTTATACTGCAATTGGGGATGCCGTTAATGTTACTGCTCGTTTACAATCCCTAGCACGCGAATTGCAAGAGTCTCTTGTGGTTAGTAAACAAACCGTTGAACGTTTGTCTAAGTCTTGGCCGCTCGTGAGCAGTGGTGACATTACGTTAAAGGGACGACAAGAAGCGGTGGGGATTTATACCCTGACCAACCCGAAAGGAAGTGAGAGAAATGGCGAATCAATGGAGCAGTAGACGCAAGACAAATGCCAACATGGTATTAGTTTGTGGCGTGTTGAGTGTTAGTAGCGCGGCAGTTGCTCAAACGAAAATCAATATGGGCGCTTTGCTTGATCAGGCCACTGAGGCTTGTGAGCAAGGTGATACTGCGCGTTTAGTTAAACTTGATCAGCACATTCGTGGGTTGTTAAAACAGCATCCTGAGTTACAAGCACAGGAAAAGTATCTCACCGAAACACTGGCGCTGTTTCAGACAGGTGTATGTAAGCCGCAACAGCCACTGTCTAAAGCTAATTTTCGGGTTAGGCCGCCCAATGGTTTAGCGTTAGCTGCGACAGAGAAAAAAACGACGGTACAATTATCGACAGGCTACTTCGATAATGTCAATCAAGGTAGCCGTCATGAGCTGATTAGCTTCACCAGTCCATTCAATGGTCTTCAGATAGAAGGCCGTTTGGATGAGCGTAGCCTACCCTTGTCGTCTGCGTTGGTGGGGGTTCGGGGTATTTATCAAGTGATTCAGGATGGGGGGCGCAAAGTGAGTACGGTTGCGGTCTCACGTCAGGAATACCCTGAAGCCTCAGATTTCAGTAATACAGCGCTCTCTCTCAGTCGGCAGCAAGTATTGTCAGCGGGTAAGGAAGCCAGCGCCCGTTTGAACGTTATTCGGGATGATCAGGGGAATACGGAGCAGCGTCTTGGCGGCAGTTATTATCAACCTTGGGGTGCGACAGAACAGCGTAAGCTTGGTTTGCTGTCGACACTGGAATACGTTAATTACCCGAAAAAGCCTGAGTATGAAGCAGTGTTGGCGGGTGTGGCGGTTGAGCGCCTTCAGGCTCTGCCCAAAGGTGATGTGCGTATTCGGGGAGGATTGGAGTTTGACCGTGCGTTAGATAATCGCCCCGGTGGGGATCGGCGCAAAATAGAACTTTCTGCTCAATGGGGAGGCAAAGAACGTTGGGCGGGTTGGCAGCCTATTGCAGGCGCTAAGGTGACTTACCAGCTTGATGCCGAGCCTTTCGATCCGAGGTTGTACGGTGACAGTACCCGTACACAACGCTATACCGGCCTAAATGTGGGTGTTACTAGAAACCTGAGCGATAAGCAAAAACTACATCTTGGCTACCAATACAGCCAAATACAAGATCGTGAAGTGAAAATTTTTGATCAGCCCGTCGGGAATGCAGTGGGAGTGACGTTCGAGACAAGCTTTTGAAACAGCAGGGGTTAGCTTAATGCGCTAACCCCGCGTTTTGGGTTGTTAGGGGCGTTTGGGTTTGCCCTTATCTTTGTTCGGCGCTTTCTTGATAGTTGGTTTGCGAGCAGGCGGCTTGTCACCACCAAACTTGGGCTTACCGTCTGCCACGAAAGGGGCTTTTTCTTTCTCGCTGCGTGGGCGACGATCAGGGCGTTCACCACTACGTGCACTATCACGGCGGGGTGGTGGGCCGTCACGGCGCGGCGGGCGACGGTCATCACGCTCGCGGCGTCCGCCACTACTACCCCCACGGTTAGGGGAGTAATCAGCGGCGGCTTCACCAGCCGGTTCGATATTGAGCATTTGCCCTGCGACCCGTGCGGTTCTTAACTCATGCAAAATGTCTTTCGGCATTCCAGCCGGTAAGTCGACTAAGCTGCAATCCTCTTGGATTTCGATATAACCGATGTAACGGCTATCCAACCCCGCTTCGTTGGCAATAGCACCAACGATGTTACCCGGTTTTACCCCATGAGTACGCCCCACCGCAATGCGGAAACGTTCCATAGGAATGGTGTCGTCGTCGCTACTAAATGCGGAATTGGCAGCATTGGATTTGCGTTTGCCGGGGCGGCGTTCTTGCTCACGTTCACGATCAGCGTTGGGGTTGAAAGCAGCATGATTCTTCCTTTCTTCCAGCAACAGCGGCGCATCGCCTTGCAGTAGTTTGGCAAGGGCTGCGGCGATTTCGATAGCAGGAACGTTGTGTTCGCGCTCGTAGCTTTCCAGCAATTGTGAGAAGAAATCCAAGCCTTCTTCTGCCAAGGTGTCGGTGATACGTTGGCTGAATTGCGCAATCCGCAAATTGTTGATGACTTCGGTGGAGGGGAGTTCCATCAGGTCAATCGGTTTGCGGGTGGCACGTTCAATGGCGCGGAGCAAATGGCGTTCACGCGGGGAAACGAACAGGATGGCGTCACCACTGCGTCCCGCACGACCGGTACGACCGATACGGTGTACATAAGATTCGGTGTCTGTCGGAATGTCATAGTTGATGACGTGACTGATGCGTTCCACATCCAGGCCACGAGCCGCAACGTCAGTCGCAATCAGGATGTCGATTTTGCTTTTTTTCAACTGATCAATGGTACGTTCGCGCACATTTTGCGGAATATCACCGTTGAGGGCAACGGCGCTGTAACCACGCGCCTGTAGTTTGTCAGCCAGTTCCACCGTTTCGTTTTTGGTGCGCACGAAAATGATGACGGCTTCAAAAGGTTCGGCTTCAAGAATGCGGGTGAGGGCATCCAGCTTGTGCAAGCCGCTGACTAACCAGTAACGCTGACGGATAGTGTCAGCCGTGGTAGTTTTGACCTTGATTTTGACTTCGGCAGGGTCAGTTAAATAACTTTGCGCAATGCGGTGAATGGCCGGTGGCATGGTCGCTGAGAACAACGCAATTTGGCGGTTCGGCGGGGTTTGTTCCATGATCCATTCAATGTCTTCGATGAAGCCCATGCGCAACATTTCGTCGGCTTCATCCAACACCAGCGCTTGCAAACCGTCAAGCTTGAGGGAGCCTCTGCGTAAATGATCCATTACCCGCCCCGGTGTGCCGACCACGACTTGCACGCCGCGTTCCAATTGGCGGAATTGGGTACGGTAGTCTTGCCCGCCGTAAATGGGCATGACGTGGAAACCGGGGAGTTTACCGGCGTATTTTTGGAAGGCTTCGGCGACTTGAATCGCCAGTTCGCGGGTTGGCGCAAGCACGAGAATTTGTGGCCCGGTTTTGCTCATGTCCAAACGTGAGAGCAGGGGTAGGGCGAAGGCAGCGGTTTTACCTGTGCCGGTTTGCGCTTGTCCTAATACATCGCGCCCCTCCAGCAAGTAGGGAATGGTTTCAGCCTGAATCGCTGAAGGAGTTTCATAGCCAAGGTCTTGTACAGCCTGTAAAACAGGGGCAGCAAGGCCGAATTCAGTGAACGCGGGGAGTGTGTTTGTTTCTGGGGACATGGGGTTTCAGAGTGAGGAGGAAACCGGGCATTATGCGCCAGTTTCCTGTTAAGATAAATCCTTATTTCTATAAATCGCGTGCGAAGGTGCTGAAGTATTCGGTCATGATTTGAGCGTAAGGTTTGATGCAGTTGGTGTGATCAGCGGGTACGGCTGCGCATACTTCTAAAGCTATGTCGGGCGTGTTTTTAGCACGCATTCCGCTAATGGCACGTTCTGAATTCCCATAGGGAACGGTCTCGTCATCACGTCCATGTGTCAAACGGGTGGGTGTTGTTGATCGCCAGTCGTAAAGGCTGTTGCGGCGCATGGTGTCGTAATCATCTGCCATCCAGTCAAGCAGGAAGGTTTTACTGAATTTAATGTCGCTTTCTTTGGGGATCAGAAAATACAGCAATACATCTACCGTAGCTTCGTCGATTTTGCCGGGGTATTTAGCTGCTGGTGCAGGGCGGCTAAAACCTAATGCACCACCAGCGGCTGCCAGTAATGCTTTAGTGCTCAGTAACTCATCGAGTGTGTATTGGAGGTCGTAAGGCCCTGCACCCGCAACACTGGCGGTAATCGGGATACCCGCTGCTTCCAGTGCTTGTTGTGCGGCAAGTGCTACGTAGCCACCTTCGGAATAGCCGGTGAGGAACAGTTGATCGTTCAGGGGCAAGCGTTGTTCAGCAAGCCATTGTTTCGTCGCTGTAATAAAGTCAGTGACAGCCGCCGCAGAGGGTTCTTTTTGCAGGTAGGGGTGCTCTTTGCCGCGTGATTCGCCATAGCCGATGTAGTCTGCTGCAATCACCACATAACCCATTGAAGCAAGAATATTCACAGGGGAGGTGGCGGCGGTGTCATTACTGGGGGCTTCTCTGTCGAAGAAAACCGTGCCGTGTTGGAAGCTGAGCAAGGGGCTTTTAGCGCCAGCAGGTTTTTGTGGTACGGCAATCACGCCGGAAGCGTTGGTGAGATTGTTGCTGCCATCCAGTGTTTGGTAGGTAACGCGGTATTGTTTAACATCATATAATGGAATGAGAGGGGGCGTCTTGGTGATAGGGTTGCTGACAGCCGCAGTACTGTCTTGAACGGTATTGGTTTTGACGAGTTCCCCGTTAAGTAATGCACCACGTGTATTGGTGATGCGAGGGGGGATAGCAGGGAGATTAAGCGCGTTGCTTGCATTTGAGGCATTGTCTGCGAGGTTGGTCTGTGCGGTGCTACTTCCTCCGCCACAAGCAGTAAGCAAGACGCTACACGTCAATAACAGCAACGTGGATCGCAAAAAACTGCGATAAGACACTACAGGCATAGGGGAACACTCCAAAATTGTCGATTTGACCAAAGTATAGGTTATTGGTCGAATAAACGAAGCCTTGGGTTCACGTGTTCCCCTTGGAATTTACGCCTCGCCCAAACCTGACATGCCTAGGATATTCCAGCCACCGTCAACGTAGGTAATTTCACCGGTAATTCCCGATGCCAAATCAGAACACAAGAAGGCTGCGGCATTACCCACTTCCTCAATCGTCACATTGCGACGCAGTGGGGCATATTTCTCGAAATGATCCAGCATTTTGCGGAAACCGGCGATGCCCGAAGCGGCTAGGGTACGAATGGGGCCTGCGGAAATCGCATTCACACGAATGCCTTGTGGCCCTAAGTCAGCAGCCATGAAACGTACACCCGCTTCTAGGCTGGCTTTTGCCATGCCCATGACGTTGTAGTTAGGAATGGCGGCGACCGCACCCAAATAGCTCAGTGCTAACAGCGATCCCTTGCGCCCTGCCATCAGTGGCTTTGCATACCGTGCCATTGCTAGGAAGCTGTAAGCGCTGATGTCGTGCGCAATGTTTGAGCCTTCGCGTGTGGTGTTATCCACAATACTGCCTGACAGTTGTTCTTTGGGCGCAAATGCGATGGAATGCACCACAATATCCAGCCCATCCCAGTGCTCACCGAGTTGCTGGAAAGCCGCTGCAATGCTGGCATCCTCTGCGACTTCGCAGGGAATCACGATGCTGGAGCCAAATTGGGCAGCGTACTTTTCCACGCGGCCTTTCAGCTTGTCATTCTGGTAGGTGAATGCCAGTTCCGCGCCTTCGCGGTGCATGGCTTCGGCGATGCCGTAGGCAATGGAACGGTCACTTGCGACCCCGGTAATCAGGGCGCGTTTGCCAGTCAGAAAACCCATGTGAACTCCTGTTGCGTTAGTGTTATGCTGTAGAACCCTGAATTATGCAGTAAATGAACAAGCGTATGCAAAAACGATCGAGTACGTCGAGTTGGTTATTGTCTCTGCTGATTGCATTGGTGATAGTGTTATTGCTGTTGACGATGTACCAAATTGATCGGCAATGGTTAAAGTTGGCGGAAGTGCAGACGACGCTGACGGAACAAGCCAAAGATATACGCGAACTGCGCACCGCACTTGCCAGTGGTACGGTACGCCAGCAAACCGGGAATGCCAGCGATAACAGCGGCGTTTCCCCCGCCTTTCAACGCGCCCAAGCGATGACGCAACAGTCTGATTATGCGCAAGGCGATTGGAGTGTGGATGCGTTTGGCACGAACCTCAAAACGCTAACGCCACTGGTTTCCAGTGATGCTTATGCGTCAGAAGTACAAAATTATGTGTTGGAAAGTTTAGTTACGCGCAACCCTGATACGTTGGCGTGGGAAGGCTTGATTGCCAAAAGTTGGCAGGTCAGCCCCGATGGTTTGACGATTAGTTTCCAGATGCGTGATGACGTCACGTTTTCCGACGGTGTACCACTCACTGCAGACGACATTGTGTTCAGCTTTAACTTCATTATGACCGAGGCGATTCAAGCGCCGCGCCAACGTGCTTATCTAGAGAAAATCAAAGAAGTGAAAGCAAATGGCAAATACGAAGTTGTATTTATTTACAAAGAACCGTATTTCGAGGCGTTTGACCTGGCAGGTACGTTGAGTATTTTACCGAAACATTTCTATGAGCCTTATTTACAGAAGCCACAGGAATTCAACGAGTCCAAAGGCTTGTTGTTAGGGAGTGGGCCTTATCGTTTACTTGACCCGAAAGCATGGACACCTGACAAAGGTAATGTGGAGCTGGTACGTAATGAGCGTTATTGGGGTGATGTGCAACCATCTTTCAATCGTGTGTTATGGAAAATTATTCAAAATGACAGCGCTCGTCTGACCACGTATCGCAATGGTGAGATTGATGCCTATGGTGCAAGACCCAATGAATACGCTGATCTGAAAAATGATGCACAAATTATGGGGAAGAGCCATAACTTTGAGTACATGCCGCCGGTTGCGGGTTACAGCTACATTGGCTGGAATCAGGAGCGTGGTGGCAAACCGACGCGCTTTGCAGATAAACGGGTGCGGCAGGCAATGTCGTATTTAACCGATGTGCCGCGCATTATTCAGGATATTTTCCTTGGTTATGCGGAACCTGCCGTTAGCCCGTTCAGCAATACCAGTAAGCAACATGACACCAGTTTGCAGCCTTGGCAATTTAATTTAGAAAAAGCCCAAGCCTTGTTGAAAGAGGTGGGTTACGAAGACCGTAACGGCGATGGGTTGTTGGAAGATCCACAAGGCAAGCCGTTTGAGTTCAAGCTCACGTATTTTGAGGCGAATGAAGACACCAAGCGCATGGTGTTGTTGCTGAAAGATTTGTATGCGCGTGCGGGTGTAAAAATGGAACCGTTCCCGCAAGAGTGGCCGGTGATGCTGGAATCGTTGAATAAGAAAGAGTTTGACGCGATTACTTTGGGGTGGACGAGTGGGATTGAGACGGACATTTTCCAGATGTTCCACAGTTCACAAGCCAAAACGGATGGGGATAATAGCATCAGCTATAAAAATCCAGCACTGGATAAGCTGATTGATCAGGCACGTGCTACGGTCGATGAAGCACAGCGGATGCCAGTGTGGCAGCAAGCCGAGCGCATTATGGTAGACGATCAGCCCTATACGTTTTTGATGCGTCGCCAGTCATTATCGTTTGTGGATAAGCGGATTCAGAACTTACAAATGACCAAGCTGGGGTTGAATCGGGGTAGTTTGCCAGTGGAAAACTATGTGCCAGTTGCAATGCAGAAGTATTAATCATCTTCCAGTAGCTGATACAAGCCGGGAATATCGTTTAAGTAGAGATTCTTACCATCTTTGGTGACTAAGCCTTCGTCCACCAGTGTGGTGAGGGCGCGGGAAATACTTTCGCGGGTTGTCCCCAGTAAGATGGAGAGGTCGTATTGAATCGGCAAGTTGCGGATGCAGACGGTTTCCTTGGGGTCAATATTTTTCGGTAACTGCCCCAATAAATAAGCCGCAAGGCGATTGGAAATACTCTGTTGTTGCAATACTTGGCGGTGCAGATTGTTGTTGCGAATAACTGTTGCCATGTTTTGCATGATTTTGCGTGATACTTGTGGCACGGTATAGATGAGTTTTTCTGCGTCTTGCGGGCTAATTGAAGCGACTTCACAGCGTATTGTTGCTTGTACACTCGCTGAACGCGGTAGACTGTCAATTACTGCCAGCTCACCAAAGTGAGTGGGTGCATCCAAAATCGCCAGTGCAATTTCTTGCCCTTGCCGATTAAGATCCAGCATTCGTACTTGCCCACTTAATAGAAAAAAGAAACGCCGTGTTGTGTCATGGCGATCAATAATAACATGCCCTCTGTTTACCTGTTCAAAACGGCAAGACTTGGCTAATGATTCCAGTAGCTCTGTGGGTAAATCGGTCAATAAGGGGACTTGAGCCAATAGTTTTGTGTGTGTAACTTTCATTTTGCGACATCAATGCCAATTAACAGTGTGTATCCTACGGTAAGGATAGCACTTTTGTATTCAATATATTTTATGAATTGCGATTGATTATTGCCGAATGTGTTGGCGTGTGTACTGCTGAGCTAGACGGTTTGGGTGAGGTTGTGTAATCTGAGCCTTCCACCACCAGTCAGGATAGAATAACTTGCTAAACTACCTCCTGCGTCGTTTGCTCTTGATGATTCCCACTTTGCTGGGTATTACCCTTGTTGTGTTTACGGTGATGGCACTCTCCCCCGGTGGCATTACGGCGCAATCGCTGGTCGGGGGCGCGAATATGAATCCGCAGGAAAAAGCGGCCTTGACGGCTTATTACAACCAGCGTTATGGCCTTGATCAACCCGCGCCGCTTCAGTATCTACGCTGGCTTAATAACGTTTCGCCTATCGGTTTCACACAGGATGCGGAAGGTGATTACACAGGCTTTTCCTTTACCAAGGGCATGGATTTGGGTAATAGCTTCATGTATGGCAGACCGGTTAGCGACATTCTTGCTGAACGAATTCCGATCACGCTGCTGCTCAATCTGGTGACGATTCCGCTGATTTACCTGATTGCGATTGTGGTGGGGGTGAAAGCAGCAACGGATAGAGGTGGGCGCTTTGATGTGGTGTCCAGTGTGTCGATGTTGGCGTTGTGGTCGATTCCGACGATGTTGGCGGGGGTCTTATTGCTAGGCTTCTTTGCGAATACCCAATATTTTCAGTGGTTCCCAACGGCGGGGATTTCCAGCCGTGCCGCGCAGGATATGCCGTTTCTGCCGCACCTGTTAGGCGGGGAGTTTGTGCCGGGGTATTTGCTGGATCGCCTTTGGCATTTGGTGCTGCCCGTGATTTGTTTGTCTTACGCCGGTTTTGCGGGGTTGGCTAAACTGACGCGCACCTCTGTGTTGGAAAACCTGCAAGCGGATTATGCTCGCACGGCTCGTGCTAAGGGGTTAGCAGAGGAGGATGTGCTTTGGAAACACGTGTTTCGCAATAGTCTGTTGCCATTGATTACGGTATCGGCGGGTTTACTGCCGAGCTTGTTAGCGGGTTCGTTGATTGTGGAAAATATTTTCAGTATCAATGGCATGGGGCAATTAGCAGTTGAGGCGGTGAAGGGGCGGGATCGTGAATTGGTGCTTTCGATTACGTGGATCAGTGGTTTCTTGACCTTGATTGGTTATCTGATTGCGGACTTTTGTTACACACTGGTGGATCCGAGGGTATCGTATGACTGAAATGACGGCACATACGGTTAGCCGCGAATCCTTTTCACGGCGTATCTGGCGCAAAACATGGCAAGGTGTTGGGGTGAAACTCGGTTTTGCCTGGGTGGGTATTCTGGTTTTCATGGGGGTATTTGCGCCCTTTTTGGCAAATTCCATGCCCTTGCTGATGAGCAAAGCGGGGGTGATTTCTGCGCCAGTATTGGTGTATCTGACCGCAGAAGATGTGCTGGTACTGATGATGTTGGTGTTGGCACTGGTGTTGGTGTGGTTGCCGTTAAGTGGCGCTAAACGGGTGTTGTTGTTTGTGGCAGGCACACTCGTGGCTGCGGTGATGGCGAATGCATTCGTAAAGCCGCCTGCGGTAAAAATCTACGATGAATTTCGTACCCCTGCTTATACCGAAGTCGATTGGCGTGTTATGCCGCTGATTCCCTATGCACCGACGGACTATTTGCGTGATTACCCTGAGCATGGTCTGGAAGCACCGTTAGCCGCAACAGAGCGTTTTCACTTGATGGGTACGGAAGAAAATGGTGCGGATGTCTTCAGTCGTATGATTCACGCTTCACGTATTGCCCTGAGTATTGGCTTGATTGCCACGGGTATCGCGATGGTCATAGGGGTGATTCTGGGGGGGCTGATGGGTTATTTTTCCGGGGTGGTCGATATGATTGGGATGCGCTTGGTGGAAATTTTTGAGGCGATTCCCACGCTATTTTTGCTGCTGACGTTCGTGGCTTTTTTCGGGCGTAGCTTGTACATGATGATGATTATCATCGGTGTGACCAGTTGGTCGGGGTATGCCCGTTATATTCGTGCTGAATTTCTCAAGTTGCGCAAGCAGGAGTATGTGCAAGCAGCCGTGGCGAGTGGCCTGCCGTTGTCGTCGATTTTGTTCCGCCATATGTTGCCGAATGGTGTTGCCCCGTTGTTGGTAGCGGCCAGTTTTGGTGTCGCTTCTGCGATTTTGGCCGAAGCTACCTTGAGCTTTTTGGGGCTGGGTTTAGTAGGGGAACCGTCTTGGGGGCAAATGTTAGATCAGGCGGTGAAATCCTCTACCTTTAATTGGTGGATGGCGGTATTTCCCGGTGGTGCTATTTTTCTGACCGTGTTTGCTTATAACCTGATTGGGGAAGCGTTCCGCGATGCCATTGACCCGAAACTGTCACGTAATGCGGGGGTTGGTTCATGACGCAGCCTTTGCTTGAAGTCAGAAATTTGCGTACCTACTTGAGCAGTGGTGGGCGTACAGTGAAAGCGGTTGATGATGTGAGCTTCAGTATCCCCAAGGGCGAAACGTTTTGCTTGGTGGGGGAGTCGGGCAGTGGTAAGTCGATTTCGGCGTTGTCGATTATCCGCTTGTTGCCGCAGGGTATTGCCACACACCCCGGTGGGGAAATTCTGTTTAATGGACAGAATATGCTGACGTTGCCGGAAGCATCGTTACGGGGTATTCGCGGTTCGCAAATTGCGATGATTTTCCAAGAGCCGATGACTTCTTTGAATCCGGTGTTTTCGGTGGGGGAGCAGATTACCGAAGTGTTGCAATTGCATCACCCGACCATGAGTGATGCCGAGGCGATGGAGCGGGCAATGCTGGCGTTGGAGCAAGTGCAAATCCCCAACGCACGGGAACGTTTCCGTGATTACCCGCATCAGTTGTCGGGTGGGCAACGTCAGCGGGTGATGATTGCAATGGCGTTGGCTTGCGAGCCGGAATTATTGATTGCCGATGAACCAACCACGGCACTGGATGTGACGGTACAGGCAGAAATTTTGCGTTTAATGCGGCAGTTGCAAGATGACACCGGTATGAGCACCTTATTTATTACCCATGATTTTGGGGTGGTAGCACAAATGGCGCAACAAGTCGGGGTGATGCAGCAAGGCAAGTTGGTGGAGGTCGGCAATACTGCACAGGTATTGCGGCAACCTCAACACGCTTACACCCAACAATTGCTGGCAGCAGTGCCGGAGAATTTAGCGCGGTGTCGGCCTAGTAGGTCGGACTTCAGTCCGACAATGCTTACAGAAGATGTCGGACTGAAGTCCGACCTACCCACTCTCCTCTCCATCCGCAATCTCAAGGTTTGGTTTCCGATTAGAAAAGGTATTTTACGCCGCACGGTAGATCATGTACGTGCGGTCGATGATGTGTCGCTAGACATTCCTCAAGGTCAAATTGTGGCGCTGGTGGGCGAATCGGGTTGCGGTAAGACCACCTTGGGGCGTGCTATTGTGCAATTGGAAAAGCCGACATCAGGCAGTATTCAACTTCAAGGGCAGGAGCTGACTGGGCTTTCAGCACGGGAACTACGCCCGTTACGCCCGAAAATGCAGATTGCTTTTCAAGACCCGCAATCATCCCTTAACCCACGTCTGCTGGTGGAAACGACGCTAACTGAACCGCTTAAAGCGCACGGCAGGTGTGCTAACCATGAGGAGCGCATCGAATACGCTGCTAAAATTCTGGCGGATATGCAGCTTTCCCGTGACACGTTGTGGCGTTACCCGCATGAGTTTTCGGGGGGGCAACGTCAGCGCATCGGTTTGGCTCGCGCTTTGGTATTGAATCCAGCGTTTATTGTGTGTGATGAGATCACCAGTGCGCTGGATGTGTCGGTACAGGCAGAAATCCTGCAATTGCTGCTAAAAATTCGTGCTGAACACAACCTGACATTGTTATTCATTACCCACAATATCGGGGTGGTGGAATATTTGAGTGATCAAACCGTGGTGATGTATAAGGGGCAAATTGTGGAGCGAGGGACTACCGCTGAGGTATGCGGTAATCCCCAAGATGCTTATACAAAAAAACTGTTACAAGCTGTGCCGCGTTTGTGGGGTTGAACGTAGCGCAGTATTAATCTTTTTTCCAGAATTTTGAGCCGCAATCCTGACACCAGAATTTATGTTGGCGAGTTAATAATTTCTCATACCAAGTACGCCGTACTGGTAGAATATAAGCACTACGGCAGCTTGGGCAGCCGATGCGGCTTTGCTTAAGCCAATCAAAATGATGCTTTTGAGAAAATGGACGCGGCGGCGTGGTGACCACCAATGCTTTGGATGTACTTAACATAATATAAGCCCCTGACACTGCGAAAGATCAGCAAACTAAACTAAGTGAGCATAAAAATCAATCCTTGATAGCATCATCACTTTGCCACAAATAACGCCCAACTGCTAGCCATGAGCCAATAATCCCTAACAGGCTACTGGCTAGGAGTATTTTCAAGGTCATAAACACATCAATACCGCTGAGAATAAACGTACTGCCATAGAGATTTGCCAGTTTAGTAACAGGTTCGACCAGAAATAGCAGTGCCACATGGACAATCACTAGACTCAATACCCCGCCGAACAAGCCTAGCCAAATACCGTTATAAATAAACGGACGACGAATGTAGGCATTGGTTGCGCCAATCAGTTGCGTGACACGGATTTCTTCCTTGCGGTTTTCGATGTCGAGACGAATGGTATTACCGACCACCAGCAGCACGGTTAGTCCCAGCAAAATGGAGACAACCAGTACGATACGTTCGGCGATGCGTAAAATGCCGCGTAGCCGTTGCACCCATTCCACATCGATTTGAACATCGTCCACTTCGGGGAAAGCTTTGAGTTTTTTGGATAAGCCTTCGACATCCATTTCCAGATCGCCGAGCAAACTGAGCCGTGGGGTGAGGATCAGTACGTGCGGCAGGGGATTTTCATCCAGTGTTTCCAAGGTTTGTGCAAAGCCGGTGATTTTGCGGAAATCAGCTAAGGCTTCTTCGCGGGTCACGACACGCACATTGTCGATTTCTGGCATTTCAGAGAGCAATTCTGCGCGGTCTTTGGCTTGTTGTTCGGCAACGGATTGTTTCAGGAATAAGGTAATGGTGGGAACTTCGCGTTTATCCGCCGTTAACGTCTGCATGTTTTTGAGCAATAAATGCAGGCTGGTGGGCAGGGAAAGTGCAATAGCAATCGCTGCGAGTGTGATCCAAGTGGATACGGGGTTGAACCACAAACGTTCCATGCTGAATTTGATGGCACTCGCTTGTTGATTCCACCAGACGCTTAGCGGGTTGGTGGTAGATGCCGCATTACGCTTTGGAGCCGTTTTTTTATTACTTGGGTTAGCCATTAGTCCACCTTTTGTAAGACGATGGTGCGTTTTTTCATGCGTTCTACCAGCCCATGATCGTGGCTGGCAATCATGACGGTTGCACCGAGTTCGTTGAATTGCGCAAAGGTAAACATAATGTCTTGCGCCAATTCCGGGTCGAGGTTACCGGTAGGCTCATCTGCCAGAATAATGGTGGGCTTGTTAACCATGGCACGGGCAATGCCGACACGCTGTTTTTCCCCGGCAGAGAGCATTAAGGGAAAGGTGGTTTCCCGCCCCGTCAGCCCGACTTTATCGAGTGCGGCCTGTACGCGGCGACGGGTTTCGCTTTGCCCCATTCCGGCAATGCGCAAGGGCAGAGCAATGTTGTCGAATACGCTACGGTCATACAAGAGATGTGGGTCTTGAAAAATAAAGCCAATGCGGCGACGGTAATTGGGGATTTGACCACGCCCTAGCTTGCTTAAAGAACGCCCGCCAATCAAAACTTCCCCTTTGCTAGGGCGTTCTAGCATAGCGACCAATTTCAAGAGGGTGCTTTTACCTGCGCCGGAATGCCCGGTGATGAACACCATTTCACCGGCTTCTAGCGTCAAGTTAATGTTGTACAGGGCAAGCTGCCCCGTGGGGTATTTCTTACTAACTTGTTTGAATTCAATCATGTGGTTTTGTCGTCTCCGGCAAGCAGGGCGCTGGTGAATTCATACGCATCGAATTCTTGCAGGTCGTCAATGCTTTCACCCACGCCGATGAAGCGTACCGGAATTTTGAGTTGTTGGGCAATGGCGAACAGAATCCCGCCTTTGGCAGTTCCGTCCAGTTTAGTGACGGTGATTCCCGTCAGCCCTAATGCTTCGTTGAATTGTTTGGCTTGTACCAAAGCATTTTGACCAATGCTGGCATCCACAATCAGCATGATTTCATGCGGTGCAGTGCCGTCGAATTTCTGAATAACCCGTTTGACCTTTTTCAGCTCATCCATCAAATTGGTTTGGGTGTGCAAGCGCCCGGCAGTATCCGCCAGCAATACGTCGATCTTACGCGCTTTGGCGGCTTGAAACGCATCGAAAATCACCGAGGCGGAATCCGCGCCACTGCCTTGGGCAATCACCGGAATATTATTGCGTTCGCCCCAAATGGTGAGCTGTTCCACGGCGGCAGCGCGGAAGGTATCCCCAGCGGCGAGCATCACGGATTTGCCGTCTTGCTGGAATTTTTTGGCAAGCTTGCCAATGGTGGTGGTTTTACCCGCACCATTGATACCGACCATGAGCAGCACAAACGGCTGGTGTGAGCCGTCGATTTCCAAGGGTTGTGCAGCGGGGCGGAGGATGCGGTGCATTTTGTTGTAGAGCGCTTGCATCAGCGCATCCATATCCGCGAGTTCGGCACGCTTCACCCGGCTGGTGAGGTCGCTCATGATTTCACGGGTGGCTTCGATACCAACGTCGGCGGTAAGTAAGCGCGTTTCCAGCTCCTCCAGCACATCGTCGTCGATTTGCTTTTTGCCCACCACCAGCGTTGCCATGCCCTCGGTAAGGGCATGGCTGGTTTTTGATAGACCGCGTTTTAACCGCGCAAATAAACCTTCCGCCGGGGCAGGGGCTTGCGGAACTACCGTAGTGGCATCAGGTAATTCCGGCTTTTTTTTCTTTCCGAATCCAAACATCGTACAATGACCGTCCAGCTTTATTATCGTCAGGTGCGAGAATGCGAAGAATACTACCATTTGCCAGACAAAACCGTAATATCAAAACAATTCTAGCGGTTTCCGTCATATTTTCAGGTTTTTTTACAGCCCCTGCGCACGCTATCGAACGTGTAAAAGTCGAAGTACCCGTACACGAATACAAGCTGGATAACGGTTTGAAGGTATTGGTGAAACAGGATAAGCGTGCGCCGATTGCTGTGGTGCAATTGTGGTACAAAGTGGGTTCCAGCTATGAACACAACGGCTCGACTGGCCTATCGCACGTGGTCGAGCACATGATGTTCAAGGGGACGCAAAAATACCCTACCGGCGAATTCAACCGCATCATCGCTGAAAATGGCGCGGAAGATAACGCTTTTACTGGGCAAGATTACACCGCTTACTACCAAGTGATTGCGGCAGACCGGCTGGAAGTCGCGTTTGAATTGGAATCGGATCGGGTGCGTAACCTCACTTTGCCACCCGCCGAATTCAAAAAAGAAATCGAAGTGGTCAAAGAAGAGCGGCGCTGGCGTACCGAGGATAAACCCACGGCCTTGACCCGCGAACAATTTGAAGCAGTGGCTTTCCTCAATAGCCCCTACAAAAACCCGGTCATCGGTTGGATGGCGGATTTGGATGCCATGCAAGTAGAAGACCTGCGGGCATGGTATGAACGTTGGTATGCACCTAACAATGCTACGTTGGTGGTAGTGGGTGATGTTGACCCTGACAACGTGCATGAATTAGCCAAAAAGTATTACGGGCCGCTGAAGCCTACCGAGACGATTCCCCCACCGAAACCGCAAACTGAAGTCGAGCAAAAAGGCTTGCGCACCCTTAAAGTCAAAGCTCCGGCAGAATTACCTTACGTGTTAATGGGTTACAAAGTCCCCGGTATGGTCAATGCCAAGGAGAAATGGGAACCGTATGCGCTGGAGGTGCTGGCGGGTATTTTGGATGGTGGCAACAGTTCGCGCTTATCCAAAGAGCTGATTCGGGGCAAGGAAATTGCCTCCAGTGCCAGTGCTTGGTACAGCGGGTTTGGGCGCTTGCCCGATTTATTCAGCTTAAGCGGAATGCCGACCAAAGGCGAAAAGTTGGAAACCGTGAAAGTCGCGTTGTTGGAGCAGGTGGAAAAACTCAAAAACGAGCCGGTGACTGCCGCAGAATTAGCGCGGGTCAAGGCGCAAGTGATTGCGGGCGAAATTTACGAACGTGATTCCCAACAGAATCAGGCGAACGTCTTAGGTTCGTTGGAAACGGTGGGATTGGGGTACAAACTGGCGGATGAATACGTGGATAATATTCTGGCGATTACACCTGAACAGATTCAAGCGGTTGCCAAGAAGTACCTGATTGAAGACACGCTGACGATTGCAGAACTCGATCCGCAGCCCATTGACCCCAACAAGCCGAAAAATGCCCCTAGTTTTGTGAGATAACCCCATGTTGAAAAAAATCGTATTGGCGCAACTGGCGCTATGGTTAGTGGTGTTTGCATCGTTTGCCCAAGCTGCCCCGAAAATTGAGCATTGGACAACGGCTAACGGTTTGCGGGTCTATTATGTTCCCGCGCCTGAATTGCCGATGCTGGATTTACGTTTGGTATTTGATGCGGGTAGTGCGCGGGATGGCGCTAAACCCGGTCTGGCGATGCTCACTAATAGCATGTTGGATAAAGGTGCTACCGGTTTGAGTGAGGATCAGCTTGCTGAGCAGTTTGAAGCCATTGGGGCAATCTTTTCATCAAGTACTTCCAAGGACATGGCAACGCTGGGGTTACGCACCATTACCTTGGAGCAAGAGCAAAAAGCAGCCTTGGATTTGTGGCTGAAGGTGATCGCCAAACCGGATTTTCCGCAGAAAGATTTTGAGCGGGTGCAAAAGCTCACCTTGGTGGGGTTGCAAGCGGAAAAGCAAGACCCCGCGAGTTTAGGTGGTAAGGCGTTTTACCAAGCCTTGTACGGTGATCATCCTTATGGTCAGCCGGAGAATGGTACTGAAGAGACTATTCAAGCGTTGAAGGTGGATGATTTAAAAGCCTTTTATCAGCAGCATTACGTGGCGAAAAATGGGCTGTTAGCCATTGTCGGCGCAGTAGACCGCACTCAGGCAGAGGCGTTAGCGGAACAAGTGGCAGGGGTATTGCCGGTTGGGGAAGCGGCAGCACCATTACCCGAAGTCAAAGCCTTGACGGCAGCCAAAACCGTCAAAATTCCTTACCCGTCAGCGCAAGCCCATATTCTGGTGGGGCAGATTGGCAATAAACGCGGGGATGATGACTATTTCACCTTGTACATGGGCAATCAGGTGCTGGGGGGAAGTGGCTTCACCTCACGTTTGATGAAGGCGGTGCGTAATGATCGGGGATTGAGTTACAGCGTTTACAGCTACTTTGGGCCGTTGGCACAGCTTGGCGTGTTTGAAATTGGCCTGCAAACCAAGCTAGAACAAGCCGATGAAGCCTTGAAAGTGGTGCAAGACGTGCTGGGTAAATTCCAGCAGGAAGGCCCTTCGGTTGAGGAGTTAGAAGCTTCTAAGAAGGACATTACGGGTGGTTTCCCCCTGCGCACGGCGAACAATAGCCAAATTGTTGACTATGTGGGCGTTATCGGTTTTTACCACTTGCCATTGGATTACTTGGATACCTTTACCGGCAAGGTGAATGCGTTAACCCGTGAGCAGATTACCGAAGCGTTTGCCCGCCGTGTACAGCCTGACAAAATGGTAACGGTCATTGTGGGTGGTGATGAAAAATAACCTGCTGCGCATCATCGGTGGCGAATGGCGTAGCCGTAAACTGCGTTTCGCCGATGTACCCGGTCTGCGCCCCACGCCGGATCGGGTACGTGAAACCTTGTTCAACTGGCTGCAAACGCAAGTGCCGGGGGCGCGTTGCCTCGACTTGTTTGCAGGCAGCGGTGCATTGGGGTTGGAAGCCTTATCGCGAGGGGCGAGTGAGGTGGTAATGGTGGAAAAGCATCCGGCTGCGGCCAAGGCGTTGCGTGACAATATCGCCTTACTGGGGGCGCAACAGGCGGTCTTGGTGCACGATGATGCTTTTCGCTATTTGCAACGGGAAACTGGGGCGTTTGACTTGATTTTCCTTGACCCACCGTTTCGCAAGAACCTATTGGAACCTGTTCTCGAAACGTTGTTGGCTAAATCCCTGTTGAACCCTGATGGGATGATCTATTTGGAGCAGGAGGCGGATGCCGCCATTAACTTTGGTCGTTTTAACCTGCGTATCCACCGTGAAACCCAGGCGGGTCAGGTGAAAAGTTTGTTGTTAATTTGATTGCATTCGTTCAGCAAAGATTCAGGTTTTGATCTAATCTCATATAGCGAGTGTGTTTTGTTGACAATTCATGGAGGGTGTTTAGATGCCTAGTGTCGTAGTGCAAGGATTAGCCGTTCTGTTGGCTGTTACGCTGGTCGGTTGTAGTGCTGTTTCAGAGCCTAAAAAACAAATTAGTGTTGCGCAAATTCCGGTGGCTCAGCCATCCGTGAGTTTGTTGGATAAAGTGGTGTGGAATGCGCAAAAACAGCAAGGAAAAATGTACCGCTGGGGCGGGACTAGCCCTGTCACCGGGTTTGATTGCAGCGGTTTAACACAATACGCTTTTAAAAATGGCGCACGGGTAGCGATTCCACGCACGGCAGCGCAACAGTATGCCGCAGCAGTCAAAGTCCCTAGAGAGCAAAGCCAGAAGGGTGATTTGGTGTTTTTCAATACCAGTGGCAAGCGTGTCAGCCATGTGGGGATTTATCTGGGGAACGATAAGTTTGTCCATGCACCGCGCACGGGACGAGCCATTGCTACCGACCAACTGAAAGGTTATTGGGCAAAGCGTTTGATCGGGTTTGGACGGATTCCCGGAGCGTGTAAGCCGAGTTATTCGTGATAAAATAACAGTTGTTCGCACATGGTGGGTAGTTTAAAGCAAAGCTAACTGCTAATTAGCGCGGTATATTCCTTGAAATCATCCAGCGGTGCGTCGAAATTATCAATGATATGTCTGACCAAACCGCGTAATGAACCGAGCTTGCGTTTGGCGGGTGGTTTGGTGAGTGCTTGCTGGCGTACTACAGGTTGGTTGTCACGGGTGATGATGACTTCTTCCCCGTTCAGCACACATTCTATTAGGTGAGAAAGCTGAGTGTTGGCGTCGTGAATGCTGACTTGCATGGTTAGTTCCTTGGTTAGTTCTGAGTCTAGCTAGGTGAGATAGGTGCAGCAAGCGGAAATCAGCATTCACAAGCTACCGTTGGTCTGCTATTAATGCAGCATTCCTTTCAATCAGCCGACTTTTATCTCATGCCGAAAGCCTTTATCAGTTATGCCCGCGATGGTAGCTACGGTGAAAACCTTGCCGCCGAGATTCAGCAGCAATTGCAGGCGGCTGGCTTTGCCGTGTTCAGCGAGTTCAAGATAGCAGGCAGAGCGGCGGCAACTTTGGTGGTATACTCGCGTTAGAAATTAATCTGGAGTCGTGGTGTGCCTGATTTGGAAAGTCTTCGGCAGAAAATGCAACAACTTAATCCTGAGCAGTTACAAATGTTGGAAGGTTTTGTGAGCTTTCTATGCGGTCAACAGGATGGAACAATTGCCCCAGACGCAGAGTATTCAGCAGAATACACCGCATGGCGAAACAATGTGCTTAAAGATGCCAGTTTCATTGAAAAGCTCGCCAATGATCCTGTTCATTTGGGTGAAAACACTGATTTCCTTTCCCGCGACGAAGCCAATCAACGATAGAGTTCTTCCATGCTAGTCTTCTCCGACCTAACCCTACGGCGCGGCTCCAAAGCCCTGCTCGAATCCGCTTCCTTCAGCATCCACCCCGGTCAGAACGTCGGGGTTACGGGTGCGAACGGTGTTGGCAAATCCACCCTGTTCGCGCTGATTCGCGGCGAATTGCACCAAGACACGGGCAATTTTTCGATACCGCCTTCTTGGGTCATCGCGCACGTCCAGCAGGAAACGCCCGCCACCGACCAGTCCGCGCTGCATTACGCGCTCGAAGGTGATGCTGAATACGTCAGCCTGCGCCAGCAGCTCGAACACGCCGACGGCGCACACCTCGGCGAACTGCACGCCCGCCTCGATGCCATCGACGGCTACACCGCTGAAAGCCGCGCTGCCACCTTGCTGCACGGCCTCGGTTTCAAACCCGACCAAATTCACAACCCGGTCAGCAGTTTTTCCGGCGGCTGGCGGATGCGGCTCAACCTTGCGCAAGCCCTGATGTGCCGTTCCGACCTGCTCCTGCTCGACGAACCCACCAACCACCTTGACCTCGATGCCGTCATCTGGGTGCAAGATTGGTTGAAAAATTACCGTGGCACGCTGCTGCTGATTTCGCATGACCGCGAATTCCTCGACGCCATTTGCACCAGCATTGCGCACATCGAACACAGCCGCCTGACGCTGTACACCGGCAATTATTCGACCTTTGAAATCACCCGTGCGGAAAAACTCGCGCAACAGCAATCGGCTTACGAAAAGCAAAAGCGCGAACGCGAACACATGCAAAAGTATGTCGACCGTTTCCGTGCTCAAGCCACCAAAGCCCGCCAAGCGCAAAGCCGTCTCAAAGCCTTGGAACGGATGCAAGTGATTTCCGCCGCGCACGTCGATTCACAATTCCATTTCAGCTTCCGCGACCCCGAAAAGCTGCCCGATCGCTTGCTGCATGTGCGCGAAGCACGCCTTGGCTACGCCGACAAAACCATCATCGACAAGGTGGAGTTGCAAATTTTCCCCAGTGACCGTATCGGGCTGATTGGCCCCAACGGTGCGGGTAAATCCACCCTGATCAAATTCCTTGCCGGACAACTGCCCGCGCAAGCCGGTGAAAGTTGGCAAGCACCCGACCTGAAAATCGGCTATTTCGCCCAGCACCAGCTCGAACAACTCAAAGTGGATCAATCCCCGCTGCAACATCTGCGTGAAATGGATAAACAAGCCCGTGAACAGGATTTGCGCAATTTCCTCGGCGGATTCGCGTTTCAAGGCACACGGGTGGAAGAAGCGATTGCGCCCTTTTCTGGCGGCGAAAAAGCGCGTCTAGCACTGGCATTGTTGATTTACCAACGCCCCAATTTGCTGCTGCTCGACGAACCGACCAACCACCTTGACCTCGATATGCGTCTTGCCCTCAGCATGGCGTTGCAGGAATTCAAGGGTGCAATGGTTATCGTCTCGCACGACCGCCACATGCTCAAAACCGTCACTGATAAGCTGTTGCTGGTTGATAGTGGCAAAGCGCTGGAGTTCGACGGCGACCTCGACGATTATGCTGCGTGGTTGCAAAACCGTTTCCGTGCAGAAGAAGTTGCCAGTAAACCGACTGATCAAGCCGCCGCGCACACCTCCGCCGGACGCAAAGACCAGCGCCGCGAAGCCGCCGAAAAGCGTAAACAGTTGCAGCCCTTAAAGAAAAAGATCGACAAGTTGGAGCAGGAAATGAACAAACTCCAGCAACAACAAGCCGCGTTAGAAGCACAGCTTGCCGACCCCGACATTTACAGCGATGTCAACCGTCACAAACTCAAGCAACTGGTGCTCGACAAAAGCAACCTCGATGCCAAGCTCGAAGCAGTGGAAATGGAATGGATGGAAGCCAGCGAAGCATACGAGTCTGAACTGGGATTTTTGGGATGACAGGATTAGCAGGATGGAGAACATCACGTGATGAAGGTGCGCTCTTAATCCTGCTAATCCTTTCATCCTAGTAATCCCAGTTCAGACAATCTCCCCTCAATTACTCCTCTCTCTTTGACGAAATACAGTTCGCTCCCTCAGCGCGGTTAACCACGCTGGGCGAACTGCTTTTCGCCTATCTAATCTGCATTTTCATCTCAAATATTTGATAAATATATAAAAATAGGATTGGCACACCCATTGCATTACCACTGATGTGATTGGAAACGTATTTCATCAAGGAGAAGCCATCATGTATGCAGCAGAATTTGAAGCCTTTGAATTTGAAGACGAATTCGAGAATGCGTTTGAGGATAACAGTCTCACCCGCCCGTTTACCGAACAGCAGGAAATGGAATTAGCAGCCGAGTTATTGGAAGTCGGTTCTGAGGAAGAGCTGGAGGAGTTCCTCGGTAAATTGGTCAAGAAAGCCGCCAAGGGGATCGGTAACTTTGTACGTTCGCCTGCGGGTAAAGCGGTGGGTGGTTTCCTGAAAGGCTTGGCAAAGAAAGCCTTGCCCGTAGCGGGTGCCGCTTTGGGTAATTTTGTCGTGCCGGGTGTCGGGGGCGCGATTGGCGGCAAACTGGGGTCGTTTGCGAGTTCTTTGTTTGAGCTGGAAATGGAAGGCATGAGTCCAGAGGACATGGAGTTTGAAGTGGCTCGCCGCTTTGTACGTTTGGCTGGCGCGACCACGGCTTCGGCTGCTCAGAATAGCCAACGTGGAGCACCGGATGTGGTGGTCAATCGTGCGATTCAGAATGCTGCACGTTTGCACGCTCCCGGCTTATTGCAAAACCGCCAGCCTGCACGCACTGGACGCGCTCGCTCCGGGCGTTGGGTCAGAAGTGGCAATCGCATCATTTTGTTGGGTGTTTAAACAATTCAGGCAAGAGGAGACGTGTCATGCACGATATTGATGGAACCCTGTTACGTGGGGTGCAAAGCGAATGGGAAACCGACAATGAATCAGAATGGGAAGCCGACAACGAGTGGGAAACTCAAGATGAATTCGAGTTTGAAACCGATGGTGAGTTTGAAACGGAAATGGATGCGGAAGAAGCCTTAGCCAATGAATTATTGGAGCTGGATAGTGAAGCTGAAATGGAGCAGTTTCTCGGTGGCTTAATCCGCCAAGCTGCGAAACGTGCTGTGCCATTAGCCAAACAGGCGGGGCGTTTTTTATTCAATACCGCCAAGCCGCATTTGAAACAAGCCTGGACGGGAATCGGTACTGACTTGGTGAATAAGGGAGCAGATACGGCGCGGGGTTGGGTTGACCAAAGTGCTAGCCGCTTGTTTGGCGAATTACCCAGTGCCAATAAA
This sequence comes from Candidatus Thiothrix putei, assembly GCA_029972225.1. Taxonomy (NCBI): domain Bacteria; kingdom Pseudomonadati; phylum Pseudomonadota; class Gammaproteobacteria; order Thiotrichales; family Thiotrichaceae; genus Thiothrix; species Candidatus Thiothrix putei. The sequence goes on from CP124756.1 coordinate 992,640, forward strand.
AGCCGCGCATCCCTGAATGTGGCGCGTCGGGTGGTGCAAGCGGCACAAACTACGGGTAAGCAAATGGCACGTTTGCCACCGAGTGCACCACCATCCGCCGTGAAAGCGGTGGTTACTAAGGCTTGTCAGCGTTATTTCCCTCCCATCACGGGTGGTATGGCAGGCAAACGCGGTACGTGGGTCAGGAAGGGTAACAAAGTCATTTTGTTCGGCTTCTAGGAGGTGTGTCATGTCGGCTGCCCTGAATGCGTATCTGGATCAGGAGGCAAGTGCTTTGCTGAGCCGCTTGGAGGCGGTGTTGCCGTTTTCCAAGACGATGCCGATGGTGATGGCTTCATCGCCGGGTCATGCCATTTTGCACGCCATTGAGGAACATTTGCGGGTGCAACGTGAGTTGCAGCGCCAGCGCATTGTGGGATTTCGCCAGTGGTTACACAGTCAGGCAGGCAGAGTGGCTAAGCCTACGGTGGTGCAACGCCAATTCACGGTGGTGAAGCTGCGTTTCAATGCGGTATTGGATCAGTTGGATATTTTTGCGGATGTGCTGACTCAGCGTGGTGAGTATCGGCATGGCGTGTGGATGTCAGCGTTGGATTTTGCCGCCAAAGATGCCTTGCGTAAACCGGGCGGTTATTACGAGTTGTTGCCAATGATTTGTTACTTGGAACGTGGGCATGGTGCGGCGATTCGACGCGCACGAACCCGCTTGCCGGGTGGAGTCGCGAACCCGGTCAGTATTGTGCGTGTTCCGCGTGAACGCATGGTGGGTGGCGGGATTGCGTCGTCGTTGTTTCATGAGGTGGGGCATCAAGGGGCGGCGCAATTGGATTTGGTCAACAATTTTGGCGAGGTGTTGCAGGCACAGCGCCAAGCAGGGCAGGCATGGGATTTTTGGATGCGCTGGCGTTCGGAAATTCTGGCGGACTTTTGGGCGTTAGCGCAGCTTGGCGTGACCGCCACCACGGGTTTGATGCTGGTGGTGCTGCTGCCGCGAGCATTTGTGTTCCGTATCAATATGGATGCACCGCACCCGTTCCCTTGGATGCGGGTGCAGATCAGTTGCCATTTGGGAGAAATGCTGTTTCCTGATCCGCAGTGGCAACGGATTCGGGAGCGTTGGGAGGCGATGTATCCCCTCAGTAGCGTGAATCCGGCTGAACGCCAGATTGTTGAGGGATTAATGGAAAGTTTGCCTGATTTCGCCCAGACCTTATTGGCGTTCCGACCGCAGGCGATGGGGGATAAGCCATTGGTGGATTTATTTCCTTTGGCAGCGCGGCAACCGGCACGCTTGCGACGGCGTTTCCGGCAATGGCAACAGCATCCACCGGCGATGTACAGCCGCCCGCCCGGTGAAGTGTTCGCGGTCTTCGGGCAAGCGCGTGAGGATGGCGCATTGGGTGCGGCGAATGAAGCAGAACTGTTAAAGCGTTTATTTACCCATTGGGCGCTAGAAAATTCAGGCATCGGCAGAGCCGATGCGCTTAGCAAATCGTAAGGCATACCCTAGTATGCAGGAGAGTGAATGATGGCTACTGAAAAAGGGCAATCTGAGAAACCAGATAAGTCTGTGGCTAAACCAGCAGATAATAGCAGTGAAACAACCATTGAATTGGCGAAAACAGTGTTAATGGATTTATCCCAATTATTGGGTAAGCGTGGTGATGATAAAATTCTGCCTGTTACCTTAACACCCCCCAGTTTTGAAACAGACTACGCGAAACGTTTATGGAAAGTGATTAAGGAGCGTAATGAAGCGATAGCTTTTAAGCCGTACAGTGATTTTGTGGATGCTATGTTATGCCCCCCTAATCAGCATAGCATGGCACAGGCTCAACAACGGCAACACCCAGTGAAAGTGTCGCTTGAGGGTGGTAATGCCTATGAATTATTAAAAGTCGCTACGGATTGTTTCTTAAAGCAAGAAACTGGCATGGTTGAGGATGATAATAACAACTTGATCTGTCAGCATTCTGATGCACTGAATCATATTTCTTCCGAAGAACTGGAGAAGCTACGTGAACAGTATGTGTTGAATGTAGAGGATAGTGGCAAATTGCCGTTGCCGTATTTGCAGTTAATTCGTGAAAAATTAACAGAAATTCCCGTAAAAACGGCTGATGCCCTCGCAATCGGTTCAATAGATGATATTTGTTATGGTCTTTCGCCTTTAAAAGCAACTTGCCCGACCATGATTGAACTCATTTGGTCGTATTGGATGGAGGAAAGCCTGCTAATTCAAACCATGAATGCGATTACCCGTCGTTTTCAAAATGTACGCAGTGGTGTGCGTGACCCTTTGGCACGGATGGATATTGACCCTTTACGCCCCATGAACAATTTATTATGGGGGTTTATTCAAGATGAACCAGCGCGGTTATCGTTAGTGCGCCGTGCTTATGAGTACGACCATCATTACGGTTTTTCCTTGGTTGGAAAAGCCGTGCCTAAGGCGCGTACTGCTGACAGCCGTTCGCGTTTTTTGGGGGCGTTCCATCAGTTATTGAATTTGGCACACCGGTTTTTCCGTGCTTACGATGATATGACGATTAAGGCGGATGCGTTTCCACTGTTAAATGCCTTGCGTGAGGTGCATCTGATTTTGGCAGAAGGGGCGCATAACCAATACGGTGATTTGCCTTGGGTGGCGCGTAAGGAAATGCTGATGATGCAGTGGATGTTAGCCCGCCCTGAAATGCGTGAGTTTATTGGTGGGCGCATCATGGTTCCCCAAAAAGAGCGCTGGATGGATCGGGTGGATGGCATGAAGCGCTTGCAAGGTTGGTCGGGTACGGCAACCACCCATTTTGTGGATTTGGCGCAAACCGGTGAGCGTTTATTGTTGTCGATTCGTTTTGCGTCTTGGAGTCAGATTGAGAAAAGCGACGTGGCGTTGTCTTGGGCGGTTTTCTGGCGTGATGACATTCAGCGTTATGCCCATGCTTACCGGGCGGTGACGGGGGTGGATCTGACGGATCCGGTGACACAGGCGGCGTTGGATGCAAAACCACCGTCTTATTGGTTGTTGCAACGTGAGGCTTCCTGAGTGTTGCAGTTTAATCGTGCGCATTACCTCGATCTGAACCCTTATCCGCAACAGCTCAGCACGCAACCCGTTGCTACCGGAATGCCCGCTGTCTTGTACGAATCGGTGCAAGAGCGGGCATTAGCCGCGCAACTCGCCGCAATGCAGGGGCAAGCGGCGGCAGTATTGGGGGCATCAACCTTGCAGTTGTTCTGGGACTGGTTTGAATGGGTGCGGCAAATGCCCGTACAGGTTTTTATGGCGCAGGATACCTACCCCTTTATCCAGCTATTGGTAAAACGTGCCTTTAATACGCAACGGTTGCAGACGTTTCGGAATATAACGGAATTGGCACAGCAACTGGCACGGATGAACTCTGCCAGTGTGGTGATGGTAGTGGCGGATAGTTGGTCATTACGCACTAATCAACCATTTGCAGTGAATGCTTGCTTACAACTATTGGCAGGGCGGTGCGGGTGGTTGGTGTTGGATGATACGCAAACCTTGGGGCTATTGGGGCAGAATCCCTCGCCGTCATTGCCCTTTGGTAGCGGTGGTGGCGGTATTTTGCCGTGGGTCGGGGTAGCCAGTGAACAGGTGGTGCTGATTGCCTCGCTGGCTAAAGCGTTGGGTACGCCGCTTGCGGTGTTATCAGGGAGTAAGGCAGTGGTGCAGGGGTTTCGTGAACGCTCACATACCCGCACCTATTGTAGCCCGCCTTCACCTTGGTTGGTGGAACATGCTTTATACGCTCTCCAGCAACATGCACAAGCAGGCGAATGGCGGCGGCGCTTGTTAGTGGGAAATATTCGTTATTTTCAGGCACAACTGCGCGGTTTGGGTATACGCTTGGAAGGTGGGGTGTTTCCGGTGCAAAAGTTGGTGTTTCCTCACGGTTGGCAGTGCGTAGCGGTATACCGTTATTTGCGCCAACGGCAGGTAGAAACCGTGGTCACACGCACGGATTGCGGGGCTTGTGCGTTAACCGTGATTTTGCGAGCGGGGCATCGGCGCGACGCGATTCAGCGCTTGGTGCAGTTGTTGCGACAAGCTTTGGTACATTTAGGTCGTCCACTTCGCACGGAATTGTTGTAAGGAGCGCACCGTTATGCCCAAACGTTCCGCTGCTTTTGCCATATTGCCATGTTCTTCTTGCAGTGTGAGGGTGCGGGCGATGTCTGCCACGTATTCTTTGAGGGTCTTTAAATCCATGCCGTGATGCAGCGCCGTGAGGACAGGTTGGTGGAAACTTTCCTCATAATCCGCGAAATAGGCAGTGCCAATTTTGTGCAAGTAATCACGCGGAATATCATTAATGGATAATGCACCGTAACCGTTATAACGCCCGCACATGGCTCTTACCAGTTGACGCAATTCACGCACATTTCCCGGAAAATCATGCGCTTGTAGGGCGTGGATGACGGTGGGATCGACTGTGGGTGCTTGCTCGGACAATTCTTCCTGCAAGAATTTGTCGAGTAGCAGCGGAATATCATCCTTGCGCATTCGCAGTGGGGGGAGGCGAATAATATAACTGGCAATGCGGTGGAAAAAATCCTGGCGGAATGTGCCTTGTTGCTGGGCGCTTTCCAAATCGCGATTGGTGGCGCTGACTAAACGGAAGTCAAGGTTATGCCAGCGGTCGCCGCCGACTTTTTTATAGGCTTTTTCCTGAATCACCCGCAGTAACGAGGCTTGCAGAAAGGCGGGCAGTTCGCCCACTTCATCCAAAAATAATGTGCCGCCTGCGGCTTGTTCAAACATGCCTTCACGGGTGCGAATCGCATTGGTGAACGCACCTTTTTCATGCCCGAAAAATTCACTGCCTGCCAATTCGGGAACGACGGTGGTGCAGTCCAGTACCACGAGATCTTGTTTGTGTTCGCGTTGATCGACCGTGTGTAACAGGCGGGCAATCAGCTCTTTGCCTGTACCCGGTTCGCCGAGTAGCAGCACATTGGCATTGGAATAGCGCCCAATTTCCACGGTATTGCGTAAGACTTTGAGCCATGCAGGGCTTTGTCCGATGATCTGCTCGCGGATAGCCCGCGCATTTAGAATGCGGTCGATTTGCGCCCAGCGTTGTAATTGCCCTAATACGGCTTGCAGGAGGCTATGTGTATCTTGCCAGCAAAATAAGCGCGACACGCCCGCCGCGATTAGGTGGAGTTGCTGTTCCAGCGTGAGGTTCGTGTGCGCATAAACGAGAATCAGGCGGTAGCTGGCTTGTTCAGCGTAATAGGGGAGTTTTTCCAGTAACGCATCATCAACCCGATTGACGATCAGCACACCCGGTTGGTCGCTGTGATGAAGTTCAGGTATTTGGTGATGTTGTGTTGCCCGACACAGTGCGGTTATCCATGCAGCACACGTTTGTGTAGCAGCATCGGTTTCGATAGATACCCAGCCCAGCATAATGGTTGCCCTCGCATTTTTGCCTACTCATTGGCTTGATATATTTTTATTCTGCTTATTATATAGCTGATTGAGAGCATGGATGCTGGAGGAAAGTGCCATTGAAATTTATGATGTATCAATTGCTGCGTTGATGCTTAGACCGCAGCCCACAGTTTGAATTGCTGTTCTGTTAACCCCAGTTGCTTACAAAGTGCTTGTAATTTCAAGAAATCCTTAGCCTTACGCTGCAAATCCAGCGGTATATCCGGCACGTCGCAATAAATCTCGGTTAATTGCCGTGCCAGCCGCACGGTGGCTTGATGTTCGTCAACCAGTTCTTGCAGGCGTTTTGCGCCACGGGTTTTCATCAGCCCAATTTCAGGAATGCGCGACAGCAACACTTCCACGCTGCTGAATTTCTGCAACAGTTTGGCGGCGGTCGACATGCCCACACCCGGAATGCCGGGGATGTTATCTGCCACATCCCCCGCCAGCGCGAGTTGATCGGGGATTTGTGCAGGCCACACCCCAAATTCTTTTTTCACACCACCGGGTGGCAGCGGGGTGCGTTTGCCATAATCCCACCAGATGTCACGTTCAGCAACCAATTGCGCCAAGTCTTTGTCTCCGCTGATAATCATGCAGGCTTGCCCGTTATCGCGTTGCTGTTTTGCCCATGTGCCAATCACGTCATCCGCTTCAAAATGCGGGCTGGCAGCTTGCACAATACCGAGTGCATCCAAAAAATCGCGGCACAGTTGAAACTGTACTTTTAATTCCGTTGGGGCGGGGGAGCGGTTGGCTTTATACGCGGGGTAAATGGTTTTGCGGGTGGAGGTTTGCAGGCTAATGTCGAAAGCAAACGCAATTTGCTGCGGTTGTTCGGTTTGCAACAGGTTATACACAAAGCGTAGGAATCCCAATACCGCATTGACGGGATTACCCTCACGATCCAGCGTGATGGGTTGGCGTATAAACCAAGGACGGAATACATAAATGCTGGCATCAACGAGCCAGACAGGATGTTGGGGCATGGTATTTTTCAGGTGATGGCTAAGTTTCTGGACTATAAACAGAGAAGCATAAAAATGCACGGTTAGGCTTTATATTTTGGAATAGTCATTAACTAGAGGAGTGAAGATGCTGAATCTGCGTGCAAAGGGATGGGGAGTCTTGGCAATTGCCACACTGTTCACCGTAGTCGGTTGCGATGATAGGCAGTCGGATACTTCAGTGGCACAATCATCGGTCAAGCCGGTTGAGATGTTATCCGTTGATGGTATTGGGCCGATCAATGGTAGCACTGCTTTCAATCTGCATGACATCACCATGGTCTTCCAAGGCTTCAATGTGGCACAGCGGACAAATTACACCGAAGGAGAGGAGTACCCTGTCATTATGGTTAGCAAAGAGTTGAAACCGCTGTTGACCATTAACCCAGATGCTAAACAAGCAAGAGTGTTTTCCGTGATGGTGCATGACAATTTAATCGGTAACGGTTTAGGCCATGCCATTGGGGCAAAATTTACCGATATTTACGCGTATGGTGCAACAGAAGAATGTGCCGCAGGCTCAGAGGAGTTATCGGGGAAAGTGCTGTGTTACGCACCTAAAACCGGCAATATCCTGTATCTGTTTGGCGGAACCTGGAATGGCCCTGATGGTTCTGTGCCACCGAAAGACGTATTGGCGAACTGGCAGATGGAGGCCATCATCTGGAAACCACCGGCGAAGTGAAGGCTTGTAGGGGCGTATTGAATACGCCCCAGCACGGCTTAAACCGGTTTGAAATTATCAATCGTGCTTGCGCCCTCCCCAAAGAAAAACTTGTTCATTTCTTCTTCCAGAAATTTGCGGTCTTTGGGGTTGATGGGGCTAAGGCGGTATTCATTGATAAACATGGTTTGTTGCTTTAACCATTTTGCCCAGGCTTCTTTGGAAACGTTTTCGTAAATCTTCACGCCCAATGCGCCGGGGTAAGTGGGGCGGTCTAAGCCTTCGGCTTCGCGGCCTAAATGGATGCAGTTCACCATGCGTGTCATGTGTTTTCCTCAGTGATTCAGTCAATGGTCTGGAAAAATTGGCGGACAGCGGCTGACAGCCCGCCGGTATATTCAGTGTTTGCTTTATACCAGAGCCAGCCGTTGCCTTCCATTATCCGTGCGGGTTGCGCGTCTAAATCGACCTGTAAGGGCTGTAAATGCAGGCGATAATGCGAAAAAGTGTGGGTTAAGGTGGGCAAACGGGTCGAAGTGGTCGATGTTGGGGTGAAATGCTGTACCAGCCAGTCATGCATGGCGGTTTCATCGGCAAATTCGGGGAAACTCCACAGCCCACCCCAAACGCCGGTTGGCGGGCGCTGTTGCAGCAGTAATTCGCCTGCCGTATTGCGTAACAGCAACACCACTGCGCTTTTTTCGGGTAGCGCTTTTGTCGGGCGTTTGCCGGGGTAGGCTTGCGGTTTGCCTTGTTTGAAAGCTTGGCAATTGTCTTGTAAGGGGCAGAGCAGGCACAGCGGTTTGCTGCGGGTGCAGAGGGTTGCGCCCATGTCCATCATGGCTTGGGTATAATCAGCGTTGCGTTCAGCGGGCAGGTGTTGTTCGGCGTATGCCCAGAGTTGTTTTTGCACACGAGGCTCCCCCGCCCAGCCTGCTACGGCGTGGTAACGTGCCAGTACGCGCTTGACGTTGCCATCCAAAATGGCTTCGCGTTGCCCGTGGCTAAGGGAGAGAATGGCGGCGGCGGTGGAACGCCCAATGCCGGGTAAGGTTTCCATGTCTGTCATGGTGGTGGGGAATTCGCCTGCGTAGGCGTCGCGGACTTGTTGCGCGGTTTTGTACAGGTTGCGGGCGCGGCTGTAATAACCTAAGCCTTCCCACAATTTCAGCACATCGTCTGGTGGTGCATCGGCAAGGGCTTGCACGTTGGGGAAGCGTTGCATAAAGCGTTCGTAATAGGGAATGACGGTGGTGACTTGGGTTTGTTGCAGCATAATTTCCGACACCCAAACGCGGTAAGGGGTGGGCTTTTGCTGCCAAGGCAAGTCTTTGCGCCCATGCCGGTCGAACCATGCCAGTACTTTGTCAGCAAATGTCGCCATCATGATTGTTGTCTCGACCAAAACGCACTACAATAGCGACCTGCTGACACTATCTCAATAAGCGGGTGTAGTTCAATGGTAGAACGGTAGCTTCCCAAGCTGCATACGTGGGTTCGATTCCCATCACCCGCTCCAAAATTCCGCGATTCCCTTACTCCTCCATGTAATCGCCCATCTTCGGCGCAAACGGATCCATAATCACAATCTTGCCGTCTTTCACTTGGCGCATTAAGTTGTCGCCGTGCAAATCCCAGTTCAGGTATTTTTGGTGTTCGCGGTAATACTTACATAGTTTGCGCATGTCATCCGCTAATTCATCGCCATAGTGTTTGGCGACGTAAGCCCAAACTTTGATGCGTTCGGCTTCTTCCATCCAGTCGACTTCGTGAACGTGTTCGGTGAAAAAGGCAGAATCGGCTTCATCCAAATGTTCCAAGCGTTCCATCACGTAGATAATGCGGTAATCCGGTTCTTCAAAGGTGAATAAGTGGATACAGGCGGGGTCAAGCGGTTGCCCCTCTTCATCCAATACCCCCACGCGGCGGGCAAACGGCACACTGGTGAGCTGGTGTTTTTCGATGGCATCCAGAAAATATTCCAGCCCTAGCGATTGTTTTTCCAAGACGACGTAATTTTTCCACGCATCACTCTCCGTATTGGCGGTGAATAGCCGTTTGCATTCGGCGCATTTCACGCTGAGTTTCTTGCCGCCATCAAAGCATTTCATTTCGTAGACTTTAGTGAGGAAGGTGTTCTCACACTGCGGGCAGTCCATGCGTTTGAATTTGCCGCTAAGGAAGCAGTCGAGGATTTCTTTGCTAGAGTCGAGTGGTGCTACGGTATCCATAAATCAGTACTCTATTCCGTTTCTGACGAGCAGTGGTGTGCCGAATTGGGTAATAGCGGGGAAGTAGTCATCAATCCACAACCCAACGCTGATACCTTCGTGGAGCATAAAGGCACGTTTTTTCTTACCATCGGTCGTATAGACCCGGATGCCTGCATCATGCAATTTGTCGTGAATTTCCACCAAATTGTCATTGTCATCATCACGCAAGGTGCAGACGATGGGTTCCCAGTCACGACTGCGGTAAGCGTCGATCAGGTCAAGGTAGAAGTCCACGTCTGCGGTAATGGTGTTATCAAAATCAATGGCAACAATGCGGGAGGTTGGGGAATCTGCCAGCACGTAAGCGTCGATGGCGAATTCGTCAAACTGCGTAATAATACGGTGTTCGCCATTCAATTTAATGGCAGCTTCCAACACACCAAAGGCCGCACAGGGCAGACGGTTGTGGTAATAAAAAACGAGTCCAGACATGTATTTTCTCACTAGCGGGTGAAAGTATTTGTTTTATCAGTTGCTAGGATAAGGACAGCGACGCAGACAGGCAATGATCTAAAACAAGAAAAGGCTCTACGGAGCCTTTTGTGTTCAGAAGTGGGGCTGAATTTCGGCAAACGATACCGAGCCAAACTTTGCCAGCGCAATCCGCAATGCTGACGGGGAAGGTGTCAGCAATTTATCGGGGAATTCCGCAAACCACAGATTGCCATCCGGTGTGGATGTCACCACGATTTGGTGTTCATTTTCCAATTGCACCAAGGACATTTGGATGCCGCGAATATTGGTATCAGGGATAATTTCCATCCGCACTATGCCCGGTTTGCCGGAATCTTTAAGCAGCATCGAAAGCTTCATCTTGTCGTGTTGCAGCAAGCATTGGTTGGTGGCGAGAAAGCATTCGCCCTGCAATTGCAGCGGCAGCATGGCAACTTGCTGCTCTACGGTCGGCTTGGGTTGGTCTTTTGTGACCCACAAGTCCATCATGCCCCAGCCGCCGATGGCGAGTATTGGCGCAATCATAATGGCAATGCGCAGGTGTAAAGGTTGGGCAAAAAACCAGCGTAACATCAAGCAATCTCCAGTGAAAACACAGCGATTAGCATACACGAGTCATCACGGTATCGCTGTATTTTGCGGGTTGATTTCCCTAGAATGCAGCGCTTCTGCTGTTTGCTTCGCGCACTCACTCTTCAATAATGGAATCTAGCACCATGAAATCTCTCCAACAGGATTGGTTCGGCAATGTCAAAAATGACCTGCTTGCCGGACTCGTCGTTGCTTTGGCTCTCATTCCCGAAGCCATCGCTTTTTCGATTATCGCGGGCGTTGATCCGAAAGTGGGGCTGTATGCCTCGTTCAGCATGGCAGTGGTGATTGCATTTGCGGGCGGTCGTCCGGGGATGATTTCCGCTGCGACAGGCGCAATGGCCTTGGTCATGGTGATGCTGGTGAAAGATCACGGTTTGCAGTATTTGTTTGCAGCAACCTTGCTCACAGGCGTATTGCAGATTGTGGCGGGGATGCTGCGGCTGGATTTGCTGATGCGCTTTGTGTCACGCGCAGTGATTGTTGGTTTTGTGAATGCGCTGGCGATTCTGATTTTTATGGCGCAATTGCCGGAGCTGGTCGGGCATGGCTGGTTGGTGTATGCAATGGTTGCCGCCGGTTTGGGGATTATTTACCTGTTCCCGTATGTGACCAAAGCCGTGCCGTCGCCGTTGGTGGCAATCGTGGTGTTGAGCGCGGTGGCGATGGTGTTTGGGCTGGAAATTCGCACCGTTGGCGATATGGGCGCGTTGCCGGATAGCCTGCCGGTGTTTTTGTTGCCGGATATTCCGCTGAATTGGGAAACGCTGACGATTATTTTCCCTGTGTCGGTCACGCTGGCGGTGGTGGGTTTGCTGGAGTCGTTGATGACGGCGACGATTGTGGATGATTTAACCGATTCCACCAGCAATAAACAACGCGAGTGTGTGGGGCAGGGCGTGGCGAATATTGCCACGGGTTTCCTGGGTGGCATGGCGGGTTGTGCGATGATTGGGCAATCGGTGATCAATGTGAAGTCCGGCGGGCGTGGGCGGTTGTCTACGTTTGTGGCGGGTGCATTTTTGCTGCTGATGATTGTGTTCATTGGCGACTGGGTGGCGCAAATTCCGATGGCGGCATTGGTGGCGGTGATGATCATGGTGTCGATTGGCACGTTCAACTGGGATTCGGTGCGTAAATTGCGTGAACACCCGAAAAGTTTCAATGCGACCATGATTGCCACGGTAGCAGTGGTGGTGGCGACGCATGATCTGGCGCAAGGCGTGTTGGTTGGGGTGTTGCTGTCGGGTTTTTTCTTCGCCAACAAGATTGGGCGGTTTATGTTTGTGAAATCGCGTTCGGAAGACGAGGGGCGGATGCGCGTTTACGACGTGGTGGGGCAGGTGTTTTTTGCGTCAGCCGATGCGTTTATTGCGTCGTTTGATTTCAAAGATGTGTTGGATAAGGTGCAAATTGATGTCAGTCGGGCGCATTTTTGGGATTTAACGGCGGTGGGTGCGCTCGACAAAGTGGTGGTGAAATTCCGTCGTGAAGGCACGGAAGTGGAAGTGGTCGGTTTGAATGAAGCCAGTGCTACGTTGATTGACCGTTTCGGAACACACGACAAAGCCGATGCCACCGACCCGCTGGCAAGCCATTAAGGAGCAACCCCCATGAAACCTGAAAATAAGATTTTGGCCTGCGTTGACCAGTCACATTACGCCGATCATGTGGCGGATTATGCCGCGTGGGTAGCTTCCCGCATGGGTTTGCCATTGGAATTCCTGCATATTCTGGATCGTCACCCTGAACGTTCACGCCACAATCACGACCACAGCGGCGCGATTGGCATGGATGCGCAAAACCTGTTGCTGCAAGAATTGTCGGCGGAAGATGCCGCGTTCAGCAAGCAAGCGCGTGAACAGGGGCGCGTCTTCCTGAATCGCTTGCGGGAGCGTGCCATTGCCGCAGGGGTGGAAGCCCCCGACGTGCGCCAACGCCACGGTGCATTGACCGATACGCTGATCGAACAGGAAGACGCGGTGCGCATGTTCATTCTCGGTCGGCGCGGGCAATCGGCGGAAACCACCCAACGCGACTTAGGGCGCAATGTGGAAAACGTGGTGCGTGCCTTGCACCGCCCGATCCTAACGATTACCGACGATTTCAAAGTGCCGGAACGGGTAATGATTGCGTTTGACGGCGGCAGTTTGTCGCGCAAAGGCGTGGAACTGATTGCGGCTTGCCCGTTATTTGTGGGTTTGCCGATTCATGTGATTACGTCCGGCGAAGCGGGCAAAGGCTTGCGCAAGCAGTTGGAGTGGGCGAAAACCACGCTGGAAACGGCAGGGTTTGAAGCGCATACCGCGTTGTTGGCAGGCGACCCGCAACAAGTGATTGCCGCACAAGTGCAGGAGCGCACTATCGACGTGTTGATCATGGGGGCGTATGCGCATTCGGCGTGGCGCAGTTGGTTGTTTGGCAGTAAAACCAATGAGTTGCTGCGTTCGGCGCGGATTCCGACGTTGTTGCTGCGTTGAGAGTCAACCCTGTTAGGTTAACATGACTAAAAATTATCAAGTAATACGTTTTTTGCGCCGCAATATTCCTGCATTTGCCTGCGAGCCGGGTTGCCATGATTGTTGCGGGCCGGTCACGGCATCCAGTGAGGAAATCGCGGCACTACCCGTTAAAAGTGAAGCAGAACATGCCGAGGCGTTGGCTGACTGGCGTTGCCCCTATTTGGGGGAACACGGTTGTACGGTGTATGCGGAACGTCCGCTGATTTGCCGCGTATTTGGAACAACGCCGCGCTTGGCTTGCCCCAGAGGGAGAAAGCCTGAGGTGTTGCTTGCCCCAAACGTTGAGCGGCAGGTATGGCAGTTTTTACGGGAAACTCGGCAAGTGTTGCTCTAATGCATTTTGCTAATTTTACAGCGCTGCCAGTTCTCCACTAAAAATCACTTTGCCTTGTGGGGTGTCGCTAGGTGGTTTATCCATCGGTTCGAGGCTGATGGCAAACTGGCTGACATTTGCCATTTCCTTCCAGGTTGCTTTATCAATCGGCATTCGGTTTTCACCTTGTGCGGTTAGCGTGCCCATGCGCATCGGTGGTTTATTGCTGTCTTTGGGGATGCACCACACGGTGGGCATCATGTCGTCTTTGACCGGCAATGCACCGTTTGGCATATCGAAGGCAATTTCCATCGTCTCATGGTAGACCATCACCACCATCATTTTGTCTTGTTGTACCGGGGTTTTCATATTTGCCATGTAAATATCGGGCTGGTTGCTAAGGTTTAGCAGCAATACCGTTCCAACCGATGCAACGACGGCGGCAAATGCAGCTACCGGTACATGGCTCCACACACTCGCGAACCAGCTTTTTCGTGGTGAAGCGGCTTTGCCTAATTGCAATTCCTTGCTGATGGCATTCCATACTCGCGCTGGTGGCGTTTCGCTGGGGAGCAGGGTTGCCAATGGTGCAAATTGTTGCTGGTAAGCGTTGGTAATTGCCCGCAAGTAGAGGTGTTTACGCATCAGTTTCTCAAAGCGCAGGCGTGCTTTACCCTGCAAGGTGCCGAGCGCGTAAGACATCGCCAAGTGTTCAAAAATGTCTGGGTTTTGGTAACGCTTCATTGTAAGCACCCCCGTAATTGTTCCAATCCACGCCGTATCCACGCTTTCACCGTGCCTAACGGTTTTGCCAACGATTGTGCCAACTCCTCATGGGTTTGCCCCTGGTAAAAGGCTTGAAGGATACATTCGCGCTGTTCTGGTTTTAGCTGATCTAAGCAGTACAGCAGCCGCTCGGCATCTTCGCCCATTTGTTGCAATGCATCCGGTCCCGGTTCCAGTGAGGCAAATTCTAGGGATTCGTATTCCACATCATCAACCACAGTCGGGCGGCTTTGGGCTTGGCGCAGTTTATCGAGTGCTTGGTTACGTATGATTGTGGTCATCCACGTCATGGCGCTGGCTTTGCTGGCGCTGAGCTGTGCGGCGTGATGCCACACTTTGATCAGATTGCGCGGGAAACGCCTTTCATACTGTTCACCAAAGCCGACACCACCACTTTTAGCGTATGATCAACCCTATGCAACGATTACAAGCCTTTAAATACGAACTCAAGCCCGACGGCGCACAACAGCGACTGATGCGCCGTTACGCGGGTTCGTACCGTTTTGTTTACAACAAAGCCTTGGCGTTGCAACAAGCCAACCATGCAGCGGGTGAGACATTCATCGGTTATGTGGCAATGGCAAAACACCTAACGGCATGGCGCAATGGTACAGAAACACCTTGGCTAAAAGATGCCCCTGTCCATCCCTTGCAACACGCTTTAAAGGACTTGGACAAAGCCTACAAAAACTTCTTTGCCAATGGTTTGCGAGCATCCAGACCCAGCGGGAAGTTCAGCAACAACTGGAAAAAAGCGAAAGCCAAAGTTCAAAAAATCCACACCAAAATCGCCAACGCCCGCCGCGATTTTCTGCACAAAGCCACGACCACGATCAGCCAAAACCACGCGGTAGTGTTCGTCGAAGAATTGCAGGTATGGAATATGTCCCAATCAGCGGCAGGCACAGCAGAAAACCCTGGCACAAACGTTGCAGCGAAGTCTGGCTTGAATAAAGCCATCCTCGACCAAGGCTGGGGCGAGTTCCGGCGGCAACTGGACTACAAGACAGTATGGAACGGCGGAATGCTGTTTACTGTGCCACCGCAGTACACCAGCCAAACCTGCCCGTGCTGTGGTCATGTTTCAGCCGATAACCGCCAAACCCAAGCGTGCTTTGCGTGTGTGGCATGTGGCTATGAAAACCATGCCGATGTGGTCGGGGCGGTCAATGTGTTAGAGCGGGGACACCGCTTGTTAGCCTGTGGAGATGGGGCGTTACGCCTCTCGATGAAGCAGAAACCCGCCGAAGTAAGTCAGCTATCTGGCTGAATGCAGTAGGAATCTCCTTCCTTTAGGGAGGGGAGGATGTCAAGACAGCGGTACAACGCGGCTGGGTATTGTCGTTCACAGTACTTTAGGTGCGTTGATCAAACGCGGCACAATCTGGCGTACCACATCCATCGGCACCGCAAAGCCAATTCCATCTGACCCTCCCGACAAGCTGTAAATAGCAACATTCATGCCAATAACGCGCCCGCTGCTGTCCAACAACGGCGCACCAGAACTGCCGGGGTTAATCGCCGCATCGGTTTGAATCAAGTTGCTGATCCCGCCGGTTTGTGGATCGCCAAAATTACGCCCTAACGCAGAAATAATGCCAGAGGTAAAACTGCGACCTAGGTCAAAGGCATTGCTAATGCTGTAAACGTGCTGCCCGACTTTCAAATTCTTGCTGCTGTGGGTATGTGCGGGGGCGGGTAGGTTGGTAATGTCGCGCAATTTCAAAACAGCCAAGTCGTATCTGTTGTCTGAATTCACCACATCTGCTTGCCGAGTGCCTTCCTCGTCAAAACTCACGGTCAGGGTTTTGTAGCCAGAGACCAAATGCTGGGTGGTGACAATGTGTCCTTTTGTGTCCCAAAGGAAGCCCGTACCCGTGGCAATTTCACCAAATGCATCCGGCTCTTGTTCTTCAGCATGAATACACACGACCGCTGGATTGGCACGCTCATAGATAGCAATGGTTTGGCGTTCCGCAATAGGCAGCAGGCTACAGCCACCTAGCACAAAGCCCAATAAAGCGATGATAAACAGATTTTTTTTCATTGTGTGACCAGTGGTTTTGGTTACTAAGAACCGTAAGAGTAACACAAGTGACACGTAAGCTAGTGTCGTAAATGCATCAAATGTTGCTAAAAAGTCACATATTTTTCAAGAGACAACTCATTGATCGCTTAACCAATAAAACTGCAACGGCGGAATCACCAACTCCTCCTTGAACATGGCAGGGCGTTCCCCCGAATACAAATCACGCACGCTGGCATGGCGGAAAAACGCCTTGCGCCCCAAATCCTCCAGATTCAGGTGTTGCGGGTTGGCATCAAAGTTTGCCACTACCAGCACTTTATTCATCGGCTGGTGAATATCGAACCGCGCAAATACAAACAAGTGCGGGTTGCCCACATCCAGTAATTCGCGGTTATTAAAATCGGCGAATGCCGGAACTTCTTTGCGAATAGCGATGAGTTTCTTCAAGGCAGTGAACAGACGGAATTCCAGCGTGCCGGGGGTATTGCGCAAATCAGCTTTATTCCAGTCGATTGGCATTTTTGGTGGCGACCGCATCCCACAATAACGCCATGAAGGTCGCGTTATAAGCAATTTCACATTCCTTGGCGTTAATCGCATCCTCGCCGAAATACTTGATGATTTCTACCGGCGCAACAATGGCTTCGGCAATGAACAGCACACCGGGGGCAGTCACTTGGCAGCAATCCTTGAACAGTTGCAACAACAAATAGGCTTCGCGCTCATTCTGGCAAATGCTCCCAATTTTTTTCCACAGAAACGCTACCGCATCCAGCCGCAGAATATCCACGCCGTGATTTGCCCAATACAAAATAATGTCGAGCATCTCAATGAAAACGGCGGGGTTGCTGTAATTCAAATCCCATTGGTAGCTGTTGAAGACTGTCATTACCCACTTGCCCATGTCCTCATCCCAGGTGAAGTTTCCGGGGGAGGTTTCCGGGAAAATTTCTGGCATGGTGCGCTCAAACATATCCGGCACTTCGCGGTTATCGAAGATGTAGTAGTAATCCTGATGCGAAGGGCAACTTGCTTTGGCTTGTTGCGCCCATTCGTGTTCGTTGGAGGTGTGGTTTAACACTACGTCCAGCGTCAACAAGATGCCGCGTTTGCGCAACTCGTCTGCCAGCGTTTGCAAATCTGCCAATGACCCCAAGCGGCTGTCAATCTGACGGAAATCGCTGATCGCATAGCCGCCGTCACTTGCCCCGCGTGGGCATTGCATCATGGGCATTAGATGCACCATGTTGACTCCCAATTCCTGAAAGTAATGCACCCGTTCCGTCAAATCGGGAAGGTTTTGAGCGAAGCCATCGGCGTAAAGTGCCATGCCGACCCATTGTTGGCTTAAAAACCAGTTATGGTCTTTTTCACGTTCCAGATCGGATTCGCGCAAGTGGTTAGGAACTGTCCCGAAATAACTTCCCTCTTTTCTGCTAACAGCGAAAGGGGGAAGATAGCCCCTTGTAATGCCAATCAACACCGAGGATGAGCCAATGGATGTTTACCCATCAGCCATAGAAAAACAAATGCAGCGGTTCTACCAATCGCTCAATGAGCGTGACCGCCGCCGCTACGCCGCCGTGGAAGCCGTCCGGCTTGGGCACGGGGGGCAGGACTACATTTCCCGGTTATTGGACTGTGACCCCAAAACCATCCGCCACGGGTTGACGGAGTTGGAATCGGAAGATGGCTTGCCCACCGTAAGGCAGCGAAAAAAAGGGGCGGGCGCAAACGGCTGAACGCTACGCACCTGCAATTGGATGAGCATTTTCGCCAAGTTTTAAAGGATCATACGGCAGGCGACCCCATGCGGGAGGCGGTGAAATGGACGAACCTGTCACGTCGGCAGATTGCCCGGCGGATGCAGGCATTGGGGACATCGGCTGGGAAAAACGTGGTGTCGCGCCTATTACGGGAGCACGGCTACCGCCGCCGCAAGCCCCAGAAGAAACGCACCATGGGGCAACACGCTGACCGTAATGCCCAGTTTGAAAAGATTGCCCAACTCAAACAAACCTACCTGCAAGCAGGCAAACCCGTGATCAGCATTGACACCAAAAAGAAGGAACTGCTGGGCAACTTTTACCGTGAAGGGGTAACGGATGCCGTCGAACCCACGGAGGTCAATGACCATGACTTCCCCAGCTATGGCAATGGTCAGGTGATCCCCCACGGCATCTACGACCTTGCCCGCAACGAAGCGGCACTGCACCTGAACACCAGCCACGACACCACCGAGTTTGCCTGCGAAAGCCTTGGCTTATGGTGGCGTGAGCAAGGGAAACCCAACTACCCCGAAGCTGACGAGCTGTTGGTCTTATGTGACGGTGGTGGCAGCAACAGTTCCTCTGCGTACCTGTTCAAGCAAGACTTGCAGGCATTGGCGGACAGCCTGAACCTGACAATACGCATCGCCCACTACCCGCCCTATTGCTCCAAATACAACCCGATTGAACACCGACTGTTCCCCCATGTGACCCGTGCCTGCCGGGGTGTGCCGTTGGAAACGGTCGAAACCGCCAAACACTACATGGCAAAAACGGAAACCACCACTGGCTTGAAGGTCGCTGTCCGCATCATCAGTAAAGTTTTTGAAACCGGGCGCAAGTATACCCAAGCGTTTAAGGATAACATGACCATCCAGTTCGATGATTTCCTGCCAAAATGGAACTACACCGCTACCCCTCAGTCCCCCTGATTTCGGGAAGTTATTTCGGGACAGTTCCTTAGGGCGCAAAACGTATTGCCGTGCCATCGTTTCCACCAAGCACTGCATCTGGGCGCGGTAATCGTCGCGTTTGCCATACAGCACGGTAAACAACGAATGTATCGCGTAAAAATTTGCCCCCAAGCGGGTGTAAAAGTGCCGCAAGCCTTCGCCTTTAATGCTGGGGTCAAGCTCAATCAGAATGTCATTGAGCAGAGAATGGGAGACTTGTTCGTACATGGTGAATCCTTCGCGGGCTATTTACGCTGCTGGTTTTGATTTTACCGCGATAGAAACCGTTCCTACGCCTAATCGTTTGAAATCATCACTATTGTTGGTTGCAACGCTCATCCCATTCACTAACGCGGTCGCTGCAATGATGGCGTCAGGTGTCTTGGTTTTGAATTGCTGACGCAGCGAAATGGTTTTTTCTGCGATTTCATCACTTAAGCCCAAGACTCTGGCTTTGCTGATAAAGGTTTTGGCTTTTTCGTACAGTTCGGCATCCGTAGCAAAGCGACTCCAGCCCAGAAACTCAATCTTGGTGATGATGGAAATATTGAAGCTGGTTGCCAACAATGTGTGAATCCCTTCATCGTCCGTCATGCCGTTGAAGTAATAAATGATGATATTGGTATCAAGCAAAGATGGCATCATTGCCACCCTTCGCGCATATCTGCCAGATAAGCATCCACTTCCTGCCGGGAACTGTGGGCAACCCCGAAAAACTGGCGAGGGTTGAACGGTTGGGGATCTGGCGGCGACTGCAAGGCAATGCCGTCTTCTTTTGCCAATTGTTCCAGCAATAATTGTACGAGTCGGAATTTATCGGCATGGGGCAGGGAAATCACACTGGGTAGTATTTCTGCGATTGACATAACACGGTTTCCTGTTGGTGAGTCCTCAAGAGTTGCTCTCAGTATAGCGGTCTGGTAGCAGCACATCCATATCACACCACCCGATAATACCAAGTGACTTAATCAAGCTTTATGCAATTGCCATGCGTCAATAAACGGCTGGTAAAACGCCATCGAACGGGTTGTTGCCCCACGCAAACCCACCACCGCACTGGCAAATTGTTGGGCGCGTTGCACAGTTTGCGCCATTCCCCAGCCGTTTAACAAGCCCAACAGCACCACGCTGCTGAAAGCATCGCCCGCACCAACGGTATCGACGACGTGGGTGGTGTGTTCCGGCGCAACGTGCCAGCGTTCCCCACTGGCAGCGATTGCCATTGCCCCCGCTGCGCCTTGGGTGAGAATCAGGTATTGCAATGCTGAATCAGCAAACAACTGCTGGATTTGCGCCTCGGTGTCGGCGGCTTGCGGGATGAGGTTAATAACAGTTAGTATGAGAGTTGTACCTAATTATCCAAATATCATCAAAATGGGTAACTTTGTCGTTATCAATGTGGAGAAATAGCGCACTATCTACTAGATTATTGGGGTGATTGACGGTTTTCTCGAACCTGTTTTGAGAGGTAAGTCCGGTTGCTTTGGCACAATCACCTACGGCGAGTTACGCCGGATGTAAAGTCTGTGGAGAGGTCGTGAGACCTGGGGGAGCAAGCGGTCGCCTCATCAGCGTAAAGCCCCCCACTGTGGGAGTTTTAATGGCAATAACCAAGCCGTTCCTCTGGGCAGCCTCGATGAAGCAGAAATCTGACAATAAATCTATCATGAGTAGGTTTGTATAGGTTCAGAATAACGGTTGATGAATACGCCTTTGCTGGCAGCCGCCAGCCGGTACAAATCCGGCACATCGTGGGCTTGATGGTGTTTGGGGTAGGCGACTTTGCCATACAAATCGTATTGGTCAACCGTGAGTAAAATGTCGCTGAGAACTTCCTGCGCTCCGCTGTCAAGATCGTGGATGTCATCACGGTTGCCTGCCACAATTACCAAATTCGCCAATTGCTGAAGTTCGGGGGATTCGCCGTAGGCACTCACCAATTCCACAATATTCTTGCGTGGGTCAGGGCGTGACAGTGCCAGAATCATGGGTTTGTCTGGCTGCGTCAGGAAACGTGCCAGTTCAGCCTGCATCGGGCTTGCGGGTGAGTCGGCTTGCGGCGGGTAAAATTGCTGTAAGTCTGTTCCCGGCGGAATCACCCGCATGTGTTCGGGGCGGTAGTGGTCATACAGGGCATATTGTTCCTGCACTTCCTGTTGGGTGCTGGTGATGACCCGTTCGGCGACACCGAGGGTGGTTTCTTCGGCTTCAATACGGCGGGTAATGTGGTAACGGGTTTCGAGGGCTTCCTTGCTGTGACCGGCGGCGAGTAACTGACGGCGTTTGCTGTGCCCCAAGGAATGCCCGGTATGCACCAGTGGAATCCCAAGTAAACTGGCAAGGCGTACCCCGACATAACCGGCATCGGCGTAATGGCTGTGGAGGATGTCAGGCAAGCGCGGTTGCTGTTTGAGGTATTCCAGGGTGGAATCGGCAAAGCTGTCGAGCGAATCCCAGAGTTGTTCTTTGGGAATACAGCCCGCTTCGCCGCAGTCAATGCGCACGATTTGGACATTATCACTGAGTGTTTCGCGAGGTTGAGCATAATCGGCACTCACTGTCGGGTCATCAACGCGGCGGGTGAGCAGGTCAACCCTGCCCACCCACGCATTCGCACCCAAAGCACGCGCCAGCTCCACCAGGTATTTGGTTTGTCCGCCAGTATCCGCATCGCGCCCTAATTCGAGGTTATGCCCGCGAATCAGACCGTGAATACTTAGCAGAACAATATACGGTTGATGGTCATCTGGGGTCATGGATTTAGCACTCTCCTTCCAGCTCGGTGAGAATTTCCTGACGGTGCGCAATCATGTCGGCGTATTCTGCCTCGTAGAAAAACTGCTTTGCGCCAAACGCAGGCTTGAGATGATTTAACCAAGTCGCCTGTTCATCGTATTTGGCAAAAAATGGCTTTTGCACCCACTGAGGATTGCGTCCTTGAATAAACCGTAACACGAATACTTTTTCGCCGCGAATTTCCGCCACACCTTGAATCTCTATTTTGCCGGGGCTGGCGCTCATGGAGGGGCCACGCGCAGTACGCGCCAAACCGGATAAAAGTAATGTTGTGCGCCGGTACACGGAAATGGTGCATTACGAATTTGCGTTTGATGTTACCACATTGAGCAGGGTTATGCTGTGTGCAAATTATTCAATCAATGGATATTGCAAATTTCAAATTAAACTTGAGATTTGCAAATAATGGCATTAAGCTACTGTCTTTAAAGTATTTATTGTGTTGAAATATGCCCATGATCAAGCGTGACATTACGCCAGAATTACTGGAAAGCAGCCGCGAATACCCCGTTGTCACGCTTTTTGGGCCACGTCAGTCCGGTAAGACGGTGTTGGCTCAGCAATGCTTTCCTGACAAACCTTACTTTTTGCTGGAAGACCCGGATACCCGTCTTGCCGCTGAAGCTGACCCACGTGGCTTTTTGGCACAGATGCCTGATGGTGCAATTCTGGATGAAATCCAACGTTTGCCGATGCTGCTCTCTTATTTGCAAGGCATTGTGGATAAGACACCGCGACCGGGCATGTTTATCCTGACTGGCAGTCACCAGCCGGATTTGCATACAGCGGTTAGTCAGTCTTTGGCGGGGCGCACCGCTTTGCTCACCTTGTTGCCGCTGACGTTGGAAGAAATTCGCCAAGCGCGGGCGGAGTTGAATGTTTTCGAGCTGATTTATCAAGGCGCATTTCCGCGCTTACACAGTCAGCAATTGCAGCCTAACCGTTTCTTTAATGGCTATGTGCAGACTTATGTGGAACGCGATGTTCGAGCTATCTTAAACATCAAGGATTTGAGCCGCTTTCAGCAATTTTTAGTGCTGTTGGCGGGGCGAGTCGGGCAAGTGGTGAATTACACGTCACTCGGTAATGACGTGGGCGTGTCATCCACCACTATCCAGCATTGGGTTAGCGTGTTAAAGGCTTCGTATATTCTGTTTGAATTGCCGCCGTTTTTTGCCAATATCCGCAAGCGCGTGATTAAATCGCCTAAGTTATATTTTACGGATACGGGGTTGGCGGCATTTTTATTGGGTATTCAGTCAGCGGAACAGGTGGCACGTGACCCATTACGCGGCAATTTGTATGAAAATCTGATGATTCTGGAAATTCTCAAAGCGCATTTGAACCGTGGATTACGCCCGGATTTGTATTTTTACCGCGATTCGCAGGGCAATGAGGTGGATTTGCTGATTCGGCAGCGTCAGGGGTTATTGCCAGTGGAAATCAAATCGTCTGCCACGTTTTCCACTGCATTTCTCAAGGGAATTCAAACCTTTCGGGCAGATTCCCCCGACTGTTTGCCAAATGGTGTGGTGCTATACAATGGGGAACAAACGCATCAGGTAGCGCAGACGCGGGTGGTGAATTTATTACGCAGCACCGCGCCGGAATGCCTTGCCGAATTGATTGGGAATTAGTGGGGGCGCTGTGGCTGATCCAAAAGACAAAGATTTGATAGAAACCAGCAAGGAATTGCTCGAAACCAGTAAAGACCTGATTGAAACCGGTACAGTGCAGGATTGGGTGATTACGCATGTGTTCACCCTGGAGCGCATCGTGCAGTACGGTTTGGCGATCCTTGGGTTGGTGTTGGCGGTGTATGCGAGTCAATGGGTGCGTCGTCGCTTTCCGGCGCAGACGGTTGAGCAATTCCGGCTGCAAAATTTGCTGTATCGCTTGCTGCGACGCTTGGCGTTTCCGTTGTTACTGGTGTTGTGGACCAGTTTTCTGATTGTGGTTTACGAATTGTTGGTAAAGCCACACCTGATTATTACCACGGTGAATAATCTGGCAATTGCTTGGGCATTGATTCGCTTGGCATCGGCTTTTATCAGTAATCCAACGGTTAGCCGTTCGGTGGCGACCTTTATTTGGGGCGTAACCGCGTTAGCCATGCTGGGTTATTTGCCCAAGGTGGTCGAATGGTTGGAAAGCATAAAAATCGGGATAGAAAAAGACTCCCTCAGTTTGTATGACATTATTACCTCGACGCTATCGGTGGCGGTGTTTGTGTGGCTGGCGTTGGTCGTGGCGAGCATGATTGAACGCACCCTGCAAAACAATCCGAATTTGAGTGTGTCCGCGCAGGCATTGCTGGCGAAGGTTTCCAAATTCGCTTTGCTGATGCTGGCGTTTCTTTTTGGTTTAAATGCAGTCGGAGTAAATTTAACCACCTTTGCGGTATTCGGTGGGGCGATTGCGGTTGGGATCGGTTTGGGCTTGCAGAAGGTCTTTTCCAACTTGATTGCGGGCATTATTTTGCTCATGGATAAGTCGATCAAACCGGGGGATACCATTGTTTACAGCGGGCGATACGGGCGCGTGAATAGCCTGAGTGCGCGGTATGTGTCTATGATTACCCGCGATGGCATTGAGTATTTGATTCCCAATGATGAGTTAATCAATCACCAGGTGGAAAACTGGTCGTACAGTGACACCAATGTGCGCTTGAAGATTCCTGTCGGGGTACATTACCAAACCGATGTTAAAAAGGCGATGGCGTTGTGTATCGAAGCCGCACAAGAAACCCCCAGAGTGCTGAAATCGCCTACACCAGTCTGCTTGTTGAAAGGCTTTGGCGACAATTCGGTGGACTTGGAGCAACGTATTTGGGTCAGTGACCCGATGAACGGTTGTGCGAATGTGAAAAGTGCGGTGATGGTGCGGATTTGGGAAAAATTCCGTGAGCATGGCATTGAGATCCCTTACCCGCAGCGCGATTTGCATTTACGCAGTATCGCCCCAGAATGCTTTGCTGAATTGATCAAGGATTAATTGACACGCTTTGCTGCTGTAAAAAATGAGGAAGCCTAAGCTCCCCCAAAAGTCGACGGGTGTTTTAAGACAGGATAAACACTACGTCAGGTGAACAAGATCGAATCAGACAGTGCGCTTATTTCAAGCGGTAAGTCACGCCCATGAACAGTGACTTGTCGATTTCATCATTGCCGTTGCCGCTGATTTCGTCATCCACTTTAGTGAGTGCTGCTGAGGTGTCAAACGCCAGCTTGTTGCTGATGTAGTAACGGTAAGTGGAGGTAGCCGCATTGGTCGTAGTATCACGCCCTGTGGTGTCATTGTGGTCAAAGTCCAATGCCCAACTGTTTAACCAGTCCACACGGTCAGACACTTCATGGTTTAAGCTCATGGTGTTTTTGAGGTTGTAGCTTTTGTCGCTGTCTTTGAGAATGGCAGACGCGCTGGCTTCATTGGAAAACTGGGTGCGATTGCTCAGTGGCTTGTGGTATTCATAGCCTAAATCCAAGGCAGGTTTGCCGCTGTCACCGTCATAATCTTTGACGACTGCGCTTAAACCCGCCTTGGCCACCCAGCCGTGTTTACGGGTAGAAATACGTTCATTGACCAGCACATCATAGGCTTTGAGGATGCCTGCTGCCCCTAAATCACCACGGGTTTTACCGGATGCTTTCAAAACGGCTTCCATATCCGCAACCCATGTTTGCTGATAATCCGCTGCACCGTATTTGGCACGGTATTCGCTTTCTTTGGCGATAATATTGGCAATTTGATTGTATTGCGCTTTATTTAAGTTGCCAGTGAGAATGTTCTTATCACGTAAAGCTTCTACCAAGCGTAATGCTTGTGCCATTGGGGTAACGTTCACGACCCGCCCGTAACCCACACCAACACCGGTTTTTAAACGCGGATCATCTGCACCTTTTTTGATGCCTAATTCACCGTCGGTATACCAGAATGCGGTATTGCTGCCGGGTTGGAAATAGGTATTCATGCCTGCTTTTGCAGTGCCAATGTAATTGTCTTGGGTGCTGTCACCGGCACTGCCGCCACGTTTGGAAGAGCCTTGCAAGTCACCGCCAATGGTGATGTCACGATCGGGTGAGCTGAACACACGGTCATAATTTAGGTCGACATTTAAGTCATGGCTGGTTTGCGCTTGATTGCCACTGTTGATATTGAGGCGACCGGATACGTAGGCATCTTCGTAAGCACTGGTCGGTTCGGTGTAGTCAAACAGGGTGACTTCTTCCGCAGTAATAGTTGCGCTGATGCTCATAAGCGCAGCGACAACGCTCAAGTTTAGTGCATGTTTTTCCATGTTATCTTCTCCATAAACTGATTCAAAAATCATTTAAAAATTGTTCCACAGCTAAGGCTTGTGCTAGTTTCCACTGCTTCACTGTTGGGTGGGACTGCATCAGTTGCAGAAAAGTCACAACTTTTTCGTAAAAATTTTTGTGATAGCAATGTTGGGAAACGTGTGTGACTTTCTGAGCAGTTGGTGAGTCACTATCATGCTGGAGGATTGATGAACAGCACCTTACAAGCCTTGGATGATGACAATTTGTTGGAACGTTGCCGCCATGAGCTACCGTATGTCATGGATGCATTCAGCGAAGTGGTGCGGCGTCACGAGCGCTATGTGTTCAATTTGTGCCGTCGCTATTTGGGTACGGAGGCAGATGCCGAAGATGTTACGCAGGATGTGTTCATGCGGGTATTCCATGCTTTGCCGCAATTTGAAGGGCGGGCGCAATTTAAAACGTGGTTGTACCGGATAGCGATGAATCAATGCCACACGGTCGCCGCGAAACGTAAACAATGGCTTCACGAGGCAGATTTGGGTGATCAGGCGACTGGTAATGCGTTTGATAGCTTGTTGGTCGATGAGCATACCCCGCAGGATGCCTACAGCCATTCCGAGGAGGAGGATTGTGTACAAAAAACCTTAGGTGAGATGCGCGAGGCAGAAAGTGAGATCCTCAACTTGCGTTTCATGGGCGAGTTGTCATTGGAGGACATTGCCAACACCTTGGGTAGCAAATTAAGCGCAACCAAAATGCGCTTTTACCGCGCAATGGAGCAATTTAAAAAACTTTACGAAACACTGTGTCAGTGAGCCACTATGCCGAATGCAAATGAACAATTGGAACAAGAATTACGCGCCATCTGGCAGCAAGCCGCAAATACGCGCAAGGCGACTTCATCGCAGCGGATTGAGCGGATTCTGAAACGCTCCCGTGCCGAGTTGTCGTTGCGTGATTTATTCAAGTTTGCTGGCTTTTTGCTGCTGACCTTTGTGCAATTGTTCACGGCGGTTGTGGCAATCATGGCTGGCAAACGCACTGTTATTCGCTCTCGATTGGAGAAGTCTTCGCATGAATTTTAATATTAATGAACCCACCCGTTTTAGTGATTTACTCCAATTTGATGAATTATTTAATCAGCGTCTCTTAGAGCCACTGTTTTCTCAATGGGATTTGTTAATCGGTTTTCTGCCCAAAGCCATCGCCGCGCTGATTATTCTATTGATTGGTTTGGTGATTGGGATTGTGCTGGCGATGATTACCGGCTCGGTATTACGCAAAATGGGCATCGACAAGCTCAGTCGCAATGCCGGTGTTGATGCCATGATGTCGGAGGGCGGGGTGAAAAGCACACCGTCACGTTTGATCGGCAAGATGGTATTTTGGCTGGTATTTTTCGCCACGTTAATGCCCGCGACTGAATTATTGGGTGTCAAGGAGCTGACTCAGTTAACCGAAAGCTTTGTGGTATTTCTGCCTAAAATCATTGCGGCAATTATTATTGTGGTGTTTGGGTTTGTGGTGGCAAATTTTCTGCGGCATACCGTGCAGGGTAGCGGCAGTTTGGGATTAACTTCGACGAACACGATTGGCGGTTTGGTGTATGGCTTGACGGTGGCGATTACGATTGTGGTCGCGCTAGGGCAAATGGGCATGGATACGCAATTGTTGTATACCGTGTTGATCACCATTATTGCGTCAATGGGGTTTGCGATTGCGTTAGCCGTCGGTTTGGGGGGGCGTGAGATGGCGCATAATTTGGTTGCGGGGTTTTACGCGCGAGAGACTTTTATACCTGGGCAAACCTTGGGCTTCGGTGAATATAGCGGTGTTTTACGCGAGATTCGGGCGCAAAATGCGTTGATTGAGCTTGGGAATGGCAAGATTATCGCCATCCCCAACAGCCAGTTGTTTCAGTATTTAGTGAGCATTGAAACGCAATCTGATGTTGAAGGCTAAGTGAGATTGCTAATCCTTGCGGGCGTGCGTGCTTGCCACCACTTCCGCCAATTCACGCTCGGTGGCTGCATCCAGCACAATGTCACTCGTGGTAACGCCCGCCATTGGGTCGTTGTAAACGCTGGTATCTAACTTGCCTTCGCTTTTCGCCACAATCACCGATACGGTGGCATCGCCCGACACATTCACAGCGGTGCGAATCATATCCAGCAAGCGGTCAACGCCCAGAATCAAGCCGATACCTTCTACCGGCAAGCCGACTTGCACAAACACCATTGACAGCATAATCAGCCCCACGCCCGGCACACCTGCCGTGCCAATCGAAGCCAATACTGCCATGGCAATCACCACGAGGTAATCGCTGACACTCAGGTCAATACCGTAGACATGCGCAATAAACACGGTTGCCACGCCTTGCATAATTGCCGTGCCATCCATATTGATGGTCGCGCCAAACGGCACGGTGAACGAAGCAACGGAATTGTTGACCCCCAAGCGTTCGGTGACAGTACGCAAGGTGACAGGAATGGTGGCGTTGGAACTGGCAGTGCTAAAAGCGAAGACCTGTACATTACGCATCTTGCTGATAAAGCGCAGTGGGTTAAGCCCCGTAAGTACTTTCAACAATAGCATCAGTGTGCCGAACAGGTGGAACATGAGTGCGGCGACCAACACCAGCACGTAACCAATAAGGACGCTGAGTAATTCAAAACCCAGTTCCGCCATTGCTTTGGCAATCAGTGCGAACACGGCGTAGGGGGCGGCTGCCATCACAATGCTGACCATTTTCATCATGACTTCGTTGGCGAGTTCCGCGCCTTCAATCAGGGGTTTGGCTTTTTTGCCGACCATGAGGATGCTGATTCCGGCGAGAATCGCGAAGAAAATCACCTGCAACATTTCGCCGTTTGCCATTGCATTAATCGGGTTGGTGGGGATGATGTTGGTGAAGACGTCCAGCAGTGGCGGGGCTTCTCTGCCGGTGAAAGCAGCATCGGTACTGGCTTGCATCCCTTGCCCAATGCCAGCGGTCAGCGCGAAAATGACGGCAGTGGCGACGGCTATCGCGGTGGTGAATAAATACAAACCGAAGGATTTCACCCCGACGCGCCCCAAGGTGCTGAGGTTGCCAATGCCGCACACGCCGCAAATCAGTGAGAACAATACCAGCGGTACAACCAGCATTTTCAGCGCATTGATGAACAATGTGCCGACAGCTTGGAATAAACCGTTGACGATGTATTCATTCACAAAACTGCCAGCGGCATTTAACCCGCTGACATTGAGGAGTAAGCCGACGGCAATGCCAAGCAACATGGCTATGACGACTTGGGCGGTAAGTGATGGTTTGGTCTTGGGCATTCGTGCATCCTCGCTGCTGGTGTAGAGTCTTGGAGGTTAGCACATAGCAGTATGCCGGTTTATCCGTAATCTTGCTTACGTAGACTCTAGCATCACATCACTGCGGCATTAATCCATAGATGGATCCAAATGCTAATGACATAACCGAGAGCCACCGCCCACGTCCATTTCAAGTGTGACATAAACGTGTAAATCCCGCGTGCTTGCCCCATCAGCGCGACCCCAGCGGCTGAACCGATAGACAACAACGAACCACCCACGCCCGCTGTCAGCGTCACCAACAACCATTGCCCGTGCGACATTTCTGGGTGCATGGTAATGACTGCAAACATGACCGGAATATTATCGACCACTGCTGATAGCAAGCCGATCATCACGTTTGCCCACGTCGCCCCCATATCGGTATACAGTACTTCGGAAACCAGTGCGAGGTAGCCAAATGCTCCCAAGCCACCGACACACAGAATAACACCGTAGAAGAACATCAACGTGTCCCACTCGGAACGTTGCAGTTGATTGAAAATATCAAAACGCCCGACGCTTTCTTCTTCCGTGTCATTACGAGGGTCGTGATCGCTGATTTTTAAATACCAACCGTACATTTTCAGTACCCCTAAGCCGGTCATCATGCCCAATACCGGCGGTAAGTGCAGGGAGTTGTGGAAGGTCACAGCCGTGGCAATGGTGGCAATAAATAAACCCAGCACAATGAAACCGCCCCGTTTGATTTCCACCACATCGTTCATCGCGGCTGGCTTACCTTTTTCAACGAAAAATGACATGATCAGGGCAGGTATAAACCAGTTGAGGACGGAAGGTACAAACAGCGCGAAAAACTCTTGAAACTTTACTATGCCTGCTTGCCAAACCATCAAGGTGGTTATGTCACCGAACGGACTCCATGCGCCGCCTGCATTGGCTGCCACGACTATATTGATGCAGCCCATTGCGACGAATTTAGGTCTGTCGGAAGCTACCGCAACCAATACCGCCGCCATTAGTAATGCTGTCGTCAGGTTATCGGCGACGGGTGAAATAAAGAATGCCAGTACACCCGTTATCCAGAAAATCCAGTAGAGCGAAAAGCCTTTGGATACCAGCCATCCCCGTAAAGCCGCAAACATATTACGTTCGTCTAGCGTGTTGATATAGGTCATCGCAGCAAGCAGGAATAGGAACAACTGCCCGTATTCCAGCAGGTTGTGATTGAGAATTTCAGTCATCTGCTCCTGTCTGCCCGCACTGCCGTAAGCAATGGCAACCAGTACCCAGATAATACCTGCCGCGACAATCACGGGTTTGGATTTACGCATGTGCAGGTGTTCTTCACCAATCACCAAACCATACGCAAAAATGAACAGAATTAAGGCGGTCAAACCCAACGCTGTCCCAGTCAGATTAACAACCTCAGTGCCACCGCTGCCACTGGCGAAACTGAGGGCGGGCAGTAATAACGTCATAAGTCCGGTAAAACAGGCTAACGGGAACGTCGATTTCATGTATTGATCACACTTTTTTGCTGCATAACAGCACGATTATGTCATAAAAAAAGGCTCCCGAAGGAGCCTTTTCTCAAACCGAGTGGAGAGTCGGTTTAGTGAGTAGCAGCACCCGCACCACGTGGTACGCGAACGTCTTCAACCAAGTGTTGAATATGCTCTGGTGGCGCTGGCGTGAAGCGGGAAACAACAAACGCAACCACGAAGTTCGCAATCGCACCGACTGTACCAAACGCTTCAGGGGAGATACCCAAGAACCAGTTAGCCGCAACGTTAGGTGCCATTTCTGTACCTTTGATGAAGAACCAGCCTTTGAACCAGAAGATGTACAACAGGGTCAAGCCGATACCCGCCAACATCCCGGAGATAGCACCCGCCGTGTTCATGCGCTTGGAGAAGATACCCATCATCAACACAGGGAAGATGGAGGATGCCGCCAAACCAAACGCCAAGGCCACAACTTCTGCCGCAAAGCCCGGTGGGTTCATCCCCATGTAGCCTGCCAGAATAATAGCGACGGTGATCGCAACCCGTGAAGCCATCAATTCGGTTTTTTCAGAGATGTTAGGCATGAAAATACCTTTCATCAAGTCATGAGAAACGGAAGATGCGATAGCCAACAACAGACCAGCCGCTGTAGACAGTGCCGCCGCGATACCACCGGCTGCTACCAGAGCGATAACCCAGTTAGGCAAGCCAGCGATTTCTGGGTTAGCCAGTACCATGATGTCGTTGTCAACCTTGGTGACTTCGTTACCTTTCCAGCCGAAGTCAGCAAATTTTTTGGTCTTCTCGTCACTCATGTATTTGGTCATGGCTTCGTCAGCCGCAGCTTTGGCTTTATCAACCGCTTCTTGCGCTTTCGCTGTATCGCCGCCTTTGCCCTGTGCTTCTTTCAACGCTTTTTCGGCTTCGCCAACAGCACCTTGTGCTTTGCTCAGTGCGCCGTCGTTGTAGTACTGGATTTTGCCATCGCCATTCTTGTCCTTGAATGAAATCAAGCCGGTTTTTTCCCAGTTTGCCATCCATTGTGGACGTGCATCCATTGCCAAGTTGCCATCAGCCGCGCCGACTTCACCGGTTTGGATGGTGTTCACCAAGTTCAAGCGAGCCATTGCGCCAACTGCTGGTGCAGTGGTGTAAAGGATAGCGATGAAGATCAATGCCCAACCCGCAGAAGAACGTGCATCTTTAACAGAAGCTACCGTGAAGAAACGGATAATAACGTGTGGCAAACCCGCAGTACCGATCATCAGCGTCATGGTTAACATGAAAACGTTGATGGTAGTGTCGTTTTGGGTGGTATATGCCTTAAAGCCTAGGTCAGTGACGACTTGATCCAGTTTATCCAACATGAAAATGCCACTGCCATCCGCCATTGTCGAGCCTAAGCCCAGTTGTGGGATGGGGTTGCCAGTCAGGTTAAGGGAGATGAAGATGGCAGGAATGGTGTAAGCCAAGATCAAAACAACGTATTGCGCAATTTGGGTGTAGGTAATGCCTTTCATACCGCCGAAAGCAGCATAGAAGAACACGATAATCATACCGACAACCAGACCCATTTCCATGGAAACACCCAGGAAGCGAGAGAAAGTAACGCCTACGCCTTTCATCTGACCGATTACATACGTCAGGGAGATAACGATCAAGCAGATAACCGCCACGATACGCGCCGTCTTGGAGTAGTAACGGTCGCCAACGAACTCAGGTACGGTAAATTTACCGAATTTACGCAGATACGGTGCTAACAGCATCGCCATCAGTACGTAACCACCCGTCCAACCCATCAGGTAAGCCGAAGCGTCATAGCCTTTGAAAGCAATGATACCCGCCATCGAGATGAAGGAAGCCGCTGACATCCAGTCCGCTGCTGTCGCCATACCGTTTTGGATAGGGCCGATACCACCACCCGCTACGTAGAAGTCACTGGTAGAGCCAGCACGCGCCCACCATGCAATACCGAAGTACAGGGCAAAGCTCAAGCCGACGAGGGCATAAGTCCAGATTTGAAGTTCAGTCATGTATTTCTCCCCTTATTCGTGAACATCAAATTTGCGGTCGATCTGCCCCATGCGCCATGCATAGAAGAAAATCAAAGCCACGAATACGTAAATTGAACCTTGCTGGGCGAACCAGAAGCCAAGTTTATAACCGCCAAGTTGGATGGTATTGAGTTGATCAAGCAACAAAATACCAAAGCCAAACGACACCACGAACCAAATAACAAGGCAAATAGAAAGCAAGCGAACGTTCGCTGCCCAATATGCCTTTGCAGATCTATCCAACATATATAAGACTCCTCCGTTGTTGTACAAACGCGAAGAGTTTAGCGTGAATGCAAATCATCAAGCAATCACAAAACAAAGATTTTTGGTGATTGCACAACATTTTGTAGATTCTTGTGCGGTGTTTTGGGGGGTGAGCGGCATATTTTGCGGTGCTTTACTTTGTTATTGTCGACAATCTGAAGATTTGCGTGATGTGCAAGTGTTGGGTCAGGTTGTTGCATTTATACCTACAAAGCAGCTATGACGTGCACTTAACGGTTAAAACTGAATGCATTATTTTGGTGCATTATCGTTGTTGGTGTATGTGTGGTGAACCCTATGTCATATATAATTAATTGAAATAAATAGATAAATTTACATGGCATTGAATTTGCATTGGTTTCATTATGGATAATACAAGTCTGAAGAAAAGTGATCTGCTGGATACCCTGACATGCTCCATTGTGGTGCTTGATGCAGGGCTTGCTGTTGTGTACATGAATCAGTCGGCTGAAATATTATTTGGGCAAAGCCAACAGCGTGCAGTGGGGGAGCCGGTAGCATTATTGTTGCGCAGCAAAGAAGTCTTGGAGCATTTAGCCCTAGCATTACGTTTAAGCGACCCACAATCCATCCGCGAATGCATCATTGAGCTGGCAACAGGGGAAGCCATCACCATCGACTGTGTGATCACCCCCATTAGCTTGCGTGACTGGAAAAATCACCTGCTGTTGGAAGTGCATCGTATTGATCGCAAACTGCGCATTGTGCGTGAAGAGCAAGTGATCCACCAACAAAAAGCGGTGCATGAGCTGGTGCGCGGTATTGCGCATGAAATTAAGAACCCGCTGGGTGGTTTGCGTGGCGCCGCGCAACTGTTGGAAAGTGAGCTGGATAACCCCGAACTGAAAGAATACACCCAGATTATTATTTCCGAAGCGGATCGTTTGAAACATTTGGTGGATGGTATGTTAGGGCCAAGCCGCTTGCCCCACCCGGAAAGCGTTAACATTCATGAGGTGTTGGAGCATGTACGCCATTTGGTGGGGGCAGAAGTGCCTGCTGATGTGCAGTTTATCCGTGACTATGACCCCAGTTTGCCTGAGTTTCAGGGCGACCGTAACCAGCTTGTGCAAGTGGTGCTGAATATTGTCAATAATGCCACCCGCGTATTGGCTGGTAGTGGGGTAATCGTGTTGCGTACCCGCATTTTGCGACAATTTACGATCCAGCAAACCCGTTATCGCCATGTACTGAAAGTCGAAATTTGTGATAACGGCCCCGGTGTGCCGGAACATTTGCGGGATAAGTTATTCTTGCCAATGGTAAGTGGGCATCCTGAAGGCAGTGGTTTGGGCTTAGCGATTGCCCAAACGCTAGTGCGCCGTCATAACGGCTTGATCCATTGTGAGTCCGTTCCGGGACATACCTGTTTTTCTATTCTGATCCCGTTGGAGGAAGACCATGCCGCACATTGAAAATGTCTGGGTTGCTGATGACGACCGTTCGATCCGTTGGGTGTTGGAACGCACATTACAAAAAGCAGGCATCGCAGCACGCAGTTTTGAAACGGCGGATCAGGTCATTGCAGCCTTGCGCAGTGAGCAGCCGGATGCGTTGATGACCGACATCAGAATGCCGGGTACGGATGGTCTGATTTTGTTGGAACGGATGCAGCGCGAATACCCCATGATCCCCGTCATCATTATGACCGCGCATTCGGATTTGGAAAGTGCGGTATCCGCGTATCAGGGTGGGGCGTTTGAATACTTGCCCAAGCCGTTCGATGTCAATGACGCTTTGGAGCTGGTGCGCCGTGCATGTAAAATGCGCCGCGAACGTGAGGGTGAAAAAGCGCCTGATCAGGTCTTAGAGTTGCTGGGTGGGCGTGACATTATTGGTCATGCACCCGCGATGCAGGAAGTGTTTCGGGCGATTGGTCGACTCTCCAAGTCCAGTATCACCGCGCTCATTACGGGCGAGTCGGGCACAGGGAAGGAATTGGTTGTCAAAGCCTTGCATACGCACAGCCCGCGTTCGAGTAAGCCGTTTATTGCACTCAATACCGCCGCGATTCCGCGTGAATTATTGGAATCGGAATTGTTTGGGCACGAAAAAGGTGCATTCACGGGGGCATACGCACAACGCAAGGGACGTTTTGAGCAAGCCGATGGCGGCGCACTGTTTTTGGATGAAATCGGTGACATGCCAGCCGAGTTGCAAACGCGCTTATTGCGGGTGTTGGCGGAAGGGACGTTCTACCGTGTGGGTGGGCATACCCCAGTGAAGGTGGATGTGCGCATCATTGCAGCGACGCATCAAAATTTGGAGGAGTTGGTGCATAAGGGGCAGTTCCGTGAAGATTTGTTTCACCGCTTGAACGTGATCCGTATCCATAACCCACCGTTGCGGGAACGGCGTGAAGATATTCCGTTGCTGCTCAATCATTTCTTACACCGTGCAGCGGAAGAGTTACAAGTGGAATCGAAAACACTGTCAGGCCGGGTGACGGAGCACTTGCAAACCTTACCTTGGCCTGGAAATGTGCGCCAGTTGGAAAATACCTGCCGTTGGCTTACTGTCATGGCTTCCGGGCGTGAAATCGTGATGGATGATTTGCCTGCTGAGTTATTGGATAGTGACCCCGGCAAAACCGAAATCCCGGATAACTGGGAAAAAGCGTTAGCACAGTTTGCCGATTACAAACTCAATAAAGGCGACATGAACTTGCTAACAGAGCTAAACCCCATTTTTGAGCGCATTTTGCTGCAAGCAGCATTGAAAAAAACCGGCGGTCGTAAGATTGAGGCTGCTGATTTATTGGGGTGGGGGCGCAATACCCTCACTCGTAAGCTTAAGGAACTGGATGTTGAAGATGTGTAAGGCTATCTTCAGAAGCGATCTTTGCGGATGAGTTATTGGTGACGTCCGCCTAGTGCAAGATGGTGGTTATACAGTACGCCAAAGAATCGCGCACTTTCTAAGAGCCGTCGAAACCGCAGCCGGAAGAGGCGTGGTTCTGCTAACAGACGCCAGACACCTTCAAATCCTGCTTTTTGCATAAAGCGCGGTGCGCGTTTGACTTGGCCTGAAACAAAATCAAAGGTGCCGCCGCAGCCAACCACCAAACGTACTTTATGTTGTTTGAGGAAGTCGAGATTATCATTGATCCAATATTCTTGTTTGATAGCACCAAAGGCAACAAATAAAAAATCGGGTTTGAATTCGATAATTTGATCAAGAATTTCTTGGGTGTTTTTTGTGCTAAAAGGGTAGTCCTCATAAGGAGGGGAATATCCACCTACCCGTAGGCCATAGGTTGCCCTGATTTTTTCTACGGATAGCCTATTCGCTTGGGTAGCGCCCCCCAAAAGAAAAATGCTTTTATTATTTTTTTGCGCGTTTGCACAGGCATCGTAAATCAGATCAGAACCACTGATCTTGTCAAAATGCTGCTGTGAGTTCAGTAAGCGTGCAAAGAAATACGGAATCTGACCATCAAACGTGGCGTAGTTATCATTGATAATATTCAGAAAAGTGGGGTCATGACTGGCTTTCACAATAAACTCAGCATTTACTGTGACAACAAAACGTGTCTCCTCATCTTCCCTGAATAGTTGTTCTTGTTCTAAACAACTAAAATTGATGCCGCAAAAATTAACAGCCTCCATCTACTATTCCTCACCTTGAACTAAAAACAATAACCCTTAAGAGTCGCGCATCCTGCGTCATTATATGTTTTAAGCTACTAGTTGCTATTTTACACTTAACTTCTCTTTGAGAGAGAGGGTGTAGTGAGCAATAACAATTCGATGATTAAGTCTACAGTAATTTATGCGCAGAGTTGTGTGATCCTCATCAATAAATTATTCATTATTTTGATGTGAGTGTTATCAATAAATGGTTATTATTAGTCATCAACACAGAAAAGAAAGCCCCTTAACGAGGCATTCTTTTCACTTACCTAAGAGTACACTTACAGTGAGTAATACATATCAAACTCAACCGGATGTGTGGTCATGCGGAAGCGTGTTACTTCTTCCATTTTCAGGTCGATGTAAGCGTCGATCATATCGTTGCTGAAGACACCACCTGCGGTCAGGAATTCACGGTCTTTGTCGAGTGCATCCAATGCCATATCTAAAGAGTGGCAAACCCGTGGGATGAGTTTGTCTTCTTCTGGCGGCAGGTCATACAGGTCTTTATCCATTGCTTCGCCGGGGTGGATCTTGTTTTTGATACCATCCAAGCCTGCCATCATCAGGGCAGCAAATGCCAGGTAAGGGTTTGCAGATGGATCAGGGAAGCGCACTTCGATACGGCGGCCTTTAGGGCTTGCCACGAACGGAATGCGAATGGATGCCGAACGGTTACGTGCAGAGTATGCCAACATAACGGGTGCTTCAAAGCCCGGAACCAAACGCTTGTAAGAGTTGGTGCCAGGGTTGGTGATCGCATTCAGTGCTTTGGCGTGCTTGATGACACCGCCGATGTAGTACAGCGCGGTTTCAGACAGACCCGCATAGCCGTCACCTGCGAAGGTGTTCACCCCGTCTTTTGCCAGCGACATGTGAACGTGCATCCCGGAACCGTTGTCGCCCACGATAGGCTTAGGCATGAACGTTACCGTTTTGCCGTACTGATGCGCAACGTTGTGGATAACGTATTTTTGACGTTGTACCCAATCCGCACGTGTAGTCAGGGTTGCAAAACGTGTACCGATTTCGCACTGACCAGCGGTAGCCACTTCGTGATGGTGAACTTCAACCGGAACGCCGACTTCTTCCAGAATGTTACACATGGTGGAGCGAATGTCCTGGAACGAGTCAACCGGTGGCACAGGGAAGTAGCCGCCTTTCGTGGTCGGGCGATGTCCCATATTGCCGTCTGGATACACTTTTTCGGAGTTCCAGCCTGCTTCTTGTGAGTCAATTTTGACAAATGTGCCGCTCATGTCTGAGCCCCAACGCACGTCATCAAAGATGAAGAATTCAGGTTCCGGACCAAAGAATGCGGTATCGGCAATGCCTGTGGACTTCAGGTAAGCTTCAGCCCGCATCGCGATAGAGCGTGGGTCACGCTCGTAGCCTTCCATCGTGGTTGGGTCAACGATGCCGCAAGAAATGTTCACGGTAACGTCTTGGAAAAACGGATCAACAAACGCAGTCGCAGGATCTGGCATCAGGATCATGTCGGATTCGTTGATGCCTTTCCAGCCTGCGATGGAAGAGCCATCGAACATTTTACCTTCAGTAAACGTGTCTTCTTCTACGGTGTAGGCAGGAACAGTGACGTGGTGTTCTTTACCACGAGTGTCGGTGAAGCGGAAATCGACGTATTTGGCGTCGTTGTCTTTGATCATGTTGAGAACGTCTTGTGCAGACATTACTGGCCTCCTGATGATTGTAAGGACTAAAAATAGGCGTTTTAGGGTCGATGCAGCATGGTACGCAGAGTCACATAATCTGTAAATGGTCATGTAGGGGCGAACTATTTTTCGCCCCTACAATCGGCATTACTTAATGAACAACATTTCGCTGTATTTAGGTAATGGCCAAATCTCGTCAGCAATCAGGGTTTCGAGCGTGTCAGCATGGGTGCGAACTTCAGTCATCAGCCCACGTACCGTACCAGCCAGGAACGTCATGTGGTCTTGTATGCTGTCGAAGTCGTGTTTCGCACGGGCTTCACTCAGTTTACCAACGGCAACCATCAGTGCATTGGCTTCAGTGGCAACGCTTGTTGCAACACTGTTATCCAGCGTGATGCCCAGTTCTTGCAAGTTGCCAGCAGTAGCCGCTAGCTCTGATAGGTAAGTGACTGCCGCAGGGTAGATCATGGTGGTCGCCATATTGATCATCAGCTTGGCTTCTACATCAATGCTGTTGATGTATTGTTCAGC
The DNA here is from genome assembly GCA_029972225.1 of Candidatus Thiothrix putei. NCBI lineage: Bacteria > Pseudomonadati > Pseudomonadota > Gammaproteobacteria > Thiotrichales > Thiotrichaceae > Thiothrix > Candidatus Thiothrix putei. The sequence continues at coordinate 1,031,538 of CP124756.1, forward strand.
ATACACCTCAAAGCGGCTGTGCAGTTCGGTGGGCGTCAATACACCCGTGCGCTCAAACAAGCCGGAAACTTCTTGGCTTAACAGCTCAGGCAGTGCATCCGCAGAGGTGGGCAGGTTTTTCAGGCCGCGTTCTGCAACGGCTGCTTTGTGCCATTCTGGGGAGTAGCCGTTGCCGCCGAAGACCACATTACCGTGTTGTTCCATTACGACTTTCAGTACCGTCAGTGTCGCTGAGGTAACATCTTTGCCGCTGCTGAGTTCGGTTTCCAGCTTGTCGGCTATCCAGTTTAGGGAGTCAGCCAGCATGGTGTTCATGGCAACCAAAGGACCGGAGACAGATTGGGAAGATCCGACAGCACGGAATTCAAAGCGATTGCCAGTGAAAGCGAATGGGGAGGTACGGTTACGGTCGCCAGGATCACGCTCGAAGTGCAGAATCTGGGACAGACCCAAATCCATGTTGCCGCCTTTTTCGGTTTTGAGGATTTTTCCAGCTTTGATGTCGTTGAAAACTTGTTCCAGTTGGTCGCCGAGATAAACCGATAAAATTGCCGGAGGTGCTTCGTTTGCACCTAAACGGTGGTCATTAGAAGCCGAGGCAATAACTGCTCGCAGCAATGGGCCATATAAATGCACGCCTCGGATAACCGCGCCGCAGAATGCTAAAAAGTGCAGATTTTCTTCAGGGGTATGCCCTGGATCAAGCAGATTGCCTTGAGTGCTGTTACCGACAGACCAGTTGACGTGCTTGCCTGAACCATTCACTCCAGCGAACGGCTTTTCGTGTAGCAGGCACATGAAACCGTGGTTTTTGGCAGTCATTTTCATGACAGTCATCAGCAATTGCTGGTGATCGGCTGCCACGTTTGCGGCTTCAAAGTAAGGGGCAATTTCAAACTGACCCGGTGCTACTTCATTGTGGTGTGTTTTGGCAGGGATACCGAGGCGGTAGAGTTTGTCTTCGATGTCCTGCATAAATACTTGCACGCGTTCAGGGATTGCACCGAAGTAATGGTCATCGAATTGCTGACCTTTTGCGGGTGCAGCGCCGAACAGTGTGCGGCCTGATAGCATGATGTCAGGGCGGGCAACTGCGTAGGCTTCGTCGATAAGGAAGTATTCTTGTTCTGCACCACAGCTTGAGTTCAGGGTGGCAATGTCGGTTTCACCCATCAGTTTCAACACGCGCTGGGCAGCGGAGTTCATTGCCGCGTTGGAACGCAGCAAGGGGATTTTCTTGTCGAGTGCTTCGCCCGTCCATGACAGGAATACGCACGGGATCATCAGGGTTGCGCCGTTGGCAGTGTGCATGATGTACGCAGGGCTGGTTGGATCCCATGCGGTGTAACCACGTGCGGAGTTGGTGGCACGGATGCTGCCATTCGGGAACGATGAACCATCGGGTTCACCTTTGATCAGAAGACTACCGCTGAAATCAGTAATGGCATTGCCTTCGGGGCTGGTGATAATGAAGCCGTCATGTTTTTCAGCCGTGGCATTGGTCATCGGGTAGAAAATGTGCGAGAAAAATTTTGCGCCTTTAGACATCGCCCATTCTTTCATCGCAGCAGCAACAACATCCGCCGTCGCAGGGTCAAGTGGTGCGCCGGTTTGGAAGGTTTTTTTCATGGCCTTAAATGCATTTTTGGAGAGTGATTCTTCCATGCGTGCCAGATTGAAAACGTCACATGCCCAAATCTTGCTTAATGGTTCAGTCTTACCCAGATCCATCGGGGCGCGTTGACTGATGGTTTGAAGTGCTTGGGTACGTGCTAAGTTGCTGCTCATCTATTAACCTCGTTCAATGCGATAAATCAGAAATAATAGGCTTCAAATGCAATTTTTGTGCCATGAAAAAAATCCTTACAACGCCATCCGTTGTAAAAAGAGAGCAGAACTTATGCGACAATTTGGTGCTTTCAGTGATATTAATGCACTAATTTAGTGAAAAATTGAATGTCTTCAATCGTCGGGATGCTGGTGCTGGCTTGTTTAAAGGCGTTAAGTGCATCAACACTGGGGGTTTCCGTTAACACGATTTCCAGTTGCAGTTTTCCGCCGTTGTAGTGCAAGGTGAGGGCGTCAATGCTGGGGAGTAATGCCGTAGCCGCTGGCAGTGCTTGCAATTGCACCAGTAAGTCCGCCCGTGAAGGTAGGTTTTTGCAAGGGTGTGCGGTCTCGTCATCTTCGGGGTCAATATGAATAATGACATCACTGATAATTGGAAACTGGCGGCGCAAACGGTACATCACCGTTTCACCGATATGATGCCCTTCAGATACGCTGATGCGCCCATCGACTTGTAAATGCACATCGGCTAATACGCGCCCACCCATGCGGCGGGTACGTAATAGGTGAACATTTTCCACACCGTTGATGGTATAGATGAAGTCACGGATCTCTTGTACTTCTTGTGTGTCGAGTCCGGTATCTACCAATTCGCTGGTACTTTCCAGAATCAGTTGGATTGCCATGTAAAAAATCATCGCCGCAACTACGATAGCTGCCGCCGAATCCAACCAAGGGTAGCCTAGTTGTGCTCCACCAATTGCCAATAGTACTAAGACAGATGAAATCGCATCCGAGCGGTGATGCCAAGCACTGGCTTTGAGCATCGGCGAGCTGATGCGCTTAGCAATATGCACGGTGTAATGGTATAAGCCTTCCTTGCCGATGATGGCGAGTGCCGCGATAGCCATCGCCCATGGCTCAGGTGTGATTAACGGTGAATGACCTGTTAAACGATCCCATGCTTGCAGGAAAATGACCGCAGCGACACCACCCAGCAATAAACCGAGAATAACCGTTGCCAGCGTTTCGATGCGCCCATGCCCGTAAGGGTGATTGGCATCGGCGGCTTTGCCTGCATGGTGGGCGGCAACTAGCACAACCACATCGCCGATCAAATCGGAAAGCGTGTGCATAGCATCGGCAACCAATGCTTGGGAGTGGGTGAGAATGCCGCCAATGATTTGTGCAATCACCAGAAAAATATTGACACCCATGCCGACGAAGGCGACGCGCTGGGTGACGGCTTTGCGGCTGTTGTCCTCGGTGGGCGTATCGGCCAAGGTGTGATGGTGTCCGCTCATATTGCCTGCCCCGTTTGTAGCACGATAGTGTATTCACGCCCTTCACTGCGGGTGTCAAGTACCGTATGCCCGTGAATCCGCGCCCATGCAGGAATATCATGCAAAGCACCAGGATCGGTGCAAATGGCGGTAATGCTGACACCCGCAGGCAGATTTTCACAGGCTTCCTGTACGCGAATAACCGGCAATGGGCAAAGTAGTCGTCGTGCATCAACGCTTACTGAGGCAGCAGCAATACGGTGCAGCAGTTTGTTGCGAAATTCCGCAGGGTCTTTCTGCAAAATCATATCACCTGTCCGTGGGTTTAAGGTTGCATCCAAGCGTGAGAGCCAGAAACGCAAAGCAGCAGCACGTAATAAGCCAAGCCAGTAACGTTGCTCAAGGGGTTCCCAAGGGCGCACGCGTTGATAAGCGCTAATACAAGCGAGTGCCCGTGCGTTATCCAATGAGCCATCGGCATGGCAACACCAGTCATTCACCACGATGGCTAAGTCATATAACCAGCTATCGTTGCACGCAAAATACACATCCAGAATGCCGCTTACCTGCCCGTCATGGAACAATACATTGTCGCGGAATAGATCGGCGTGCACGGTTCCGCTGGGCAGTTGGGCAAATGGGATGGCGTGTTGGAAGGTGATTTCCGCTTGTAACAAGCTTGCATTGTCGGTATCCAAGCGTGGTAACAAGCGGGACGCCGTTTGTACTCGCCACTCATGTTCCCGATCTGGGGAGCGGTGTTGCGGGAAGGTTTGCCCCGCGATATGCATCTTAGCCAGCCATGTGCCGAGTTCAGCGCATTGCGCAGGTGTTGGTTCGTCAAGGTGTTGACCCTGTAAGCGTAGTACTAGCGCGGCAGGTTTGCCCTTTAGTTGGCTGAGTAATTGTCCGCTATGGTTGAGTATAGGGCGGGCAACAGGAATGCCCGCATCTGCCCAGTGCCGCATCAATGCCAGAAAGTAGCCAAGTTCTGCCAGTGTATGGTGCTCAAACAGGGTAAGCACAAATTCTCCCTGCGTCGTGGTGACGAAGAAGTTGCTATTTTCGACACCTGCACTGATACCCGCATAATCCGTCAGCGCTCCGGCAGGGTATTCATTCAGAAAGCTTTCCAGCTCAGGGCGGCTGACGGGGGTATAAACTGACATGCATTTACCAGGAGAATAGGTTCCAGCTTGGAATCATCATATCCCGATTTTGGTGCGCATTCTGGCTTTTGCCTTGAGAGCTAACGGAATCGACTAGGTTATAACCACCTTCACCATCGGTTGGCACATAGCGGATTTCAGTACGCATGGCTTGCACGCGCTCTTCTTCAATCGTGCCGAAATTGTCGGTGACGCGAATCGTTTCCATCTTTAATTTGTTGGCAACGTCAGCATCAGTGGTGGCTTCATCTGCATGAGCTGTCGCTGTCAATAACGCGATGAGTGGCAGTGTTAGCCAGTATTTTGTTGTCATTGTTTTTATAACTCCATGAATTTAGCGCGTTCTTCTGCGGATGGCCCCGATATCGCGCGTTCGTAATAACCGAAAATATGATCGACGATAGCATCTGCGTCATCCAGCAGGACAAACAGATCCAAATCTTCCGCTGAAATTGTACCTTGTTTTACCAAGGTGTGCTTGAACCATCCGACCAAGCCTTCCCAAAAGGACGTATGTACCAGCACGATGGGTATTTTACGGGTTTTAGCGGTTTGTACCAAGGTCAGGATTTCCGCCAATTCATCCAGAGTCCCAAAACCACCGGGCATCACCACATAGGCAGAGGCATGTTTCACGAACATCACTTTGCGTGAAAAGAAATGCCGGAAATACAAGGAAATGTCTTGGTAATGATTGGAGTGTTGTTCGTGCGGAAGTTGAATATTCAAACCAATGCTAGGGGATTTACCTTGCTGCGCACCTTTATTGGCTGCTTCCATCAAACCGGGGCCACCACCACTGACGACGGCAAACCCTGCATCTGATAGTTTGTGAGCAATGGTTTCGGTTAAGTGATACAGCGGATCAGCCGGTGGAGTACGTGCTGAACCGAAGATACTGACCGAAGGCCGTAAGTGGGCAAGGCGTTCAAACCCATCCACAAATTCCCCCATGATCTGGAAAATTTTCCAGCTCTCGCGTGCCAGCTCCTTGTCACTGATGGGTTGCAGTACTGGGTGTTGGGTACGGGTTTTCGCATCCATTAGGCGACTTCCGCCGGTGTTTTCGCACGAATGGTGAGCGCATGGAGCTGGCCTGCGGTAATCGCATCATTAACCGCCGCGTAAACCAGTTGATGACGTTTGAGGGTATTCAAGCCTGCAAAAACGTCACTGATAACATCGGCTTCATACTTGTAGCCGTCACCCTGAATAGTGACTTGTGCATCGGGGATATGTGCTTGAATTAAGGCGGCAACTGCGTCATTAGTAATGCTCATAGAAGAGGCTCCTGTTAAGGGTAAATTGCGTGATTATACGCTGTACCTGCCGACAACGCGTATTTCTGCGCGTATAATACAGGCATTTAGTTTAAGCGGATCAATCCCCATGAATAATGCTAGTTCTTCCCTGCTGGAGCAGGTTAAAGATACCTGTCCTGAGTTTTGCGCAGCGCTGACGGATGATGAAGTTCTTAAATTTATTCGTTACACCCGACTGCGTGAGCTGGGGTCGCAAGAGATTGTTGCGGATATTGGCGAAATCAGTGACCGTTTTTATCTGGTGATCGGGGGGGCTGTTAAGTTGTTGCAAGTCGACGGTGAGCGTGAGTTTGAAGTGGGTCAGTTAAATCCTGGCAGTTTGGTGGGGGAAATGTCTTTCTTCGATCGCCAGCCGCGTACCGTGCGACTGAAAGCCCGCCGTAGCGGGGTACGTTTACTGGAAATTAATCGCCAGATGTATAACCGTATTCGTATCGAAGAATCTTACATTGCGACCAATTTATTAGAATTCGTGGTACGTAGCCTGGATTTTCTGGTGCGCCATTTGAGCGATGAAAATGCAAAGTTGCACAAGCAAGTAACGGGATTGGGCTACCGCTGATTCAGACAAGCGAGTGGTTTTGTCAGGAAATGCCTGTCTAGCTGTGTATAGACAGGCAATAATGCCAGTATAGTTAAAAAATGTTGGCATCATGAGCATATCCAATCATTTCGATATTACTGACGAATTTTCACAGGCAGTGTGGCGGTTTAATTTTCGCCCCGATTCCTATATTCATCCGAGTTGGCTGGCGACCATGCCGGATGGCAAAGTCATGCAAGCACTCTTTGGTCAAGCCCGTGGAGAAAGCCGTTTATTGCAGCATATGATGCAACGTCTTGGTTTGCATGACAGTGTGTTTTTTGATTTTAGTAAGCCCATCACGCGCTTAGCCTTATGGCGCGGGCAAGAATTAGGGCAATTGATTTTGTATCTTGGCGCAGTTTTTCATTTTCAATTATTGCGTAGGATTGTCACTCGTGAAGATATTATCAAAACCCAACGTTTGCTTGGGGATGACCTTTACCGTTTTTTACAACAACGCGCACCCCTACTAACGCATAATATCAGCACAACTATTACGTTTCCTCAGCATATGGGGCTGAAAAAGCGCTTTGTATTGGCGGGCATGTTGTGTTTGCGTGCTGCCTTTGCGGGTTATCCTCCGGCTTTTTGGAAACGTTTGGTCTACAAGTTGGAGCGCGAATATTATGTGTTGTGGAAACGCCACGCGAAATGCGGTCAGGTATTAGAAACACAAGCGGCTGAATGTGCCGTTTTGGTACAAAAAGTGGCAATAGAAATCAAAATGGGGGTCAGCCGCGATGGCAAAATTCTTTTCAATTAAGCCAGTAGAGGCGCAACTGCGTGCCGGTCAGAAAGTACTAAAAGCTGAAGATTACGAAGAGTTGGTTGCGTATGAACGCTTAGCTTTTGATCTGGAGCACCGCCACCGTCAGCGTGAAGAAATCATGTCGGTAGCGTTGGGGCGTTCCATCAAGCGAGGATTAGAACAGGGGCGGGAGCGTGCCAACCAAGAAGCTGCTGAGAAAATGGTGTTATTTACCGGGCGGGTCAATGACACCCTGATGGCACTGGAAGGCGAATTGGTGGAATTAGTGACTAGTGCTGTACGCAAAGTGATTGCCGGTTTTGATCAGGAAGAGCGGGTTCGGCAAGCGGTATTGGGCGGTTTGGAGTTAGTACGGGGCAGTCATAAGCTGTTGGTTAGGGTTCACCCACAAATGCAGGCAACGATTTCGGAGCAATTGGATGCGATTCCGCATCGCTTTACCAGTCTGGAAGTGGTGGGTGATGACCAAGTGGCGGTGGATGGCTGTATTCTGGAATCGGATCTGGGGATTGTGAATGCAAGTCTGGAACAACAAATCCAGATTATTGAGCAAGCTCTTCGTGGGACTTTTTATCGTCCTGCATTTTAATCATTTCCTTGAGCTTTTCCAGTTTCAGGTTGGCCTCGCTGGAATGCTGCTGTGCGGTTTGGACTTGCGTCGCAGCCGTTTGCAAGCCTTGTTGCGCAGCGGTGAGTTCAGCGCGTAGGCGTTCTTCTTCCAAGCGTAAATCTTCCAGATTTTTTTGGTATTCAAACAGCATTTGCGGGGCGAACGGCTGATTTTTTAGGTTGGCAAATAGCGCTTCCTGATGCTCCAGTCGCCATTGCCCGAAACTGATCAGTTGTTGTTCCTTTTCATGCAGTTGTTGTTCGTGCGTTTGCAAGATGCGGCGTTGTTCTTGCAATTCGATGAAACGTTGTTCCATGCGGCGGGCGCGAATGGTTTTTAACTGTTCTAGGCTCATGAGGCTTATCCTGCCAATTGTATTAGCCAGTTGATGGTGTCATCAAAACCGGAATATTCGTGGGATGGCTGTTTGAGAAAGCGCAGAATTTCATCCATTTTGCGGATCGCTTCGTCTGCGAGTGGGTCGGAACCGTGTTTGTATTCACCCACTCGTAGCAAGAATTCGATCTCTTTGTGTTTCGCCATCAAAGTACGCAAGTGTGCGGCAGCGGCACGGTGTTGTGGGCTAACCAGTTGCGGCATAATCCGGCTCAGACTCGCGAGGATGTCGACCGCTGGATAATGATTGCCCGCTGCTAGGTCGCGTGACAGCATAATGTGTCCATCCAGCAAGGAACGTACTTCATCCGCAATCGGGTCGCTCATGTCATCGCCTTCCACCAGCACGGTGTAAAATGCGGTGATTGAGCCTTTGTCTGAATTGCCTGCGCGTTCGACCAGTTTGGGCAATTCCGAAAATACCGAGGGTGGAAAGCCACGTCGGGCGGGGGCTTCCCCAGCGGCTAAGCCGATTTCGCGTTGCGCCCGCGCAAAACGGGTGAGCGAGTCCATTAGTAATAAAACATTATTGCCTTTATCGCGGAAGTATTCGGCAACTGCGGTGGCAACATAAGCGGCTTTGAGACGCTCAATCGCCGGGCGGTCAGAAGTGGCAACGATGAGAACGGTTTTTTGCATCCCCGCTTCGCCCAAGGCTTCTTCCATGAATTCACGCACTTCGCGCCCACGTTCGCCGATGAGGGCGACCACGTAAACGTCCACTGCCGCGTGTTGCACCAACATGCTAAGTAAGGAACTTTTGCCGACCCCAGCACCGGCAAATACACCGATGCGCTGCCCGATGCCGCAAGTAATCAGTGCATCCATTGAGCGAATCCCCAGCGATAGCGGGCTACTCACCCGATCGCGGGAGAGTGGATCGGGTGGATTGGCGTAGATGGGGTAGTATTCGGTGAAAGTCGGTAACGGTCTGCCAGGATTTTCTTGCACGCGCCCAATGCCATCGAGCACGCAGCCGCGCAGGTGTTCACCAACGCCGACTTCAAGCATTTTGCCGGTGGTAATCACTTGGGTGTGCGCGGATACGCCTTGCATATCGCCGATCGGAGCAAGTAATGCAATATTTTGTTCAAAACCGATGACTTCCGCCGGAATTTCGCGTGGATCGCCGCTGTTTTTTAACAAGCATAATTCGCCGAGTTTGACACGCGGCACAATGGCACGAACCACCGTGCCAGTGACTTGCACAATGCGCCCGTGTAATACCAGTGGTGTGCATTTTTCGAGGTTATTGCGCAAACGTTCGGTGACGTGGCTCAGGGGGGTACGCGGTCTCATGTCAGCCTGATCTCGCCAATCGGATTGAGGGAAATGCTAGTGGTGAGTTCCTGCACCGAAATGACCGGCAAGTCGGGGAAGCTGGTTTCGAGATGGCGGCGAATATGGCGGCGCAATTCCAAATTGGTGAGGATAACCGGGCGCACTTTATCTTTGGCGTGTTCGGTTTCGAGTTCATGCAATACGTTGGTGAATTGTGAGGTGGCTTCTGGTGCAAGGGCGAAAAAGACGCCATTCGGGGTTTGTCGCAGGCTATTTTGCAGCAGCTTTTCGGTTTCGGGGGCGAACATGTAAACAGGTAAGACGCCTGTGCCATTGGTAAAGGTATAAGAAAGCTGGCGTTTGAGGCTGATACGTACCCGTTCTGCCAACATGCTGGTGTCTTTTTCCATTTCACCAAACTCAACCAATGTGCCCAAGATTTGGCGCAGGTCGCGGATGGAAATACCTTCGTTGAGTAGACGGCGGAACACATCGACCGTTTTCGGGGTATTCACTGCGCGTTGGACTTCCCGCACCAGTTCGGTGTAGCTGGATTGCTCCAGTTTGTTATAGAGGGTGTGCATTTCCTGAATACCAATGAATTCAGAAGCATGTTTGCGCAACACATACGCCAAATGGAAGCTGATTGCCTGGATGTTGTCGGGAGTTGGTCGGGCGTTATTAGTTACCAAATCAGCACTGGTTTTATCAGCAGGTGGTGTGGGTAAGGCAGTTACGGTGGGGCTTGCTGGTTTGAGATTGCCTTGCGCAACCGGCACACCTCGGATGGAAATCTGATACGTGTCACTGTTCAATTGAGCTGAAAGTCGCAGGCTAATTCCTGGTAGTGGTACACCCATGTCCTGATAGAAGTCACGACGGATACGCATGAAGTCTTGATTCAGGGTTTCCAGTGAAAAGAGATTTTTGGCTTGTGCAGGTAATTCCACCAAGGCAGGTGAGAGTGGTTGCATCTCTTCCAATGCTAATTTGGTATCACTGCCGCCTGCCAGTTGAGCGGCTTTTCCTGCGTCTTGTTGACCGATAACAGTGGTGATTTCAGCATCAGCAAACTCCATTTGGGTTTGTACTTTGCGTAGTGCCATGCCGGTGAAGCCTAATAACACCGCGAGAAACAGGAAAACGACCGTGGGGAAGCCAGGAACAAGCCCCATTGCTCCCACAATACCTGCCGCTGCGAGTAAGGCGCTGGGCTGTGCGAGTATTTGTCCGCCAATATCAGAACCAAGGTTAGTGTCATCTTCGCCACGTACACGGGTGACAATAATGCCAGCGGTAATGGAAATGAACAGTGCTGGAATTTGTGATACCAGACCATCCCCAATGGTGAGGATTGAATACAATTCCAGTGCTTCACCCATTGGCATTCCGCGCTGCATGGTGCCGATAGCGATTCCCCCCAGAATATTGACTAAGATGATGATCAGACCAGCAATGGCATCGCCTTTGACGAATTTCATTGCACCGTCTAATGCGCCGTATAACTGACTTTCTTTTTCAAGGTTGGAGCGCCGATGACGAGCATCTGCCAAGGTAATCAGACCTGCACGCATGTCGCTGTCGATGCTCATTTGCTTACCGGGCATGGCATCTAATGAAAAGCGGGCGCTAACTTCTGCGATACGTTCGGAGCCTTTGGTAATGACGATGAACTGGACAATCGTAATAATCAGGAACACGACCAAGCCCACGATCAAGTTACCACCGACCACGAATTCGCCAAAGGTTTGAATGATGTGTCCGGCATCCGCTTCCAGCAAGATCAACCGAGTCGTGGCAATGCTGAGGGAAAGCCGAAATAGTGTCGTTAACAATAGAATGGAGGGGAACGATGAAATAGCCAACGGATGTGGAATATAAATTCCTAACATCATTAATAGGATGGCAATGCTCATATTTAAGGCGATCAGCATATCCATGACCAAGGTAGGCATGGGGAGGATCATCATGGCAATAATAGCGACCAGCAACAGTGCCAGCGCTACGTCACTGCGACGGGTCAGTGACGTAAGGAAATCTTGTGAGGCGCTGGATTGCATGGAAACGGTGCTCCTGATCCTTATAATGAGTTATGACGTTTGGTTTAGGGGAGTTATGTATAGCGTTCGGTCATTGATGGCAATAATTCTGGCTTGAGTACCGGCAAGGCAATCAACGCCTGCCAATTGCCACTCCAGATTATCTAAGCGAATAGTGCCAGTGCCTTCCACGATGGGTTGCTCTAGCGTAATCACTTGCCCGATAAGCTGTTTACCCGGATATTCGGTAAAGACTTTTTTTAGTGAATGAAAAAGGTTGGCTAACAACGGTGCTAATAAAACGCTAATTAATACAAGCACAAACTGCCAGCGCCACAAGCTGTCTGGGTTGAGCAACATTAGTAAACCGGTAATGCCAGCACCAACACCTAGCCATTTCTCCCACCCTGCTATAAAACGTTGTTGGTATTGTTTAACCAATCCGTTCTTATTTTTTATGTGTTGGGTGGTGCGAAAAACGGCATAGTGCGCTTGAGCTCGCAAGTTGGTTTGTCTTAGGTCGGCCCAGCTTTTCTGTAAACGTTGAGCCAATGTCATTTGCTGTTTTTCTTGTTCCATAATACGTCCATTGTACGAGGAAGCGGGCTAAATGTGGGTTATGTCCATCGTGAATTCGCCCGCGCCTGTCTTAATTGTGCGGGGCGACTGGTCATTGTTTGACTTTTCCTTGGGTCTGACGCAATAAATTAGCGACTCTATCAATAGTTTTTTCGGGTATGTATTGGTCTACTTTGCCCTCGCTAAGCAAATCCTGCACTAACCCTGGATCACTGACTAACGGTACATTTTCAATGGTGGCAATTTCCGCCATTTTGCGTGACATATTATTTTTACCGATAGCTACTATAATGGGCAGGGGCGTAGTGCCTGCTTCGTATTGCAACGCAACGGCAATCCCCATGTCGAGAATCACCAGCCGAGCGGTACTAATACGCTTCTTGATGTCTTGCTCGGAGAGTTCGCGCCGAATTCCCTGACGCGCCGAACGCACATGCGGATCACCAAAGATGTCTTTCATTTCTTTTTTGACTTCTTCTTTGGTCATGCGCTGATCTTTAATGAATTGTTGGCTTTGAAACAAAAAGTCGAGTATGGCGATAAAAATGAGTATGGGCAAAATGTACAGCATGAGTTGACGGGTTAGGTCTTCGACGACGGTTTGCTGGCATTCAACGTTGCATTGTTTGATGGCGTGCAACAACTCGCCAAGCCCGATACGCAATACAATCAGTAGGATTGCCCCGATAATGATGGTTTTCAACAGCGATAGTAATGTGGTAACGAATTGCTTGGCAGAAAAAATCCGCTTAAAACCACTGGATAAGCTAACTTTTTCCGGTTTCGGAATGATCGGGTCGAAGGAAAACACAAAACCAAACTGAACAATGTTGCCTAAAATACCTGCAACCACAGTGATCATTGCAAAAGGGAGTGCGATGCCGTACAAGGCACTTTCCAGCATGGTTTTAAAACCAATTTCCACAGCTTGGGGAAATGGCATGGTGTATAAACGGGGTACAATACTAAACATTTCCTTGAACTGATCCAAGATCCAGTTCCATGCCAGCATAAAATACAGCACGGTAAACAGCATGATTAATGCTGAAGCAACGTCATTACTGCGAGCTACTTGGCCTTGTTCACGGGCTTTTTGCAGTTTACGTGAACTGGGTTGCTCGGTTTTTTCTTGGCTGCTATCACCGCTCATCGCAATAATGCATCCAATATTGTGAGATTATTGCTCATGCGGAAAAAGCCGTCTTTAAGGTATTCCGCTAAAAAGCCGATATACAGTGTCAACATGAAAAAAGTTAAACCGCTTTTGACCGGCATGGCAGCTAGAAAGACGTTAAGTTGCGGCAAGAAACGCCCCACCATCCCCAGCCCAAAATCGATGAGAAACATCATCCCAATAAAGGGGCCGGCAATCAGTACGCTGGTATACAAAAGCAGGTCCAGTTGTTGCAGGAAGAATGAGGCAACTTCCAGCGTAAACTGCGGGAAAAACTGATCTATCGGCCAAGTTTGGTAGCTGAAATAGAGTGTTTGTAACAAGATTAAAAAGCCGCCCGATACCAATAATAAGGTAGTAAGCAATAGGTTAAATAATCCACCCAGCGGTGACACCATATTCGCAGTGACAGGTGAGAAAAATAAGGCACTCATGACCCCGCGCTGCATGTCGATCAAAAAGCCAGCCGCTTTCACTGCCCAGAATGGCACACTCAGGGTGTAACCCAATAAAAGCCCTAACAACGCTTCTTTCACTAGAATGCCAAGCATCGTTAGCATGTTTAGCTCAATATTGAGAAACTGCTCGTGGGTGAGTGGCAAAATAAACAGGCTCATGGTCATAATGACCCCATTGCGCAAAGTGCGGGGGACAATGGGTTCAGTCATTATCGGCAATAATGCAAACGCAACCAAAACCCTGGGCGCGGTAAATGCCCAAGCCAATAGCCATGATTGCAGTGCATCGGTTTCCATCAGCGATGCCGTATCAGCGCAATTTGATCAAAGGCATTTTCGGTAAAGGTGAGCAGATCAGGTCCTAGCCAGCGCACGGTTGCTACGAGCGCCAGCATGGTTACGACTAGCTTAAAACCATGCGGAAGTGTTTGTTCCTGAATAGACGTTAAGGCTTGCAATAATCCAATCAGCAGCCCCACAACAGTTGCGGCAATAATGGCGGGCAGCGATAGATACAAGATAAGTTCCATCGCTAAGGAGGTTTTGTGGATGATGTCGGTTTCATTCATGGTGTCAATAACTCAGTATCAAGCCGTGGATCAAGCGTGACCATCCATCCACTAGTACAAAGAGCAGCAGCTTGAAGGGTAGGGAAATGGTCATGGGTGATAGCATCATCATACCCATTGACATCAATAAGTTAGATATAACCAAGTCAATCACCACAAACGGGAGAAATATCAGGAAACCGACCTGAAATGCGGTGGTTAATTCGCTAACCATGAAGGAGGGAATCAACACCAAAAGATGGTTTGTGGTTATTTCTGCTGAATATTTTTCGGGCCAAAGTTTTTGCGTGGTTTGAGTGAAAAATTCACGTTCACTTTCGCTGGAGTGCTTGATAAGAAATTGTCGCAACGGTTCAGTGCTGCCTTCTAAGGCATTAATCAGCAACGGATTGCGAATATCTTCGATAGCAACCCCAAAACTATTAAATTGTTCATAGGTTTCCATGAACACGGGAGCCATGATGTAAATAGATAGAATGATGGCGATACCGCTAATCGCAATATTGGGTGGCTCTTGTTGCAAACCTAGGGCGCTGCGGAGGATATGCATCACAATCACTAGCTTGACGAAAGAGCTAACCATAATCGCAATAAACGGCGCTAACCCCAAGATGGTGAGGGCTGCCAGTAATATGACCGGATTAGGGAAGCTTTCCATGCTTAAGCGCTCTTCGCTTTTTTGTTAAACAGGTTGATGATGCGTACCGCAATGCGCCCGTTGATTTCGACCAATTCTCCCGTGCCAATCAGCCGATGCTGTGAACGTATCTGAATGATTTCCGGCAAGGATTTCCCCAATTCGAGAATATAGCCGGGGCGTAATTGCCGCACTTCGTTGAATGACAGGGTTTTTTCTCCTACATCGAAGGAGAGTTGTACCGGTATCTGGCTAATGTGTTCTATGTTTTGTTTTTGTTCATTATCGGACATGGGCATCCACTCAGTATTAATGGTCAGGGTTGAGGGTGTTGTTTGGCTGAGCGTCGCTTCGCAATAATAACCGGAGTCGAGGCATAACCTGAGTAAACCTTCGTCTTCAAAGCGAGTATCTTCCAATAAAATCAGGTCAGACGGTTGCAGTTGGTTGATCTCTTGCATGGAAAACACTACGCGGCTGATTTCAAGCCACAATGGTGTGTCGTGTTCTTCCCAATCCGGATTGCTGTCAGAAGGCCAGTGGCGCAGGCGTTCTTGTATATGCATGTAAAGGTGCGGGTCGAGCATCAATACCCCAAATACTTCTTGCAACATCTGCCGGTTTTCTTGCTCAAGTATTTGAATGGTAAAACCTAATGGCATGGTGTATTGGGTGCTGAGTGGATCGGCTGACATGGATTGCAGGGTTAACTGCAACCCTAAGCCTGTTTCCGCTTGATGCAACAAGGAGGCAAGCGCACTTTCGATAATGCTGATAGCCAGATTTTCGGGTAATTGATGCAGCAAACCATCCGGTAAAAATTGCTTGATGCGTTCTGCAAGTGGCCATGCTGATAGCCATAAACCCGCCATCGTACCGCCCAATTCCAGCGTTATGCTAATGGGACAGAGATGTTGAGTGTCTGTGTTCCCCTGCCGCATCTGAAAATTAGCCAGATGCTTATCGTCCACTGGGAAATTAAAATTTGTTGTTTTATTCAGCAGTATATTGTTCAGGCGCATATTAAGTGCTGCCTGACTGGGAAAGTTGATCGGGGTAAACAGGGTCTGCCGGTTTCTCATTATGGTTATTATCCTGATTGCTGTTCGCAAGCACAGCAGGGCGTAGTTTATGACTGAAAACGTGCAATATTCACATCAGTCTGCGGCTATACCTTGTGAAGTTCAACTTTCTTTAGCCATACGGTCTTAATCTCAGACTGAACGGCTTGCATCCCAGTTTTGCAGACGAGCAACATTCGGGTTGGCATTGACTGCACCCAAGTAATAACCTTTGAAACTATCTTGAGCGAACCAGTTGTTTTCGCCAAAGCTAACATCTACATTGCCGATACTGGAACTCCAGAAACGGTAAGAGCCGTTATCATTGCGCCCTAAATAAACCGCATTCCAGCCTTGGGATGAGGATTTATTGTCCCCTGGTAAGTCAAAGTAATAAGCAGAACCGGGAATCAGTGCGTCACCTTTGTTAGGATCGAATAAAGCGGTTTCGCCTTTCAGGTTGCTAACCCCATCGACATTGATTTCACCTGCCTGAGCGGTGCGTACTTTGGTTGAGAAGCCACCATCAAAGCCTGAACTGTCATGCTGGTCGTACCAAGAGGATATTTGTAAGCGCCCGGCTTTGTTGTCGAAATCGCCAGCGCCGATAGTGTCCAAGGTGGCTTTCAGATTGAGCAGGCGCATGGGGCTGGCGCAGTCAAATGCATAATTCTGCCGGTTATTGAAAACATCATTAATAGCCTCAGAAGGTTTGACGGGCTGACCTGTAGGGTCTGTTTCGCGCATCAGTAAATAGCGGTTGGAGCCACGCTGTACCACCTCCCAGTAATTATTGCGTTCCAACACCGTTTCAGTGGATGCACTACCATTACTGGCAGTGTAGGTGCGGGTTTCTGCTTGAGGTAGCTGACCATCTTTGATTTGCACCAGAGCTTCGCTGAATGTCCAGCCTTCACCTAGCGAATTAGCCGTTTTGACCATATTGTCGCGGAAGCGTAGATCATACATGTCCTCTGTTGTCAGTGTTTTGCGCGAGACTTCTCCACCCGCTGCATTCTTGACAATCAAGGTGTCGCCAGCACTTAGGTGTTGATCAGCATTCGTGCCATCTTGTACGGATAGGGTTTGCCCTGTGGGAATGTTGCCTTTGCTGTCAGCCACATATTTACCTTGCAGAATGCTTGTTTCAGAATCACTCAGATTTATCAATGGATTGGCTACAGGTAATTCACTAGCTCCGATTGGGGTTGTACTTTCAGTTGTGGGCATAGCCGGTGTTGACGGGGGCTGCGGCCTTGATGTGCTGGAAGTAGACGCTAATGAGCCACCATTGTATTGCTGTTGTTGCATGATTTGTTGTAGCAAATTAGTAATAAGGGGCAAGAGTTGCGCGATGAGGTTGCCACTAAGGGTGTTAGTGTGATTGGTGGATGGGACTTGCTGAGTAATTTTGTTTGCTTGTGAGAGCGAAGCAGGAAGCCAGCCCAATCTTGCTGTCAGTTGGTTAGGTAGCGTTATGGTAGTCATCTTAATGTCTTCCGATAAAATGTTAGATGAGTCGATCACTCATATAGGGGCAGTGTAATCATTTAGGTGTTTGGGACAGGGGGATGAAAAGATAAATGGGCTGTTTTGACGGATAACCCGAAGTTGTGCAGGTAGTGTTTTTCCATTGAGTAGGGTTTCTGGTACGGTTTATCTCCTTTGGCGTGAATGTTAGTGGGCTAAAGCCTACAGTAGACTCGTTTATATTTGCCGGGGGATTGCTTGGCTATGCATAAGATATTATTCAGATTCCGATGGGCTGTTTTGCTACTAATGCTGTATGTGGGAACGGCAGTTGCCGCGCCTGTGCCATGGAAAGAGGATAATTATTCGCACTTTTCTGATCAGGAACCATTACCGGATCTGTTGAAAACCTTGGCATCATTACAGGATTTACCCATCGTCGTTAGCCCTAAGGTCAAAGAGGTGGTGAGTTTGCATCTCCAGAATCGGAAGTCTCAGGAGATTTTTAATGAACTGGTTAAAAATTATGGCTTGATTTGGTACTACGACAAAGAGGCGCTGTTTGTTTACAAGGAAGAAGAAGTGCAATCAGCGAGTGTGAGCATGAAAAAAATGTCGCCGCAAGAATTCACCAATGCCTTAAAGCGGCTGGAGGTGTTGGAAGAGCGCTTTCAGTGGCAGATTTCCGAAGTCGATAACATTATTTACCTGACAGGCCCCGAACGTTTTGTCAGCGCAGTGCTGGATATGGCCAAGGTCATGGATACGCAGGATCTTTCCAGGCGGCAGGTGTACCGTTGGAAAGATAAAAAGGGTGTGATGAATTACAGTTCAGAAGACCCCGTGGGTGGGATGGGTGCTGAATTTGATGTTAAGACGGATGAGAAATTTCCGGGTTTTGATGTAGTGGATGTCGTTAAAAACAAAAAACAGGCTGAATAAATGGCAACTCAACATACTTCCTTTATTCTCAAGGTATTGAGTGGAATTAATAGCGGTGCATCCGTCAGGCTAAGAACCGGAAGCTTAGTTATCGGGCGTTCTATGACCAGCGATATTATTTTGCATGATGACGATATTGCTGATCAGCACATCCAATTATTGATTACGCCAGATTCTATTACGCTGCAACCGCTCGCTCACCCAGTGTTTGTTGAAGCTAAGGAGGTGACGGCAGACAGTATGGATTTGCTACCTTATCAGACGATCCGGCTGGGTAATGTGGATCTTCTCGTGGCAGATAGCAGAGTTGGTAGTGGTCAAATAGCGGGCAAGCAGCGAGCAGCTAAGGCTGCTTCTGGCGGTGAAAGTGCTCATTTTCATGGCAAGCATAACGCGCAGTCAGTAACTTCAGTCAAATCGAATAAAGTTTCATCTAAAAAAAGCGGGAATGGCAAAAGTTGGTTATTTGCCGGGTTGGGCTTGTTGTTGCTGGCAAACTTGATTTATTGGGCTCCTCAGTTTAACCATTTCCTGGAAACCCTCGGCGTGCGCGATTCGGGGGAGCAGCAGGCAGCCTTGTTGTTGAGGGATTTGGGACAGCAGGATTTCAACTTGGTGAATGAGGTTGATGGTTCAGTTAGCTTACGTGGGTATACCAGTACGACGGTAGAGCGCAATGAACTCATGAGCAGGCTTCAAGATGCCGGTATTAAGGCCAATGTGCATATTTGGGCACAAGATGAGATGGCGAATAGTGCAGGAATGATTGCCCGTGCAATGGGGCAGCCCGGCATTAGCTTTAAGCCGGGAGATACAGACGGTGTGTTGGTCGCTGAGGGGTTCGCCAGTAAGAATGCGGATTGGGAGCGCGTCAAAGTCAGCATTCTCAATGATGTTGGGGGTGTTCGCTCTATCGGTGAGAGTGAATTTCAAACATTGGACGGTTATCTGGCGTCTTTTGTGCAGTTCATCGAGAAAAAAGGACTGTCTAGCCGCATCACAGCCACAACCGACGGCAAGAGCGTTATAGTTAAGGGCGAGTTAACGCAGTCGGAAATCGAAAAATTAAAAGATTTGCGGCAGGAGTTCATTAGCATACAGGGCGACGGTCCCGCGATTGTGCTCAATGTCACTGATATACGTGATCGCATCACATTAGCGATACGCAGCGTAAGTGTTGGCAAGATACCTTTTCTTGTCGCAAAAGATGGTAAGAAGTACATGGAAGGCTCAGCGCTTGGTGGAAAATATTTTATTAAGAGCATCAAGTCCGACCATGTGGTGTTAACGAATAACGGGATGGATATTCCTTTTTATTACGGTATAGACAAGGGGAGACTAGATGATGCTGCAAATCGAGCAGAACCTCAAAAATGATGTGTCAGGTATGTATAAAAATGAGCTTCTGGATAAGTTTAACCAAGCAGCTTCGGACGTTCGCTCTGAACTGAACCAAGGGGTTTCACCTGATGAATACGAAAAACTAAATAGTTTTTTGCTGGCATTAGAAGCCAGTTGCGAGGTCGTTGACCAGTTTTGGACGCAAACCCACCAGTAGGGTTGGTTCAAAAGTAAGCATGGAACGCAATGTGTAACAGGAAGTTAGGAATTCCCTGCGTTTGGTGATATTTCACCGGGGATTTATTTTTATGGACGATTAATTTTTAGGAGATATGACAATGGATGCAACTACAGCAGCCGCTTCGATTCAAACTGCAACTCAAGAGAGTGTTAATTTATTAAATACTCAAATGCAGAGCAATCGCCAATTGACTAATGCCGGTGTTGCCGCACAGTCAGCGCGTATGCAAGATCAGATGAACTCTGATGCAATGGCTGGTCTGAAGACGATGGCACAAACAATTGGTCAATCAATTGCCCGTTAATTAATTGGGTATTATTCATTTAAATGGTAGTAATCTGATTATTATCAAAAAGTGATTTTCCAATAAATGATCAGTGACATCACATTTTTGTGGTGTCACTGTAAGGATAAAAAAATATGCAAGCTAGTGTCGAATTACTTCAAATGATTTCTCAAGTTGGTTACATGGCCTGTTTTGGTGGCGATGTGCAGCGTTCCCAAACGATTATGGAAGGTGTTAATGCTATTGGTGTTGAGCAGACTCCCATAAAAATGGGCGTGGCTATTGCTAAAATTTACGCAGGTCACTACGATCAGGCTATTCATATACTGCGAGATGATGTATTGCTGAAAGAAGTTGATCACATGAGTGCGAAGTGTTTCTTAGGTATTGCCTTAAGCCAAAAAGGTGAGAAAGCAGAAGCGAGAGAGCTATTTGAAGAGGTAGTGCGAAAAGGCAATAAAGATGAAAGCAGTATTGCAGCCGCTTACCTTAATACTTAAAGGTTTAGGATCATGTTTGATGCGAGTACGTTAGTTAATCCAGTGATGCAGACGGGGAATTTGCAACAGCAGTTACCCGCTCCACCCGCGAATGATGTGATGCGTTTAGAGAATATTCTAACTCGAAGTCATAATGAGATCGGTTCGGCTTCTATGCGAGATACGCCTATCTTACAGATTCGAGAGCCGGTTACGACTGACTCGTTTGATTTCAAGCGTGTTATGCTGAATAAAATGGGTGAAATTGATCAGTCTTATCATGGCATGATGTCACAAATGTCGACGATGCCTAAATTTTCAGATTATCTTGCTGAAAAACAAGCAATTAGTGGCAATAATGAGACACGTAGTTATCCTGAAGTCGGTAAAAGTGACAATCTTATTAAGCAAATTGAGGAGTCCACAAAAGCATCAGCAGAAAGCCTTTTAGCTTCTAGCGAATATAACCATGTTCTAAGCCAGTGGGGAATTAAGTCGCAGATGTGGATGGGTAAAATGAATATTGTGATTTCTGCTGTGGGACAAGTTTCTCAAGGTTTTAAAACATTATTCCAAGCAGGTTGATACATATCAATATTGATTGCTATAAGTCGGGAATATACGATAATGATAAATAAAAAGCTTCGACGTATTGCTATTGTCGTGACACTACTGCTCCTCACCGGTTGCAAAACGGAACTGTACAGTAATTTGGCAGAAAATGATGCTAATTCAATGTTGTCAATTCTGTTAAATAACAAAATAGACTCCGAAAAGATCTTCGATAAGAAAGCAGGCACTTACTTTTTACACGTGGAAAAGTCGAGAATTCCTCAAGCAGTGCAGCTTCTGAAACAGCACGGTTATCCCAAAGAAAAAATTGCGACAGTCGGCGAATTATTCAAAAAAGAAGGTTTGATTTCTTCCCCATTGGAAGAGCGTACCCGTTTCATTTTCGCCTTATCGCAAAGTGTGCAAGAAACCTTATCGCAAATTGACGGTGTGTTAGTTGCACGGGTTCACGTGGTATTGCCTGAAAACAATCCGATTGATAAGGAGTTCAAGCCATCATCCGCCTCGGTTTTCATCAAATACAATCCAGCCTATCGTTTGGAAGACATGAAGTCAGACATTAAGCTGATCGTTGAGAAAAGTATCGAAGGTCTGACTTACGATAAGGTATCCGTGGTGATGGTTCCGGCACAGTTTTCGGCAACCAATTAGTAGATTGGCGCTTCATCTGCTGGGCGAGTGCGGAACAGTTTGAGTACCCACATGTATTGCTCAGGATATTGGCTAATCAGTGTTTGTAGCCCTGTATTCAGAATCTGCGCATTCTGAGCTTCATCTTTACCGGGAAAATTGGCTAAGGGACTGCCAATGACAATCTCATAACCACCATTATCGGGATTAAAAAATGCCATGATCGGCAAGGCAACCGCCTTACCCAATTTCGTCAGCCGTGCGGGTGTGGTAAGCGTGGCTTTGGGAACACCGAAAAACGGCGCGAACACCGAATGTTTGCTGCCATGATCTTCATCCGGCAAAAAGAACATTAAGCGCCCCGGTTCCAACGCTTTTACCAATTTCATCATGCCTTCTTCACGTGCTACCACAAACTCCACATCTTGCAGGCGGCTGCGGGCAATCAGCCAATTGATGACAGGGTTGTGGAACGGTTTGTACGAGCCGTAAGCGCGGTAATATTGCCCGATAGCAACCGGCGCGAATTCTAGCCACACCGAATGCCCTAACATGAGGATAACATTCTGTCCGGCAGCAATGGCTTGCTCCAAATGTTCACGTCCACTAATGCGGGTGCGTTGGTATATGTGGCGGCGGGTGCGAAAAAATAAGATGCTGTAGTCCAGCATCGCGCAGGCATATTCTTGTAAATGGCTGTGCGCCATTTGTTCACGTTGGGTATCAGCCAGTGCAGGGAAGCACAAGCGTAAATTACTCAACACGACGGCGCGGCGTTTGCGATTGTGGCGGTAAATCCAATTACCCAAGCGTTTGCCAAGCCAGCGGCGTGCTTGCCAAGGTAGCCAGGCGATTCCGGCGAATACCCCAACACCGGCCCAGGTGAGCCAGTGTCGCGGGGCAAGTAAATCGCGGGGGAATGTGGTCACGCTTGCGGTATGCAATCGACGTTCTCCGCCTGCATTCGTGCCGTAAACCATGCGGCGGCAGGGGCTACGTCAGCGGCGCGACCTTTGATACCAAAGTCGATTTTGCGGCGTTCAACCGTGCTGGGCAGACTGGAAATGCGCACCGCAGGAAAGGTTCTGAGCAGTTCTTCCATCATTGGGATCAGTTCGCTTTCTTGCACTGAATGCAGCGTCCAACGTTGTTCAATCGGCGGGGTGGTGTCGAAATACTGTGCGTAGTAAGTATCCAGCGCCCACTCGACCATTGGCCATGCCATATTCGGAAAACCGGGGACAAAGTGGTGATGTTGCAGTTTGAAACCGGGGATTTGGTTGATGGGGTTGGGAATCAAACTGGCACCATCCGGCAGTTCACTCATGCGAATGCGGTTAGGGTAAGCATCCGCACCGAAGCGCCCTTCGATCAATGCGACGGCTTGCGGGTGGCGCAATAACCTGACTCCCGCAGCAGCGGCAGCCGCTTGGCGCGTCAGATCGTCGGGGGTTGCCCCAATGCCGCCGAAACTGAACACAATGTCGTCACTTTGCAGGGTTTCGCGCAGGGTTTGCAGCAATAAATCCCAATCGTCGCCGATCATGCGTACCCACGCCAGCGCCAAGCCGCGTGCTTTGAGGAAGCTCATGACTTGTGGCAGGTGTTTGTCTTGGCGCAAATCGCTGAGCAGTTCGTCGCCGATGAGGATTAGCCCGACTTTCATTTTTTTGCCCCTTTAGCGATGGCGTTTTGTAAGGTGTGTTCGGCTTGTTTTTGTTGTACAGCCGCTGACCAGTTGGGTGAGGTTTCTGCCCAGCCAGCGGTATGTTGTTGGATGATGTCAGCAAGTGCCTGAATGTGGTCAAGGTTGGTGTTTAGAGCGGGGATGTAGTGGTAAGTTTCGCCGCCCGCGTGTTGGAAATATTCGCGGTTTTCTTCGCGGATTTCTTCCAGCGTTTCGAGGCAGTCGGCGGCAAAACCGGGGCAAATCACGTCAACGTGTTTGATGCCTTCAGCGGGCAGGGCTTGCATGGTTTTGTCGGTGTAAGGTTGCAGCCATTCCGCTTTGCCGAAGCGCGATTGGAAGGTGACACGCCATTCGTTGGGGCGTAGGTTGAGTTCTGCTGCCAGTAAGCGTGCGGTTTTGTGGCATTCGCAATGATACGGATCGCCGAGCATGAGGTTGCGTTTGGGGATGCCGTGGAAGGACATGACCAGTAATTGTCCGCGTGGGTGGTTGTCCCAGTGGGTGAGTACGCTGTTGGCAAGTGCTTTGATGTAACCGGGGTGATCGTGGTAGTGATTCACCAGACGCAATTCGGGCATCCAGCGCCAGCGTTTGAGTTCGTCGAATACTTTGTCGAAAGTGGTGGCGTTGGTCGCGGCGCAATATTGGGGGTAAAGTGGGAGTACCAGCACGCGTCGTGCTCCGGCTTCCTTGAGTTTTAGCAAGGTGTCAGGGATGGAGGGGTTGCCGTAGCGCATCGCTAAGGCGATTTTTACCGGCCCTTTGAAGCGGATTTCCATTTCTTTCTGGAGCGCTTTTTGTTGTTGCAGCGAAATACTCATCAGTGGAGAACCGTCTTCTGTCCATACGGTTTGGTATTTTTCGGCACTTTTGGCGGGGCGGGTGTTGAGGATAATGCCGTGCAGGATGACGTTCCAAATAATGCGCGGAATTTCCACGACACGCGGGTCAGAGAGAAATTCTTTCAAATAGCGCCGCAACCCGGCTTTGTCGGGGCTGTCGGGTGTGCCTAGGTTGGTGATCAAAATGCCGGTGCATTCGGATTTGCCGTGGAAATAATCCTGTTCGTTGATAAAACGGCTCATGGGTGGGGCGTTCCTCTGCGGTTCTTTTCATAAGGGTATTTCACATGACCAAAGCGCACGATGAGTACCGCCAGTGAAATCAATAAGATGGAGGCAGCAATTGCTAACATTTGCCATTCGGTCATTGCTTTCATGTCGAGGATGAGGTAGCGGGCAAGGGCGACCATGCCGATGTACAAGGGCATTCGTACCGGCACCTCCCCGGATTGCAGGTAAACGACGACCATGGTGATGATTTCTAAATAAATAAACAGCAGCAATAGGTCGGCAATCTGCACTTTGAGATGGACGAAAATGGTATAAATTTCCTGTCCCACGGCAATAATGGTGGCGAGAGTGATGATGCCGAGGAGCAGGTATTCGATCCCATGCAACAATTTCTGGCTGGCAGAAACGTTCGGTTTGTCCATGTGTGGGTATCCTTGTATTGTTAGCGTTTTGGTAACGCTGGGTAGGTTAAATGATGCAGCCTGATTTGCAAGTATTGGTGCAGGAAATACGTCAAATTGCACGCGAGGAAATTTTACCGCGTTTTGAACACATCGGCTTTGCGGTAAAACAAGACGGCAGTTTGCTGACCGAGGCGGATTTGGCAACGAATCAGCGCATTGCGACGTTTTTGCTGCAACAGTGGCCTGAGATTGCGTTTTTGAGTGAGGAGATGGAGCGCGAGGAACAAGAACGTTTATTGCGCGAAGCCGAGGCGTTGTGGTGTCTTGACCCATTGGATGGTACGAGCAATTTTGCGGCGGGTATCCCGTTGTTTGCGGTGTCACTGGCGTTATTTCAGCGCGGTGAAGTGGTGCTGGCGCTGACTTACGATCCGGTGCGTGATGAAATGTTTACCGCGCAACGCGGGCGGGGAGCTTGGTTGAATGGCAAGCCTTTGCGTTGTCAGCCCAGTGAGTTTCAGTTGTGCAATGCGGTGGCAATCGTGGATTTCAAGCGCTTGCCGTCTGCCTTGAAGCAAGCCTTGGTGACGAACCCACCTTACGGTTCGCAGCGTAATCTGGGCAGTTGTGTGCTGGAATGGGCGTGGATGGCGGCGAACCGTGGCAATTTGTATGTGCATGGTGGCATGAAGTTGTGGGATTTGGCGGCAGGTTCGCTGATTTTGGCAGAAGCGGGGGGCTATGCCGCGACCTTGCAGGGTGAGCCGGTGTTTGTCGCAGCGTTAGCGCCGCGTTCGGTGGTGATTTCCCCTGATCCGGTGTTGTTTGCAGCGTGGTTGGGTTATTTGCAGGCACAGCAGTGAACAACACACGGCACACACAACCCATTGGGGTATTCGATTCGGGGTTAGGGGGGATTTCGGTATTGCGCGAAATTCACCGCCTGTTGCCTGCGGAACACCTGATTTACGTGGCGGATTCGGCTCATGCGCCTTACGGGGCGAAAACTTCCGATTACATTCGGGCGCGTAGCAAGCGGGTGGCGGATTTCTTGCTGGAACAAGATGTTAAAGTGTTGGTGGTGGCGTGTAATACGGCGACGGTTCATGCCGTGGCGTATTTGCGCGAAACTTTGCCGATTCCGGTGGTGGGGATTGAGCCTGCGGTGAAACCTGCTGCCCGCCTGACGCAAACCGGGGTGATTGGGGTGTTAGCCACGCAACAAACAGTGAATAGCCCGCGTTTGCAGCAGTTGATTTGCGATCATGCGGCGGGGGTGCAGGTGATTACACAAGCCTGCCCCGGTTTGGTGGAGCATGTGGAGGCGGGGGATTTTAGTAGCGCGGCGGTACGTCAATTGCTTAAAGTTTATACCTTGCCCTTGTTGGATGCGGGGGTGGATACTTTGGTGCTGGGGTGCACGCATTACCCGTTTCTGGCGGACGCACTGGTGGATGTGACCCACGGCAAAATGACGATTTTGGAAACCAGTACACCAGTGACGCACCAGTTGATGCGGGTGTTGGAGCAAGAAGATTTGCGCCGCCCGCAAACAGGGCAGGGCAGCGTGCAATTTTTTTCCAGTAAAGCCGATGCGCAGCATCTGAGCAGTATGCAAACCTTGTGGCAACACCGGATCACAGTGGGACTGCTGCCAGACGCTTACCGCTGAACGGGTTTAGTGGTGGTGATGACTACCTTCACCGTGAGCGTGACCATGAGCAACTTCTTCCGCAGAAGCCGCACGTACATTGAGGATGGTGACATCAAACGTCAAGGCTACGCCTGCGAGTGGATGATTGGCGTCGATGGTTACGCTGTTGTCATCGACGGCGGCAATGCGAATGGTTTGATTGCCAGCGCCTGTTTGCGCGTGGAACTCCGCACCGGCAACGATTTGTTCAGCCGGAATACCTTCAAACATGCTGCGCGGTACTTGCTGGGTCATGCGTTCGTCGTATTCGCCGTAGGCTTCGGCGGGCGCAACAGTGACTACTAAGCTGTCGTTGGCTTGTTTGCCGACTAACTGTTTTTCCAGCCCCGGAATAATATTGTCAGCACCGTGCAGGTAGGCGAATGGTTGAGCGGCATCCGCTTGATCGAGTACTTGACCTTGGTCGTCGGTGAGGGTGTAGGTCATAGTGACCACGGTGTGTTGTGCGATTTGCATCGGGTTTCCTTAGAGTAGAGAGACTATTGGGATTATATATCGGTAGTTTGGTGTCAAGTATGGCTTGGCTAGGAAATTTTTCAAGTGTAGGAATGGAACGTGATAAACTTTCCCACTGCTTTTTCTGGTTTTATGTGAAAAATAACGATGAGCTTACAAATTCCTCCTTTTGAACGGGCGCGGGTATTGGTGGTCGGCGATGTGATGCTGGATCGCTATTGGTCGGGTCAAACCTCGCGTATTTCCCCCGAAGCCCCCGTGCCAGTGGTGCATGTCAAAGCCAATGAAGAACGCCCTGGCGGTGCGGCAAACGTGGCGTTGAACGTTGCCAGCCTTGGCGGGCAGGCGGTGTTGCTGGGTTACGTGGGCAATGATGAGGCGGGCAGGTCGCTGGCGAATACCTTGCAAGCGCGTGGGGTGCAAACCCATTTCGTGGCGCTGGATAATGCGCCGACGATTACCAAGTTACGGGTGCTGAGTCGGCATCAGCAATTGATTCGCTTGGATTTTGAAGAAGGGTTTGCGGGGCAGGATCATGCGCCACTCTTCAGTCAGTTCATGGCGTTGTTGGAATCTGCGGATGTGGTGGTGCTGTCCGATTACCGCAAAGGGACGCTGGAACGGGCGCGGGAGTTGATTGCCTTGGCGCAAGCAGCCGGTAAGCCGGTGGTGGTTGACCCCAAAGCGCAGGATTTTGCCACGTATCAGGGGGCAACGGTGATTACGCCGAATCTGGCAGAATTCCGTGAAGCCGTGGGCGAGTGGGTGGATGAGGCAGATTTGGTGCGACGTGGGCAGGCATTGCTGGCGCGTTGTGAGTTGGGGAATCTGTTGCTGACCCGCAGTGAACAGGGCATGACGTTGTTGCGGCATGAGTTTGCGCCATACAACTTGCCGACCCGTGCGCGTGAAGTGTTTGATGTGACCGGGGCAGGGGATACCGTGGTGGCGGTGTTAGCGGCGGGTATGGCGGCGGGTTTGCCGCTGGAACAGGCGATGGGGTTGGCAAATCTTGCGGCGGGAATTGTGGTTGGCAAGGTGGGGACGGCAACGGTGAGTGTCCCTGAATTGCACAAAGCCTTGCAGCAACACCATGCGCAGGTGAAAGGCGTGGTCAGTGAGGCGCAATTGCTGGCGGCGGTGCAAGAGGCGCGTATCCACGGCGAACGCATTGTGATGACCAACGGTTGTTTCGACATTTTGCACATTGGGCATGTGACGTATCTGGAAGAAGCCCGCAAGCTCGGCGACCGTTTGATTGTGGCGGTGAATACGGATGAATCGGTGCGAGCGCTTAAAGGCTCGACGCGCCCGGTGAATACCATGGCAAACCGAATGCGGATGTTGGCGGCGTTGGCGTGTGTCGATTGGGTAGTGGATTTCAGCGAATACACGCCCGAACGCCTGATTTGCGCGGTTAAACCGGATTTGCTGGTGAAAGGTGGGGATAACGATCCGCAGAAAATCCCCGGCAACCGTTGCGTGTGGGATAACGGTGGCGATGTGGTGGTGTTGAGTTTTGTGGATGGGGTGTCGACTACCAGCACGATTGCACGGATTCAGGCGATGGAGAAAGAAGCGTAATGCAGGTTGATGTTCTGATCGTTGGTGGCGGCATTGCCGGGTTGTGGTTGCTGGCAGAATTGCGGGCGCAAGGCGTTAATGCGTTGTTAGCCACCGATGAGTTGGGCAAGGGGCAAACCATTGCCTCGCAAGGCATTATTCACGGTGGCACCAAATACGCGCTGACTGGCAAGGTGACGGGGGCAACGTTAGCGATTGGCGATATGCCGCGTTTGTGGCGGGCGGCACTCAATGGCGAAGGTGCGGTCGATTTGCGTCAGGTTAAGGTATTGGCGGAATCGCAATTGTTGTGGACATCGGGTGGACTCGGTTCACGCATGACGGGCTTTTTTGCCAGCAAAGCGATGCAAAGCCGGATGGAGGCTGTGCCACGCGACGCTTACCCTGACTTGTTCCGGCATCCTGAATTTCACGGCAGTTTGTATCGCTTGGATGAGCCGGTGTTGGATGTGCCGTCATTGCTGGAAACGTTGCGTGAACAATTGGCGGATGCGTTGGTGCAGGTGGATGCGCAACGTTCCGGTTTGCAGCCCGCACACAATGGTTATGGTTATCAGGCAGTGTTACCTGACGGTCAGGTGCTGGCAGTCACCGCGCAGCAAATCATTCTGACCGCAGGAGCAGGTAACGAGGCACTATTGACCCGTATTGCCTGCCTTTGTCAGCCGCCGCTGCCTATTCCGAAAATGCAGCGCCGCCCGTTGCAAATGGTGATGGTGCGCGGCAATTTGCCGCTGCTGTACGCCCATGCGCTGGGGATGAGTGATAAACCACGCGCCACAATTACGTCACATCGGGATAAGCACGGCAAGACAGTGTGGTATATCGGCGGGCAACCGGCAGAGCAGGGTGTGGGCAAACCTGCTGCCGAGGTGATTGCAGCTACTCAGCATGAACTGGCGCAACTGTTACCGTGGGTCGATTTCACGGGTATGGCATGGTCGACTTGGCATGTGGATCGTGCCGAAGGTTGCCAGCCGGATGGCGGTCGCCCTGATCAGCCGATGGTGCAACGCTTTGCGAATGTGACGGTGGCGTGGCCGACTAAGCTAGCGTTTGCGCCGATGTTGGCAGCCCGTTTACAAGCAGACTTAGGTATTCGGGTATCCGATACCGTATCAATAATACCTCCTCTTGAGCAGTTGCCAACGCCGCCGATTGCGTCCAGTATTTGGAATTTTTAAGCAACGTCAAGCAGGATGCACAATGGCTTATCTGGATCTGGTCAAATTAGGCAAAAATCATTGGTGGCGTTATGTTCTTGGGGTTCTTCTCATTGTGCTGATGTGGCAGGGCTTGGGGTTATTGCCTACCGTTGCGTTGGCTATTTGGGTGGAGCTGGATCAGAATGATACGACTCTGTTCAATACGGAGACTTTGCTATTTGAGGGTTTGCCTATGGAAGTCATTTTTGCGGACTTCATGGGGATGTTTCTCTTTCTGTGGCTAGGGGTGTTTCTGGTAGTGTGTTTCTTGCACAATCGCCCATTCTGGTCATTATTCACACCTTTGCAGCGCCTTAGTTGGCGACGTGTATTGCACGGAGCCGTGGTCTTTGCTGCCATTTACCTGGCAGTGGGGGTGATAATGGAGTGGCTTTTTCCTACCCCAGCTAAGGATATTGAGTATGTGCTGCAACCCGGTAAGTTTCTGGCGTTTTTGCCGCTGGCACTGTTACTGATCCCTATCCAAACCTCGGCGGAGGAGTTGTTATTTCGGGGGTATTTCATGCAAGGGCTGGGGTTGATCATGAACCGCTGGGGTGTTGCGCTCGTGAGCAGTGTGTTATTCGCCTTGCCGCATTTATTGAACCCGGAGGTGTCGGACGCTAATCTGTGGATTGCATTCCTGCCCTACTGGATCATTGGATTGTTATTAGCGTTGATCACGTTGCGGGATGGTACGCTGGAACTGGCACTAGGGGTTCATGCAAGTAATAACCTGACAGGGCAACCGCATATAAATTCTCAATCAAATAAGACCTTGGCGCGGTAGGTATCATTCCACGCGGCTTTGTTTTGCTTTTTGGGCAAACTGAGTTTGGAGCCTTCGCGTTCAAAGAGGTTGATGCACAGATGGCGGATGCTGGTCATCATGGCGGGGCCATTTCCCTTGCGGATACGGCTGGCATCTTCTGAGAAGGTCACATCCAGCCGCCAGTGCAGGGTATTCTCAATCCCCCAATGCCCACGGACTGCCTTGGCGAACAGTTTGGCATCAGCGGGGATGGAGGCGATGAAGAAACGCCGTTCCACCGTCGTCGTGTCGCCTTGTGTGCATTCCCGCTCTACCATGCCGATGCTGCGTAACCCTGTCCACACCTCAATGTTGGGCAGGGTGGTGAGATCTTCGGTGATCCAGTAGCGGCGGATTTCCAACCTGCCATGATCCTTGTCAAGTTCTTCGGTGTAAGAATGGGGGACAGCATTGAAAGCGTGTTCCCGTGCGGTGGTGAAGTAATCGTCCACCGCTTCATGCAGGTTGCTTTGGTTGCCTTTCAGCCCCATCACGTAATCACCTTGCTGTTCCTTAATCTGTTCGGCAATGGCGCGTTGGCAGCCCATCGCGTCCAGCGTCACAATGCAGCCTTTCAGTTCCAGCAGTTCAAGCAGCTTGGGGATGGCGGTGATTTCATTGGATTTCTCATCGGTTGCCTCTTGTGCCAATACCAGCCGGTTTTCACACGCCCAAGCCGTCACCATGTGCAAAGGCTTGCCGCCATTGGCACGGTCACGTGAACCTCTGGCGGTTTTGCCATCAACTGCGATAACCTCTTGAACTTCACGTTTGACCGCCTGCGTCCAATTGATGAAGCACTCCCGGAATTTGACGGGTGACAGCCGGGTCATTACATATTCAATGCAGTCGTGGGAAGGAACTCCATTCACCAGCGGCACGTACTGACGCAGCCAATCCAGTTTGGCGTGTCCAAAATCTTCTATCGCCTCCCAACCTTTGGCATTACTGCATACCGCACTGACCACCAGTACCAGTATGTCCAACAGCGCGTGGCGTTTGTTACGCTCTATCCGGGGATCTTCCAATGGCGAAAAATGATCTATCAGACTGGCACTCATCATGGTTTTCCGTAACGGCTAAAACCGGTAGTGTCGCTAACTGCATTGTTTCAATGCAAATTTATATGCGGTCGCCCTGAATAACCTGATGGCTTTTTTGTTAGTCACTGTGCCGCCGTATGACATGTTTCCCTCGGTGTTTGTCTATCACGGTGAGTTATTTACCTGGGCGACTGTTGTGAATGGTGCTGTCGTGGCAGTACTGTTTTATTGGGTAATTTTTCGATTTTTTGCGCGATCTGTACCGATTACTGAGGTAAGTTAACCCTATTAGCCGCAGTTTATCGTACTGTTAACACAAAGAGGCGATATGCCTCTACAATAACTGTTAGCAAAGGCTGTGCGAGGAGAACGCTTATTTCTACCACAACTCCCTACAACACCATCAAAATATACACCCTAAGTGCAGCCATATTGTCGGCGGCATTAGTTGGTTTGTTTGCATGGTGGTTTCAAGCGCCTTGGTGGCTGCTCGGTGTTTACAGCGTGGCAGCGGTTCTAATAACGCTAAGTGTTCCGCTGCTGTACCGTCTGCTTGGTTACAAAACCGCAGATGAGGCCGTGTGGTTGCATGAACGCAATTTGCGCGAACATGCAACCCTGATGCAACGCTTGGAAAGCGCCCGCCAGTCATTAGCGGAATTGAATATCACCGCTGGGGTGAAACAAGCCAATATGCTCACCGCTATTCTCGATGATTACCGTTCAGTGGTCGAAACCCGCTTTGTGGGCAAGACGTTTGCCCCGATCACTTACCTCAATGCGGCTCGCAGTGTGCAAGAACACGTCATACAAAACCTGACCGATATGGTCGCGGTGGGTCATAGCCTTGCGGGGTTAAACCGTCAGGCGGATGCATCGGCTTTGCATCAGGAACAACAACAGCGCATCACGGCATTGCTGGCCGAAAACGATAAGTTTTTTACCGCATTGAATGAAACCGCCGTAGAAGTCGCCAATATTCGCAGTGTCAGTCAGTTTGAGCGGCTGGATACGCTGGCACGTTTGGTTAGTCTGGCACAAACTGCCAACCACACAGGAACACGCGCATGAAACCTTTCAACACCCTAGTAAGCACCGCCTTCGCCTTATGGCTAACAACCGGTTTAAGCGCGTGTGGTGAGGCTGTCGACACCAAAGAACAAGCGGAAGCTAAGATTGCTGAACTGGTACAAAACACCATTCGCCCCACTCAACACGAAAACCAGTACCGTGCCAATATTCAGCTTACCCGCACGAATTTATTAGCCATGCTGCCCGATTTAGCGGAATACCCACTGCTGCTTAATGTGACGGACAATAGCGATACCGAAGTGGCGGAGATTTTCACTTCCGCCGATAAAGCAGGCAAAGGCTTGGACGGTGTGTATCTGGAATTAGCCGAAAATTTCAACCAACAACGCCAAACTCTCAGCAATGGCAAAAAAGCAGCCATCACCATCCGCAAGCTGGATTCTGGGCTGGGGGCGCAATTCATTATGACCGGGCAGTACATTGCCGAAGCGTATTCCCCCGCCAATGCCTTGTGGGGCAGTCTGGTGAATAGCAGCAGCAATAAACTTACGACCATTGCCGACGTAACCGCTTCCAGCGTCGGCGGTGTGATTGCACGCAAATCCAAACTCGACCTGATCACCACCGATGGCAAACTCGACGTTGCCAAGTTGCTGACCAATGTCAGCAGTGGCGCGTTTGCGATGGGTTATACCAACCCTTACCAATCTGCCACGGGCTTGAACTTCCTGATCACGATCCTCGATGCCTTTGCCAAAGGTGATCACACACAAATGTTATCGCCGGACGTTGCCAGTGCGTTTGAAGCGTTCCAGCTCGGTGTGCCGTTTGTGGCGCAAAATACCCTGCAAATGCGTGATGCGGCGATGGGCAGCGGTGTGTTGGATGGGTTTGTCGGCAGCGAACAAACCTGGTTGAGCACCACTGGCATGGACGATTATCAGTTTGTGCCTTTCGGGGTGCGTCACGATAACCCGCTCTATGCGACCAGTGAAGCCGACCCTGCCGAGCAGGAAGTGTTGAAACTGTTTGCACGTTACATCAGCACGCAAACAGCCCTGTTGAAAAAATACGGGTTTGAAACCAGCCTTGACTACAAGGATGCGTACAAAATCCCCGATGGCAATACCATTGCCCAGGCACAAAAGCTGTGGAAACAGAAAAAGTCCGGCGGTAAACCGATTGCAGCGGTATTCGTGACGGATATTTCCGGTTCGATGGAAGGTGAACGCATCAAAAACCTGAAAAAAGCCTTGATCGAATCGTCTGATTTGATTAGCGCCAATAACGCGATTGGTTTGGTGTCTTACAACGATGCAGTGAATGTGGATTTGCCCATCAACCCCTTCAACGTACAGCAAAAATCGTTGTTTAACGGTGCGGTGGAACAGCTTTCGGTAGGCGGCAAAACCGCTACCTACAGCGCTACCTTAGTGGCGGCGCATTTGTTAAATGAATTCAAAAAGACCCACCCCGATTACAAAACGGTGATTTTCGTGCTGTCGGATGGCGAAACCAACACCGGTGTCGATTTCGAGCAAACCAAAGCGTTGTTGGAAGTGCAAGGTACACCGATTCACACCATTGCGTATGAACTCAGCTCGCCGGAACTCAAGGAAATGGCGAGTTTGGCGGAAGGCGCTTATACCGAATCCAGCGCGGGTTCAGCCTCGTTCCGTATCGGCAATTTGTTGAACTCGGAAATGTAAGCAACAGAAGGGGATCGCGTGAAACGCTTAACGGTTTTTGGTTTGTTTCTGGTGCTGCACCTCGCGGCTTGGGCGGGTACGCATGTTTACCTGAAGCAACATCAGCCCGATATTTTGGTGGTGGTGGATACCTCTTATGCGTTGAAACCGCAGTTTGCGGCGATGGAGCGCTGGATTGCACACCGCGAAGCCAATACCCGTTACCAGCGCATTATCGTGGGAACCGATAAAGCCTTGCTCGGTGAATTGGCGACGCTCAAATCCAGAGATGCGATTTTTCGTACAGCGTTCGGGCGCATGAGTGCCGACAATTTACAGCGTTATGAGGCGACCATTGCGCGTGAGAAGATTCTGCTATCGGATGGTAGTATCAGGCCGCAGGGTTGGACGGTAGTGACCTTTCCTTAGGCTCAGCGTGTATTTTTCCTGAAAACAGGCTGGAAGCAAGGATCATGCAGGAGCCAAGCCATTCTTGCCAATCCATGCGTTCTTGCGTCAAAAAATACGCAGCAATCGCGGCGACCACCAATTCAAATAAAAAAATGATGTTGGATTGGTTGGCAGGCACACGGGTAATGCCGTATTGCACCGCATAGGTAACGCTGCCAATCGCAACTGCTAAGCCAAATAGCAAGCCAATAGCCGTGGGTGTCAGTGTGGTTAAGCCCGCTTGAGGTGGCACAAACAGCAAGCCGACGCCGGTCAATACCGCCACACCGAGCCACACCGTTAAGGTTTTGACGCCATTGCTGATGTCAGTGCCTAAATACCGCCCTGCCACAATGCTCAGTGCAAAGGTAATGCCTGCCGATAAGCCGAACCATTCTGCTTGATTGGCGGGTAGGGGTAGTCTGCCATCGGGTTGCCAGAGCATGACCAAGGCACCGCCCAGTGACAGGGTAATCACCACCCAGCCAAGGCTGTTTAAGCGCTCTTGCAAAAACAGGCGGGCGAAGACAACAGTCCACAGCGGTGAAAGGTAAAACAGCAGCAGCACCCGCATGATTTCACCTTCCAGTGCACCGAGGACGTAGCCCACATTGCTCCACCCCGACGTTAATCCCAGAATCACCAGCCATACCCAATAGGATCGGGCTTTCCACAACGCACTTGCATAGCGCCAGCCGATCAAGAGGGTGGGCAATAGGTAGGCAATGCAGGTGGCGGTCAGCCCATCCACCCCCATGCCGTTCAGCAGCCGAAACGGATACCAAAACAGCCCCCATAAGGTGGCAGAGTAAAACAGGGTGAATAAGGCAAGCTGGTGTTGCCAACGGGGTGTCATCATGGTTGGAGTTGAATACGGTCTTTGCTCAGCAGAATCTTTTGCTGCTTGTACAACAAGCCAATAGCGCGTTTGTAATGGGCTTTGCTGACCTGAAATTCGCGGTAAATGTCTTCTGGCGAACTTTTGTCAGTAAAGGTGGAGCTGCCCCCGTGCGCTTGCAGGTGATCGAGGATTTTTTGTGCCAAGGCATCCTGTACCACCGGGCTGGGCAATTGCAGGATCAAATCAATCTTCTGATCCGGGCGGATGGCTTTGATATAACCTTGGACACGTTGCCCAATCGCCAGCGGTTGAAAGACTTCGTTGGCATACAGCAGGCCAAGGTGTGTGCCATTAATCACCGCTTTAAAACCGAGATCGGTGCGTTCGGCGATCAGCAAATCCACGGCTTGACGCGGGCTAAACTGCCCGCCGAATTCGTTAAGGAACAAATCCAGACGCGACGAGCCGACGATGGTTTCGGTTTGCTCATCCAGATACACACACACGACGTAGGACTGGCCTTCCTGCATCAGTTGCGCCTGTTCTTTGCGGGGGACAAGTAAATCCTTGGGCAAGCCCCAATCTAAAAATGCCCCGAAACGGTTCACCGCGACCACTTTCAGGCAAGCAACTTCGCCGACTGTGGTCAAGGGTGTTGCGGTGGTGGCAATTAAACGGTCTTCTGAGTCCAAGTAAATGAAGACTTTCAACCAGCTATCGGGTTGGCAGTCTTTGGGGACATAGCGTTTAGGCAACAAGATTTCGCCGTAAGTACCGCCATCCAGATACACGCCGAAGCTGGTGATTTTCGTGACCCGCAGCAGGTTGTGTTTACCGATTTTTAACATGAAAGCATCCTTTCTGGGGTGAGCGAAACCGCTATTGTACGCAATAGTCTATACTAACGGCACATTATACCATCCTCAATCAAGGAGTTTTTCGATGCTTAAGGTTAAGACGGTCGACCCCCTGCAATCCATTGAATGGTTTAAACAGGGGTGGCGTATGTTCATGACCAATCCGGTGAATTGGGCCTTGATGGGGCTGCTGTTTGGCGTGATTGTGTTGGTGTTGAGTATGTTGCCCTTCATCGGGGCGTTGGTGTTGAACTTGGTGATGCCGATTCTCACCGGGGGAATGCTGCTGGCGGTGAAAAATACGCAGGCGGGGGCTGCTGTGGAAATCACGGATTTATTCCGTGTCTTTAAAGATGAGCCGAAGCGGAATCAGTTGTTAGTGGTGGGAGCCTTGATGTTAGGCGCTGGTTTAGTGGCGGCGGTGCTGAGTACCTTGTTTGTTGGGAATGCGATTCGGATTGATGAACTGACCGGGATGCCCAGTTTTAATTTGGGCTTGAGTGCGCTGCTGTTCATGTTTGTGGTGGTGATCTTTTTGGGCATGTTATTCACGTATGCGCCTGCGTTGGTGGTGTTTGAGGGCATGAGTGCGGTGGACGCGGTGAAAGGCAGTTTGCAAGGGGCATGGGCGAATGTGTTGCCGTTCATTGTGTTTGTGTTGCTGTACGCGGCACTAGCTTTTGTGGCGTCGATTCCCTTTATGCTGGGATTTGTGGTATTAATTCCGGTGATGATGGGGGCGGTGTACGCGGGTTACAAGGATATTTTTAGATGATGGAAAAGCGTCCGGTAGCCAATACCGGGATAGCCATTAGCCCTTTGGGGCTGGGTACGGTCAAATTAGGTCGCAATCAAGGGGTGAAGTACCCGCAGGGGTTTGAGTTGCCTTCTGACCGGGAAGTGCGGGAGTTACTCGCCTTAGCCTTTGATCTGGGGATTAATCTGCTGGATACCGCCCCCGCGTATGGCTTAAGTGAAGCCCGTATCGGCAAGCTGTTGCCCAATTCGCGCCATGAGTGGGTGATTGAAACCAAGGTGGGTGAGCAGTTTGCCGACGGAGTTTCCCGTTTTGATTTTAGTGAGCAGGGGACACGCCGCAGCGTGGAAAATAGCCTGCGTTTGTTGAAAACCGATTACCTTGACATGGTATTGATTCACTCCGATGGTGATGATGTCCGCATTTTGCAGCAAGAGGCGGTGTTGGATACGCTGTTACAGATGCAGCAACACGGTTGGATACGCGCAGTGGGCATTTCCTCAAAAACGGTTGAGGGGGCGTTATTGGCGTATGCCTTGGGTTGTGAGGTGGTGATGGCGGCGTATAACCCGGTGTACACCGATGAGTTACCCGTGTTGGAAGCGGCTGCGGCGCAAAACAAGGCGGTATTGGTGAAAAAAGCCTTTGCCAGTGGGCACTTGGATCAATTTGCAGCAAAAAATCCGGTGGAACAGGCGCTGAGTTTCATTTTGGCGCAAGCCGGGGCAACCAGCGTGGTGTTGGGAACGCTGAACCCAAAACATTTACGTGAAAACGTGGCGGTGGCCTCAGCGGTGTTAGGCGCGTGAGCGTGCGGCGGTGGCTGTATAGCGGTTTGCTGTATGGTTTAGTGCCGTTATTCTTGTTGCGGTTGTTGTGGCGCAGCCGCACGAATCCGGCGTATCGGCAGCGTTTGGGTGAGCGTTTTGGCTTTAGTGCGGTGCGTGAGTCGGCGATTTGGTTACACGCCGTATCGGTGGGGGAGACGATGGCGGCTCGCCCGTTGATCGAGCGCTTGTTGCGTGATTATCCGCACGAACGGTTGCTGGTAACGACGACCACACTCACGGGGTCAGATACCGTGAAGCGCTTGTTTGGGGAGCGGGTGGAGCATTGTTACCTGCCGTATGATTTGCCGGGAGCCTTGGCGCGGTTGTTGCAGCGGGTGCAGCCGCGCCTCCTGGTGGTGATGGAAACGGAAATTTGGCCAAACCTTTACGCGGCGTGTGCGCAACGCCAGATACCGTTAATGGTGGCGAATGCCCGCTTGTCAGCACGTTCGGTGCGGGGGTATACGCGGGTGGGGGCATTGGTGCGGGAAACCTTGGCCGATGCTGGGTTGATTGCGACGCGCAGTGTGCAGGATGCGCAGTATTTCCAGCAACTGGGGGCGCAGGCTGAGCAGGTGGTGGTCTGTGGCAATATTAAGTTTGATTTACAGATTCCAGCAGGTGTGGCGGAGCATGGTAAGCAATTGCGCCAGCAATGGGGGGAGAATCGTTTGGTGTGGGTGGCAGCCAGTACGCATGAGGGGGAAGATGCGGTGATTCTGCGGGTGTTTGCGCAATTACGTGAAACATTGCCGGGATTATTGCTGATTATTGTGCCACGTCACCCGGAGCGTTTTGAGGCGGTGGTGCAGTTGTGTGCGGAAAGTGGCTTGCTGTACGCCCGCCGCAGCAGGGTGGGGATGGCGATTGCGCCGGATACCGCGATCCTTGTGGGTGATAGCATGGGGGAAATGTTGTTGTGGTATGCTTGCGCTGATGTGGTCTTTATCGGCGGCAGTTTGGTGACGCATGGCGGGCATAATCCACTGGAGGCGGCGGCATTCGCCGTACCGGTATTGAGTGGCGAGCATGTGCATAATTTTGCTGACATCTTTCCGCCCTTGTGTGAGGCAGGTGGGGCGGTGTTGGTGAGTGATGAGGTGGCGTTGCAGGCGTATTTACAGGTATGGTTGCAAGATACAACGACGCGCTTACAGGCCGGTGAGGCTGCTAAAGTTTTTTTCCAACAGAATCAGGGGGCGCTGGCTTGCTTGGTTCGGCATATCCATACCATGTTACCTATAACGAGAGACGAGCAATGAAACGATTAACTTCTTTGACATTGGTGCTTGCCATGACTGCCTTGGCGGGGTGTGGTGAGAAACAGGCTGACACGGCTGCTGCGCCTGCAACCGCGAAAACCGCAGACACGGCAACGACACCGAATGCGCCACCACAGGCGACTGAGCAGGTGGCGGCGAATAGCGGGCATCCGGGGCAGGCGATCCACGATGCGAATTGCATCAGTTGCCACGATTCCGGGGTGTATACCCGCGCTGACCGCAAGATGACTAGCCTTGATATGTTGGCAGGGCAGGTGCGCCGTTGTGATGCGAATCTGGGGACTAAATTATTCGATGAGGATCTGGATAATGTGACGGCGTTCCTGAATGAAACCTACTACAAATTCCCGAAGTAACCGCGCATGAGTTATACCGTCACCATTTTGGATACGCCGTTTCAGTTTCAGGTGAATGCGGGGGAAACCGTGTTGCAGGCGGCTTTGCGGCAAGAAATACCTGTGCCGTGGGGCTGTGGTGGCGGTATTTGCGGGGTTTGCATGACTAAAGTGGTGTCGGGGGAAATGGTTTACCCCGATGGTGACCCGCTGGCCTTGTTTGAGGAAGATGCAGAAGCGGGGATGGGGTTATTTTGTGTGGGGGAGCCGCGTTCTGA
This sequence comes from Candidatus Thiothrix putei, assembly GCA_029972225.1. Lineage (NCBI taxonomy): Bacteria > Pseudomonadati > Pseudomonadota > Gammaproteobacteria > Thiotrichales > Thiotrichaceae > Thiothrix > Candidatus Thiothrix putei. The sequence continues at coordinate 1,071,552 of CP124756.1, forward strand.
TTTGGTGCTGGCAGTGCCGGAGATGAATACTGAATGACGGCATGACAATCCCCGACCCTACCCAACCGCACACTTACCCGCGCCGCATCTTGCTGGCGGTGGCGGCGAATTCCCCGCAAATTGTCACCGAAACCGTTTACGCCCTCACCCAACACACCCGCCCCGCGTGTATGCCCACCGAAGTACACATTATCACCACCCGCCAAGGTGAACCGTTTGTGCGCCAATTGGTGTGCGGCACACAACCCGGCTGGCTGGCGAAACTGTGCGCGGATTATGCCCTGCCCGCCCCCGCTTGCGACCCCGCGCACATCCACCTGATCACGGATGCGGCGGGGCAAGCGCTCGACGACATTCGCACCCACCGCGACAATACCCACGCCGCCGATTGCATCACCCGTATCGTGCAACAACTGACCGCCGACCCGCACAGCCAACTCACCGTGTCGCTTTCCGGCGGGCGACGCACCATGACGTTTTACGCTGGCTACGCCCTCTCGCTATTGGGCAGGGCGCAAGACCGCCTCACCCATGTGCTGGTTGATGAGGAGTATTTTTTTCACCAAGAATTCTTCTACCCACCGCCGCGCAGTGTCTGGGTAGTGCGCGAAGACGGCTCCGGTTTTGATGCCAGCAAGGTGGAAGTGACGCTTGCCGACATCCCGTTTGTGCGCCTGCGGGAAGGTTTGCCGCAAGACTTGTTGCAAGGCAGCAGCAGTTTCAGTGACACCATTGCCGCCGCACAACGCCGTTTCGACCCCGCGCAAGTGCGCCTCGACTGGCAACGCGCCAGCCTCACTTGCGGCGGAATTCCCATCACCATGCCCCCGGTGCAACTCGCGTTTTATGCGTGGATGTTGCAACGCCGCGTCAACGATTTACCCCCCATCCACTGGACTAGCGCCGAAACCCCCGACCTCGCCAGCCAATTCCTCAGCGTTTACGCCCGCCTGCACGGGCAAACCGGCAGCTACGAACAGGTGGCGCTGGCGTTGCGCGATGGCATCACCAAAGCGTGGTTTGAGGAACGTAAATCGAATACCCACAAGGCATTGAAAAAGGCGCTGGGGAACATGGGGGCGGAAACGTATTTGCTCCAGCCACACGGGGCGAAGCCGCGCACCCTGTTTGGGTTGACATTGCCGCTGGATGCGGTGGTCTTCAGTTAGGCATCAGCCTGCCTTGTCAAGTGTGACGGTCATCACCGTATCCGATACATTGTTCAGTAATATACCTTACAGCGTCAAGACCTGAACATTTTTAAAGGTTTGAAAATTTGTTGTCATCAACTGGGTCAGTTCTTTCTTGTGATCGGTATCCAGCTTGTCGAGACAGTTGGTGATGGCCGCCTTGAAAGCGGGAAACTTATCATAGTATTTCGAGTACAAGCATTTTTTCTTGACGAACTTCCACAACCGTTCAATCAGATTGAGGTTGGGTGAATAGGTCGGTAAAAATAATAGTTCAATATTGAGCCTTTTCGCACAGGCAAACACGGCTTCACAGCGTTGATACTTGGCATTATCCAAGACCAAAGTGATCGGTATTTTGAGTGCTAACGCTGCAATTTTTTCCAATAATTCACACACGCTGTTAGCGTTGATATAGGAGTCGTTAGTGATCGTGATGAGTTGTAGCGTTATCGCATTGAGTGCGCCCAATACGTTGTAGCGTTGTCGACCACAGGGGGCTTTGATGAATACGCGGGAAAATGACCACAAAAACCCCAGAAACGGTGCTAACACGAAGTGGGCGGCATCGACAAAAAAAGGGCGCGTTTGCCCTCCTTAGCCTCCTGAATGCGCGGTTTTAGTTCATTTTCCAGGAACTTTTCTTGTGCTTCCACATCAGCTTTGGCGGGTATCATCCCCACTTTATGGATGTCCATCCCTATTTTCTTCATAAAGACACGTACCCTGTCCTCACTGCGTTTGATGCCTGTCAGCTCCTCAATCTTAGCGGCTGCCGCCTTGCTGGTTGCGGGGGGATATTCACGAAAATAGGCTTCAATCTTGTCTTTATATGCCATCAAATCACTCTGTGGTTTATTGAATCGTATTTCTTTAAGAGCTTCTAAACCGTTAGGTTGTAGGTAGGCGTTTAGGTAGGCAAGCAGCGTGGCTTCTGTAATCCTTTCCAATCGTTTGATTTCCTTATGCGTCAACTGTTGGGATTTCAGGTACAGCACGGACATTTTCTTACGGACTCTGGGATGAGGATGGCGCTCCTTCCAGTAGAACAGCTCCGCTATCTCATCCTCAGTGAAAGTGATTTTTAATGTCATACATTACTCATGGCTGCTTTTGTTACCAGTCATCTAACCATATTTCCCTGATCAAAAAAACTATTTTATGGCACGGACTGGTATAATTCAAGGATGTCTTGCGTCGGGCAAACTTCGGGGGCTGGTCATGGATATTCTCACTTCCTTATTTTTCCTGTTACTGGGGGCAGCGGTAGGGTCGTGGTTTGGGCATAAAAGTGGCTATAAAGACGGGCTGAGCAAGGGCAAAGCCGATGGTGTCAAAGAGGGTATGAAAGAATACCTGCGCAAGGAACTGATCGAATCCAAGATATTGGGTGGCACTTATAACGCCGACGCACTGGGCAAAGCCCGTGAAGAACTCCAGAAAGCCCTGATACCCCAAGCCAGTAAAAAAAAGGAAAAATCGTCGTGGCTGGCATTTTTCATTGTGGCTGTGGTGCTGGTGTGGGCAGTGGGAACTGTGCTGAAGGGCTGATTCGGCACGGGTGGATTTGACAAGCTTGTCAGTGATGACAGGTGGGGCTGTTTAGTTAATACTCAGAAGCATAAATTTATTGCATCAATCAAAAGGGGCTGATATGCCAGATAAGCACTTGTTGAATGCATCCAGCCGGGTTGCATTAGCGGCATTTTTGCATGACTTGGGGAAGTTTGCAGAACGGGCGCGTATCGAAGAAGCCTATCAAAAAGACACGGATGGCAACCAGCGCCGCGACTTGAATGTGCAGCTTTATTGCCCGAAGTATAACGAACGGCATACCCACATCCATGCAGCTTACACCGCCATTGGTTTTGATCTGCTGGAACACCACATGCCCGATTTGGTCGGGGATGACATGACACCGTTCAAACCGTGGAAAGACCGGGATGCGGATGATTCGCTGATCAATGCAGCGGCAATGCACCACAAGCCGGGGACATTCCTGCAATGGGTGATTGCCACGGCGGATCGGGTGGCTTCGGGTTTTGAGCGCGAGAAGTTTGAGGACTACAACAAACTTGCCGATGATGAAAAAGCCAAACTCAATCACTACACCACCCGCCAGTTAACCCTATTGGAACAAATCCGGCTGGATGGCAAAGCAGCAGAAAAACTGAATTACCGTTATGCGTTGCAAGCGTTGACGGTTGATAGCCTGTTCCCGCAGAAAAAAGAACAGTGTGAACCCGAAGGTAACAACGCTAAGGCACAGGCAGAATACAAGGCATTATGGCAAGGTTTCCGCGAAGCATTGGCCAAGATTCCTGAGGCTCACCGCAAAAATCTACCGTTATGGTTAGACCATTTCGATACGCTTTGGCAGGTGTACGCCCATGCCATCCCAGCGGCTACCGTGTCACCGATGAATCAGAGTATCAAGGCGGATGTGTCGCTGTATGACCATTCCAAAACCACCGCAGCGTTGGCAGTGGCTTTGTGGCGTTACCATCAGGAAACCGGGCAGGAAACGGGCGAACTGAAAGATTGGGATACCAACAAATTCCTGCTGATACAGGGTGATTTTTTCGGTATTCAAGACTTCATCTTTGCCAGTGGCGGCGAAACTCGCAAACGGGCGGCAAAGCTGTTGCGTGGGCGTTCATTCTATGTGTCCTTGCTGATGGAATGTGCCGCGCTCAAGATTATGGATGCGCTGGATTTACCCTCCACCAGCCAAGTGACCAATGCAGCGGGTAAATTCCTGATCGTTGCGCCGAATACGCCAGACACCATCCAAAAACTCGAAAAGGTGCAACACGAACTGAATCAGTGGTTCATTGACCATACCTTCGGGCAATCGGGCGTAGGGTTGGCGTGGTTGCCTGCCGCGTGCAATGACTTTACCCAAGGCAAATTCAGCGACTTGATGACGAGGCTGTTTAAGCAACTGGAAAAAGTAAAGCTGCGCCGTTTTGATTTGTGTGCTGCTCAAGCGCCTATGGTGTTTGATGGGTTCTTGGATGCGTTCGATAACAATAAAACCGTGTGTGCGGTTGACGGGCGTTCGCCCGGTGTCGTGGCGTTGGAAGATAAATGGATTAGCCGTCTTGCTGCCGATCAAATCAAGGTGGGTGAGTATTTGACGAAGTTTGAGAGGCTGCTATTAACCTGTGAATCTATTGGTACACGCACAAGCCTAACGTTGCCCATTTTTGGCTTCCACGTCAGCTTTACAGGTGATGAAGACAAAAGCGGCAAGTTTGGGCAATTAGCGCGAGAGGGCAAATTGTTACGGGTTGTTGATTTCTCTCTGCCAGTGGCAGCGGATAAAGTGCTGTGGAATGGCTATGCACGTCGCGCCATCAACGCATGGATTCCAACAGCAACAGAAAAGGATTTACTCGAAGATCAAGCAGGCAAATACCAAGACGTAGAGGAAAAACTTGCAGTCTTAGAAACCAAAACCCTGAATCATCTGGCATGTGATGATCGAATGCTGGATGAAAAAGGCGATTGGATTGGCATCAGTGCCTTGATGACCTTGAAAGGTGACGTGGACAACCTCGGCATCATTTTTCAACGCGGCATCGGTGCGCCCAGCTTCGCAAAAATGGCGGCATTATCGCGCCAGATGAATGCGTTTTTCTCTATCTGGTTGCCGTATTTGTGCCAGAAAGAATTCCCGAACACTTACACCGTGTTTGCAGGTGGGGATGACTTTTTCCTCATCGGGCCGTGGCGTTCCACCATGAAACTGGTGCAACGGATGCAGGTGGAATTCAAGCGCTATGTCGGTGAAAACCCCGATGTGCATTTCTCGGCGGGGCTTTCCATCACCAAACCGGGCTTGCCAATCAATTATCTGGCGGATATGGCTGAAGCCGCTTTAGAAGCAGGCAAGAAACATAATCCAGAGAAAAAAGACATTCCACCCAAAAATGCGGTGACGTGTTTTGGTCATCCCGCAAGCTGGGAACATTTCAATGATCTGCTGGAATGTGCCGAGCAACTGAATGTCATGCGCAAGGATTTTGACTTGAGTACCGGCTACCTATACGGGCTGCTAAATCTTACCAGTCTTGCCGAAGATCGCAGCAAACCAGAAAACGCCGTTTGGCATTCACGCTTTGCCTACCGCACTTACCGAATGCTGGAAACCCGCCGTCGGGATGGACGCAAGCTGGATGAAACCGAGCGCAGACGTTTACAAGCCGAATTGAGTCTGGCAATCGCCAATCAGGGCATCGAAAAACACAAGGGTAACTACCGCATCGCTTTGTTTACCCACATCTATCAACATCGGAGATAAGTTGCATGAGCGGATATAAAAATGATCGGCGGAATACCGGCTGGGATGAACCCAAGCCAACGCTGGAAACTTCAAGCATCAAGTTCACTCCAGAACCTAATACATCATCAATTAATCCAGAATTGTTCAACAGCATTGCCTTGAACACGGCAAAAACGTTGGCGGCAACTGGGCGTGAACAGAACAAGTCCACGCAAATCCGGCGTTTCTACGATGAATTGCTGATGTGGGAAGCCAAGGTTACGCAGAACCCGGAAAAGTTTGGCGAATACCTGCCCTTCATCCGCATGTTGAATGCCAAAGCCGCGTATGCGGAAGGACGCAAGCATGTGGATAATAACTTTACCGCCTTCATGCAGCACTGCCTGCAACAAGTGACGGATGATAAGACACTACGCACCTTCAAGCTGTTTTTTGAAGCGATGCTGGGCTTTTACAAACTGAAAAAGAAAGACTGACGGAGAACCGACATGCAATTGACCAATATCCAACTTCTGCAAGGCAAAATCCGCCTGTTGACTGGCTTGCACATCGGCGCAGGCAGCGAAGAAATGCACATCGGTGGCACGGATAATCCCGTCATCAAGAATCCGTTGACTGGGCAACCGTATATTCCCGGCTCTAGTTTGAAAGGCAAAATGCGCAGCTTGCTGGAATGGCAACTGGGTGTGGTTGGCTTGACTGAAGGCAAACCGCTGAGCTTCAAACACATCAGCAAGACTCCGAATCAGGCAGCCGCCAAGCAATTGCTAAAGCTGTTCGGCGGTTCACCCGATCCGTCCAATGACGACAAGCTGATCACCGAAATCGGCCCCACTCGCTTGGCATTCTGGGATTGCTCACTGAATCAGGATTGGGTAAAGCGTGAAGTATCCGACAAAAACCGCTTGTTCACTGAGACCAAAATGGAAAACATGATCGACCGTATTCAAGGTGTGGCACAACACCCGCGCAATACCGAACGTGTTCCAGCCGGTGCGGAATTCGATTTCAAACTGACCTTGCGCGTACACGATGGCGAAGACCTGAGCGATATGCTGTTCCAAGGTTTGAAGCTGATCGAACTGACGGGCTTGGGTGGTTCATTGTCACGCGGTTACGGCAAAATTGAATTCGTTGACCTCAAGCTGGGCAATACCGACGTGCAAGCCAAACTGGATGCCGTCACTTTCGGTGAGGCGGCCTGATATGCAAACCCTGACCCTGACATTACGCCCGCTGTCAGCCTTTGGCACATTGCCGCTGGGTGACACGCTGTTCGGGCAGTTGTGCTGGTTATTGCGGGACGGCACGGGCGAAGGCAAGTTGACAGAATTGCTGGACGGTTACACGACTAGCAAGCCGTTTGCGGTGGTATCTGATGCCTTGCCACACGGTTATGTACCACGCCCGAATGTACCGCTGTATTTCTTCCAGCAAGTCAAAGATGCCGACCGTAAAGCCGTAAAAAAGCAGGCATGGCTACCTTTGAACGCACTCGATAAACCTTTTGCCGACTGGTTGTCAGTGTGTGAAGCCAAGGATTTCATTGAAGAACACCTTCAGCAACACAACAGCATAAGCCGTTTAACGGGAACAACCGGGGACGGTTTTGCCCCCTACGCCTTAGATCAACACTGGTATAAAGCAGATACCTTGCTGGATGTGCATGTGGTGTTCGATGAGAGCAAATTAACGGCTGAAACCCTCAAGCAACTTTTCGAGCAAATGGGAAATGTGGGTTTCGGGCGTGATGCCAGTGTTGGTTTGGGCAAATTTGAAGTGCAGGCAACGACCACTCAAGCCATGCCAGCCAATCCAAACGCTAATGCGGTGCTGACGCTTGCCCCCAGTGCGCCGCAAGGTTTGAACTTTGATGCAGCCAATAGCTATTACCAGCTTTTCACCCGTTTTGGTCGGCACGGTGGGCAGGCGGCACAAGCGGGCAAACCGTTCAAAACCCCCGTATTACTGGCAAAAACAGGCGCAGTATTCAGTTCCACACAATTCAGTGCAACGACTACGTTTATCGGGAAAGGGCTAGGTGGGAACGGGCAATTATCCAAACAGATTCCTGAAACGGTGCAACAAGGCTACGCGCCCGTCATTCCGATTCACTTTGAGCCGGTGGAGCAAGCATGAAAACCAATACAATGGAAAGCGTCACCCTGCACATCACACCGTTATCACCTGTGCATGTGGGGATTGGCGAAGACTACGAACCCACCAACTACGTGATGGAAGAGGAAGCACTGTTTGCGTTTGACAGCGATGTCGCCAACCGCGTTTTGACCGAACGGCAACGTAAAGACCTGCTGGAGATGGTGAGCAAACCGACGCGCCGCGCCGAAGACATGATCAAGCAGGTACAGGATTTCTTCTACAACAACCGCAAACCATTGGCGGCTGCATCCAGCCATTTCCTGCCTGTCAGTGCTGGCGTGTTTGATTTGTACCAGAAGCGTGTTGGGCAAAGTGCCAATCGTGAAAGCGGTGGCAAAAGCGTGGTCAACAAGCTCGCTATCCAGCGCACCTTTTTCAACCCGTATAGCCAGCATCCCATTATTCCCGGTAGCAGTATCAAAGGCGCAATCCGCACCGCCTTATTGGATGATGCAAATGATGGTCAGGGTTTGTCAGAAGAAGTGCATCGTTTAAAACCAACTCAGCGAAATCAGGCATTACAAAAAGAGTTGTTCAAAGGCAGTTTTGCCACTGACCCAATGCGGCTAATTAGCTTGGGCGATGCGAATTACCAGACCCCAACACTCTTTGGTAGTGAAATCCGTTTTGCTGTTGACCGGAAGAAAAAAGAAGTCGTCAAAGACGGGCAAATTGTGCAATCACAAGCAGAAGCCCAAAACCTTTACCAGCTTCTGGAATGTTTACCAGCATTACGCTACCGCAGTTTTGGTGGCACATTGAGCGTACAAGACCTGCAAGGCATGACAGGTAAAGGCACACCAGCCAAGGAATTACGCTGGACGGTGCAAGACATTGCCGCTGCTTGCAATTACTTCTATCACAGGCGTTTCGTCGCTGAAATGAAAGTCTTACGGGAACGCCGCTATCTGCACCCTGACTGGGAAAAACTTGCCGAAGCCATTAGCAGTGGCGTGATTTTCCAGAAAATGAAGGCTGGCAAAGCCTTTTTGCTACGAGTTGGGCGACATAGCGGGGCTGAATCCGTCACTATCGAAGGTGTCCGTAACATCAAAATCCTGCAAGGCAAAGGTCAACAACCCAAATACGAACCCGAAGCGAAAACCGTATGGTTGGCAGCCAACACGGAAAAAGATCGTGGTGGGATGTTGCCTTTCGGTTGGGTATTGGTGGAACTGGACGATGCACCCGATGCTGAACTGCAAGCCTTGCTGAAACCTTGGCAGGACAAAGACCAGCAGCGGCAAGAACAATTGCAGCAAGCCAGCGGCAAACACAGTGCAGCATTACAGGCACAACAAGCCGCGATTATTGCCGAATCCGAACCTGAAATCTGGGCTGGCGCACGGATCAAATTCAACCGTGCTAATGGCACATTGACGGTTGAGAAAAGCGGTAAAACGGTCAATGCACTCAAGCCAAAAGGCGAAGAACTGCTGAATACCCTACCTGCTCCCGTCAAACAAAAAGTGATGAGCAATCAGTTTGTGAAAGTGAATGCTTACGTTCAGGACAAAGAGTTAATGAAAGTTGAATCGGTATAGGGCTTTACACACCCCGTACCTAACGGCATGATATTCAGATGAAAACCCTGAACATCCACCTCAACCACCCCGCCGAACGTGCCCTAGCCACCTTCGGCGCAACCCTGCAAGCCCTCGAAGCAGGTCAAGCCGTCGCGCCCCATTTCAGCATCGGCTTTGAAACCGTACCGCAGTTCGCCAAGGTCTTCACGCCCAAACGCTGGGAGTTGATCAGTGAACTCAAGAAACTCGGCGCAGTTTCCATCTACGAGCTGGCAAAGCGGCTGGATCGGCATTACCGCAATATGCATCAGGATGTCGCTCTACTCAGCGAATGGCTGGTGATCGAGAAAGACGAACACGGCAAGGTCTTTGTGCCTTGGGATGAGATTGATGTGCGCTTGCCGCTTGCTGCCGCTGCCTGACAACCAACGATATAAAGGATAAAACCCATGCGACTAATCAGCTTTCTTGGTCTTGGTGAAGCCAAACGTGACTCAGATGGCAAGCCGACGGGTGAATATGTTTACCAGCCAACCACTTACCGCTTTAACCAAGACCCTCAAACGGACATTAACGACACCTGCTATGTCGTGCGGGCAATTGCACAAGGCTATGTCATTGAGGAAAAAGGCACAGGTTCTCACAAAGTCAACGAGGTGGTATTGCTGGCAACCGAACAGGCAGAAAAGGCGCATTTGCATAAAGTTCTTGCTGAATTTGAGGCAAATCAATTACCGCAACCGCGTGTTGTCCGTGTTCCTTTTGGGGCAAATTCTGAACAGCAGTGGGAGCAATTCAATACCATTTTGGAAAATATCCCGCAAGGGAACGATAAAAAAGTGATTTTTGATATTACCCACGGCTTCCGCTCGCAACCTTTTTTTGCTGCTGCGGTGATCAACTATGTTCGTTCAACCCGTAGCATAGAAGAGATACCCGATATGCGTATTCTGTATGGTGAATATAACCGTGAGAAACGTGTCTCTGATATTTGGGATATGAGTACTTTTATCAATCTATTGGATTGGTCAAGCAGTCTGCAAAGCTTTATGAAAACCGGGCATGGTGCGGGCTTGGCAACGCTGGCACGTCAGGAAAATGTCAGCATCCAAAAAGCAGGACAAAGCGAACGTCCGAGAACATTGGGACGTTTGGCGGAATCCATCCGTGCATTTTCCGACAATATTTCCACGGTGCGTGTCCCGCAAATCATCACAGGTAAAGCCAGCGATAGAGGTAGCGTGCTTAATGTGCTCTCCTGTATTGCGCAAAGCGAAGTCGAAGTGCGCACCCATTTCATGCCATTGTTCCCGGTGTTGGAACAGTTGAAAGCCAAGCTGCAAGCTATTCCGGCGGATTCGTTGTTTAGCCCGCAGGGGCATCAGGCGATGTTGGAGCTGGCGAAATTGTACGTCAGCTACGAGCGTTACCCCGAAGCGGCGATTGTGTTACGCGAAGGCTGGATTTCTGTTTATGCCGATACACAGATGAGCGATGACGATCTGCTTACCAAAGCAGCGCGGGAGCAAGTAGAAAATCGTTGGTTCGAGGTCGAGAGCCAATTGCGCGACCACGATAAAAAATGTGCGGCTGATGATCTCGCCAATTTGCGCAATGACATTCAACACGGTGGTTTTAGAACGGGCAGGAAGCCAGCCGATTTTCTGATTAATGATCTGAACCGTTTGGTGCAGCGTTTTGCCGAGAAAGTTGCATCCTCCGCTCACCCAGTGGAAACTGCCGGATAATTCTTCCATATATGATAAAATCATTGTAAAATCAGTCTATTAACACGCGAAACCTGAGCGTGTCGCCTCTTTAACAATTTACCATGTCGAACTTTCGCTCAAGACAACTTTTTATACAGTGAATTTTCTGCTAAGGGTCTCTGTAACCCACTGATTCAAAAGGCCGATTAGACACGAGCCTTCTGAAGACTGCCCTGATTTAAAAGGGATTAAGACCTAAAAACTGGATGTAATCGACGTGCAAAACTTTTCTGAAGACTGCCCTGATTTAAAAGGGATTAAGACGCTGAACTGCCAATCGCGTTCACAATCGCCTTTTCTGAAGACTGCCCTGATTTAAAAGGGATTAAGACTTGCAGGTAGGGGTTAGCGTCTCTAGGCTTGCTTCTGAAGACTGCCCTGATTTAAAAGGGATTAAGACACCACGCCCATGATGACTTGTTGATAGACATTTCTGAAGACTGCCCTGATTTAAAAGGGATTAAGACGTCAACTTGCTGCTGACGCAGGCCGCCTTTTATCAGTTCTGAAGACTGCCCTGATTTAAAAGGGATTAAGACTTTCCGCTGCTCCCATTTGAGCAATCTGGTCATTTCTGAAGACTGCCCTGATTTAAAAGGGATTAAGACCGTTATTTTGCTGCATGGCTTTCTCCTTTTGGCTTTTCTGAAGACTGCCCTGATTTAAAAGGGATTAAGACTTGGTTTTCCATGCTTGTCTCCGGTTAGTTTAGGTTTCTGAAGACTGCCCTGATTTAAAAGGGATTAAGACTGAACAACATTTTTTAGTTTCCATTTTTTTAAGCTTCTGAAGACTGCCCTGATTTAAAAGGGATTAAGACAGCCACCATCAACTGTCACTGTGATGGTTACATGTTCTGAAGACTGCCCTGATTTAAAAGGGATTAAGACATCAAGCTGGCAACACATGCGGCAAGGCTAGCCTTTTCTGAAGACTGCCCTGATTTAAAAGGGATTAAGACAATAACTGCTATGCAAATTAGAACTAGGTGTCAAATTTCTGAAGACTGCCCTGATTTAAAAGGGATTAAGACCTTCTATTAAAAGATAATCTTAGCCAGTTCAATCGTTCTGAAGACTGCCCTGATTTAAAAGGGATTAAGACGTAGTAGGAAGTCACCAGTGAGCACACAGAAGCTTCTGAAGACTGCCCTGATTTAAAAGGGATTAAGACGCCTGTTTCATTGGGAATGACCGCATTTTGTTCTCTTCTGAAGACTGCCCTGATTTAAAAGGGATTAAGACTAATGGTCACTTCAACTTTTTTGAATTCCGCTTCTGAAGACTGCCCTGATTTAAAAGGGATTAAGACTGTAGGACAAATACAGCTTCCTCGAATTTGACGGTTCTGAAGACTGCCCTGATTTAAAAGGGATTAAGACTCCTGCATTACTGTGGGGGGAAGCCCAAGATTTTGTTCTGAAGACTGCCCTGATTTAAAAGGGATTAAGACGTAGCCCTCGAATGCTCTTTCTTCATACTGGCGTTTTTCTGAAGACTGCCCTGATTTAAAAGGGATTAAGACCGTTTGGAGAGATCGAGCACTACGGCATTGTATTTTCTGAAGACTGCCCTGATTTAAAAGGGATTAAGACTGCGCTTTTTTTCATTCTGCGCAAACCTTAGTTCTGAAGACTGCCCTGATTTAAAAGGGATTAAGACGCCGCCATCTTTTAGCTTTGCGGCGTATACTGCTGCTTCTGAAGACTGCCCTGATTTAAAAGAGTATCGTCTTGAGGTTGGGCTGGGGGGATGCTTCGGAATATGGAGGCTTGCAAGTTATTGTCCTTCGCTGTATTTTGATGTTTTCAGCCTGTCGTTCTGTGCCAAATGAACAAGCAAACCCTTATCGAACAACGCATTTATCGGCTGCATCAGCGGGTCATCGAAAAATTGCAAGCTGACCCAGAGCAGGTGGTGGGTATCGCCCGCGCCAATTTACAGCGTTACCGTGCCAACAATGGTAATTGGCAGGCTTACACCGATTGGGAGCAAAAGCTTTCCTTACCAGTGACAGACATCATCAACATTCTGGATTCCCACGAAGAAAGCGCAGTACTGGCACGCTCAAACTCTCCTTTTGCTGGATGCCTTTCTGCCCACGAACGCTGGGAAATCCTACGCGAATTCAAAAACACCCATGAAACGTTATGAAATCGAACATTTGATCAGAGCAGCGGGGGCAATCACACAGAGCAATGAAATCATTGTCATTGGCAGCCAGTCGATTTTTGGTAGCTACCCAGAAGCCCCAGATGCCCTTTTGCAATAACGCGAAGCAGATTTGATCCCTGTCCAGTACCCTGAACGTGCCGACCTGATTGACGGTGTATTGGGTGAGTTGTCCCCCTTCGACGAAACGTTTGGGTACTACGCTGACGGTGTTGACAAGACCACCGCCACTCCCCGAAGGCTGGGAAAGTCGTCTGATCAGGATTGCTAACACGAACACCAATAATGTTGTCGGCTTGTTTCTGGAGCCACATGATCTGATGGTCAGCAAACTTTATGCTGGGCGGGAAAAAGACATGGACTTTGTGGCGACAGCCATTCGTAGCGGTATTGTGGATGCCAATCTGGTCAGGGAACGGATAAATAAGGTGTCTGGTCAAGACGCCATACGCGATACCGTGCAGGCAAGGCTTGCGCGACTACTTTTTTCGCAGACCAGCTAAGTTGGGATTGCACCGAAGGCTTGACACCCACTTACATCCCACTAATCCTAAAAATCCCAGTTCAAGACAAAAAAACAATGAATCTGAGTTATCGATGGCACGCCCGTACAGGCATGGCTGGCTTAAACCAGCACGACAAGCTTGCCAACCTCGCGCCCCTCCCGCCGCTGCATTACACTGCGATTTTTACAAAACACAGGGGAAACCATGACCACTTACTTTATTTCGCGCCATGCTGGGGCAGTCGATTGGGCAGAATCGGAAGGCTTTCATGTCGATGCGCGGCTGGCACATTTCGATGTGGACATCGTGCAACCGGGTGACAGAATCCTTGGCACATTGCCAATCAATCTGGTGGCGGAAGTGAATGCACGCGGCGGCACGTATTTTCATCTGACGTTGGAATTGCCCGCCGAGGCGCGGGGTAAGGAGCTGACGGCGGAGGATATGCGTACCTACGGGGCGCGGTTGGAAGGGTATGCGGCACAGAAACATACTTGATTAAAAGAATAGCTTTGGCATTCATTTTTACTTATAATAAGCGCAACAGGCAACAACGTTTGCCTGTGTTCTTTGACAACTGATAATGCTGTATTTGCTAGAAATATAGTCTGTAAGTATCCAAACGACGTGAGCCCAAATGCTAACTTTTCAAAGCCGATTTGATGTCAAAATTCATACACCGCAAGTTGTTGAAACCAAAGCGTTTCCGACGAACGGCGGGGTTTGAATACCGCCCTGATTTAAAAGGGATTAAGACGCACGGATCGCAGCGTGATGAACGTGGGGTGCGGCTGTTTGAATACCGCCCTGATTTAAAAGGGATTAAGACACCGAGATACTTGGTGTCATACTATACTCTCCTCAGTTTGAATACCGCCCTGATTTAAAAGGGATTAAGACTAGCATACCCTGAGCGCCCAACGTTGTTCAATGTTTGAATACCGCCCTGATTTAAAAGGGATTAAGACCATAGTATTTCGTTGTGTATTAGTTTACCTTTCGTTTGAATACCGCCCTGATTTAAAAGGGATTAAGACGAACACGATGGCACTGAATGGTGGAAGCTTACTGTTTGAATACCGCCCTGATTTAAAAGGGATTAAGACGGAATCGAACCAACGACCCACCGAATCTCTCGGCGTTTGAATACCGCCCTGATTTAAAAGGGATTAAGACCACGTTACTGATGTATTCTGCAAAGTCAACAACGTTTGAATACCGCCCTGATTTAAAAGGGATTAAGACATAATGTTAAACCATTCCCCACTGACTTTACGGTGTTTGAATACCGCCCTGATTTAAAAGGGATTAAGACCAAAGAGAGCTTCTTGTGCACGCAACAGTGTGCGTTTGAATACCGCCCTGATTTAAAAGGGATTAAGACAAATTTCGAAGATTGTCTTCCTCTAATTTAATCTGTTTGAATACCGCCCTGATTTAAAAGGGATTAAGACCTCTTTTATAGCTTTCCAGCCCCAATTTAAAAAACGTTTGAATACCGCCCTGATTTAAAAGGGATTAAGACCTTCTAGACCGGTTGGGAGCAACAGGTTGTCAGTGTTTGAATACCGCCCTGATTTAAAAGGGATTAAGACACTTTTCTTAAAAATTTTTTAGTCCGAACTAAGATTTTCAGGATTAAAAGATTTCCAAGATGCCCACTGAGCGACTTGCAAAATCCGACAAACTGAGTTGCTCAATTTTCAGCATTGACCGAACGCCGCATATTCAGCCGATTTTTTACTCAATTTGACCAACGAAACCTGAGCTTTTTCAGTTTTACCGTAACTTTTGCTAAATTTCACCCATACCGATGCGACTGCTCCTGTTTTTCAGTCAGTCTTCCCGTGTTTTTTCAAACCCAGTCGCTTTATAACAAGACACGCATCAGTTGATCAGCACTCAACACCAAAATCCCAAACATCAAGTGGCTGTAAACTTTTTGCGCACCTTGCACCCACACATTCCGACCACCAAATTCATCCTTCAGGCGGGCATTGGTTCGTTCTACGGTGCTGCGAATTTTGTAACGCTCGGCATCAGCAGGTTCAAACGCTTCTTTCTGTCCGCCGCGAGGATTGTGATCAATCAGAGGGACATGCCCCAGATGACGGCTGTATTCGTGCAAATCAGCACTGCAATAGGCCGCATCCATCAGGTCGTAGAGACTGGTGACACGTTGGGCACTGATTTGAGAGAGTGGGATGGCTGCCCCGCTGTCGTGAAAGGAGGCGGAAGACAGAATGGCTGCTATCGGGACACCACAATCGGCGGTATCGATATGCAGTTTGTAGCCGTTCCAACTGTGCTTGTAGCCTTGGGCATTCTTCTTCGTCCCCCGGTTACACTGAACCGGTATCTCATCGAGTGCTTGCTGAAGTGACTGTTCCCGTTGGCGCTGAATCCGTGTTTGCCCTTGTTTTTTCTTTGGCTTTTCCTCGGCAACAGGCCGTTCACGTGCCTCAATGGCTGTTGAATCCCGACACAGGTGGCCGATCAGCGCATCGCCCAAATACGTTTTCACCAACGTTTCATGCACACGTTCCGCTAAACGCTGTTCAGCAAATTCAGCGAAGGCACGTGAAAAGGTGGATTCGGAAGGCAGTTTCTTGGTCAGGGGAAACCCGCAGATGCGTCGCAGGGAGCGATCGTTTTGCAGCCGGTCAATGAGTGCTCGCGTATTGACAATATTGAGCACGCTTTTGGCGACAAAAGCATTGGCAAACCAAGATCGCTCCGTCGCTGGCCGTCCAGACCCATCACGAAAAGAGCGCACAAAATCTTCAATGCGCGTCAGCTCCAGTACGTGAATGAGCTTTTCAAGCTTGGGGGTCAATGTGCCAAAGGCATCATTGAAGCAAGGCAGTATTTCAATTTGCAGCAAACTCCAGCGTTGTGCAATCAGGGCGCGTTCGGTAGAATTCATAGCGTGGGCTTAATGGTTGTTTTGACGCTTCTATTATCGCCGAAAACGGCAGCCCACACTTCTTTTTTCCTTCAGATGAAGGAAGGTTCACGCTGAAAATGTAATTTTGCAAGTGGCTCCACTTACATCCTACCAATCCTTTAATCCTAAAAATCCCAGTTCAAAACAAATTTCTAGCCCCTTCCCCTCAACCCTTCACAAGCTTGCCAACACGCCAGCATTCATCAACATCGTATATAATGCATCCCTGTTAAAGATTGACCACCGCGCAACTTTCACCAAGGATACCAACACAATGCCCAACCTGATCATTTCCACCTGCGGCACTAGCTTGCTCACCAACAACGCAGACGGCGACGTGCGCTCCTTGTTGATTCGCCACGCCAACCTGAAAAGTGCCAGCGACTGCCCGACCGCCGAACGGCTGCTCATCGACAATCACTTGCGCCAACGCGCCAGCCATGTAAAGCAAGCCGGTGATGCCGAGCTTGCCAAACTCAGCGCGGAAATGAACGCCATCTTCAAATTCTACGACGGCAACCCGACCCCGCAAGACATGCACATCCTCATTCACACCGACACTTGGTTAGGGCGTGAAACCGGCAATTTGCTGCGCGACGTGCTAAGCCAACGCGGTTTCAGTGTGGATACCCCCACCATCAGCGACTTGCGCACCCAAGACCTCGACAGTTTCCAGCTTGCCCTGTCGGAGCTGGTCAAATGGGCGGTGGAAACCCTGCCCGCGTACCAACAACAGCAATACAACATCATTTTCAACCTCACCGGCGGCTTTAAAAGCATTCAAGGATTTATGCAAACCCTCGCCATGCTCTACGCGGACGAAACCATTTATATCTTTGAAAGCAATAAAGAGCTATTGCGCCTGCCCCGCCTGCCGGTACGTTTGGATGGTGAGCAAATCGTGCGTGACCACCTCGCGGTGTTGCGCCCGCTCGCGCTCGGCTTGCCAGTATCAAGCGATGCCGTGGATGCCTTACCCGAAACCTTGGTCTTGCGCCTTGACACTGACCGCGCCCTATCACCTTGGGGGGAACTGTTGTGGCAACAGCATAAAACGGCGGTCTACCGTGAAAGTTTTCACGCCGCGCCATCTGCCAATATTCAATTCACTGACACATTTCAGCGTTCCATTGCCGGGCTGTCACCGGATCGTTATGAACGCCTGAATCAGCAAATCGACAAACTGGCGCAATACCTGCACTCGCAACGTGCTACCAATCTCGCCTCTTTGGATGTAAAAGCCCTGCACGTGCCGCGTCACGGCGGTTGCACCCACGAATTCGATGCATGGCACGACCAAAACGCCAAGCGTGTGTTCGGCTGGCTCAAGGGTGATACGTTCATCTGCGAAATTTTAGAAAACGGCGTAGGGCATTAAGGAGCCATCATGCACATTCACATTTGTTTGGTTTCCCAACAATTGCTGGCGAATTACATCCCGATTCGCATGGATAAACCCGACCAAGTGCATTTGGTTAGCTCGCTGGATATGCAAAAGAAAGGGCTAACCACGCGCTTTGAAACCTTGTTAAAGCAAGGCGGGTTCAATAGCGTGACCCATACCGGAATGCCTGATGCGGGCATGGCAGAGATTCAACGCTTCACACGCACACTGTACGAAACGCTGACACGGCAATACCCCCATGCGCACCTAACGGTGAATATCACGGGTGGCACTAAGTTAATGTCGGTCGCCATGCTCGATATTTTCAGTGCGGCAGGACACGCGGTTATCTACACCGACACGGCTAAAGATACCTTGGAGCGCGTCCATAATTGCACCCTCGAACCCTTGCCAGCCGTATTGGGGATTGAGGAGTATCTGCTGGCTTATGGGGCAACGGTTCACAATAGCGCGTCATGGCATAATGAATGGAAAAATCGTGCGGTTAAGCGCAGTGCCGCTGCTGAATTGTTGGCACGTGCTACCCAAGACAAAAAGCTGAAAGCGCTCATTACTGTCCTTAATGCCATGGCGATGAATGCGCTCTCACCCAATGGCGATGAATTGCTTGCGCCCGAACAAGCCTTTAAGTTTCCCCTCACTGGTGAGCAACTCACCTTGGTAAAATCTCTGGCTGCACAAGATCTGTTTACCTTGCATAAAAACCGCCTAAACGTGACGTTTGTGGATGCGGAACGTACCCGCTTCATCGGTGGGCATTGGCTGGAAGAATACGCATGGCACATTGCCGAACAAACCGGTTTAAACGACGTAGCGTGCGGGGTAGAAATCGACTGGGAAAACAGCCGCACTCACAATGAATTGGATATTCTCGCGGTTCACAACAACCGCTTGCTGATTATTGAATGCAAGACGGTGCGCTTTAGCGATGACCGCCAAAAATCCAATAACACCCTTTACAAAATCAACAGTCTGGGCGAAAGTTTACGCGGGCTATTTGGGCAAAAAGTGCTGCTCAGTGCGTGGGGAGTTTCCCCGACGATGCTGGATCGCGCCAAAACCCAAGGCATCAAAATCCTACGCCCGCACGAACTCGCCGCCTACATTCAACAATGGTCTGGAGTAACCGCATGACAACCGAAAAAAACCAACCGGAACACTTCGATCGCCGCATTTTACTGATGGTAGCAGGGCATTCACCCGCCATTATCACCGAAACGCTGTATGCGCTGCCTGCTAATCAAAAACCCACGGAAATCCGCATTATCACCACCGCCAGCGGCAAAAATCTACTCAAAGAACAATTGCTGGGGGCAAACAACATCATTGAGCAATTGTGCAAAGCGCATGAAATACCTGTACCACTGTTTGATGAATCGTGCATTTATGTCATTGCTTCTAAAGACGGTGATGAACTGCAAGACATCCAAACCGAAGCAGAGAATGAAATCACCGCCGATTTTATTACCACGAAAGTGCGTGAGTTGACGCAAGATAGTGATTGCAGCCTGCACGTTTCCATTGCCGGTGGGCGCAAGACGATGACGTATTACCTCGGCTACGCGCTATCGGTGTTTGGGCGCATTCAAGACCGTATGTCGCATGTATTGGTTGAAGACCGTTACGCCATTCCGGGCTTTTTCTACCCCACCAAAGAAAGCCATATTCTGGCTAACAGCCGCACAGGGCAAACATTCGATGCCAAAGAGGTGAAAGTGATGCTGGGGCAACTCCCATTCATCCGCCTGCGTGACGGCTTAACCGACGACTTGCTCAACAAACAAGAACTCAGTTACAGCGACATTATCGAAATCGCCCAACGCCAGCTTTCCCCCATTAGTGTGCGTGTCGTTTATGGAAGCGAGGAAGAGGAAACAAAATTGTATTGCGGCGGGGAAGAGATTACCTTGCCGCCCGCTCAACTGGCTTTGTATGTATGGATGCTGCAACGCCATAAAGAAGGAAAACCTGCCGTCACTTTTACCGATAAAATAACAAAAGCAGCACTTGCAGAAGACTTCAAAGCAGTTTACGCCGAACTCTCCAATAAATCAGGGCATTACGATAACGCCAAAGAGAGCGTTAAAAGCATGGATACTGATTACTTCGGCACACCGCGCACCAAGACCAATAACATGCTCAATACCATACTTGGCAAACCCAAGGCAAAAGCCTATTTGCTGCAATCGAATGGCAGAAAAAATGCTAAAAAATACAGCCTATCCAATAATTTGAATTCTGAGTACATCAGTTTTGAATACCCTGTAAAACAACTGAAAAAGCCAATTTTCTAAGCAGAAAGCTTGCGAAAATCCTGCCTTCGATTCTTTCCTTCATACTGTCCTCATCGAAACACAAACACCGATGAGGACAGCAACATGAACACCAACATCCACGCCGACGCTCACGACTTCGCACTCTTCACTCGCCGCGCACGTACTGACCGTGACTACGTAAAACACATCCTCGACTAAACCCGACGCTTGGCAGGTTTCGCAACCTTGCCAAGCCAATCACCTGACTCACAATACCGTAACCTACACATACTGAAACAACACAAGGAAACACCTATGAAAAACATCATCGACCGCCCGTACCCTAACAAACCCAACCCATGCCCGACCATTTGTGACCTTATCAACATCATTCTTCGCTAATTCATAAGGAGTAATACCATGCCTATCGTTATCGCCGTGCTTGTCGCTATCGCTACTACTGTTACTAACCACTCTTGTCCAACTAAGCGCTAATCATTCAACCAAAGGAGACTCACTATGCCTCTCATCGTACTGTTCCCTGCCATCGCGGCTGCTATTACCAAAATCATCCTCGACGCTAACTGCAACAACCGTTAACACCACCAACGGGTAGCCCCTCACGGGGTTGCCCATTTTTCAGCACACTAAGTCATTACATCAGGAGTCCTCTATGCCCATTATCTTCGCCATCATTGCCGTCGCCGTTATTGCAGCACTGCCTTGCTCCTGCGACCGCGATAAGTAATGCCGCTTGCCCCCCCCGATCAACGGCACGTTCGCAACCTTGCCAAACCCGACAGGCTAACCCACAACAGCTAACCTAGGCGCACTGAAACCAACCAAGGAGAAACACCATGCCCGCAGCACTTATTGCCTGCCTCTGCGCCAACCCCGTTACCGCAGCCATTCTCGCCGTTGGTTGTGCCGCAGCCATCATCATCACCGCCGCCAAGGACTAACCCACTCCACAAGGAAAACACCATGAAACGCAACGCCGCCGTCATCGCTTACGACATCGTGGAAGACTCGCGCCGCCGTCAGGTACACCGCTGCCTGAAAGCGTGGGGGTTGGCTTCCCAATATTCGCTGTTTGAGTGCCAACTGAGTGCGCGGGAAGCGGAAGAGCTGTTCCTGCAACTCACGGCCTTGATCGACCTGCAAACCGATAGTTTGATGCTGACCTGGATGGATACGCAGCGTTCGCCGCGCATGGTTACTGCGGTCAAACACACCCATAACTTCCAAGCGCCACTCTGGTACGAGGGTTAAACGATGAAGCAATGGCATCTGCTGGCGTATGACGTGCGCGACGAAAAACGCTTACGCAAAGTGCATTACTACCTGCGCAAACGCGCCGTGCCGCTGCAAAAGTCGGTGTTTTTGCTGCACTGTTCGGCAGCGGATTTGGCAACGACGTTGCAAGGGGTGCGCGAACGGGCACATTTGCGGGAAGACGATATTCGCCTGTACCCCGTGCATACACCCGCCGCGATTTGGGCAGCAGGTCAGCAAAACAGCGCGGTGGAAGATTTGTACGCGGGTAAAGCCAGCGCGACACCCGCAGACACGGGCTGGTTACAACAACTTAAACAAACACTCTTCGGTTAGGGGGAACACATGCTCTTGGTGATTGATCGCAAGGAAACCACGGTGCGCTATGCCACTGGCGCGTTACGGCTGGAACGCCCGGATGAGCCTGCGAAAACCATTCCGCTCCAGATGTTGGAACAGGTGGTGGTGTACGGCAATCCGCTGGTGGAAAGCGCGGTGTGGCGGGCGTTGGCGGAGGCAGGCGTACCCGCCACCTTGGTGGATTTGCGTGGCAAACAGCACAGCGCGTTTTTGGGCGCAGGCTTGGCAACGCAATTGCCGACGCGGCGGATGCAACACCGTTGTGCCGATGATGCCAGCAAGCAGTTGGCGGTAGCGCGGTATATCGTGCAGCAAAAATTGCGGGGGTATGCGCTGCCGTTGCAACACTTGCACACGCTGTATGGGGTGGAGGAAGAGCGGGTGCAAGCCTTCCAGATGCAAGTGGAACAAACACTGGCAAAGCTACCGAATGCCAACAGCATTAACAGCTTAAGCGGCTTGGAAGGGCAAATTGCTGCCGCATGGTTTGCGTTGTTAAGCACGGCATTGGGGCAGTGGCATTTCACGGGGCGTAACCGTCAGCCGCCGCGTGATCCGGTGAATGCGTTGCTGTCGCTGGGGTATACGCTGATGTTGAGCGAGGTGCGCCACGCATTGTTGCAAGCGGGCTTTGATACGGCGCTGGGGTTTCTGCATCAGGATTATCCGGGGCGGGAGTCGTTGCCGTTGGATGTGCTGGAACTGTTCCGGGGGTCGGTGGATGCGCTGGTATTGCAATGGCTGCACCACACGCCGCTCGATAACAGCAGTTTTTATTACCGTGAGGCGGAAGGTTGCCGCTTGAGCAAAGCGACACGCCCGGCGTTTTATGCGGCGTGGGCCAGCTACCGCCAGCAATGCCCGCGTCCGTTTGCACCGTGTGAGGCGACGGCGGAATGGGGAACAGCGAGTTTGCGGGAAATCATTAATGGGCAGGTGGCACGTCTGCGTGAGGTGCTGAAAGCCGTGGATACTGGGGGGAGACACCATGAGTATTTTGGAGACGGCGATGCAGCCGGAGACCTTGGATAAGGCGTGGAATCTGTTGAAAACCGAGCATACGCCTTGGTCGGTGACGGTGGATCGTGAGCAGTTGCAGCGTAATTTGATGCGCTATTTGTTGCAGTGCCGTGAGGCGGTGTTGTCGGGGCGTTATCAGCCGCAGCCGTTGCGCCAGTTTACGATGGCGAAGCCGGATGGCAAGCAGCGGGTGATTTCCGCGCAATATTTGCAGGATAAGCTGGTGCAACGTGCCTTGCTGATTGTGTTGGAGCCGAATGCAGAGGCGATTTTCCACCACGACAGTTACGCTTATCGGCGTGGGCGTAGCGTGCAAATGGCGTTGAGCAAGGCACGGGAACGTATCCGCATTGGGCAGGATTGGCTGGTAGATGCGGACATTAGCAAGTTTTTCGATAATATTCCGCTGACACCGTTGCAAAAGAAGCTGAAAGCCTTCGTCAAGGACAGCGACGCGCTGGCGCTCATCGAAAAATGGCTGAAACAGGGGGCGCATTCGAGCAGTTTGTTTGGGACTTCGCGGGGGATCTCGCAAGGCTCGATCTTGTCGCCGTTGTTTTGTAACGTGTACATGAATGAGTTCGATCAGGCGTTGGCGGATGCGCATATTCCGTTTGTGCGCTTTGCGGATGATTTCCTGTTGTTCGCCAACGATGAGGCGACAGCGCACAAGGCATTGGCGTTTGCTGGCAAAAAGCTGACGCAAATGGGGCTGGAATTGCACCCGACGAAGACGCAGGTAGTGCGTAGCAGCCGCAAGGTGATCTTTCTGGGTGAGCCGTTGCCGCAACGCTAGAGTTGCCCTATGATCAAAGCTTCGGTAGCGATAGGAGCAATACCATGCTGACAGTCAACATGACGACTGAAAATTCGGCTTATATCACCGAGGCAGAATACTTGGAAGGTGAGAAAATCGCGGAAGAGCGCCATGAGTATGTGGATGGTGTGTTATACGCGATGGCGGGGGCTTCGTTGCGGCATAATCGTATTGCGTTGAATATTGTGCGGGCTTTGCCGTTGCAGCGTGAAGATGGCACACCGTGTGATGCTTATACTTCCGATGTGAAAGTCAGGGCGCGGCGGCACAAAGCCTTTTATTACCCTGACGTGGTGTTAAGCTGCGAACCGAATAATATGGATGACTGTTATGTGGAAAAGCCGTGTTTACTGGTGGAGGTGACTTCAAAATCAACGGACTGGAAAGATCGCAGTGAAAAGTTGTTGGCTTACCAAGCCTTAGAATCATTGCAGGCGTATCTCATCATTGTGCAAGATAAGCCACATGTGACCTTCTATTATCGGGAAGTGGATGGTGCGTGGTGGGTGAGTGCTTATGATGCGTTGGATCAGGTGATTATGTTGCCTTGCCTCGGCACGCCATTGTCACTGGCTGATATTTACAAAGGTATTGATTTCACGCAAGCTGCTGAAACTGAGGCGTAATCATTGCTAAAATTTATAGCTTCAGCCGTTCTTATCCGTTATAATTCGACAAATGCAAGCACTGGGTTGCTTGCCGTTATTTCACAACTGATTTGCTTGTATTTGCTGAAAAACCAGTCTATTTGTATGCATTCCGTGAGCCTGAAAATGCTAACTTTTCAAAGCCGATTTGATGTCAAAATTCATACACCACAAGTTGTTGAAACCAAAGCGTTTCCGACGAACGGCGGGGTTTGAATACCGCCCTGATTTAAAAGGGATTAAGACTCTGGTCAGGAGTCAGATACGTATTCAAGTCTTTAGTTTGAATACCGCCCTGATTTAAAAGGGATTAAGACCTGTTATTTATTACTTGTGAGAAAATATTCAGGGTTTGAATACCGCCCTGATTTAAAAGGGATTAAGACGCAGGGAACAATGTTTTTGCAATTTTCCCTACAAGTTTGAATACCGCCCTGATTTAAAAGGGATTAAGACTCCGTTTGCAGTGCGGTTTTTGAACTGGGATAGAGTTTGAATACCGCCCTGATTTAAAAGGGATTAAGACCTTTTCTGAAATCTTCAAATGCATAAACAATTGCGTTTGAATACCGCCCTGATTTAAAAGGGATTAAGACACCCCAAACTCACGGTTTTGAATACGCCGTGAAGTTTGAATACCGCCCTGATTTAAAAGGGATTAAGACAAAATCCCACTTTCAACTTTCTCAACATGGTTAAAGTTTGAATACCGCCCTGATTTAAAAGGGATTAAGACTTTGACAGAACACTTCCAATGTTGAACGGGTTTGTTTGAATACCGCCCTGATTTAAAAGGGATTAAGACGAACTGGGTTGTTGCCCTCGTCCTCCATTACGAGTTTGAATACCGCCCTGATTTAAAAGGGATTAAGACTGTGCATCGGCTATTGGGTTAAAGCTCATAGTGTGTTTGAATACCGCCCTGATTTAAAAGGGATTAAGACCAATCGTCAGCTTCGCCTGACGCCGTTGCTGCTCGTTTGAATACCGCCCTGATTTAAAAGGGATTAAGACAAAGCTCATAGTATGTACTCCGTATTAGGATGTTGTTTGAATACCGCCCTGATTTAAAAGGGATTAAGACTTGTATCGCAGTGTGGTAGTCGAGGAAGTTGTGTTTGAATACCGCCCTGATTTAAAAGGGATTAAGACGAAGCTGTCTGGCTTTTGTATCAGGGCACATACGTTTGAATACCGCCCTGATTTAAAAGGGATTAAGACCCTCGTAACTCCCTTGGACCTCTATGCTGATCTTTGTTTGAATACCGCCCTGATTTAAAAGGGATTAAGACCCAGAATGTCGACCGCGAAGTCGCGGTCGACATTGGTTTGAATACCGCCCTGATTTAAAAGGGATTAAGACCCAATCCGACTTGAAGGTTTCATCAGTTTATCGAGGTTTGAATACCGCCCTGATTTAAAAGGGATTAAGACGCTACATTCGGAGGGTATGTAACCGCTAGAACGTCGTTTGAATACCGCCCTGATTTAAAAGGGATTAAGACAGGTTGAGACGCTCCAAAAAATAACGGTAAATAGGTTTGAATACCGCCCTGATTTAAAAGGGATTAAGACCGCAGACGCTGTACGTGACGCACAAATGCACTTTGTTTGAATACCGCCCTGATTTAAAAGGGATTAAGACTAACCACAGCGTGTGAACCTGACACACGGGAGCGTTTGAATACCGCCCTGATTTAAAAGGGATTAAGACGAATTATCTTTTTGTCCAGCTGTAGCCCGTGCAGTGTTTGAATACCGCCCTGATTTAAAAGGGATTAAGACGTCTCCGAGTTTGCCTAACTCGCGCTCAGCATAAGGTTTGAATACCGCCCTGATTTAAAAGGGATTAAGACCCTACTAGATTGGCTGAAGAAGCGATCTAGTGCGTGTTTGAATGAAGTGCAAAAAGTCCCGCGTTGGTCAGAAACGGTCAAAATGCTGTGGGATGAAGACAGTTTCAAGCAAACCAACCTGCACGTTGTGCTGCTGGGTTCTGCCCAATTCCTGATGCAACACGGCTTGGGCGAAAGTCTGGTGGGGCGGTTTGAACTCATCCGCCTCCCGCACTGGTCGTTTGCCGAAATGCAGACAGCATTTGATTGGGATGTGGAGCGTTTCATCTATTTCGGTGGCTACCCCGGTGCGGCGGTGTTGAGTGAAGACGAATTCCGTTGGCGCAGTTATGTGCTGGACGCGATTATCGAACCGACGCTTTCCCGCGATGTGCTGCAATTGGCACGTATCGACAAACCCGCGCTATTGCGCCGTTTGTTTGTGCTGGGTTGCCAGTATTCCGGGCAAATTCTTTCCTACCAGAAAATGATCGGGCAGTTGCAGGATGCATGCAACACCACCACCCTGGCGCATTACCTGACCCTGTTGAATGGCGCGTGGATGTTGGCAGGCTTGGACAAATTCGCGGGTGATCTGGCACGTAGCCGTGCCGCCAGCCCGAAACTGTTAGTGTTAAACACTGCCTTACTCACCGCCCAACACAGCTTCGATTTCCACAGCGCACGGCACGATGGCGAGCAATGGGGACGCTTGGTGGAATCCGCTGTCGGTGCTTACCTCTATAACACCCTACCACCCACTATGAGCCTGACTTATTGGCGGGAGCGCAATGCCGAGGTGGATTTTGTGATTCAACACGGTACGCGCTTGCTGGTGATTGAAGTCAAAAGCGGGCGCAATAAAGGCGTGTTAACCGGGCTGGAAACTTTTGCCAAAACATTTCCCAATGTGACCCAATTGGTGGTTGGCACGGGCGGCATTCCGCTGGAGGTGTTTTTGAGTACGCCCGTACAGGTGTGGTTGGCTTAAACCAAGACTTCGGTTTTCCACTCTTTCACCGTTTTGGTTTCACTGCTGAAATTGATTCCCACCAACACTTTCGAGCGCGGGTCGGCACGGTATTTTTCCGCGTACCCCTTGTCCTTAATCTGCTGCATCGCTTTATCCGCACTTTTGTCCAGCTTGAACTCGATCACGTAAATGTGCGTCGGGGTTTTTACCAGGCAGTCCAGCCGCCCGTCATTGGTGTTGACTTCACTGTCGGTGTATTGCCCCAAATAGAAAAACACCAGATAAATCAGGCTATGGTAATAATGCTCTGCCTTGGCGATGAAAATGTGTGAAGGGATGGTTTTGAAAATGCTTTTCACCAGCTTAATGACCCGCTCCAAATCATTGGCAGCAAAGGCTTGGTGCAATTCCACCACCATCGGGCTACTCATCGGGGTATTCAAGCAACGTAAATCACTGATAATGTAATCCAAGAGGGATTCACGTACTTCGCTATTGGGATAATCCAGCGTATATAGCCCAAATGACTGTTGGGCTTTAATCGTCAGGTAGCCAGTCTGGAACAGGATGGGCAGTGCCTGTAAATACTCAATATCGTAGCTGGCAAAAGTGCGCTCATGCACGGTGAGGTTATCCAGCTTATACAGATTTTGTTCGCGCAACAGTTTCAGCAAAAAGGTCGGCGTGCCGGTTTCAAACCAATAATTGCGGAATTGCCCATCGCTGAAAAAGTTCAGGATGGAGAATGGGTTATACACACGGGTACGCCCATCCCAACTGTAGCCGTTATACCATTCGCGCAGTTTATCGAGCAATTCGGGGCGGGTCATGCCTTGGTAGTCTTCGGCTTCGGGCATGTAGGGGGTGAAATAGTGTTCCAATTCTGCTTGGGTGTAGCCTGTTAGCGCCGCAGCGTGCCGGTCAAACGTCAGGTCTTTGAGGTGATTCAAATCAGAGAAAATCGACACTTTGCTGAACTTTGACACGCCTGTGATCAGCAAAAATTCAAGATAGGGGTCGCTATCCTTAATCACCGAGTAAAAGGTTTTCATCACCTGTTGATTGGCTTTTGCCAGTGGAATATCGTCGAGGTAATCAATCAGCGGCTTGTCGTATTCGTCGATTAATAACACGACTTTGCCATATTGGGTGGCGAGTTTTTCCAATAGTTCGGCAAACTGGCTTTTCGCGGTATTACTGAGAAGCGCTAATTGATAACGATTGGCATGGTATTGCAGCCCCTCTTGCAAGGCCACCTCCAAGCCTTTGCCTTGGTAATCCAGCTTGTTGATAGAAAGTTGCACGACTGGATGCACGTTGTTCCAGTCCCATTGCTCTTCAATCCACAAGCCGCTAAACAACTCGCGCTTGCCCTCGTAAACAGCACCGATGGTGGAAAGTGTCAGTGATTTACCAAAGCGGCGTGGGCGCGACAGGAAGTAATACTTGCCGGTGCTGATCAAGCGGTGGATTTGCGGGGTTTTATCCACGTACAGCATGTTACGGGTGCGTAATTCGCTAAAACTTTGAAGGCCAATGGGTAATTCAGGGCGTTTGTTCATGTAAAGTTCTCCTGCTGCCAATCGTCTACCGTTTTGGTTTCACTGCTGAAATTAATGCCGACCAATACCTTCGGGCGCGAATCAGTACGGTATTTTTCTGCGTAACCCTTGTCTTTAATCTGCTGCATTGCCTCATCCGCACTTTTATTCAGCTTGAACTCAATCACGTAAATATGCGTCGGGGTTTTCACTACGCAATCCAGCCGCCCGTCATTGGTATTCACTTCGCTTTCGGTGTACAGCCCCAGATAATGGAACACCAAATGAATCAGGCTGTGGTAATAGCTTTCCGCTTCCTTGATGAAAATATGCGAGGGAATGGTTTTGAAAATGCTTTTCACCAGCTTAATGACCTGCTCCAGATCATTGGCGGCAAACGCACGGTGTAACGAAACCACCGTCGGGGTGCTGCTGATGGTGTCATCGTGGCGCATTTCCGCAATCAAATACGCCAGCATCGCAGCACGAACTTCACGGTTAGGGTAGCCGAGGCGATACAGACCGTATTCCAGCTTGGCTTGTATCGTGAGATAACCTGTCTGGAATAACACTGGCAAAACTTGCAGCTTTTCGATGTCATAAACCGAAAAACCCATTTCGTCGAGTTCCACCTGATCCACGTCCAGCATGTTCTGGGCTTTCATCAGTTTGGGGAGGAAGGTGGGTGTGCCGGTTTCAAACCAGAAATTACGGAAATCACCCGCACTGAAGAAATTGAGAATGGAAAACGGGTTATACACACGGGTACGCCCATCCCAACTGTAGCCGTTATACCATTCGCGCAGTTTGTCGAGCAGTTCGGGTTGCGTAATGCCTTGGTAGTCTTCAACTTCGGGCATATACGGGGCGAAATAGTGTTCCAACTCAGCTTGGGTATAACCGGTCAACGCGGCGTAATGGCGGTCAAGCGTCAGGTCTTTGAGGTGATTCAGGTCAGAAAAAATCGGCACTTTGCTGAATTTCGACACACCAGTGATCATCAAGAATTGCAGGTAAGGGTCGCTATCCTTGAGTACCGAGTAGAAGGTTTTCATCACCTGCTGGTTAGTTTTTGCCAGTGGAATATCGTCGAGGTAGTCGATCAATGGTTTGTCGTATTCGTCAATGAGTAACACCACTTTGCCATCACGTTGGGCGAGTTTGCGAATCAACTCATCAAATTGCCGGTCAATGGTTTTCGCTTGTAATGCAATCCCTAACGTTTCACTCATCACCTGTAGTTCTGCTGCAATCGCTGCTTCTAACCCCAAGGTACGGTAGCCGATGCTGCTGAAAGACAGATGGATGACTGGATGTACCTTGTTCCAATCCCATTGGTCTTCAATCCACAAGCCGTTAAACAACTCGCGCTTGCCCTCAAAAATGGCGCGGAGGGTGGAAAGTGTCAGCGATTTACCAAAGCGGCGCGGGCGCGACAGGAAGTAGTAACCTGCCTTGGATAATAAGCCATGAATGGCTTGGGTTTTGTCCACGTACAGCAAGTTATCAGTACGCAACTTTTCAAAATCCTGGATGCCAATGGGTAATTCGGGGCGCTTGCTCATCTGACAACATTCCTTCGGGTTGATGCGCCTAGTATAGCACGACAAGCTTGCCAACCTCGCGCCACGCCTGCCTCTCCTTTACACTGCGGTTTTTGCCAAACACAGGGGAAACCATGACTACTTACTTCATCTCACGCCACCCCGGCGCGGTCGATTGGGCGGAATCGGAAGGCTTTCACGTCGATGAACGGCTGGCGCATTTCGATGTGGCTATCGTGCAAGCGGGTGATCGAGTGCTAGGCACATTGCCGATCAATCTGGTGGCGGAAGTGAATGCACGGGGCGGCGAGTATTTCCACCTGACGCTGGAACTGCCTGCGGATGCGCGGGGTAAGGAGCTGACGGCGGCGGATATGCGTACCTACGGGGCGCGGTTGGAAGGCTATGCGGCACAGAAACACTAAACAGGGCAAAACCATGTCACACATACTCATCACTATGCTCGGCAAAGCCGCCAGCAAACCCACCGCTAACTGACAAGCTTGTCATTGCCGACTTCTTCCCCTGTTTGCGGCATGATTACCTGAAGAAAATCCTCCCCTAACCCCTCCTTTTGCAAAGGAGAGGAACAAGAAAGTGGCACTTTCCAGCCTCCCCCTTTGCAAAAGGGGGATTGAGGGGGATTTTCTTCAACATCAAACAGGGGGCTACCATGCAAACACTACGCGACATCATCACGAACATTCTCGACCCGCTCGGTATCGTCATCGGGCTGATCCTCGCCATTCCGGTGTTCTGGACATGGTATCAGGTGGTGTGGGGCAATCGCCGCCGTTACCGTCAATACCTGCAAGCCATCCGCACAGCACCGGGCAACCGCCCTGCCATCCTCATTATCGACTTGTTGCCGGGGCGCAATATCCGCGCGGCGGTGGAAAACTATTGCCAGCAACATAACAGCTTGCGTGATATTCCGCGTGATCGGATTTTCTACCTGCAACGTGATGGGCTAGGTACGTATGAAATCGACCGTTTCAAGTCCGATGTGCGCCAGCAAGTCGGGGAAATGTACGCGCAAGGCGTTGACCGCATTCACTACTTCCACGCAGGCCCCGGCATGGCGGCGGCAATGGTGGGCGCGGAACTCGGCAACGGTTGCCCGGTATTGCTGTATCACCACGAGGGTGAGGGCTACCACAACGTCGGCTTGTTGAAGCTGCCGCCAGCACTGGCATACAGCGGGGTGGAACATGGCTGAGCGTCAGCGGGTGTTGTACCTCGCGGCATATGACGTGAGTGATGCGGGGCGGCTGCGGGCGGCGTTGCATTGCGTGCGGGCGTATGCCACGGGTGGGCAGAAATCGGTGCATGAAGTGTGGTTGACGGATGCGGAAAAAGGCGAGTTGCTGGGCGATATGAGCTTTATTCTGCATGACGCTGAGGACAGTTTCCTGCTGATTCGGCTGGATGCGCGGCAGACGGTGCAGACGCTGGGGCTGGGGGTCGTGCCGGTTGACCCGGACTGGTTTTATCTGGGGTGAAGAAAATCCCCCTCAATCCCCCTTTTGCAAAGGGGGAAGCCAAGAATCGAGTATCACCTTCTTGTTCCCCCCTTTGAAAAAGGGGGGTTAGGGGGGATTTAACGGAGGTAACGATGACAACGTTATACATCGACCATAAGAATGCTGCGCTGGAAGTGGAAGGCGCAACGCTGGTGGCGCGGCTGGGTGAGGTGCGCCAGCGCCCCGTGCCGTTGGCGTTGCTGGAGCGGGTGGTGTGTCTGGCGAATGTGCAACTGGATACCAGCGTGTTGGCGACATTGGCGGAACACGGCATTGCGTTCAGTGTGGCGAGTCAGCGTAAACCGCAGCGGCGGGCGGTGTTGCTGGGGAGTGGGCATAACGATGCCAGCATTCGTTTGCTGCATTACCGGCTGGCGCAGGATTCGGCGTGGCGGCTGGCGTTTACGCGGCAGGTATTGGCGGCGAAGTTCGCGGCGCACTTGCGCTTGTTGGATGAGATGCTGGTGGAGCGGGCGGATCAGCGCAAGGCGATTACGGATGCGCAGCAGCAATTGCGGGCGCAATTGGCGAATCTGGACGGCGCGGCAAGTTTGGCGTCGTTGCTGGGGATGGAAGGCGCGGCGGCGCGGGCAATGTTTGGCGCGTTTGCGGCGGTGTTGCCTGCGGCGTTGGGGTTTGCGGGGCGTAAGCGGCGTCCGCCACCGGATCCGGTGAATGCTACCTTGTCGCTGGCGTATACCTTGCTGCATAACCGCGCGGTGCAGATTATCCACACGCACGGGCTGGAGCCGTTGCTGGGGTTTTATCACGAAACCAGTTTCGGGCGGGAGTCGTTGGCATCGGATTTGATTGAGGTGTGGCGACCGCACATTGATGCGTGGGTGTGGGAATGTTTCCGTACTCAGACCTTGCGTGAGCACCATTTCAAGACGGATGTGAACGGTTGCTTTTTGGATAAGGCGGGGCGGCAGGTGTTTTTTGCGAGTTTGGAAACGCGCTTGCGTCCGTTGGGGAGGGCGATGCGCTGGCAGGTGCGGGGCTTGATCAAAGCCATGCGGGAATGGGAGGGGGAATCTTATGCGTAAACCGTTGTATTTGGATGTGGCGCAGGCGAATGCGGTGGGCTTGGACGCGGTGGCGTTGCGGGTGCAAGCGCATGAGCAGGCGGATAGCTTTTACCCGTTACGGCGCATTTCGCGGGTGGTGGTGACGGGCAAGGTGGAGTGGGAAACGGCGGCGTTGCTGGCGTGTTTGGAATACGGGATTCCGGTGGCGTTTCGCGGGCGTGATGGGGTGTTGGTGGGGCATTGTTTGAGTGACCGCAGCAGCCAAACCTCGTTGGAAGCGTTGTTGCACGCTTGCGCGGATGATGCGCTGGGCGATGCGTTGTATCAGCAGTGGCGGGTGCATGAGGAAAGTCGGTGGGTGCAGCGCATGGCACGGGCTTGCCAATGTCCGTTAGTGGGGTCGGTGGCGCAGCAGGTGATGGCGCAGGTGGAACCGTTGGTGCAGGCGCAATTGCCGTGCCGGTTTGCGGTGTTTGTGGCGCAATTGCAAGCGCCGATTGCCAGCCATGTGAGTGAGGTGCTGGCGGTGTATGGGTTTAGTGACAATATCCAGTTGCCGTTGACGCGGCGGGTGCATCTGTCGCGGGATGTGGAAAAGCTGTTGCTGTTGGAGGCGTATTGGCTGGTGGTGCGTGGCGATGTGCCGCAGGTGTTTGCGGATAAGGGCTTGCGTTACAGCATGGTGCATTTTTACGAAACGCATCATGGGCATTTTGAGGAACGCGCACGGGTGGCGTTGAATCGCTTGTGGTGCTTGTTGAAACATCAGGAGGCGGACTAATGGCGCATCGACGTTTGCCGCATATTATTGCGTATGATATTGCTAACCCGAAACGGTTGGGGCGGGTACACCGTTATTTGAAAAAGATTGCGTTGCCGTTGCAATATTCGGTGTTTTTGATTGAGCTGGATGGGGAACGGCGCGAGAAGGTGTTGAAGCATTTGCGCACCTTGATCCACCCCAAGCAGGATGATATTCGGGTGTACCCCTTGCCGAATGAACCGGAATGGGTGATGTTGGGTAAGGCGTTGTGGGGCGATGGCTTGCTGGTGACGGGGGCGAAGTTGCCTGCGGAAGTGCGCTATAATCGGGATACATTGTAGATCGAGGCGTAATCATCATGTTGGCAGTAAAAATGGCATTGGATAATGCGGCTTATATCACCGAGGCAGAATACTTGGAAGGTGAAAAACTTGCGGAAGAACGCCATGAGTATGTGGATGGCGTGGTGTACGCGATGGCGGGAACAAGTCGGCGACATAACAGTATTGCGTTCAATATCGCTTTCAATTTACGTCTGGCTTCACGCGATAAACCTTGTGACATTCACTTATCTGATGTCAAAGCTAGGGCGCAACGCTCCAAAGCCTATTACTATCCAGATGTGATCGTGAGTTGCGAGCAAGATGAAGCGGATGAATATTATCTGGAAAAACCGTGTTTGATCGTGGAAGTTACCTCCAAATCCACTGAGTGGAAGGATTACGCCGAAAAGCTGATTGCCTACCAAAAGCTGGCATCGTTGCAGGTTTATTTGATTGTAGCGCAAGATCAACCACTGGTAACGATGTACTACAGCGATGCAGAAACGGGCTGGGAAGTGGCGCGGTTTGATGATCTGGAACAAGCGCTCACGTTGCCCTGCCCTGACTGCACGTTGACACTGGCGGAGATTTACGAAGGGATTGATTTTACCCAGCCTGCTGAATAATCCTTCCATTCGCCGCTAAATCATCGTAAAATCAACCCATTAACACGCGAAACCTGAGCGTGTCGCTTCTTTAAAAACTCACCTTGTTACATTTTCGCCCAAGACAACTTTTTATACAGTGAATTTCCTGCTAAGGGTCTCTGTAACCCACTGATTCAAAAGGCTGATTAGACACGAGCCTTCTGAAGACCGCCCTGATTTAAAAGGGATTAAGACGTTGCGATCATTGCCGTGATTAAAAATATTACTATTCTGAAGACCGCCCTGATTTAAAAGGGATTAAGACATTTAGGCATTACAAACTCCTAATCCTATTAATTTCTGAAGACCGCCCTGATTTAAAAGGGATTAAGACACAGCGGCGTGACCAGCATACTCCTTGTTGGCGTTTTCTGAAGACCGCCCTGATTTAAAAGGGATTAAGACACGCCAATCTTAGCGCCTTTGCGCACTTTGGCCATTCTGAAGACCGCCCTGATTTAAAAGGGATTAAGACAGCATCTTCTTTACCGTTGCACTATGCAGCTTATTTCTGAAGACCGCCCTGATTTAAAAGGGATTAAGACCAGATCGTGGTGCTTATAGTTTGGATTTGAGCGTTCTGAAGACCGCCCTGATTTAAAAGGGATTAAGACAGATCGTGGTGCTTATAGTTTGGATTTGAGCGTTCTGAAGACCGCCCTGATTTAAAAGGGATTAAGACACCTTGCTCTGCACAATACTTACCAAGCTGATGATTCTGAAGACCGCCCTGATTTAAAAGGGATTAAGACGCGTGAGAAGTTCCATCTCATTGAGTTGTTCAATTTCTGAAGACCGCCCTGATTTAAAAGGGATTAAGACTTGCGCCAGAATTGGTATTGTCGTAATTTGCTTCTGAAGACCGCCCTGATTTAAAAGGGATTAAGACTTGCGCCAGAATTGGTATTGTCGTAATTTGCTTCTGAAGACCGCCCTGATTTAAAAGGGATTAAGACTTGCGCCAGAATTGGTATTGTCGTAATTTGCTTCTGAAGACCGCCCTGATTTAAAAGGGATTAAGACCCTAGCTTCTGAGCGACTTGCAAAATCCGACAAACTGAGTTGCTCAATTTTCAGCATTGACCGAACGCCGCATATTCAGCCGATTTTTTACTCAATTTGACCAACGAAACCTGAGCTTTTTCAGTTTTACCGTAACTTTTGCTAAATTTCACCCATACCGATGCGACTGCTCCTGTTTTTCAGTCAGTCTTCCCGTGTTTTTTCAAACCCAGTCGCTTTATAACAAGACACGCATCAGTTGATCAGCACTCAACACCAAAATCCCAAACATCAAGTGGCTGTAAACTTTTTGCGCACCTTGCACCCACACATTCCGACCACCAAATTCATCCTTCAGGCGGGCATTGGTTCGTTCTACGGTGCTGCGAATTTTGTAACGCTCGGCATCAGCAGGTTCAAACGCTTCTTTCTGTCCGCCGCGAGGATTGTGATCAATCAGAGGGACATGCCCCAGATGACGGCTGTATTCGTGCAAATCAGCACTGCAATAGGCCGCATCCATCAGGTCGTAGAGACTGGTGACACGTTGGGCACTGATTTGAGAGAGTGGGATGGCTGCCCCGCTGTCGTGAAAGGAGGCGGAAGACAGAATGGCTGCTATCGGGACACCACAATCGGCGGTATCGATATGCAGTTTGTAGCCGTTCCAACTGTGCTTGTAGCCTTGGGCATTCTTCTTCGTCCCCCGGTTACACTGAACCGGTATCTCATCGAGTGCTTGCTGAAGTGACTGTTCCCGTTGGCGCTGAATCCGTGTTTGCCCTTGTTTTTTCTTTGGCTTTTCCTCGGCAACAGGCCGTTCACGTGCCTCAATGGCTGTTGAATCCCGACACAGGTGGCCGATCAGCGCATCGCCCAAATACGTTTTCACCAACGTTTCATGCACACGTTCCGCTAAACGCTGTTCAGCAAATTCAGCGAAGGCACGTGAAAAGGTGGATTCGGAAGGCAGTTTCTTGGTCAGGGGAAACCCGCAGATGCGTCGCAGGGAGCGATCGTTTTGCAGCCGGTCAATGAGTGCTCGCGTATTGACAATATTGAGCACGCTTTTGGCGACAAAAGCATTGGCAAACCAAGATCGCTCCGTCGCTGGCCGTCCAGACCCATCACGAAAAGAGCGCACAAAATCTTCAATGCGCGTCAGCTCCAGTACGTGAATGAGCTTTTCAAGCTTGGGGGTCAATGTGCCAAAGGCATCATTGAAGCAAGGCAGTATTTCAATTTGCAGCAAACTCCAGCGTTGTGCAATCAGGGCGCGTTCGGTAGAATTCATAGCGTGGGCTTAATGGTTGTTTTGATGCTTCTATTATCGCCGAAAACGGCAGCCCACACTTCTTTTTTCCTTCAGATGAAGGAAGGTTCACGCTGAAAATGTAATTTTGCAAGTGGCTCTTCTGAAACCGAAGGGAAATATTTTGCTTCTGAAGACCGCCCTGATTTAAAAGGGATTAAGACGCAACCTGCTCGATGTAATCCATAGCAGATTTTTTCTGAAGACCGCCCTGATTTAAAAGGGATTAAGACCGCTAATTTTTTTCTTAGCGGCTTTTTTCTCCTTATTCTGAAGACCGCCCTGATTTAAAAGGGATTAAGACCCCGTTACGCTTATGTAACCCTACGCGTAAGGTTTTCTGAAGACCGCCCTGATTTAAAAGGGATTAAGACTCATTTTACCAGCCTTTTGGTCTTTACTTTTTTTCTGAAGACCGCCCTGATTTAAAAGGGATTAAGACTTTGGCTATTGTTTTCTCTTTCTCGTTTTCAAGGGCTTCTGAAGACCGCCCTGATTTAAAAGCATCTCCTTATACACAAGTTCCCAAGCTGATGTAAGATAAGCAATTTTCACTCATGAACTGGTCATCTACCGAACTCACCGATCTTGATTTGGGAGACAAGCGTCTCGAAACACGAGCCGCCCATATCCTCAAAGCCATGCTGAAAGCCCCCCAGTCCAGCATCCCTAAGGCTTGCCAAAGTTGGTCAAGCACCTTGGCGACGTACCGTTTCTTCTGGAATGAAGCGGTGAGCCATGATGCTTTGATGGCATCCCACTTTGAAGCGACAGAGTGCCGAATTCGTCAACAAGATTCGCGGATTATCCTGTGTATTCAAGATACGACCGAACTGGACTTCAATGGACAAGAAACCGAGGGTTTAGGGCGGTTATCCTACGACAAGCAACGCGGGATGTACCTGCATCCGACCTTGTGTATTACCCCAGAACGTTTGCCGTTGGGCATCACCGATACGTGGATGTGGTCACGGGGATTGAGCAAAGCTGCCGACCAAGCCAACCCCAGCATCAAAGAAAGCCGCCGCTGGATTGAAGGGTATGAACGGGTAGCTGAACTGGCGGCACGCTGCCCTGAACACCGCCTCATCTATACTGGCGACCGTGAAAGCGACTTTTATGACTTACTCAAACGGGCGCAAGCCTTGGATTACCCGGCTGACCTGCTGATACGGGCGCAACATAACCGGGCTTTGGGGGATGACCTCAAACTGTGGGATGCCATTGATCAACAAAAAGCGTTGACTCGTATCACTTTTACCAAACCGCGCAAGCAGGGTGAAAAGCCCCGTAAAGTGGTACAAGAAATCAAGGTGTTACGTTATACCTTGCGTCCCAAGAGTAAGCATCCGATGCTATTGACCTTGGTGCAAGCCAAAGAAATCAACCCACCCGCCGGAAAATCGCCCCTCATTTGGCGTTTAGTCACCAACCGTTGTGTAGAGACCGCCGATGCCGCCTGTGAACTCATCGACTGGTATCGGGCGCGTTGGGAAATCGAGATGTTTTTTGATGTTCTGAAAGTCGGTTGTCGCGTCGAAAAACTGCAACTGGACACCAAAGAGCGCATCGAAAAAGCCCTCGCGCTCTACATCATGGTGGCCTGGCGGATTATGTTTCTGATGCGGTTGGGGCGTACCTGTCCAGAACTTCCTGCTGATCTGGTGTTTGACCCCTTGGAATGGAAAGTCTCCTTCCGACTCGGCAAAAAAGCACTACCCGATGGCATACCTACCCTCAATCAAGTGATCCGCAATCTCGCAGAACTGGGGGGCTTTCTGGGCAGAAAATCCGACGGCGAACCGGGGGCTAAAAGTATCTGGTTAGGCTACTCACGCGTGCTGGACTGCATTTATGGCATTCAGATGGCTAGTGAGTTGGGAATGGACTGATTTGTGTATAAGGAGATGGATTTAAAAGGGATTAAGACAGACTCCCATTTCCCATTGCCAATCGCCTCGTTTCTGAAGACCGCCCTGATTTAAAAGGGATTAAGACTTCGCTTCGCGCTGCCCGTTTAGGAAAGAGCTGTTTCTGAAGACCGCCCTGATTTAAAAGGGATTAAGACTGGCTCGTTTGCGCTGGATGGCTTCGTAAAAATTCTGAAGACCGCCCTGATTTAAAAGGGATTAAGACTTTCAGGTACATGGCTTTGCCGCCAGTCAGTTGCACCATTTCTGAAGACCGCCCTGATTTAAAAGGGATTAAGACGCGATGAAATGACGGGTTAATGCTTTAAGCCAACAGCTATTGGATAAGCTCTAATAGGCAAAGCAAAATTGCTCGCCTGATGCATCAATAACGTCAGTTGCTTATGGCACGCTTGCTTTCCAAGGTTTGCCATCAATCAACAGGTCGCGGATGGCGGCATTGCCTGCCTTATCCACCGACACCACCAACTCGCCGCGTTTGTTGCGGACTTTGGTTTCCAGAGCCTGTGCATACGCTTCGGGAATGTAAAACTGCTCAATACCCGCGTTGAATGCAGCACTGCTGTCACAATAGCCCCGGATGAATAAGTCACAATCGGCAGGTAAGGCGTCAGCCAGGTATAGCTGACGTGTGGGGCGCAAACAGATCGCGGCTTCTACCCCGTGTGCGGTGCAGCCTGTACTCACCCCATAATCCACTTGGTACATCAGGTAATGCCCGGAAAGCAAATCACGCGGGTCAAAACCGATGATGGGCAATACCACCGCTTCACCGCTGGCACGTTGCACACTGTTCAGGTAAGCATTCAACGCCAACGCCAGAATAGGAACCAACAGCGCTATCATCAGCCCACTGCGCTTATGCATGTTGCCCCCTTGTTACCCACTGCCGTAAGCGGTCGCGCCCTTTGTACCACGCCCAAGTCATGCCAATAATCAGGCTACCGGAGAGGATCAAGCCCACACCCGTCGCGGCTAACCCGCCCATGGCCTGAAAATATACAATCACAAAGCGCAGCCCGATCAAAAAGGTCACGGCGTTAAAGGTATGTTGATGCCCAAGATTGCCTGCATGAATGGCATACAAAAACAAGATCAGCAGGGTCAGTAACGGCGCACGGATGTCGTCTGCTTGCCAAAAACTCACACCACTGCTGTCATGCGTGCCAAGCAAGGTATAGCGTTGTGCGCCGGTAAATAGCAAATCGGGGTGGAAGGCCAGCAACAACAGGGCGAGGCTTGCCAACAATAAGACTTTATTCAACCGTTGGTAATCGCGTTGCAGAATAATGCTCAGTGCCAACAATGCCGCCGCCCAATAAGCGGGGTAATACCCTGCGACGGGATAATCCCTCAGTTCTCCCCCCGAACGCGCAATATCAGCGAATGCCAGCGCGAGCATGGCACTGAACTGAAACCAGAAAAACAGGCTGCCACTAAACCCGCGCAGTGGTTTGAGGTGCTGACTGAGGTAATACAGCAAGGCGCTCAGCAGGGGGGCAAACAGCAATACGGCGGGAAATGCCTGCAAATGAGAGGGCGTATGCCCGCCCATGGCAGCCACAATGCTCCAGGACAAGCCCAGCAAGAACAGCGTTACCCAGAAAAAGCGCGAAAATAAATGACGTGCAAACAAACTGAGTAAAAACGTGATGGCAGCCCAAAACAGCAGGGCGTGATACCACTTGCCACTGATATGGTAAATCTGCGCAATCAGGCCGATGCTGGCCAGGCACAACACCATGAAACTCACCAGTAACACCTCAAACCACACACCGTGTTGGCGGTTGGGGTATTGCCAGACAATCCCCGCTGCCAAGCCGCCCAATAGCGTAAAGTCTGCACCCAGCTTTAGTGCATCGGGAAGCGTTGCCCAATTCGCGGCGATCAGGGAAATAATGCCCAGCCCAATAATGACCGCACCCAGAATCATGAAGCTGTACAGCCAGCCGTTTGAATGCTGGCGGTGCTCGGCTTCAAAGCTGAGGATATTGGCGTGTTGTGCGGGGGTGATAAGTCCCGCTTGTAGCCATTGGTTGAGTTTATGTAGGGTGCTCATGCTTTGCAGTGGTGAATCAATCATGAATGCATGGTTGCAGGTTTGAGGTACGACTACAAGCGGTAGCTATCCATAGTGAGAAGCAGGCACAATAAGGTCATGATCGAACTACGGCAACTTTCACAAAATGGCGAGCTTCACCTTTATTTGCAGGGTGAATGGGTGTTTGCGCAAATCGCAGCGATTAAAGCGGCCTTGCAACAGGTTCAGCCTGTGGTAGGTACGCCGTTGGTGGTGGATGCACAAGCAGTGGCACGGTTGGATGTGACAGCAGCATGGGTTGTGTATCAGCAGGCGCAATCTTGGATACGGCAGGGCTACGAAGTCCACTTTGACCATTTCCCCGCCGAATATCTGAGGTATTTCGCCGCCACAGAAGCCTCCGACTCTTCTCCCTCCCCTGACAAGGGGAGGCTAGGAGGGGTTTCTTTGTCCAACCTTTGGCAGGTATTGCGTTCTTTCATCACTTTCTTCGGTCACAGCATAGCCGCGTTATTCACCAGCCTGTTTTCCCCACACCTGTTCCGCTTTCGTGCTGTATTTCACCACGTATTCACCACGGGCATTAGTGCTGTGCCGATTGTGGCGTTGATTGCTTGCCTGATCAGCATTGTGATTACCTACCAAGGTGGCGGGCAATTGCGTGATTTGGGGGCGGAAATCTACACGGTGGATATGGTGACGATTTCGGTCTTGCGCGAACTTGGTGTGTTGCTGACCGCGATCATGGTGGCAGGGCGTTCGGGCAGTGCGTTTGCGGCGGAAATTGGGCTGATGAAAACCAATCAGGAAGTGGATGCTTTGCTGGTGATGGGCAAAGACCCGTTTCTGATTTTGGTCGTGCCGCGTTTGGTGGCGTTGGTGATTGCTTTGCCGTTACTTACGGTATTAGCTGACATCGTGGCGTTGATGGCGGCTGCGCTGATTGCATCCACCATTCTGGATATTTCGTTTGTGCAATTCTTTACGCATGTCCAAACCAATATTGAGTTCCGCACGTTTGCGGCGGGTTTGATCAAAGCACCGTTTTTTGCGGTGGTGATTGCCTTGATTGGTTGTTGGCAGGGAATGCGCGTTTCCGGCTCTTCTGCCAGTTTGGGGGAACACACCACTAAAGCGGTGGTGGATTCGATTTTTCTGGTACTGTTGCTGGATGCGTTGTTTTCCATCCTGTTCTACCGGCTGGGGTTTTAGTGATGGAAACGCTGATTTCGATTCGTCAACTCGTTAACCAGTTCGGCACACAACGGGTGCATGATGGTTTGAATCTTGAGATTTACCGTGGCGAGGTGTTGGGGATTGTGGGTGGGTCGGGTTCTGGCAAATCGGTGCTGTTGCGTACTGTGTTGGGTTTGCAGCCAGCGTTCAGCGGTGAGATTTATTTCGGTAGTACCGAATTAACGCAATTGCCCCCTGAGGATTTTACGCGCCTGAAGCAACATTGGGGAGTGATGTTCCAACGCGGTGCGCTGTTTTCATCATTATCGGTGGCGGATAATATCGAGTTTCCCTTGCGCGAGTTTTCCAATCTGAGCGCTCAGGAATGCCGTGAGTTGATGTATGTACGCTTGGAAATGGTGGGGTTGGAACGGGCGGTGGCGGATAAGTTTCCCGCACAACTGTCCGGCGGCATGGTCAAACGGGTGGCTTTGGCGCGAGCCTTGGTGCTTGACCCGATCGTATTGTTTCTGGATGAGCCGACATCCGGGCTTGACCCGGTATCCGCTGAGGAATTCGATCAGCTTATCGGTACTTTGCACCGCAATCTCAAGCTGACGGTTGTCATGGTGACGCATGACCTTGATAGTTTATTCTCAACCTGCGACCGTATTGCAATGCTGGTTGATAAACAGGTGGTGGTGGGGACGCTGCATGAATTGCTGGCAAACCCTCACTCGGAGATACAACATTATTTCAGTGGCGGGCGGGCGCGTGCGCTGCTCAGGGGGAATTGATTGGAACGGGATGCCCACTATTTTTTGGTTGGCTTGTTTGTCATCGTGATAGCGGTAGCGGGTTTTTTCTTTGCCGGGTTGTTTTACGACAAACCATCGACGGCAACAGCGGTGTATGACATCCACTTCGATACACCCGTTGAAGGGCTGGAAAAAGGCAGTGAAGTGCGTTACATGGGCATTAAGATGGGCGAGGTGTCTGAGGTGTTTTTATTGCCAGATAGCCCAGTGCGCGTCGGGGTGAGAATTAAGCTGGAAGTCCGTACTCCGGTGAATGCTGCGACGGTGGCGACCTTGCGCCAACAGGGCTTGACGGGCGTGCCGTTTGTGAGTCTGGCTCAAGATTCTTCTCTCGAATCAGAGCCGCTGAGCGTTAGCGCAGGCAATGCATTTCCGGTGATTCGCACTAAGCTGACGGATATGGATGCGGTGATACAACAATTGCCAAATCTGGAGCAAAACTTGAGCAAATTGGTGGCAGCAGCCAATGAGGTGTTCAATACGGAGAACCGTGAGCACTTGGCAGGTTTGCTGAAAAATCTGCACGAAGCCTCTGCCGGATTGCCGCAATTAATCGCCAACCTCAACCAGATTAGCCGTGAACTCAAGGTATTGGTGGAGCATCTGGATGGAGCGGTTCAGCGTTCCGAACAGGGTTTGGCGGGTAATCTGCAAGCTTTGCAATCTACCTTGGCTTCCATCAAACAGACGTCGCAGCGGGTGGATAAATTAGTGCAAGACATCGACCGCGTGGTGGTGAACAGTGAAGGACGAGTCAATGAGTTGCTGGGGGAAGGGGGGGAAAACCTGAAGTCTGTGTTGGATGAATCACGCAAAGCCGCCGTGTCGGTGCGCCAGTTGAGTGAGCGTTTGGAGCAAAATCCTTCACAGATTATTTACCAGCCTGTGCCGCAGGGGACGGAGTTGCCGCGATGAATTATTGGGTGTTTGCCTTGTTATTGGCGTTGTTGTCGGCGTGTTCTGTGCCGTTGAAAAGTGATTTGCCGGTCGAGCAGACTTACCGTTTAGCACCGTCGGTTGCTACGGCATCACAACGACTGAACGCGAATGTGTATGTGCCGAAAGTGACCGTCAGCCCTGCGTTGGATAGTGACCGGATTGTGTTGATCAAACCGCTTTTGCAGCAGGATTTTATTGCACATAGCCGCTGGCCTGATGATTTATCGAGCTATTTGCACGCGGTGGTGCTGGATGCGTTAGCGCGGAGTGGCAGTTTTCAGTCGGTTTCCGCGCAGATGCTGGGTAAGGATGATAATTACAAATTGCTGTTGCGGGTTGCCAGTTTTCAGGCGGAATACCCACCCGCTGGCAAAGGCAGTGCAGCCGTGGAAATCGTGATGGATGCTTCCCTCGTGCGGGTAAGGGATCAGCATTTGCTAGGGCAGCACCGTTATGCCGTGCGTAAGGAGCAGATTCCCGTCAGCACCAGTAAGATTGTGGCAGCCTTGAATCAGGCGTTGAGTGAAGTCATTGGCGCATTATTGACGGATTTACAGCGGGATTTGTAAGGCTTCCTGCATCGCTTGCGGGCTGACGGGGTATTTCAGTACCGCGTGAATGGGGAATAATGCCAGCAACTTATCGACGTATTG
Source organism: Candidatus Thiothrix putei (assembly GCA_029972225.1). Lineage (NCBI taxonomy): Bacteria > Pseudomonadati > Pseudomonadota > Gammaproteobacteria > Thiotrichales > Thiotrichaceae > Thiothrix > Candidatus Thiothrix putei. The sequence goes on from CP124756.1 coordinate 1,115,937, forward strand.
CGCTTCATTGGGTGGCACGAAAACGATCACTTTGGTGTGTGGGGAAAAACGCTGCAATGCCCGCAAGGTCACATCCAGATTGCACACATTTGCTCCGGCGTAGTTGTTGCCAAAGCCGTAGATGAATTCGCCGACCAGAAAATCCGGTGCTTGTTGCTGCACCGCTTTGTGCAATTTGCGAGCGGCGGTGAAGCGTTGTTCCGCAATACCAAGCTGCTGATACAATGCACTGAAGTTGGGGTGGATGGGTGATTCGATCAAAGAAAAAAGTGTTTGCATAGTTCCGCCATAATAACCCTGTCACTGCCAATTATCGCACGATAGGGCATAATGCCCCAATCCAAGACAGCCGGGAATAACATAAAGATGCAGTACAGGTTGAGCGATCATGCTAAGAAACGCTTTCAGCAGCGAGGGATCAAGCTGGAGTGGATTAGTGCCGCGCTGGCGTTTCCTGATCAGACCGAAAATGACCCCGAAGACGGCACGCTTGCCCATGCCTTGAAAGAAATTCCAGAGAAAGGTTTCAAGCGGCTGCGGGTCATTTACAATGAATCCATTGAGCCTGTTACCATTGTGACAGCCTATTTTGAATAAAGGGTGACTCCATGAAAATCGAATTTGACCCAATGGCGGACGCGATGTACATCCAACTTGCTGAAGGTGACGTGGCAAAAACCGAAGAAGTTAAACCCGGCATGATGTTTGATTACGATGCGGCGGGTAATGTGCTGGGTATCGAAGTCCTTTATGTCAGCAAGCGTGCTGAACTCCCTCTGAAACAGGCAGCATAACAACATGGCAAACAATCACCTTATTCCACGCCACCGCACTGTTCCTGTGAAGGTCGGCAATGTCACCGTCGGCGGCGAATTCCCCGTCGTCGTGCAATCCATGACCAACACCGACACTGCGGATGCAATCCGTACAGCCGCGCAATGTGCAGAACTGTTTCGCGCAGGCTCAGAGTTGGTACGCATCACCGTGAATTCGCTGGAAGCGGCGCAAGCAGTCCCCGAAGTGCGCGAACGCCTCGATAAAATGGGCTGCGATGTACCGCTGATTGGCGATTTCCATTTCAACGGACACAAGTTGCTAACGGCTGTGCCCGAATGTGCGCAAGCCCTCGCCAAATACCGCATCAACCCCGGCAATGTCGGGCGTGGCAAAAAGCGTGATGAGCAATTCGCGCAAATGATCGAATTCGCCTGCCGTTACGATAAGCCGGTGCGCATTGGCGTGAATTGGGGGTCGCTCGATCAGGAATTGCTGGCACGCAATCTGGATGACAATTCCAAACTGGCGCAACCGCTGGAATTGTATGATGTGATGCACGCTGCGCTGATTGAATCTGCGCTCACCAGTGCCGCCAAAGCCGAAGAATACGGTCTGCCGCACGATCACATTATTTTGTCGTGTAAACTCAGTGAAGTGCAGGGTTTGGTGCGGGCTTATCGCGATTTGGCGAGCCGTTGCGATTACCCCTTGCACCTTGGTTTGACCGAAGCAGGCATGGGCAGTAAAGGGATTGTGTATTCCACCGCCGCGCTTTCGATCCTATTGCAGGAAGGCATTGGTGACACCATCCGCATTTCCCTCACCCCCGAACCGCACGCCAAACGTGAAAAAGAAGTGATCGTCGGGCAGGAGATTTTGCAGGCACTCGGTTTGCGTTCGTTCACGCCGCAAGTGGTGGCTTGCCCCGGTTGTGGGCGTACCTCCAGCGACTATTTCCAACACCTTGCCGAAGACATTCAAAACTGGCTACGCGAACAAATGCCGGTGTGGAAAGATCAATACGCTGGCGTGGAAAGCATGTTGGTCGCGGTCATGGGCTGTGTGGTTAATGGGCCGGGCGAAAGCAAACACGCTAATATCGGAATCAGTTTACCGGGCAGCGGCGAAGTGCCGGTTGCGCCGGTTTACGAAGATGGGCAAAAAACCGTTACGCTCAAAGGCGACAATATTGCACAAGAGTTTCAGGCGTTGGTCGAGACTTACGTGCAAAAAACGTATGGATGACCCCAAAGGAGAACGTTACATGAAAAAACTATCAATGCTGGCAATCGCTGGTTTATCCCTGCTGGCAAGCAACGTTATGGCAGCCGTCAAAAGTGAAGCCGTATCCTATGAACACGACGGCACAAAATTCGTCGGTCAGATGTATTACGACGATGCCGTAACGGAAAAACGCCCCGGCGTATTAGTCGTCCACGAATGGTGGGGTTTAAACGACCACGCGAAAAACCGTGCTGAAAAGCTGGCAGAAATGGGCTACGTAGCATTTGCGGCGGATATGTACGGCGAAGGCAAATCCACCGACAAGCCAGAGCAAGCTAAGGAATGGATGACGGAAGTGACCTCTGACGTTGAGGCATGGCGTGCCACCGCGAATGCAGGTCTGGAACAGCTCAAGAAAAGCGACAAAGTAGACGCGGAAAAACTCGCGGCGATTGGCTATTGCTTCGGCGGCGGCACGATGATGCAAATGGCTTACGGCGGCACAGACATTGACGGCGTGGTGAGCTTCCACGGTTCCTTGCCTTCAGCACCGGATGGCACCGAAATCAAAACCAAAATTCTCGCATTCCACGGCAATGCCGACGGCATGGTTCCACCGGCAACGGTGAGCAAGTTTACCGAGCAGATGGAAAAAACCGGCGCGGACTGGCAGTTTGTCGCCTATGGCGGCGATGTACGCCACGGTTTCACCAACCCGAATGCGGGCAAATACGGCATTGAAAACCTGAAGTACGATGAAAAAGCGGATCAGCGTTCATGGGCGGGCATGAAAGCGTTTTTCGACGAAATCTTCAAATAAGCCTCAAAGCGAACGTGCTACGCGGAAGCCACGAAAAATCTGGCGACCGCTGGCATAATCCTTGACCCGATAGGCGGCGCGTAAATAGCGCGGTCTGTCGTTCCATGAACCGCCACGTAGCACCCGCTCGTGGTGGTTGCCAGCCTCTTCCCATGCTTGCGCATTCAGCGGTGCGCCTTGGTAGGAGTCGTGCCAGCAGTCTTGCACCCATTCCCAGACATTTCCGCATAAATCGTGTAAACCGAAGGCATTGGGTGGATAACTGCCTACCGGCGTGGTCATGCCGTGCTGCATGTGGTGATTGGCGTGGGCGCTGGTGATTTGCATTCCCCACGGGTAGGCGGTATGGCTGCCGCTGCGGGTGGCGTATTCCCATTCGGCTTCGGAGGGCAGGCGATAGGTCACGCCATTCATGCTGCTGAGCCAGTGACAATAGGCTTGCGCGTCGTCCCAACTCACGTTAATTACCGGACGTTTGCCGCGTCCCCAGCCGTTGTCGTCAGGTAGCGGAAAACCGCTGGCTTCGCAAAAGGTATCGTATTCGTCGAAGGTCACGGGGTATTTACCGAGTGCAAACACGGCAATGTAAACCTGGCGGGCGGGGCGTTCATGGGCAGTGCAACCGCCTTCCACGTCGTCGCGTCCCTCTATTCCGCCCATGAGGAAACGACCTGCCGGAAGGTTAACCATACGGGGCAAGGGCAGGGCGGTGCTGTAATCGGGTAGTGTTGCGTACATGCGTTTATCGTAAAGCAAGGCGGCGGCGCTTTCCTGTTTGGCTGACAAGCTGTCTGTGGTAACTTGACGGCTTTTATTGCTCAGGAATCACGGTTATGCGCTGTCGGGTAAAAGTGTGCGGAATCACCTCAGTCATGGACGCGGCAATGGTCAGCGCGGCGGGGGCGGATGCGATTGGGTTGGTGTTTTACCCCAAAAGCAAGCGTAATCTGAGCATCGCGCAAGCGGCGGACATTTGCGCGGCGATGCCACCGTTTGTCACTACCGTGGGCTTGTTTTTGGATGCGGAGGCGGATGTTGTGCGTGAAGTGCTGGCAGCCGTGCCGTTGGATATTCTGCAATTTCATGGCTCGGAAACGCCGGAGTATTGCCGCCAATTTTCGCGCCCGTATTTGAAAGCGGTGGGGATGAAGGGCTTGGCGGAATCGGGTGGCTTTGCGGCGTATGCGGCGCGTTTCCCCGATGCGCAAGGCTTTTTGGTGGATAGCCACGCACCGGGCGCGGCGGGTGGCACGGGCGAAACCTTTGATTGGACGCAAGTGCCGCAGGATTACCCCAAGCCGATCATTTTGGCAGGCGGGTTGACGGCGGAAAATGTGGCGGAAGCGATTCGCATCAGCCGTGTGTACGCGGTGGATGTGAGCAGCGGGGTAGAATCCGCGCCCGGTGTGAAGGATGTGGCGAAGGTGCAGGCATTTATGGCGGGTGTGGCAAGTACGGTAGCAGGCAATTGATATTCTCAGCGTTGCAGTTGTTGCAGAAAATCGCTTTCCAGTTGGGCAGACAGGCGGAAATTCATCCGCTTGATTTGTGCCACCAAGTCCAATACTTCCGTGGTGGGAATATGCCCGCGTCGTTGGTTTAGGAGCAGTACGCCGAGCAGCCCGATGATTTTTAGCCTCATGTTCTTGGCAATGTCGCTATAGGATTTGTCCAGTGCGCGAGCCAGTTCCCCCAAGGATAAGCCGCCGCTGGCATAAGCGCGGGTCAATAGCCAGGTTTTCAAGCCTAAATCAAACAGCGGGTCATCCAGTGCGGTGGCGAGCGCAAAAGGTTTGCCGCGTTTGGAAATCAGCAGGTGTTCCTTGGCTTTCATTGCTTTGGTTAAGACGGCGGGGTTGGTTTTCAGCTCTTTGATGCCGATGGTTTGCATAGGGAAATCCTCAAGTGCTACGTTTAGGTAGAACTAAAGTAGGTTAATTGGGTATGTGTAAAATGGAAGTACTGACGGTGTTAGAATGCCGTGCTACACTGAACCCGTGTTACACGACTTCACGGGTATTGTTTTATGACCAATTTTACCATTACGCTTGATGATGAAGATCTCAAGCAAGCACGCATCGCAGCGGTTCAACAAGGTACGTCGTTGAATGCCATCATCCGCAATTTCATTAAGGAATTCATTAGTCGCAACCAGCGTTATCAGCAAACCACCGATCGTATTTTGAAAAAAGCGGAAGCATCAACCTTCAGTAGCGCAGGGCGTAAGTGGACACGGGAAGAGCTTTATGAGCGCTAAGGCATTCTTCGATACGAATGTGTTGGTGTGTGCGTTCGATAAAAATGAGCCAGAAAAACAAGCGATTGCTAAGCGTTTGATTGGTCAGTTTGGTAGTGATGGGCAATTGATCGTAAGTACCCAAGTGCTACAAGAGTTGTATGTCACACTGAGCAAAATGGGTAAGCAGGCACTTCCAGCGGAAGAGGTTGAAGAAATCGTTAATGATTTTGCGGAATATCCCTTGGTGCAAGTGGATAAGATGATTATCGCATCTGCCATGAAACGGCATCAGAGCAAAGCCTTTTCATTTTGGGATAGCCTGATTGTGGAGGCGGCGTTGCAGGCGAATTGCCAAATACTGTTTAGCGAAGACATGCAGGATGGGCGGGAGATTGGGCAACTTGTGATTAAAAATCCGTTTAAGTGATCATTGCCCCCACCCCACACTTATCGGGTAAACAGGGGCTTTTATGATCACCACCGACGCACACGCAGATGCTTTCATTCAACGCTGGCAGGGCAAAGACGGCTCGGAAAAAGCCAATCTCCAACTGTTCCTCGGTGAATTGTGCGAATTGCTTGGCGTGGAAAAGCCGCAACCTGCTCATGCGAATAATGAGATGAACGCTTACGTGTTTGAACGGCGCATTGATCTGTTGAAGGTTGATCACCGTTCCAATACGGGGTTTATCGACCTGTATTGCCGTGATTGTTTTGTGCTGGAAGGCAAATCGACGGGCAAAAAATCCGGTTCTACCGGATTGGATACCGCGATGATTCGCGCGTATCGTCAATGTTTAACTGAAAAACTCCGCCACCTTGCACTCAAACCCCGGCAGGATGGCTTCATCCCGCACCACCGCATCCCCTTGCAGGATGGTGAACTGGTTCAAGGCCGTATAAATCCGCAAGGTCTGGCGGATGGGGTCGGCAATCCACACCCGGTCTACACCAATGGCAAAATACTCTTCCAGCTTTTGTTCCACATCCAGCCAGCGGTCACGCGGGGACAGTACTTCGACTACCAGTTCTGGTGCAACATCCAGATAGGAATCCGATTTGACCTGTTGCAGGCGGGCATGGGAAATGAACAGTACATCTGCCCCACGCACCGTATCCGGGTTGCGGCGAGTATAAATGCCCACCTCTCCGGTCATAGCTTTGCCAAGTTGCTGTTGTGTGACGAAGCGTTTCAGCACACTGCCGATACTAAGCTCGACATCACCGTGTAAAAATCCCGTTGGTGGCATGATTTTTATCTGTCCTTTTACCAGTTCCATGCGTTGCACACTGCCCAAATCGTACAGGTCTTCGCCGGTCATCACGGGGGGTAATTCATATTCAATGCTGACGGTTGCACTCATTATCGTTCCTCACAAAAGGTGATCCGCAGATAGCCCGATTGTAGCATGGAAGTGATGATTGCCCCCACTCCACACTTAGGTTAAACAGGGCGACCGCATATAAATTTGCATTGAAACAATGCAGTTAGCGACACTACCGGTTTTAGCCGTTACGGAAAACCATGATGAGTGCCAGCCTGATAGATCATTTTTCGCCATTGGAAGATCCCCGGATAGAGCGTAACTGACCACTATCCTAAAATCAAAGCGATGCTGGATAGTTTGCCAGAATATCAACTGGCAGTGTCTCCACTGTTACGCATGGAAGTATTAGTCAAGCCTTTACGAGATGGGAATACCTTGTTGATGCAGCAATACGAGGATTTTTTGGCGCAACAAATCTGGTTGCCTATCCCCGACATTGTTTACGAACGCGCCTTACAGTTACGCGCAATTCATCGCCTGAAAACCTGTTTCAAACCCTGTTGGTTTGCTTCGACAAGTAGGTTGCATTCACCTTCTCCTTGCCCTAGCATAGGCTCATATATATGCCTGATCTGGAGGTCAACATGTTAGCCGAACGCCACGTCCGCCTGTTCCGCAACGGGCGCAACCAAGCCATCCGCATCCCCCGCGAATTTGAATTAGCTGGGAATGAGGCGATTATTCGCCGCGAAGGTAATCGTTTGATCATCGAAGCCCTGCAACGCCCCTCATTGCTTGCTTTTTTAGCCACCTGCAAACCATCAGATATAGATTTTCCCGACATAGACAATCTGCCACCGCTGGACGATGTGGTGTTTTGAGCATGACCAACTACCGCTACCTGCTTGATACCAATATCATTTCTAACTTGTTCCGCGAACCTCAAGGCAATGTCTACCAACACTTGCAGCGCGTCGGCGAAGGTGCAGTTTGCACGAGTATCATCGTCGCTGCTGAATTGCGTTTCGGCGCAAAAAAACGCAATTCCCCAGCATTGACTGCGTGGGTGGAACAAATACTTTCCATGATCGACGTGCTACCGTTTGATGCTCCAGCAGACCATGCCTATGCGGAAGTTCGTGCCTATCTTGAAGCTGCTGGGCAGATTATCGACCCGAATGATTTGCTGATCGCCTCCCACGCTTTGCATCTGGGTTTAGTCGCTGTAACCGATAACACCGATGAGTTTAAGCGTGTACCGAGTTTGATCGTGGAAAACTGGTTATTGCCCTAATCAATTGCCCAGCCATCCTTAAGTAGTTCATCCACATGATTGAACAAGCGTTCTTGTCCCGTTTGTTTATTGGTTATGACTATCTTTCCATCTAATAGATTTTGCAGGGTAATGTAGCCAGACTGCTGGTTAAGGTGTTTGAAGTGCAATTTTCCATCAAGAGCGATTTGCATGTTATAAATCATGTCTCTTGTTTGCTGCTTCAGTGCTTTTGTCCAGTCTTTGTTTTGACAGTTGATGTAACGAACCGGAAATGATGCGCCTTTCGGAAATAAGTGGGCAATGGATTTGTGGCGATATTTGAGTCGTCTTTCTTCATCGGCTAGTTCGCCGTTGAATGCCCATCGGCTGTCTTCAACCTGATACCATTCACTGATTCTGTAAACTTCCCGTGTCAAGCCGCGATAAGTTGCAACCGCATACTTGGCTACTTTCCTTCTATTACCACCAATCTTCCACGAGGCACGGGTTGCTTCGTAAATTTGGTCAGTACTCATGTCCCGCTTAAACAGCTTGTTTATATTGATCAGCAATAGTGGTTCGGCAGTTTTTTCGTCGAAGGGGTCTGCTTCGTACATAGCTTTGATTGCATCTGTACTCATGAGTCCGAAATCATTGGAATAATGACCGTTTTGGTCGTTTCTCAGATTTTTTAGGCCGATGAAATCAATCATGGCGGCTTCCAGTTCAAAAGCGGTTTCTTCGGTCAAGCCGTGCCGTAGGATGAGGTGTTCGACAGCGTTTCCGGCTTTGTGGATTGCTTGAATGTGCTGAATTTTGTCTGATTCGCTCCCTTGATCCTTTAGCGCATTGGCAACATGGGCGAACACTCTATTTTCTACACCCTTCCCGACATAGAAAACTGTTTGATCGCGGGGATCACGCAGGAAGTAGACATAATAAGCGAGTTTTTTCTGGACTTCATCAGAGAACATTGATTGATCACCTGCTGGGTTGTTGCATGTGTAGGATATGACACTCGTATTCGGATGCCAATGTCTTTGCAATGCGTGTCTGCTGTTCATATAACCCAACCGCAACATAGCTAGGTTTTACCACTTATGCTAACTTACCCCGTTTTTACGATCTTCTACGTAGGAGCGCGGTAACGTGAAATTCAGCGAATTCAACTGGAATGCCATGCCGGACAAAGCCGGGCATTTTGGCGCATACGGCGGGCGTTTCGTCGCAGAAACGTTGATGGAACCCATCTACGAACTCGAACAAGCCTACGAAAAGCTCAAAAATGACCCCGCCTTTCAAGCCGAATTCGACCGCGACCTCAAATACTATGTCGGTCGCCCCAGCCCTTTGTATCTGGCGGAACGCTGGACACGCGAACTCGGCGGCGCAAAAATCTACCTCAAGCGCGAAGACCTGAACCATACCGGCGCACACAAGATCAACAACACCATCGGTCAAGCCTTGCTCGCCAAACACATGGGCAAGAAGCGCATTATCGCTGAAACCGGCGCAGGTCAGCACGGTGTTGCCTCTGCCACCATCGCCGCCCGCCTTGGTTTGGAATGCATCGTCTACATGGGCGCGGAAGACGTGCAACGCCAAGCCCCCAACGTGTTCCGCATGAAATTGCTGGGTGCTACCGTCGTTCCCGTCACCTCCGGCTCCAAAACCCTGAAAGACGCACTCAACGAAGCGATGCGTGACTGGGTAACGAATGTCGATGACACCTTTTATATTATCGGCACGGTCGCAGGCCCCCACCCATACCCCGCGATGGTGCGCGATTTCCAATCCGTGATCGGGCGTGAAGCGCGTGAGCAAATTCTGGAACAGGAAGGACGTTTGCCGGATGCGCTGGTCGCTTGCGTTGGCGGCGGCTCGAACGCTATTGGCTTGTTCCACCCCTTCCTCGCGGATGAATCCGTCGCTATTTATGGCGTGGAAGCTGGCGGCGACGGCATTGCAACCGGCAAACACGCTGCGCCGTTGTGCGCAGGCAAACCGGGCGTATTGCACGGCAACCGCACCTATTTAATGGAAGACACCAACGGGCAAATCATTGAAACGCATTCGATTTCTGCTGGTTTGGACTACCCCGGTGTCGGCCCCGAACACGCTTGGTTAAAAGACATCGGTCGCGCCAACTACGTAGCGGTGACGGATGCGGAAGCCATGCAAGGTTTCCACGCCTTGACCCGCATCGAGGGCATTATTCCCGCGTTGGAAAGCAGCCACGCGCTGGCTTACGCGATGAAACTTGCGCCTACCATGTCCAAAGACCAAAGCATTATCGTCAACCTCTCCGGGCGTGGCGATAAAGACATCAACACCATTGCACGGCTGGAGGGCATTACGCTATGAGTCGCATCGCCGCTTGTTTCGCCGCCCTTAAAGCACAGGGCAAAACTGCATTGATTCCTTACGTGACGGCGGGCGATCCGCACCCCTCGATCACCGTGCCGCTGATGCACCGCATGGTGGCTGCTGGTGCAAACATTATCGAACTGGGTGTGCCGTTTTCCGACCCGATGGCGGATGGCCCGACGATCCAGCAAGCGCACGAACGCGCTTTGCTGCATAACACCAGCTTGCTCGACATCCTCGGCATGGTGGCAGAATTTCGCCAAACCGACACGACTACGCCCGTGGTGCTGATGGGTTATTTGAACCCGATTGAAATCATGGGTTACGCCGAATTTGCCAAAGCAGCAGAAGCGGCAGGTGTGGACGGTGCGCTGACGGTGGATTTACCGCCGGAAGAGGGCATGGGCGTATTGCCGTTGTTCCGCGCACACGGCATTGATCCGATTTTTCTATTGTCACCGACCACGCCGGAACGCCGCATAGCGACCGTGGCAGAAGCAGGCGGCGGCTTCATTTACTACGTGTCGCTGAAAGGTGTGACGGGCGCAAGCACGCTGGATGTTGGGCAAGTCGCCGAACATATCGCCAAAATCCGCCAACATACTGACCTGCCATTAGGCGTAGGTTTCGGCATTAAAGACGCGGCAACGGCGGCGGCAGTCGCAAAAACAGCGGATGCGGTGGTGGTGGGCAGCGCGGTGATCAAACAGATCGAAGCGACACCGAATGACCATGCTGCTATTATGGATAGTATCAGTGACTTGCTGGCTTCCATGCGTACCGCGTTGGATGCTTGAACCTAGGGGTAAACAGAATACATGAGCTGGTTTGAAAAACTGCGTCTACCATCACGCATCCGCACCGACGTAACGAACACCGAAAAGAAATCCATTCCAGAAGGGCTGTGGCATCAGTGCCCTGCCTGTCAAGCGGTGCTGTACCGGGCGGAATTGGAACGCAATCTGGACGTTTGCCCCAAGTGCAATCACCACATGCGCCTCTCAGGGCGGCGACGTTTGGAGGTGTTTCTCGACCCGCAAGGGCGTGAAGAAATCGGGGCGAATGTTGCGCCGACCGACATGCTGAAGTTTCGTGATACCAAGAAATACAAAGATCGCTTGGTCGCCGCGCAAAAAGAAACCGGTGAGAAAGACGCGCTGATCGTGATGAAAGGCACGGTCTTGGGTGTGCCATTGGTGGCGGCGGCGTTCGATTTCCGTTTCATGGGCGGCTCGATGGGTTCGGTGGTCGGTGAGCGTTTTGTGCGTGGCGCAGAAGCAGCGATGGCGAACAAGATTCCCTACATCTGCTTTGCGGCGAGTGGCGGAGCGCGGATGCAGGAAGCGTTGTTTTCCTTGATGCAAATGTCCAAAACCAGTGCGGTGTTGACGCGCTTGAGCGACAAAGGTGTGCCGTTCATTTCGGTATTGACTGACCCGACGATGGGCGGGGTGTCGGCAAGTTTTGCAATGTTGGGCGATATTCACATTGGTGAGCCGAAAGCCTTGATCGGGTTTGCGGGGCCGCGTGTGATTGAGCAGACGGTGCGTGAAAAACTGCCGGAAGGTTTCCAACGCAGTGAATTCCTGCAAGAAAAAGGCGCGATTGACATGATCGTGCACCGCCGGGATATGCGCGAAACGGTTGCGGATTTGGTAGCCATTATGCAGCACAAACCTTGCCCGATTAACACCACGGTATTGGATGCTGCTTGAAGACGCTCGATGATTGGTTGCGTTGGCAGGAAACGCAATTCCTGACCGAAATCAAGCTGGGGCTGGATCGGATTCGTTGCGTCGCTGAGCGCATGGGCTTGCTGTCTGTACCCGTGCCACTGCTGACGGTGGGCGGGACGAACGGCAAAGGTTCCACCTGCGCCATGTTAACGCGGATTTTGCTGCTGCAAGGTTACAAGGTCGGTACGTATACTTCCCCGCACTTACTGCGCTACAACGAACGCATTGCGCTGAATGGCGTACCGGTAAGGAATGCGGACATTTGTGCCGCTTTCGCCGCGATTGATAAGGCTCGCGATGACATTGATTTGACCTACTTTGAATTCGGCACACTGGCGGCGGTGTGGTGTTTTTTGCAGGCCAAGGTTGATGTGATTGTGTTGGAAGTCGGGCTGGGCGGGCGTTTGGATGCGTGTAATCTGTGGGATGCGGATGTCGCGATTATCACCAGCATTGGCATTGATCACGTGGAATGGCTGGGCAGTACCCGCGAAGCCATTGGCTACGAAAAATCCGGCATTATGCGGGCAGGTAAGCCGGTGGTTTGCGGCGACCCGCAGCCACCCGCCAGCATTGCGCGTGAAGCAGCGCGTATCGGGGCGAATTTGTGGCAATTCGGGCAGGATTTCAGTGCAGAGCATGTGCCACAGCCCGCATTGGTGGGCGATGTGCAACGCCAAAACGCGGCGGTTGTGGTGACAGCTTTGCAACAATTGGCGGATAAATTGCCCGTTTCCCCAGATACAATTGCTGAAGGCTTAGCCAGTGTGAGCCTGATGGGGCGGATGCAGCGGATTCTGGCAGAACCGGAAGTCATCCTTGATGTGGCGCACAATCCCCATGCAGCGACTGAATTAGCGGCATGGTTGAAAAAAAATCCAGTAAACGGCAAAACATTTGCAATTTTTTCTATACTTGCAGATAAGGATGTTGCCGGAGTGCTGAAAATCATGGCGTCGGCGGTGGATGAATGGTACGTAGTGGCATTGTCCAGCAAGCGGGCGCTCAGTCAGGATGATCTGTTAGCACTCATGCGTTCCAATGGCATAAGCCAACCGATTCATGCCTATCCTGATTTCCAGAGTGCATGGAACGTTATGGTTTTAAGCGCAGAAAAACAGGACAGAGTAGTTGCATTCGGTTCTTTTCTGGTAGTATCCGCTATGCTGGAAATAGACGTTTCTCCCCATGGCGCTGGTTCTGCCTGAACAGCTAACAGCACCAACCAACCGTTTTTGAGTGTCAGATTACAAAGGAGCAGTGAATTAAATGGATAATAAGGCTACAACCAAACGAATGATTGGCGCGGTCGTGCTGGTACTTGTTGCCGCATTGCTGTTGGCATGGTTGCTGAAAGGCAAAAACCGTGACGGTCAGCAAGACATGGCAATGAACCAATCGGCTGAAACCAAGCCAATTTTGGGGTTTCCGGGCGTGGGTGGCGATGAGCAAAAACCTACAATTGTTGGCGATGACCCTAATGCGGCTACCCAGCAAACCGGCGCTGGCATTGATGTTGCGCAACAAAATCAAAACGCGGCAGGCACTGCTCAGCAAGCCGGTGGCGCTAACCTGATTCCGGGCATTGATGTTAAATTACCGGAGACTGTTCCTAATACCACGGGTTTTGAAGTACGTCCCGGTATTGGTGGCGAAGTCCGTGATTTAGTCGATACCGACGGTAAAGTGAAAGATGGCATGGGCAGTATGGGAACGGGTAATGCCAAAGCCAACACGCCTGAGACGGGTTCTAAGGCTCCTGTTGCGGCACAACCGACTGCACCAGCCGAAACCAAAACCAGCCAAGTAACTACGCCTTCTGCTTCTCAGAAAGACAAGCCAGCGACCAATACGCCTGCGCCTGAAGAGAAAAAAGCCAGCTCTAAAGTGGTTTTGGTTAACGAGAAACCTGTGCCTAGAGCCGTTTCAGAAGCGGGCGTTGCACAAGCGGCTGCTAAAAAAGCAGCGGAAGAAAAAGCGGCTGCGGCTAAAGAGGCTGCCGAGAAAGCGGCTAAGTTAGCGGCTGAAAAAGCAGCGGCTGCCAAATCGGTTGCATTAGCCAGTGCTGGTGCAGCAGCAGGCAATGCGGCGGGCGGTGCTGGCAGTTTCACTATTCAAGTCTTAGCCAGTGCCGATAAAGCAAAAGCAGACGCTGCCGCAGGCCCACTGAAGGCTGATGGTTACAATGTTGCGGTTTCGACGGCTAATGTTGGTGGCAAGACAGTTTACCGTGTCAATGTGACCGGCTTTGCTGACCGTGCGGCGGCTGAAGCAGCGCAGGCTAAGATGAAGTCTCGTTACAAGCAAAATTCAGCCATTCAAGGCAGTTTTGTGACTAGCAGCAAGTAACCAATCCATGACAGCAGATATTCTGGATATAAGCATTATTGTCTTGATTGTCCTATCGGCTATTATTGGTTTGATTAGGGGGTTTGTCAGGGAGGCTTTCTCCCTGATAACTTGGGTGGCTGCTGCCGCATTTGCCTTTTTTTACTATGAAAAATTGGCGGTGCATGTGCCTTTTGAAGGGCAGGGTAAGCTCGGACAAGTCGTTGTCGCTTTTGTTATCATTTTCCTCAGTGTGTTGATAGTCGGTTCTATTATTAACCACTTACTCAGCGCGGCGGTTTCTTCCGTCGGTTTGGGGGGGATTGACTATCTGTTGGGTGGTGCTTTCGGTATTGTACGGGGTGGTTTGATTGTTACCTTGTTAGTACTGTTGTTTAGTGCAGTGGGGCATTATTCCAAAGAAGCTTGGTGGGCAGATTCACGGTTGATGCCGTGGTTTGAGGATAGCGCCAAGGCTTTGAAGGAAATGATCCCTAATAAGCTCCCGGAAGAACTGCCTGGTATTTTTCCGAGTAAGCCGTAGAGGGTTGTCTGAAAAATAGCGGGTGAATCATGCAGCCATGCACTTAATCGTGCATGGCTGTTTTGTTTTGACGGGGTTAGAATATGACGTTTTCGTTTCACCGGAAGGCTTGTTATGTGCGGAATTATCGGGATTATCGGCCATGAACCTGTTAATCAGGCAATTTATGATGGCCTGACGGTTTTACAACACCGTGGACAGGATGCAGCAGGAATTGTGACCAGTGATGGCAGAAAATTGTATTTGCGTCGTGATAACGGTTTGGTGAAAGACGTTTTCAATGAACGTCATATGGCGATGTTACAAGGTAATATGGGGATAGGGCATGTGCGTTACCCAACGGCGGGGTCATCGTCTTCTGCTGAAGCTCAGCCGTTTTACGTGAATAGCCCTTACGGTATTTCTTTGGCGCACAATGGCAATCTCACCAATGCACATGTGCTGAAAAAAGAGTTATACCGGCAGGATCGCCGTCAAATTAATACGGAATCCGATTCTGAAATTCTGTTGAATGTCTTTGCGCAGGAGTTGCTGCGTCAAGATGCGTTGCATGTACGCCCTGAAGATATTTTTTCAGCAGTCGAAGGTGTGCATCGCCGTTGCAAGGGCGCGTATGCGGTTGTTGCCATGTTGACTCGTGATGGTTTGGTGGGTTTCCGTGATCCGCATGGGATTCGTCCGTTGGTGTACGGGGTACGTGAAACACCGCATGGTAAAGAATTCATGTTAGCCTCCGAAAGTGTTGCTTTGGATGTGCAAGGCTACCGTTTAGTGCGCGATATTGAGCCGGGTGAGGCGATTTTCATCCGCCCTGATGGTCAGGTATTTACGCGCCAATGTGCCAAGAACCCGCGTTATAGCACCTGTATCTTTGAGTACGTGTATTTTGCCCGTCCGGATTCGATTATCGACAATGTATTTGTGCATAAAGCACGGATGCGCATGGGGCGCAAAATGGCGGAAATGGTGATGCGTGACTGGTCGGATAATGACATTGATGTGGTAATCCCCATTCCTGACACCAGCCGTACCTCCGCACTGGAAATGGCGTATACCTTGGGAGTGCCGTATCGGGAAGGTTTCATCAAGAACCGCTACATTGGGCGCACCTTTATTATGCCGGGGCAAGCCAAGCGCAAAAAATCGGTACGCCAGAAACTCAACCCCTTAGCCTTGGAATTCAAAGGCAAAAACGTGATGTTGGTGGATGATTCGATTGTGCGCGGTACAACTTCCGGCGAGATTGTGCAAATGGCACGCGATGCGGGGGCGCGAAAAGTGTATTTTGCTTCCGTGTCGCCGCCGATCAAGTTTCCCAATATTTATGGGATTGATATGCCCGCTGCCAAGGAACTTATTGCGCACGGGCGTACCGAAGAAGAGGTAGGGCAGGCGATTGGGGTTGATCGTTTGGTGTACTTACCGCTGGAGGACTTGATTGCCGCTGTGAGTAAAGGCAACCCACGCTTGAAAGATTTTGACTGTTCCGTTTTCACTGGGCATTACGCCACGGGTGAAAACGGTGACTATTTTGCTGAATTAGAGGCTTTACGAAATGACGAACAACAAACAAACCGTGAAAAAAATATGGTTGCCATTGATATTTGCAACAGCGATTAGCAGTGGGGCATTGATGGCTGAATCAGAAGTGACGCCTTTAAGTTTGCCGCCACCACTGCCTGCGCCCACAGCAGAGGTGGCAACACCCGCTGGTGACGAGCGTTTCACCGCACTGCTTGCGACGTTGGCACGGGATTTCCCCAGCTATTCCACTGCACGGGTATTGGTGGTGGATGCCACCGCGCAAACGCTGATCTTGGTGGAAAACGGGCAGGCGGTGAATGAGTGGGTGATTTCCACTGCCACTAACGGTTTGGGAAGCGTTAAAGGTAGCCAGCAAACCCCTTTAGGTGTACACCGCGTGGCACAAAAGTTGGGTGATGGTGCGCCGTTGGGGGCAATCTTCAAAGCACGGCAAAATACTGGGCGTGTTGCACAAATTCTGACGGGTGCGGATGAGCGCAGCACCGCTGATAATGTCACTACCCGCATTCTGTGGTTGGATGGTTTAGAGCTGGGTGTCAATAAAGGCGGCAACGTGGATTCGTATGAGCGTTACATTTATATTCACGGCACGGATGAAGAAGGCAGGCTGGGTAATCCCGCTTCGCACGGCTGCATTCGGATGCGCAATGCCGATGTAATCGACTTGTTCAACCGCGTGGATGAAGATACCTTGGTGGTGATTACGCGAAAACGTGAGGGATAAATTTTGAACCATACTGAGTGGGAATTTGAAACACTGGCGGTACGTGCCGGGCATGTACGCACCAATGAAGGCGAGCATTCGGAAGCGATTTTCCCCACCTCCAGCTTTGTGTTCAGCAGTGCGGCGCAAGCGGCAGCGCGGTTTGGTGGAACTGAACTGGGTAATATCTATGCGCGTTTCACTAACCCGACGGTACGCTATTTTCAGGAACGTCTTGCAGCGTTAGAAGGTGGTGAAAGCTGTGTGGCAACCGCGTCAGGTATGTCGGCGATTTTGGCGGTGATGTTGGGGTTGCTGAAAGCCGGGGATCACGTGGTGTGTTCCCGCGCAGTGTTTGGTACGACCACGCTGTTGTTGCAAAACATTATCGGCAAATTCGGCGTGACGTTTAGCTTTGTCGAGTTGACGGATTTGGGTGCTTGGGAGGCGGCGTTGCAGCCGAATACGCGCTTATTATTCGTGGAAACGCCCGCGAATCCATTAACCGACATTGTGGATATTCGTGAATTAGCTGATTTGGCGCACCGTCACGGTAGCCTGTTGGTGGTCGATAACTGTTTCTGTACCCCCGTTTTGCAACGCCCGTTGGCATTAGGGGCGGACATTGTGGTGCATTCTGCCACCAAGTATTTGGATGGGCAGGGGCGGGCGCTGGGCGGTGCGGTGGTCGGCGATAAGGAGCGTGTCGGCAAGGATGTCTACGGTATTTTGCGCAATGGTGGCATGACCATGAGTCCGTTTAATGCGTGGATATTCCTCAAGGGCTTGGAAACGCTTTCCCTGCGGATGAAGGCGCACTGTGAGAATGCCATGCAGCTTGCCCAATGGTTAGAAGCGCACCCGGCGATTGAGCGGGTACATTATCCGGGGCTGGTGTCGCACCCGCAACACGCACTGGCGCAACAGCAGCAAAGCGGTTTTGGGGGGATGGTTTCCTTTATTGTGAAAGGCGGGCAGGAAGCGGCTTGGCGAGTGGTGGATGCGACCCAAATGCTCTCCATTACCGCGAATCTGGGGGATGCGAAAACCACGATTACGCACCCTGCCACCACCACGCACGGGCGTTTAACCCCGGAGCAAAAACAGCAAGCAGGCATCGCCGCCGGTTTATTGCGGGTGTCGGTGGGCTTGGAAAGTGTGCGTGATATTCAACGTGATCTGGCTCGCGGCTTGGATGCGCTTTAAGGCAGGCGGAAGGTGGGAAGTTTAAATTCCCGCCTGGCTTCGTTCAGTTCTAAAAACGTTGGCGAATTCGTATCATAAGTGCATAGCCCGTTAATCGAGGCGGGATGCGATTTTCCTCATCAGGTCAGCGGCAAGATGTGGTAAAAAGCATCCCGAAAAACCACTGACAGGAGAGCTTCATGGCTTACACACACCTTACCTCTGAGGAGAGGCATTATATCGAAACCCGGCACAAGATGAAGGAATCGACGGCAACAATCGCGTTAACCTTGGGGCGCAGTCAATCGACGATCAGTCGTGAACTGACCCGCAACCGAGGGCAACGCGGCTATCGGCACAAGCAAGCGCACGCCAAAGCGCAACAACGCCATGCGGACAAGCCCAAAGCGGTCAAGTTGACCCCGGAACTGGCGGTCAGCATTGATACGCTGCTGGAACAGCAATGGAGTCCTGAGCAGATCAGCGGTCGACTGAAAGCGGAAGGCAAAACGACTATTTGCCATGAAGCCATCTACCAGCATGTACTCAGGGACAAGCGTGCGGGCGGCAAGCTGTACCTGAACCTGCGCCGCCATACGAAGAAATACCGCCAGCGTTACGGCAGTAAAACGGGCAGCGTCAAAGGCATCCCCAACCGAGTGGACATTGACGAACGCCCAGCGGTAGCCAACCAGCGTGAACGGCTCGGTGACTGGGAAGCCGACACCATGATCGGCAAGGGACACCAAGGCGCACTGGTGACACTGGATGAACGCAAATCCAAGCTACGCCTAGCTTTTCCAGTGGCAAACAAGACCGCAGAAGCCGTAACCAGCAGCATTATCACCTTGCTGGACAGCTTCAAGGATTGGGTGCACACGCTCACCTTCGACAACGGCAAAGAGTTTGCCAAACATGAGCAAGTTGCCCAAGCCCTTGGGTGCGAAACGTATTTCGCCAAGCCCTACCATTCGTGGGAGCGTGGGCAAAATGAGAACGCCAATGGGCTGTTACGCCAATACTTCCCCAAGGCAATGGGGCTATTGGACGTGACCACCCGACAGGTACTGGAGGCTGTACATAAACTCAACAACAGACCAAGGAAGTGTCTGGGATTCAAGACACCTTACGAGGTGTTCCGAGAACTATCCGGCATAGAGGCCGAAAAGTTGGTGGGTTATGCACTTATTACTTGAATTCACTGTTTCTAATTCTTCAGGAACCAAGCGGAAGCGATAGCCGTTATCACCGGGGTATGGCTCGGTATGGTCGCATTTGCCATCCATGATGGCGCTTGGTATTTCCACAAAGGCTTGGCACTCTCGGTCAGGGTCATCTTCCAAGAAGTGCTGACAAAATACGCAGACGGGAGGGAGTACACAGCTCATGGTTCTGCCTCTTCTTCAGCCGGATCGTCTGGCTGTGTGTTGGGGATACGGTATTTTTCTAACAAAGCGTCGTGTTCCTTCTCTGCCAATTGACGATTAATAACTACCTGATAACTGGTTTCATTTTCCAATACAATGGTTTTTTGTGAGCCATCTTTGACTAAAGATTGAAAATATGTCCAGCTACTGAAGGTTTCACCATTGATGGTACTAAGGGTCATGGGGGCGACATCATGAAAACCAATATTACTCGCCGCAGGAAGCACTTGCACGATTTGTACGGTGTCGGCTTCGATAGGTGGTGCGCCGGTTTCTTCTTCGGTGGCGGGTACACATTCGGGCAGTTTGCGGCTGGCTAGGAAGACAAAACCACTATTCAAGCGCTCAAGGAATGGCAGAAAAAGAAGCCAGATTTGTTCAAAAAGAAAGTCTATGATCTATCGGGACTTGACAAGATGGCAGATACCTTGGACATTGCCGAATCCACCGTCAAGATTCACGTATCCAAACTAATTGCGGCACTAGCGGTTCACAATCGGTTGGCGTGTGTGATGGAAGCGCAGCGTTTAGGCATTCTGTAATTCAGGCAGCGGTGTGGTATTGCTTGCCCAATTCATGCACGGCATCTACCAGCACGCCGACATTTTCGGGGTTAATATGCTGGTGAATCCCGTGCCCAAGATTAAACACATGCCCGGAACCTTGCCCGTAACTCGCGAGAATATCAGCGACTTGCTGACGAATCACCTCCGGTGACGCATACAGCACACAAGGATCCATATTGCCTTGCAGCGCAACTCTGTCACCCACACGGGCGCGAGCATCGGCAATATTAATCGTCCAATCCAGCCCTAAGCCATCGCAACCGGTATCCGCCATCGGTTCGAGCCATTGCGCCCCGCCTTTGGTGAACAGAATGACAGGAACTTTGCGCCCGTCGTTTTCACGGGTCACGCCATCGACGATTTTCTGCATGTAACGCAGGGAGAATTCACGGTAAGTCGTGGGTGTCAACGAACCGCCCCACGTATCAAAGATCATGGCGGCTTGCGCCCCGGCTGCAATCTGCGCATTCAGATAGAGGATAATGCTGTCTGCCAGCTTGTCTAGCAACAAGTGCAGGGCTTTGGGGTCGTCATACAACATGCCCTTCACCTTGGCGAATTCCTTGCTGGAACTGCCTTCCACCATGTATGTCGCCAGTGTCCACGGGCTGCCGGTGAAACCGATCAAGGGAACACGCCCGTCGAGTTCGCGGCGGATGGTGCGTACCGCATTCATTACGTACTGCAATTCGCCTTCGGGGTCGGGAATGCCGATCTTTTCAATATCCGCCATGCTTTGCACGGGGTTGGTGAAACGCGGGCCTTCGCCTTCCGAGAAGTACAAGCCTAAGCCCATGGCATCAGGAACGGTGAGGATGTCAGAAAACAGGATGGCCGCATCCAGCGCGTAACGCTCCAGCGGTTGCAGGGTGACTTCGCAGGCAAGATCGGCATTTTTGCACAAATCCATGAAACTACCGGCGCGGGCGCGGGTAGCACGGTATTCAGGCAAATAACGCCCAGCTTGACGCATAATCCATATGGGCGTGGTATCGACTGGCTGTTTCAGGAGTGCGCGTAAGAAACGGTCGTTTTTGAGTTCGGTCATATCGACACCCCTGAATGCGTAAAAGATTGGCTGGTGTTAGCCGCCGAGACGGGTTTTGATGAGTCCGCTCACTTGCCCCATATCCGTGCGACCTTGTGCTTTGGGTTTTAGCCACGTCATGACTTTGCCCATATCACGCACGGATGTCGCGCCGGTTTCAGTAATCGCTTGTTGAATGAGGTCATCCAATTCGGCGACGCTGAGGGGTTGCGGAAGGTAGGTCTGGATAATACCCAGTTCATATTCTTCCTGCGCGACCAAATCGGTGCGACCTGCGTCACCGTATTGGCGGATGGATTCGCGACGCTGTTTACACATTTTGTCCAACACCACCAAGACGGCGGTATCGTCCATTTCGGCACGCGTATCCACTTCCTGCTGCTTAATCGCAGCGAGAATCAGACGGATAACACCAAGCTGCGCCTTTTCATGCGCACGCATGGCAGTTTTCATGTCTTCGGTGATTTGTGCCTTGAGGCTCATATCAGAACAGACGCACGCGACGGTTCAGGTCACGGGAAATGCGCTTCAGGTTGCGCTTAACAGCCGCAGCACGCATACGCTTGCGCACCGAGGTAGGCTTTTCATAGAATTCACGGGCGCGGACATCAGCTACAACGCCAGCTTTTTCACAGGTGCGCTTGAAACGGCGCAGAGCAACTTCAAAAGGTTCGGTATCACGTACTTTTACACTAGGCATACAAATCTGTCTCAAATCCACAATTGAGTAAAGCGCGAGATTATACCCGCCTGCCAGCTAAATGCAAAACAATAAGTAGACGACGGGTAAAAGTAGTGGGGGCAACCTTGCCCCCACTGTATCGCCTTGTTAATGCTGCTGGTTAGCCAAACAAGTGTCTGGTTTCCTCGCAAGACTTGGCGGAAAGTGCCTGAAGTTGTTTCAAGCCTTCAGCCGTCCCTTCCAGCAGGTGTTTTTCCAAGCGCTCTGGCTTCATTTCCAGCATGAGTTTTAGCCCAGCTTCTAAGCCACCGCCATTGGCGAACAGGGCGGCTGACGTCGCCCGGATAGCACCGCCCAATATTACAGCTTCGAACAGTTCCGGTGGCGGGCAACTCAGGCAAGGGTCAGGGCGGGGCGGAATCGGGCGGTTAGGCATGGGCAGCAACAGGTAGCGCTCAATCAAGCGTTCCCGCAACTTCAGGTCTAACAGACCCAGCCAGTCGAACACGAATTGTGTGACCCAGCACGGGCCATACAATCCGATTAAGCGTTTGCGGAATACCAGCCCGGCATCCAACAGATTGACTTTGGGGTGGAATTCTTCAATGCCGGGGTAAGAATACAGGCTTTCCAGCGTATGGAAGAAGAAGCAATGGCGCGGAATTTCCGGTGGGGCTAACCAGACCGCCAGATTCAGGTAATAGCGTTTGATCTTTTCCCAGTTAGCGCCGCCAGCCGCTTCGATTTGGGTGATATTGATATTCATCCAGTGATGCCAGGTGGAATCGGTCGCTACCCGCCCGACATTGGCACGATGACCGTCATACACATTGATCATGGCAAACCGCTTGGCAGGTGAATCCCCTTTTTCATGCTGCAAGGGTGGGTCAGCTAAGGTTGTCCCGTGCGCAATGACCATCGGCAGGGGTTGTACCCCGCCTGCTGTGGGGTATTCTGCTCCCGTAACCCCCGCCCCGAAATTGTAGTTATTGCCCAAGGTGATAGCCGCTAACCGTTATTTCAAACCTACCCAAATCTACCTATAGCTAACTAAAAGTAGTCATGGTGTTGAATTCCTGCTTCACGGGGGCTGGTTTCGTCTTCGGCTTGCGCCCAAGACCAGAGCCTTCCCCTCCACAGGCAGACACCGTGTAACTCACGGCGTATTCTTCTAAATTCTTGGCGGCATTTACGTCACGGTCATGGACTGCACCGCAAACGGGGCAAGTCCATTCACGTACCGACAGTGGCAGCTTCTCCACTTTATGCCCACAGCCAGAAGCAGAACAGGTTTTGCTGGAGGCAAAAAACCGATCAGCCACCACGACCACCGCACCGCGCATTCCCGCCTTGTATTCCAGTTGCCGCCGGAACTCGAAAAACCCCATATCACTGATGGCACGGGATAAATGACGGTTTTTCACCATGCCCGACACGTTCAAATCTTCAATGCCGATGGTGTGAAAACGGCGGGTTAAATCCGTAGTGAGTTGGTGCAAACTGTCTTGGCGAATGTTGGCAATACGTGCGTGAAGTGTTGCCAGTTTTTGTTTTGCCTTGTGGCGGTTGGCACTGCTTTTGACCTTGCGGGACAGGCTGCGCGAGAGCCGTTTTAGGCGGGAAAGCAAGGCTTTATGCGGCTTCGCCCCAACCACTTTTTCCCCCGTTGATAGGGTTGCCAGTGCAGATACGCCCAAATCCACCCCTACCGTGCCTTGGTTTTTGGCAGGCGGGAGGTGGTTTGAGGTGGTGTCCACGGTGATGCTGGCGAACCACTGATCAGCGGTGCGGGAAATCGTGGCAGAGAGAATTTTACCGGAAAAGCGTAACGTTTCCCGCATCCGTACTAACCCAAGGTTGGGAATGCGGATGCGGCAACCGTCAAGGCTGAACTGGTCGTTAGTGAGGGTGAAACTGTCGCGGCTTTTACCTTTCTTTTTGAATTGCGGGTACTTGGCTCGTCCCGCAAAGAAGTTTTTGAAGGCTACGCCGAGTTGGATAATTGCCATTTGCGGGGCGTTTTTGGTGACTTCCAGCATCCAGGGGAATTGTTCGCGTTTGATGGCGTTCAATTGGCGGCGCAAGCCCATTTGGTTGGGTTTTGGCTGGGTGTTATCGTCTTTCCATGCGGCGTATTGGGTTTGCCATTCTGCCAACGCCCAGTTGTAGGCGAACCGTGCTGTGCCTGCGGCTTTCGCCAAGTACGTCGCTTGCTTATGGTTGGGGTCAAGGCGGATTTTGTGGCTGATGATCATGGCAAACAGAATGCAGCACGGTGTGATAGTTGTCTAGTCATCCGTGCTTTTGCTGCTATCGTTTACGGATAAACGGCACTACGCTTTTATAAACCTAACCAAAATGATAAAGTTTGAATAGATTTATATAGATTTTATGGTAACTGTTTCAAACCCCACATCGGGTTGTGGCACATGATCAAACACCACCCCTTCATGAGGATGGTCGGGCATCACATCAATCGGGCCTAAAGTGGGGTGGCACAATACCGGATGCGGGCGTTTGCGGATATGCAAAGGGGAAGAGGAGAAGGATAACCACGCCTTCCATTGAATAGGTTGTGGTACTGCATCGCTTTGACGGTCGAATTCAATGGTTTCTGTACCTGCCATTTCTGCGGCATTGGCAGGGCGATTGGTATCAATCCGCAACGCTGTACCAATCGGTGGTACGCCCTGCGCATTTGTCCAGGCTCGCATAGTGCCGACACGCGGAATGCGGTGACACATGGAAGCCCCTAAGTAATCATGGTCGCCAGTGGCAAATACTCCGCCTTTACGGTTATTCATCCAGGTGGTCAGCACGGCTAATTCGGCGTTGCTGGCAGGTAACGCGCCCGGTGCGGTGATATTTGCATCAGAACCGCCGAAATTGTCCGGTTTGAAGCCAAAGCACCACACCTCATCATACGCATCAATCACCCGCCCACCGGCAGGCAGCGTGCTGTCAAAGCGAAACCCCAGGTATTTAGCCGCCGTGCCAACGGGACTGGCAACGACGCTAAAGGGTACATTGGAACGTACCCCAACATCGACCTGGAAGTGCATACAACCAACGGATGTGTCACGCAGCAAACGGATCACGCGCTCAATCCCGAAGGCATTTGCCCCCGGTGACAGGCTGATTTCGTTATCCACAACGATTAAAATATTTACCCGGCTACGCAGGTATTTCAGCAAATAATCAGACAATGCCGGGCGGGCAATGTCTATCACATGATGTAAGTCCATTCGGAAAGCCCTCGCATTAGTGGTGAGAAAGGTGCAGGTTGACCTGCCCTTGCATTATCGGTTGCTTTAGCGAGGTAAAAAATGACGCAAACACGGGATTTTTCAGGCGGCTTATCCCTAGGTTAAGGGAGGTGTTTGCTACGGCTGTCCCATAAAAAAACCGCCACACAGTTACCCATGTGGCGGTCAAGGTGCAGATTGTTGTATTCCCCAATACACGCTGTTCGTATGGATAACAATAGCATTCGTTTGGTGGAGAGCGAATCCCCCATCCTAGTGAAATGCGCGTCGAGAAAAATACCTAGTATGCGTGATAACCAACCGGGCTGCTGAATGCTTAAACTCAGCTAGACTTAAATGATCAGCCACTACCCAAGCCGCATTACTATGAGCAAGCCCATTAGCATCATTGTTGTGGAAGACGATCCGTTAGTCCTCAACCGTTTCATGACCATGTTTACGACTGACCCTGCGTTTCGTCTGATTGCGGCGTGTAGCAATGCCACCAGCGCCCGCAGTGTCATTCACAGTGAACAGGCTGATGTGTTACTCACCGATCTTGGGTTGCCGGACGGTAATGGCTTGGATTTGATTCGTTTAAGCAGCCAGTTATACCCGGATACCCACGTTATGGTGATCAGCGTATTTGGTGATGAAAAACACGTTATTACCGCGATTGAAGCCGGTGCAACGGGTTATATCCTCAAAGATGATGATTCGATGGAAGTGGTGCAAGCTATCCAGCAAATGTGCGCAGGCGGTGCGCCCATCAGCCCGGCGGTTGCCAGCCACCTGCTCAAGCGTCTTCGTCCCGAAGCGGATGAGGTCAAACTGACAAAATCGGAAATAGACATTCTCCGTTTCATTGCCAAAGGTTATACCGCACAGGAAGCCGCCGACCTCAAACACATTTCCTACCACACCGTCACGTCGCATATTAAAAGTATCTACCGCAAGTTACACATTACTACCCGTGCTGAAGCGGTTCACGAAGCAGTGAAAAGGCATTTGCTGTGAATAGCGTGGTGCGGTTACGGATTTTCTGGTGGTTGCCGCTTTACCTGTTGCTGTTGTATTGGCTCAGCCTGCAATTGGATCATCTGACGTTTGCACCTGATCCACGTTGGCAAGCCGCTGTTCGTGTGGATGAGCAGGGAGTAGCGCGTACCCATGGAACTATCCGTATTCCGGATACTATTCTCAGGCTTGATGAGCCGATGTTACTGATCCTCAATGTGAGTCAGAATCTGGTGGTGCGTTACCCGGATGGTGATATTGTCGGTACAGGCGGCAGCATGGAAACCCCCATTGCCCGCAATAAACACCGCCCACTCTTGTTCCGTCTGCACCAGCGAGCCATGCTTCCCGGTGATAATTTGCACTTTGAACTGGCAGCACCACGCGGCGCTGCTAGGGTCGCTAATGCCTACATCGGCCCCGCCGCCGCCTTAGAAACCGCTTGGCAATACAATAACCTGATGCGTCAGGGGGTCGTCAAAACGGTCGCTATTGTGTTGCTGATTACCGCCTTGTTGATTAGTAGCATCTGGCTGTTTTATCCGCATCGGAAGGAATACCTGTGGTATGCGCTTGGCTCGGCGCTGTGGGCAATACACAGTACCAATCACCTCATTCGTGACATTCCGGTCAGTGATCGCTTATGGGCAGCCTTGATTCCTTTCACCATTGGCTTGAGCATTCTGTCGATCATGACCATGATCTATTACTACATGCCGTTGGGGGCAAAAGGGGAACGTCCGTATAGCAGCTCACTGCGTTACTTATGGGCAGCATCATTGTTACTGGCGTTGCCGTTGTTTTTATTGCCTTATGAATCTGGCGCACAAGCACGCTACCATAGCGTTTGGTACGGTCTATTGGTCATCTTGTTCGCTTTGGTGTTGGCGTATGTGGTGCAATTGTATTGGGAGCAGCAAACTACCAAGCGTTTGTTGTTTGTGCTTTGCGGCTTTGCGATGTTGGTCTTTGGTATTCATGATATTTGGGTGTTTGATAATGCAGAACTGACACGTCCGTACTTGCTGCATATTGCGGCTTTGTTCACACTGCTGAGCCAGTATTTTTTGTTGGTGCGGCGTTTTGTGCTGAGTTTGCGTGAAACCCAGTATTACGCTCACCATCTGGAGGAGTTGGTGGATGAACGTGAGCAAGCCTTAGCGGCCAATTACCAGAAAATGCGGATGCTGGAGCAGGAAAAAGCGGTGGTGGACGAGCGCGAGCGTATTATGCGTGACATCCATGACGGTTTTGGTGGGCATCTGGTTTCCACCTTGGCGATGTTAGAACAGCCCAATGCGGCATTACCTGCGGTTAAGGAAAACATTCAGGATGCGCTTAACGATTTGCGCTTGGTCATTGATTCACTGGATTTCGATTCACAAGACATTACCACGGCATTAGGAATGTTCCGCAGTCGCAATCGGCGCAAGATCAAGCAGGCAGGGTTTGAATTGCACTGGGTGATAGATGACATTGACACCCCAACGGGGTTCGGTGCGGAAAAAACCTTGCAATTGTTGCGTATTGTGCAAGAGGCGATTACCAACAGCATCAAACACAGCGGCGGGGATCGGATCACGGTGAGTACCGGGATGGAAGCTGACGGCAGTAGTTTCGTGCAAATTGCTGACAATGGTCGCGGTATTGCCGACACTGACCAACCCGGTAAAGGGTTGGCGAGTATGCGTAAACGCGCAGAGCGTATTGGTGCACAGATTGTTATCAGTCCTAATCTGACAGTTTCTGGGACCCGCGTTCGTATTAGCCTGAGGTAGGCGCTATGCCTGATTCTCCTCTTCTGAAAATTCACCGTAAATAATCAAGGAATGGTCTTTGATGCGGAAGTTATGCAGCTTGGCGATTTCACGTTGGCGTTGTTCGATAATTTCATCATAGAACTCGACGACTTTGCCGGTTTTCATGCAGACCATATGATCGTGATGTTCTTCTGTGGCGAGTTCAAATACGGCTTGCCCGCCTTCAAAATGGTGGCGATTAACTAAGCCAGCCGCCTCAAACTGGGTCAGTACCCGATAAACGGTAGCCAGCCCGATTTCTTCGCCATTACCCAGCAACGACTTATAAATGTCTTCAGCACTGAGGTGATGTTCGTGTGCACTGCTCAATAGATCAAGAATTTTCACTCTCGGTTGAGTAATCTTTAATCCAGCACGTTTAATATCCTTTTCTTCCACCCTGCACTCTCCATCGTGAATAGTCTATTATGATGCCCATGTTTACTTTGGACAATGCAAGACTAACATGATAAAGCCTATCATTTCACTTACCCTTAGCAGCGTTTTGTTGTTAGGCGGCTGTAGTTCGTACAAAATGGAAATTCAGCAGGGTAATTATATTACCCGTGAGGAGCTGGCGCTGGTGCAGCCGGGTATGAGTGCTGCGCAAGTACAGGATACACTGGGGACGCCATTACTGGTGGATGATTTCCATAAAGACCGTTGGGACTATGTGTTTTACCTAAAATCACCCGATGGAACTGTACAGCGTAGTAGCTTAACAGTGTTTTTCCAAAATGGTGTGGTGCGTGACATTCGTAATGAGGTGGTACCTGTTCAGGTAAAACCTAAATAAACGCTGGTGTTATAGCCACTGCCGCAAGTAAAAAATGTATTGTCCTTCAGAAGATTTAGAGGGACCTTGCACCATGGCGGCAAAACGTTTGTCATCATGACGGGCTGCGTCAACGGCTTCCTGCGCGGTTGCATACAATGTAATGCAACTGGCCGGAAATCGGTTGCGGCTGGCTTTGAATTTGGGCATGTAAACCGTGGCGTAGGCCGTTTGTGAAACGCCTTCACCCGATGGATCAGGGGGAACCATGCCGTGCATTAGCTTTCACCTTTTTTCATGGTTTTGCCCTCGGCGGCACGCTGTTTGCGCACTGCTTTGGGGTCAGCAATCAAGGGGCGGTAAATTTCGATGCGATCACGTTCGCGTAAGGGGGTATCCAATTTGGCGAGTTTGCCGAAAATACCCGCTTCCAGTGTTTCAAGATTGAGCTCTGGGTAATGCTGCAAAATACCGGAGGCTTGAATACCCTCACGGATACTGCTGCCTTCTGGCACTTGTGCTTTCATGAGTAATTGCTCATGAGGCAGGGGGTAAACCACTTCAATATGAAGAGTATTAAGCGTTTCCATAAACTTTCTTCGCTCTTTCGACAAAAGAATCGACCAATGTGTTGGCGACTTGGTTGAATATCGGGCCAACGACAAGGCTAATAATCTTGTTGGAAAACTCAAAGTCGAGATCCAGTGAAACTTTACACGCGCCTGCTTTCAACTCATCAAAACGCCAGAAACCGTGTAAGTGTTGAAAAGGTCCGTCAACCAGACGCATTTCAATGGTTTTGTTTTTTTGCAGGCGATTGAGGGTGGTGAACTGCTTGTTCACTGCTCCCTTGGCAATTTCAATACTGGCTTTTACTTGATCGGCATCGCGTTGGTGTTCAACCGCTGTCCTGCACCATGGCAGGAACTGCGGGTAAAGCTTAATGCCATCAACCAGTTGGTACATTTGCGCCGCGCTATACGGTACTAATGCACTACGACTAATGTGTGCCATGTGTAGACTTATTGTGCTGTGGTTGCCGGAGCTGGTGCAGGGGCAGTTGTCGGTGTTGGTGCAGCCGCTGCTGGTGGCGGTGGAGCATCAGCAGGTTCAAAGATGCTGAAACCAGTGGGGACGCTGAAATCAGCATCTACCAGTGCTTCTTTGGATAAATTGCTAAGTTCACTACGCGGCCCTTCGGGAAGTGCCTGAATCCGTAAAGCTAGACCTTCACGGTGTAGGCTGGCAGAACCTTCGGAGGGTGGGGTCATGCCTTGTGCTTTAGCAGATTCAACCGCAATGCCATCCATGTATTCAAACATGGTGACGAGCATTTTGTGATCGGCAGGATCCATGCTGCCAGCGCCTGCAATACAGACATCACGTACTGGTTTATCATCCATTTTGACAGTAGAAATAGTGCATTCCATGCCCTGAATGGTTTCTTTGCGCTCGGTTTTTTCTAACTTAATCGCAGGAGCAGGGGCTTTCATGGCTGCTTCGCTTTGCTGGATGCGTTCTTCTAAGGCTTTGCGCTGATCTTCTGGCATAGAAGCCATTTGCTTTTTCATTTCTTCTTTGAACTGATTTTGCATTTCGACCACTTTGGTCATGCGTTCGCGGATTTTGTCGGGCGTGGTTTCAATGAATTGTTTGGTTTTGGTGTTGACGGTGTACAGGGTTTTTTTGCTGTCGTCATACAAAGAATAAATGTCGTTGCCCACTTCCCCCATACGGACTTTATCGCCGTGAATCTGGATGACCGTTTGGCGTTCTTGGGGGGCAAACCCTGTATCGGTATAGGTTAATTTGGTATCGGCGTGAGCGGTGCCGATGAGGCTAATGAAAAGGGCTGTCATCAGGCAAACTGACAAAGGATTAAGGTGCATTTTCAACTCCATGTTTTTCTGAGCAATCAAGCAGCGCTTGAATCCTCGCTAACGGTAAACTTTCATTGAAACGAACTGTTACATAAGGTTCATTATCCTGCAATGGTTTGTAATGAGTTAATTGCTGCTGCAACACAGCAATATCGGCATCGGAGGCATCATTGCCTGCTTGTTGGCGGCGCGTAATGTTTGCTGCCAGTTGGGCGGGTGTGCCACTAAAATGCAGAATCAGAAACGCCACGTGTTGTTGTGCGGCTAATGTCCGAAAGCGCTGACGTTGCTCGATAGACAGAAAAGTGGCATCAATGACCACTGAGTAGCCGCTTTGCAGGGCAAGCGTTGCCAGTTCCGCTAGGTGTTCATAGGTGCGGATGCTCATGTCATCGCTGTAAAGATCTTGGTTCAACCCTGCGCTAGAATTCTCGGTGGCTTGCATGGCAGCGAGGCGTTTGCGCTCCACATCCGAACGTAATTGGATGTAGCCCAGTTGTTCCACCAAGGGACGGCAGCCCCACGATTTGCCAGAACCGCTTAAGCCATGTGTAATCAACAACGCGGGATGACTTGCTTGAGTATAGGATGCAGCCAAATTCAGGTAGTTAACACAATGGTGTAAGCAATCGGCACGTGCAGCGGCATCTTCAACTTGAGTGAGGCGCAACGCATGGACTTTGGCACGTACCATGGCGCGATAGACTTTGTAAAAACGCAGAATGGATAAAGCTGCATAATCCCCGGTTTCCGTCAGCCAGATATTAAGCAAACGGTTTGCCCATGCGGGCTTACCCTTGTCTTCTAAATCCATCAACAAGAATGCGCAGTCACTGGCGGTATCGATCCAGCGTAACGCCTCGCTAAATTCAATACCGTCGAAAAAAGTGATTTCACCGTCAATCAGGGCTATATTCCCCAGATGTAAATCACCGTGACAGGCGCGGATATGGCCTTTTTGTTGACGCTGGGATAAGTGAGCATGGCAACGGGAATATTCCTGTTGTGTCCAATCTTCCAGTAGACTCAGGCGCCTTAGAAGTGCGGTGTCAGATAATTGCTGACGCAACAGCGTGAAGTTTTGTTGCATGGGTGTGAGAATATTAGCGGGTTTCCCCCACGGACTTTCTGTTGGTGCAACCTCTGCTTGCTGATGAAATTGGGCGAGTCGGGTGGCGATGTTGTCCACTTGTTCTACAGCCAACAAACCAGCGGATAGCAAGCGATCCAGTTGTTGAGTGGGATCAAACTGCCGCATTTTGACAGCATATTCGACCACAGTGCTACCGGCATTCAGTGTTGCTGGATCCAGTTGGAAAGTATTACCTATCTGTACAATGGGGACAACTTCTAGGTAAAGTTGTGGTGCAAGACGGCGGTTAAGGCGTATTTCTTCTTCACAAAAATGTTGCCTGGCTGCCAGTTGCGTAAAGTCTAGAAAACCGAAGTTGACTGGCTTTTTTATCTTGTAAGCGAACTCGCCGGTCAGGAAAATGGTCGATATGTGGGTGTGAATTACTTGTATATTGTGTGTTGTATGGGGGTAGAATGCGGGGTTACGCATCGCCGCCCACAGAGTGTCGGATGTAGGTGAGGACATGCCTTGTCTCTATATATGACCCGAAAATATAAGCATAGCAGGAAAATAGTTTGAGTCAGGAAGTAAAACAGGAATCGGCATTGCGGCGTTTCTTCAGTGGGTTATGGTTTGCTATGACACTGTTTGGGCGGGTGTTTCGTATCCTGCTATTGGTCGCCTTGGTACTCGGTTTGTTATTGGGGATTGTCTACGCCTTGGAGCTGGACGAAAAAGTTCGAGAGCAGTTTGAAGGACGGCGTTGGGAGTTACCGGCGCGGGTGTTTGCGCGGCCTTTAGATCTTTATGAGGGGCAGCAATTATTTGCCGATCACTTAGAGCAAGAATTGAAGCTACTTAATTACCGTTCCGTTGATAAACCTGTTGAAACCGGGCAATACCAGCGGCAAGGCAGCAAGTTTGTGATCAATACCCGTGGTTTCCAGTTTGCGGATGACAAGGAGCCTGCGCGTAGCATCAATGTGAGTGTTGCTGACGGCAAGATTTCAACGCTCGCTTATGCTGATGGTAAAAACCCGCTGGATCTTATGCGCTTGGAGCCGGTATTGATCGGCAATTTCTACCCGCGTCAAAATGAAGACCGGGTATTGGTGCGCCAACAAGATGTTCCGCCGCTGTTGCTGAGTGGTTTGGTGGCTGTTGAAGACAAAAAGTTTTACGAGCATCAAGGTGTTAATCCGATGGCGATTGCCCGTGCCTTGGTTGCTAACCTCAAGGCAGGCCATACCGTGCAGGGGGGCAGTACCCTGACACAGCAGTTGGTAAAAAACTTTTATCTGACCAACGAACGTAGCTGGCATCGCAAGCTCAAGGAGGCCACCATGGCTTTCCTGCTGGAAATGCGCTACACCAAGCAAGATATTATGGAAGCCTACCTGAACGAAATTCATTTGGGGCAAGATGGCGACCGTGCGATTCACGGTTTCGGTTTGGCAGCACAGTTTTACTTCAATCGCCCGGTTTGGGAATTGAAACCTGACCAAATTGCCTTGTTGATTGGTTTGGCGAAGGGAGCGGGCTACTACGACCCCCGTTTGCACCCTGATCGGGCATTGGCGCGGCGTAATCTGGTATTGCAGGTCATGCTTAATGAAAAAGTGTTGACCCCTGCTGTGTATCAGGAAGCTCTGGCTCAACCGTTGGGTGTCAATGAGAAAAAACCTTCTGGCAATAGCCCATTCCCGGCTTATTTGGATTTGGTGCGTCAACAGTTGCAGCGTGATTACAAGGAAGAGGATGTCCGTAGCCAAGGCTTGATGATTTTTACTGCAATGGAGCCTATTGTGCAGTTAACGGCTGAAACTATCTTGCAAAATCGGGTGCAGCGTTTGGAACGTGCTGAGCGTATTCCGAAGGGTAAACTCAATGGGGCGCTGATCATTAGCAGTGTCCAGGGCGGTGAAGTGATGGCCTTGGTGGGCAGCAGGGATGTCCGTTATGCGGGGTATAATCGTGCTTTAACGGCACAACGTCAGATTGGTTCCTTGGTCAAGCCCGCCATTTACTTAGCAGCATTGCAGAACGCCAAAAAATACAACCTTGCGACACGTATCAGCGATGGGCCTGTGACGGTGAAACTGGGTTCCAAGAAATTCTGGCAACCGCAAAACTACGACCGTTCCAACATGGGAGCCGTCACCTTGCTGAAAGCCATTACACTGTCACGTAATACCCCGGCAGTACGGGTTGGCGTGGGAGTTGGGTTGGATACTATTGTGCAAACGCTGCATGATTTGGGGATTGCGAAGGAAATACCGGCTTATCCTTCCATTTTGCTCGGAGCATTGGAAATGGCACCGATTGATGTGCAGCAAATGTACCAAACCTTGGCGTCGGGTGGTTCCTATTCCCCACTGAAAGCGATTCGCAGTGTGATGAATCCGCGTGGTCAGGTGCTAACCCGTTACCCGTTGACTGTCAAGCAAGTCGCCAGCCCGGAAGCCGCCGATTTATTGGCTTATGCCTTACACCGTGTGACCGTTGAAGGAACAGCGAAAGAACTGGCTTCGACGTTGCCTGCTTGGAAAAAAGTGGCAGGTAAAACGGGCACAACCAACGACAAAAAAGATAGCTGGTTTGCAGGCTTTTCGGGTCAGCATGTCGTTACCGTATGGGTGGGACGTGACGATAACAAGCCTACTAATATGACTGGCGGTACAGGGGCGTTGAAAGTCTGGTCAGACTTATTCAAAGTTTTGCCGACTAAGCCGCTGCAAGTCGCCAGTTCCTCACGTCTGGTCTGGGTTGATGTTGATCAGGCTACCGGATTACGGTTTAATCCCGCGTGCGGTAAGTCGGTGCGAACCCCCTTTATCAAAGGGACACAGCCCCAAGAAACCAATTATTGTGCACCGCCGCGACCTGTGGAGCCGGTTGTGCCTAGTACGCCAGCGTCGCCTGCTGCTGCGCCAGTGCCTGCACCACCTACAGGACGGCCTGACCCCTCCGGTTGGATCGATAATTTGATGCGATGAGAGTAAATATGACCCTGAACCCCCGTTGTTCCGTAGCATTCACGGCTTTGTTAGCCATGCTGTTGTCTGCTTGTTCACCTAACCCGACTGTGCTGCAAGATCGCGTTTATGGTAGCCGCTCAGTGGTGATTCCGCCTAAGGTGGTGAAGCAGGCTCCTGTTAACGTTCCTGTACCCGCTAAACCTAAGCCTTCTGCATCACCGGTGATTACGCAATCTGCACCGGTGAGCAAACCCGTGATAAGCCATCCACCAACGCCGCCAGCGCCTGTCGTTAAGCCTGAGGATACAAGTGCTGCTGCACCTGAGGTTGTGGAGGTATTAACCCCTAAGGTTTACCCGTCTTCACCTGCGGTCAAAGCCTTGATGAGAACGGCTGATTCTGAGATGGCTAAGGGTAATCTCGACAAAGCAGCGGATACCCTTGAGCGAGCCTTGCGCATTGAAGCTGACAATCCAGATTTATGGATGAAATTGGCAACAATCAATGAACGCCAAGGCAACCATGATCAAGCCGTCAATATGCTCAGTAAAGCAAAAGCCTACCAGGAGCAGCTCAATTAGTTCGTCAGACACGCTGTCAACGGGACTGGATTTGCCGGATTTATTGGGTGAATCCGGGCCGTTTGCACAACTGATTGATGGTTTTCAAGCCAGACCACAACAGCAGGCGATGCTGCAAGCGGTGCAAACCGTGATGCAAACGCAAGGCACTGCGGTGATTGAAGCCGGTACTGGGGTTGGAAAAACGTTTGCTTACCTTGCGCCTGCGTTGTTGTGTGATGAGCGCGTGATCATTTCCACTGGCAGTAAAACCCTGCAAGATCAGCTTTACCACAAAGATTTGCCCTTGGTACGCAAGGCGTTGAAAAGTGCGGTCAAGACGGCTTTGCTGAAAGGACGTGCAAACTACCTGTGCTTGCATCGTCTGCAAGCTACTTTGGATGAAGGGCGTTTGCCTGACCGTAAAAGTGTCACTTGGTTGCACCGGATTCGTGATTGGTCGGAATTGACCGGCAAGGGTGATATTGCTGAATTGTCCGCAGTTCCACACGATGCTGAAATCTGGGGGCGGGTTACGTCTACCACTGAGAATTGCTTGGGCGCAGAGTGCAACGAGTATCAGGATTGTTACGTGGTAAAAGCCCGGCGAGCCGCACAGGAAGCCGATGTGGTGGTGGTCAATCATCATCTGTTTTTTGCGGATATGGCGCTTAAGGAAGAGGGTTTCGGGGAGTTATTGCCGCTTGCCAATGTCGTGGTATTGGATGAGGCACACCAATTGCCGGAAATCGCTTCAACATTTTTCAGTGATACGTTTAGCAGCCGCCAGTTGCATGACTGGAAGCGTGATACCTTGGTAGAGGTATTGGCAGATGCTTCGGATATGCCGCAAATCCGCGATCATTTGGATCGTTTGGAAAAGGCAGTGCTGGATTTGCGGCTGGCAATGGATATACCGGGGCAGCGTGCACCGTGGGTACGCATCAGCCAAAAGCCTGCTATTGTCCAGCACATGCAAGCGCTTCAGGATTGCTTGGTTGATTTGGCGGCGTTGCTGGAACATGCGGCAGAACGGAGCAAAGGCTTGCAGTCGTGTTACGAGCGTTTGCTGGAACAACGGGCACGGCTGGGGCGCTTGCATAACCCGCCGCCCGATACCGTGCAGTGGTTTGAAACCTTTACCCGTGGCTTTGCGATTACCACGACCCCGTTGGATGTGGCTGTGCCGTTCAAAAAGTGCATGGATGAATTGCCGTGTAGCTGGGTGATGACCTCGGCAACGTTGGCGGTGGGGTCATCGTTTGAGCATTTCAACCAGCGTATGGGGTTGGATACGGCGACGACCTTGCAACTGGATAGCCCGTTTGATTATTGGCATAACTCGTTGCTGTATTTACCGGCAGGCTTGCCTGAACCGCAGGATGCGGGGTTTGTTTCCGCGTTGGTGGAAGCGGCGATTCCAGTAATCAAAGCCTGCGGAGGGCGCACGTTTATGCTGTTCACCAGCTATCGTGCGTTGAATGAAGCGGCGGAATTGTTGCAAGACCGTTTTGAATATCCGTTGCTGATTCAAGGGGAATCGCCGCAACGCGATATGATTGAGCGCTTTCGCGAGTTGGGCAATGCGGTCTTGTTAGGTACGGCGAGTTTCTGGGAAGGCGTGGATGTGCGCGGTGAAGCGTTGAGTTGCGTGATTATCGACAAGCTACCGTTTGCTGCCCCCAACGATCCGGTGATGGAGGCGCGGCTGGACAGTATTCGCAAACGCGGCGGTAATCCGTTCGGTGAATACCAGATTCCGCAGGCGGTGATTACCTTGAAGCAGGGCGTGGGGCGGCTGATTCGTGACCAGCAGGATCGCGGGGTGCTGATGATTTGCGACATCCGTTTGCGGACGCGCAGTTATGGTAAGACTTTTTTGGACAGTTTGCCGCGTATGCCGCGTACCCAGAAGTTAGACATCGTGGAACGTTTTTTTGCTGGAAATTTGAATGAAACTACTAGTCCTTGATACTTCAACCGAAGCTTGTTCTGCTGCTGTGTATGCGGATGGTGCGACCTTTTGCGAATTTGAACTGACCCCACGAGCGCATACCCAACTGATTTTGCCGATGGTGGAGAAAGTGCTGGCGGCGGCGGGGCTGCGGTTGGCGGAGGTCGATGCGCTTGCCGTCGGGTGTGGCCCCGGTGCGTTTACCGGCATTCGTATTGGCGTAGGCGTGGCGCAAGGCTTGGCGATGGCGGCGGATAAGCTGGTGATTGCGTTGTCTACGCTGGCGGCATTGGCGCAGCAAGCGTATATGCAACACGGTGCAACGCAGGTGTTGGCGGCGCTGGATGCTCGCATGGGTGAGGTATATTGGGGGCAATATGCGTTGCAAGATGGTTTGATGCAGTTACAGGGTGTGGAGCAAGTGTGCGCTCCGGCGGATGCGCCATTGCCTGCAACGACGGAATGGTTTGCGATTGGACACGGTTGGTCAGCGTATGCAGATGCTTTGCAATCGCGGTTTGGCGATAAATTCAGTGGGGTGGATACGGAGTCGCTACCTGCTGCTGAATTTATGTTGCCATTAGCTGTTGCTGCGTGGCAAGCGGGCAGGGCAGCCGCACCGGAAGAGGCGCAGCCGGTTTACTTACGGAATAAGATTGCGCTGACCACGCAAGAACGCTTGGCTGGTCAACACTGACAGTTGATGGCATGGTTAAGTCATCAGATCACAGTGCTACAGGGGGGGTGATGATTGAAATCAGGTGTGGCAGTATTTTTGACATAAACGCAATGGCAATGGTTAACCCTGCCAATATCAGCTTGTTACAAGGCAGCGGGTTATGTGGGCTGATACACAAGCGGGCTGGCAGGGAGTTGGAAAACCACTGCAAAACATTGGGCAAGCGCCATGTCGGTGATGTGGTGATTACGCCATCTTTCCAACTGGAGGGGGTCGATTGGATTATTCACGCTTGTGGGCCGCGCTGGATGGGGGGCAACAAGGGTGAGGCTGATATGCTTCGACAAGTGTACCGGAACCTTTTTAACGCTTGTGTCGAAGCGGGTATAACCAGTGTTGCCATACCCGCCATTGCGACGGGAATCTACCATTTCCCGCTGCAAGAGGCGACCGAAATTGCTTTGCAGCAGGCAATCAAATATCGGGACAATCCAGAACTGAGGATTGTTTTTGTCAACGCTGACCCAGAAAAACATGAAATCTATACAAAAATGTACGCCATGATGTAAATGGTGTCACGAATCAATGAGTGGCTTACTATCCGTGCCTTTTGTCGGCTTACCTTTTCTTGGGTTTGTAAGGTGCGATACTCTTAATGCCAGTAAAAAAATCGCCAAAATAATGGATAACAATATGAAAAATTTAACATTTCATCCCTGGGTGGGAAAAGTCTACCATAATGGCGGAATCTTTCATGGGCGGAAAATTCTGATTTTAGGTGAATCTCACTATGGTGCAGATGATGACGAAGAAACCGTAGAATACACCCAAAATGTTGTGGACTGGTATGGAATACAGAATGGTGATGGTGCAGGCAAGGCATTCTTTTTAAAAATTGCTGTATCAATGCTGATGAAGAATGCTTCTTGGGATGTATCAGATAAGGAAAGGATTGATTTCTGGAATTCCGTGGCATTCTATAACTACATTCAAGGATTCGTTGGTGACAAGCCAAGGATGAGACCCACTAGCCCGCAGTGGGAAGAGGCAAAGCAGCTATTCATTAATGTTTTAGATGAGTTGAAACCCGATTTTTGTATTGCTTTTGGGTTTTCTTTATGCGGGGCATTGCCTGATTTAAATCGCTCAGTACAGGATATTAATGATTATGAAACCTTCATTTATAAGCGTAATGATGGTGGCTCGACTTATGTAGGATGTGTCAAGCATCCTGCTGGTGGATTAAATTATAAAGATACGCAACACCGTATTCGAGCTTTGTTTGATTGCCAAGCCCTAACGGATCAAATGCTTGAACCCGCATTATGATGGGGGCTGCCGCATTCTGTGTGGTATAGCCACAAGGGATGCGGCATCAGGCTTACTCTCTATGCTTTATTGTCGGTTCTGAGATAGCCTATTCACCCACAACGCTGTGCCACCCGCAACCCCAACGGGCATGGCAAAGAAATTCAGCACTGGAATCGCCGTCATCAGCGATAACAACCACCCAAATCCTAACGCTTCGCCGCGATTTTTCTTCAACGCCACCAGCTCATCCTTGAAAAATAAGTTGTGGTTGCCCATCGGGTAGTCGGCGTATTCAATCGCCAGCATCCATGCGCCAAACAGCGTCCACGCCACGGGTGCGATGATATTGACTACCGGAATCACGGTGATAATCAGCAGCAGGATGAACCACTTACCCATGTACCACAGCTTGCCGAGTTCGCTGCGGAAGGTGCGCACGATCAGTGCGGGCAGGCTTTTGTAGCCTTCAAATTCGGGGACGGGTTGCCCGTTAAGACGCGCTTCTACCCGCTCTGCTAGTACCGAGTTGAAGGGGGCGGCGAGAATATTCGCGACGATGGAAAACACGTAAAATACCACGAAGAAAATCAGCACGGCGAACACAGGCCACAGCAACCATTCCAGCCATGTCAACCAGTTGGGCAGCAGACGTGTCATCCAGTAGTCGAGTTGCGATTTTGCTAGCCAAATACCGCCAGAAAACAACACGATATTGATTAGCAGCGGCACGACCACAAACGGGCGGATGCCTTTTTGTGTGATGAGTGATAGCCCGCTAAACACGTAGCCGAAGCCTTTGAACAATCCCGTTATCATTATCCTATTTCCTTGTATGACGCTGTGGCTATACTGTAGCGCATTTAGCGAACCGTTTTAAGTTAAGGAGTTTTAACCATGCAGCCATTCCTGCAAGCGATGATGTTCCGCCATGCCTGTAAAAAGTTCGACCCGAATCGCCAGATTCCGGCGGATGAGTTCCAACAGATTCTGGAGTTCGGGCGTTTGTCGCCGTCATCTTTCGGGATGGAACACTGGCATTTTGTGGTAGTACAAACGCCGGAATTGCGTGAAAAATTGCGCGAAGCTTGCTGGAATCAGCCGCAAATTACCGAAAGCAGCCATGTGGTGGTGATTCTGGCGAAAACTGCTGCGGTCGAGCCGTACAGTGAGTATGTGCAACGTTTGTTTGGGCGGCGCGGTTTGCCCGCCGATGCCGAGCAGGCGTATTTGGCACGTTATGCGGCGCACAATGACAGCGAAATAAAGCCGTATTTGAACACCTTCGCTTGGAGTTCCAAACAGTGTTATATCGCGCTGGCGAACATGATGACGGGGGCGGCAAGTTTGGGGATTGATTCTTGCCCGATTGAAGGCTTCTCGAAAGTGGGAGTGGAAACGTTGTTGGGTGTTGATACGAGTCAGTACGGTGTGGCAGTGGTGGTGGCGTTTGGTTATCGTGCGGGTGAACAGCCGCCGAAGTTGCGGCAGACTTTAGAGGATTTGGTGGAATACCGTTGATTTTATTACTCGCCGCGAATTCACTACTTTTTTCTGTCTGATTTCTATGCTAAATGGGAATTAAATCACTAATTTGCAGGTCAATAGCATCTATAAGCATGGAATTGTAGTATATGTCAATAACAGCGTATTCCAGCAGGCACTTCTTCTAGCCTGTGCCTGCGGAACACCGTAGGAGTGAGCTATGCGTTTCACCGACTGGTTATGGAATAGAGGTATTGAGTGGCTCAATACCATCCCCCGCGAAGAAGACTTCAGCGCCCTGTGTAATTTTGAGTTCCTCGAACGTGAAATCCGTCCGGCTGACGTTATTCTGTTTGCGGGGCAATCGCGTGTCAGCAAAGTTATCCAAACCGTGGTGCTGTCGCCCTGGACTCATGCCGCTTTATACGTCGGGCGGCTGAATGACATCCGTGATCCCAAAGCGCGTTCTCGCCTTGCTGCTTATTATGACGGTGATTTGAGTGAGCCATTGGTAATCGAATCCCTGCTTGGCAAAGGTACGGTGGTGACGCCGTTACGTCATTATCGCAAAGAGCATTTACGCATTTGCCGCCCTGCGAGTTTGACATGGCAAGATGCAGATAAGGTGGTGAATTTCGGGATCGAACACCTTGGTATGGGTTATGACGTGCGCCAATTATTGGATTTGGCGCGGTTTATTTTCCCCTATGCGATTTTGCCGCGTTGCTGGCGGTCGAGTTTATTTCAACACAATGCGGGGCAACCGACGCACATTGTGTGTTCCAGCATGATTGCGCGGTGTTTCCAGCAAGTGCATTACCCCATTCTGCCGATTGTGCATAACGCGCAACAAGATGAAGTACGCTTTTATGAGCGCAATTTCCGCCTGATTACGCCCAGCGATTTTGACTACTCACCCTACTTTACGGTCATCAAATACCCGGCATGGAATACAGGTCACGAACCGGCGTACCGTACTTTGCCTTGGCATCAAGATAAGGAGGATTCCCATGAGTTGGCTAACAAAATACCGACAGCAGTATCTCAGTCGCCCCGTTATGCGCCTGATGAAACAGCAATTGCCGCCAATCTCGCAGACGGAACAGGACGCACTGGACAGCGGCAACGTCTGGTGGGACTCCGAACTCTTTTCCGGCAAGCCGGATTGGTGTCGTTTGCACGATCTCTCTATTAGCAAATTAACGGTTGAGGAACAGGCTTTTCTGGATGGGCCGGTGGAAGAACTGTGCCGCCGTTTGGATGACTGGCAAATCACGCACGAACTGTACGACCTGCCGCCAGATATTTGGGATTTCATCAAGCAACAACGTTTTCTGGGCATGATTATTCCCAAGGAGTACGGCGGTTTGGGCTTTTCCGCACTCGCTCATTCGCAAGTCGTCATGAAAATTTCCAGCCGTAGTGTGACGGCTGCCGTCACCGTGATGGTTCCCAATTCGCTTGGCTCCGCTGAATTGTTGCTGAAATACGGGACACAGGCGCAAAAGGATTATTACCTGCCACGTTTGGCAGATGGGCGTGAATTGCCATGTTTCGGGCTAACGGGGCCGGAAGCAGGGAGTGATGCCAGTTCGATTCCTGATAGCGGGATCGTCTGCCGCCAGGATTTCAATGACGAAACAGCGGTGTTGGGCATTCGTTTGAATTGGGAGAAACGTTACATCACTCTGGGGCCAGTGGCGACGTTGCTGGGGTTGGCTTTCCAATTGTATGACCCTGAGCATTTGCTGGGCGATAAGGAAACGCTGGGGATTAGCGTGGCGTTGATTCCCACCAATCACCTCGGTGTGGTGATTGGCACGCGCCACTACCCCTTGGATATTCCGTTCCAAAATGGCCCCAATTACGGGCGCGATG
Source organism: Candidatus Thiothrix putei (assembly GCA_029972225.1). NCBI lineage: Bacteria > Pseudomonadati > Pseudomonadota > Gammaproteobacteria > Thiotrichales > Thiotrichaceae > Thiothrix > Candidatus Thiothrix putei. Next base: position 1,158,284 of record CP124756.1, read on the forward strand.
TCTTTATTCCCATGGATTGGTTGATCGGTGGGCAAGCACAGGCTGGCAAAGGCTGGCGCATGTTGGTGGAATGCTTGGGTGAAGGGCGTGGTATTTCCTTGCCTGCACTGTCAACGGGGGCTGCGAAAGTGGCAGCGCGTTATACCGGCGCTTATGCACGGGTTCGTCAGCAATTTGGAATGCCGATTGGGCATTTTGAAGGGGTGGAAGAGCCACTGGCGCGTATTCTCGGTAACACGTATTTGATGGATGCGGGGCGTATTCTCACCGCCACCGCGATTGACCAAGGGCAACGCCCCGCCGTCATCACCGCTTTATTGAAATACCAGTTGACCGAGCGGATGCGGCGGCTGATCAATGATGCGATGGATATTTCCGGCGGGGCGGGCATTTGCATGGGGCCTTCTAACTACTTGGCGCGGGCTTACCAGTCGATTCCCATTGGGATTACGGTGGAAGGCGCGAATATCCTCACCCGTTCGCTGATTGTGTTCGGGCAGGGAGCCATGCGTTGCCACCCTTGGTTGCTGAAGGAAATTCAGGCTGCCAAGGCGGATGATGTGGCGGCATTCGATACGGCATTCATGGGGCATGTCAAACACCTTGCCAGTAATCTGGGGCGTAGTGTGTGGTATGGGTTGAGCAATGCGCGTTTTGTGGTATCGGGTTCGCCACTGACACGCCATTATTACCGTCACTTAAGCCGTCTGAGCAGCCAGTTTGCCTTACTCGCCGATTATGCCGCACTGTCTTTAGGGGGGAATTTGAAACGGCGCGAACGTTTGTCGGGGCGCATGGCGGATATTCTTGCCAATCTCTACCTGTGTTCGGCGGTGCTCAAGCATTTTGAGGAGGAGGGCGAGCCGGAAGCCGATGTGCCATTGATGGAATACGCTTGCAAACTGACGATTCACCGGGCGCAACAGGCGATGTTAGCGGCCTTTCATAATTTACCGCATCCTTGGCTGGCGAAAACGTTGCGTACCTTGATGTTCCCGTATGGCAAGCCGTTTAGCCCACCGAATGATACCTTGATTCACCAAGTGGCGCGGTTAGCGCTGGAGCCTTCTGCCACCCGCGACCGTTTGACGGCGGGGATTTACATTACCAACGACCCGGCGGATCGGATGGGGCGGATTGAGGATGCTTTGCATAAAACACTGGCAGCAGCAACGCTGGAAAAGCAGTTACGCAAGCTGATGAAAGAAGGCAAATTGGTGGCGCATACGGTCGCAGCGGCGATTGTGGAGGCAGGGGAGAAAGGTCTGCTGGATAAGTTTAGCGTGGAAAAATTGCTGGCGGCACGGCGGGCAACGGCGAATGCGGTGCGGGTGGATGATTTTCCAGCGGAGTATTTTCGGAAAAGAGAATATTCAGGGCTGAATACACTCACGGATGATCTGCCTTTACCGGTGCGTTCTCTCCCGCGTGCTGCGCCTGATTTTGCCGGTGATTAGGCATGGGAGTGTTGCGAATATGCTGATAGTATCCAGCGGTAGGGACAAAACCTGATGCTGGATTCTACATGACCAAACCTCGTTATATTTTTCTAAGCCACAATAGCACCGACAAGCCGGAATTAATGCGTTTTGCTGAGGCATTGGTAAAGCGTCCATTAGCTCAAGCTCATAACCTGCAAGTGTGGTTGGACAAAACTAACCTTGAGCATGGTGTTCAGTATGTCAATCAGTTTGCGGCGAATATCAATCACCCGGATACCTGCGCGTTTTTGCTGTTCATGCCGCGTGAGCCAATTCGGGCTTATGTGGCGTATGAAATCGGTATTGCTCTTGACCGTCATCTAAATGACCAAAATCTTGGTAAGCGTTTCCCCATTTTGCCGGTATATCCGGGGGCGCATTCCGGGCGAGTTGAATTGCCACAAGCCATTTGTACCTTCAATTACCGTGAATATGTTTATGATGATGTGCAACAGATGGATGCCATCATCATGGATGCCCTCGGTAATATTTCCCCCGTAGGAGCCAGCCCCGCTGGCGATTCTTCTGATTTTATTGAAACAGGGAAAGAATCGCCTGCGGGGCAGGCTCCTACAAGGGAGCAGCGTGAGGGGTATGATGTTTGGTTGTCGTGGGTGCTGACGAGGCGGGGTAATGAGCTACAAGCAGAGGATGATGGGCGCAATATCAGCACTTTGTTTTGTGCTGGGCTGCCGGGTATCGACGCTACGCCGGAACAGTTGCTACCACTGGCGATTTGGTTATTGGGTGAGCAAGCAATAGACGGTATCAAAGGTCGGGTGCGCATCCTGACCGATGACCCTGAGCTTGCCCTGTTGCCGTGGCATCGTTTGCCGCATCCGCAAACTGGAGTTCCACTATTAGAAATAGGCTGGATAGTGGAGATAGGTGCAGTCCGCAGTTATTCCCCAAAGTTTTTCAGTCTTACGCTAAATACACCGTTGTTGGTTATTCCGTCTCACCAGCGACATGAAATTGCAGGTGACCGACATTATGCACTGGTTCAACGCTTTTTTGAGGCATATTTAAATATTCATGTAATACCACGTGTTACTAGTCCGTTCGCATTGAAGCGTGAATTGCAGCTTCATAAACCTGATTTGATTTATGTGTTCTCAAGATTTAATGGCGTATTTCTAGAGTTGGATTATGGTATAGACAGAGAGAACTCTATTTCTTTGGAGTATTTTGGTTTGTTAATAGAGGGTTTAGAAAAGCCTCCAGTTGTAGTAATGTTTTTAATCGGTGATTGTCTAAGTCATTATCCTTCTTTATTAATAAAGTCTTCTCGAATAGTGTGGATTCAAACCACATCTAGACCTAATAAAAAATCAGGAGATTTTGATGGGGATTTTGAAAAAGTATTAAATAAAATTTCATCTAAAAATGGAGATTTTATTGATTCGATATTAAAAGAAACCAATAAGGATAATCTTGGTGTGCATAACTTTGTGTGGGTTACTGGAAGAAGCCCTTGGGTTCAAGTAGTTGATCATAAAAACAAATACGCACTTATATTAAAAGCTGCATTATTGAAGGTTATATTAGGACGTGAATCATTAAAACATCATGTGGCTAGTGTGGTTTCTACACACTTATCTCAGCGTATTTCACTAAGTGCTTATCTTGTGACGGGGGATGTAAATGCTTGTCCGCATGACGTACCAGCACAAGTTCAATATCGACTTCAGTGGGGAGATAGAGAAAATAGTATTCCTACTATACAATTTTATTTTAATTTAGATATTGATGGCTCCGGTAAATATGTTAACTCATTAGATCAATATGTTTACAATATGCTAGATGATGCTATTGTTCAGGGGATATTATTTCGTTTTCCAAATGCTGAAGAAGTAATTAAACATGAATTGAAAAAACGAGGTTTGAATGAACAAAAATGTTGTGTATTTTTAAATTGGTTCTTATTGATTAATAAGAGCCAAGAATCCTCAGTGTCTGAGTGGATAAAGGTTTTGGGAAGAGTTATAAATGAATACTTCTCTCATGTTAGCTTGGATGAAGTGGTTTTGTTAAATGCTATTTGTATACAGGTACAGGATGAGAAAAGTGTACAGGATGTACAGTCATTGGGAAACAATGCTTTAAGACATCTTCGTAATCTAAAAGGCTCTTCTATTGAGCCTATTATTATCAAAGAGGGACTTGGCAGGCTAGATGCTGGTGATATTAGTGATTTTCTTGATGCTAATCAAGGTTATTGGCGGGGTGAATTAAGATTAAAAGATTTCAATGTCGATTCGTGGGGATTTGCGCAATGGGTTGTTTCTAAAACTAATGGGGTTTTTGATGGAACAGTGAATCTGATTTGGCAGCAATATCAATGTAATTATATGGAGTATTTTTTAAATGAATGATTTTTTTAATATTATTAATAAACCAGTGGATTGGAAAAAACATGATGAGGAGCATCTTGCTGATAAATTGAAAGCATTAGCTGCCAGTGTCTCTGTTGTGGAACAACGTGATTTAGATAGTGCCGCCGAACGTTTTCAACCTTCGCAAAATTTACTGAATGTAATCAATGCTATGTTAGCTGCCAGAGTTCCTTTATTGTTAACAGGAGAACCTGGAACAGGAAAAACACAGGTGGCATGGTTTATTCGTAGATTTTTTAAAATCCCATTGTTTGCTTACCAAGTTCATTCTAATAGTAAAGCAGCAGACATGAGATATGATTTTGATGCAGTAGCTTATTTGCGAGATGCTTACTTGGCTAAGTATACAGAAGCTGATGAGAATGTATTATATGATAATGAGTTTGACTGGCGTTCACAGCCAAAATATTTGAAGCAGGGGGTTTTATGGAAAGCCTATGAGTGTGAGAGTGAGTGTGTTTTGTTGATTGATGAAATTGATAAAGCACCACGCGACTTTCCAAATGATTTATTGCAAGAGTTAGATCAAAATAAATTTGAACATCCATTTCATGGTGGGAAATATATTTCCCGCAGAGGAATGCCTCCTATTACAATTATTACAAGTAATGGAGAGCGGCGTTTACCTGATGCTTTTCTGCGTCGATGTATAGTGTTTAATATTGTTTTAACTAAAGATTTGCTGTTGGATATTATGACTGCTTGGCAGAGTACATTTCCCTATTTAGATCAAAGTGTACAGAATATAGCATTAAGACGATTTTATGAAATTCGTAGTATTCCACAATTAAGTAAAAAGCCAGGAGCAGCAGAATTACTTTTATGGCTAAGTGTTTTGTCAGCACAAGGGGTTAAAATTAATCAATTAAAAGACGATGTGCCATTGAAACTATTACCAGCGCTTGCTTGTTTGATTAAAGATTATGATGATTATCAATTTCTAGGAGGCTAGATGCAATACAACATTAGTCTGGAGGTTTTTTTGGAACATGTACGTTTACGAGGTGTGTATGTTGGGCTATCTGAAGTACGAAAAATGCAAGCAATTTTCTCTCGAATGCCGCATTTATCACGTATAGATCTTTTAAGTGTTCTGCAATCTGTTCTGGCTAAAAATGAATTTCAGTTTGATATTATAAAAAATGTATTCGATCAACTGATTCCATACGAAATGAATGCCTCTGTAAGTATGTATGATAACCAAATAATTATTGATGCGAGTAGCACCCTAGGACAAGAGGTGAAAACTCATCACATGGATTTGAAACAAAAAAAGTCTAAAGATAAAAGTCTGTATATTCTTGTGTTTTTGACAGTTGTTTTTTTCGTTATTTTTAGTGGATGGGGGATGTTTGAGAATAATATAGTACAACCAGTAAATAATGTTTCTAATTTTGATACTGAGAATAATATTGATTTCATATTGTTGGTGTTGAGTCTGATATGTTTAGTTGTTTTGAGCTTAAAAATTTATAAAAATATAAACATAGAACCAGCAATGCTTGTTAAAATTAATCATCACGGTAAATCATTTATTCCACCCGTAACAAATGGATTGAAAACCTATTTACTTGATGCTACGTCAAGAAAAAAGATTGAGTGGGAAATTGAATGCTATATTAATAATGATTTGTCTGCATCATTAAGTATGGATGAGACTGTTCGCCTCTCAGCGATAAAGGGTATGCCAGCTATTTGTTTCAATCATCCTACTCATCAAAAAAAGCTTTGGTTATGGCAGGATCAGTTTAGTCAAAACTCTAATCTGTTTAATTTAGTAGATGAAATTTCAATATTATTAAAAAACATGAATATCCATTTTGATAGAGGGTATTTTCGAGGGGGTCTATCCTTCGTGAATAACCAACGAGGCGAGGTTATATGGTCATTATCAGCAAGGCAACAACATTTTAATGATTCAGATTTAATATTGGTTTTTTGTGATTCTGATAGTTTATTGTGGATGCGATCAGGAAGAGATGCAGCTTTTCAGGCGATTTCTAAAATGGATAATTTAGCATTTGTTAATTGTGATTCTCATGGGTTAGATATATGTAAGCTCATTGCTGATGATGGAGTAAGATGTTTATTGCCAAATCAAATAGGAGATTGGATTGCTGGTAAAATTCATTATGCTAAAGTAAATAATTTAAATATATTTGATGATTTACATCGTCTGGCAGTGGCATGTTCATTACCTGAACGCCAAGTTATGGAGGATGAAATACGAGCTTTGCATGAGATATTGAAACTGAATTGCATATGGTTTTATGATGAGTTACAGCGATATGCTGAGAAAACTAGCTTTGGACTAGATTTTGAAAAGAGTAGAATGAGTTTGATGCAAGATTTTTCAAAAATGGCATTAATTGATAACAATGATTTTTATAAAATTTTAGACTTTTGGATAAAGCGTAATGTTGATATTAATGTTCAGTTGTTAAAGCAGGAGACTCCTCATCGTCCTTGGTCTGATTCACGTAGACAAAAGCTATTGGAGTTAGATATTGCTCTGTTAGAAATGTGGATAGATCCTGAAAAAGCGGCTAAAAAAATTTATGCTTTATGGTGTAATTCCGATCTTTCAGAGGTTGTTGAAAGTAGAATGCAGCCATATTCCTGTCAAGTTGTGAGTTCAATAGTACCCGCAAAAAATGAAAAGCCGTTAGGTATTGAACTTCCATTTTCCTGGGCTGATTTGTCTATTGAAACACAGAAGCAGCTTGTATCGTCTGGTTTTAGTGGCATGAGTGATGATGGTTTTTGGTCAATTGATAAAGCAAGCCAAATAATACTAGGTATTTTGTTTGGTATTGTAATTATTTCCATAATACATATATTTATAAGAGTCTTTTTGATAGAGTCCTAATCCGCCAGAAATACAGTGCAAAACCCATTAGGAAGGTTAAGAAATTAGTAACATCTTGAAAATGACCAACATGCATTGCTATACCTAAAACTGCAAAAAATGCCGATAAAGTGAAAATTCTCAAAAGTGCCATGCGCTTATCATGCCCGAGTTGCAATAGAATATGATGAAGATGTGTACGATCTGCCTTTAGGGGTGATTGCCCATGAATGAGTCTAACGATGATCACTCTCGCCATGTCCATCAAAGGAACAGCAATCAGCCATAAGGCGGTGGTAGCGGAAAAACTCAGTTTGCCTTCTGCCTGTGGCTGTGATCCTTGGATAAGCAGCCACACCACAGTAAATCCAATCAACATTGAGCCGGTATCGCCCATAAAAATCTTTGGCAATAATTTCTGATTTATCGACAAATTAGAAATTAAGTAAGGTATTAACGCACTAGCTAAGATTAAAGTCAGCTTCATGTTTGTTATATCGGCACTTAGGAAGAATAGGAAACCCATGCTAACAAATGTCACGAGTGCGGTAGTTCCAAGTAAGCCATCAATACCATCAATCATATTATAGGCATTAATAGCAGCAATGACCGCCAATACCGTCACTGCATAGCCCAGTGCTCCCAAATTCACCTCACCAAAACTTAGAATATTTCCCAGATTATGAATGTAATTATCACTCCCCACGCACATTAGCACAGCCACCAGACTTTGTACGAGCAATCGGAATTTAGCTGACAAATCTTTTGCATCATCAACTACCCCTAGGACAACAATTAAGCTACTACACACAAGATAGGTCAGAGAGTTAGAATCAAGTGTCATAAACAAAAAAACACCAATTACTATGCCAATATAAATTGATGTTCCTCCAATTAATGTAATTGATCCGCTGTGATATTTTCTGTCTTTGTTGAAATTATCGACTAATCCTAATCTTTGTGCTATGGGGTTCAAAAATAAGATTGAGAACAAAGTAGTCAACATGACAACTACTATTAAAGTAATAGTGTCTTTTAATATTGGTATCGCCATGTCTTTTGTCACTAAAATAATAAGTAATGCCAACATCATTACCATTAAAATATAAAGTAGTTTTATATTAAAATTTATTATCATTTTTAATATGTTAAGAAGTATTTTTCTTGAAATGGCAGAGAGTGATTCTGTTTTGTATTGAATGGATTGCTTATGAGCTATGCTTGTTAATAGGATTAGAACTGTGAGTGTAAATGCTATATAAATAGAGTTGATTTTTATTAATGCTAGGCCAATCAATATTCCTAATATCATACTCAATATGAGAGTTTGATATGTACTTTTCCTATTTTTCATTGCTTTTGTTACCAGTCTTGAGTTAGTGAAAAGTATGTCTCTTTGAGAATTTAGCAAAGCGCCATATTTGTTGTTGCGACTTCTCAATTTTTAGATGGTGTTTCATCAAGTTTCACCCGCTCGTTCTAGCACAGCCAGATAAACCGATTGTGAATACCACCGACCTTTGGCAATCATTTCATCCAGAATTGGCTTCACTGCCACAATTGAACCTTCATCTTTCGCTTTCAACAGAATCGATAGCGTCCTGACAACATGCAACCCTTCTCGGCGGGCAATAGCATAGCCAATGTTTTCATCAATGATGACTCTGGTAGCCTGTATCTCTTTTGCTAGAAGAATGGTTTCTGCCTCACCATGATCCAGCTCTTCCCGCAAACGGCTGCGTTCTGCCATATCCTGTACTGCACATACAGTAATAAAATCGGCATCAATTTCCCGATAGCCGTAAGATTGCTTTGCCTTGATTTCCCGATAAACCGCTTCAGCGATGATGATTTCACCAAAAACATCCCGCAGCAAATCAAGTCTGCCAACCGAACTGAGCGAAATGATCGGGGTGCTGTTACAGACAGTTATGGTCATAATTGTTTGGCATCTGCAAAAATATCATCAATTTCCTTATCCGTATAATCAAACACAGGTTCCCCTTCCCGTTGCAGCTTTTCGATGAAATCCAGCTTCGCATAGCCAGCCAGTTCTGCGGCCTTGCCCAGCGACAATTTGCGCTTGCGGTAAAATAGCAGGGCTGACGAGAAGAGGATGTCCCGGATGAATTCATCCTTGTCCTCCTTAAGCGACGCTAAAATATCGCGTCTGATAGGGAAAGAAATATTGATAAAGCGTTCTTCTAAAGCATTTTCCATGACAGTCCCCTGTAGGAGCCAGCCTTGCTGGCGATAATCAAAGTAGCCTACACCCACCGATACCACTTCTCAATCCTCCGATTCTTTCCCCCACGGTACACAAGCTAATCAAGTCGGGTTAGTTAGCAGCGCATACTGTGAAATGCGGTGCGGGTGGATGACTTTCCGGCGGAGTATTTTCGGGAAAAATTGCATACAATGAATGCGTTGCCTACAATGTTTAATACACACACTGTATGAGGTATTCGTTATGGCAATGCTAACGATCCGTAATTTGGATGATGATCTTAAGGCGCAATTGCGCATCCGTGCCGCGCAACATGGCTTGTCGATGGAGGAGGAAGTACGCCGCATCCTGCAACAAATTTTGTCGCCACAGACTCCGCAAAAAGGTTTTGGAACACGTGTACACCAGCGGGTAATGGCGTTGACGGGGGGCGTTGATTTAGTGTTGCCGGTGCGTTCTAGCCCACGTGCTGCCCCTGATTTTTCTGGTGATCAGGCATGATCTTACTGGATACCAATGTCATTTCCGAGTTGATGAAGGCAAAGCCTGAACCCAATGTCTTGGCATGGGCAGATCAGCAACTGGATACGGATTTGTATTTTTCCGCCATTAGCAAGGGTGAGGTGGAATGGGGTATCGCATTGCTGGCAGACGGCAAACGCAAGCAGCACTTGGCGGATGCGGCTGTCGAAGTGTTTGCGATGTTTGAGGGGCGTTGTCTGGATTATGCCTGCCACGTTTCATCGTTTTACGTGGCTATTGCGCTGCATTCAAAGCAAGTTGGTCGCCCGATGAGTATTGAGGATATGCTGATTGCAGCGGTTGCGCAGGCTAATGGTGCAGTGCTGGCAACGCGCAATGTGACCTATTTTGATTTTCTGCCGGGGTTGGTGTTGGTGAGTCCGTGGGTGTGATGCCAGCATTTTTGAATACTGTAGCACGCAGGGAATTTCCGCTATAATCACCCCCTTTCCAACAGCCCAAGCCCGTGGACACCATGACCGACCGCCTAACCGAAACCGCCCGCCGCCGCACCTTCGCCATCATTTCCCACCCGGATGCGGGTAAAACCACCATGACCGAAAAAGTGCTGCTATTCGGGGGCGCAATCCAGCTTGCAGGCACGATCAAGGGGCGCAAAGCCGGTCGCCACGCCACCTCTGACTGGATGACGATGGAAAAAGAACGCGGCATTTCCGTCACCTCATCCGTGATGCAGTTCCCCTACGACGGGCGCATCGTTAACCTGCTCGACACGCCGGGGCATGAAGACTTCTCGGAAGACACCTACCGCGTCTTAACCGCCGTCGATTCCGCCCTCATGGTCATCGACGTAGCCAAAGGTGTCGAAGAACGCACCATTAAACTCATGGAAGTGTGCCGCCTGCGCGATACGCCGATCATGACCTTCATCAACAAGCTCGACCGCGAAGGCAAAGAACCCATCGAGTTGCTGGATGAAGTCGAAACCGTCCTCAATATCCAATGCGCCCCGATTACTTGGCCTATCGGCATGGGCAAACGTCTCAAAGGGATTTACCACCTCTACGCCGACAAAGTAATTCTCTATAAACCCAGCACCGAACGCCGTCAGGATTACGACGAAATTCAAGGGCTAGACAACCCCGAACTCGACAAACTGCTCGGCACGCAAGCCGACGAATTACGCGAAGAAATCGAGTTGGTGAAAGGTGCCAGCCACGAATTCGACCTGCAAGCCTACCTCGACGGCAAGCTCACCCCGGTCTATTTCGGCACGGCGTTAAACAGCTTCGGCATCCGCGAATTGCTGGACGGTTTCGTGGAAAACGCACCCGCGCCGCAAGCCCGCCCGACCACCACCCGCAAAGTCGAAGCCGCCGAAGAACCATTCACCGGTTTCGTCTTCAAAATCCAAGCGAATATGGACCCGCAACACCGCGACCGTATGGCATTCATGCGCATCTGTTCCGGCAAGTTTGAAAAGGGCATGAAGGTCAAACACGTCCGTATCGGCAAGGATGTGAAAATCCCCGACGCGCTCACCTTCATGGCATCCGACCGCGAACACGTCGAAGACGCTTACCCCGGCGACATTATCGGCTTGCACAACCACGGCAGCATTCGCATTGGCGATACCTTCACAATGGGCGAAAACCTGCAATTCACTGGCATCCCCAACTTCGCGCCGGAACTGTTCCGCCGTGCGCAACTCCGCGACCCGCTGAAAATGAAGCAACTGCAAAAAGGCTTGGAGCAGTTGTGCGAAGAGGGCGCAACCCAGCTTTTCAAACCCGTCAATAACAACGACCTGATTCTCGGTGCGGTCGGTGTGTTGCAGTTCGACGTGGTGGCGCAACGTTTGAAAGACGAATACAAAGTCGATGCCATGTTTGAAGGGGTGAACGTGCAAACCGCGCGTTGGGTCACATCTACCAACGAGAAGAAGTTCGAGGAATTCAAGACTAAAGCGGCGCAGAATCTGGCTTATGACCATGCTGGGGAACTGGTCTACATCGCCCCAACCCGCATCAACCTGCAAATGGCGCAGGAAAAATGGCCGGACATCAAGTTCCATTCCACCCGCGAGCATGGCGTGGCAACAGGCTGATCTTTTGAGCTAAAAAAAAGCTACACAGGGGAACCGGTAGCTGTAACTTGCGAGGGATTTTTGTGTTTTTATGACGAATTTAAACCAGAGTCCTGCACGACTCTGGTTTAAATTCTAGCAGCATAGTGTAGCGCCCGTAAGTAACGGCTGGCTGTTACCGTAAGTTCTGGGGTAGGTGTGACCAGATTTGCTGGATAATGCGGTTCGTTTGTTGCGGGAAATCGTGTGTCAGTTTACGACTGGTCTGCGCAAAATTAGGGTGTTTATTCTGCAACTGCCGGTATTCCTTCGCTCCTTGTTCAAGCTTGTGATTACATTGATAAAATGCCGTGCGTAGCAGCGGTGTCCAGAGGTGGTTGAATCTGACCTTGTTAATTTCCTGCATGGCTTTTAAATACTCAACAGTCGTGACATTCCCCCAAAACCAAGCATGATGTTAGGCAGCAGCCTTACTGAACTGCTGTTTTAACACCTTGATTATGGGTATTTTCCCGCTGTTAGCGGTTCATGTTTGCCTATCATCGTCCTCATCGCCGTTGACGGCCGCGTTAATTCGCCACCAGAAGGCTTTGGGGGGAGAGCGCAGTAATTGCCGTGCCAGTAGTGGTGCTAAAATCTGTCGCACGGTGTTCTCGGAAGGCAATTCACGGGAACGGGTGCGCAAATACAAGACCTGCTGCTTCCAAAGCCCCTCATGGTACTTGAGGGAAAACAGTTGTAGCAAACCGGTGGCGATGCAGGCACACAACACAAAGGTTTCCATTGCCTGCCAGCAGGCCACCACCGTGGGGAGGTGCTGTGCTTGGGGGGCTTTGAGATGCCGATTGGCGGTAGGTCGCCGGGAATGGCGCGGCAGGTAACGGCTCCAGAAGTGGAAGCGGAATGCGCCCATGGTATTTTTCAGGGCATCAAACAAGGTTTCAATCCGGGTGCGTCGGCAGTACAGGGTGAGGATGGTTTCCGCGTCCAGCACCAAATCCGAACACATCAGCAGGATGGGGCCACGGGAAGTGACTGCCCAGACAAATTGCAGCGGCTGCCCTAACGGTTTCCACCACAGGGTATGGGACATCAGGCGTACCGACTCCTCCTTGCCATAAATGCACAGGGTCACTTCACGGAAAAAATCAGCATGGTCAAAGGCTTCCCACAACACCAGCTTCATCCCGTACTGGCGTTGCCGCCCACGCCTTCCCGGCGGTTTGGGTGGCGCAGGGAAGTAGGCCACATAGTTCTTTTTAGCGCGGGTGATGACCTGCACCAGTGGTTGTTGTAACGCCACCGACCAAACCGAGCGTGCCAGCCGGAACACCGAAGCCGTGGCAAAGAACGCATCCAGCACCAGCCACACCGGGCGGTCATTCACCTGCGCAAACGACAACGCCATCTGCACCACCCGTGTCCCCAGTTTGAGTGTCGGGTCGTTAGCATCCTCTTCCCCCAAATGCCGAAACCCCTGATGGATTTGCAAACTCAGCGGCAGGCAGAAACAGGCGGACAGGCTCCCCACCAACAACCCCACGGCTCCCCAACACTGCCCCCGGAAATAGTCCGGTTTGCTTTGGGTTTCCGAGGTTTCCCGCAAGGAAACGACCCCCGGCATCCGCCCACCATCCTTAACCACATGGGTATGGTCGCCCAGCACCACCAAACGCCCCGCCACCTCAACCAGCGGCGCATGGGACAACACCCACCGCTGCCAGCTCGCCCGTAACCGCTCAGGATGGTAAGACCCGGCACGAAAAAAATGGAGCAACCGATGGTAGCCCCGTTCATCCGATAACCAGTAACGGCACATCGACGTGACCCCGCTCATCTCGGTCGCCGCTAAAAAGCTCAGGATGATGGCGCAAAACAATAGCCATGCTCGCTGGCGCGAAAATTCACTTTTAAAGTGGTGAAGGCTCTGGTATAGATCAACTAGCATGATGTCCCTTGGATAATAGGTCGCTGGTAACGCCTACTCTAAGGGATTTCGTGCTGCTTGGGGGAATGGGGAGAACTTATGACTGTTGAGTTAAATAACGCCCCTCCCGATAATGGCAAATTGACAGGGGAATGTGATACCAGTTGGCGTAGGTTGGGCTGATGTCGATGCTATCCTGCATAAGCTGCGCCCCGGTTTGCCATTTACCTAAGCCGATGTAAATCAAACCGAGGTGAATATTCAGGTAACTGTCTAGTGTGTTGAGCGCCTGTGCCTTTTCTAAGGCTATCTGGCAACATTCGCTGTCCCCGTTAAACAAGCAGGCTGCTGCGTGGTATGCGTGTGAATAAGCATTAGCGGGAGCCAGTTCCAGCAAGGCATTCACCGCATGAACCACCTTGGTTTCAACGGATTCAATGACGTGGTATTTCAAGCCATATTCTGTGAGACAATGATTGATGTAGACAAATAAGGCTGGTACGTCATTGGGGGCTTGCTCAATCCGTCGTCTGCAAGTTTCCCAACTGGCTCGAAAGGTTGTGGGAGATGGCTTCCATAAGCATTGGCGTACTGCAACCAATACCTGATGCTGGGCAGCAATGGGTTTTCCTGAATCTAGTTGCTGACGTACCCAGTAGTGATGCGCCACACCTGTTTCGTAGTTGAGGGTATCGTGAGCGATTCGCTTGAATATCGGGTTAATGCTTGCCGGTGTTGGGTAGCTTTTCTCCAATGGAAAATGGTGTCCCCATATAATCTGCCGATTCAACCCATGCACTAGACTGCATTTGAGGCTATAGCCTGATTCGGTGGGGTAAAGGTCAAAAAATAAAATGAAATCTGCGCCGGATTGTTGCCAGATGTCAGACTGCCACGATGTGTTTGCCAGTGTTACCTGACAAAAACTGAATTTTGCCAAGGCTGCTACATAATCATGAGCCAGACGGACGATGAACGGCTCACTGCTTGCCTCTGTCATGAAACTGCGGGGGATGCAGACAATATTGGGACCTTGTGTCGTGCCATCGTCAACTTCAAGCGGGGCAGGTATAGCCTTGTTCTGCTGTAGGTGTTTCGTGAAAATCGGTTGGTAACTGCCGGTAGGAAGCGTGATACGTACTGCGTTAAAACGCCCCTCGGTTGCGTAATAGTCTGCTAATTGTTTGCGCAAACGGCCTGCTTGTATGCGTACCAGCGGATTGTCGATGTCGTCAAAATGGGTACTTTTGCCTAGCCCTTGTACGGCGATGCAATGCTGAGTGAGATGATCGGTGTGGCCTGCGAGGGTTTCTGTCACAATATAATGCAGAAATTTTTGCAAGGCTTTGCTGGAGCGAAAACAGCGGCTAGTGAGGATGCGCTCTAACTCTGATTGTACAGCGCTATGATCCGGCTTCATGGTGTGTAGGGGTAACATCAGCACTACTTACTCTATAAATCATGGCGATAAGTATAACACTATTAGGAAAATGACTTGAAATTCAGGAAAAATTGCATTGACGAAAAAAAGGCTATCAGTCGGGGCTGATAGCCTTCAGGGCTTGCGAGGGATAGTGTGTTTTTTAAAATTAATTACTAATAGAGTGTTAGTGTGTAAATCTTAACAACAGGTGAACAGTAACATCGTGTAACCGTGAACAATAGTAACCAAAACATGTTACCCAAAATGTTCACGACTAGGGGAGATCTATTCTCCCCTAGTAATTACTGTTCAGTTGCCACTATTTGGGAAGCCCTCCATTAATGACATAGTTGGCCGCAAAAGTGGCATTGCCTGGGTGTAATAAGACGTTGCCCAACAGTGGGTTAATGTCATTATTGGGGCCTGCGTATAAGGTCAGACCGTCCAAGTTCACGTCGGTATTGTAGTACCCTTGCAAGCTGTAGTTGACGTTGGCGTCTGCATTGCCTGTCTGGGTCAGGATAGTTCCCAAGATCAGGTTGCTGTCATTACCAATGCCGTTAGCAATGATACTGCTGCTGGTATTGGCATCACCTGCCCACATCAGCGCCACTGTTTTGCCATCCATACGGTCATGGAGACCAAACGTGATGGTTGCTGGTAAGGTGAAGTCTACTAGCTTCGCCGTATCACTGGATAATACCTGAGGCAACTTGGTGTTGACACCCAAGTGGTTACGGTGGCGTACCGCGACGTGGTAGAGACCTGCTTTGATGCCGCTGAAGCCCAACGTTGCCGTGCCTGTGTCAGCATCCACAATGTCACCGTCCCGTTGTACGACCGCCGCTTTTGCTGCCACTACCTTGGTTGCCAACAGCGGGTCGCGCAGTTCCACCAGTACCCAGTCCGTCATGGCATCGTTGCCCGTTATGGCTTTGACGGCAGTGCTGAGTTTTTCCGTACCGACATGATTCCAAAGTGCACCACTGTAAGGTTGGTTATCAGGGATCAGCCCTTTGCTACGCAGCTTGTCGTGCATCGTGCCATCGAGGCTATTGTAAGCCCCTTGCAGGAAGGCGCGTACCTCAATCTTGACATTGGAGGTATTGCTACAATCCTGTGGTGAGCCGTAATTGCCAACATAGTGGTTTTCACCCGCCGCCCCCCAGCCTACGTTGTTGAACTGGTTGCCGGGGTTAGTATTGGCAGAGTTTGGCAAGGTGTTGAAGGCATCCGTGTTCTCCATCACGCTGACATTGCCGCTGCAATCGCTGTTGTTGGTGAAACTGAATACCTCGATTTCCTGTCCGGCTTTCCATCCAAAGGCACTGCTGCCGGTGGGTGAGAAGGTGAAGGACAGGTAGTCAGCTCCCAATGCCTCGGTCGGCGCATCACTACGGGAATTCAGTTCCCATTGCACACCGCTGACAGCACTCTTCAGGTCAGTGACCGCAAACTGGTTTGCGCCTGTTCCATGTGGCACTTTCAGGGTGATTTGCCCGGTCATGCTCAGGTTGTTGCTCGGTGTCGCTTGCGGGCGCATATACACACGGTAGCGGTTGGAACCGGCATCACGGCGGACAGTGTATTCCAGTACCGGCTCGGATTCGCTGGTCACAGTCACGATGATCACGTGTGATGTACAGACATTGCTGCTGTCGCAGGCTTTTAGTACCACGATGTAGGCATTGTCCTTGTTGGCATCCTTGGGGGCTTCATAGTCCGGTGGGGCTTTGAAGGTCAGTATGCCAGTGGTCGGATCAAGGTTGAACAGGGCGTTATCCGTTACCCCGCTGTTGTCCAGCGTGTAGGTGACAGAACCATCGTCGGTTGCCTTGACTTCCATGACTACACCCGTGCCGTTTTCACCATAAGCCACGCTGTTGCCGGAGGTGAATTGCGGGGCAGTGTTGGGCTTGCTGTTGGCATCCAGCGGGTCAGTGCCTGCGGTTTTTTCCGCAAGATTGCCGTAGCCATCAGCGTCGGAGTCGTTGTTCGGGGCAAGGTCATCGGCATCCAGCTCATCCTCTACGCCGTCGTTGTCAGCGTCAAGGATGGCGGATTCGAGCGCGTCGATTTTGCCGTCACCATCGGTGTCAATCGGGCTGGCAGGGTTTGCACCTACTTCCTCGCCGTCTTTTTTGCCGTCACCATCGGTGTCGTCTTTCAACGGGTCAGTACCTAGGGTCTTTTCACTGATGTTGCCGAGACCGTCCCCATCGGAGTCATTGTTGGGGTTGGCATCGTCGGCGTCGAGTTCATCCACCACGCCGTCATGGTCGCTGTCGGCTTTGGCGGATTCGAGCGCGTCGATTTTGCCGTCACCGTCGGTGTCCACTGGGGCGTTCAGGTTTGCGCCTACTTCGGTTTTGTCGTCCTTGCCGTCGCCATCGGTGTCAGCCAGCAGCGGATTGGTGCCAAGGGCGGCTTCTTCCGTGTCGAGCAGACCGTCGTTGTCATCGTCAGTGTCTACCACATCGGCAATACCATCCCCGTCGGTGTCCACCGGCTTGCTGGTCGGGTCGAGTGGGTTGCTACCGGCGGCTTTTTCCACGCTGTTGGGGAAGCCGTCGCCATCACTGTCGTTGTCAGGGTTGGCGTCGTCGGCATCCAGCTCATCCACCACACCATCATTGTCACTGTCGAGGATGGCGGATTCGAGCGCGTCGATTTTGCCGTCACCGTCAGTGTCAACCGGGTTGCTGGGGTTTGCGCCCACTTCGGCTTTGTCGTTTTTGCCATCACCATCGGTGTCAGCCTTGCTTGGGTCAGTGCCAAGGGTGGCTTCTTCCGCGTCGGTCAGACCGTCACTGTCGGCATCGGGCAGGTCAGCATCCAGCTCATCCATAATGCCGTCACCGTCGGTGTCGATAATGGCGGATTCCACCGCGTCGATTTTGCCGTCACCATCGGTGTCAATCGGGCTGGCAGGGTTTGCACCTACTTCCTCGCCGTCTTTTTTGCCGTCACCATCGGTGTCGTCTTTCAACGGGTCAGTACCTAGGGTCTTTTCACTGATGTTGCCGAGACCGTCCCCATCGGAGTCATTGTTGGGGTTGGCATCGTCGGCGTCGCGTTCATCTACCACACCGTCGTCATCGGCATCGAGGATGGCGGATTCGAGCGCGTCGATTTTGTTGTCACCGTCGGTGTCAACCGGGTTGGCAGGGTCTGCGCCCACTTCGATGCCGTCTTTCTTGCCGTCACCATCGGTGTCAGCCTTCAGCGGGTCAGTGCCGAGGGCTTTTTCTTGGTCATTGCTCAAGCCGTCATTGTCAGTGTCATTCGTGCCAGTGGTATCGTCGGCATCGAGTTCATCCACCACGCCGTCATTGTCACTGTCGAGGATGGCGGATTCGAGTGCGTCGATTTTGCTATCGCCGTCGGTGTCAATCGGGCTGGCAGGGTTTGCACCGACTTCATCGCCATCCTTCTTGCCGTCACCGTCGGTGTCATCGCTCAGCGGGTCAGTGCCGAGAGCTTTTTCCTGGTCATTGCTCAGGCCGTCATTGTCGGAGTCGTTGTTAGGGTTGGCATTGTCGGCATCGAGTTCGTCCACTACGCCGTCATTGTCACTGTCGAGGATGGCGGATTCGAGCGCGTCAATAATGCCATCACCATCGGTATCCCCTGGTGAGTTGACATTAGTGCCTACTTCGTCCTTGTCGCTTTTGCCGTCACCGTCGGTGTCTGCCAGATTTGGATTGGTGCCAAGGGCGGCTTCTTCCGCATCTGTCAGGCCGTCGCCATCGGTATCGGTGGCTGCGGGTTTGCTGTCGGAGTCGCGGGGATCCGTACCCGCCAGCTTTTCGGTTGCATTGCTGAAACCGTCACCATCCGTGTCGTTGTTGGGGTTGGCGTCTTCAGCATCGAACTCATCCGCCACACCGTCATTGTCAGCGTCAAAGATGGCGGATTCGAGCGCGTCGATCTTGCCGTCACCATCGGTGTCAACCGGGTTGGCAGGGTCAGCACCGACTTCCGCCGCATCCATTTTGCCGTCACCGTCGGTGTCAGGGTTACGGGGGTTAGTCCCCAGGGTTTTTTCCTGGATGTTGCTCAAGCCGTCAGCGTCGAAATCGTTGTTGGGGTCAGCATCGTCAGCGTCGAACTCATCTGCCACACCGTCATCGTCGGCGTCGAAGATGCTGGATTCGAGTGCGTCAATCTTGCCGTCACCATCGGTGTCGAGTGGGGAAGCAACATTGCCGATTTCAGCGAGGTCGTTTTCGCCGTCAGCGTCGGTGTCAGGGTTACGCGGGTCAGTGCCGAGGGCTTTTTCCTGCGCGTTGCTCAGACCATCGCCGTCAGTGTCGTTGTTGGGGTTGGCGTCGTCGGCATCGAACTCATCTGCCACGCCGTCAGCGTCGGCGTCGAGGATGCTGGATTCGAGTGCGTCGATTTTGCCATCACCATCCGTGTCGGTAGGCGTGGCAATGTCTGCCCCGACTTCTACTGCATCCAGCTTGCCGTCGCCGTCGGTGTCATCGCTTAGCGGGTTAGTGCCGAGGGCTTTTTCTTGCGCGTTGCTCAGGTCGTCGCCGTCGGAGTCGTTGCCGCCAGTGGTGTCATCGGCATCCAGCTCATCCATTACGCCGTCATTGTCACTGTCGAGAATGGCGGATTCGAGCGCGTCGATTTTGCCATCACCATCGGTGTCAATCGGGTGGGCAGGGTCAGCACCGACTTCATCACCATCCTTTCTGCCGTCAGCGTCGGTGTCGTCTTTCAGCGGGTTAGTGCCGAGGGCTTTTTCTTGGGCATTGGTCAGACCGTCGTTGTCAGAGTCGTTGCCGCCAGTGGTGTCATCAGCATCCAGCTCATCCACCACACCATCATTGTCGCTATCGAGGGTGCTGGATTCGAGCGCATCGATTTTGCCATCACCATCGGTGTCAATCGGGTTGTTGATGTCTGAACCGACTTCTTCGCCGTCGGGTTTGCCGTCGCCGTCAGTGTCTGCCAGGTTGGGGTCAGTGCCGAGAATGGCTTCTTGGCTGTCAGTCAGACCGTCACTGTCGCTGTCACCATCAACCGCAGCCTTGACAGTCACGGTGGTGGTGTTGGATTTCAGGGGCTTGGGCATGAAAGCCGTGGGGCTGTCTTCCGGGGTGATTTCTGCCGCTGTCACCATCTGGGTATCCAGTGCCAGGTCGTTGCTGTTGGCCTGGATGGTCAGGGTGGATGTTCCCACAGGTACGGTCATGCCGACGATTTGCAGGTTGCTTTCGGCTGCGTAATCACCAATCACAGTACCGCCGTTGCTGTTGGTCAGAGTGTTGGCAACGAAGCTGGAGCCTGCCCAAGGTGCAGTACGGAAGTTCACTTTAACCGGGTTACTTTCAGTGTTGTTGAACGTAACCGTGTAAGTGAACGTGCCGTTTTGTGGCACGGTGGCTTTGTCCGCTGTCATGGAAACGGCAACGTTAGCGGTCGCGTAAGGTTGCGCACTGATCACCACCGGGGTGGGGTCAGCACCGCCTGCCTGTGCCGGGTCATCGGACAGGTAGTGGTTGCCATTGACCGTGAAGCCCGCCTGGTTTTGGAATGTGCCTTGTGCCGCAGCGGTAGCATCCAGCATCAGATAAGACTTGCCGGGTGGCAGGGTAATGGTGGTGCTGAAGTTCTGGCTGTCTTTGTAGTCATTGGTATCAGCCAATGTCAGACCTGTTGCCAGTGAATCATCCGCCCATTTCAAGCCTGCGGGCAGGGTATCGCTGAAGTTAACGGTTTTTGCACCGCAACTCAGGTTTTCCAGCTCGAATTTGAAGGTGACATTATCGCCCACGAAATTGCTGCCACCGGATACCAGTTTACGGATGTAAACATTGTCCGGGGCTGGCGGCGGTGGTGCGGTCTGACATTGCACATCAATACCTTTCACCTGAATGTCGTTGAACATGTGGGAAATGTTGTAGGTGTTGATGAGGGTGTAGTCGATCTGCACGGTGTCTACCGGGCGGTCAAAGTTGATGAACACGCGCCCAGGATTCAGGCAATTCCAGCCCAGTGTGCCGCCTTTGGCTTCGTCAATCGCGGGCAAGGTTGCCGCCCACTTGGTGTAGTATGGGGTTTTCGCCAGTGACAGTTTGGGGGAAACGGTAGTGCCGCCCAGTTTGCCGGTGATTTTCAGGTGATCCTGGTTGACGTAGTAGTCCACGTCGCACACTTCCATGCTGACACTCATCGCCGGTTTGTCCATCGCCATTTTGAAGGTGATGGGTTGTGCGCCTTGCGCAGACGTTGACCAACGTGGAATCCAGATGCTCTTCCAGTATTGGACGGGGTAATAGTCCACCTGTTGCAGACCGAGGTTGCCCGCTTTGCCGTACCAGATGTCATCGCCTGCTGCATCAATGGTAAAAGTAAAGGTTTGGTCGCCTTTGGTGATGGTCTTGCTGTTCGTACCCCAAGCCCAGCCTTCCGTAAACCAGTCGATGCTCTTGTTGCCGCCAGTACAGATATTGGCAGGCAGGGAAGTATTGCCCGCAAAGGTGATGTACTTGGCGCTGTTGGCCGGGAGGTTGTAAGAGGTCAGGAACTTGCCATCCACAGTTGCCGTAACCGGCACGGATTCGTAGGTGGTGAAGTCGGCATCGTCAGATACCAGCATGAAAATCTGGGCGCTGGTGTTGAACGGCAGGGAATCCAGTTGCAACTGGACACTGCCCACATTGCCGGTTTCCTGCACTTTCCAGATGCGCTGGACACGCTTCTCGGTGACACCGGGAGGCGCACACTGGGCAACGTTCATATCCACCAGCACGCTGTCATCGAGGCCGTTGTCGCCCCACACCAGATAACTGGCGTTGTTGGCGAAGCTGTTGGCATTGTCAGCGTTGGTGGCGGCAATGCTGCCCAGGCCAACGGTCAACTGCCTGCCAGCATTGACGGATTTGGACTGCTTCTGGTTGAGGTTGGAAGCGTCGTCGCGGGCAATACCGGCCACGTTGTTGTGGTAAGCAGTGCTGGCGGTTTTGTCCCATACCTTGGTCGTGCCATCTGCCGCGATGTAGTCATCGGTCAGGGTGATGCCGTACTTGATGGCGAGGTAAGTGTTTACCTGCATCATTTCGGTATCGCTCAAGTCGCGGTTGTAGACGATGCTCTCGGTCATCAGGCCGTTCAATGGTTCACCTGCGCCGTCGGTTTCCGCACCGATGTTCAGGTTGTTGTTGCCACCGGAAGCCGGGAATGTACCGTCCGCGCCCGTGAACGTTTGCACATTGGCAAGGCCGTCGTAACCCAGACGCACATCCTTGGGGCTGGCGTTGTTGGCACGGGTGTGCATGATGGTGGGCGTATTCACGGTAACGCTATTGGCGTGATCCATGTGCAAGGTGGTGATGTCGTCAATGTAGGTGTTGGGTTTGTCGTTGTACCAGTGCATCGACGGGTAATCCGCCGCACCAGAGAAGGACACCAGCGTCTTGTAACCACCCGACGTAGTGCGGTTGGTGGAGACAGATACCATCGTGACGGGATCAGTCTGGCTGGTCAGGGTCTTGTTGCCGCTGTTGGTGGCACTCAATACCTGCGCACCAGCAAAATCTACCGCTGGGTTGAAGTTCAACGCATTGGCAATGTAGTTAGGCTGGCGGGTTACAACCGCTTGGCTCACATCGTTCTTGGCTGGGCTGCTGTCTGCCCAAGTGGTGACATCCGCGTTATTGATGGTGGTGGATGTACCGGAATCGGCTTTCAACCATAAGCCTAAGCCATTGGCAACGCCGCCCGGTGCAGTTAGTTCGGCACCAAAGGTGAAATATTGCCCATTGGCAAAGTCCACCGTAGCAACGCCGTTGCTGGTGGCAATTTCAGTTACGCCCGTAGCGAAGGTTGGGTCATTGCTGACCAACAAGTGTTTTGCACCTGCTGCTTGCACTTTGACTTCCCCAATCGTGCCGCTTTCTTGCACTTTCCACACGCGGTTCATGCGGTAGTAGCCGGTAGTCGGGGTATAGCTGTTAGGTGCGTAAGTGGTGGCGTAGCCTGTTGTGCCGTTGTTGCCGCCCCAGACCAGATAGCTGGAATCTGCTGCAAAAGTGCCGGTATTCGCCGCATTGGTTGCGGCAATTTCCCCTAGCCCGATGACGGGCTGGAAACCGGCGTTGACAGAACGTGACTGTTTCTGCTTCAGCGCGGAGGCATCATCACGCCCGATACCGGCGATGTCATAACCGTAAGCCGTGTTGGTGGTGGCATCCCAGATTACGCTGCCATCGTTGGCGACGTAGTTGTATTGGTTGCCGTTGTTACGCACATGCCCATTGCCTTGCCCCAAAGTAACGCCGTACTTGATGGCGAAGTAGGAGTTGACCTGCGCCATTTCGGCAGCACTCAGGTCACGGTTGTAGGCCGCAAATTCGGGGATGCGCCCTTTCCACAATTCCACTCCCGTGCCATTCAGCGGGCGGTCTGCACCGATGGTGGCATTGGTGAGCATATATTGCTGGAAGGTTAGGCCATCAACGATGGGGCTCCAGTTCGGGTCATCCTTGAAACCGTCCGTCCAGGTATAGAAACGGTCTGTTGTCGCACTGTTTTTGGAATGGAAACCGACGATTTGTGGTTGCGCATGTTGGGTACTGCCATCGCTGGTGAAGTTTGTGCCGTTCCAGTAGCCGTTTGCTCCGCCTGCTGGAGAATATTTGGTGCCTTTACCCATGCTGCCGCGATCACCCAGATGAGGGGCACTGTGGGATTGCCCACCAACAGCATAAGGGATCCAGCCGTTGTCCCCGGTTGCGCCACCTTGCTTGTAGAGGCCGAAATAGTCCACGAATTTTTCAGCACCGAAGATTTTACGGTAAGCGGTGCTTGGGTCTTCGTCCACACCGACCGACATGAAAGTGTAAGGGGAATTGCTGGCCATCAGGGCTGTATCGTTGCCCAGATAGTCGCCTGTGCCGTCGAAATCCACTACAGGGTTGTAGTTCAGCAGTTTGCTGGCATCGGTGCTGTAGAAGGTCGGCTGGGCGGTGGCAGTGGCTTGCGTGAAGTTGTAGCTATTGGCAGATTGGTCAAGCCAACTGGAGACGGCGGCACCATCGGCACCGCTGATGCCTGCATCGGCCTTGACCCAGCTCGCCAGACCGTCAGCTACGCCGCCCGGTGCGGTGCTGACTTCGCCGTTAAGGGGCGTAACCGCTGGGTTGTTGTCCGGGTCATTGCTGGTAACTTCCAGGCTGGCTGACTTTTTGCCAAACACGGTGTTGGTGAATTGCATGTCCACAGTACAGGCTTCATTGGCATTGAGTGTTAATCCATCGCTACACGTGGTGTTGGTAATACTGAAAGTGGCAGCATTCGTGCCTGTGATGCTAAGTGGAGAACTGCCCAGCACCAATGGAGCTACGGTATCAGCAACCGATGCACCCGATGTGAAATTGGTGACATCAACAGGGTAAACGGTCATTCTAGCCCGTCGTTGATATCCGCAAACAAATCCGAGCGCAATGGCTTATCCGCAAACCGTTGTTTCCAACATCTTGGCGTAAGGTCTTGCACCTGAGAAGCGGGATGCTCACTAACGCGCAACAGAACATCCATCAGATAGACATACGGGTTAATGTCATGCAGGCGGCAGGTGGTGATCAGGCTTTGGATGATGCCCACGTGTTCCGCGCCGAGTTCTGTCCAGCAGAACAACCAGTTTTTCCTGCCCATGGGGATGGGCCGCAGGGCGCGTTCGATGTGGTTGGTATCCATTGGCACGTCGGGATCTTCCAGAAACACGCGCAGTTCGTGTTCGCGGCGGATGACATAACCAAGGGCTTTGGTCAGCGGGTTGGAGGGGACTAAATCGGTACGTTGTAATTGGGTTTGGCACCATTCAAAGAACTGGTCGACCAACGGCTTGCTGTGGGTGAGGCGGTAGGTACGTTTGGCTTCCCCGTCGAGTTTTTTCTCGTTAATCTGGGCTTCGTGCTGATAGAGTGCCGCGATAGTGTCAAGGGCTTGGCGTACTGCTTGTGGTTCAGCGGTTTCGGCGGCAATGAAGGTGCGACGGCTGTGTACCCAGCATTGGGCATGGGTAATCTTGTCATTGGCGTTGACGTAACTGGCATAAGCACGGTAACCGTCGCTGAGCAGTGTGCCGCTGAACTGTTGGCGAAGAGTCTTTTCAATGTGTTGCCGCCCACGGCTGGCGGAGAAGGTGAAGACGATTTCGTCCTGATCCCCGTACAGCGGCCAGAAGTAGCCTTGCTTCATCTTGCCGTTGCCTGCGGGGCTGGCTTTGATGGGGGTTTCGTCCATCGCCAGCAGCTTGCTTTGCAGTACACTGGCGAGTTGCGCTTCGGCAATGGGTTTGAGCAGGTCGATGGCACGTTTCACCGCATTGGTCAGCGTCGTGCGGCTGAGGGTGATCCCCGCTTGGGTCAGGCGTTGGTGCTGGCGGTACAACGGCAGGTGGTACTGGAACTTGTCCACCAACATCCCCACCAAAAAGCTGACATCGGTGACACTACGTTCCAGCACGTTGGCGGGTGCAGGGCTGGGAAGTGGTGGGTTGCTGAGCGAAGCCGAAGCACTGCCCTTACGTTTGATGACCGGGCGCTCGTATTGCAGGATGAGGTAGCTGGCAGGGCGTTGCGCCACCCGATGGGTCACCTGGGTGCCGATCACCTCATACTGGTCAGCCTCTTCCCCCTGAAGTTCCGGCGGGGTGAGGTGAATCACCTTGACCGGGACATCGGCGGTAAAGCGTAACCCGCTGTCATTCACGCAGTCATCGGGGCGCAGCTTGGGGGCTTTGCCGCGTTGGTAGGTGACGGTAATGCTTTCACCCTCGGGTGCGGCAACTGGGGCGACTGCGGGGGCAAACAACGGCAACTGCGCCACCGGTATCTCAACCGGACGCTTTTCCGATTTGCTGCCAAAGACATGTTGCCTGAACCACGCCAATTGGCGTTTCAATTCAGCTATATCCTGTTTCAGGGCAGCATTTTCCTCACGCAACGCCAGCATTTCCGCCACAATCGGCGGCATGGGAACGCTGGTGTCAGACGGGGTGGATGGCTTTAAAATCATGGGCTTATTGTACCAGAATGTGGCTGCACAGGATACTGGTAACGCTTGAATTGTCTGGATTTTTGCACCTCAATGCCCGCCAAAATCAACTGCAAATCCGTCCGGGTCAGTTCGCGCTGCCCGCTGGTTGTCGGCTGCACCCGGTATTGGCCCTGCTCCAGGCGTTGGCTCCATAAGCAATAGCCGCTGGGTTCAAAATAGAGGATCTTCATCTGGGTTTTACGTAGGTTCACAAACACGAAATAATGCCCACTCAGGGGATTTTGCCCTAACTGGTTTTTCACCAAAGCGGTCAGCCCCGTAAAGCTTTTGCGCATGTCGGTGGCTTGGGTGCATAGCCAGATGCGGGCGGTGGCTGCGGGGGCAAACATCAGCGTTGGCTCAGGCGTAGTTCAACACCATTCCCCAAACTCAGCACAATGTGCCAGCCTTGCCCCAGCGCGGCATGACCCGCCGATAATGCTCCCAAGTCGATGAAGGTATTGGCGGGAACGGCTGGTTCCTCCACGCCATCTGCGGAGCGTAGACGCTGCCGCCATTGGCAAAAACTGGCGTAACCGATACTGTGCTGTTCACAAAATGCCGGGGCGGATAAGCCGCTGGCTTGCCATTGGCTGATGAGGGTTTGCCATTCGCTGGCACGGCGGTGAGGGCGTTTCATTGAGGTTTCCTTCGGTTGTTCAGGTTGGAAACCAGTTTAGGACGTGGAAATCGCGAGGGCTAGACGTGCTGAAATGGTCGCTTACTCAACAGGCGCAGTGCGTTGTGTTGCTGTGCCGTCACCCAATTGGTTGTAATCGTTGTAACCCCAGCATTTGATACCGCCAGCGGTGGTAGTGGCACAGGTATGGGAGGCATCCGCAAAGGATTCTACATCAATATCGCTAATACCGCTGGTCAGACCCGATACATCAACGGGGGCGTTACGACCTGTCGTCGTGCCATCACCCACTACACCGTAAGCATTGTAACCCCAGCATTTAGCGCCACCGTTTACCACGGCACAAGTGTGGCGACGGCCGGTATCAATGACGGTTACGCCACTGGTCAAACCCGTTACCTGTGTCGGGGTTAAACGTTCCGTGCTAGTACTATCACCAATGGCGCCATGTTCGTTATTACCCCAGCACTTGGCACTGCCACCCAGTTCAATCGCACAAGAGCGCAGTTGCCCCGCACTGACGGCAATGGCATTGCTTAAACCGCTAACCACAACGGGGACATTGCTATTGGTTTTTGTGCCATTACCCAACTGCCCGTAGGCGTTTTGCCCCCAGCATTTCACCGCACCGTTATCACGGGTCACAGCACAGGCATGATCACTACCGACTGATAAACTAAGCACATCGGTCAAACCCTGCACACTAACGGGCGTTATCCGTTGTGTGGTTGTGCCATCACCTAATTGACCAGAAGGGTTACGTCCCCAACACTTAACGGTTTCATCGGCTAATAGCGCACAGGAGAAGCGTTCACCTACACTGATAGCAGTCGCATTATTGATCCCTGACACACTGACCGGTTTTGAACGTTGTGTGGTCGTGCCGTCACCCAATTCACCGTTAGCATTATTACCCCAGCATTGTACTGAGCGATCTGCCAGTAACGCACAGCTATGGTAAGCCCCGGAAGCGACTTGTTTTGCGGTGGTAATATCGGCAACAGGATTCGCGGTAGACCGCTGTGTGGTCGTGCCGTCCCCTAACTGATTGTAGTTATTCAACCCCCAGCATTTTACCGTGCCATCAGCCGCGACCGCGCAGGAATGCAAGTAACCCGCGCTCACTGTGGCAGGCATGGGGTTGTAATTCAGTACCCTAGCAGTGAGAGCACTATCGCCACCTTTACCGATGAAGCCGAAATCTGCGGTGGCAGGTTGCAGCACAAGATTCGGTGCTTGCGCAAAGGCCAGCACCGGAAACAGGACGGTAGTGAACAGGAACAGGAGGGAATGCCACAGCGACACCCTCCTGCTCTCTGATTGCTGGGATGGTAATGGTTGTTTCATCATGCCACCTATACGCTTTACTTATTGCCAGATGATTCGATCAAAAATTTTTACTTCTTCTAACCATTATTTAATCAAATGCGCGTGATCGGCAATAAAAAGCCGACGAACGCTAATAATTTTAATTAATTGATTGTGGCTGGATACTAATTGATTTGTTTGTTTTGGATAAGTAACGCTTATTTGTTACCAATGTGGGCTATTTAGCGTGCGTTTTTGGCTTGCGTTGACAACATATTGTGCAAGGACGTGTCCCACACATGCTTCAATTTGATCTTCTGCGCCTCTTGCCGTGCTTCCAGATAACGACCTTCACGGTAGTGAAGCTGGCTCAAAGGAATATGATACCAGTCTGGGTAAAAAGGACTGATTTCTATGCTTTGTTGGATAAGTGGTAGCCCTATTTGCGTTTGACCTAAGCCAAGGTGGATGACGCCTGCCAGCACATTAAGGTGTACATCCAGAGGGTTGATGGCTTGTGCTTGCTGCACTGCTTCCAGACACATGTCGTGTTCTTCTAACAACAGGCAAGACAGCGCATAGTATAAGTGTGAGTAGGCATTGCCCGGTGCCAGTTGCAGCAATGCATCCGCTACATAGGCAAGACGTTCCTCCAGCGTTTCAATTTGCTGGTATTTCAATAAGTAGTCGGTACGGCAGTAGTCGGCATACACAATCATTGCCTGTACGTCATTGGGTGCTTGTGCCAAACGTTTTTCGCAGATTTGCAAACTGGTGCGAAACGCTTGTGGTGATCTCTCCCATGATTGTTGACGTAAGGCCAGCATCACTTGATGGTGCGCTGCTATCGGTTTACCTGAATCCAAGAGATGACGCGCCCAAACATGATGTGCCACGCCTTGCTCATAGCCTAAGGTATCGTGAGCGATACGTTTGAAAATAGGTTCAAGCAATGTTTGCGAGGTGTCATGCTGATTCAGAGGGAAACTTTGCGCCCATACAACCTGTTCGGTTGGGGTGTGTATTAAGCTACATTTTAGGCTGTAGCGTTCCGCTGGTGCGGTGTGTAAGTCCAAAAATAAAGCAAAATCCGTGTTGTATTGCTGCACCGTGGCATTGGTTTGCCAGCGTGTTTCATCCGCAAATACCACTTGGCAACCATTAAAGCGCGTGAGTATATTCACGTAATCGCGGGTTAGGCGTGCAATGAATGACCAACTAGTGGCATCATCCATGACAAAAGTACGCGGAATACAAACGATGCTAGGTCCTTGAGATAAGCTGGAGGGAATCTCTTCTAACGTTATCGGTTGATACACGGCCTAGGTTGTTTGGTGGGTAAACGTAGCATGGTAGCCCCGTGTTGCCATCTCAATACGGATGGGATTAAAACGACCCTCGGTTGTATAATATTCGCCCAGTAACTTGCGCAAACGCCCCGCTTGTATGCGGATTAGGGGATCGGTCGCACTGTTAAAATCAGAAGATTTCCCTAAACCTTCTACAGCAATGGTGTATTGAGTGATTTTTGCGGCATTATCGGCGAGTGTTTGGGTAACGACGTAATGTAGAAAAAGTCGTAATATTCTCCGTGAACGAAAATGACGGCTTTTTAAAACACTGAGCCACTTGCAAAATTACATTTTCAGCGTAAACCTTCCTTCATCTGAAGGAAAAAAGAAGTGTGGGCTGCCGTTTTCGGCGATAATAGAAGCGTCAAAACAACCATTAAGCCCACGCTATGAATTCTACCGAACGCGCCCTGATTGCACAACGCTGGAGTTTGCTGCAAATTGAAATACTACCTTGCTTCAATGATGCCTTTGGCACATTGACCCCCAAGCTTGAAAAACTCATTCACGTACTGGAGCTGACGCGCATTGAAGATTTTGTGCGCTCTTTTCGTGATGGGTCTGGACGGCCAGCGACGGAGCGATCTTGGTTTGCCAATGCTTTTGTCGCCAAAAGCGTGCTCAATATTGTCAATACGCGAGCACTCATTGACCGGCTGCAAAACGATCGCTCCCTGCGACGCATCTGCGGGTTTCCCCTGACCAAGAAACTGCCTTCCGAATCCACCTTTTCACGTGCCTTCGCTGAATTTGCTGAACAGCGTTTAGCGGAACGTGTGCATGAAACGTTGGTGAAAACGTATTTGGGCGATGCGCTGATCGGCCACCTGTGTCGGGATTCAACAGCCATTGAGGCACGTGAACGGCCTGTTGCCGAGGAAAAGCCAAAGAAAAAACAAGGGCAAACACGGATTCAGCGCCAACGGGAACAGTCACTTCAGCAAGCACTCGATGAGATACCGGTTCAGTGTAACCGGGGGACGAAGAAGAATGCCCAAGGCTACAAGCACAGTTGGAACGGCTACAAACTGCATATCGATACCGCCGATTGTGGTGTCCCGATAGCAGCCATTCTGTCTTCCGCCTCGTTTCACGACAGCGGGGCAGCCATCCCACTCTCTCAAATCAGTGCCCAACGTGTCACCAGTCTCTACGACCTGATGGATGCAGCCTATTGCAGTGCTGATTTGCACGAATACAGCCGTCATCTGGGGCATGTCCCTCTGATTGATCACAATCCTCGCGGCGGACAGAAAGAAGCGTTTGAACCTGCTGATGCCGAGCGTTACAAAATTCGCAGCACCGTAGAACGAACCAATGCCCGCCTGAAGGATGAATTTGGTGGTCGGAATGTGTGGGTGCAAGGTGCGCAAAAAGTTTACAGCCACTTGATGTTTGGGATTTTGGTGTTGAGTGCTGATCAACTGATGCGTGTCTTGTTATAAAGCGACTGGGTTTGAAAAAACACGGGAAGACTGACTGAAAAACAGGAGCAGTCGCATCGGTATGGGTGAAATTTAGCAAAAGTTACGGTAAAACTGAAAAAGCTCAGGTTTCGTTGGTCAAATTGAGTAAAAAATCGGCTGAATATGCGGCGTTCGGTCAATGCTGAAAATTGAGCAACTCAGTTTGTCGGATTTTGCAAGTCGCTCCACTGTCTAGTTCCGATAACGCTAATTCTTTATTAATACTCATTTAAGCTTCAAGACTTTTAATTAAATTAAACGCTGACACACCCAATGATGTGTCATGATTAATACTGTTTTTAATTTATCTTGGTATAGAAACAGCCAAGCGCCAATGCGGTAATAGTTACAAAACAGATGGGGCTATATAAGTAACCGCAAATTGTTACTAAAGCTTAGAGCAATTGTGGTGTCATCGACACGTTTTTTAGTGCTGTTTTTGATTAAGTGTGGGGAGGACAACTTCTTGCACAAGCTGTTTGACGACAGGGTTCGTCGTTTGGGTGAAACCATAGGATAACTGTTGACCTTGCTGGATGAGATCGGGGTAGTCTTGTGCCAGGGTCATTAGCTCTTTGTCCGCTTTGCCCCATTGCTGATTGCGTTGGCAGAGTGCGCTACGCAAGAGTGACCCCCAGATATTTTTCAAGCGAATTTTACGGGCTTCTTTCAGGGCAATGGCGTAATGACCCAATCGGTAATGGTGTACGCACAGCGGGATGTGATACCAGTCGGCATAAATGGGGCTGAGGTTAATGCAATCCTGAATGTATTGTCCTCCTGTTTGCCACTCGTCTAAGTCCATGTAAATTAAACCAATGGTGACGTTCAGGTGGGTATCCAGTGGGTTGATGGCTTGCGCTGTTTCGATGGCTTGTAAGCATAAAGCCCGTTCACCAACCAGAAGGTAAAACGCCGCGAGAAATACGTGGGAATATACATTGTTGGGTGCTAATTGCATCAGTGTTTGAATAAATTCAGCTAAGAAACCGATGGGTAACGACATTTCATTGAATTTTTGCAAGTACTCGTTGCGGTACATGTCGGCATAAACCAGCATGGCTTGCACATCGTCGGGAAATGCTTCCAACCGTTGCTCGCAGGTACGCAGAACCTGGCAGAATTGTGGTGCTGTCAGCACCCACTGATGCTGACGCAGGGCTAACACGACCTGATAATGGGAAGGGATCGGTTTACCACTGGCTAATAGTTGACGTGCCCAGAAATCCTGTGCCAAGCCACGTTCGTAGTTGAGAGTGTCATTGGTAATGCGCCGGAATATGGGGGTTTGAAACAGTTACCATAAAATCTATCTAAATCTATTCAAACTTTATCATTTTGGTTAGGTTTATAAAAGCGTAGTGCCGTTTATCCGTAAAAGATAGCAGCAAAAGCACGGATGACTAGACAACTATCACACCGTGCTGCATTCTGTTTGCCATGATCATCAGCCACAAAATCCGCCTTGACCCCAACCATAAGCAAGCGACGTACTTGGCGAAAGCCGCTGGTACAGCACGGTTCGCCTACAACTGGGCGTTGGCAGAATGGCAAACCCAATACGCCGCATGGAAAGACGATAACACCCAGCCAAAACCCAACCAAATGGGCTTGCGCCGCCAATTGAACGCCATCAAACGCGAACAATTCCCCTGGATGCTGGAAGTCACCAAAAACGCCCCACAAATGGCAATTATCCAACTCGGCGCAGCTTTCAAGAACTTCTTTGCGGGGCGAGCCAAGTACCCGCAATTCAAAAAGAAAGGTAAAAGCCGCGACAGTTTCACCCTCACCAACGACCAGTTCAGCCTTGACGGTTGCCGCATCCGCATTCCCAACCTTGGGGTAGTACGGATGCGGGAAACGTTACGCTTTTCCGGTAAAATTCTCTCTGCCACGATTTCCCGCACCGCTGACCAGTGGTTCGCCAGCATCACCGTGGATACCGACCAACATCATCTCCCGCCTGCCAAAAACCAAGGCACGGTAGGGGTGGATTTGGGCGTATCTGCACTGGCAACCCTATCAACGGGGGAAAAAGTGGTTGGGGCAAAGCCGCATAAAGCCTTGCTTTCCCGCCTAAAACGGCTCTCGCGCAGCCTGTCCCGCAAGGTCAAAAGCAGTGCCAACCGCCACAAGGCGAAGCAGAAGCTGGCAACACTTCACGCACGTATTGCCAACATTCGCCAAGACAGTTTGCACCAACTCACTACGGATTTAACCCGCCGTTTTCACACCATCGGTATTGAAGATTTGAACGTGTCGGGTATGGTGAAAAATCGCCATTTATCCCGTGCCATCAGTGATATGGGGTTTTTCGAGTTTCGCCGTCAACTGGAATACAAGGCGGAAATGCGCGGTGCGGTGGTCGTGGTGGCTGATCGGTTTTTTGCCTCCAGCAAAACCTGTTCTGCTGCTGGCTGTGGGCATAAAGTGGACAAGCTGCCACTGTCGGTGCGTGAATGGACTTGCCCCGTTTGCGGTGCAGTCCATGACCGTGACGTAAATGCCGCCAAGAATTTAGAAGAATACGCCGTGAGTTACACGGTGTCTGCCTGTGGAGGGGAAGGCTCTGGTCTTGGGCGCAAGCCGAAGACGAAACCAGCCCCCGTGAAGCAGGAATTCAACACCATGACTACTTTTAGTTAGCTATAGGTAGATTTGGGTAGGTTTGAAATAACGGTAAGCATGGCTGGAGCAGGGTAGCTGTCGCTCAGCGGAAATGTTTGCGCCCACACAATCTGTCGGGTCGGGCTGTGTACTAAGCTACTTTTCAGGCTATACCCTTGTGGTTCAGGGTATAAGTCAAAAAATAACGCAAAATCTGCACTGTATTTATGCCATGCGGCTTCCGGCCAGTGTGTGTTTTGCTCTGGTGTCTCATCAGCAAGCATGATCTGGCAAAAGTTGAATGCGGAAGCAGCTTTGACATAATCCTGAGTCAAGCGAGCAATAAAAGACCATCCCTTACTGGTATCCATTAAAAAATGACGCGGGATACAAACAATGCCGGGGCCTTGGGATTGATTTGACGGTGATTCTTCTGCAATGACGGTGTTCGTGGCGGTGGGGCTGGCATGTTGGGTAAAGATTGGCTGGTAAGTACCGGTAGGTAAGACAATACGCAACGGATTAAAACGGCCTTCAGTGGCGTAATATACTTCAACCGCCCATAATTGCAGATTCCTCAAAGGTCTGAAAGTTGAGAGTCAGCAAGGAGTCCAAGGCTTTTTTATGCGTAGTGTGGGTTTGTGCCAAACAGGCATCAATGGCCTGCGCAAACGCGGTAAAGTTTTCATGGTAACGTGAATACAGGCATTCCTTCTTCACAAACTTCCAGAGGCGCTCAATCAGGTTCAGGTTGGGGGAATAAGCGGGTAGGAACAACAGTTCGATCCCGAGTGTTTGGGCGAATGTTTGTACCAGGCTACAGCGCTGGTAACGGGCATTGTCCATCACCAAGGTCACCGGGACATCCAGGGCCAATGCCTTGATTTGCCGAAGCAACTGACAAACACTTTGGGAGTTGATGTAACTGTCATTGGTCACGGTGACCAGTTCATGGGTGACTGCATTCAACGCACCGAGGACATTGTAGCGCTGGCGTCCGGCAGGGGCGCGGATGAACAGCCGGGTGAAACACCACAGGAACCCCAGAAACGGGGCCAGGACAAAATGGGCGGCGTCGACAAAGAAAACGGCGCGTTTTCCGGCCTTGGCCTCCTCAAGACGCGGCTCCAGCTCTTTTTTTAAAAGTCTCCTGGGCAGCAGGGTCGGCTTTCGCCGGTATCATCCCCACCTTCCTGACGGACAAACCCAAGTCATGCAGGAATAGCCGCACGGCTTCCCGCTTGAGTTCAAGGCCGGTTAAGCGCTGTATATCAGCGATCGCCTGACTGATCCGGGTCGGTGGATGCTTCTCAAAATGTTTCTTCAGGGGCTCACGGAAAGGTTCCAACCGGCGGGTTGGGCGACGGAAATCCAGTTGTTCCAAGGCAGCGATCCCACCTTGTTGGTAACGTTTCAAATAACGGGTGACCGTCGTTGAACTCACCTGTGCCAGCCGTTCAATGTCCCCATGCGCCATTCCCTGGCTTTTTAGCCACAACACTTCCATCCGTTGGCGGACGCGAGGGTGGGCATGGCGGTAACGCCCCTCATTCAAGGCGGTTTGATCGGATTCGCTGAAGTCTATCTGGATCATGGAAAGGACGACCGGTTGCCAATAACAGCCGTACTTTGCTTGAGGGCTTCTCATTATTCAACAGCTATTCACGGGCAAAGTATAGTTTTCTAATTGTTTACGTAAGCGTCCTGCCTGCATTCGTATCAATGGATCAATGCCAGCATCAAAATCGGCGGGTTTACCCAAACCCTCTACCGCAATAGAATATTGATCAATGTTGGCTTGGCTTTCCCCTAACGCTCTTTCAACAATATACGACAAGAATTTTTGCAGCATCCTATACGAACGGAAGCCGCGACTCTCAAGTATGCGCCCTAATTCAGCACGGATGGCGGTGTTATCTCTCTGCATGAGAGCCATTCTATCTCTACATTCATCTTTTTCAAAAAAAAGCCATCCAGCAACGTTTTCTGGATAGCCACTTAACTTTAAGGACAAAGACTTGAAGGTTAGAGAGTGTGTAAATGCTTACAGCCCTGAATGCTAACAGGTCAATCATTGAAGCAATAGTAACAGATATTTGTTATAAACAATGTTCAGCGGCGATGCTTTAAAATGGGGAAGTTCAGCCCATATTGGCTCTATTGAAATCATTGCGTTTGAGGATAAAACATGAGTAACCTATTGAATTTAGTATGCCCTGCGTGCAGTGTCACCAATCGCATTCCAGCAGAGCGCCTTGGCGAACACGCTAAATGTGGTAAGTGTGGCAGCGCTTTGTTTAACGGACACCCGACTGAGCTAACCGCTGCCAATTTCGCCAAGCACATCAGCCGCAATGATATTCCGGTGTTGGTAGACTTTTGGGCACCCTGGTGTGGGCCATGCCGGATGATGGCTCCAGCTTTTGAACAAGCGGCTGGGCAACTAGAGCCGCAAGTGCGTTTCACCAAATTGAATACCGAAGATCATCAGATGGTGGGAGCGCATTACAATATTCGTAGCATTCCTACGATGGTGTTGTTCCGGGGCGGGCAAGAAATTGCGCGTCAGTCTGGTGCAATGGGGGCGGCGGATATTGAGCGTTGGGTGCGTAGCCAGCTTTAATCCGCGTATACTCTGTGGTTATTCATTATGGCTACAGAGGTTTTCTTATGTCCCCGAATTTTCTTAACGGCATCACGTTGTTGTTGGTTTATCAATTAGTGGGCGAAGTCAGCACGCGCTTGCTGAATTGGCCTGTACCAGGGCCAGTATTGGGTATGCTGTTATTATTCATCACTTTATTGCTGAGCGATGGCTTGGCGTCTGTAGTGGAGCCTGCCTCCAGTGCCTTGCTGAGCCATTTGTCGTTGCTGTTTGTGCCTGCTGGTGTAGGGGTGATGGTGCATGTTGGGCGTATCGGCTCGGCATGGTTGCCGATCAGTATGGCATTGATTTTCGGTACACTCATCACAATGGCAGTGACGGCTTGGGTGATGGTGGGAATGCAACGCTTGTTGGGGAGGAAGTCTACACATGATGCCTGATACAAATCTGGAACAAGTTTGGGTTTACCTGTCTGCCTCGCCGTTGTTTGGTTTGACCATGACCTTAATTGCCTACGGCATCGCTTACCGGGTGTATGTATGGAGTAAAGCGAATCCCTTGCTGAATCCGGTGGTAACGGCGGTGATTTTACTCATTGCCTTGTTAGTACTGACGGATACGCCGTATCAGGATTATTTCGAAGGCGGGCAATTTGTGCATTTTTTACTAGGGCCTGCGACAGTGGCATTGGCTATTCCGCTGTATCGGCAATTGGGTAAGTTGAAAATGCTGTGGTTGCCGGTGTTAGTGGCTTTGTTGGTTGGCGTGACAGTGGGCGGTGTTAGTGCCGTGGGGATCGCATGGTTATTAGGGGCAGATACGCCAATTTTACTATCGCTTGCTCCAAAGTCGGTCACAGCGCCTGTGGCTATGGGGATTGCGGAGCGCATCGGCGGTATTCCGTCACTCACTGCGGTGTTGGTTGTGATGACGGGGGTTATTGGCGCGGTGTTGGGGACGAAATTGTTCGATGTGTTACGTATTCGGGATTGCAGTGCGCGTGGGATTGCGATGGGCGTAGCGGCACACGGTATTGGTACGGCACGTGCGTTTCAAGTGAGTACGGAAATGGGCGCTTTTGCGGGGTTGGCAATGGCATTGTCCGCATTGCTGGCGTCAGTCATTTTGCCGTGGTTGTTAGGGTGGATGAGGTAAGGCAGTGATGGTTTTGAATAAAACCTTGGCGGCGTGGGGAACACCTGCGTTTCAGGCGGTTTTTAAAGCGGAAGTGCAAGCATTGGGGGCGGAAGCCTTACCCTTGCAAGCCGGATTGGCGCATAGCAGTCAAGTTGTTGGTGATGAAATAACCATCATGGTATTGGATGCGACAGAAACACCCACACAGCTTCAAGTTCGCACTGGTATTTTTTATGCCGGAGTGATTGTCGGCAGTTGTTGTGCGGATGACCCCAGCCCTTTGTGTGAGCAGCCCGAATATTGCGAACTGCGCATTGAGATTGAGAAGTCAGGTGCTGGGGCAACAGTTACCCTAGTGGGTTAGGGCGTGGTGGCACTGACTTGCGGTGCGGCGTCCATTTTGGTTAATTGGATCGGCAAGGATTGCTCCGCATTGTCATAATAGCCGTTAAGTTTTGCTGTATTGCCCCCCGCTTCACTGATCATGAGGTAGAAGCGGTGTTGTTGTTGCGCATCCGCTAAGTACAGAAAGGGGGATGTATTGAGTTGCCCGTTGAGATAGCTTGGGCTGGTCGCTGTGTATGTTTTGCCGTTAAGGGTAAAACTGGCGGCTTGTGGGGTGATTTTCAGGGAGAGATTCGGCGATAGGGTGCTCCATTCACCGTCATAGGCCGCCGTTTCTTCGGCAAAAGCGGTACTGCTGAGTATTGTGCTTGTCAGTAAATAACTACAGACACGCACGACGGTTTTGAACCGTTGTTCCTTTTTCATGATGTTCTCCTAGCGATTTGGGTATTATTCGTTTAAAACTATTTTAGTTGATTTATACCGATAAAGGGAAACAGGGAACCATGAATTTGAGCGTAACCACTCGCCAACGTTGGGCTTGGGCATTTTATGATTGGGCTAACTCGGCTTTTATTACCACGGTAATGGTGGCGTTCTTCCCGATTTTCTTTCGTCAGTATTGGGCGAAGGGGCTACCGTCAGAAGATATTACCTTGCATTTAGGCACGGCGAACGCCATGGCTAGTCTTTCCATTATGTTGCTGGCGCCATTTCTGGGGACAGTTGCGGATCAGGGGGGGATCAAAAAGCCTATGATGGCAGGGTTCGTTACCTTGGGGGTATGCGCGACGTTGGGATTGACGCTGGTAGGTGAAAGCCAGTGGCAATGGGCGATGTTTGCCTTTGTATTAGCCGTGGTGGGATTTTTAGGGGCGAATATTTTTTACGATTCGTTGCTCGTGGACGTGGCTGAGGAAAAGGATTTTAACCGGGTATCTGCACTGGGTTACGGTTTGGGGTATTTGGGCGGAGGGTTGTTGTTTGCTTTATGTGTTTTGCTGACCTTAAAGCCGGAGTGGTTTGGGTTGGAAGATAAAGTAGCTGCTGTGCGTTGGGCCTTTGGGGTGACAGCATTGTGGTGGGCAGTATTTTCGGTGCCTCTCTGGTGGTGGGTACGGGAACGTGTGCCTGTGCAAGCTGTGCGTCCGCCCTTGTTCACCTTGTTGCGTCAATCGGTGCGACAGTTAGTGGCAACCTTTCGGCATATTCGTCAGTTGCGTGTGGTTTGGCTATTTTTGTTGGCGTATTGGTTTTACATCGACGGCGTGGATACCGTGATTCTGATGTCGGTGGATTATGGCAAAGCGATTGGTTTTGCAGATGATGGTTTGATTACGGCTTTGTTGATTACGCAATTTATCGCGTTTCCTGCGGCCTTAGCCTTTGGTTGGGTGGGCAACAGAATAGGTGCTAAGCGTGGGATTTTGTTGGGGCTAGCAGGCTATGTGGTGATTACCGTGATGGCATCACAGATGACGAATGCTCATGAGTTTTATTGGCTGGCAGGCGTGGTGGGCTTGGTACAAGGTGGAGTGCAGGCATTGAGTCGCTCCTTGTATGCGAGTTTGATTCCTGTTGAACAAGCAGCAGAGTTTTTTGGTTTTTATAATATGCTGGGGAAATTTGCGGCCATTATAGGGCCATTATTGGTTGCATGGGTCGGGGCTTTGACGAATTCGCCCCGTTCAGGCTTACTGGCGGTGCTACTGTTGTTTGGTCTGGGGGCTTGGCTATTATGGAAAGTGCCGCGCCGTTAGTTGCAAACAACCAGAAGTCGGGGGATTTCCCCCGATAAGTTATGGCAAGCTAATGCTTGATTCAGCTCAGTATTTTTAAGCCGGTAGCAAATGCTTCGTTTGATGACTGGCATGAATCGGTTGTTGCGCCGGGAGTGGTCTGCCGACCATGTGGCCTGTTTCATCATAACGGTAAATGAGAGTGCCTTTTTGGACATTGATGGCGTTGGGGCTGAAGCCTTTGAGGCCATCTTCAGGCCAACGTCCCGGTGCTGAAACGGAAGTAATTTGTTTGCCATTATGGTCATAAATGTAGATGAGAGTGCCTTTTTGTACGGCATATCCGATGCTCATATCTGTTTCCTCTTCCTAGTGGTAATGTTTTTATATTATTGCGCTGGGGCTTAGCTGTTAAAGTTTGTCATATCAGTGCGCTCTCTGAAGTGAAAACAGACTAACGTAGGGTTGCCCCTTGTGTTAGCAGCAATAACCAGTGGTAAGATAGTGCCTTTATGTAATGCCCTCATGGAACAAGAGTTATGCTGGACCCAAAACGTTTAAGAACCGAACTGGATGAAATCACCGCGCAATTGGCGCGACGTGGTTTCAAGCTGGATGTTGATACCATTCGTGCGGTTGAGGAGCGTCGTAAAGCCTTACAGGTCGAAACCCAAAACTTACAAAATGCACGCAATTCTCGTTCTAAAGCCATCGGTCAGGCCAAAGCCAAGGGCGAAGACATTCAGCCGTTGCTGGCAGAAGTGGCTGATATGGGGGATACCCTGAAAGAAAAAGAGCAGCAGCTCGCCTGTTTGCAAACCGAATTGGATGCAATCGTGACTGGCATTCCCAATGTGTTGGATGCGTCTGTGCCAGATGGTAAGGATGAAAATGCTAACGTTGAAATCCGTCGCTGGGGTGAGCCGACGGCTTTCGATTTTGAACCTAAAGATCACGTTGATCTCGGTCTGCCCAATGGTTGGATGGATTTTGACGCAGGTGCAAAACTCACCGGCTCCCGCTTTGTGGTGATGCGTGGTGCAATGGCGCGAATGCATCGGGCATTGATCCAATTCATGCTGGATACGCATACCCAAGAGCACGGTTACACCGAGGCGTATGTGCCGTATATGGTGAATGCTGACAGTTTGTACGGCACGGGGCAGTTACCTAAGTTTGCTGAAGATTTATTTAAGTTGGAGGGTGATCAGGGGTATTACCTAATTCCGACGGCTGAAGTGCCTGTAACCAATCTGGCACGGGATACCATTATTGATGCGTCTGAATTGCCAGTGAAATACGCTTGCCATACGCCGTGCTTCCGTTCTGAGGCGGGGTCTTATGGCAAGGATACCCGTGGTTTGATCCGCCAGCATCAGTTTGAAAAAGTGGAAATGGTGCAATTGGTGCGCCCAGAAGATTCCACGCAAGCGCTGGAAAGTCTGACGGGTCATGCCGAAGCGATTCTGCAAAAGTTGGGGCTGCCGTACCGGGTGATTGTGTTGTGTGCAGGCGATACCGGCTTTTCCTCGATGAAAACCTATGATCTTGAAGTGTGGTTGCCGGGGCAACAAAAATACCGTGAGATTTCATCGTGTTCCACATTTGGGGATTTTCAAGCGCGGCGTATGATGGCGCGTTACCGTAACCCTGAAACCGGCAAACCTGAATTGCTGCATACGTTGAATGGTTCAGGGCTTGCCGTAGGGCGCACCTTGGTTGCTGTGTTGGAGAATTATCAGCAAGCCGATGGCAGTATCCGTATCCCTGCCGTCCTACGTCCTTACATGGGTAACGCTGAGTACCTCTGATAAGTCAGTGAAATAGTGTGCTAACTTGATTCTGCGCAATGTAAACCGCGCAGGGTCGGGTATGATGCAGGCTTTTCACCCCGTCCGGCAAAGCCAACGATTGGATATTGCAACATGAGTATTGAACAAGCCATCCAGCCTAAAGCCTCTCTTCAACCGCGTTCGGTAGAAGGGCGTTTTCGTAACATTAAAACCGGCATTTTGTTGCTGGGCTATGCGGTGTTTTTTTTATTGCCTTGGATTCGCTGGGAACGTGCCGTGGGGCCTGATCAGGCGATCTTGTTTGATATTCCTGGGCGGCGTTATTACATGTTCGACTTGGTGATGCACGCGCAGGATATTTTCTGGCTGACGGCGTTGTTATTCCTTGCAGCGGTATTGTTATTCTTTGTGACCACGCTGTTTGGGCGGGTGTTCTGCGGGTATTTCTGTTTCCAAACTTTGTGGACGGACGCATTCCGCTGGATTGAGCGCTGGGTGCAAGGCGACCGGGTAGCACGGTTGCGTTTGGATAAGCAGCCGTGGAATGCGGAAAAGATTCGCAAGGTCGGTCTGACTCATGCCTTGTGGCTGTTGTTGGCGATGTGGACAGGGTTGAGTTTTGGCCTGTACTGGGGAGATGCGTTTGAACTGACGGCTGGCTTTTTTACCGGCACAGCGCCCTCGGCACTATACGGCACCGTCATTATTTTGATGACCACCACTTACCTGACGGCGGGTTGGGCGAAGGAATATGTGTGCTTGCACATGTGTCCTTACTCACGTTTCCAAAGCGTTATGTTTGACCAAGATACCATGATTGTGTCGTATGATATGAATCGGGGTGAAGGTACTACTGGGCGTGCTAAGCCGGTGAAAGAGTTGCGCGATCAGGCGTTCCGTCAGGAGAAAGGTCATGGTGACTGCGTGGACTGTGGTTTGTGTGTGCAAGTTTGCCCCACCGGTATCGACATTCGTAACGGTTTGCAAATCGGTTGTATTCACTGTGCGCTGTGTATTGATGCCTGCGACGGCATTATGGATAAGCAGGGCTGGAAACGTGGTTTGATCCGTTACACCTCTGAACACGGTTTGGAAGGTAAGAAAACTAAAATACTCAAATTGCGCACAGTGGGGTACGGTTTGGCGACGTTGCTGGCAACGATTTATCTGGTGTGGAGCATTGTCAGCAGCAAACAACTGGAAGTGACCGCTGTTCAAATCCGTAGTCCCTTGTACGTTACCTTGTCAGATGGGCGTATTCAAAACAGCTACGAAGTCAAAATTAACAACAAAACCATGGAGGCAGCGCGTTATACCTTGGCAATCGAGGGGCTGCCTAATGCTGAAATGGAATTACAGATCAATGATTTGAGCGTGAAACCGGATTCAACACTGCGCGTCTTGGCAAAAGTCCGCTATACTATGCAGCCTGGTGAGGCAGGCAAAAATCACGACTTCCAGTTCAGGCTCACGCCTTTGGAAGGTAAGGTGGTAGAGCCGGTCATCATCCCTTCACACTTTATGACTCCGTAAGGTTGCATGGAAAATCAAAACATAGCATTCACACTAGGGGTAGGCGTACTGGCTTCGCTTGCCCTATTTGTGTTGTTTTACAAAGTCTTGAAACGCCCCGGTAAACTGGCTTCGTTACTGACCTTTTTGGTGGTATTGGCGGTTTACGTACCATTAGCCGTGTTGTATTGGGCAAGTTTGGATGTGTTCGCCATCCACTTTGCCTTTTTCACCATGGCGGCGGTATTGCCGGGTATTATTGTTGGCAATCGGCGTGGCTCAGATACCGATGGTGGCAGGTTGCATTGGGGGCCGGGGATTATCATTGGCTTTTTCATGATCCTCGTGATTGTGGATTCCACGATTATTACCTTGGCAAACAGTGGTGCAAGTGCTGACTTTATCCGCAAGTTTTTGCCGGAACCGCGCCGTGAAAGTGCACAAAATGTCACCTCGGCTTTTCCTGGTACTGTATCCAACGACTACCAGAAAAAATATGACTTGTATAACAACTACATTGGTCAGTTGAAAACGCAGCAGGAACGCGGTTGGCAGGTTGCTGATGGTTGGTTGGAAAAGCCGCAGCCGAACAAGGTCAGCATGTTCCGTATCCACGTGACCGATAAAGCAGGTCAAGCGGTTACCAGTGGAAATGTACAAGTATCATTTCTACGACCTTCCAATAAAGCGATGGATATAACGTTGGACTTGCCGGAAGCAGCGCCCGGTTTCTATGGTCAGCCGATTGCTTTGCCTGCACCGGGGGCTTGGAATATGGTCATGACCATCAGACGTGGCGATGAAGTTCATGAGGTTAAAGGT
This sequence comes from Candidatus Thiothrix putei, assembly GCA_029972225.1. Taxonomy (NCBI): domain Bacteria; kingdom Pseudomonadati; phylum Pseudomonadota; class Gammaproteobacteria; order Thiotrichales; family Thiotrichaceae; genus Thiothrix; species Candidatus Thiothrix putei. The sequence continues at coordinate 1,201,539 of CP124756.1, forward strand.
GAAACGTGGGTCGGCGACCAACCGTGAGTTTGTATGACTGAAACTGCCTTGCAGGTCGCACCCGGCGATTGTTTCCATTGTGGGCAGCCGATTCCCCCCGGATCGCATTATTTTGTCCGCATTGACCACCAGCCGCGTGAGATGTGCTGCACGGGCTGTCAGGCAGTGGCGACGGCAATTGTCGAAAATAACCTCACTGATTATTACCGTTTCCGTACCGAAATCAGCGATAGACCTGATGATTTAGTGCCAGAAGCGCTGCGTCAGTTACAAGTGTACGATGCCCCTGAATTGCAGAAATCCTTTGTGCGTGAGACGGGTACAAATATCCGCGAAGCCTCGCTAATTCTGGAAGGCATTGTCTGTGCTGCTTGTGTTTGGCTCAATGAGCATCACGTCAAGCAACTCGATGGGGTGCTGGATTTCCGCATCAACTATTCCACCCACCGCGCTACCTTGAAATGGGATAATGAACGCTTGCATTTGAGCCAAGTGTTGCAAGCTATTTCCGAAATCGGTTATCACGCCCACCCCTTTGATCCCGGTCGGCTTGAATCCCTGCAAAAAAAAGAAAAATCCGCTGCGTTGCGCCGCATTGCGATCGCGGGTTTGGGCATGATGCAGGTGATGATGATTGCGGTGGCCATGTATATCGGTGCGGTATCGGATATGGATACCGGAATGCGCGATTTTTTGCGCTGGATTAGTCTGGTGATGACCACGCCTGTGGTGTTTTATTCTGCAAGGGTGTTTTTCAGCTCGGCTTGGCGTGATTTGCGGCGCGGGCGCTTTGGCATGGATGTGCCAGTATCATTGGCAATCGCGATTGCGTTTACTGCCAGTGTTTGGGCAACATTCACGGGGGGCGGCGAGGTCTATTTTGACTCGGTGACGATGTTCACGTTTTTTCTGCTGACCGGTCGCTATTTGGAAATGGCAGCGCGGCATAAATCCGGTCAGGTGGCGGAGGAATTGGTACGCTTAATGCCTGCCACGGCAACGCGTTTGCGTGATGGCGAACAGGAAGTGATTCCGGTCAGTCAGCTTGAACTGGGTGATCAGGTGTTGATCAAACCGGGCGAGGTCGTACCAGCGGATGGTGTCGTTACCGATGGTACGAGTAGCACCAATGAATCGTTACTGACGGGTGAAAGTTTGCCTTGCCACAAACAATGTGGCGATGCGTTGGTCGGCGGTACGGTGAATATGGAAAGCCCGTTGACGATGCGCGTCGATAAAGTCGGCGACAGTACCGTGCTGGCGGCCATCATCCGTTTACTGGAACGGGCGCAAGCCGAAAAACCGGAATTGGCACGCTTGGCGGAAAAAGTGGCTTCGCGCTTTGTGCCGCTGATTTTAGTGACAGCTTTGGCAGTGTTTGCTTGGTGGTATCAACACCAACCCACGGAAGCGTTTTGGATTGCGTTGTCTGTATTGGTGATTACTTGCCCGTGTGCTTTCTCCTTGGCAACGCCAGCCGCTTTGACTGCTGCCACAGGTTTACTCACGTCTAAAGGTGTGTTGACGACCCGTGGTCATGCTTTGGAAACTTTGGCGCGAATCAATCACATTATTTTTGATAAAACCGGCACGCTTACGCACGGGCATTTGGAAGTGGTTGACGTGCAAACCTTGGGCGCTGATTCAACCGCCGTATGCCAGCAACTAGCGGCTGGGCTGGAAATGGCTTCAGAACACCCGGTTGCTCACGCGATTGTACGTCTGAGTGATAGCCCTGCCAGTGTCGTTGATCTGACGGCAGAATCTGGGCGCGGCGTGAAAGGCGTGTATGCAGGCAAGCATTACCGTATTGGTACGCACGCATTTGTCGAAGAATTGACGGGCTGTCAATTGCCTGAGAAAGTGTCAGCCGCTGGTGAGCGTTCACAAATTTTTCTCGGCTCAGACGCTGGCTGGTTAGCGGTGTTTAGCCTTGCGGATCAGTTACGCGCTGAAGCGGCACAAATGGTGGCAGAGTTGCAAGCCATGGGGGTCACAGTGACCTTACTCAGTGGTGATTCCCCGAACGTTGTGGCAGCGGTTGCGCAGCAATTGGGTATTGCTCATGCACACGGTGGTCAATTGCCAGATGCCAAGTTAGCGTATTTGCGTGATTTGCAAGCTCAAGGCGCGGTAGTGGCAATGGTCGGCGATGGGGTGAATGATGCCCCTGTGTTGGCGGGTGCACCCGTGTCGATTGCGATGGGCAGTGGCTCACAATTGGCGCAAGCCAGTGCCGATATGGTGTTATTGTCAGAAAATTTGCGGCAGCTACCGTTTGCTGTGCGTACTGCGCGGCGGATGCAAACCATCATAAAACAGAACTTTTTATGGACGATTGCCTATAATCTGGTGGCGATTCCTTTGGCGGCGACCGGCATGATTGCGCCATGGATGGCAGCAATTGGCATGTCAGCAAGTTCTTTAGTGGTGGTGCTTAATTCATTACGCCTGAAAAATGAGTAATTTCAGTCTATAATGTCATGTTTGGTTAGGATGCAATACGATGGAAGCTTTATACCTACTGATTCCGATTGCACTCGGCGTAATGGTTGTGGTCGTCGTCGCCTTCATTTACACCGTTAAGAGTGGGCAGTATGACGATCTTGAAGGGCCTGCGCATCGTATTTTAATGGATGATGATGACCCACGGATTCCGGGTAATCAGTCTGCTACCCCTGTAAAGACTGACGATAAGATCAAGGAAAAAAATCCTTAGGGCTTTTGAGTACAAGAAATATAAGTGCGCCGCTTGTCGCCACTTATCACCTCTACATCATTTTATTCATAAAGCTGAACATATCATTAACCATAATGCGAAAATTGTTCTATGCTATCTATAACAAAATCCTCTGGTAGCAACTGGTAGGTTTTTTTGATAGATTTTTTTAAACATTGATCAGTAGTAAATATCCGGGAATGGATAACCGGAACAGGGATGGCAAGGATGGATTCTCTGTGGGGTTTGCTAGGACTGGTAATAGGAGAATAGGTAATCATATGGCTGATAGAAGATTACAAGTCTTTCATGCTGTTGCTCGGCTATTGAGCTTCACCAAGGCGGCAGAAGTGCTGCACATGACGCAACCGGCGGTCACATTTCAGATCCGTCAGTTGGAAGATCAGTTTGACACCCGTCTGTTTGACCGGACGCATAATCGCGTTTCCCTCACAGAAGCTGGGAAAATCACATTCGAGTACTCCGAGCGTATTTTCGAGCAATACAGCGAAATGGAAAATGCCATTCGTGAAATGACGAATGACATCAGTGGTTCATTGACCATCGGTGCGAGCACGACCATTTCTGAATACATGCTGCCGTCATTGTTGGGTGAGTTCAATTCCAAAAACCCGGATGTCAGATTGCGTCTGCGTGTTTCCAATACTGAGGGCATTGTTTCCATGGTGGAAAACAACGTCATTGACCTTGGTGTTGTCGAAGGTATGGTCAATAACAAAAACCTGTTGGTAGAAGTCTGCCGTCAGGATGAGTTGGTGCTGATCGTTCCGCCGACGCACGCACTGGCGAGCAAAGCAGCGGTTAAACTGAAAGATGTGTTGGAATACCCGTTCATCTGCCGTGAAGAAGGTTCAGGCACACGTGAAGTGGTTCTCGACTACCTGTATGCCTTAGGCATGGACAAACACGCGATGAATGCTTGTTTGGAACTGGGTAGCCCAGAAGCGGTAAAAGGTGCAGTTGAAGCAGGCATGGGTGTTTCCATTGTCTCTAGTGCTAGCATCGGTAAAGAACTGAAACTCGGTTCACTGGTTGCTATCCCGCTTGATCCGCCACTGACTCGTGACTTCTCTTTTGTGCGCCAGCGTCAAAAGTTCAAAGTCCGTGCGATGGAAGAGCTGCTGGAGTTTGCACGCAGTTATTGCGAAAACCTCAAAAAGCAGAAATAAAATCCGCATTGGGTGCAGCGTGACGCGCTGTACCCCGGATTATTTGCATGACACAGGAAACCCCCATGTTACCCGGTATGCCACAATCAACCGGCTCTGCCGAAGAAAAGCGTCTTCGCAAGCTATACCGCGACATGAGTTCAAACGATCAGGCAACCCTGCTGCGGTTCGCCGAGTTTCTCGCAGGCTCACCTACGCCTGAGTCTGAACCCATGACCGAATTTCCCACCCCCGAAGCTATTCCACGCCCCGAACAGGAAAATGTGGTCAAAGCGATTAAGCGTTTGACGGCTACTTACCCGATGATTCCGCGTGAGCGTTTATTGAATGAAACCTCTAGCCTGATGACCGCGCATGTGATTCATGGCAAGTCAGCGACGGTGGTAATTGATGAACTGGAAGTGATGTTTGCACAGCATTACACCACGCTGAAGACTGAATTCGAGCAAAAAGCGTAGGTCGGGCTTCAGCCCGACATTTCCGTAATAGCAAGCATTCACGCTGATTGTCGGACTAAAGTCCGACCTACTCCAGCCCGAAGACTCGCGCGCGGATGTGTCCAATCTGATCACGGACTGAGGCTGCTTGTTCAAACTCCAGATTTTTGGCGTGCTGGAACATTTTTTCTTCCAGCTTTTTGATCTGCTTAATGGCTTGATCGGGCGTTAAGCTGCGGTATTCAGCCGCTTCTTCTGCTACTTTCTTTTCGCCGCGTGTTTTGCCTTTGCCCTTGGTGGCATTGGCGTAAGCGCCTTCCATGACATCGGCAATGCGCTTGCGAATGGTTTGCGGGGTAATCCCCTGCGCTTCATTGTGGGCAAGCTGTTTGGCGCGGCGGCGGCTGGTTTCATCCATTGCTTTGCGCATGGAATCGGTGATTTTATCGGCGTACAAAATCGCTTTTCCTTCGGCATTGCGGGCGGCGCGTCCGATGGTTTGAATCAGGGAGCGCTCGGAACGCAGGAAACCTTCTTTGTCAGCATCCAGAATCGCCACTAGTGAAACTTCTGGTATATCAAGACCTTCCCGCAGCAAGTTAATGCCAATTAATGCATCGAACTCGCCTTTGCGCAAGTCGCGGATGATTTCGACGCGCTCTACGGTGTCGATGTCGGAGTGCAGGTAGCGCACCTTGATATTGTGTTCCATCAGGTAATCGGTGAGGTCTTCCGCCATGCGCTTGGTCAGGGTTGTGACCAGTACGCGCTCATTACGTTTGGCGCGTTCGCTGATTTCGGACATGACGTTATCGACTTGCGAAATGATCGGGCGAATTTCCACTTCGGGGTCAACGAGTCCAGTCGGGCGCACCACTTGTTCGGCGATATTGTCGGAATGTTCCAGCTCGTATGTGCCGGGGGTGGCGGAAACGTGGATGGCTTGCGGAATCAGTTTCTCGAATTCGTCAAAGCGCAGCGGGCGGTTGTCGAGTGCCGAGGGCAGGCGGAAACCGTAATCGACCAGTGTGCTTTTGCGGGAATAGTCGCCTTTGTACATGCCGCCGAATTGCGGGATGGTGACGTGGGCTTCGTCGATAAACACGATAGCATTGCGTGGCAGGTAATCGAACAGACACGGCGGTGGTTCACCCGCAGGGCGTTTCGAGAGGTAGCGCGAATAGTTTTCGATGCCGGAACAGTAGCCGGTTTCGACGATCATTTCGATGTCGTATTGGGTACGCTGTTCGAGGCGTTGCGCTTCCACTAAGCGGTCGTTTTCGCGCAAGACTTTGAGGCGCTCTTTGAGTTCGGCTTTGATGTGGTCGATGGCGGCTAACAGCACTTCGCGTGGGGTGACGTAGTGCGTTTTCGGGTAAACCGTGAGGCGTGGCACGCGGCGCAGCACTTCGCCCGTCAGCGGGTCGAAATAGCTGAGGTTTTCGATTTCATCGTCGAAGAGTTCGATGCGAATCGCTTCTTTGTCGGATTCGGCAGGATGCACGTCGATGACTTCGCCGCGTACCCGAAACGTACCGCGTTGCAGGTCGAGGTCGTTGCGGGTGTATTGCATTTCGGCGAGGCGACGCAGCAGGGTGCGTTGGTCGATACGGTCGCCGCGCACCAGAATCAGCAGCATTTTCAAATACGATTCGGGGTCGCCCAGACCGTAAATGGATGAAACCGTGGCGATAATAATGACATCTTTGCGCTCGAACAGGTTGCGGGTGGCAGACAGGCGCATTTGTTCGATGTGGTCATTGATGGCGGAATCTTTTTCGATGTACACGTCTTTGGACGGCACATACGCTTCCGGCTGGTAATAATCGAAGTACGAAACGAAGTATTCCACCGCATTGTTGGGGAAGAATTCTTTCATTTCGCCGTAAAGCTGTGCCGCCAGCGTTTTATTGTGTACCAGAATAATCGCGGGGCGCTGGGTTTGCTGGATGATATTCGCCATCGTGAAGGTTTTGCCCGAACCGGTCACGCCCAGCAAGGTTTGGTGCAGCAAGCCGTCGTTTAAGCCATTGACCAGCGAGCGAATCGCTTCCGGTTGGTCGCCAGCGGGCTGGTAGGTGGTGTGGATCTGGAAGGTTTGTTCCGTCATGGAGGATGCCTGCACAATCGTGACTGAGCATCAAGCCTAGTCAATACATTGAGAAATGGCAATTGACACCTCTACGAATACCCTCTACTTTCGAGTGAGTCTAAGCAAAATAATGAGGAGTAGAGCGTATGAAATGCCGTGCAGCCGTGGCGTGGGAGCCAAAAAAACCACTGGTGATTGAAGAGATTGAAGTTGAAAAGCCGCGTGAAGGCGAAGTCCTGTTGCGGGTGGTGGCTTCGGGCGTGTGTCATACCGATGCTTTTACCTTGTCCGGCGATGATCCTGAAGGCGCATTTCCGTGCATCCTCGGTCACGAAGGTGGATGTATTGTCGAAGAATGCGGCCCTGGGGTGAAAAACCTTAAACCGGGCGATCATGTTATCCCGCTATACATCCCTGAATGCGGTGAATGTGAATATTGTCATTCCACCAAATCGAATTTGTGCCAATCCATCGCTTCGACGGTGTGGACGGGTTACATGCCAGACCATACGCGCCGTTTTACCTGCAAAGGGCAGCCGATTTATCACTACATGGGCTGTTCCACGTTCTCGGAATACACGGTTGTGCCGGAAATTGCGTTGGCAAAAATCAACCCTGCTGCACCCTTGGACAAGGTGTGCTTGCTGGGTTGTGGCGTGACCACAGGCATTGGCGCGGTGCTGAATACGGCGAAAGTTGAGCCGGGTTCTACCGTGGCGGTGTTTGGTTTGGGCGGAATCGGCTTGTCGTGCATCCAAGGCGCGGTCATGGCGAAAGCAGGGCGCATTATTGCCATCGACATTAACCCCGGCAAGTGGGCAATGGCGCAAGCACTGGGCGCGACCGATTTTGTTAACCCCAAAGACGTGAACGGTTCGATCAGCGAATACATCAAGGAAATCACCAACGGTGGCGTGGATTATTCCTTCGAGTGCATCGGCAATGTCCACGTGATGCGCGATGCGTTGGAATGCACCCACATGGGTTGGGGCGTTTCCACGGTGATAGGGGTTGCGGGGGCTGGGCAGGAAATTGCTACCCGTCCGTTCAACCTTGTGGTGGGGCGTACTTGGAAAGGCACTGCCTTTGGCGGCGTGAAAGGGCGTACCGAATTGCCCGGTTACGTGGAGCGTTACCTGAGCGGCGAAATCGAGCTGGATAGTATGGTTACGCACACCATGCCGCTGGATGACATCAACCGTGCGTTTGATTTGATGCACAGCGGCGAAAGCATCCGTTCCGTGATTATTTTCTAAGGATCGCGCATGAAGCTGATTGAAAGTGTTAAAGAATTCGGTGGCTACCTCAACCGTTACACCCATTATTCGGTGGCGTGCCATTGTGAGATGACGTTTTCGGTGTACTTGCCGCCACAGGCTGCGCACGGCAATGTGCCTGCGCTGTATTGGCTGTCGGGATTGACCTGTACCGATGATAATTTTCGGGTGAAGGCGGGTGCGCAACGTTACGCTGCCGAGCAGGGCATTGCGCTGATTATTCCTGATACCAGTCCGCGTGGTGATGACGTGCCGGATGTGCCGGAACGTTATGATCTGGGGCAAGGTGCAGGATTCTATGTCAACGCGATTCAGCCGCCGTGGGATAAGCATTTCCGCATGTACGATTATGTGGTGGAGGAATTGCCTCATTTGGTGGAGACGCATTTGCCGCTGATTCCGGGGGTGAAATCCATCAGCGGGCATTCGATGGGAGGGCACGGTGCATTGATTGCCGCGCTGAAAAATCCCGATGCTTACCGTTCGGTGTCGGCGTTTGCGCCGATTTGCCACCCGCTGAATGGTGCGTGGGGTAAGGGCTGTTTCGCGGCGTATTTGGGTGAAAATGCCACGTTGTGGGAGGCGTATGATGCAACGTGCTTGGTGCAGGCGGGGGCGCATGTGCCGGAGATCTTGATTGATCAAGGCACGGCGGATGAGTTTCTGGTGGAGGGGCAATTGCTGCCGGAGGTGTTCCAAGCGGCTTGTTTGCAGGCTGAGCAGCCGTTGTCATTGCGGATGCAGGCGGGGTATGACCATAGCTACCATTTTATCGCTACGTTTATGGGTGAACATATTGCTTGGCACGCTAGGGCGTTAGTCTGAACTAGGATTTTCAAGATTAAAGGATTTCCATGATGGGCGCTCCGACTATCCTGCCCATCCTTTAATCCTAGAAATCCTAGTTCAAAACAAATGATGAAGACGATTTAAGCTATCCCCAACCACTTGTGGGTTTGCACACTCAACTTCCATTGCGGGTATTGCATACAATACGCAATCGCCGCTTTGGTGTTTTGCGCTTGTGCCGCTCCATCCATTGCTTGCAGGTAGAAATGCTGGAAATCCAGCCCTGCAAAGCGTTCTGGCATGGCGAGCGGCTGCGGGTATACCAACTTCAGTTCATTGCCATGCGTTAGTACGATCTCGCTGTCGGCTTTGGGGCTGACGCAGAGCCAGTCGATGCCTGCGGGGGCGGGTTTCGTGCCATTGGTTTCTACGGCAATCTCGAAGCCTTCTTGGTGTAAAGCGTCGATCAGGGCTTTATCCAATTGCAATAGCGGTTCGCCGCCGGTGAAGACGATGAAACGGTTCATGTCTTGTTTTACGCCGATCCACCATGCTTGAATGATCGCCGCGACCAGTGCCTTGGCATCGCGGAATTTGCCGCCGTTGATCCCATCCACGCCTACAAAATCGGTGTCGCAGAAGTTGCACACGGCTTTGGCGCGGTCGGCTTCTAGCCCTGACCATAGGTTGCAGCCAGCGAAGCGGCAAAAGATGGCGGGGCGACCGGCGTGGAAGCCTTCGCCTTGCAGGGTGTAGAAAATTTCTTTGACGGAATAGGTCATACAGGCAGTCCCGGTTCGTGTGCGCCCCATGATAATACCACGCCGCAGCCCGGTGTTTCGTACAGGTCGATGCGGTCGAGTTGTGGCAAGCCTGCGGTGGCTTGGGCGCGTATCCAGCGGGCAACGCTGGCGGGGTCGGGTTCGTCTAGCCCGGTTAGGTCGTTGAGGTTGTGGTGGTCGAGCTGTTGGTAGATCGGCTTGAATTGCGTTTTTACGTCGCCGTAATCGATTGTCCAGCCCATTACGGTGTCGAGCGGGGCGGTGAGGTGCAGGCGGAGTAAGTAGCTGTGTCCGTGCAGGCGGCGCACGCTGTCAGAGGAGTCGGCGCGGGTCAGGGTTAGGGCGCTTTCAAAGCGTTGGTCTTTCCAGATGCGGTAATGTTGCCCGTCGTAGTGGCTGCCTGCGGTGACGGTTTCGTAGACGCTGACCCATGAGAGCGCGTCGAGTTCGGGCTTGAGGCGTTCCCATAGCCATGCGGCGAGGGTTTCGCTGGTGGGGTTGTCCAAGCCTTGGATGTCGTTGAGGCAGTGGTGGTGCAATTGGTCGTGCAGCGGTTGCCAGACGGCTTTGATGCGGTCGAAGTCTACGCCCATGTCTTGCGCTTGCAGGTTTTGGTTGGCGTGGAGGATGACTTCGAAACCGTGGCCGTGCATCCGTCCGCATTGGTGTCCGGGGGCGACGTTGGGGAGGCGGTGTGCGGCTTCAAATCGGAAGCGTCGCCAGATGTGGGCGTTGTCAGCAAGGTCGAGGTCTGCGCCTTGGTGCAAGGTGCTTTGCACGCCGACTGAAGCGACGCTGGGAAGGGCAAGGCGGGCGCGTATCCAACGGGCGAGGTTTTCATCCGTGGGCATCGGTAGGAATTGGTTGAGGTCGTTGTAGTCGAGCGGCGCAACGCTGTGGGCGAGCTGTTGGCGTAGGGCTTCGACGGAGCTTGTACCGATGGCGCGGACTTTGGCGAGAAAGCTGTGTCCGTGCAGGCGGCGGGCGGGGTGTGCGGCGGAAAGGGGGGATTGCCCTAGGGCATTTTCGACGCGGCAGGCGGCTTCAAAGGGGGCGGCGGCGACGTAAAACAGAGTTTCGTTCATGGGGTGGAGGGGGCTTGCTGGGAATCAAGCGGGAATTATGGCGTAGGCGGGGGCGTTGCGCTATGTTTTCGGTATACTCGACAGACTTGCATAAAATTAACTGTAACCTGTTGTGTTACATTGCTTGGCGGATTATAGTAGCTAAAAGGAAGCAAGATGATCATTAGCTTTATTCATAAAGGGTTAGAACGCTTTTACCTGACAGGTAGTAAAGCAGGTATTCAACCTGAACACGCTCCGAAATTGCGTCGAATTCTGACCGTTTTGGAAACAGCCCAGATACCAGATGATATGGATTTGCCCGGCTACCGACTTCATCCCCTGCAAGGCAATAGACAAGGAACATGGTCTGTTAGGGTCAGCGGTAACTGGCGTATTACGTTTCAATTTACTGAGCAGAATGTTGAACTTGTCGATTATGAAGACTATCACTGAGGAAATACGATATGCCGATGTATGATCCTGCCCATCCGGGTGAAATCCTTGGAGAAGATATTCTCAAAGAGTTAAATATAACCATTACCGCAGCCGCTGAAAAACTTGGCATTAGCCGGAAGACACTTTCTGCTATCGTTAATGGTCATGCCCCCATTACAGCAGAAACCGCTATCAAATTGGAGAAAGTATTTGGCAAGCCTGATGCTGAGCATTGGCTACGTATGCAAATGACTTATGATTTGTACCATGCTCGTCAGAAAATGGCGGCATAATGTCAAATCTGGCGGGTGCGGTGGTGGGTAAGATCGGTATATTCGACAGGCTTGCAAAGCTGATCTATCGGCACGGGTGTGCCTGTATGCTGCAAGAAGCCGCGCAATGATTTTGCTGGATAAAGTCCCTTTTCTTTGGCTTCGAGTATGACAATCTGAACGATATTGCCGTCTTTATCGTAGCTGATATTGATATTCCAGCTCTGCGAGACTTCACGGACAATCGGGTTATTGTTGAACCGTTGAACAAGGATGTCATCATCTTCGTAGTATTTAATGTTCATCGTTTAACTCCCAGTTGATCATAGCCGTCTTTCCCACGTATCAGCGCCGTAGACAAACTTTCTCGTGTTAGCGCATGACGGAATCATCTTTATTCGGTCATCGAGCAACTTGTTGGTGCAAAATCATTATCACCAAATAATCTGGACAGGATAATGCTTGAAAACCCCATCACCACTCAGAAACACCATTTCCTCAACATTGGCTTGGGCAATCAGAAGACGATCAAACGGGTCTTTATGAACATCAGGTAAAGCAGCAACCCCCAACACATGGGCTGTCTGTATCGGTAAAATCTGAATGGCATTTTTTTGCACTTGTTCTGAGACCAGCCTATCCAACGGCAGATGAAGTTCCAATTTGCCTAATTGATGCTTTATCTGCATCTCCCAAATGCTGGAAACGCTCAAAAATATCTCATTTTGAGTATCTTCACACAGTGCCAGCACCTTGGCGGGAAGTTTGTTTGGTTGGCTGTCCCACCATAAAAATGTGTGGGTATCTAACAGCAGCCTCATTCTGTACCCAGCCAGAAATCGTCTGATAAGGGCGCATCGAAATCAGCAGTCATCACCGCACAACCAGCGTGTAAGCCAGCCTGACGTGTTGTTGGCACAGCAGATTGGGCAAGGGGCGCACTGTATTTATTGAACAGAAATTCAACAAAATTAAGTATTTCTCGTTGAACACTCTCCGGCAAACGGCGGGTGTGTTCAGTGATTAGCTCTACTGTACCCATAATGGTATCACTCCAGCTATTTCTCTTGGATCAGTATAGCCAAGGATACCCCTGTTGACCATTCTCGGTGTGGCACGAACCTTCCCGCGTATCAGCGCGGCGCACGAATCCAATATTTTCGGCGTTTGAATCTGGCATGGATTTTCTCAGGTTAGCACATGAGGAACTTATACCATCGGTAAATGAAAATTCGGCGCGGAGTTTACAGACGAATTCAGAAGTAGGGTTTTCAGTGTCTTTCATCGGGTCATTCCTCTTAGGTTGCTTTGGGCATATTCCATCGCGGGAGTATGGTGCAATTGGTCGTGCAACGGTTGCCAGACGGCGGCAAGGTGGTCGAAGTCTACGCCCATGTCTTGCGCTTGCAGGTTTTGGTTGGCGTGGAGGATGACCTCGAAACCGTGGCCGTGCATCCGTCCGCATTGGTGTCCGGGGGCGACGCTGGGCAGGGCGAGGCGGGCGCGTATCCAACGGCGAGGTTTTCATCCGTGGGCATCGGCAGGAATTGGTTGATGAAAGCGCATGCGGGAATGCGCGTTGTGGCGTGAACCTTGCTACTATCGGGCAAAACGAACGAGGTAGGTTTATGCACACACAGCACCACGATTTGATCCAAACCATCCAACGCAATTGCCATATTGCCGACGCACGCCACGCGGGTGATTACACCTTATGCGTGTATTTGCTGAAAATGCGCGAATTTTACCGCTGGGAAAAAGGCATCCTCCTCAGCGAAGTCGTGACCAGCGATGACGTGGGCGAATGGCTCACTCAGCGCGAAGCCGTGTGGGATGCGCTGGATACACAAGATTACGCCCCGTTACCGCTCAATGGCAGCGGTGAACACGACCCGTTTGCCAATGAAACCATCAACGCCGCGTTGAATAGCGCAGGGTTGGTCTACAGCGCTGGTTACGGTCGGCGTTGCCGCCCGCTGTTTTTCCTGGCGGAACTGGAACAAGTGATCGAACAAGATGGTTACACCATTCTGGTCGCAGGGCGAGAACTGGCGCGGGATGTGGAAGCGCCACCCGCCATGAATCAAGGCAAACAGGTCTTCATTCGCCGCGAATCCTTACGCCGCATGGTGTGGGAAAAAGTTGACGAATGGCGTTGGAGCGGGCTGGATAACCCGATGGGCCGTGCGTTGGCGCACTACGATTTCGATGCGGATGTGGAAGCGGCGTTGGATGCAATGGCGGCGGCTGAAATTCAAACCGTGATTGCGCACGAAATCGGCGAAGTGAAAGCGGGGCAAGCCTTGGGTGATGCGGCATGGCAAACCATGTTGTTTGCTTTGCCGCCGTCGCACGCTGACATTATGTTGCGGGCGGTGCGTGATTTACTGGCGGATTGTTTGCATACCTTGCCGGAATTGTTGGTGCGTGGGAACGCTGCGTCGATCCATTTTTATTTCGGCAATCTGGCAGCGATGCGCAAGAAACTGGCTCCGCAGTTGGTGGCGGCGTATCAGCATTGGCATGAGACGGGCGATGCGGAGAAGATTGCTGCGTATGCGGAGTGGGGGCGTGAGCATTGGGCAACGGTTGGGCGCAAGGCGTTGGCGGTGTTTCAGGCTAAGGGTGTGGCGGCGTTGGCGGAGATTGAGGCGATGGTGTCTTGTGGATAAAACCTTCAATGACACTACGCTAAGTTCGCGCCCAGCACTCGCTGCCAGCTTGTTTCGTGATGGTTTGATGTCATTAGGCAAAGCAACCCAATTTAGCGGATTAAGCATGAGCGCTTTCATCACGCATTTGGCGAGTTTTGGCATTGAAATTGCCCGACCCGATGAAACTACCGCACATGAAACTCAAGATTTGTCGGCATGGCTGTCATAATCAGCGACATTGGTCCGCTCTATTGGCATTTGCGGGCATTCATCAGCTAATGATTCTGCAACAACTGTTTACTTGCAACGCAAGTTGGCATTTGTCGGTACGGTGAAAGTGTTATGGATAGCAGAGCAGCGGCATTTGATAAATGATGCAGCCGTGCTGTTAGATGCGATGGCGGCAAATGGTTATTACTTGTCCCGCCAATTGTTGCAGCAAATCAGCGAGTGAAGTTAGTGAGACTCTTGCCAACTGCAACTAACGTAGTCGGGCAGTGTCATTGGGTATCTCTTGTGATACGACGCGGTGGTGCTTCTAATTGTGGTTCTGAACCTCCCGATAAATCGAGGTGTCGGGCGCACACTTACTTTGGATGATATTCGGCATTATCAGAAAATCATTGTGGCGTTGAAAGAAACTGACCGTCTGATGCAAGAAATTGATCAGGCATGGAAACCTTAAACATGTTAGCAGTAAACTCTTTGCGGGAACGTTTGGTAGAAGAAGCTTACCAGATTAGTGATACCAAATTTGCGGAACTATTGGATGAGTTAAAACATTGCATCCGCCAACCAAACCTTGGAAGCCGTGTTGGAAAAAACCGTGGATGTATTGCACCTGCGCGGACTCACCAACTCACGCCTGAAAGCCCGTATCGAACAGGAAGCCGTTTATGTATGACCGTGAACTGCTGATTGAAAAGCTGCAAACCTTGCTGGCAGCACTGCGCCGCATCCCTCGCCGTTTTGCTTCAATCACTGAACCTTCCGATTTCTATCTGACGGAAGACGGCGAGGATAAGCTGGATGCCATTTGCATGATTTTAATTGCAGAGCAGGTGAAGAGCTGAAAAATATCGACCGTAAAACCGAAGGTAAACTTTTCCCGCAATACCCAGCGGTAAGATGGCGTGGGGCAATGGGAATGCGGGATGTGCTGGCACACACCTACTTCCATGTTGACGCAGAACAGTTATTCAATATCTGTAAAAATGACATTCCCACCATGATTGCGGCATCATTGCCCAGCCCGGCAGAATCCGTTTCCACATTCGCCCAGCTAGAAAAAACCTGTTCAGCGGTCGGGCTGCGCAAGCGGTTTTGCGTACAGATGAATAGGGCGCGGATCATTGCGGGTGACTCATGATTAACGAAATGGCGGAAATCCATCAAAAAACGGGTCAAACCCAAAGTCTGGTTCAGGCAAGCGCACGTTTTTCAGCCAAGCTTTAAGGTATTTCACATCCTTAAATAGCCGCAAATCTTGCTGGATACGTTTAATTTCTGCCTGCATCGTTTGAATGTCTTGCTTGAGTAACATCGCCAGGCGTTTGGGGGAAAGCGGTTCAAACGGTGGAATTTGCACCATCATGCGGATTTGGTCTTCTTTAAGCATGACTTCTTCTTGTAATTCAGCCAGTTGGTCACTGAGGACTTTGTTGTAATGCTTGAGGCGTTCGGCACTCAGGCTGCTGAGTTTGCTTTGGTCGATTTGCTCAACCGCGAGTTGTAATTCCAGCAGTTTCAGCAAATCTTTATTGGCGTAAGCGACGGTTACTTGCTGCATCAGTTCGGTTTTGCGTTCGCGTTCTATCGGGTCTTGTTCGCGGTCGGGGTGCAAGGCACTGGTGAGTTGGCGGTAAACGGCTTGGATGGATTTGCTGACATTGGCGGCTTCTTCCGCATCCTTGGCTTCTTTTGCCAGTTGTTTGGCGGATTTTTTGCGTTGGGGGCGGGCAGCAGCAGCGGCTTCTGCCTCGGCTTCGCGCTGTTTGACCTTTTCGGCGAGGCGTTCGGCGGTTGCTTGCGGGTTTTGCAAGTCGAATTCATCATCGTCCAGGCTTATCCCGAATTCTTTTTCAAGCATGGATTTCATGAACTCGTTTGCCATCATTTGTTCTTCTTCCGCTTCGGTATCGTAGTCGCTGGCGGTGTATTTGTTATACATGGCTTTTAACTCGTCGTCGTCACCGCTGCGTAGCAATTCTTCGCAGAGTTCCACGATGAGGTGCGTGAGTTTTTCTTGTTGGGTTTTGGTGAATTTATTGGCGGTGAATTGCTGATCCAGCAGGTGAGCCATTGCCGTTTGCTGTTCCTTCATGCTTTGTTTTAACGGCTCTAGCTTGTCGACGGCATCGGTGCGGCAACGCTCGAACGTTTCCTGCCACTCTGCCAAGAGTTGTTTTTGCGCGTCGATCTTTTTGATGAGGCTGTTGAACTTCTTTTGTGCGGGTGACAGTACCGCTTGTGCGGGAGCGGTGTGAATGTGGACAACTTTTTTGCTGGACATGGGGCTTCCTAATACTGATTTTAGCGGTAGTGTGGCATCAGATGACGCTTTGTTCCAGCAGGAAATCTGGGGAAAGTTTCGTTTGGTCAGGAATGCACTGGCAGTCGTGAGAAAACGACCTAAACTTGCAGAATGTTACGAAAATTTCTGAAGATTGTGCTTATTCTGGCCTTATTGCTGTTTTTGGTGCAAATCGGTTTGCACTTATATCGTACTTGGCAGGATAAGGTGGAAACGTTACCAACGGGGCAAGTGCGAAAGCCTGCTACCTCAGTGGTATCACTGTTGGGAATTAATACCAACGAAATCAGCTATAACGATGCCAGTCTGCCGTTTGTTGATTTGTTTCGTTCTGCCAATCCGTTTCAGGAAAATGTGCTGCGCTTGAAGGCAGAGTCTGTCACCTACGATATCAATGGCTGGTCGAATAATCTCAACGGCGGTGAGGCCGGTACGCGCTTTCTCGGTGAATTGCCCGCCGATGCACTGCCTGCTGGTGAATACACGGTGCTGTATGACGGTGAGGGGGAAATCCGTTATGGTAATGATGCCAAGCTGATTACGCATTCGCCGGGGCGCGACACCATTACACTGGAAGCGGGTGTGAATGCACGTTTGGATGCTAGTCTCGTGATCGCTCGCAGTAATCCAGCGGATTATGTGCGCAATATCCGTATCTTACCGCCCGGTGGTATCTGCCAACACAATCCGTTTCAGCGGGTGACGGATGCATCGGCTTGTGCGGGGGATGCGGGTATGTATTTGTCGTTCGCGGATCACTACGCCGAGATTGTCTTCAACCCTGACTACCTGGATTTTATGAAAGATTTTCAGGCAATCCGCTTCATGCCAATGTCAGGCATTACCCGCAACCCTGAGGCGCATTGGCAGGAGCGCCCCAGCATGGATGAAGCCACTTGGGGCGGTACGTATGGTGCTCGCGGCGCACCGCTGGAAATTATGGTGGAACTTGCCAACCGTTTGCAAAAGGATGCTTGGTTCAACCTGCCGCACGCGGCTGACGACGACTATGTGCGCAAATATGCCACCTATGTGCGCGACCATCTTAACCCTGAACTGAAAATCTACCTCGAATATTCCAATGAAATTTGGAATACCAACTTTAACCACGGCGAATATACCCAGAAAAAAGGCATTGAAATGGCGTTGGGGCTGAATGCTGCCGACGTGGGTTATGAGTATTACACCATCCGCGCCCGCGAGATTTTTGCCATGTGGGAACAGGTATTCGGTGGGCGGGAACGTTTCGTGCGCGTGCTGGGCGCTTGGGATACGCGCCCTGATTTTGCTGAAAAAGTGCTGAGTTACGATGACACGTATCAGTCGGTGGATGCGTTGGCAATTGCGCCGTATTTCGGCGGTAATATCAAAGGCTATCGTGAAGCAGAAACCGTGGAAGATATTTTTCACCTGACCACAGCGCCGGACTCTTACCGTTCATTGCCGGAAGTATTGGAAAAAGTGCAGCGTCATGCGCAACTGGCGCAACAGTTTGGAGTGACATTGCTAGGCTACGAAGGTGGGCAGGGCTTGGTGGATTGGGCAACCCGCAAGCCGGATCAGCACCCGAATCCGCTATTTTTCGCTGCTAACCGTGATCCGCGCATGGGACAACTTTACACCGAATTTCTGGAAGGGTGGCAACGGGCAGGCGGGCAATTGATGATGCTGTTTTCCGCGCCCCGTGTTTGCCAATGGTACGGTTGTTGGGGGCTAAAGGAACACATTCGTCAACCGCGTGAACAAGCGCCGAAATACGCCGCCGTGTTGGATTTTATGGCGACACACGCACCTCAGCCTTTACCTGTGCCACAGAAGCCAGCCCATAATCCATTAGCCATTGCCCCGCGTAATCCAAATGACCCCGTGATTGTGTGGCGACCAGCATTTGACCCAGAGCGGGTATTTGTCATCGAAAACCCGATTACTTTGGATTTATTGCTGGAAGGGTCGGCGTGGGATAAACGTAACCTGTTTGGGAAATGGCAAGGGCGCTGGGATGACGATTTCCTGTTCCTGACCGTGCGCGTATACGACAGCAAACGGGTGTTTGATTCGGCGCATCCGGCGGATGATGATTCCGTGGGGTTTTTGATTGACACGGATAATAGCCGCGATGCCACGCTGGACGGCAAGCACGATTTCCACCTGATTTTTGCCTGTGATCGTGAGCAAGTGGTGTTGGGGAAAAATTCTGCGCCACTGTCTGCGGAAGCGTTGCGCAGTATCCGTTTTGATACGCGGGCGTTTTACGACGGTTACGTGTTGGAGGCGTGGATTCCTTGGCAAGCCTTGGGCATGAACCCTGCTATTAAAGATCGTGTAAGCGTCAATGTGGAAGTGAACGATGATGACGATGGCGGCACACGCGATGGCAAAATCGCGTGGATGGCGCAAGACAAACAAGCCCTAACCGACCCACGCCAGTGGGGTGTGGTGCTATTTAGTGGTCGGTGAGGCATTGATCAAGCGTGGTTTGGTTTTCGTTTTGGGTAGCAGTTCCATTTTGGCTTTTTCCTGGCGAATGCGTAACACATAGCCGCCCAGTGCGCCCCCAGCCGTGGTCAACATCAGCAACCCTAGCGTGATGAATTGCGTGAGCAACAACAAGCCACCAATACCGGCAGCCCCCGCAAACGCCATGCCCACTTTGATATTGGCTTGGGTCGAGGTGCGGCGTACTTCCTGAATGGTTTCCTGATGCGCTTGTTTAATCACGCGGTGTTTGGCGCGTTCGGCATTGACGCGCAGCGCTTCGCGTTCTTTGGCGTGGCATTCTTGCAAGCGGCTGATTTCATCTTTGTTGTGGTGTGCCGCCATTGAACTGAACCACGCGGCGGTGAGTACGCCCACAATGCCAACGGGAATCACCAGTCGCAACCAGCCCCAGCCGCTCAATTCGGCGGGCGCAATCAATACCAATACCACGGTTATGACTTGTAGCAATAAAATGCCGGGTAGAAATTTCAGCACTGTGAGTGTCCTTTTCTTCTGTCAGGTTCGGATTCGGGGATTATAATGCTTGTTGGATTCAACAGGACATTACCATGCTGCCGAAAGACCTTGTGGATGAACTCATGCACTTCCGCGCCGAGCGTGATTGGGCGCAGTTCCACACCCCGCGCAACCTTGCGATTTCGCTCTCTTTAGAGGCGGGCGAGGTGTTGGAATTGTTCCAGTGGGAAGACCGTCGTGGTACGGCGTTGGATCACATTATGCCGCAGTTGCGGGATGAAGTGGCAGATGTGGCGACTTACCTGACGTATTTGTGTGCGGATTTGGGGATTGATCTGGAAGCGGCGGTGCGCGAGAAGATGGTGCAAAATCGGCGTAAATATCCGGTGGCATTGGCGAAAGGGTCGGCGAAGAAATATACCGAATTGCGGGCAGGAGACGAAGCATGACCCCATTCGTCCACCTCCGCCTCCACACCGAATATTCGTTGGTTGATAGCACCATCCGCATCAAACCACTGATGAAAGTCGCCGCGAGCAAAGACTTACCCGCTCTCGCGATTACCGACCAAAACAACTTTTTCGGCTTGGTGAAATTCTACAAAGCCGCAATGGGTGCAGGCATCAAACCCATCTTCGGTCTGGATCTGTTGCTGGCAGATGAACAAGGCACGGATACCTTGTTTCACACGATTTTGCTATGCCAAAACAACACCGGCTACCGTAACCTCACCAAGCTCGTATCCCGCGCCTACCAACAAGGGCAGGTACTGGGCGTGCCGCGAGTGCAACGCGAGTGGATCAAGGAATTCAGCGAAGGCGTAATCATGCTCTCCGGCGGACGCGAGGGCGATATAGGTCAAGCCTTGCTCTCCGGCAATCAAGAACTCGCCGACAAGCGCCTGCAAGAATGGTTGGAAACTTTCCCCGATCGTTACTATTTAGAACTGCAACGCACCGGACGCGATGGCGAAGAAGACTACATCCACGCAGCCATCGACCTTGCCCTTGCACACGACATCCCCGTGGTCGCCACCAATGACGTGCGTTTCATTGCCGAATCCGATTTTGCTTCCCACGAAGCGCGGGTTTGTATTCGTGACGGCTACGTGCTGGCTGACCCCAAACGCCCCAAACGCTACAGCCCGCAGCAATATTTGCGCACGGGCGACGAAATGGCGGAATTGTTTGCTGATATTCCCAGCGCGATCAGTAACACGGTCGAAATTGCTAAACGCTGCAATGTGTCACTGACCTTGGGTAAAAATTACCTGCCACAATTCCCGATTCCTGAGGGCATGACCGAAGCGGAGTATTTTTGCAAAGTCAGTGAGGAGGGTTTGGAAGAACGCCTCGATTTCCTGCTCGGTGACAAATACCCGCGTGGTACGCCTGCCTTCATCGAAAAGCGCAAAGTGTACGACGAACGCCTAAAAATCGAACTCGACGTAATCAATAAAATGGGGTTTCCCGGCTACTTCTTGATCGTTGCGGATTTCATCCAGTGGGCGAAGGATAACGGCATTCCGGTCGGCCCTGGGCGGGGGTCGGGTGCGGGTTCATTGGTGGCGTATGCGTTGAAAATCACCGACCTTGATCCGTTGGCTTACGACTTGCTGTTTGAACGCTTCCTCAACCCTGAGCGCGTGTCCATGCCTGACTTCGACATTGACTTTTGCATGGATAACCGCGACAAAGTAATTGATTATGTTGCCAGAACTTACGGGCGTAATCAGGTTTCGCAAATCATCACTTACGGTTCGATGGCGGCGAAAGCGGTAGTGCGTGACGTCGGGCGGGTGTTGGGGCATCCCTACGGGTTTGTGGATCGGATTGCCAAACTGATTCCGTTTACCATTGGCATCACCTTGGAAGACGCGCTGGGGCGTACCCCCAAGTCCGAAAAAGATTCCGAATTGGTATCCCCCGACCTGATCGACTTGTATAACAAGGATGAAGAAGTTAAGTCGTTGTTGGATTTGGCGATTTCTTTAGAAGGCTTGTCGCGTAACACCGGTAAACACGCGGGTGGGGTATTGATTTCCCCGACCGATTTGACCGATTTCACCGCGATTTGCTGCGAAGAAAACGGCGAAGGCGTGGTGTCGCAATTCGACAAAAACGACGTGGAAGAGGTCGGGCTGGTCAAGTTCGACTTTTTGGGCTTGCGCAACCTCACCATTATCGACTGGGCGTTGCAAACTATTAACCGCCAGCAAGCGGCGAAAGGCTTGCCGCCGGTCGACATTAACCGCATTCCGTTGGATGACAAAGCCAGCTTCGATCTGCTCAAGGCGCAAAAAACCACCGCTGTATTTCAGCTTGAATCACGCGGCATGAAAGACCTGATCCGCCGCTTGCAACCGGACGTGTTCGAGGATGTGGTGGCATTGGTGGCACTGTTCCGCCCCGGTCCGTTGCAATCGGGGATGGTGGACGATTTTATCAACCGCAAAAAAGGCATTGCCAAGGTCGAATACCCGCATCCGAGCCTAGAGCAAATTCTCAAACCGACCTACGGCGTTATTGTTTACCAAGAACAGGTTATGCAGATTGCGCAAGTCCTTGCCCAATACACGCTGGGTGGTGCGGACATGTTGCGCCGTGCAATGGGTAAAAAGAAACCGGAGGAGATGGCAAAACAACGTTCCATTTTCATGGAGGGGGCGCGAAACAATCATGTCGATGAAAATCAGGCTGGCTATATATTTGATTTAATGGAAAAATTCGCGGAATATGGTTTCAACAAATGTGTGGTCGCTTCTACTTGTATCATGAATGCTGATACAGGGTTTATGACTACCGTTGGGGAGCTGTTCAAAAACCGACGGGCTTTCACCATCCATGCCTTGAGTGATGATTGGAAATTACATAAACGTCAAGTGGTGGATGTTATGTGGAACGGGCGCAAACCCGTTTATGAACTGCGCACCCGTTTGGGCAAACGTATTACGGCTACCGCCAATCACCCGTTCCGTACCTTGCATGGCTGGAAAAACTTGGGCGATTTGCAAGTCGGGGAACGCATTGCCGTACCGCGCTGCTTGCCTGTTAGCGGACTGTCGCATTGGTCTCAGCATGAGTTGATTACGCTTGCTGGGCTGTTATCGGAAGGCAATACCTGCCACCCCTCATCCTTGTATTTCTTCAATAATAACCGTCAGATGATTGATGATTTCGCGGCAGCAGTGGCGGAGTTCCCCGATACTGTCGCCCGCATTGATACCCGCAGCAATGGGCGGCTTGAGGTTTGTGTCAATACCGGACGTAAAACCCGCTTCCATGCCGGACAAGTGCCGTGGAATGCCCGTGCAGCAGTCGCAGTGCAAGATGAACCGCCTACCCGCAGTGGTGCGTATGTCTGGGCGGAAACCTTGGGGTTGCTGGGTAAAAAAGCGACTGAAAAAGTTATTCCCGCTGAAGTATTTGCCCTGCCAGATGAAGATATTGAGCTGTTCTTGGGGCGCTTGTGGTCTGGTGATGGTTTTATTGCCAATGCAACGCTGCATGTGCCATTTTATGCCACTTCGTCGCTGCAATTGGCAGATGATGTGCAAACCTTATTGCTGCGTTTGGGGATTCCTAGCCGCATTCACTCCAAGCAATTCCGTTATCGCGGTGGACATCGTGCAGGTTACACCGTGCATGTGTTAGGGCAGGGTAGTGTGGAAACCTTCCTGCAACGAATCGTCCCGCACGTTATTAGTCGGGAAACACAGCTTGCGCATTTGCATCAGCATTTGCACACCACAGATCGCGGGCGCAGTAGCAAGGACACCATTCCGGCGGATGTGCGTCAGTGGGTTGCGGAAGAGCGCCTCAAGGCAGGTTTGACTTGGAACGAATTGGAATGTCGATCGGGTCTGTCGATGAAGGAATTTTACGGCAACGGCAGTGCCAATAAACAGGGTTTTTACCGTGACACCATTGCACGGCTGGCGGAGATTTTCCATTCGGCACGGTTAAAGACAGTGGCAAATTCAGATGTTTTCTGGGATGCCGTGGTCAGCATTGAAGCGCGTGGCGAGGAAGATACCTATGACCTGACGGTGGAGCAGGATCACAATTTTGTTGCGGATGGCATCATCGTCCACAACTCCCATTCCGCCGCCTACGCCCTTGTTGCCTTCCAAACTGCATGGCTAAAAGCCCATCACCCCGCCGCATTCATGGCAGCCGTCATGTCGGCGGATATGGATAACACCGAAAAAGTGGTGACGTTGCTGGATGATTGCCGCCAGCTTGGGCTACAGGTGTTGCCGCCGGACATTAATCGCTCCGAATACCAATTCACGGTGGATGATCAAAACCGCATTATTTACGGGCTGGGGGCAGTGAAAGGCGCGGGTGAAGCCGCCTTGAGTGTGTTGGTGGAACAGCGCAATAAAAACGGGGCATTCCAATCACTGGCGGATCTCTGCAAACGTGCTGGCACACAAAAGGTCAATCGTCGTGTGCTGGAAACCCTGATCAAATCAGGCGCTTTCGACAGCTTGGGCGGGACGCGCCGCGCCATGCTTGAATACTTGCCCGAAGCCATGCGCATGGCAGAACAATACAACCGCAATCAAGGCACGGGGCAAACCGACCTGTTCGGCGGATTATTTGGCGGCGGCGTGGCGGAATCGACCCCAGAGGCGACCATGCCCAGCCGTGAGGAATTTCCTGAAAAAGAACGCTTGCGTTTGGAAAAAGAAACACTGGGTTTGTACCTGACAGGGCATCCACTGGATGAATACAAGGAGGAAATTGCCGGATTAGGCAGTCGCAAAAAACTGGTGGATATTGCCGAAGATGACAGCACCAAATACCGTCGTGAGCCGGTGATGTTAGCTGGTTTGGTGACCAGCGTGCGCACCCAATATACTGACAATGGTAAACGCGCTTTTGTGCAGCTTGACGATAATACCGCTTATTATGAGGTGATGATTTTTACTGACACATTTACCCAATATGGACATTTACTGGAAAAAGAAGCCTGTATTGTATTGGAAGGCTCGCTCGATACCGATCAACGCACCGGTAAGACACGTTTGAGGGTGGAAAAAGTCCATGATATGCGTTCGATACGCGAGAATTTCTTACGCAAACTGGTGTTGCGGCTAGAGGAGCAACAGATACAACAAGGAATTTTACCGGTGTTGCGGCAATATTTGAAACCTGCTGAGGTTGCTGGCACGTTCCCAATTGCGGTTGAATACCGCAATACCCAAGCACAAGCGGAAATGCGCTTGGCAGGGCAGTGGACAGTGCCGCTAGATGATACAGGGTTGCATGATCTGCGGCAGGTATTGGGTAGAGAAAACGTGAGTTTAGTGTTTTAACTCACGTTGCTAACGTGCTTTGGTCAGTATGACGCCGACCATATTGGTTCGTGCCTGCTTCAGGCGTTCAAATGCCGCATGTAATGGGCGGCGGCGGGTTTGATTGCACGCCACGACCAACAACGTTGCATGGACGCGATTGCTGATAAGTAATGCATCCGCCATTCCCATCACGGGGGGCGAGTCAATAATGATCACGTCAAAGCGGGAGTCGTTTTGTTCCGCATAATTAATCAGTTGTGTCATGCGCTCACTGGATAGCAGTTCAACTGAGTGCGGGGTAATAGGGCCAGAAGAAATAATATGCAATTCAGGAATAAAGGTGGGACGAATCAAGCCTTCCAGTTCATCCAGACCTGCCAAATAATTACCTAATCCTTTGATATTATCCACGCCGAAATGTTTGTGTAAGGTAGGACGGCGTAGGTCAGCATCAATCAATAAGACATTTGCGCCTGATTGGGCAAACGTTGTGGCTAGATTAATACTGGTGCTGCTTTTGCCTTCGCTGGCATCAGTACTGGTGATATTAATAATTTTAGGGCGTTTCTGGTGAGTGATGACTAAAAAGTTGTTGCGTAGAGAACGAAATGCTGCGGCCACATGAGAATCGGGGTGGTTGGCGCTTTGAAAAGCATAACTCCCCGCTTTTTTACGGATGGCGGGTGCAATGCCTAGCAAGGGAAGCGGTAGCACCTTTGAGAGTGTTTCAGATGTTTTGATAACGGCATCCGTTCCTTCGCGGATAAAGGCGGCAATGACGCCAGCACACAAACCTAAAATAAAACTTAGAATAAAATTGCGGACTAGATTAGGCTGTAAGGCTTCGCTGATGAAAAGCGCAAAGAGGAATACGCCAAGATAAACGCTCAATAATGTTTTTTCGCGGCGTTTAGCAATAATACGTAATTTGTGTAGCTCGTCCCCTAACGAAGTACCTCCGGTATGAAATGTCGGTACTTGCACAAATCCCCCTTCTGCTGAGAATGTAGTCTGCCGTTTGGGCAATACGTTTGGCGTGTTCATTGTCCCCTGATTTCCTATTTTAGCCCTTGGATTGTTTTATTATACATAAAAAAATATGATTTGCATGTTTGAGAATCTGCATAAATAAACGTAATTCATCGCGCTTTATACAATAGATCATTCCACGACCATTAAGTTTCCATGAAACCGCACATAGACACTCTGTCGGGCAGCGCGTAAAATGCACTTCTACTAAATTCTTTCGACGGGATGAGCCATGCCTCATCCCGTTTCGTATGTAGACTTCGGAGGTTCTTTTGAACAAGCAAGCACTGCTGGTGCTGGAAGACGGGAGTGTTTTCCACGGGCGTTCCATCGGCTGTGATGGCCAAACCACGGGTGAAGTGGTCTTTAATACCGCACTGACAGGCTATCAGGAAATCCTGACTGACCCGTCGTATTCACGCCAAATCGTTACCTTGACTTACCCGCATATTGGTAACGTCGGTGTCAATCAGGAAGATTGCGAATCCACCCAAGTCCACGCGGCTGGCTTGATCGTGCGCGATGTGCCTGCGGTTTACAGTAGCTGGCGTGCGGAAGAATCCCTGCCAGACTATTTAGCCCGCAATAACGTTGTCGCGATTGCCGACATCGACACGCGCCGTTTAACGCGCATTTTGCGTGAAAAAGGCGCACAACGCGGCTGCGTCATGGCGGGTGAAAACCTTTCGGT
This sequence comes from Candidatus Thiothrix putei, assembly GCA_029972225.1. Classification (NCBI taxonomy): domain Bacteria; kingdom Pseudomonadati; phylum Pseudomonadota; class Gammaproteobacteria; order Thiotrichales; family Thiotrichaceae; genus Thiothrix; species Candidatus Thiothrix putei. The sequence continues at coordinate 1,227,766 of CP124756.1, forward strand.
GGACATTGCACTGGACGCAGCACGTTCCTTCCCCGGCTTAAAAGGCATGGATTTGGCGAAAGAAGTCACCGTCAAGTCCAGCTATGTGTGGACAGAAGGCAGTTGGCAATTAAACCCCGCCACCCCACGCCCTTCCACCGCGACAACGGCTGAATTCAACATCGTCGCTTACGATTACGGCATCAAAACCAATATCCTGCGCATGTTGGTGGATCGTGGTTGCCACGTTACTGTCGTGCCTGCGCAAACCCCAGCGGCAGATGTACTGGCGATGAAACCAGACGGCGTATTCCTCTCCAACGGCCCCGGCGACCCAGAACCGTGCGATTACGCAATTGCTGCCATCCGTGAAGTACTGGAGCAAAAAGTCCCAACGTTTGGCATCTGCCTTGGTCATCAATTGCTCGGCCTTGCCAGTGGTGCGAAAACCGTCAAAATGAAATTCGGGCATCATGGCGCGAACCATCCGGTGCAAGATTTGGACAGCAAGCGCGTCATGATCAGCAGCCAAAACCACGGTTTCGCGGTGGATGAAACCACGCTGCCAGCCAACGTGCGTGCCACGCACCGCTCACTGTTTGATGGCACTTTGCAAGGCATCGAACGTACCGACTGCCCCGCACTGAGTTTCCAAGGACACCCCGAAGCCAGCCCCGGCCCACACGACGTAGCCCCTGTATTCGACCGTTTCATTGAGATGATGAGAGCTGCACATGCCTAAACGCACTGACATTAAAAGCATTCTGATTATTGGTGCAGGCCCGATCATTATCGGTCAGGCGTGCGAATTTGACTATTCCGGGGCGCAAGCGTGTAAGGCGTTGCGTGAGGAAGGCTACCGCGTCATTTTGGTCAACTCCAACCCCGCGACCATTATGACCGACCCGAACATGGCGGATGCGATTTATATCGAGCCAATTCGCTGGGAAACCGTCGCCAAAATCATTGAAAAAGAACGCCCTGACGCGCTATTGCCAACCATGGGTGGGCAAACCGCGCTCAACTGCGCCCTTGATCTTTCTCGCCAGGGTGTGCTGGAAAAATTCGGCGTGGACATGATTGGTGCGAACGAAGTCTCCATCGACATGGCAGAAGACCGCCAGAAATTCAAAGTGGCGATGGACGAAATCGGTCTAGAATCCGCCCGTTCCGGCGTAGCGCATTCGATGGACGAAGCTCGCGCTGTGCAAGCCACCCTCGGTTTCCCCGTGGTTATTCGCCCCTCATTCACGATGGGCGGTAGCGGTGGTGGTATTGCCTACAACAAGCAGGAATTTGAAGCCATCGTGGCGCGTGGTCTGGATTTGTCCCCCACCACCGAAGTTCTGCTGGAAGAATCCCTGCTCGGTTGGAAAGAATACGAGATGGAAGTCGTGCGTGACCGCAACGATAACTGCATTATCATCTGTTCCATCGAAAACCTTGACCCGATGGGCATCCACACGGGTGACTCGATTACGGTAGCCCCGGCGCAAACCCTGACCGACAAGGAGTACCAGTTACTGCGGAATGCCTCCATCGCGGTCTTGCGCAAGATCGGCGTGGATACCGGCGGTTCTAACGTCCAATTCTCGGTCAACCCGAACAACGGGCGCATTATCGTTATCGAGATGAACCCGCGTGTGTCGCGTTCCTCCGCACTCGCTTCCAAAGCCACCGGCTTCCCGATTGCGAAAGTCGCGGCGAAACTGGCAGTCGGCTACACGCTAGACGAATTGCGCAACGAGATTACTGGCGGGGCAACGCCTGCGTCATTCGAGCCATCCATCGACTACGTTGTAACCAAAATCCCGCGTTTCACCTTCGAGAAATTCCCGCAAGCCGACTCGCGTTTGACCACGCAAATGAAGTCCGTGGGCGAAGTCATGGCAATGGGGCGCACCTTCCAAGAGTCGTTCCAGAAAGCCCTGCGTGGTTTGGAAACCGGTATCGACGGCTTGAGCGAGCGTATTGACCCGCAAGACCCAGATGCGAAAGACACGCTGCGCCGTCAACTGACCGAAGCCAGTTCCGAACGTATTTTGTACGTGGCGGATGCCTTCCGTTTGGGCTTGAGCATCGAAGAATTGTTCGCGCAAACCAGCATTGACCCGTGGTTCTTGGTGCAAATCAAAGAATTGGTTGATATGGAAAACGGCTTGAAAGACCGTTTGCTGAATAGCATTAGCGTTGACGAAATGCGCAACTTGAAGCGCAAAGGCTTCTCCGACCGCCGCTTGGCTAAACTGTTGCACGAAACCGAAAAAACGGTACGGGTGGCACGTCACAAGCTCAATGTGCGCCCGGTGTATAAGCGCGTCGATACGTGCGCGGCGGAATTTTCTACCAATACCGCATACATGTATTCCACTTACGAAGAAGAGTGCGAATCCAACCCGACCGACCGCAAGAAAATCATGGTGTTAGGCGGCGGCCCCAACCGTATCGGTCAAGGCATCGAGTTCGACTACTGCTGCGTTCACGCGGCGTTGGCGTTGCGCGATGATGGCTTTGAAACCATTATGGTGAACTGCAACCCAGAAACCGTTTCCACCGATTACGATACTTCCGACCGTCTGTATTTCGAGCCGTTAACACTCGAAGACGTGATGGAAATCGTCGATCTGGAAAAGCCTTACGGTGTGATCGTGCAATACGGTGGGCAAACCCCGCTGAAATTGGCACGTGATTTGGAAGCCTTGGGTGCGCCGATCATCGGTACATCGCCGGATTCCATCGACTTGGCGGAAGACCGTGAACGTTTCCAGCAATTGATCCACAAACTCGGCTTGAAACAGCCACCGAACCGCACCGCGAGAAGCATTGACGAAGCGGTACGCTTGGCAGACGAAATCGGCTACCCATTGGTAGTACGCCCGTCTTACGTGCTGGGTGGACGGGCGATGGAAATCGTTTACCACGAAAACGAATTGCGCCGTTACATGACCACGGCAGTTTCCGTGTCCAACGATTCGCCGGTATTGCTCGACCGTTATCTGGATGACGCGATTGAAGTGGACGTTGACGCAATTTGCGACGGTGAAAACGTGTTAATCGGCGGCATTATGCAGCACATCGAACAGGCTGGTATCCACTCCGGTGACTCGGCGTGTTCTTTACCGCCGTATTCCTTGCGTGCCGACATTCAAAACCAATTGCGCGAGCAAATGTCACAGATGGGCAAAGCCCTCAATGTTATCGGCTTAATGAACGCGCAATTTGCCATCAAGGGTGACGACGTATACGTGCTGGAAGTGAACCCGCGTGCTTCACGTACCGTGCCATTCGTGTCCAAAGCCATCGGTCGTCCGCTGGCAAAAGTCGCGGCACGTTGCATGGCTGGCCAAAGTTTAGCGTCGCAAAATGCACTAAACGAAATCATCCCATCCTATTACGCGGTGAAAGAAGCGGTATTCCCATTCATCAAATTCCCCGGCGTTGACCCCATTCTTAGCCCGGAAATGAAATCCACCGGCGAAGTCATGGGCGTGGGCAGAACGTTTGCTGAAGCTTTCGGCAAAGCGCAATACGCAGCGGGCGAAGTGTACCCAACCTCTGGGGTAGCTTTCATTAGTGTGCGTGAAGCGGATCGCCGCCACTTGAAAGAAATCGGTGAAATGTTGGTCGGTCAGGGTTTCAGGATCGTGGCTACCCGTGGCACGGCACGCGAATTGCAGAACGTCGGTGTCACCTGCGAAATCGTCAACAAGATGCGTGAAGGCCGCCCCAACATCGTCGACATGATTAAGAACGAGGAAATCGACCTGATCGTGAACACGACCGAAGGCGAGCAGTCCACCCGCGATTCGTTTGAGATTCGCCGTGAAGCTTTGCAGCACAAGATTACCTACACCACCACGATTGAGGGTGCGCGGGCACTGTGCAAGGCAATGGCCTACACTGACAGTGAGCAGGTTTATTGCTTGCAAGATTTACATCAGGAAATAACACAACAAGGGGTTTGAAGCGATGAGTACTAGACCACCGCTAACATTGAAAGGTTCTGAGCGTTTGAAGGCTGAGTTACAGCGTTTGAAAACTGAAGAGCGTCCGCAAATTATTCAGGCGATTGCGACTGCACGCGAACACGGCGATTTGAAAGAAAATGCCGAATACCATGCAGCACGTGAGCAGCAAAGTTTCTGCGAAGGGCGTATTAAGGAGTTAGAAAGTACCTTGTCGATGGCGCAAGTCATTGATGTGGTCGCGGTTGGCGCAATGAATCCCGGTAAAGTGGTTTTTGGCGCAACCGTTGAATTGGAAGAAGTCGAGTCCGGTGAAACCATTACGTATCAAATCGTGGGTGACATTGAGGCTGACATTAAGCATAACCGTGTTGCTGTATCTTCCCCGATTGCCCGTGCCATGATTGGCAAGGAAGAGGGCGACGTTGCGGTGGTGCAGGCGCCGGGCGGTGTGCGTGAATATGAAATTGTTGCAGTTACTTATCAGTAGTGGCTAATAATTTTACTCATATCGGTTTGTTGCAACACGGTGCGGTGGAAGCCGGAGATGTGTTTTGTGGCGAACTTGAAACCCCGCTTAGCAAGTTGGGTTGGAAGCAGCTTAAGCAAGCCTTCGGACGGTCGGGGGCTGATTGGGATGCTGTGATTACTTCACCCCGGATGCAGTGTGCTGCCTTTGCGGAATGGTTTTCCCAAAAGCATGATTTACCGCTGGTACGGGATGAACGCTTGCGGGAAATTCATTTTGGTGAGTGGGAAGGTTGTACTCCACAAGAGGTGATGGCCACTCATCCTGAGCAGTTGGCCGAATGGTGGGTGAATCCTGCGCAGGTGTCGCCGCCGGGAGCGGAGGGGTTTGGTGAGTTTCGTGCACGTGTCTTGGATGCATGGATGGATCTGGGGCGTGCCTACCGGGGTGAGCGGGTGTTGGTTGTTACGCACGCTGGGGTGATTCGCGTGATTCTGGCGCATGTATTGCAAATGTCGGATGAGCGTTTGTTGGCGCTCAATATCGAATACGGTGCATTGACGCGCTTACGGGTGCTGCGTGATCGCAGTGGTGAATGGGCCAGTTTATTAGCGCATGGTTGCGGATGATCACCGCAATCTTCCGTTCTTTACAGGTGGCGGTGCGCGTATTGACGTTATTGCCAGCCCCACCGGTTACGGATTTTTCTGCGGAGGAAAAAGGCCGGGGTTTGATTTGGTTTCCGGTGGTGGGGGCATTAATGGGGGGCATTCTTGCCCTTACTGCTTGGAAGTTGGAAAGTATTGAACCTATGTTGGCCTCGGTCATTTTGCTGACGGCTTGGTTATTTATCAGCGAATTACATCATCTGGATGCATTGGCTCGCAGCATTAATGTATGGCTGTTTGGCGGGTGCGGTGCAGCAGAGAAAAATGAACTGGGTGACAAGTTTTTGCCCGCGCCACATTTCGGTGTGATGGGGGTGATGGCACTGATTATGATGGTTAAATTTTCAGCACTTTCGGTGTTGATTGAATACAAGCTGTGGCCGTATATCCTGTTGGCACCGATTGCAGCACGGCTGTTAGTGGCTGCTCTGATTGGTTTTACGCCAAGTGCCCCTGGGGAGTCTCTTGCACATGAGTTTCGGGTCGAATTTCCGTATGTGGCGCTTTTCCTTTGGTTATTGTTGGCCTTGCCCGTGGCCTTGGTGGCGGGTATGCCCTTGTTAGCGTTGTTTGTATTGCTGTTGCTGATTCGGTTGCGCATGAAACAGACGTGTGGCGGGCTTACTTGGGAGTCGATTGGTGCAAGCATTGTGTTATTGGAAGCTATAGGCTTGTTTGTGGCGGCAGTGACTGCTTGAGGCGACTAATCCCCACCTTGGTGGTATGGTATTGGCATAAGTGTTAGGATAACGTTGTTATTTTGCAGCTTTAAAGGCAGGGCATATTAATCATGTCAGAAGAACAGTTCTCCACAGAAAGACGCATCTTGATGGCGATGCGTAAAACCCTCGGCGGCATTATCCGTGATTTAACACCTTCCGATGCTGCGACTCGTTATCCATTGTCTGATGCGACGGTGGAAGACGTGAAAAAATGCTTCGATCTGATTGCGGCACGTGAGCGTGAATTGGCGCAATTTGCTGGGGTGAGCGAAGAACGCCCCCATTTTATTGATGAAGTCAGTGCTCCCAAAGTGGTGTCGATTGCTGGCCTGAAAAAGAGGGATTAATCATGCAAACCTTTTCAGCCGAGGAGATGGGGGCGTTGACGCGAGCCGTGATCAACCACATGGATGAGTGGAAGATCAGCGCGGAACAGATGTTGATGATTTTGGGTTTGGCTGAAGAAGTCCGACCGCGTCATTTGCAACAGTACCGTCAGGGCGATAAAACTTTTCCGCAAACACCTGACATGATGGATCGTATTGATCACATTGTTGGCATTGCCGATGCGTTACGCACAACCTTCCCGTTCAGCAGTCAAATGCGCGTCATGTGGTTAAGCAAACCGCACCGCCGTTTTCAGCGTCGTGATCCGTTAGCGGTGATGTTGACAGAAGGGGTGGATGGTTTGATGAAAGTCCGTATTGAAGTCGATTGCGCCTATGGCTACGCAATCAACGACGCTTTACATGCCGCTGCTGAAGAGAAGAAAAAAGCAGCGGCTGCTTGAACGCTACGCTAGGGCAGGGCTTGATGCTTCAAGCCCGCCCTCATGACTTTGCTTACGCTGCATCGCCTTCAGTTGCAGCGTCTGGTTTTACTGCTTCTTTGACCATTTTCTGCAATTCACCGTTTTGGTACATTTCCAGCGTAATGTCGCAACCACCAATCAGTTCACCGTTGATGTAAACCTGTGGGAACGTCGGCCAGTTAGCGTATTGTGGCAAGTCTTGGAAAATTTCAGGGTCGCCCAATACATTCACGTAAGCAAATTCTTCACCACAGGCCATCAAGGCTTGGGATGCGCGGCTGGAAAATCCACATTGCGGCATTTGCGGCGTGCCTTTCATGAAAATAATGACAGGGTTGCTTTTAACGGCTTGGTCGATACGGTCTAGTGCGCTCATTCAGGTAATCCTCGTTATTGATAGATGATGATTACATTCTACCTGTTGGCTGAAATAAATAAACGTCAGATTCCATGAGGAATAGGCGTGTTTCAGTGTTTGCGGCGTTGTTTCATGGCTTCAAATTCGCCGCGTGAGGTTCTTCCTGAAAGTGCTGTGCTACACTGCGCCTTAACACACTATCCACGAGTACCGCATCATGGAAGCTCTCAAACTCAAAACCGTCGATGATTTATTGCTGGAAAATCAGCAAGATCAGCGCATCGAGTTAATTAACGGCGAAATTGTCAAGCGCCCGATGGCGCGTTCCGAACATGCCTTGGCACTAGCGGGGTTGTCGGGGCAATTCTTACCGTTGTCGCGTAAGGGCAGGGATGGCGGCTGGTGGATCATGAGTGAAATCAGCGTGCGTTATTCAGAACACCATTGCCCGACGCATGATCTGGCGGGGTGGCGCAAAGAACGTGTTCCCAATCGACCGACGGGGGTGATGGACATCTTGCCCGACTGGGTTTGCGAAATCACCTCGCCGGGGCATGAACGCAAAGATACCTTTACCCAATTGCTGCGTTTACAGGCATACCAAGTGCCGCATTACTGGCTGATTTCGCCGGAAGACAAAACCCTGATTGCTTATGCGTTGGATAATGGGCATTACCGCGTGGCGTTTTCGGTGGAATGCCATGATGCAGCGGCTTGCAGTCAGCTTGTGATACCGCCGTTTGCGGGGCAGGTGTTGGATTTTGGGTATGTGTTTGGGGAAGATGAATAATCTATTTTTCAAAAATTACGCCGCTTTCTGAATTTTGGGGGTGGTATTCTCCAGCGCATCAAACAAGCCGTCGATCACGTTATCCTTACCCGCAAACAGTGCATCGGGGCCGCCGGAGTGCAAGCTGGTAAAAGGTGCTTCATACAGTGCGCTGGCTTCCATAATCCCGCGAGCGGTCAGTTGTTCGATGATCATTTCAATGAAGCGTATTTGTGCTGGGGTCAGGCTTTTGTCATGCAGGAATTGTGAAAAGGCTGCGTGTGCTGCGCTGTGATCCATTCCCACCATACTACGCACGAAATGCGGGAGCGAAGGGGCTTCGTGGCGGGCTAATAAATCCGAAAACAAGGCATTCCCTTCATCTTCACCAATCTGGATCAAAGTGGTTTCCAAGCCTTGCAAATCCGTTGCAGTCAGTGCCTTGTTAGTGCGCAAGCGATGAATCACAAGGCTATCCAAATGGGAGCGCAAGTAATCTTTGACCTTTTTATCGTACTGAGTACTGGTCATTTTCGGCATGTCAAAGGGCGCATCCTTTTTGATGTCAAGAATCTCGTCTTTGAAGTTGGTGTAGACAATCTTGCGCTCTCGTTTGTCAATGAATGGCACGAGCGCGGGTGTGAACAAAAGTGCGGTGTCCTGTAGACTAAGATGGCATCCCCTAAAACCAGAGAAAAAGGACTTTCCCATGTTGACAGTTAGCTCCCGCGACCAAAAACTTTTAGAAGCCTTGAACCGCAACCCCGCATTAAAAGCTCGGATGGAAGGGCTAATCGAGGTGGTTGAAAATGCCGGTGATGACATTATCAAAGCAGCAGACGCCGAACAGCGGGTGATAGAAGAACTGCGCCAAATGGGAAATGATGCGATCACTGCATGGGCAAACAAACGTGTAGAAAAATGCACAGCCCCAGCCTGTGAAGAAGGCATTGGGAAGTATGTAAAGAGTGGAAAAAAAACTGTCATTGGCACACGACCTACGGAAAAATCCACATAAGCGAACCGGTCTACCGGATTCCCGGCAAGCGTGTCCGCCCCTTTAGCCAGAGTGCCGAGGTTGTTTGCCGAGGCTGTTCGCTCCCGCTGCAACGGGCGGTGACGGACTTTGGGGCGGACTGTTCATTTGCTCAAGTGCCTGATAAATTAGAAGAACATTACGGGATACGGCTGGCATCCAGCAGCATCCGACACATCACCGAAGGTCACGCCAAACGCATCCATGAATCCCAAGTGTTGATAAAAGACTATCCAAGCACGTTGGGAAAAGCCTATGTCATTGCCGAAATGGACGGCAGCATGATCCCCATCGTCGAGATTGACGAAACAGCCCCCGACAAGCGCAAAGGCAAAAAGGAAAGCTGGAAAGAAGCCCGCCTGTGTCTTGCCCACGCCAAAGGCAGTGCTACGCCAACGTTTGGCGCAATATTCGGTGGCACGGTAGAAGATGCTGGAAAAATCTTATTCGACACCGCCTGCCGTGCTGGATTTGGAAAAAGCACGTTCCTCCATGCGGTGGGTGATGGGGCAAGCTGGATCAACCGTCAAGTGGATGAACAATTTGGCACACAAGGACATTACCTGATTGATTTTTATCATGTTTGTGAATACCTATCAGCAGCATCCGCAAGCTGTTCATGCCTCAAGGACAAGGATAAATGGTTTGCCAAACAGAAAAAAGCCCTACAGGATGGTCAAGCTCAAGCGGTCATCGACACACTGAAACCTTTCCTCGAAGCAGAAACGGTAGAAGACAGTAACGCCCCAGTACGAGCTTGTCACCGTTACCTGAGCAACCGCATTGAGCAACTGGATTACCCGACAGCAAAATCCCTCGGATTGCCCGTGGGGTCGGGCGAAATAGAAAGTGCACACCGTTACATCATCCAGCAACGCTTAAAAAAATCGGGGGCATGGTGGAAAAGTGATAATGCGGCGGATATGTTGGCGTTGAGGGTCATGCGGGGAAACCAGCAATGGAAGCATTATTGGCGAAACACCGCTGAGGCGGCATGAGGTTTACCGCACTTTTGTTCACACCCCACGAGCGCACGTAGGCGCAAGCGCAAATCTTCGAGAATGTCAGCGTTAGTACCTTCCCAAAACGTTGGTTCCTGCAAGGCTTGCAAATAGCTGATTTGTGTTTTGACAGCGGGGATATTGGTTTTTTCTTCCAGTCGTATGGCAATGTCCAACACTTTGCGGCGGTGCGTTTCAAAGGTTCGGGCATCGCCTTGCAGCAGGGCGACTTGCATCCGTAATACGTTGAGGTCGAACATACGTGATTCAACATCATCGGCTTCTGGCTGGAAGGGTAATTGCGCCACTTGTTGGTGCAAGGTTTGGCAATCTTCCTCGCTGAGTTTGTCCCAATTGGCGCGTTCCTGAAAACGTTCTACTGCACGGGTGTGTTGGCGCACGATGAAATTATCCCGGTTCATGGCGGCAACCGAGTTGAATAGCCCATTTTTCAAGGTGTTTAGCAGCGAGGTGTTCCCTTCGGCTATGTTCCCTTCGACTTCTTTCCCTTCGACTCCGCTCAGGGAACGGGGCGTGTTCGTTGGCTGAGCGGAGTCGAAGCCAACTTCAGAACCAGCCGCAGCCTGCAATGCCGCCAACAGTTGCACCCGTGTCTGAAACAGGCGCGAACCTAATGAAGCACTCGTCCCCGCTTCAATGCCTTGCGGTTTTTCGCGGAAGAAATCGAAGTTGAAACAGAAATCAAAAATGCGGAAATCCTGCTTGTCTTCTCCCGGTGCGAACAGGTCAGGGCATGGGCGTGTGCCGCGCCCGATCATTTGCCAAAATTTGATGCGTGAGTAAACGGGTTTAAAAAACACCAGATTCAGCACTTCGGGCACATCAATGCCGGTGTCGAGCATATCCACCGAAATGGCAATGTGCGGAGCTTTATCTACCACCGAGAAATCGTCAATCAGGCTTTGGGCGTACTTCACTTCATTGTCGATAATGCGGGCAAAATGGCCTGCGTGTTCGGGGTAGTGGTGATTGAAGCGTGATTCAATGAATTGCGCGTGTTTGTGGGAGCGGGCAAAAATGATGGTCTTACCGAGACGATCATTGCCTGCAACTTTATGCCCATGCTCCATCAGGTGTTTGAGTACCTTGTCGGCGGTGTCGATATTGAATAGCCACTGATTGATGGCGGTGGCATTCACTTTTTTGGGCATACACTCACTGCCATCCGCATTATCGCCCCAGTCGGTGCTCTCCCATTCTTCTTTTTCTTCATCTGACAGCGAGTCGTAATCAATGCCGTCACGCGGGAAACGCAGATTCACTTGTTCCACTTTGGGGCGCACTAAAAATTCGTCCCGTATCGCCTTTTCCAGTTCATACGCATCAGTCGGCACACCCGGTTCCAACTCAAACAGTTCATAGGTGTTTTTATCCACCTGTTCACGCGGGGTGGCGGTCAAACCGACCAGCAAGCTATCGAAGTAACTGAAAATGGAACGGTATTTCTGATACACCGAGCGGTGGGCTTCGTCGATAATAATCAGGTCGAAATAGCCCACTCCGAAACGCGCCTCGCCACTTTTGCCTTGGGTTTCGTTAATCAGCCCCATCATGGTGGGGTAGGTGCAAACGTACACGCGCCCTTCGGTATCTTTTTCTGTGACCAGATTGACGGGGCTGGAATCGGGTAAGTGCTTTTTGAAGGCATTCGCAGTCTGTTTCACCAGTGATACGCGGTCTGCCAGAAACAGCACACGTTTGATCCAGTTGGCACGTTGTAACGCATCGACCAACGCAATCGCGGTGCGGGTTTTGCCTGTGCCGGTTGCCATGACCAGCAAGGCTTTACGGCGTGACTGGGAAAATTGTTTACAGATGCTACCAATGGCGCGTTTTTGGTAATAACGCCCGGCAATGTCTGCATTCACCAGCTTGGTATCGAGTGGCTGGCGGTTGCTGCGGCGTAAGATCAGGCTGCTGAGGGCAGCTTTATTGTAGAAACCACTGACCTGACGTGGCGGGTATTGGGTGTCATCCCATAGCCATGTGTCATAGCCGTTGGTGTAGTAAATGATTGGGCGTTGAGCGTGCATTTGCTCCAAACAATCCGCATACAGCTTGGCTTGCTGCTGCCCTTGGGCGGGGTCAACGGTGGTGCGTTTGGCTTCAATCACTGCCAAAGGTTTGCCGTCGTCACCCCACAATACATAGTCAGCGTAGCCGATGCTTTGATTGTTGGGCATTCCGGTGACTTCATATTCACGGTCGCGCTTTTGGTTCAATGACCAACCCGCGCGGTGAATTTCCACGTCGATGAGGTAAGCGCGGGTTTCGGCTTCGGAATAGTCGTGGGTATCGGTTTGTTGCGCGGCTTGTTGGTGCAGGTCGGCGAGTTGCTGGCGCAGGGTTTGCAGCTCTTGATTGAGTGCATCGGCGGTTTGCTGTTGTTTGAGGGCTTTTTCGCTTTCGGTGGCAAGCTGTTTTTCCAGTGCTTCGAGTTGCTTGCGTGGCACAACCGCATCGGGGGAAAGCGGGCGCGGGACGAGTGCATCATCCCAGTCAATGGCCGGGGGCAGGGGGCGGGTGTAGTTGCGGGTCAGCCAGTAAGCGATATGGTGCAACTCTTTAACCATTTGCAGCGCGTCGAGTTGGCGGACGGGTGCGGGGTTATGCACGGCTTGGTTGCCAATGCGTTGGATGGCTTTGGCTTTATGAAAGAGTTGCTGTGGAATCAGGTTTTGAAAATCCGGCTCGTGTAACAGGCTATTGAGCGAGTGGTCGTAGGGCATCCGCAGGGTGTTGTCGTAACGGTAGAGCCAATGCACCGCAGCTTCGAGGGCAAAACGCGCGTGGAAACAGGCGGCGCGTGGATCGCCGTGGATGTGGCTTTCGGCTTTTTGTGCCGCTTGTTTGAAGTCTTGAAACTGATTCGGCAGAAAGGCGAAGTTGCTCATGTGATAGCCCTGACAGCAAGCAAAATGAATAATGGGCAGATAATACCACTTATTCGCTTAGATGAAAGATTGCTCTGAGGAAGCCAGCACTGTTTTGGGTTGGCAAGATTCAGATGTGCTACCATAATGGGTAACATAAAAACGGGAGTTATCAGCCATGCAAACCTTTTCCATCCGTGACTTGCGTGAAAAGAGTGGGGAGTTGAGCCGCGAAGCGGAAGCCGGGCGGGCTTCTCTGATTACCAAACGTGGTGAACCCATTTTGGTGGCTTTGCCCTTTACCGCTGCGCTACTGGATAGCGGCATTAAAGTTGCGTTAGCGGAATACCTGTTCAAGGAAGGTATCCTCTCTTTAGGCAAAGCAGCCAAAATTGCCGGAATGCCTTATGTATTGTTCAGTGAACATCTGAGCCGTATGGGGATTGCTGTGGTTGATTATCCGCCAGAAGAATTGGAAGATGAATTGCGGGTTGCGAGCCTATGAGCCTATTGATCGTTGCGGATATGGGGCCGCTGGTGATTCTTGCCAAACTCAATCATTTACCGCTATTGCATCAGCTTTACACGGAAATACGCATTCCCGAAACCGTGCTGATGGAGGCAACCACTTTGGCTTATCGGCAAGATGCTAAACGTATTGTGGGATTTGCTGCCCAGTACTCACAGGTCATGCCGGATATTGCCGAAGATGACCCTGATTATCTGGATTACGGTTTGGATGCGGGTGAAGCCCAAGCTATTTCGTGGGCAAAGCGTGCTAATTGCCCTGTATTACTGGATGAGCGACGCGGCAGAGCTGTTGCTAAACAAGAACACTTGGCGGTGTTGGGTACAGTCGGTTTATTGCTCAAAGCAAAGCAGGCGGGGCTGATCCCAGAAATCAGCAGCCTGTTGGATAATATGCTCGCACACGATTACCGCCTTGCGCCTGCGTTGATTCAGCAGGCGAAACTATTGGCGGACGAAGGTTAGTTTTTGGTTGGCTTCGACTCCGCTCTTGCATTCCTACAAATATCGGTTTTTCTATGGCAAAGACGGCAAGCGTATTGTTGGTTATGATAATGAACGAGGGAAGGGCGACCACAAGCATATCAACGGTGTTGAGTTTCCCTATACTTTTGCGGGCATCAGGCAGTTGATCAGTGATTTCCGCGATGATATTCAGCAGGTACGACAACATGAGTGATAACACATTAATCATTAGTATCGGTGATATGGACGATGACTTTGCCGATGTGATCAACGTTTGGGAAAGTGGTGCAGCCGTTGCTCCTTTAAACCGTCTGACGTTTGAATCCATGACGGGCTTTTTGTCGTTCCTCACCCCCAAACGCTGGGAATTGGTAACGGTATTGCGCAAACACGGGCATATCAGCATCAAAACGCCCCTCCCCTGATAAGGGGAGGCTGGGAGGGGTTTCTTAAAGCTCGCCGTTGAATGCGCGTTGCTGAAGCGAAGCGAGCAGAGTATCGAGTTCAGTTAGATGCGCTTGTAATCGCTCTTTCTGTGCTTCGATAGCCTCAACAATCCCCGCGAATTTTTCCTGTTTATCCAATGGGGGAAGTGGTAAAGGTAGGTTCTTCAATTTGACACCGGTAAGGTGAGGAATTGTTGCTGAGTTCGCGAAAGAATCAAATCCTCCATTTTTTGCCATACTCCAAAAATATCGCTGGATGTATTCGGGTGTGGTTAGTGACTTATTAACTCTAACTCGATGCAGTGCTTTTTGGAAAAAAATCTCTTTACCTTCTTGTCGCCATATTGCAGCACGACCTACCTCACCGCCTTCACAAATCAATAAATCTCCATTGCAAAGGCTGAATTCTTCTCGATCTAATTTATTAAAATTCATGCAGCGTAGTTCACTTAGCTCAATCTTCCCCCATTGAACATTAAAATTAGCTAAATAAGGATATTGTTCATCACTGGACTCTTTCCCTTTATCGAGCATTTTTCCTAGTCGACTTTGGGTAACATCCTCAATTTTGACAACATCCCACCCTTTCGGATTCTCCACCGGATCGCCAAACATTTCCAAAAACGTCGATTGCAGCAGCAAATCCAGTTCCGCAATGGACTGGCGGCGTTGAGTACGCAAAGCATCGGCAGCATCGAGAATAGCGGCGATGCGTTTTTGTTCGGGGAGAGGCGGGAGCGGGATTTCAATTTTATATACTTCTGAGGGTCTTGCTCTTAGTAGCGAACCACCAACGCCTGAAACAGTACTCATGAAAAGTTTATGGAAAGGGTCAGAAATAAGAAAGTATTTCAAGTATTGAGGAAATACATTGTCACTTCTAAATTGTATCCATTCCCCAGATGCTATTTGACGGTAGCCAAGTGATTCTCCAACTACCCAGCTTCTACGGATATGAGGGACAATTCTTGATAATAAGACATCATTAGGCTCAACACACTTTTTTGCAGACCCTATTTCTTTTCCTTTACATACTTCTGCTTTGCCAGTGTCAAATGCTGGAATGCTAAATAGCTCAAATGTTTCATCTGGAAATTTTTCTGGATTTACAGAACCACCGCGTTTTACAGACAAATCTTCTAAAGGAACACTATGCAACTTCATCCGATTAGCTCCTTCAGTGCTTTTTGACCTTTGGTAATTTCTTCTTCGAGTTTTGCCAAGCGTTCGAGTATGACTTTCGGCGCGTCATACGTGACTTTTTCGTGTTTCACTTCTTTGTAGCGATTGATCGACAGGTCGTAGTCATTCGCGGCGATTTCTGCCTTGGGAACAAGGAAACTTTTGTCGGTGCGCTTGCGTTGGCTTTCCGCTTCCCCATCGCGCTCTTTCCACCGCTGCAAAATATCCGGCAAATCGGACTTGTCCGGCTGCGGATTGCGCTTGTCATCCAGTGAGAAACCATCCGCCTGCATGTCGTAAAACCAAACTGAATCCGTGCCGCCTTTGTTGGTTTTGGTAAAGAACAAAATCGCGGTGGATACCCCCGCATACGGCTTAAACACGCCCGAAGGCATCGACACAATCCCATCCAGCTTGTGCTTTTCCACGATCATTTCGCGTAATGCCTTATGCGCATTACTCGAACCAAACAGCACGCCATCCGGCACAATCACCGCCGCCCGCCCGCCGGTTTGCAACAGCCGCAAGAACAACGCAATAAACAGCAATTCGGTCTTTTTGGTTTTCACCATCCGCTGCAAATCTTTCGCGGTGGACTCGTAATCCAGACTGCCCGCAAACGGCGGATTCGCCAGAATCAGCGAGTAGGTTTCGCTGTCATCGCCTTCATTATCGCCGCGCTCCGCCAGTGAATCCTTATAACGAATATCCGGGTTATCCACCCCATGCAGCAGCATATTCATGCTCCCAATCCGCAACATGGTGTTATCAAAATCAAAGCCGAAAAAGGTGTCTTCGATGTAACGTTTGGTGCTGTTCGCATCGCGGTAAATCTCAGTGCGGTGATGCGCTTGCAGATATTCCGCCGCCGCTACCAGAAACCCCGCCGTCCCACACGCTGGGTCACAAATCGCATCTTGTGGCGTAGGCGCGGTCATATCCACCATCAGCTTGATAATATGGCGCGGGGTGCGGAACTGCCCGTTTTGCCCCGCGCTGGCAATCTTGCCCAGCATGTATTCGTACAAATCACCTTTGGTATCGGCATCACTCATATCAATGCTATCAAGCTGATCCACCACGTTCGACAACACACGCGGCGACGGCATGGTAAACATGGCATCCTTCATGTGCTGGCTGTAAGTGTTTTGCGTGGCTTCCGCATCCGTCGTGTTCTGCCCCAGCGTTTTGATGAAAGGAAACACCTGATCGCGCACCGTAGCGAACATCACATCAGCATTCATGTCTTTGAAACGTGACCAGCGCAACGCGGCTTGTTCCTCACTGAAAATCGGATTTTCCAGCGGTTTGCGGGTACGGTTCGCCTGTTTTTCCTTGAGCGTATGCAGCTCATCTAACCGCTTGATAAACAGCAGGTAGGTAAGCTGTTCAATCACCACCAGCGGGTTGGAAATACCGCCCGACCACATCGTGTCCCAGATTTTGTCGATTTTGGATTTGAGTTCGCCCGTGATCATAGGGTAAGCATCCTTGTTGGCCTGTGCCGAAATGAAGAGAGGGTGCGGATTATAGCGTTAGAGAGGGGATAAAAGGCAGGTTTCCTTGATGTTCCCTTCGACGATGCTCAGGGAACGCTAATTCTTGTTCCCCCTCTGCCGCTTGGCGGGAGAGGGGGCTAGGGGGTGAGGGTCTTCTTACCCAATCACACCCTTCTCCCGCAACAACGCCTCAATCTCCGGCATAATCGTCACATCATCAATGGTGGAAGGCACCACATACGGCTGCCCATTCACCATCTGCCGCAAGCTCTTCCGCAAGGTCTTGCCCGAACGGGTTTTCGGCAAACGCTTCACGATGTGGGTTTCTTTGTAGCAAGCAATTGCACCAATCGCACTGCGGATCATCTGCGTCAGCTCCTTCGACAAGGTTTCTTCGTCGATGTCCGCACCCGTTTTCAGCACCACCAAACCCATTGGCAATTGCCCTTTCAGGTCATCATCGCGTGCAATCACTGCGCATTCGGCAACAGACGGATGCCCGCCCACGACTTCTTCCATCTCGCCCGTA
This sequence comes from Candidatus Thiothrix putei, assembly GCA_029972225.1. Lineage (NCBI taxonomy): Bacteria > Pseudomonadati > Pseudomonadota > Gammaproteobacteria > Thiotrichales > Thiotrichaceae > Thiothrix > Candidatus Thiothrix putei. Next base: position 1,245,087 of record CP124756.1, read on the forward strand.
GACAAACGATGCCCCGCCACATTCATCACGTCATCCACACGCCCCATGACGAATACATAGCCGTCTTCGTCGATGTAACCGCCGTCGCCGCTGGCATAATAACCATCAAAGGTTTGCAGATAGCTGGATTTAAACTTCTCGACATCGCCCCAAATCGTCGCCAAACAGCTTGGTGGCAAAGGCAGTTTCAGCGCGATAAATCCTTGTTCATTTCTGCCCAACACTTGCCCGTTTTCGTCCAGAATCTGCACGTTGAAACCGGGGGTCGGCATGGTGGAAGAACCCAGCTTGACCGGCATTGGCTCAACGCCTTGCAGGTTGGCAGTAATGCCCCAACCCGTTTCAGTTTGCCACCAATGGTCAATCACTGGCTTGCCGGTTTTTTCCATCATCCACTCTTGCGTCGGTGGGTCAAGGCGTTCGCCCGCCGAGAAGATAGTCAGCAAGCTGCTGGTATCGTATTGCTTGATCAGATCCGCATTCGGGTCATCTTTCTTGATGGCACGGAACGCAGTCGGGGCAGAGAACAAGCCTTTCACGCCGTACTCTTCAGTAATGCGCCAGAATGCACCCGCATCCGGTGTCATCACCGGCTTGCCTTCATACACAATCGTAGTGCAACCGCGCAGCAGCGGCGCGTACACAATGTACGAGTGACCCACCACCCAGCCCACGTCAGACGCAGCCCAGAACACATCGTCGGGGTTCATATTGTAAATCGCCTGCATACTGTAGTTCAGTGCGACAGCATGACCGCCATTCTCACGCACCACGCCCTTGGGCTTGCCGGTTGTGCCAGACGTGTAAAGGATGTACAGCGGGTCAGTGCCTTTCACCGGAACGCAATCCGCCGGAGTCGCCGTTGCCATCAACGCATCCCATTCGTAGTCACGCCCTGCAATCAGCGGGGAAGTGGCTTGCGGACGTTGGAAAATAATGCAGCTTTGCGGCTTGTGTGCCGACAAATCAATCGCTTTGTCGAGCAGTGGTTTGTACTCAATCACGCGCTTGATTTCGATCCCGCAAGAGGCAGAAATCATGACTTTCGGTTGCGCGTCTTCAATCCGTTGCGCTAATTCCGGTGCAGCAAATCCGCCAAATACCACGGAATGGATAGCACCCAAACGTGCGGTTGCCAACATGCTGATCACCGCTTCGGGGATCATCGGCATGTAAATGACAACGCGGTCGCCTTTTTCCACCCCCAAACCCGCCAACATACCCGCCGCTTTAGCGACTTCATCGCGCAATTCGGTATAGGTGTAGGTTTGCTTGGTGTCGGTAACGGGCGAGTCGTAAATGATTGCGACTTGATTGCCACGCCCGTTTTCAACGTGGTAATCCAACGCCATGTACGCAGTATTCATTTCACCATTGGCAAACCAGTGGAAAATGCCGTGTTCGTCTTGCGACAGGATTTTTTCAGGGGCTTTGAACCACTTCAGGGCAGCGGCTTTCTCTTTCCAGAAACCTTCTGGGTCGTTCATCGAGCGGTCGTATTCGGCCTTGTAACTCATTGTAAACTCCTCCTCTCAAACTTAAAAACTGTCGCCCGGAATGCGTACCCAGCCTTCCATCAACACCCGCGCACTGCGGCTCATCACCACTTTTTCCACTTTCCAGTCGCCGTTGGTGGCACTAGCAGCCGCACCCACTTTCAACGTACCGGAAGGGTGTCCGAAGGTCACAACACTGCGCTCTCCACCGCCCGCAGCGAGATTAACCAAAGTGCCGGGAATCGCCGCCGCCGTGCCAATCGCCACCGCCGCCGTACCCATCATCGCGTGGTGCAATTTGCCCATCGACAAGGCGCGAACGTTCAAATCAATGTCGGTGGCGTTGATCTGTTTGCCGCTGGATGACACGTAGGTTTGGGGTTTGCCCACAAACGCGACTTTAGGCGTGTGCTGACGACCTGCCGCTTCCGCCAAATCCTTAATCAAACCCATTTTCACCGCGCCGTAAGCGCGGATGGTTTCAAACATCGCCAGTGCTTTGGCATCGCCGTTGATAGCGTCTTGCAATTCGCAACCGGTGTAACCAATGTCTGCCGCGTTCAAAAACACAGTTGGAATGCCAGCATTGATCATGGTGGCTTGGAACGTACCCACACCCGGCACGTCCAGTTCGTCCACCAGATTGCCAGTGGGAAACATCGCGTCGGTAGCATCCACCGGGCTGATGAATTCCACCTGCACTTCTGCCGCTGGGAAGGTCACGCCGTCCAGCTCAAAATCGCCGGTTTCTTGCACTTCGCCATTGGTCATCGGCACGTTGGCGATAATGGTTTTCTGGATGTTTTTCTGCCAGATGCGTACCACTGCCGTGCCGTTAGCGGGGATACGATCAGCATTGACTAAGCCGTTGCTGATGGCAAATGAGCCAACCGCAGCGGTCAGGTTGCCGCAGTTGCCGCTCCAGTCCACGAACGCTTTGTCGATGGCAACCTGCCCAAACAGGTAATCCACGTCATGGTCAGGCTGCTCGCTTTTCGCCAAGATCACGGTTTTGCTGGTGCTGGAAGTCGCGCCACCCATGCCGTCGGTTTGCTTGCCATACGGGTCGGGGCTGCCGATCACGCGCAACAGGATTGCGTCACGTGCAGCACCGGGGACTTGCGCCGCTTCGGGCAAGTCGGTCAGGTTGAAAAACACACCTTTCGATGTGCCGCCCCGCATATACGTAGCGGGGATTTTGATTTGGGGGACATGGGACATAATTATCCTTTCCTGTTAATCGTTTTCCCTCACCCCAACCCCTCTCCCAGAGGTAGAGGGGCTAAGAGAAGAGGTCATTATCTTGCTCCCCCTCTACCTCTGGGAGAGGGGGCTGGGGGGTGAGGGTTTTTAAGCCGCTCCTTCCAAAAAGTCTTGCGCAAACCGCTGCAATACACCGCCAGCGTTGTACACGCGCACTTCGGCAGCAGTATCCAAACGGCAAGTCACAGGAATACGCACAGTTTCGCCGTTTCTGCGATGCATCACCACGGTTAGCGTTGCACGCGGGGAAATCTCACCTTCCACGTCATAACTTTCTGTACCGTCGATGGCGTAAGTCTTGCGCGTTTCGCCCGCTTTGAATTCCAGCGGCAATACGCCCATACCGACCAAGTTGGTGCGGTGGATACGCTCGAAACCTTCGGCAACGATGGCTTCGACACCTGCCAAGCGCACGCCCTTAGCTGCCCAGTCACGGCTGGAGCCTTGACCGTAATCCTCGCCTGCGACGATGATCAGCGGTTGCTTGCGTTCCATGTAGGTTTCGATGGCTTCCCACATGCGCATGACAGTGCCTTCTGGCTCCACACGCGCCAAGGAACCTTGCTTGACTTGACCATCCACCACTGCCATTTCATTGATCAGCTTGGGGTTGGCGAAGGTGGCACGTTGTGCGGTCAAATGGTCGCCACGGTGGGTTGCGTAAGAGTTGAAGTCTTCTTCCGGCAAGCCCATTTTGTGCAGGTATTCACCCGCCGCACTGTTCAGCATGATCGCATTGGAAGGCGACAAGTGGTCGGTGGTGATATTGTCGGGTAACACCGCTAACGGCAGCATTCCTTTCAGAGTACGCTCGCCAGCCAATGCACCTTCCCAATACGGTGGACGGCGGATGTAGGTGGACATAGGTCGCCAGTCGTACAGCGGGCTTTTCGCCTGTTCAATCACACCCAAATCAAACATCGGGATGTAGATTTGCTTGAACTGTTCAGGCTTAACGCTCGCGGCAACGATTGCGTCGATTTCTTCGTCAGCAGGCCAGATGTCTTTCAGCGTAATCGGGTTGCCATCTTTGTCTGTACCCAGCACGTCTTTTTCGATGTCGAAACGGATTGTTCCTGCAATCGCGTAAGCTACCACTAATGGCGGAGACGCAAGGAACGCTTGCTTGGCATACGGGTGGATACGCCCGTCAAAGTTACGGTTGCCCGACAGTACAGCGGTTGCATACAGGTCGCGGTCGATGATTTCTTGCTGGATTTTCGGGTCGAGTGCGCCGGACATACCGTTACAGGTAGTGCAAGCAAAGCCGACGATACCAAAGCCCAGTTGTTCCAGTTCCGTTAGCAAACCCGCTTCCTTCAGGTACAGTTCGGCAACTTTAGAACCCGGTGCAAACGACGTTTTCACCCACGGTTTGCGCAGCAGTCCCAGCTTGTTGGCATTGCGTGCCAGCAAGGCAGCAGCCACCACGTTGCGCGGGTTGGAGGTGTTGGTGCAAGACGTAATCGCGGCGATGATTACTGCGCCATCCGGCATTTTGCCTTCTGCTTCTTCGGCAAGGGCTTTATCCAGATCAACCGCAATACCGCGTTCTGCTAGGTCAGACGTTGGCAGACGGCGGTGTGGGTTGGAAGGCCCTGCCATATTGCGCACCACGGTCGACAGGTCGAATTCCAGTACACGCGGGTATTTCGCGTTCACCAGTGCGTCCGCCCACAGCCCCGTGGTTTTGGCGTAGTTCTCAACGAGAGCGACTTGCTCAGGTTCACGCCCGGTCAGTTTCAGGTAGTCGATGGTTTGTTCGTCGATGTAGAACATGCCAGCAGATGCGCCGAATTCCGGGGTCATATTGGAAATGGTGGCACGGTCGCCGATGGTGAGGTTTTTCGCGCCTTCACCGAAGAATTCCAGCCAAGCAGAAACCACCCGTTCTTTGCGCAGGAATTCGGTGATGGCCAGCACGATGTCAGTCGCGGTGATGCCGGGTTGACGTTTGCCGGTCAGTTTCACACCGATAATGTCGGGCAGGCGCATCATGGAAGGCAGACCCAGCATGACGGTTTCGGCTTCCAGACCACCGACACCGATGGCGATAACGCCGAGTGCGTCAACGTGTGGGGTGTGCGAGTCAGTGCCGACGCAGGTATCAGGGAACGCAACGCCGTCACGCGCTTGAATCACCGGAGACATTTTCTCCAAGTTGATCTGGTGCATGATGCCGTTACCAGCAGGAATTACGTCGACGTTTTTGAATGCAGTTTTCGTCCACTCGATGAAGTGAAAACGGTCTTCGTTACGACGGTCTTCAATGGCGCGGTTTTTCGCGAAGGCATCGGGGTCGAAACCGGCGCATTCGACTGCCAGCGAGTGGTCAACGATCAATTGCGTTGGTACGACGGGGTTAACTTTCGCCGGGTCGCCGCCTTGGTCGGCAATCGCGTCACGCAAGCCTGCAAGGTCAACCAGTGCAGTTTGACCGAGGATGTCGTGACAGACCACGCGGGCGGGATACCAAGGGAAATCCAGATCCTGTTTGCCTTCAATCAATTGCTTGAGCGAGTCAGTCAGCATCGCGGGTTCGCAACGGCGCACCAGTTGTTCTGCCAATACGCGGGATGTGTACGGCAGGGTTTCGTAGCTGCCGGGTTGGATGGCTTCGATGGCGGCGCGGGTGTCGAAGTAGTCCAGCGTTGTGCCGGGTAATGGTTTACGGTATTCGGTGTTCATGTATTTTCCCTTAACCCCGTTCTGCCAACGGCGCAAACACCAGATTCTCTGGCCCGACGTAATTCGCGCTAGGGCGAATAATCTTGCCGTCTTCACGCTGTTCAATCACATGCGCACCCCAGCCAGTCACGCGGGAGATGACGAAAATCGGTGTGAACATATCGGTCGGCACACCCATCTGTCCGTAGGAAACCGCAGAGAACCAGTCGAGATTCGGGAACATTTTCTTCAGTTCCCACATGGTGCTTTCCAGCCGGTCGGCGATGTCGTACATCTTCATGTCGCCGTTTTCTTCGGCAAGCTGCTTGGCAACGCGCTTGATGACGACGTTGCGCGGGTCAGCAATGGTGTACACCGGATGTCCGAAACCAATGACGATTTCCTTCTTGGCAACGCGCTCGCGGATGTCAGCTTCGGCTTCGTCAGCACTGTTGTAACGGGTCTGAATACGTTGTGCTTCTTCGTTTGCGCCGCCGTGTTTGGGGCCACGCAATGCGCCGATTGCACCGGTGATGCAGGAATACATATCGGAATTTGTGCCTGCAATGACGCGGGCAGCGAAGGTGGAAGCGTTGAATTCGTGTTCGGCATACAGGATCAGCGAGGTGTGCATCGCACGTACCCACGACTCGCTCGGCGTTTCACCGTGCAGCAGGTGCAGGAAGTGCCCGCCGACGGTTTCATCGTCAGTTTCGACTTCAATCACCTTGCCGTTGATGGCGTAGTGATACCAGTACAGCAGCATGGAACCGAAGCTGGCAATCATGCGGTCGATGATATTGCGTGCATCAGCAGCAGGGTGGTGTTCCTTTTCTGGCATACATGCGCCGAGCACGGAACAGCCGGTGCGCATCACATCCATTGGGTGCGTGGAGGGTGGCAGGGCTTCGAGTGCCTGCTTGACGGGCATCGGCAGGCCGCGCAGTGATTTCAGCTTGCGTTTGTAGGCTTTCAGCTCAGACGCATTCGGCAGTTTGCCGTGCACGATCAGGTGGGCAATTTCCTCAAACTCGGCTTGTTCGGCGAAGTCGAGAATGTCGTAACCACGGTAGTGCAGGTCGTTACCAGTGCGTCCAACAGTACAAATGGCGGTATTGCCTGCGGCAGTGCCGGACAGGGCGACGGATTTTTTTGCTTTAGGTAAAACTTGCTCTGACATACTTTCTCTCCTCTCTTATTCCGCGCCTTTCTCGGCAAACAATTGATCCAGTTTCTGCTCGAAAGCGTGATAGCCGATGGTGTCGTACAGTTCCATACGGGTTTGCATGGTGTCGATCACGTTCTTTTGCGTGCCTTCGGTCAACAAATGGGTGTAAACGTTTTCAGCCGCTTTGCACATGGCGCGGAACGCACTCAGTGGGTACAGCACTAATTGCACGCCAACCGCTGACAGTTCAGCCGTGGTGTACAACGGGGTTGCGCCGAATTCGGTAATGTTTGCCAATACCGGTACTTTAATCACACTGGTGAATTCCGCGTACTGTTCCAGCTTGTTCATGGCTTCGGGGAAGATCATGTCTGCGCCCGCTTCCACGCAAGCCATGGCGCGGTCGATGGCAGATTGCATCCCTTCCACAGCCAGTGCGTCGGTACGTGCCATGATCACGAAGCTTTCATCAGTCCGCGCATCGACGGCGGATTTCACCCGGTCTACCATTTCTTGCAACGACACAATCGCTTTGTTGGGGCGATGACCGCAACGCTTTTGCATTACTTGGTCTTCGATGTGGAAACCGGCAACACCTGCTTGTATCATTTCGCGAGTAGCGCGGGCAATGTTGAAGGTGCCGCCCCAGCCCGTGTCGATGTCAACCAGTAGCGGTGCGGAGGTAACAGCGGTGATACGTTTAGCATCTTCCAGCACGTCGTGCAGGGTGGTAATGCCAAGGTCGGGTATGCCTAATGAGGAAGCAGCCACGCCACCGCCGGACAGGTACAGGGCTTTGTGCCCAACCTTTTCCGCAATGATGGCACTGTTGGCAGTGACTGCCCCGACGACTTGCAGGGGAGCGTGGTCTTTAACTGCCTGACGCAGCTTTTGACCGGGTGATAAGTTTTGGTTTGCTGTCATGTTCCTCATCCATCATTTGACTAATACTTTTCCATGCCCCGCTGATATGGCGACGCATGAGAATTTCCGCCAATTCGCCGTCACGCGCCGTTAGCGCATCAACGATATGGCGGTGCTGTTGCAGGGCAGGGCGAGTCCGTGCAGAAAGTCGGCTGGTGCGGTAACGGCACATGCGCAACAATTGGTACAACTCGCCTGCCAGCAAGTCGATCAACATCTGGTTACGGCTACCCAGTGCGATCTGGTAATGAAAGTCGAAATCGCCTTCGCTTTGGATGTAAACCTGCCCGTCCGTGGCTTCGATTTGCTCGGCGTGTTTTTCGAGTAACAGCCGTAGCGTTTCAATTTCCGCGTCCGTCATGCGTAAGGCGGCGGTACGGCAAGCCATGCCTTCCAAGGCTTCGCGCACGGCGTACAAATCCGCCATCATGTCGCGATCAAGCGTGACGACACGCGCCCCGGCATGTGGTATGCGCTTTACCAGACGCATTCCTTCGAGTTGGCGTAAGGCTTCGCGCAAGGGGCCGCGCCCGATGCCGTAACGTTCTGCCAATTCCGCTTCGTTTAACTTTTGTCCTTGAAGGAGTTCACCCGTGATAATGGCTTGCGTTAATTTCGTTGACGCAACATCAGCGAGAGTCCCTTCGGGTGTATGTAGTGCTAACATGGTGTGTTTCTCTTAGATTGTTGACAATCTTTTTCTGAATAATAACATTATAGACGAAAAAGTGAAGTTTTTATTTACTATTGTAGACAAAACAGTAATTGCTGGGGAACGTGCTGATGGTTTGACCGTCAAGCAGTAACTTTTGACATTATGCCAGCAGAACAGTGATAAAATGGCGTAAGTTATCACTGATAGTTTACTAAATTTCAAAGGAAACAGTTGTTCATGAATAAACATAAAGTCCGCAAGGCTGTGATTCCGGTTGCTGGTTTGGGTACGCGCATGTTGCCCGCCACCAAAGCGATCCCGAAAGAAATGCTGCCGATTGTTGACAAACCCTTGATCCAATACGTGGTGAATGAATGCGTGGCGGCGGGCATTAAAGAAATCGTGCTGGTCACGCATTCCAGTAAAAATTCCATCGAAAACCATTTCGACACCAGTTTTGAGCTGGAAACCATGCTGGAAAAGCGCGTCAAGCGCCAGTTGTTGGATGAAGTGCGTTCGATTTGCCCGCGTGATGTGACCATTATGCACGTCCGCCAAGGGCAGGCGAAAGGTTTGGGTCACGCGATTATGTGTGCGCATCCGATCGTGGGGAACGAGCCGTTTGCGGTGGTGTTGCCGGATGTGATTATTGATGACGCCGCCAGCGATCTGACCAAAGACAACCTTGCTGCCATGCTGGAGTTGTATGACGAAACCGGCTACAGCCAGATCATGGTCGAGCCTGTGCCGATGAAAAAGGTGTCTTCTTACGGCGTGGTGGACATTAACGGGGTTGTGCTTACGGCGGGTGAATCCGTGCCGATGACGGCGATTGTGGAAAAGCCTGCGGTCAGTGAAGCACCGTCTAACCTCGCGGTGGTTGGGCGTTACGTGCTGGCACCGCATACGTGGGGTTGGTTGAAGCGCACGCCATTGGGTGCGGGCGATGAAATCCAACTGACGGATACCATCGGTTTGCTGATGCGTGAATACCAAGTCAACGCCTTCCATGTGACTGGCAAGAGCCACGATTGCGGCTCGAAAATGGGCTATATGATGGCGAATATTGAATACGCTTCGCGCCACAGCGACATTGGTAAGCGTTTCAATGCTTTCCTTAAAGAGTATGTGAAAACGCTGTAATGCCCGCTGCGAATCACCTTCCTTCTCTTTTCCATCCGTTGGATGAACAGCTTGCCAGTTTGCTGAAGCGGCTGGATGGCGGTGCAAGTGCGCGAGGTTTAACCACCTTGGTACGGCATGTGAGTGCGCGTACCCGCGAAGGCGTGATTGCTGTGCCGCTGCTGGATATGCCGATGGCGGCGCTGCTCGATTCGCCGGTGGTGGGGCGGGAAGGGGATTATAAGCCGTTGATTGTGAGCGATACCCATGCGTGGTTGTATCGCTATTGGTTGTATGAAAAACGCCTTGCTGAGTGTATCCAAGCGCGGATGCGGGATGGCAAGCTGATGATTATTTCCGGTGGCCCCGGCACGGGTAAAACCACGCGGGTGACACGCTTGCTGGCGGAGGCGATTGCGGCGGGTACGCCAGTGGCGCGGATTTTGCTGGCAGCACCGACGGGCAAAGCAGCGATGCGGATGTTGGAATCCATTCGTGATACCCGTCAGCGTGAAGCGATCACGGGCGCGATGCCGGAGCAGGCCAGCACCTTGCACCGATTGCTGGGGTTTTTGCCCAATCGGGTGGCGTTTCGCCATACGGCACACCACCCGTTGCCTGCGGATCTGGTGATTGTCGATGAAGCTTCGATGATCGATATTTCCTTGATGACGCATTTGTTTGAGGCAGTGCCGCCACACGCCATGTTGATTTTGCTGGGGGATAAAGATCAATTGGCTTCGGTGGAAACCGGCTCGATTTTTCGGGATTTGTGCAGCGGGGAAGCGTTAGCCGCGCAGATGACACTATTGCAAACCAGCTACCGTTTTAGCGAGGCGGATGGGATTGGGCAATTGGCGCAAGCGATTCGCGCGGCGGATGAGACGCGCTTGTTAGAGGTGCTGACCTCCGCCGAGTTTGCCGATGTCACCTTGGATGAGGCGTACACGGGGTTGGATGCGAACTGGTTGCGGACGGGTTGGCAGGATTATGTGGCGGCGGTCAACGCGGGTGAGTTGTTGGCTATTTTCAACACGTTTAATGCCTTGCGCATCCTCACACCGTTGCGGCAAGGGCGGTTGGGGGTTGAGGGGCTGAATCCGTGGGTCGATGGCGTGATGCAACGGCTGCTGCCTGCGCATGAGGGGGCGCAACGCCCGTGGTATGTTGGCAGACCCGTGATGGTGACGCAAAACGATTACCGCCAGAATTTGTTTAATGGCGATATTGGGATTGCCTTGCCGAATGAGGCGGGGGAATTGCGCGTGTGGTTTCCGGCGGGTGCTGCGGGGGAATACCGGGCGGTTGCGCCGATTCGCTTGCCTGCGCATGAAACCGCGTGGGCAATGACCATCCATAAAAGCCAAGGTTCGGAATTTACGCGGGTGTTGCTGATTTTGCCGGAAGCGGACGATTTGCCGTTGCTGGGGCGGGAATTGCTGTATACGGCGGTGACGCGGGCGAAGCAGGGGATTCACATCCTCGCCAGCCGCGCCATGTTGGGGAAGGCGTTACGCACGGTAACGCCGCCTTCGTCACAGTTGCAGGAACGCTTGCAGGCTTAAACCGTTTTTGCGCCCAGTAACTTCGCACATTCGCGGAAAATGCGTTTGTCGCAAGTCGCACAAATGCTGTAATCCAGCCGTTTGGTCAGCGATTGCAGGGCAGCTTCTTTGCTGGAAAACACATTGCCTGCGCCGAAATCTTCCACGAAATCAATTCTATCCATAAAATCGTAGACTTTGCTTTTTGCGCCTTGCAAATACAAGCCGCCGCCGATAGATTTCAAGCGTTTGGCTTCCTGAATCAGCATTTCTGCCCCAGCAAGGTCGATGAAGTTGATGCTTTCGCCCACGATCAGGACATGCTTGAATGTACGCGAGATGGAAAACCTGATTGAGCGCGGCGTGGCGTTGGCGCGGAGCAATGAATTGACGCTGGCGGAATTGCCTGCGGCTTTGGCGGCGCAAGCGATTCATGCCTTGCCGGAAGCCCCGACGGAATTGCCGTCGCTGGTGCAGCGCGAAGAGGAATACATCCGCTACGTGCTGGAGCATTGTGACGGCAACCGCACCAAGGCGGCGCAGATTCTGGGGATTGACCGCGTGTCGTTGTGGCGCAAGCTGAAAAAATACGGGTTGGTGGAGGGGGAGGAATAACGTTTACGCCGCGTTTGTCACCCATTCTGTGCTTTTTGGTTATCAAGTTGTTAACAGTGGCATGGCAGTCATCTGTTCTTGGTCAACCAAGGATTGGTAGCGATTTTGATACTGTTCGGTAATGGTTGGGATGCTGTAAAGTTGTTGAATGCGTTGTACAGCACGTGAACCCACTTCTTTACGCCATGCTTCTCCGGCATTTATCCATTCCAACCAAGTAAACGCGAGTGCCGAAGGCGTAGTGTCGTGTATCGGCAAGCGTTGCCCGGTATTACCTATAATCCGTGCAACATCGCTGACATCGGTGCTGATACACGGAATTCCACAAGCCATGGCTTCTGCCACACTGTTGGGAAAGCCTTCCCCGTAAGTTGAGGTTAGTGTGTATAGATCTAACGCATTCAGCAAGTTGGGTATGTCTTTGCGCTCGCCGAGGAGGTGTACGTGTTGTTGCTTAGGAATGTGCTCTAGCAGATAACGTAACTTGGGGTTGAGTGACGTAATCTCCCGCCCGGCAAGAATGAAGTGAACCTGGGGTTTGTGTTGCAACAGCAGGCGAGCAGCTTCTAAAAACAAGGCATGATTTTTCACCGGATGATAATGGGCAAATAGGCCAATCACGAAGGCATCGCCAGGGATTCCTAAGCTTTGCCGTATGTTGTCTCGGTGATAAACATTCGGTGCAAACAGTTGGGTATCAAAGCCGTTGGGAATGATAAGGTTACGCTGTTTATTGTAACCAATAGCATTGTGTTGATCCGCATTCAGGTAGGTGTTGTAGAGGATGTGTGCGGGGCTGGTTGAACGTTTAGCCGCTAGTTCAATGACCCAGCGCGTGGTGCGTGATGCTTTGCTGATGTCGTGCAAGGGGTGGGGTATGTTCCACAGCACCGGATAGTGGTTGCCCAATGAAAGGTTTGCCAGTGATGCAGCAAGATTGCCGTGGTACATCCAGCCTTGAAGGATGTCAGGTTGTAGGGTGCGCAGTAACCGTGTCAGTTTGAAGATTTGCCAACCTGCGGTGATGTTGCTGTGAATGTCCAGCGAGTAGACGTTAATACCGTGTGCGCGAATGCGATGACTGAGCGCGGTTTCTCCATCCAAAGACAGTACTATTGGCTCAAAGCGGCTGCGATCAGTGTGCGCCATGAGTTTGTATAACATCATGGCAGCACCGTCGGTATTTTCTGTGTGCAAACGGGTAATGATATGTATCACCCGGATTTTCTTGGTTTTGTTTGCCATTAGGATCAATTCCCCCTCGTGTGTTTGGCATTAACGCTTGCCCGTCATCGGTATGTGTTCATGCTGTTACAGATAGTGTGTTGCGGAAAGTAGGGGCAGGATGGAGAAGGGGATTTATCGGATAACTGTGTGAATGCACTGAAAATGGCATTCGCTTGATATATGTCAATAACCCAGTGTTTGTGTGAATTTATCAGCAGCTTAGGCGACGGTATATTGACTTTAATCAAGCATGGTTTGTTTCCTCTGGAGGATGCTTAGCGCACCGGAGTGTGTTATTTCACACAGTATTGTGTGTTGTTACCGTTTCTTCGGTGAGGTGTTTAACTCTTTCGGAGGGATCTTATGCAAAACCAGCAGACCTACAATTACAGGGTCGTGCGGCAGTTTGCCATTATGACGGTGATTTGGGGGATCGTCGGCATGTTGGTAGGCGTGATTATCGCCGCACAGTTACGTTGGCCGGAATTGAACTTTGATATTCCATGGTTAACGTATAGCCGTTTACGCCCATTGCACACTAACGCAGTTATTTTCGCCTTTGGCGGTTCTGCCTTGTTTGCGACTTCGCTGTATGTGGTACAGCGTACTTGCCATACCCGCCTGATTTCTGACAAATTGGCGGGTTTTGTGTTTTGGGGATGGCAGTCTGTCATTCTGCTGGCAGCGATTACCTTACCGTTAGGTATCACCTCTTCCAAAGAATACGCGGAACTGGAGTGGCCAATTGATTTGCTGATTACGGCGGTGTGGGTTGCCTACGCCATACTGTTCTTCGGTACTATCATGAAACGTAAGACACCACATATCTACGTGGCGAACTGGTTCTACGGTGCATTCATTTTAACCATTGCATTATTGCATGTGGTGAATAGCGCGGCATTGCCAACGGCGATGTTTGGTGCTGGTGACTGGACTAAATCTTACTCGGCGTATCCGGGGGCGATTGATGCGATGGTGCAGTGGTGGTATGGGCATAACGCGGTCGGTTTCTTCTTGACAGCGGGCTTCTTGGGGATGATGTATTACTTTGTTCCGAAGCAGGCTAACCGTCCAGTGTATTCGTATCGCTTGTCAGTGGTGCATTTCTGGGCGTTGATTTCTACTTATATGTGGGCAGGCCCGCACCATTTGCATTACACCGCGTTGCCTGACTGGACTCAGACCTTGGGAATGGTGTTCTCGCTGATTTTGTTAGCACCAAGCTGGGGTGGGATGATCAACGGTATTATGACGCTTTCCGGTGCTTGGCATAAATTGCGTACTGATCCGATTTTGCGCTTTATGGTGGTCTCACTGTCATTCTACGGGATGTCGACCTTTGAAGGGCCGATGATGGCGATCAAAACCGTTAACGAACTGTCTCACTACACCGACTGGACTGTGGGTCACGTTCACTCCGGTGCATTGGGCTGGGTGGCAATGATTTCCATTGGTTCAATTTACGCTTTAGTACCGAAATTGTTCGGGCGTGAGGGCATGTATAGTGTCAAGTTGATTGAAATCCATTTCTGGGTCATGACGGTTGGGGTGGTGTTGTACATCGCTTCTATGTGGATTTCCGGGGTTATGCAAGGCTTGATGTGGCGTGCAGTGAATGCTGATGGCACGCTGACTTACAGCTTTGTGCAATCGGTTGAAGCCACTTACCCGTATTACACCGTGCGTTTGCTGGGTGGTCTGATGGTGCTGACCGGCATGTTGATGATGGCCTATAACGTGTGGAAGACCGTCGCAGGTGGCAAACCTGCTATTGACGCGATTCCCGCAGCAGCACATTAAGGAGGCAAACCATGAGTAGCAATAGCGGTCACGCAGTCGTTGAAAAAAACGTAGGTCTGATGGCCATTCTGATTTTGATTGTGGTGAGCTTCGGGGGATTAGCGGAAATTGTCCCACTGTTCTTCATGAAAGATACCACTGAGCCAGTCGCAGGTTTGAAACCGTACAGTGCGTTACAGCTCGAAGGGCGTGATGTGTATATCCGTGAAGGTTGTTATAACTGCCATTCACAGATGATCCGTCCGTTCCGTGCGGAAACGGAGCGTTACGGGCATTACTCGGTGGCGGGCGAATTTGTCTACGATCATCCGTTCCAATGGGGTTCCAAGCGGACTGGCCCTGATTTGGCACGGGTTGGCGGGCGTTACAGTGATGACTGGCATCGCGTGCATTTGACCAATCCGCGTGATGTGGTGCCGGAGTCCAATATGCCCGGTTATCCTTGGTTTGCTGAAAACGTGCTGGATGGCGCGGATACCGCCGCCAAAATGAAAACCATGCAGGCGTTAGGCGTGCCTTATACCGATGAGGAAATCGCCAAGGGTGCAGAAGAGGTGAAAGGCAAAACCGAAATGGATGCTGTCATCGCTTATCTGCAAAATTTGGGTACTGCCATCAAAACACAGCGGTGAATACGATGGATTACAGTGATTTCCGTGGCATAACGACGTTGCTGGTTATGATTGCATTTCTTGCAGTCGTATGGTGGGCATATAGCCGTAAACGTCAACAACGTTTCGATACGGCGGCGAATTCCATCTTCGATGCGGATGAGGAAAAGGTGCACAGCGCGTCAGTTAAGGAGGTAGACAAATGAGTGGTTTCTGGAGTGGTTGGATCATCCTGATCACATTGGGCAATATTTTTGCCTGTTACTGGTTGGTTCGCTGGACAACGAAAAAGCGTCCGGGGGAAGCGGCGAGTGGTGAAGTAACGGGTCATCAGTGGGATGGCTTGGAAGAATACAATAATCCCATGCCGCGCTGGTGGCTGTGGTTGTTTTACATCACCATTATTTTTTCACTGAGTTATCTGGTGTTATTCCCCGGCTTGGGTACGTTCAAGGGCGTGTTGAATTGGTCGTCACAAGGCAGCCAATACGATGCTGAAATGCAGCAAGCTGCGCAAACCTATGATCCGATCTTCAAGAAATTTGCAGCATTACCCATCGCGGATGTGGCAAAAGATGAGGAGGCGCAAGGCATGGGGCGGCGGATGTTCTTAAGCTATTGCGCTCAATGCCACGGTTCGGATGCGGAAGGTGCGAAAGGTTTTCCCAACCTTGCCGATGCGGATTGGCTTTACGGTGGTGCGCCGGATCAGATCAAGCAATCTATCCTTGCGGGTCGTAATGGTGTTATGCCGCCGCATAAGGATCGGGTTGACGAAGCCGGTATTGATGCCTTAGCCAATTACGTCATGAGTTTGAGCGGGCGTGAATCTGATGCTGCAAAAGTCGCGCAAGGTCAGCAATTGTTCACCGCTAATGGATGTCTCGCTTGCCATGGCGCGGATGGTAAAGGCAATCAGGCATTGGGTGGCCCGAACCTGACCGACAATACGTGGTTGTACGGTTCCTCGGCTGAAACCATCAAAGAAACCATTGCCAATGGGCGCATGGGCATGATGCCAGCGCACGCTGATTTCCTTGGGGAAGACAAGGTGCATTTGTTAGCAGCTTATGTGTATGGTTTGTCACAGAAAAAGTGATTGAGTGACCAATGAACGGGTCGTCGTATGACGACCTGTTTCTTGACAAATATCCTGAAAGTGGTTCGTAAAACAATAATCTGTTTTCCAATCCGCTTTTTATCAAATAAATCCGTTATGTTGCGTGTTAGCTTACGAGCCTTGTTACTCATTCAGGCTAAAGGATATTGATATGTCTGAACATTCTACGAATTCATCATCCAGTAAAAATCAAAATAGTGGTTTCTATAAACAGCACCAGAAAATTTACCCGCGTCAAACTAAAGGGGTTTTTACGACCCTGCGTAAGTTTTCGGTGTGGGGATTATTGGGGCTGTTTTATTTACTGCCGTGGTTAAAGTGGAATGATCAGCAATTGGTGCTGTTTGACCTGCCTGCGCGTAAATTTCATTTGTTTGGTATGACTTTTTGGCCGCAAGATTTTTTCTATTTGGCAGTCATTTTGATTTTGGCCGCATTATTACTGTTCTTTGTTACGGCGTTGGCGGGTAGGGTTTGGTGTGGGTATGCCTGCCCGCAAACCGTTTGGAGCGAAGTCTTCATTTGGATTGAGCAATGGGTGGAAGGCGACCGTCCGCAGCAAGTCAAACTGGATAATGCACCGTGGGATCGCGTCAAAATCGGTAAAAAAGTGATTAAACACGTACTATGGCTGTTTTTCTCACTGTGGACAGGCTTTACCTTTGTGGGTTTCTTTGTGCCCGTCGAAACCCTGTGGTTTGAGCTTAGCAGCGGTATTATCGGTGGCTGGGCATTATTCTGGGTTTTATTTTATGGCTTGGCAACTTACGGAAATGCGGGTTTTTTGCGCGAACAGATTTGCCTGTACATGTGTCCGTATGCACGTTTCCAAAGCGCGATGTTTGATAAAGACACGCTGATCATTTCGTATGATGAGGCTCGTGGAGAACCACGCGGTTCGCGCAAACGTGGGGCAGAAAAGCCTACGGATAAAGGTGATTGCGTGGATTGTACTTTGTGTGTGCAAGTTTGCCCGACGGGAATCGACATTCGTAATGGCTTGCAATACGAGTGTATCGGTTGTGCTGCCTGTATTGATGCTTGTGATAGCATCATGGATAAAATGGGTTACCCACGTGGTTTAGTACGCTATACCACCGAGCACGCTTTACAAGGTGGCAAAACGCATATCTTGCGGGGGCGCACCTTTATTTATGCAGGGTTATTGCTGGCGATTAGCAGTGCCTTGCTGTATTCGGTGATGCAACGAGTACCGTTGGAATTGGATATTATTCGTGACCGTAATGCGCTGTTCCGAGATACGGGCGATGGCAATATCGAGAATATTTACACCCTGAAAATCATGAATATGGATGAAAGGGAACATCAATACAGTGTGAGTATTGCCGGTATCGAGGGTATTAGGTTGCAAGGGGTGGATAATCTGCATGTCGGCTCTGGCAAAGTGGCAGAAGTACCGATTAAGGTGATAGCAAACCCTGACAATATGACAGATCGTAGTCAGGAGATTATGTTCCATATTGAGGCTAAAGATGATCCGTCAGTCGCACAAACGCAGAAAGCCCGTTTTTTAGGCCCTAACAAGTAAGAGGTACGCAGCATGTATGTTGATGCGAAAGACACTACGCCATGGTACAAACAGCCTTGGCCTTGGCTATTGATGGTGATGCCTGCCACGGCAGTGGTTGCGGGTTTGTATACTTACTCGTTAGCAGCCAGTGGTAGCAGTGGTTTAGTGGTGGATGATTATTACAAAGTGGGCAAGGCGATTAATCATTCGTTGGCAAAAGGCCAGCAAGCCTCCGCTTTGGGGTTGCAGGGAAATCTTGCGTTAAATGGTACGGCGGTACGTTTGTTGTTGGATCACTCGGAGGTGCAGTCCCAACAGCCTTTGGTGTTGAAGTTGTTTCATGCCACCATCCCCGATCGTGATCAGTCAGTCACGCTGAATTATGCAGGGACGGGAATGTGGGCAGGTGAGATTCAAGCGTTAGCGGCGGGGAAATGGCATGTGCATTTGTTGCCATTAGATGAGCGTTGGCGGCTGGAGGGGGTTATGCCAACAGCAGAGGTGACAACATTGATGCTACAACCGGCTCAATAAACGTAAAGGCTAGAACGAAAAAAAGCTCTCCCGAAGGAGAGCCTAAGTGCTTTAGGGTATGTAGAGCGTTGAAGATTACTGATTCAGAGGAGGTAACGAAACATCGACATCAGCAATCTTCGGAAATGATTACACCTGTTTTCTGTAGGGTTTACAATGCACCCGCTTTCGGTTTCTTGATACAGGTCAATTAAGTTTAATGTTTTGTTTCAAGCGCTTGTCATGGCAGGGTAGATGCAGCGATTATGTACCCGCTTGGCTTTGGGTTAAAAAAGAGGTTGGTATGAGTGCAATTCAATTCGATGCAGATTTGATACGTCGTTATGACACGGCGGGGCCGCGTTATACGTCTTATCCGACAGCGGTCGCGTTTGGGCCTTTTACCGAAGACGAATACAAGGCTCATGCTTACTTGAGCAATGAAGACCCCATCCCGTTGCCCTTGTCCTTGTATTTTCATGTGCCATTTTGCGATACGGTGTGTTTTTACTGTGCTTGCAACAAGATTGTGACCAAAGATCATTCCAAAGCTGAAACCTATCTGCAATACCTGTTCCGTGAAATTGAGATGCAAGCCAAGCTGTATGATCGTGACCGCATGGTGGAGCAACTGCATTGGGGGGGCGGTACGCCAACCTTTCTCAACCATGATGAAATGCGGGCGTTGATGGATAAAACCCGTGAGCATTTTTCCTTGCACATCACCGATGAGGGGGATTATTCCATTGAGATTGACCCGCGTTCGGTGACGGCTGAGACCATTGGCCTGTTACGTGAGATTGGTTTCAATCGCTTCAGCCTCGGTGTGCAGGATGTGGATGAGCGTGTGCAAGTTGCCGTTAACCGCATTCAGCCCATTGCGCAAACCTTGGCAATTATTGATGCCTGTCGCGCTTATGGTGCAAAATCTATCAGCGTGGATTTGATTTACGGTTTACCGTTTCAAACCGTTGAAAGTTTCCGCCAAACACTGGATACCATCATTGAAATGTCACCGGATCGCATTTCAGTGTTTAACTATGCACACATGCCAAACTTGTTTAAACCGCAGCGGCGCATCAATGAGGCGGATTTGCCATCCCCTGAAACCAAATTGCAAATCATGCAGTTGGCGGTGGAGCATTTAACCGCAGCAGGTTACGAATACATTGGAATGGATCATTTCGCCAAACCCGATGATGAATTAGCAATTGCCCAGCGCCAGGGAACGTTACACCGTAATTTCCAGGGCTATACCACCCACGCTGATTGTGATTTGGTGGCAATGGGCGTGAGTTCCATTAGCAGTGTGGCGGAATGTTATAGCCAGAATGCGAAGACCTTAGAAGAGTACTACGCTGCCATTGATGCAGGGCATTTGCCCGTGATCAAGGGCTTGACGCTGGACGATGATGATGTGTTGCGTCGTTATATTATCCAGCAATTGGCCTGCCACTTTACGCTGAATTTTACTCAAGTTGAACGGCTTTTTAATCTGGTGTTTGCAACGTATTTCAGCCGTGAACTGGAGTTATTGCAGCCAATGGTGAGCGACCAATTGTTGCAATTTACGGATACCGGTTTAGATGTTACACCGCGTGGGCGCTTTCTCATCCGCAATATTTGTATGGTGTTTGATGTCAGCTTGCGCAAACAAAGTGTGCAACAACGTTTCTCACGGGTGATTTAAGCGTCGCTTACAGTGCATCACCTGCGGGGCGGCAGGTGTGATGTGCCAACTGTTTGAGGCGGCTCATGTCTTCGATTTTGACTAAGCGATGTTGCACTGCGATGATTTTTTCTTCCTGTAAGCGTGAAAACATGCGGCTCAGCGTTTCCACTGCCATACCAAGGTAGTTGGCAAGATCGTGACGCGCCATCGGCAGGTTGAATTCATTGCTGGAAAAACCGCGATCTTTATTGCGTTCCGACAAGCTGGACAGAAACGTAGCAAGGCGTTCTTCGGTACGCATTTGCCCCAGTGTCAGCAGCAACATCTGTTCACGTTCCAGTTCTGAGCCAATTTGGCGCATCATTTGCCCGCGCATAATGGGTAATTTGCCGCACAGCTCTTGGAAATTATCCATGCTAAGCTCGCAGACGAGGGTGTCGTCTAAGGCTTGCGCATCACAGGTGTGGCGGTCGCGGGCAAAGGCATCAAACCCTAGCAAGTCACCGGGTAGGTAAAAACCTAGAATCTGTTCCTCGCCATCAGGCGTTGATAATGACGTTTTGATCGCACCTGCTTTGACGGCATAGATAGATTGTTGTTGGTCATCGCGGTGGAACAAGTAGTCTTTTTTCTTAATTTTGACCGTTTTATTAATGGCATTTTCCAATAACTCCAACTCATCACGATTAAGGCCACGTGGCAAGCAGAGTTCACTTAGGCTGCAATTATGGCAAGAAACGGCTGATTTTTTGGCGCTGTGTAAAGCAATTGTCTTCATGCGTCATCCCAAGCTGTGATGATATTTAAGGATTGTCAGGTTTTTGTGTGATGGGGCTCTCAATTCCATCTAACCTCATGTTTTTTTGATGTAAATCAAAACAATGCGAGCGTATTCACCTAAACTTCGGATTGTACACGTTTATTACCATTAGTGTAGGAGAATAGGTTGCCATGATTGAGCTATTGTTTGGAAGCTGGATGGGTGTGCTAACCATTATCGTGATTCTATTCATGTTGGTGATGATGGGCTACTTGGGTTGGGTGTTCATCAAAAAGTCGGGTGAATAAGTTGTTGTAACAGGAACGCATTCCACTGTGGCACAATGCTAGCTACTATGCATCTATAGCAGTTAAACGGGACATTTCAGTGGAAGAGCGACAACTAAACGTAAAATCCTCGCCCAGTAGGGGCATTTATTTACTGCCCAATTTGTTGACCACCGGCGCTATGTTCGGTGGTTTTTATGCCGTAGTGGCTGCGATGCAGGGCAAGTTTGAAGCAGCAGCGGTGGCGGTTTTTATTGCCATGATTTTGGATGGGTTGGATGGGCGGGTTGCCCGCATGACCAATACCCAAACCGAATTCGGAGCGCAATATGACAGTTTGGCTGATCTGATTTCTTTTGGCGTTGCACCGGGTTTAGTTATGTATCAGTGGGCGCTGGTGCATTTACAGGCTTCGGGCACAGCATGGGGAAAGGCTGGTTGGTTAGCTGCTTTTGTTTACGTGGCGTGTGCAGCGCTACGTTTGGCTCGGTTCAATACACAAATTGGTAAGGTCGATAAGCGCTTTTTCGTGGGGTTGCCGAGTCCAGCCGCAGCAGCAGTTATGGTGGGGATGGTTTGGGTATTCCATGATCTGGACGTGACGGGGCGTAACTTACAGATTCCTGCCTTATTGTTGACGTTATCCGTCGGCTTGTTGATGGTTAGCAATATCAGTTTTTACAGCTTTAAAGATTTTGACCTGCGTAATCGCGTGCCGTTTGTGGTGGTACTGGCGGTCGTGCTGGTATTTGCGTTGACGACGATTGATCCGCCTAAAGTATTGTTTGGGGTATTTTTATTGTATGCCCTGTCAGGGCCGTTACTGTGGGGGGGGCGGCGGTGGCGTAAGTTCCAGCGGCGTAAAAAGGGTGTTGATGCTTGAAGTGGAGTAAATTCTTACGCCCTGCGGGGCAACACGCGCTATTATTACATCCACTTTCAGATTGATACTTCGGTTGCTCAATAAACCAGTGCGCAGCCGTGTTTAGGAGCAGGAACATGTCTAAAGACCGTTTGATTATTTTTGATACCACATTGCGCGATGGTGAGCAAAGTCCAGGCGCATCCATGACGCAAGAAGAGAAAATCCGCATTGCCTTGATGCTGGAAAAAATGCGCGTGGATGTTATCGAAGGCGGTTTTCCGATTGCCAGCCCCGGCGATTTTGAGTCAGTGAAAGCGATTGCCAGCCTTGTTAAGGACAGCACCATTTGCGGCCTTGCGCGTGCCTTGGAAAAAGATATTGACCGTGCCGCCGAAGCCATTAAGCCTGCCAATTCCGGGCGTATTCATACGTTTATTGCGACCTCACCGATCCACATGCAGAACAAACTGCGCATGACGCCGGATCAAGTCGTTGAGCAAGCCGTGTTTGCGGTGAAACGGGCGCGGAATTACACCGATGATGTCGAGTTTTCGTGCGAAGATGCGGGGCGTTCTGAATTCGATTTTCTGTGCCGGGTGATCGAAGCCGCGATTACAGCGGGGGCGCGTACCATCAACATTCCCGACACGGTTGGCTACCAGATTCCGGCTGTGTTTGGTGATATGGTCGGGCGCTTGATTGCACATATTCCCAATGCTGATAAAGCCGTTTTCTCGGTACACTGCCACAATGACCTTGGCTTGGCGGTCGGTAATTCTTTGGCTGCGGTGATGCAAGGCGCACGTCAGGTGGAGTGTACTATCAACGGTTTGGGTGAACGCGCCGGTAATGCTTCGTTGGAAGAAGTGGTGATGGCGATTCGCGTGCGCCCCGACGTATTCCCGGTCGAAACCTGTATTGATGCGACCCACATCGTGCCAACGTCACGTCTGGTGTCTAGCGTTACCGGCTTCCCGGTACAGCCAAACAAGGCCATCGTCGGCGCGAATGCGTTTGCCCACGAGTCTGGCATCCATCAGGATGGCGTCTTGAAGCACCGCGAAACCTACGAAATCATGCGAGCGCAGGATGTGGGCTGGAGCGACAATAAAATCGTGCTGGGCAAGCATTCCGGGCGCAATGCGTTCAAGACCCGTTTGCAAGAACTCAACATCGAATTGACGTCTGAAGAAGAACTCAATGCTGCATTTTCGCGCTTTAAAGATTTGGCAGATCGCAAACACGACATCTTCGACGAAGACTTGATGGTGTTGATGATGGATGCGCGTTCTGCGCAAGAAGATGTCGCGTATGAGTTGCTGGCGTTGAATGTTTGTTCCACCACCGGCAAAGCCCCGGATGCAAAAGTGGCCCTGAAAGCCCATGGTAAGGAACAAACCGCCAGGGCTATTGGCGGTGGGCCGGTCGATGCGGTGTACAAAGCCATCGAAAGCATTGTCGGTGAAACCGCGACACTGGCATTGTATTCCGTCAATAACATTACCAGTGGTACGGATGCGCAAGGCGAGGTTACGGTACGTCTGGATAAAGACGGGCGTATTATCCACGGGCATGGTGCGGATACTGACATCGTGATCGCTTCCGCTAAAGCCTATGTGGATGCGTGGAACAAACTGGCCAGCCAGGCACTGCGCGAACACCCGCAGCACCATCAGGGAGTGTAAACACGGGTGGATTTGCAGGTACGCAAGCGCTACATGCAGGCAATGGGAATTCCGGTGTGGATGCCGAAAGCAAGTGTAGAGGAAGAAATCCCCCCCGCCCCCCCTTTTTCAAAGGGGGGAGTAGAGATGCTCCTTCCCGTTGTTCCAAGTTCTCCGCTTCCTGTCGCATCCGATTTCTCCACCCTCTCATGGCAAGACCTCCGCACAGCGGTGCAAGCTTGCACCCGTTGTGCCATCAGTAAAACCCGCACCCAAACGGTGTTTGGCACAGGTAATCAACAAGCTGCGTGGATGGTTATCGGCGAAGCGCCCGGTGCGGAGGAGGATCGTCAGGGCGAACCCTTTGTGGGGAAGGCGGGTCAGTTGCTCAATAATATGTTGTTAGCGATTGGAATGCCGCGAGAAACCGTTTACATCGCTAATGTCCTCAAATGCCGACCGCCTAATAATCGTGACCCGCAAGTCGATGAAGCTGCGAATTGCCGGGGTTATTTGGAACGGCAAATTGCGTTGGTCAATCCCACGCTGATTTTGGTAGTGGGGCGTATTGCTGCACAAAACCTGTTACAAACCACTGCGCCATTAGCACGCTTGCGTGGGCAAGAACACCGTGCTCCCGTTAGTGGTACGCCTGTAGTGGTCACTTATCACCCAGCTTACTTGCTACGCCAACCGTCTGATAAGCGTAAAGCATGGCAGGATTTATTGTTTGCCCGTGAGGTGTTTGCCCGCCATGCCCAGTCACCACACTGAGACTGATTTTTTACCGCTGCGCCCGATGACACTGGATGATTTAGGGAGAGTGATGACGCTGGAAAATCGTGCTTATCCCTTTCCTTGGACACCAGCGATTTTCAGCGATTGCCTTAAACACGGCTATTCTGGCTGGATTTATGAACAGGATAGTGAGTTGTTAGGCTACGCGATGCTGATGTTTGTGTTGGATGAAATGCACTTGTTAAATATTTGCATTGCGCCTGAATTACAGGGTCAAGGTTTCGGTAGTCGCTTGTTGAAAACGCTGGAACGTGTTGCGCGGGCGGCTAACGCAGAAACCTGTTTTTTGGAAGTGCGCCAGTCGAATTTTTCCGCGATCCGCTTGTATGTGAACGCAGGGTTTAATGAGGTCGGGGTGCGCAAAGGGTATTACCCAACCGAATTTGGGCGCGAAGATGCGTTGGTAATGGCAAAAACCCTGTTCTAGGGTGTTGTAAAAAAGTGGCGGATAGGGTAGGTATTGCCGCCTTGTAGTAGTATTATTGCCACTTTTATGGCAGGAGCTTAAACAAAAGTGTGGGTAAAACGGAATTTTCAGGGTCAGTGGCAATGCTGAATCCAGTCGATGCTACGCACGTGCCGCCTGCCGTGCATCATATCCCCGCTGATAAGGTCTGTGGGCGTGCTAAAGATGTGATTCGGCGCTTACAAAAAGCGGGCTACGAAGCCTATCTGGTTGGTGGTTGTGTCCGCGATTTATTGCTGGGTTTAGTGCCGAAAGATTTTGATATTGCGACCAGTGCACATCCTGAAGAAATCCGGCGCTTATTCAATTCCTGCCGTTTGATTGGGCGGCGTTTCCGTTTAGCGCATATTTACTATGGGCGTGATTATTTGGAAGTCGCTACTTTCCGCGCCCCGCATGATGACAGTGAGGATGGCGGTAAGGTCAATGATGCAGGGCGTATCATCAACGATAATGTCTATGGCACGTTGGAAGAAGACGTGTGGCGGCGCGACTTCAGCATTAATGCGTTATTTTACGACCCGATCAGCGATGAGTTGTTGGATTTTGTCGGTGGTTTAGACGACCTGCGCCATGGCAAAATCCGCTTGTTAGGCGACCCGGAGCAGCGTTTCCGTGAAGATCCGGTGCGTTTGCTGCGTGCGATTCGTTTCGCGGCGAAATTAGGGTTTGAAATTGAACCGGCTACCTTAGCTTGTATGCGCCCGATGGGTATTTTGCTCGAAGGCGTTTCCTCCGCACGTTTATTCGATGAAATTATTAAGTTATTGCACAGTGGTCATGGCTGGAATACCTTTCAGTTATTGGGTGAATACGAGCTTCTGCAATATTTACTGCCCTTAACTTACGAAAGCCTTGAGGATGATGATACGGGCAACTTTGCGCGAATGATTGAGCTATCGTTGCGCAATACCGATCAGCGCCTAGTCGAAGGCAAATCCGTGATGCCTGGATTTCTCTATGCGGTGTTGTTGTGGCATGAAGTATCGGTAGTGGCTGAAGAGTTACAGAGAAAAGGAATGCCGGAACTGCAAGCGATGACCCAAGCCGCAACCGATGCTTTGCAGGATCAGGTGGATTTCACTGCTGTACCGCGCCGTTTCAGTAACATTACCCGTGAAATTTGGTTATTGCAGTCACGTTTTCGTTACCGTGATTTGCGGCGTGCGAATCTTTTACTGACCAATCCACGCTTCCGTGCCGCTTATGATTTTCTGTGCTTGCGTGCCGAAGCGGGTGAGCCTGTGAAAGATGAAGCCGAATGGTGGACAGCATTCCAAACGGCAACGCCCGAAGAGCGTGAGGTGATGTGCAAGGGGGCAGCGGTAAAAGGCAGTTTGCGCCGTCGGAAAAAGCGTCGCAAACCGGGCATTGTTACCAAAGCGGCGCATACGCCAGCATCATGAAGCCAGTGCTTTGCTATATTGGTTTAGGCAGTAATTTAGGTAATCCCACTGCCAATCTGCATTCTGCCATTGCGCAACTGTCCGGTGTTGAGGGCATTGAGTTGCGGGGCGTATCCCGCTTTTATGTGAGCAAACCGATGGGGCCGCAAGACCAACCGGATTATGTGAACGCGGTGGTTGGTATCCAAACCCGCTTTGCTGCACATGATTTGCTGCAAATCCTCTTTACGGTGGAACGGGCGCATGGGCGGGTGCGCGATGCCAGCCAGCGCTGGGGTGCGCGAACTTTGGATCTCGATTTGCTGCTTTACGGTGATGCTGTGATTGCGACTGCCGATTTGCACGTACCGCATCCCGGTATTTGTGAACGTTCCTTTGTGCTATTACCCTTGGCTGATCTTGCACCGCATCAGGTGTTTCCTGACGGGCGTAAGTTGCAAGATTGCCTCGCGGCCTTGGCATGTGATGATCTTCAGCCGCTGGGTTGAACGACGTGCGTAAATGCTTGGTGTCCTTGCGTCATTTTGAACCACACGGTGTATAACGCTGGTAAAAACAGCAGGGTCAACAGCGTTGCTACCAGTAAGCCGCCCATGATCGCAATTGCCATTGGCCCAAAGAATACGCTTTTCGATAGCGGGATCATTGCCAAAATCGCTGCCAATGCGGTGAGCATAATGGGGCGAAAACGCCGTACTGCGGCTTCAATCACTGCCTCACGTGGGACTTGCCCTTCGTCAATATTGCGTTCAATCTGATCCAAAAGAATCACCGAATTGCGCATGATCATGCCGGAAAGTGCAATGGTTCCCAACATGGCGACAAAGCCAAACGGGCGGTTAAACAGCAATAGGAACAATGAAACTCCAATTAACCCAAAGGGAGCGGTTAGCACTACCATGATCACGCGCTGAAAACTTTGCAACTGAATCATGAGCAAAGTCAGTACCACCACGATGAACAGCGGGAAGCCTGCACCAATGGATTCATTGCCCTTAGCACTTTCTTCCACTGCCCCGCCGGTTTCCAACTTGTAACCTAACGGGAGTTTGGCTCGTATTTCTGGCAAGCGGGTTTCGACTTCTGCGGTCACGGTCGGTGCTTGAATTCTGCTGTAAATATCGCCGCGTACTGTGATGGTGCGGGTACGGTTGCGATGCCACAAAATACCTTCTTCTTGTACGTAGTCGATACTTGCCAGTTGCGACAACGGCACTGTTTTGCCGGTGGATGTCGGTACATTCAAGCCAGCCAGCCGCGAAATCATGTCACGTTCACCCTCGACACCGCGCAGCAAGATGGGAATGGTTTGGTCGTGTTCACGGAATTCGCCAATCGGCGTGCCGCTCAAAGTGCTTTGTAACACTTGCGACAGGGCGGATTGGGTGACACCGAGGCTGATGGCTTTTGCGGTATCCAGTTT
The DNA here is from genome assembly GCA_029972225.1 of Candidatus Thiothrix putei. NCBI lineage: Bacteria > Pseudomonadati > Pseudomonadota > Gammaproteobacteria > Thiotrichales > Thiotrichaceae > Thiothrix > Candidatus Thiothrix putei. The sequence goes on from CP124756.1 coordinate 1,272,684, forward strand.
GAGGCGAATCGCTTTGTTGCGTTCGTTCCAGTCCAGATGCACATTCACCAGATGCGGGTTGGCACGCATCACATTAGCGACTTGTTCGCCGAGGTCACGCAATGTCCACAAATCGTCACCCGAAACGCGGAATTGCACCGGATAGCCGACAGGCGGGCCATTTTCCAAGCGAATCACCCGCCCACGCGCATGGGCAAATTGCCCACTATTGTCCAGTAACTCGATCAACTGACCGCGCAAGGTTTCACGATCGGCAATACTCTTGGTAGTAATCACGAACTGTGCAAAGCTGGCGGCAGGTAATTGCTGATCCAGCGGCAAGTAAAAGCGCGGTGAACCGTTGCCGACATACGCCACAAAATTCTCGACGTGCGCTTGCTGAGTATTTAAGTAGGTTTCCAGTTTATCCACTTCTGCTTGGGTGGCGTCTAACGACGAACCTTCAGGTAACTTCAGGTCAACGATCAATTCCAAGCGGGTGGCGTCCGGGAAAAACTGCTGTTGCACAAATTGGAACATGAAAATAGATCCGGCGAACGTCGCCACCGTCAGGACGATGACGGTCAGTGGGTATTGCACGCAAGCACGAATCAACCCCCGAAACCAGCGGTAAAATCCTTCGGCAAGATGGTGTTGGGCATCAAGCAAAGGTTTGAGCAGCCGCCCCATCACGCCCGTTTTTTTGGTGCTAGGGTCATGTGGCACATGATCCGGCAATAATTTGTAGCCCAAATACGGGATGACAATGACTGCCGCAAACCACGAAATGACCAATGCAATCGTCACCACCTGAAAGATGGAGCGGGTAAACTCACCGACCGACGATTGCGCCGTCGCAATCGGCAAAAAACCGGCTGCTGTCACCAGTGTTCCCGTCAGCATGGGGATCGCGGTGGTGGTGTAGGCGAAACTGGCGGCTTTGACCCGATCCCAGCCGTCTTCCATTTTCACCACCATCATTTCAATCGCGATAATGGCATCGTCCACCAATAGCCCCAGCGCCAGCACCAAGGAGCCTAATGAAATCTTGTGCAAACCAATACCGAACAGGTGCATCATGAAAAACGTCCCCGCCAATACCAGCGGAATGGAGAGTGCGACCACTGTTCCCGCCCGCATTCCCAAGCTGATAAAACTCACCGCCAACACGATGATGATGGCTTCAGCCACCACTTGCAGGAATTCATTGATGGAGCGTTTGACGGCGGAAGGCTGGTCATTGACGCGGTGTAATTCCATGCCGATGGGGAGCTGGCTCTCGATGCGTACCAATGCGGTATCCAAGGATTTGCCCAGCGCAATAATATCGCCGCCTTTGCGCATCGACACGCCAATCCCCAAGGCTGCTTGCCCCTGATAGCGGAACGTGGAGTGTGGTGGGTCGGCATAGCCACGTTTTACCTCGGCGACTTCGCGGAGGCGCAAGGTGCGGTTGCCTAGATTGATTGGCAGGTTGCGGATGTCTTCCAGCTTGCTGAAAGCCCCTTCGGGACGCACGTAAATCCGGTCGTTATCCGTGTTATATGCACCCACTGCGGTGATGGTATTTTGTGCCTGCAATACGTCCACTAATTGTTGGACGCTGAAACCGAGGTTCGCCAGCTTGCTGTTGGAAAGTTCGATGGTGACACGTTCCTCTTGCTCACCAATGCTGAGGATTTTGGCGACATCTTTGACCAGTAATAGTTCTTTGCGGATATTATCAGCGGCATCACGCAATTGGGCGAAGTTGAAGCCATCCCCCGTCAGCGCAAAAATATTACCGTAGGTTTCGCCGAATTCGTCGTTGAAGGTGGGGCCAACCACCCCTTGCGGCAGGGTATGGCGCATATCCCCGACACGCTTACGAATGTCATAAAACATACCGGGCATGGCAGCAGAAGGCGCATCGTCTTTGGCTATGACGAAAATATTGGCTTCACCGGGGCGCGAAAAGCTGCGCACGACATCAATATAATCCGTTTCCAAAATGGTTTTTTCGATGCGCTCGGTGACTTGCGATTCCATTTCCTGCGCGGTAGCACCCGCCCAATACGCTTGCACCAGCATGACTTTAAAGGTGAAGGGCGGGTCTTCCGATTGCCCTAATTTGTTGTAGCCGAAAATACCCAAGCCTAGGGTCAGGATCATCAAATACAGCACAAAATTGCGGTGGCGTAGCGCCCATTCTGACAGGTTGAAGCTGCTCATGCGCCCGCCTTGCCATCATACGGGATGGGGTTGATGATTTGCCCATTGCTCAGTTTGTGGACTCCGGCAGCAATGATTTTTGTGCCTGCTGGTAAGCCTGTCACGGTAACGCCTGTTTCGTGAAAAGCAGTTACGGTGACGGGCTGCAATTGCACTTGGTTGTCGGTATTCACTACCCACACGGCGGTTTGCTGGCCTTGTTGGAACAGTGCCGAAGCGGGCAACCAGCGGTCGTCGTTGGTGTGAATGTTGGCGAGGCTGACATCTGCTGTTACGCCTAGACGTAAATCGGGTGGCGGGTTCAACAAGCTGATTTTGACCAGAAAGCTGCGGGTAGTGTCGGTCGTGGGTGATACTTCGCGGACTTTGCCCTGAAAGACAGTGTTGGGTTGTGACCAGAGTTTGATGTCAGTGAGTGCACCTGTTTGCAGGGTTTGTACGGTGGTTTCGCCGACACGGATGTGGACTTCACGTTCACCTGCGTAAGCAATGCGGGCAACCGGTGTCCCGGCCGCAACCACTTGCCCCACTTCGATGTTGACTTGCGTGATAACGCCTGCTTGTGCGGCGCGTAATTCGGTGTAACCTGCTTGGTTGCCGCTCAGTTTGAGTTGGGCTTTGGCAGCAGCTACTTTGGCAGCGGCGGCATCATGGGCAGCTTGGGCGTTATCTAATGCAGATTGCCCGATGAATTGCTTGCGACGTAATTCGGCGACCCGTGCGAGTTCGGTTTTGGCGTTGGTGAAATCGGCTTCAGCGGCGGTCAGATTGGCACGAGCACTGCTTGTGTTCAGGTTTAAGTCAGTCGTATCAAGGCTGGCAAGCACTTGCCCTGCGGTAACCGCATCGCCGACCTCGACGTTACGTGCCATCACTTTGCCACCGACGCGGAAGGCGAGATCGGCGGCTACCCGCGCTTGGGTTTCGCCGGAATAGGTTGCGCTGTTACGAGTGGCTTGGTCGCTGACTGTCCAAACTTGTGCGGGGCGGATGACGGTTGTGGGTGTTTCTGGCTCTTGACAGGCGCTGAGTGCCAGTAACAGTAGTAAGGGAAGAAAAGCTGAGTGCTTCATGGATTCTCCGGGGTCAGTGCGCCGCGCCATAACGCAGTCAAAGCATTTTCCAGCATGAGCAGGTAATCGTTGGTGCAGGCACAGATCAGTGAACGTTCTTTCATCAATTCTTTGAGCGGGGTAGGGCGTAGCAGTTGCCATAATCCCAGAATGAGTGCGTAGCTTTGCAGCATCAGTGCTTGGTTGATCAAAGGGAAATGGCGTTGCAAGGCGGTCACTGTCGTATTGAGGCGAGCATAGGTGCGTTCCTCAAAAGCGTAACCCACTTCCAGAGGAATGTGCTTTTCCATCATGCCGTGGCATTGCGTTGCTAAGGGCAGGAAAATGGGGGTATCAAGCAGGAATTGGCGCTTGATGGCGAACATATCGCCCATTACCATCGGCGTATCTTGCAATGCCCGTTGTGCGACACGGTTAAAAAACTCGGTTACATGGCGCTCATGGATGGCGAGAAACAATTCTTCTTTGCTGCGGAAATACAGGTATACCGTGCCTTTTGCCACACCAGCCGCAGCGGCAATCTCAGCAACGTTCGTTATGCGGTCGGGTTGGGCAAGCCACTGCTGTTCAGCAGCATCCAAGATGGCTTCGCGGCGTTGTTCTTTGTCTTCGGGATTGGTGGCACGGATTTGCATATAAATGACTGCTGGTCAGTTGTTTGTAAAGATTGTAAATGACCCACAGTCAGTTGTCTAGCGTATTGTTTCTTGCAGCGTTATCTCAATATCCATACAATTTGATGATCATGATGTGAGATTGTATGAAATGCTAATACGTAACCTTGCCGTCACGCTGCGGCGACTCGCAACTGCCTTTCCTGTCGTGACTGTCACCGGCCCGCGTCAGTCGGGTAAAACCACGTTGGTGCGTGCGCTGTTTGCGGATAAGCCTTATGTTACGTTGGAAGACCCTATCGAACGTGAGTTTGCCCGCGAAGACCCGCGTGGTTTTCTTGCCAGATTTGCCAGCGGCGCAATCTTTGATGAAGCCCAGCGCTGGCCTGATCTATTCTCTTATTTGCAAGGCATGGTGGATAATGACCGGCAAGCGGGGCGTTTCATTTTGACTGGCTCACAACAGTTTGGTTTGTTAGCAGGGGTATCGCAATCTTTAGCCGGGCGAGCAGGTGTTACCCGTCTGTTACCGCTCACCGCCGATGAAATACCCGCAGTCAGTCAGGGTGACATTAGCCTGAATCAGTTATTACTGACGGGGGGCTACCCCACGTTGCATACGCAAGTCATACAGCCACACGATTGGTTTGCCAGTTATGTTGCCACGTATGTTGAACGTGACGTGCGCCAAATCATTAATGTGCAAGACCTGAGTACTTTTCAACGGTTTCTGCGTTTATGTGCCGGACGTACTGGGCAATTATTGAACCTGAATGGTTTAGCCAGCGAAACCGGGATTTCCCATACCACCGCCCGTGCGTGGATGTCGGTGCTAGAATCCAGCGGTCTGGTGCATTTACTGCCCCCTTATCACCGCAATTTCGGCAAACGTTTGGTCAAAACGCCCAAACTGTACTTCATTGATACCGGATTAGCGTGTTGGTTGTTGGGCATCCGTGCTGAAGAACACCTCGCCTTACACCCTTTGCGCGGTGAGTTATTTGAAACCTGGGTCATCAGTGAATGCCTGAAAGCGCGTTACAATGCGGGTTTGCCTGCCGACTTGTATTTCTGGCGCGACAATAACGGGGTGGAGGCGGATTTGGTTTTCGAGTCTGGCAACCAATTGCAAACCGTTGAAATTAAATCGGGGCAAACCATCACCAGTGATTACATCAAAGCCGGTAAACGTTCCACCGCTTTTGCTGCTGGTGAAGCAACGTTAACACCTTGGTTGATACATGGCGGTACGGATAATTACTTGCGCAGTGGCGTTGAGGTGATTGGTTGGCAACGACTTGCTCGTAAATTTGTATACAATAGCCCAATCATCGACTAACAATTGAGGAATCCACTATGAAGGCCGACCACGCCAAAATTGTACTGAATGCCCGTAAAAATGCCGACGAACGCGCCAAAGGCTACCGCGAACAAGCCTTGAAGCTGTACCCGTGGATTTGTGGGCGTTGTGCGCGGGAATTCACGCACGCCAATTTGCGCGAATTGACCGTGCATCACCGCGATCATAACCACGACAATAACCCGCCAGATGGCAGCAACTGGGAGCTGTTGTGCTTGTATTGCCACGATAATGAACATCAAAAGTTAATCGAAGCCGAGCACGGCGGTTCCGCCGGAACCAGTGGTCCTGCGGCAGCAACGCACAACCCGTTTGCCGATTTGAAAGCGAAGATGCAGAAAAAATAGGCTACTGTTTACGATGATGACGTTTTCGTTTCCGCATGGTGTAGTTTTCCCCTTATTTTGCGGAAACCCACCAAAATATCATCAATAAACGTAAACACCACCGGAATCACCAGCAAACTGAGGAAGGTGGATGCCAGTAATCCGCCAATCACCACAATGGCCATCGGTTGGCGGAAGCTGGGGTCTGCTGCCAACCCTAGAGCCGTCGGCATCATCCCCGCACCCATCGCAATCGTGGTCATCACAATCGGTCTTGCCCGCTTGTGGCAAGCATCCAGTAGCGCATCGACACGCCCTTTTTGGTCACGTTCCCGCGCCATGACGGCATAATCCACCAGCAAGATCGAGTTTTTGGTCACGATTCCCATCAACATCAGCAAGCCAATGACCGCAGGCATCGAGAAACTCATGCCAGTTATCAGCAACGCCACGAATGCCCCGCCCACCGACAAAGGCAATGCCGCCAAAATCGTGATCGGCTGTAAAAAGTCGTGGAACAGCAATACCAGCACGATGTAAATCAGCATGACCCCGATCAGCATTGCCCCGCCGAAACCGCCGAACAGTTCCGCCATCCGCTCGGCATCGCCGGAACTCTGGCGATGCACACCGGGGGGCAGGGTTTGCAGACTGGGCAGTTTATCGACCATTGCCGTGACTTGTCCGACCGGCAAGCCGTTCAGTTCCACATCAATACTCACATTGCGCATCCGGTCGAAGCGGTCAAGCCGTGCTGGGCCGCTGCCCAGCTTTATATCGGCGACGGCTGCCAACGGCACGGAACCGTTGCGCCCCGGAATCCGCAACTGGCGGATGGTGTCGAGGTCTGCACGTACTGTTTTGTCAAATTGCACCCGGATCGGGATTTGACGCTGTGGCAAATTCAGTTTCGGCAGGCGGGTTGAAAAGTCACCACTGGTTGCCACCCGCACCACGCTGCCCAAGGTTTCTGTGCTGACGCCCAATTCGGCAGCACGGGCGTAATCGGGCTTGATGTGGATTTCCGGGCGTTGCAGGCTGGCTCCTGATACGACGTTGCCGATGCCCTGTAAGGTGCGTAAATCGCGCTCGGCAGCGCGTGCGGCGGTAAGCAGTGTGTCGCCATCGTCGCTGGCGAGTACCACTTGCATCTTATCGCCCGCACCACCCGAACCGACGGTGAAACGTACTCCCGGCAAGGGTTTCAGGGTTTGGCGAATTTCGGCTTCCACTTCTGTTTGTTTGCGTGAGCGTTCTTCGCGAGTGGTCAGGGTGAGTGTTAAGGTCGCTTTGCGCACATCTGCACCACCGCCTTCACTAATCGGGCCGCTACTCACGCCACTGGATGCACCCACCAAGGTAAAGACTTGTTTGACATCGGCAAGTGGTTCCAGCAAGTGGCGGGCTTGTTCAGCAGTCGCGTAGGTTTCTTCCAGCGTACTACCCGGTTGCAATTCTAGGGTGACTGAGGTTAGTGCGGTATCCGCCGGTGGTACAAAACCTTTGGGCAATAGCGGTACAATTTGCAGCGAGGCCACAAAAATCACAATAGCTGCTACCAAGGTGATGATGCGGTGTTTTAAACACCATCCCGCTGCTTGCATGTAAGTACGCATGAACCAGCCATCTTTGAGCGGCTTTTCCGGGTGAGGTTTAAGCATATAAGCCGCCATCATTGGCGTGAGTAAGCGGGCGACGGCGAGTGAGAAAAACACGGCAACGGCGGCAGTAATTCCAAACGATTTAAAGAATTTACCCGGTACGCCGCCCATGAATGCCGTTGGCAAAAATACAGCAACCAGTGTAAACGTGGTGGCAATCACCGCCAGACCGATTTCATCAGCAGCTTCGATAGCGGCTTGTTTGGGGGTTTTGCCCATACGCAAGTGGCGTTCGATGTTTTCGACTTCCACGATGGCATCATCGACCAAGACCCCCACGACTAACGCCAATGCCAGTAGGGTGAGAATATTCAGCGAGAAGCCGAAATATTGCATCGCCATGAAGGTGGGGATAATCGCCAAGGGTAAGGCCGCCGCCGATACCAGTGTTGCCCGCCAGTTGCCTAAGAATAGGAATACCACCAGAATTGCCAACGCAGCACCTTCGTACAACAAGTGCATGGAGCCTTCGTAGTTGGCTTGAATGCGTTCGATGGTGTCGTAGGCTTCTGCAATCTGAACCTGTGGATGGGCAGTGGAGAAGGTGGCAAGTGCCGCCCGCACACCTTCCACTACATCAATTTCACTGGCACCGCGTACCCGCGTGATCTGAAAGCCGACCACGGATTTGCCATCCAGCAGGGCATGGGTGGCACGTTCAGCGATGGTGTCGCGGATGGTGGCTATTTGATCAAGTCTTACATGACGTCCGTTGCTGAGTGGAATGTCAATAGCACCAAGTTCTGCGGCGGTGCCGACGCGGCCTAAGGTGCGCACGGACTGAATGCCCCCGCCAATGTCACCGCGCCCACCCGGTGCGTCTTGCTGCATTTGCCCCAAACGGTTGGATACGTCGGCGGCAGTAACGCCCAGTCCCGCCATGAGTGCAGGGTTAAGGTCAATGCGAACTTCGCGGTTGACGCCGCCCACCCGTGCGACGTTGCCTACACCTTTGACGGACATCAGGGTGCGGGTAATGTCGTTGTCCACGAACCATGACAGGGCTTCTTCGTCCATATTGGCGGAAGCGACTGTGAACGTGATCAGCGGGCTACCTGCCGTGGTGACTTTCGATACAATCGGGTCGTTCATCTGCTGGGGCAGATTGGCGCGAATGGTGTCCACCGCGTTGCGCACTTCGTTGAGGGCGACTTCGGTATCTTTGGCGATGTCAAATTCGGTGGCAATGCTTGCCGAACTGTCGGTCAGCGTGGTGCGGATGTGCTTGACGCCAGTGATGGTGGCAAGCTGGTTTTCGATCTTGCGGGCAACTTCGCTTTCCAACTGTTCCGGGTCAGCGCCTTCCAGCGAGGCATTGACGATGATGGTAGGCAGGTCAATGTCGGGGAAGTTCTGGATGCCAAGTGCCTTGAAACCTTTGACGCCCAGAAAGCTGAGTAGCGCGAATAGCAGAATTGCCGGAACCGGGTTGCGGATCGACCAAGCGGAAACGTTCATGGTTTATCCCCGGTGCTGGTGGCAGTGGGTTTGTCTACCACTTGTACAGTATCACCATCGTTGAGAAAACCACCACCCGTCACGACCACGCGGGCAGTCGCCGTAACGCCGTCAATGATTTCGGTTTGACCTTGTGTGGTTCTGCCGACTTTGACCGGGCGCTGGGTGACTTTGTTGGCTGCGCCTACCTCAAACACGTAGTAATTGCCATCGCGCAGGATCACAGCGGATTGTGGCAACGTCATGGCTGGTGCCGAACCGGTGAGAATTTCGCCTTCTGCAAACATGCCTGCTTTGGCAGGGCTGTCGCTGGGTAGGCTGATGTAGACCAGTGCATTGCGGGTGTTGGGGTCGAGTGTGGGGGAAACCATGCGTATTTCGCCAGTGACGTTTTCACCACCGGGGAGAGTCAGGTGTGCCTGTTGCCCCGGCTGGATGCGGGAGGTGTCACGCCCGGAAACTTCGGCTCGCCATTCGAGCTTGTTCTGACGCACCATGCGGAAGAGTTCTGTGCCGGTTTGCACGACAGCACCGAGAGTGGCGGTGCGGGCGGCGATTACGCCGTCATCGGGGGCGAGGATACGGGTTTGGGCAAGGCGGATTTGTTGGGCTTCAAGCGCGGCTTTGGCAACGGCCTCCGCTGTTAAGTACTGGTCAATTTGTTGGGTAGGTAATGCACCGCTGGATTTGAGGCTACGGGCGCGGTTGGCGTTGGCACGGGCTTCTTCCAGTTTGGCTTGGGCTTGCGCTACATCGGCTTTGACGGCAGCTTGCGATAGTTTGACGAGTTCTTGCCCTTTGTGGACTTCTGCACCGACATCCACTAGCACGTCGGTGATTTTCAGGCCGCTGATTTCAGAGGCGATAATGGCTTCCTGCCAAGGGGTGAGTGCGCCGCTGGCGGTAATGGTGGTGCTCCAGTCTTGCATTGTTGGGAGGGCAACACTGACCGCAAGAGCCGGGTTCGCTGCGGGAGCGGGGGCTGCGTCTTCTGCCTGTGCCGTGAGCAAGGGTAAACCTGAGAGGCTGGTGGCTAACAACAGCATGAGGAATAAACGAGGTGTTAGCACAGAAGTGTTGTTCATGTTAATGACTGCCGGTCAATTGATTAGGGCGAATCTTAAATGACCAACAGTCAGTTGTCGAGTGTTTCGCGTTTCACGTCCCATACCCCTAGTGTATGTGCTTGGCTGTTGTGATTTTGATTTTAACCATCCTCAATTATTGATACCGCTTGTGCTGCGGTCATGATTTGTATAAGTCAGCATCGCCTGTTATCAGACAGTCTGCTTTGCCCGCTAATGCCACATCCAGAAACGGGTTGTCTTTTTTGTCACGGCACAGTTCTACCGTTTCCCCAATTTCATAGAACAGTCCCACCCGGCGCATGTTGTTGAGGAAATTCTGCCGTTTTTCGGTTGAAAAGTAGCGGTCAAACTTTTCCCGCCAGATAACTTCCTCCAACTCGGCAAACGTGGTTGTCGCAGACACAGCGTTCAAGGCTTGTCATTCAGGATCGCTTCCAGCACGGATTCCGTCAGACCACTTTGTTCCGCTTCAGTGCGCAAAGCGTCCAGTGAAGCCAACAACTGCTGGCGTTCCTGCTGCATGGCTTCTGCCCGCCTGCGGAGCAGGAATGCTTCACCACCCAGCATTTCAAAATCCCGCATGGACAGGATAACGGCAGTGTCGCGTTTATTGCGGGTGATTTTGAACGGTTCACCCTGCCAGACTTTATCAAGCACTGCACCGAGCTGGTTACTGGCCTGACGTGCGCCGATGGATTGCATGGTTTATTTCTCACTGAGTTGTATTGATAGTAGCTATTGTAGCTACAATAGGGCTTTCGAGCAAATTTGCCAGAGGACGCACCCCGCCGCAGTTGGCACGGCAATCGCCTACAATCCCGCCCCACTTTCCGCTATCATACCCTCCTTGATGAACTGCCCATTGGTTTACCCCCATGCTGATCTTCCCCGGTAGCGTTGCCCTCTCCGAATTCCGCCGCAACAAGCTGTTGAGCGCCTTGCAAGCCATCGTGCCCACGATCACCGCTGTGCAAGCCGAATACGTCCATTTCGTGCGCAACAGCCGCGAACTGCGCCCCGACGAACACGCCCAATTGCAAGCGTTGCTGACCTACGAAGAAGTGCAAGGCAGCCACGCGTTCAGCGGCACATTGCTGCTCGTCACCCCGCGCAAAGGCACGATTTCGCCCTGGTCAAGCAAAGCCAGCGACATCGCCCACAACTGCGGCTTGACGATGGTGGAACGCATCGAACGCGGCATTGCCTACGACGTGCAAACCACTGCCGCGCTGTCGGAAGCCGAGCGCCTCGCCATCGCCGCGCTGTTGCACGACCGCATGACCGAAATGGTACTAACCGACCTGCAAGATGCCGTTGTGCTGTTCAGCGAAGCCGAACCTGCCGCCTTGCGCTACGTGGACATCAGCAATGACCCCAAAGCCGCACTCGCCAAAGCCAACACCGACTGGGGCTTGGCACTGTCAGCGGATGAAATCGACTACCTCGCGGAAAATTACGCCGAACTCCAGCGTAACCCCACCGACGTCGAATTGATGATGTTCGCGCAAGCCAATTCCGAACATTGCCGCCACAAAATCTTCAACGCCGACTGGATTATCGACGGCAAAGAACAGCCCAAATCGCTGTTTGCCATGATCCGCAACACCCACGCGCACGCGCCCGAAGGCATCCTCTCCGCCTACCATGACAACGCCTCCGTGATCGAAGGCCCGTTGGCAACGCGCTTTTTGACCGACGTAAAAACCGGCGAATACCACTACACCAATGAACCCGTCCACATCCTGATGAAGGTGGAAACCCACAACCACCCCACCGCGATTTCCCCTTCCCCATTTGCAGGTGCTGTAATATGAGACAACAAGGCAACGTTATTTTCTACACCCAGTCACCAGACTTTCAACAGGATATTTCTGCTAGAATTACCCAAGGTCGGAGTTTGTGGGCATGATGAGTCAGAATGAGATGAAAACAATAATTGATTACCTCAAAGGTGCGTTTACTTATTTATTGGTGGTGTTCCTGATAGTTACTTTGTATACCGAGCTATCCCATTATTGGAGTACCATAGGTAGCGTTAGGGGAGATCTGGTCAAGTTTGAAATCCCATTGGTGTTGCTTCTATTATTTATTGTTTATTTTCCAACCATAAATAATAGAATTATTCGATATTTATTTCCGACAATACCTATTCTTGTTTTATATCTATCGGTAGATGTTTTCTATGGATTTTTGGGTCGTTCTCCCAGACCCTCTGATTTTCAAAATATTAATATGGTTTCTGATTTCTCAGTTGGATTGATGTTTTTGATTTTGCTCTTGGTTTTTTTGATCTGCTTTCCTGTTATTATGCTGTTTTATAAAGCATATCAAAATTGTTCATTTAAAGATATGGTATATTCTGTATCATTCAGGATGCTGTCGGTTTTTCTTGTGTTATTTGTATTTTTATCTGATACGTTTGCTGACTATCATGCATCTAGTTATCAATATGCGGAATGGTCACAAGAAAAGTCTATAAAAGAAAATGGTAGATTTTCCAGCTTTATGTTTTATGGTTATCAAGAAAAGAAAAGTTTTGCTCTTCTTGATGAGTATGGCAAGAAAAATATAGATATAAAAAAAATCTTGTTTCCTGATACGGTTCGGCATCCTCGTAATATTCATATTGTTGTCTTGGAAAGTTTTATTGATCCAAGACTTTTGCTCAATATAAGCTTTAACCGTTCTCCTTTGGCGAATGAGTTGACACCTTATTTATTATCAGCTAGTAATAACTTCTCTCATGTCATCTCTCCTGTGTATGGTGGTACTACTGCTCAGGCAGAGTTTGAGTTGCTGACTGGCATCCATGCGTTTGCAAAGATAGGTAGTGTAGAGTTCAATATTCTACAAGGTGGAAAAACGAATGGGTTTGTTGGTGCATTGAACCAGAATGGGTATAAGAGCATTGCTACATTAGCAACTGGTTCGGGATACTATAATTCAGTTTCGGCTTACAAGAGTCTGGGTTTTGATGATGTCTTGTTTCTGGCTGAAAGCGGTATGATTACTGATAAGGAGAAAGAGCGAGGAGTTTCAGATGCGGGGCTGCTAAAACATAGCCTTTCCAGAATCAAGAATGCTTTGAATACTGCTACGCAACCTATAGTCAGTTACACTTTAGGCATGTATGGGCACTTTCCATATGAGCGTGATTTGAGTGATGAACCAGATATTATTAATTCTGATCATCAGGATGAGCGAGTCAAAAGAATATCAAACCAGTTTTACTACCGGACAAAAGCAGTAGCTAATTTTATCAAGCAACTAACGGCAATTGATTCAAGCTCAATTATTTATATTACCAGTGATCATGTGCCTCCATTGCTGGATAATAATATTCACTATGGTTTGGATCGGCATGAAAATATTTCACTTTTTATCAGTGATGGACATGCAGTTGATGTTTCCGGGAAAAGGTATTATGAGATTCCCTGGCTAATATGGGATGAATTAACGGGTTTAAAGAGTGCGAGAAGCTTGTCAGACAAGGATAGGGAAGAACTCTATTTCAAGCTTTTATCTGAAAGTATCCAGTTTGGTAACCATTGATGTTTGTTATAAAAGGCTCTTCCTCTAGAATAATCCCCTGAAAGGCTGTTCCAAAAAATCACCCCGAAACACTGGGAGCTGATCGAAAAATTGCAGGAAGCCGGAGTCGTCAATATCCGCGAATTGGCACGGCTGCTGAAGCATAATTTTACACTCAAGACCAAGGTTGCCTGATTTCCCCTGCCAAGCTGCGGACGCACCCCGCCGCAGTTGGCACGGCAATCGCCTACAATCCCGCCCCACTTTCCGCTATCATACCCTCCTTGATGAACTGCCCATTGGTTTACCCCCATGCTGATCTTCCCCGGTAGCGTTGCCCTCTCCGAATTCCGCCGCAACAAGCTGTTGAGCGCCTTGCAAGCCATCGTGCCCACGATCACCGCTGTGCAAGCCGAATACGTCCATTTCGTGCGCAACAGCCGCGAACTGCGCCCCGACGAACACGCCCAATTGCAAGCGTTGCTGACCTACGAAGAAGTGCAAGGCAGCCACGCGTTCAGCGGCACATTGCTGCTCGTCACCCCGCGCAAAGGCACGATTTCGCCCTGGTCAAGCAAAGCCAGCGACATCGCCCACAACTGCGGCTTGACGATGGTGGAACGCATCGAACGTGGCATCGCCTACGACGTGCAAACCACTGCCGCGCTGTCTGAAGCCGAACGTCTCGCCATCGCCGCGCTGTTGCACGACCGCATGACCGAAATGGTACTGACCGACCTGCAAGATGCCGTCGTCCTGTTCAGCGAAGCCGAACCTGCCGCCTTACGCTACGTCGACATCAGCAATGACCCCAAAGCCGCGCTCGCCAAAGCCAACACCGACTGGGGCTTGGCACTCTCAGCGGATGAAATCGACTACCTCGCCGAAAATTATGCCGAACTCCAGCGCAACCCCACCGACGTCGAATTGATGATGTTCGCACAAGCCAATTCCGAACATTGCCGCCACAAAATCTTCAACGCCGACTGGATTATCGACGGCAAAGAACAGCCCAAATCGCTGTTTGCCATGATCCGCAACACCCACGCGCACGCGCCCGAAGGCATCCTCTCCGCCTACCATGACAACGCCTCCGTGATCGAAGGCCCGTTGGCAACGCGCTTTTTGACCGACGTAAAAACCGGCGAATACCACTACACCAATGAACCCGTCCACATCCTGATGAAGGTGGAAACCCACAACCACCCCACCGCGATTTCACCGTTTGCGGGTGCTGCGACGGGTTCGGGCGGCGAAATTCGTGATGAAGGCGCAACCGGCAACGGCTCAAAACCCAAGGCGGGCTTGAGCGGCTTCTCGGTATCCAACCTGCGCATTCCCGGCTACCCCCAGCCGTGGGAACACGATTTCGGCAAACCCGATCGTATCGTTTCTGCCCTCGACATTATGCTCGAAGGCCCTATCGGTGCTGCCGCGTTCAACAACGAATTCGGTCGCCCCAACATCACCGGCTATTTCCGCACCTTTGAAATGCAAGCTCCCGGTGCCAAAGGCATCGAGCTGCGCGGCTACCACAAGCCGATCATGATTGCAGGCGGCATGGGCAATATCCGCGAAAACAACATCAATAAAAACCCGTTGCCCGAAGGTACGCCGATTATCGTCCTCGGTGGCCCCGCCATGCTGATCGGTTTGGGTGGCGGCGCGGCCTCTTCAATGGCAAGCGGCACGAGCGCGGAAAACCTCGACTTCGCTTCCGTGCAGCGTGGCAACCCCGAAATGCAACGCCGTTGCCAGGAAGTCATCGACCGCTGCGTGGCATTGGGTACAGAAAACCCCATCCTCTCGATCCACGACGTAGGCGCTGGCGGTATTTCCAATGCCATCCCCGAAATCGTCAACGATGCCGGACGCGGCGGACGCTTTGAACTCCGTGCCGTCCCCAACGCCGAACTCGGCATGGCACCGATGGAAATCTGGAGCAACGAAGCGCAAGAACGCTACGTCCTCGCCATTGCCGAAGACCGCCTCGACACCTTCCGCGCCCTGTGCGAACGCGAACGCGCTGTCTATGCCGTGGTCGGGAATGCTACGGTTGAACAACAATTGCTGGTCGGCGATTCCCTGTTTGACAACAATCCGGTGAATTTGCCGATGAACGTGCTGCTCGGTAAACCGCCGAAAATGCTGCGCGACGTGCATCACCAAACGTTCCACAAGCCGGAAATCGACCTGAGCGGCATTGAACTGGGTGAGGCGATTGAGCGGGTGTTGCGTTTGCCAACCGTTGCCTCCAAGTCCTTCCTGATCACCATCGGCGACCGCACGGTAACGGGCATGGTGACACGCGACCAGATGGTGGGCGCGTGGCAAGTGCCGGTGGCGGATGTGGCAGTCACCTCCAGCGATTACACCACCAACTTCGGCGAAGCGATGGCGATGGGCGAACGCACCCCGATTGCGCTGGTGAATCCGGCAGCGTCTGGGCGTATGGCGATTGGCGAAGCGCTTACCAATATTGCGGCGGCAGACATTGCCAATATTCGCAATATTCGCCTGTCGGCAAACTGGATGGCAGCGGCGGGTTATCACGGCGAAGATGCCGCGTTATTCGACACCGTGAAAGCGGTCGGCGAAGAGCTGTGCCCGCGTTTGGGTCTAGCGATTCCGGTTGGTAAAGATTCGCTGTCGATGAAAACGGTGTGGCAGCAAGACGGCGAAAACCGTGAAATGATTGCGCCGCTTTCCTTGATCGTCACCGCGTTTTCACCCGTGCAGGACATCCGCAAAACGCTGACTCCGGCATTGTGTAGCGACGTAGGCGATACCGATCTGATTCTGGTGGATCTTGGCAAAGGGCGTAATCGCTTGGCAGCGTCGGCATTGGCGCAAGTCTACGGGCAAATCGGGCATCACGCGCCGGACGTGGATAACCCTGACGCGCTCAAAGCGTTTTTCGACACCGTGCAAGATTTGCGTGGCGAAAACCTGATTTTGGCGTACCACGACCGTGCCGATGGCGGCTTGCTGGCAACCTTAGCAGAAATGAGCTTTGCGGGGCATGTGGGCGTAACGGCTTGTATCGGGCAAATCAGTGGGCAAATGTTGCCAGCGCTGTTCAGTGAAGAACTCGGCGCAGTGCTGCAAATCCGCCATTGTGATACGGATGCAGTGTTGGAAGCGTTCCGTGAGGCAGGCTTGGCGCATTGTACCCACGTCATTGGCGAGTTGAACGACAGCGACGAGCTGGTGCTGACCTTTGCGAATAAGGAAGTGTACCGCGCTCCACGTGCCACTTTGCAGAAAATCTGGGCAGAAACCAGCTACCGGATGCAGGCATTGCGTGACAATGCTGATTGCGCCGCGCAAGAATTCGAGCGCTTGGATGATGTGCAAGACCCCGGTTTGCCGTTCGCGCCAAGCTTTGAGTTGGATGAAGATGTGGCAGCGCCGTATATCCGCACCGGAGTACGCCCCGCAGTTGCGGTATTGCGCGAACAAGGTGTGAACGGGCAGGTGGAAATGGCTGCGGCGTTCGACCGTGCCGGTTTCAAGGCGGTTGACGTACACATGACCGACATTATCAGTGGTCGGGTGAAGTTGAAAGATTTCAAAGGCTTGGTGGCGTGCGGCGGCTTCTCTTACGGCGACGTGTTGGGCGCTGGCGGCGGTTGGGCGAAAACCATTCTGATGAATCCACGAGCCAGTGATGAATTTGCAGCGTTTTTTGCGCGGCAAAATTCTTTCGGGCTGGGCGTGTGCAATGGCTGCCAGATGTTCTCGCAATTGCGTGACATGATCCCCGGTGCAGCGCATTGGCCACGTTTCTACCGCAACCGTTCCGAACAGTTCGAGGCGCGTTATTCGGCAGTGGAAGTGTTGGAATCGCCATCATTGTTCCTGCAAGGCATGGCTGGCTCGAAGCTGCCGATTGCAGTGGCGCATGGCGAAGGGCGGGCGGTGTTCGACACGGCGACGGCTGAAGGGATGTTGGCGGAAGGGCTGGTCGGCTTGCGTTACGTGGATAATCGCGGCAATGCCACCGAACATTACCCCGAAAACCCGAACGGTTCACCGTTGGGGATTACGGGTGTGACCACGGCGGATGGGCGTTTTACCATCATGATGCCGCACCCCGAACGCTTGTTCCGTGCGGTGCAGCATTCGTGGAAGCCGGATGATACGGGTGAAGATGGCGCGTGGTTGCGGATGTTCCGCAATGCGCGGGTTTGGGTAGGCTAAACGTTAGCCCTATGCAACACCAACGTATTCCCATGACTGTCGATGAATACCACCTGATGGAGCAGCCGTTCGGTTACAAGGTGGAATACTGGGATGATCATGCGGTTATTACGCCGCGTGAAAATCATGTTGTTACCCAGTTAAGGGTGGTGGCACGGGTAGTGTCGCCTGTTTGCCGTTTGGTTGCGCTTGACACTAGCCGACAGCAAGAAATGGCTGAAACTTTCTTTGCCGCTTTCCACGATACGGTTGAGTTTTGTGACTGGAATGAGAGCCATATTCGGGAGTTCGCCGACCGTAGTATTAGCGGTTATTTTGCAGGGAAGCGCGGTGTACCACATCCTGCTTCTGTGATGGCATTGGCTCAGGATGGCAGCATTATTGGGCTGGCGTTATTGCTGACAGACGAGGCGGGGGAGGTATGCTTGGATTTGTTGTGTGTTGTGCCTGCCTACCAACGTCAGAAAATTGCGACCAGCATGGTTGCGACTGCGGTCAATCAATTGTCTGTGTTGGGTGTCGAGACATTGAGCAGTGTTTACCACCTTTGTAATGAAAGTAGTCGTGATTGGCATCATCGGTTTGGTTTTGTGGATGTTTACGACCAGATGTATATCCGCTTGAAATATGCTTGGTATCGGAATGAAGTTTGGCGGCGTGACAAGCTGGGGTTGTTCGATGGCTTGGATGCGCTGAAGGCGGAACGGGATTTTTGGTTGGCGCAACTGGATGAGTCATCCAGTTTTGGCTAAAAATTGGGATATATCCACGATTATTAGCCAATTCTTCCTGTATTTACACGCCCAACGCATCCAGTTCATCCAGCAGTTGCAATGCACGCTTGGGATTGCCGCGTAACTTTGCAGCCATGAAGCGTTGTTTGGCTTCTTCCTCAGCCAATACTTGCACCGATAATTCAAACATGAGCTTGTTCAGGCTGATGTCGCGGATTCTGGCGACGCGCTTGAGCTTTTCCGCCATGTCTTCGGGTAAACGGATGGATAACGTTGTCATGCTCTTAATAACCTCAGTATCTGTTCCGGTGTGATGACTTCATAGCCCAAATGCTTGAGTTCAGCGCGGGCAAAGTCGTTCACGTTATTGGTAATAATGTAGGTAGCTCCGGCAGCAATTGCCAATTCCACTACATGGTTGTCGGCTTCATCGGTTAAATTGGGTCGCCACAGGTAGCGTGCATCAACAGGTGTGCAGACTTGGGCAAAGCCATCTAGGAATTCCATCAGAGTCACAGAGGTTTGCTTACAAAGTGCCTGAATATTCTTCCGATTCAGCAAGTCCTGATATTCCATGTAGAGTGCATTGCCAACGCATGGTTGCAATTCACCTTCAAGGCAACGGCGGAGAACTTCCCGATTTGGTCCTTTGCCGCCGATTAATCCGGCAACTAGCACGTTGGTATCGACTACGACTTTGATTGCCATCCAGAATTGCCATCATATATGCACACAAATGCCATTGTGTCATAGAATTTCGAAGACTTGAAGCATATTTGTTATGAATATGGTCTCTGCGCGGCGGGTGAGCCGCGACGTGAAGGCAGTGCATACGGATGTTCATGCGCTGCTCAATGCTGGAATCTTGTCAAAAGCGGATGACGGGCGAATTGTGTTTCCGTTTGATGCGTTGCATGTGGATTTTATGTTGCAGGCAGCTTGATCACAGCCGAAGAAAATCGGGGACATCCCCGATTTCCTAATTTCATCGTTAATGATGCTTAGCGTAACATGCACTTTTGCAAGTGTATTCTGCATCTTTAACTTGGTCTTCACACGTGGCTTTTAAATTTTCCCTGATAAGAAATTTCCCCTCATCTAGTCCAGTACAACCAGTTGCAATGGCACGTTCAGTTTGAGCTTCACAGTCTTTTTCACAAGCAAATTGTGCTTCAAAGGCAGGGTCTGCCGTTGTGCTACCGCCACTACCAAATAGCAATTTTCCGATGCCGCCAATCATCTTGGCTGCTCCCTCTACAGCGCGAGCTTGTCTTGCTTTTTTTTCTGCCAATTCTTTTTGGTAAGTGGTTTCGTTCAAATTCCATGGATTACCTGCGTATTCTTGAACCGCTTTCTGTCTTGAGTCGTAGGTTCTAGTGCATTCGCTTTCAGTGCGGCTCATATAGTAGTCACTACTGTCAGCAATACCGTTGGCAAGTTTAGCTTTGACAGTGAATTGCTTTGCTGGGGTACAGCTATCGACATATTCGATAAGCGGGTTATTGTCATCACTACCAGTCGACCAAAGATAAGAGTGTCCCGGTTTGAGTTCCACTGTTTTAGTTGCCTGTTGTGTGGCGGTTTCTTCCGCTTTAGCAACACTTTGGCTGTGCAGGCTCATGATTCCACCTAGCAAGAGAAGTCCACCCACCACAGCGGCGGCTTGCCCATCTGACATTTCACTTTCACTGGATGATGAACCCGTGCCAGTAATAGTTTTGTCTGCGAAAACGTATGAACTGTTGGCAATAAGCGAGATTGCCAAGCATGTGCTGAGGATATGCTTTTGCATAGGATGATGCTCCTGATGATTATTAAGGAAGTAAATGCCCGGTACATCATCAATTCTACGAATTACGTAGAGAATGCTCAAGTAAAATTTACGAATATCGTAGGATGTCAAAGCATCCTCAATCATTATTCGGTTCTCGTTTGCGTACAGCGCGAATACTTGCGGGTTTACCGCAGGATCGTTTGGGTGTGTTGATTGGGTTGGATGAGGGATGCAGCAGCGCCCGAATCAGTCGTTACGAAACGGGGACGCATGAACCGCCTTTCGAGACGGCTAAAAGTTTGGCAGCAGCATTGGGTATTCCGGCAGCATATTTCTATTGCGTATCAGACGAACTGGCGGACATCATTCTGGAGAGTCACGACTTGTCCGTTGATGAATTAATCAATGTTCTGGAATGGCTGCGTCATCTGAAGCAAGCAAGACAAGTCGGTAAAACCTGACCTACATCAAACTTATCCACAACCCCACCTTGAATTCCCTCACTTGCTACCCCAGATTTGTTCCATCTGACGCACTCGCGTCCAACCCAAATAATATAGGTAGCCCACATGAGAATGGACAAACTCACCAGCAAGTTCCAACTCGCCCTGCAAGACGCGCAATCGCTCGCGTTAGGGCGTGATCACCAATTCATCGAACCCGCCCACTTAATGATCGCGCTGCTCGATCAGGAAGGCGGTTCCACACGCGGTTTGCTCACCAAAGCCGATGTCAACGCCAACCAATTGCGTTCCAAACTGGGCGAAGCCCTCGACCGGATGCCCTCTGTGTCCGGCGGTGATGCAGGCAGCGTTCACGTTTCCAACGACCTCAGCAAACTGCTGAACGTCACCGACAAAATCGCCCAGCAGCGCAAAGACCAGTACATTTCCTCCGAACTCTTCATCCTCGCTGGGTTGGAAGACAAAGGCACGCTCGGCAATTTGCTGCGTGAGTGCGGCGCAACCAAAGGCGCGGTGGAAAAAGCCATCGAAGGGATGCGCGGCGGGCAAACGGTCAACGACCCCAACGCCGAAGACCAACGCCAAGCCCTCGACAAATACACCATCGACCTCACCGAACGCGCCGAACAGGGCAAGATTGACCCGATTATCGGGCGTGACGAAGAAATCCGCCGCATGGTGCAAATCCTGCAACGCCGCACCAAAAACAACCCCGTCCTGATCGGCGAACCGGGCGTAGGCAAAACCGCGCTGGTCGAAGGCTTGGCGCAACGCATCGTCAACGGCGAAGTCTCCGAAGGCATGAAAGGCAAACGCTTGCTCTCGCTCGACCTCGGCGCATTGCTCGCAGGCAGCAAATACCGTGGCGAC
Source organism: Candidatus Thiothrix putei (assembly GCA_029972225.1). Taxonomy (NCBI): domain Bacteria; kingdom Pseudomonadati; phylum Pseudomonadota; class Gammaproteobacteria; order Thiotrichales; family Thiotrichaceae; genus Thiothrix; species Candidatus Thiothrix putei. Next base: position 1,294,030 of record CP124756.1, read on the forward strand.
TTTGAAGAACGCCTCAAAGCCGTCCTCAACGACATCGCCAAAGCCGAAGGCAATATCATCCTGTTCATCGACGAATTGCACACGATGGTCGGCGCAGGCAAAGCCGACGGCGCAATGGACGCAGGCAATATGCTTAAGCCTGCCCTCGCACGCGGTGAATTGCATTGCTTGGGCGCTACCACGCTCGACGAATACCGCCAATACATCGAAAAAGATGCCGCGCTCGAACGCCGCTTCCAGAAAGTGCTGGTCGATGAACCAACCGTGGAAGACACCATCGCCATCCTGCGCGGCTTGCAGGAAAAGTATGAAGTGCATCACGGCGTGGAAATCACCGACCCTGCGTTGGTCGCTGCCGCCACGCTGTCACACCGCTACATCACCGACCGCCAGTTGCCTGACAAAGCCATCGACCTGATCGACGAAGCTGCGTCGCGCATCCGGGTCGAAATCGACTCCAAACCGGAGGTGATCGACAAGCTCGACCGCCGCCTGATCCAGCTCAAGATCGAACGCGAAGCCTTGAAAAAGGAATCCGACGACGCTTCCAAAAAACGTCTTGCCGACTTGCAGGCTGAAATCGACCGTCTGGAAATCGAATCCGCCGATCTGGAAGAAATCTGGAAAAGCGAAAAAGCCGACGTGCAAGGCACTTCCCACATTAAGGAAGCCCTCGACCAAGCGCGGCTCGAATTTGAAACCGCCCGCCGTGCGGGCAATTTGCAACGCATGGCGGAACTGCAATACGGGCGCATCCCCGAACTCGAAAGCCAGTTGGCGCAAGCCGACGATGCCGCCGCCCACACTGAATCCAAAGCACCTAAGTTGCTGAAAACCAAGGTGACGGAAGACGAAATTGCCGACATCGTGTCACGCTGGACAGGCATCCCGGTCAGCAAAATGCTCGAAGGCGAAAAAGACAAGCTACTGAAAATGGAAGAGGTGCTTGCCAAGCGCGTGATTGGGCAAACCGAAGCGGTGGTCGCGGTATCCAACGCCATCCGCCGGGCGCGTGCTGGGCTTTCCGACCCCAATCGCCCCAGCGGTTCGTTCCTGTTTTTGGGGCCGACGGGCGTGGGTAAAACCGAACTCACCAAGGCGTTGGCGACCTTCCTGTTCGACACCGACGACGCGATGGTGCGCATTGATATGTCCGAATTCATGGAAAAGCATTCCGTCGCCCGCCTGATCGGTGCGCCTCCGGGCTATGTTGGCTATGAAGAAGGCGGCTATTTGACCGAAGCGGTGCGCCGCCGCCCGTATTCCGTAATCCTGTTGGACGAGGTGGAAAAAGCCCATGCCGACGTATTCAACGTGCTATTGCAAGTGCTGGACGACGGGCGTTTGACCGACGGGCAAGGGCGAACGGTCGATTTCCGCAACACCGTCATTATCATGACCTCGAATCTCGGTTCGCACATCATTCAGGAGCTGTCGGGCGAAGCTAACTACGAGCGCATGAAAGCAGCGGTGATGGAAGTCGTCGGTACGCATTTCCGCCCTGAATTCATCAACCGAATTGACGAAACGGTGGTATTCCATCCGCTGGATCAGGCAGAAATTCGCAAGATTGCAGACATCCAGCTCAACAACTTGCGTCAACGTTTGGCAGCGCGGGATTTGGGGATTCAGATTACCGATGCGGCACTCGACTTGCTGGCAGGGGCTGGTTTCGACCCAGTGTATGGTGCTCGTCCGCTCAAACGCGCTATCCAGCAGCAGGTTGAGAACCCACTGGCGCAGCAAATCCTCGGTGGCAAGTTTATGCCGGGGGATACGATTGCGGTGGGAGTGGAAGAGGGTAGACTGACGTTTATGCCGTTGGTAGTGGCGCAAGAGGTGTAACCGTAGGGTGGGTGGAGTGATGAGCTTCACCCACCCTCAAAATAATCCGTATCCACTTTCTTCACCTCGTAATGCTCAACCACTGACACGCCCACATTATATTCCACCATCAACGCCGCGAGCTTTTCCCCGTCAATCAAAATAATCCGCGTCTCAATCGAGCGAGCATATTCCTTAGCCTCACGGGAAAAGTTGGAGGTCGTCATGAAAATCCCTTTCTTCGCCCGCTGCCCTTGCAATGCCCCAGCAAATTTCTGGATTTCGGGGCGACCCACTGTAGCCTCCCAACGTTTCGCCTGCATGTACAGCACATCCACGCCCAAGCGGTCTTCGTTGATGATGCCGTCAATGCCGCCGTCGCCACTTTTGCCAATGGCACGACCAGCATCCTGACGATTGCCGCCGTAACCCATTTTGATTAGCAAATCGACCACCAGTTTTTCAAAGAAGGTCGGCGAGGCTTCTTTAATGGTTTCCAGCACTTCCTGCTCAAGATTGCGGCATAACAAACGGTGCGCGGAGGCGAGGATGTCTTCTGGTGTGTCATCGAAAATGACATCGGAATCCATGTCCAGCGTTTGCCCACTTTCAGTTTTAGTGGGGTGGCGGCGGTTTTTGAACGCTTGAAATTCGGGGAATGCTGTCAGTGTGGCAATGCGGATGCTGTGCGGATTAGCATCGAGCAATTGCCGTCCACGTTGAGTAATTACAAAATAGCCGCGTCGTGGCGAACGCAATGCTTCCGCGTGCTTGAGGTAGGAACGCGCCCAGCCCACGCGGTTGCCAAACACCGATTGCGTGCCGCTGGGGAGGATTTCGGTGCGTTCGGTTTCCGTCAAACGGTATTGGTCAGCAAGTGCGCTGACGGCATCACGCAGTTTGTGTTCTTGCCCATCCGCCGCGAGTTGCAGCAGGGGGCGCATCAAGGTTTGGTAGTCGGGTATGGGCATGAAGTCATGTTATGTTGTCGGATAAACACGATAATGCCACAAAAATACTGCTACGAGAGCGGCATTTTGTACGAATAACCGTAGGGATTTCTACTACGCCCGTTTGATGAGACGTATGATGAATAACAAAATGACAGCACCGACGGTTGCCCATACGATAGCACCCCAAATATCGGGGATATGAAAACCGGCTGCGCCTTCGATGAATCTTCCAACAAATCCACCGATAAATGAACCAATAACCCCGATAATAATATTACCGATTAGGCCAAAGCCAGCCCAATTCATGACGATACCTGCAAGCCAGCCTGCAATTGCGCCAATAGCTAAGAAAATGATGAGCTCAACAATACCCATAAGTAGACTCCTTTTAACCTGTGGTAAATTTATATAATTCGGCAAACGCCAAAATCAGTATAGGCACTAATTTAAAAATGGGTTATCTAATTGTATTTATTAGGACTATTAACGGTAGTGTTCACAGGATGAATGATAGGTTTACAGCGTGTGATGAGGTCATTAAGATGCGGCGTGCATTCATTTGCCAGTAAAGAAAGAGGTGTTGGCATGAGGCGTTTTGGATTGATGTTATGGCTGGCGGTGCAGGCAATGTTGGTGTCTGTCAGCGTGGATGCGGCTCCCGTTTTGGAGGTGCAAAATAGTTTGGTGCTTCCCCCGCACACGGTGAATGGGGTCAAAATCAGTGAACTGTCTGGGCTGGCCTGGGATCAGGATGAGCAATTGCTCTATGCCATTTCTGACAAAGGCGCGGTTTTTCATTTTCGTCTTGATTTGCAAGGCAATCGCCTACAAGCAGCTAATGCGGTGTATGCAGCAAACCTTGTGGATAAGGAGGGGGAACGTATCAAAAAAGGTCGTGGTGATTCCGAAGGCTTAACCCTGATGAATGCCAATAATGGCAAATACGGTGATTCGCAATTGGTGATTGCGTTTGAGGGTGTGCCACGCCTGATTCGGTTTACCCCACAAGGGCGAGCCATCAATAACATTACATTACCGGCAGTTTTGGATGATAGGCGTAACTATCGACACGGTAATCACGCGTTGGAATCCGTTACGTTTCATCCACGTTACAGCTTTATCACTGCCCCGGAAATGCCGCTTAGAGGTGAACCACGCAATTTACATACGCTGTATTCTACCAAGGGGCAACAATGGTCATTTACGGCGTATCCTGCCAAAAATAGTGCGATCAGTGGGCTAGAAGTCTTGCCTGATGGTAATTTATTGGTAATGGAACGGGCATGGTCAGGATTTTTGAACCCCTTGGTCGTTAGTTTACGTTATCTGGACTTCAAGCAGTGCTCTAAAGATCAGGTATGTACACTGCAAGACTTGAAGGTTTTTTCCAACCATCTGCTGGTTGATAATTACGAAGGGCTAACCCATATTCAGGGCAATCAATATCTGATGGTCGGTGATGACGGCAATGAAGATTTTCTGCCGACGACGCTGACCTTGTTTACCCTTGATCTGGGGAAATAAGTAAATGAACAAAAGTCGTTCGCTGATGGTGTTTCTGTGGCTGTTGTTGGCAGTACTGTTGTTATGGGTGGCACAACCGGTGTGGATTCCCTGGTTGCAGGAGCCTTCGGGAACAGCGCCTCGCCCGGTAATAGCACGTGGTGATTTGGCTGAAAATGAGCAAGCCACGATTGAGATTTTCGAGCGTAACAGCCCTTCGGTGGTTTATATCACGACAGTGGAGCGTGTGCTGAACTTGTGGAGTCGCAATGTGCGTGAAATTCCCCAAGGTACCGGAACTGGGTTTGTATGGGATAACACCGGACATATTGTAACCAATTACCATGTGGTGGAAGGTCATGATTCAGCCAAAATCCGCTTTGCTGATCAGCGGGTGTTTGAAGCGGCTGTGGTGGGGGTTAGCCCAGAACATGATTTAGCTGTATTGCGTTTGCAGGACATGGCAGATGCGCCACCGCCGGTGCAAATTGGCAGTAGCAGTGACTTGCGGGTCGGGCAACACGTATTGGCGATTGGCAACCCGTTCGGCCTCGACCATACCCTGACGGCTGGAATTATTTCCGCGTTACGTCGTTCTATTGATGGCGAGGAAGGGGGCAGTATGGATGGCTTGATTCAAACCGATGCCGCCATTAATCCCGGCAATTCGGGGGGGCCGTTGCTGGATAGTGCTGGGCGCTTGATTGGGGTGAATGTGGCGATTTATAGTCCATCCGGTGCGTCGGCTGGGATCGGTTTTGCGATTCCGGTGGATGTGGTGAATCGTGTGGTTCCCCGCTTGGTGAAAGAGGGGCGTTATACCCGACCCGTCTTGGGCGTGGCGTTGGATGACAGCATCAGTGAACGGATTAATGCTAAGTTGAATACAACTGGCGTTTTGGTGTTACAGGTGCAACCGAATACACCAGCGGCACAGGCGGGTATTCGAGGTACGCAATTGACTGTGCAAGATGAGCTAATTTTGGGGGATATTATTCAAGCTATTGATGGTAAAGCCATCGGTAATATCAATGAGTTAAATAGCCTGCTGGATAACTATTCCCACAACAGCAAAGTACGGATTAGCTTACTGCGCCAAGGGCAGCAGCTTGAGGTGGATGTGGTGTTGTCATTGTTTCGTTAATGTTGGGGGGGGCAAAGGCTGCGTAGAGCGCAGCCTTTGACATTTCAGGTAATATCAAGCTTCGTGATACAGCTTTCCGCCCATTTTTACGAATTCCACCGCTTTTTCCTGCATACCTTTTTGCTGTGCGGCGTAATCACGTACATCCTGCGTAATTTTCATTGAGCAGAAATGCGGGCCGCACATCGAACAGAAATGCGCCACTTTTGCGGAATCTTTCGGCAAGGTTTCATCGTGGTATTCACGCGCCCGATCCGGGTCTAGCCCCAGATTGAATTGGTCTTCCCAACGAAACTCAAAACGCGCTTTCGACATGGCGTTATCACGGACTTGTGCGCCCGGCCAACCTTTCGCCAAATCCGCCGCGTGTGCCGCAATTTTGTAGGTAATAATACCGACGCGTACATCTTCCTTGTTCGGTAAACCCAAATGCTCTTTCGGGGTGACGTAGCACAACATGGCGCAACCGTACCAGCCGATATTTGCTGCACCAATTCCTGAGGTGATGTGGTCGTAACCAGGTGCGATGTCTGTAACCAGCGGCCCTAAGGTATAAAACGGTGCTTCAAAGCAATCCCGCAATTCCTTGTCCATATTTTCTTTGACCATGTGCAACGGCACGTGACCGGGGCCTTCAATCATCACTTGTACATCGTGTTGCCAGGCGATTTTGGTCAATTCGCCCAAGGTTTCGAGTTCAGCAAATTGCGCCGCGTCATTAGCATCCGCCGCAGAACCGGGGCGCAAGCCGTCACCCAGCGAGAAGCTCACGTCATAAGCTTTCATGATCTCGCAAATGTCTTCAAAATGGGTGTATAGGAAGTTTTCCTTGTGATGTGCCAAGCACCATTTCGCCATGATTGAACCACCGCGTGACACAATGCCAGTGAGGCGTTCCGCCGTCATTGGCACATACGCCAAACGCACACCTGCGTGGATGGTGAAATAATCCACGCCTTGTTCGGCTTGTTCAATGAGGGTGTCGCGGAAAATTTCCCATGTCAGCTCTTCGGCTTTGCCATTCACTTTTTCGAGTGCTTGGTAAATAGGAACTGTGCCGATAGGCATCGGCGCGTTGCGCAGAATCCATTCACGGGTTTCGTGGATGTTTTTACCAGTGGATAAATCCATTAGGGTGTCGCCGCCCCAGCGTGCCGACCATGCCATTTTTTCGACTTCTTCTTCGATGGAAGAGGAAACCGCTGAATTGCCGATATTGGTGTTGATTTTGACGCGGAAATTGCGCCCAATAATCATCGGTTCGAGTTCGGGGTGGTTGATATTGGCGGGGATAATGGCGCGGCCTTCCGCCACTTCTTTGCGCACGAATTCGGGGGTGACTTCCGCAGGCAAGTTCGCACCCCATGCTTGTCCACCGTGCTGGCGTAGCAATTTGCGGTAACGCGGGTCGGCTCGCAGTTCTTGTAAGCGCAGGTTTTCGCGGATGGCGACGTATTCCATCTCCGGTGTGATAATGCCTTGGCGGGCATAATGCATTTGCGAGACGTTTTTGCCTGCTTTAGCACGACGTGGGGCGCGAATGTGTGCAAAGCGCAGGTGTGCGAGTTTCGGGTCGTTTTGGCGAGTTAAACCGTATTCGGAAGTAGGGCCATTGAGTTGTTCGGTGTCATCGCGTTCCAAAATCCAGTTCAGGCGCACATCGGGGATGCCTTCCATCAGGTTGATGGTGACAGCCGGGTCGGTGAACGGGCCTGAGGTGTCGTAGACTGGAATCGGCGGATTTTCTTCCGCACCAAAGCTGGCGGCGGTTGAGTCTTGGTCAATTTCACGCATTCCCACGCGGATGTCGGCGCGTGAACCCTGCACGTAAACTTTACGGGAATTGGGGAAGGGTTTTGTCACTTCGCTGGATAGTTCAGCGGTTTTTTTTAGGAAAGCTGCGGGTATTGCGCTCATCATTCTTTGCTCCATGAAGGTTCGGGTAAAAACTCCACGGCAAGCGCTGGAGCCTCCCTACACCGGTATGATCCGTATCAGGTTCCAAGGGTATAATCTCAGCCTGTCAAGGCACCCCCGGCTCATCAGGCTGCACTGTAACAGATTCGTGGCTAATCAGGTATAACCCGACAAATTGTCGCAGGAATAACACACTTGATCGGTACTTTGCGTTTTCTAAATTTGTATTTTAGCAAAGTCTTATATTATGCTGCGACTTTTAGAGTGTTATGTAGGAGCTTATGCATGAACGATTTAGTAGCACGCACTTATTGTGCAGTGCCATCGGAAGTGCTCAAGGCGCTATTGTTTACGGGGATCGCAGGGGTTATTTTCCTGAGCATCGCGCGGCTGATGGGGGTGGAAATACCGTCTGCTTTGATTGTTGGACTGATTGGTTTTTTCTTTGTTGGGGCTATTTTAGCATCACATGGCCTGTCTATTTTGCGTAAACCAGGACTCGTCTTGTTAGTGGGAACCGTGTCTATTGTTGCGGCTGTCCAGTTACAAGATGCTATATTGAATATTATCTAAGCACATCTGACGCCTCGGCAATCCATTACTGTTGCCGAGGAACAGACGGGTTATGCCGCATGATTACGCATGACTAATACGTCACACTGTGTTGCTTTGACAATGGCATTAGCAGTTGAGCCTAGAAACCCTAAAAATCCTTTTTTGCCACTGTGGGCAATAACAATTAAGTCAATATTTTTCTGCTGAGCAAACTCAAGAATGGCGTCAGTCGCAAAGCCTTCTTTGATGGCTGGTTCAACGCTCAACGGTAGATTAAGTTGTTGTACGAGTGCTTGCATCTTTTTCTCAGCGCTTTTTTGTTGTTGCTTACGTAGTTCTTCATTCAACATCAGGCTGGTGGACTCACCAAATGGTTCTATACCTAGCGGCACATCTTCGAGAACATGCAGCAGTGTCAGGCGAGCATCGTACATTTCTGCTAACTCCCGTGCGCGTTGAACCACGTTGATACTGGAGTCTGAAAAATCAATGGGAGCAAGTAGGTGTTGATAGCGGTACATACTGAAACTCTCCTTCTTTGCTTCTATGTCTATTTATGATTTTAGTCTAGTTGAGAGCATATAGTGAGAGTTTGAGCTATATCTGTATTCTCTGATTTAGGTGTTGAAGGAGTATCTGTGTCCAAGTGGTTCGTGAATTGTGTGACTGATCTTCTTATCGTCTTTGCTTTAGCAACGTTGTTGTTATTTTATGTGGCGGTGACGCATCCTGAGTTTTTCCCGCAACGTTTTTTTCAATATTGGGTTGTTGCTAAGCCTGAGTCGGTATCTACGGTTCCTGCACAGATTTCTGTGGTCACACAGGTGCAACCTTAATGCTTATCTGTTATGTTGCGCCCCAGAGCTGATCGGGCAATCGCTGCTTGTTGCGCAAGTAACAGGTGGAGGAAAGTCCGGGCTCCATAGGGTAGAACGCCAGGTAACGCCTGGGCAGCGTGAGCTGACGGAAAGTGCAACAGAAAGTAAACCGCCTTTGAGTTCGCTTAAAGGTAAGGGTGAAAGGGTGTGGTAAGAGCGCACCGCGTCGCTGGTAACAGTCGATGGCACGGCAAACCCCGTTCGGAGCAAGACCAAATAGGGATGCATTGGTGTGACCCGCACTGCATCCGGGTAGGTTGCTAGAGGTATACGGTGACGTATATCCCAGATGAATGATTGTCCATGACAGAACCCGGCTTACAGATCAGCTCTATCTTTCTTTTCATTACTTCTATTTGGTTCAGGCATTAAAACAAAATAATAGGCTGGCATGTCTTAATTTATTACCTTAAGAATCAATTGTAATTTATTGATAATAACTTGATTTTTTCATCAAAATCTTCGCTATTTGTTTTGTTTTTACCCCTCATTATCTTATTTAAAGTGATTTTTACGTGATTTTATTGACAGGGCTGTGATGTCTGCCTATATTCCCTCATAAGTGGAAGAAAGTGGGGTAAAGTGGATTGATTTCCCATTTTGAGTGGAATTAGACAGCATGTTTCGTGGTATTTCTAGTATATCGATTGATCCAAAAGGCAGGTTCGCTATGCCTGCTAAGTATCGTGAAGATATTGTAGAAAATGCGGGTGGTCAGATCGTTATTACAGTTGATCACACGGATAAGTGCTTGCTGGTTTACCCGCTGGATCAGTGGCTTAAAGTAGAGAAAACCCTGATGTCATTACCCAATATGAATCGGCGGGTACGCAATATGCAACGCCTGATTTTAGGGCACGCTGCTGAATTAGACCTGGATGCGCAAGGGCGAGTGTTATTGCCGATTCCCTTGCGTGAGTACGCCGGTCTCGACAAGAGAGCTGTATTGGTTGGTCAGGCTAATAAACTTGAATTGTGGAATGCTGATAGTTGGGATACCGCTCGTGAGTCTTGGTTGCAGGAAGCGCAAGAAGATAGCGAAGTGAGTGAAATCCTGAATCAGGTTTCTATGTAATATCGACAAAAGGTGGTTGATTCTGTGTTGAAACACGACACGGTGCTATTGCAGGAAGCCGTAATGGCATTAAATGTTCAGGAATCAGGCTGTTATGTCGATGGTACCTATGGTCGGGGCGGTCATTCTGCCTTGATTTTGGAGCGTTTGGGTGTAAACGGACGTTTGATCGTCATTGATAAGGATCCTGTTGCGGTTGAGTACGCACATCAGCGTCATGCGAATGACCCTCGTGTATTTGTCTGGCATGGTTCTTTTCGTGATTTTCCTCAAGCGTTACACGTTGCTGGTGTTACTGAAAAAATTCAGGGTGTCTTGTTGGATTTGGGGGTGTCTTCCCCGCAATTGGATGATGCAGAACGTGGTTTCAGTTTTATGCGAGAAGGGCAACTGGATATGCGGATGGATACTTCCAGAGGTGAAAGTGCTGCTCAGTGGTTAAACCATGCGGATGAATCGGAAATAGCGGATGTATTATGGCGTTACGGTGAGGAGCGTTTTTCTCGTCAAATTGCCAAGGAAATTGTCCGTGTCCGTGTACACAGCCCAATGGAAACCACTATACAACTGGCTGACTTAATTGCCAATGTGGTACGTAAGCGTGAGCCTGGGAAAAATCCTGCGACCCGTAGTTTTCAAGCAATACGTATTAAGGTCAATCAGGAATTGGATGATGTCGAGGCATGTTTACAACAAGCCGTTGAGTGGCTCGCTCCTGCTGGGCGTTTGGTTGTCATCAGTTTTCATTCATTGGAAGATCGTATTGTCAAACATTTTCTGCGTGATGTTTGTTCCGTACCTAGCTTGCCGAAGGGTTTACCCGTAATACCAGTCTTTATCCAACCGCCGATGAGAATGATTGGTAAGGCACAGCGTCCATCAGATGCAGAAGTGCAGGGTAATGTGCGTTCCCGCAGTGCAATGATGCGGGTGGGGGAGCGTGTGGCATGAACCGTGGAGGTTTGTTGAGCGTGGCACTGTTATATGTGTTAGTCATCGGTATGGCCTTATTGATTGTGGCTAATCGTCATCACTCGCGCCAATTATTTGCTGAGTTACAAAAGCTGGAAAAAGAACGCGACGAACTGAGTGCTGATTGGAGTCGTTTAAAGTTAGAGCAAAGCACCTTGTTGAATCAAGTACATGTGGAAACCCGTTCTAAACAGGTATTGAATATGCAGAAACCCTCCGCTGACAACATCAAGGTTATACGCGAGTGAAGCGCAAAGTATTGAAGTCACCTGTGTTTCAGGGAAGACGTTTGTTCTTGATGTTAACCTTGTTAGTGGTAATCGGTATTTTAATGTTGCGGGCAGCATGGTTGGAAATATTCCAACAGGAATGGCTGCAACAGCAAGCAGACAAGCGTCAAATGCGCGTGGTTACGGTTCCTGCTTATCGGGGGATGATTACGGATCGTAATGGTGATCCGATGGCAATTAGTTCGCCCGTTTCCTCGCTGTGGTGCAATCCACAAGAATTATTGCAAGCAAGGGAAGCCTTGCGCAACGAATATGAGTTATCCCGTCAAGTGTCGGAGGCAACTGCTGGGGATACTGCTGCTGAGGAGAGTGAGGCTCAGGCATTGGCTTCGACTCGCTTTGCCCGCTTGGAGTCTGGTTTCCGTCAAATTGAAAAAGAACTGGGCATGGAAGAGGGTAGTTTGCCCGCCAAGTTAAAGGAAGCTAGTAGTAAGCAATTCTTCTATCTCGGTCGACAATTACCGTTAGAGGTGGCAGATGCCATCCTGGATCTGGATTTGCCGGGTGTTGCCGCGACGCGAGAATACCGCCGTTATTATCCATTAGCAGAAACGGCTGGGCATGTGGTGGGTATGACCAATGTGGACGGTAATGGCATTGAGGGTATTGAAAAAGCGCAAAATGACATTTTAGCAGGTAAAAATGGTCAGACGCGGGTAGTGCGTGACGCTAAAGGCAAGCTGGTTGAGAGCGTTATTAGTATGGAGGAAATGCAGCCTGGGCAGAATGTGCAATTGAGTATTGACCGCCGTATTCAATACCTTGCCTATAAAGAATTGAAAACCCAGGTGTCGCTATTGAATGCCAAAGCAGGTTCATTGATCGTGCTGGATGCGCATACCGGTGAAATTTTGGCGATGGCTAATGTGCCTTCCTTTAACCCGAACAACCGCAAAGAGTTGGAGCCGTATCTGTATCGTAACCGTGCGGTTACGGATAAATCCGAACCTGGTTCAACTATTAAGCCTTTAACGATTGCTGCGGCCTTAGAGGCACGAGTTTTGGGGGCTGATGTTGAAATTAATACGTCACCCGGGCAAATCAACTTTGGTAAATACAGCGTCAAGGATCCGAAAGATTATGGTTCTATCACGTTGTCAACGTTATTAGCTAAATCCAGTAACGTGGGTGCTAGTCGGGTGGCGTTGCTGATGGCTGCGCGTGATCAGTGGATGTTCCTCAATCGCGTGGGGTTTGGGCGTGTGCCGAATGCTGGTTTTTCAGGTGAAACAGCGGGGCAACTAACCGATTATACCAAGTGGGGTAAAGTTGATCGTGCTTCACATGGTTATGGATATGGCTTGTCTGCCAGCTTGTTGCAAACTACCCACGCTTATGCGCCATTTGCGGCTAATGGCGTGTTTATGCCAGCTTCCATTTATAAGCTCGATAAGCCCGGCTTAGGTCAACAGGTGATGAGTCCTGATACTGCCAGTGCCGTGTTGCGCATGATGGAAGCGGTGGTGCAAAAAGGCGGAACAGGTGAGAAAGCTATGGTAGATGGCTACCGTATTGCTGGTAAAACAGGTACCGCTTATAAATATATCGACGGCAAATACCAAAATGACCGCTATTTGACCAGTTTTATTGGGGTTGCACCGGCTAGCCGTCCACGTTTAGTGGTCGCTGTTCAGATTGATGAACCTCAGATTGATGATAGTGGCGGCCGTGCCGCAGCACCCGTTTTTTCCAAAGTCATGGCAGAATCACTACGCTTGCTTGATGTGCCTCCAGATAACCTGCCTAGTGAGCATCCGCCGATGCCGCAACCTGTAGCACCAGCCAATGTGGGAGGTGCTACATGAGCCATTCTGTATCCCTCCGCGCTTTATTAACCGGTTTGGTTGAATCCGTACCGGATATCGAGATTACGGGGTTGACTTTGGATAATCGCCAAGTTCAACCCGGCATGGCGTTTGTGGCTTTGCGTGGCACGCGCCAACATGGTTTGGATTATGCTGAAGCGGCTGTCCGTGCTGGGGCGAGTGTCGTGCTTTACGAGCCGGAAATAGGTTTACAGCCACCAGTTTTGTCGGTTGACGCGGTGTCTGTCCCTGCTTTGAGGGAACATTTAGGGACACTCGCCGACCGTTTTAATGCGAATCCCAGTGCCGGGTTGTTCATGGTGGGGGTGACTGGTACTGATGGTAAAACGTCAGTAAGCCATTTCGTTGCCGAAGCATTGAATACTGACCCTGTGCAGCCAACAGCAGTTATTGGAACGTTAGGCATTGGTGTGCCGGGAGCTTTACAGCCTGCAACACATACCACGCCTGATGCGCTCACGGTTCACCACTTGTTACGCCGTTTGCATGACGATGGTTTTACTGCTGTTGCGATGGAAGTGTCTTCGCACGCGCTGGATCAGGGGCGGGTCAATGGTATCCGCTTTAATGTGGCGGTTTTGACTAACTTGACCCGCGATCATCTGGATTATCACGGCACTGTGGAAGCTTATGCTGAAGCTAAGCGTAAATTGTTTCATTGGCCGGATTTGCAAGCGGTCGTGTTGAATCTGGATGATGCTTTTGGGCAACGCTTAGCAGCCGAGTTATCCGAAAAACAGGTGCGTGTCATCGGTTATGGCGTGGGCAATGCGGCTGATTATCCGACGGGAACCTTGGTTGCAACAGAACCTGTATTTGATCACAGCGGGATCAGTGCCAAGGTGTCGAACGGGCAGGAAGCGGGGGTATTGCAAGCACCGGTGTTAGGGCAATTCAACTTGCATAACGTGCTGGCAGCTTTGGGGGTCTTGTTGGCAAAAGGCTTAGCATTGTCGGATGCTTTGCAACGCTTGCAACACGTACAGGTTGTGCCGGGGCGCATGGAGCGGGTCGGTGCAGATGCAGGCAGACTGGTGGTGGTGGACTACGCACATACACCCGGCGCATTGCAGCAGGTATTAACGGCGGTGCGGGTGCATACCCGTGGGCGTTTGCTGTGTGTGTTTGGCTGTGGCGGCGACCGTGATCGTGGAAAACGACCGTTAATGGCAAAAATAGCCGAATCTGATGCTGACGTGGTGATCGTAACCGACGATAATCCGCGCTCTGAAAATCCGCAGCAGATATTTGAGGACATTATGCAAGGCTTCCACAATAAAACGGGCGTGACCTTTGAGCACGACCGTACTAAAGCGATTCGCCTCGCCATTGGGCAAGCACAGCCCGGCGATACCGTATTGATTGCAGGCAAAGGCCATGAAACCGTACAGATTTTAGCGCATGGCACGGTGCCATTTGATGACCGCATTCAAGCAGCACTGGCGTTGCAGGAGTGTGGCGCATGACGTGGTTGAGTCTTGCTGAGATTGCTGAACTGACGGGTGGAACGCTGCATGGTCAGAATGTGGCGATTGAGCGTGTGGAGCGCGACTCACGGCAAGTGCAAAGCGGTGATTTATTCCTTGCTCTGAGGGGGGAGCGGTTTGATGCCCACGACTTTGTGCCACAGGTGGCAGGCAAAGCCAGTGGTGCATTGGTTTCCCGCTTAATCGACGCAGCTATTCCTCAGGTAGTAGTGGACGATGTGCGCTTGGCATTGGGACGGTTAGCGGCGGCATGGCGACAAACGTTTACTCTGCCTTTGATCGGGTTGACCGGTAGTAATGGCAAAACCACCGTAAAAGAAATGCTGACAGCTATCTTGTCATTACAGGGTGACACTTTAGCGACGGCGGGTAATCTCAATAATGATATTGGAATGCCGCTGACGTTATTGGGTTTGCGCCAGCAACACGCGTTTGCTGTGATTGAAATGGGCATGAGCCATTTTGGTGAAATTGATTATTTGGCTCGTATCGCCCGCCCGGATGTTGCCATTATTAACAATGCCGGTGCTGCCCATTTGGAGGGTGTCGGTGATCTTGCCGGTGTGGCACGCGCTAAAGGTGAAATTTTCAATGGTTTGTCAGCAAACGGTGTTGCCATTCTGAATGCCGATGATGCGTATGTGGATTATTGGCTCGGTCTGAATACCGGTAGGAGGATAATGACCTTTGGTCTGAATAACCCAGCGGATGTGCAGGGCAGTGTCGCTGGCAATCAGTTGCACATTACCGCTAACGGGAAAGCGGTCGCCGTTAGTTTGCCGTTATTGGGGCGGCATAATCAGATGAATGCATTGGCAGCGGCGACTGCGGCACTGGCGTTGGGCGTGTCATTGGATACCGTGCAGCGTGGTTTGGAATCCTTAGCGGCGATCAAGGGGCGCTTATGCCCGAAAGCGGGTGCGCATGGCGGTTTGGTGATTGACGATACGTACAATGCCAATCCGAGTTCTACAGCGGCGGCAGTGGCGGTATTGGCAGGAATGCAGGGCAGAAGGGTGTTGGTCTTGGGGGATATGGGCGAATTGGGCGCGAATGGAGTGGCATTACATGCCGGTATTGGTCAGCAGGCGGCGCAAGCCGGAATTGATGCTTTGTATACTTTAGGCACGTTGAGTGCGCACGCGAGTGCAGCGTTTGGTAAGGCAGGCTATGCTTTTAGTGAACTGGATGCGTTACTGGATGCGTTACAGGCGGCATTGCAGCCGGATACAACGCTGTTGGTGAAAGGTTCGCGTTCGGCACGGATGGAACGGGTGGTGGATGCATTGACAGTCGCGGCTGTCCAGGAGGTCGCGTAATGTTGGTTTGGTTGTTTGATTTCCTGAGTGATTTTTACCGTGGTTTTAATGTATTTCAATATTTAACCTTGCGGGCTATTTTGGGTTTATTGACGGCGTTGTTCATTGCATTGTGGACAGGGCCGCGCATGATTCGGGCGCTCACTCGCTTAAAAATTGGGCAATATATTCGTGAAGATGGCCCCCAGCACCAAATGAAGGCGGGTACGCCCACCATGGGCGGGGTGATGATTATTCTGGCTATTGGCGTTGCCACCTTGTTGTGGGCGGATTTGAGCAATCATTATGTGTGGGTGGTATTGCTGGTCACGCTGGGGTTTGGTTTGGTAGGTGGTTTGGATGATTACATCAAACTCAAGCAGCGTCGTAATTTGGGCTTGACCGCTAAGCAAAAATACGTGGGCTTGAGCTTGATTGGGTTTGCCGCCGCCTTTTATTTGTTTTTCACCGCAGCGACTCCGGTGGAAACGACGTTTTTCTTGCCGGTATTCAAAGATGCACATTGGCAGATGGGCTGGTTATTCATTCCTTGGGTGTATTTGGTGGTGGTGGGTTCGAGTAATGCGGTGAACCTGACTGATGGTTTGGATGGCTTGGCGATTATGCCGACCATTATGGTGGCTGGTGGTTTGGCAATTTTTGCTTATGTGAGCGGACATGCCACGATTTCACAGTATTTGGGAGTGCCACGGATTCCCGGTGCAGGTGAGTTAGTGGTATTTTGTGCGGCAATATTCGGTGCTGGTTTGGGTTTCTTGTGGTTTAACACGTACCCCGCGCAAGTGTTCATGGGCGATGTCGGCGCATTGGCACTGGGGGCGGCACTTGGCATCGTCGCGGTGGTGGTGCGTCAGGAAATCGTTTTGGCAATTATGGGCGGAATTTTTGTGTTAGAAACCCTCTCGGTTATTATGCAAGTAGGCTATTTTAAAGCGACGAGTGGCAAGCGGATTTTCCGCATGGCTCCTTTGCACCACCATTATGAGAAAAAAGGCTGGCCCGAACCACGGGTCATTGTCCGTTTTTGGATTGTCACGGTGATTTTGGTGATGATCGGTTTGGCAACCTTGAAGATTCGTTAAGGCAATGAGTGACGCTGGTATGACAATGCAAATGCACAATTGGGATACGCTGGTGGTTGGCTTAGGTCAGACCGGGTTGTCGGTTGCGCGGCATTTGCAGGCGCGTGGGGTGGCGTTTGCGGTGGTGGATAGCCGTGCTAACCCGCCGGGCAAAGATGAGTTGCTGGCAGAGTTTCCACAAACGCCTTACCACTTTGGGGCATTTGCTGAGGCCGCTGCTTGGTTTGCCAGTGCAACTACCTTGGTGGTCAGCCCCGGTATTGCGATTGCGACCCCGGAAATCCATGCCGCTGGTGAACGCGGTGCGGCAATCATTGGTGACATTGAGTTGTTTGTGCGCGAAGCCCCAGCTCCCGTGATTGCGATTACCGGCTCTAACGGCAAAAGCAGTGTTACCACGCTGGTGGATTTAATGGCGCAAAAAGCCGGAATGAAGTCTTACGCAGGCGGCAATCTGGGCTATGCAGCGCTGGATTTGCTGGCACAGCCGACGCCGGATTTGTATGTGATGGAACTTTCCAGCTTTCAATTGGAAACCACCCAGTCGCTACGCGCCGTCTCAGCCGTGGTATTAAATGTCAGCGAAGATCACATGGACAGATACCCCAGCTTTGCTGATTATGCCGCCGCCAAGCAAGTTGCGTACCAACATTGTGGATGTGCGGTAGTAAATCGTGACGATGCGGTGGTAATGGCGATGCTGGCAGACTTGACGGACGCTGAGCGCAGTCGAAGCGTCAGTTTTGGCTTGGATATTCCGACAGACGGTCAATACGGTCTGCGTGAACACGCGGGTAAACGCTGGTTAGCCAAGGGTGAAACCCTGTTGCTGGTGGTGGATGAAATGAAATTGCCGGGTGAGCACAATTACGCGAATGCACTGGCAGCGTTGGCGTTGGGCGAGGCAGCCGGTATTCCGCTGGATGGTATGTTGGCAGCTTTGCGTGAGTTCAGCGGCTTGGCACATCGCACCCAGTGGGTTCGCGAACGCGCTGGGGTGAATTGGTATAACGATTCCAAAGGCACGAATGTTGGCGCGACGCTGGCAGCCTTAGCAGGTTTACCCGGCAAAACCGTGTTGATTGCGGGTGGGCAGGGCAAAGGGGCAGATTTTTCGCCCTTGCGTGCGGTGGCAATGGCAAAAGCACGGGCGCTGGTGTTGATTGGTGAGGATCGCAATAAAATTGCTGATGTGGTGGAGGGGTATGCCCCGTATGTGTTTGCGCATGATATGGCGGATGCTGTGGCTATTGCAGCAGCGTTGGCGCAAGCGGGGGATAACGTGCTGCTGTCACCGGCTTGTGCGAGTTTTGATATGTTCAAAAGCTATGTGCATCGCGGTGACGTGTTTACTGCGGAAGTCAGGAGCTTGCCATGATTAAACTGCCTAGCTTGATGCTGGATACCCCGACCGACAATTTTTGGTCACGTTATGTGGATCGTGATTTGCTGATTGCGTTGCTGGCTATCATCGGTATCGGGATTGTAATGTTGGCATCGGCGTCGTTATGGGTGGCAGAAAAACAGTACAACGACCCGTATTTTTACCTGCAACGCCAAGCGTTCTATCTGGCGATTGGGGTGGTGTTGGCGCTGGGGATGTATCAAATTCGGGTGGATTTCTGGCAGCAATTAGGGGTGCGTCTATTGCCGCTGGTGCTAGTGTTGTTGGTGTTGGTGCTGATCCCCGGTATTGGCAAGGAAGTGAATGGTAGTCGGCGTTGGCTAAATCTGGGTTTCATGGCGATACAGGTGTCGGAGCTGGCGAAACTGATTATGTTGCTGTACCTGTCAGGTTACTTGATTCGCCACGGGAAAAGCTTGGCAACGTCGCCGTCTTATCAGCCCTTATTGATTCCTTTGGTGGTGTTGGGGGTCACGGGTGGTTTGTTATTGCTGGAGCCGGATTTTGGGTCGACGATTGTTATTTTCGTCACGGGTTTGTCGTTGCTGTTTTTGGGGGGGGTGCCGCTGCAACGGCTGGGTATCCTGATTGGTGGCGCGATTTTGGTAATGATTCCGGTGTCGATGATGGGCTATCGCGGTGCGCGTTGGGATGCCTTGATGAACCCGTGGGCGCACGAAGCCGACAAGGGGTATCAGACGGTTCATGCGCTGATGGCGATTGGTGACGGAGGTTGGTTTGGCAACGGCTTGGGTGGCGGTATCCAGAAGTTGTTTTACCTGCCGGAAGCGCACAACGATTTTATTTTCTCAATATTGGCGGAAGAGTTCGGCTTTATCGGCATGTTGGTGGTGCTGAGTTTGTACGGTTGGCTGGTGTTACGTGCGTTTGTGATCGGCTTTCAGGCAGATAAAGCGGGTAAGCATTTTGGTGCGTATGTGGCTTATGGGATCGGGTTTTGGATGGGGTTTCAGGTCATCCTGCATATTGGGGTGAATTTGGCGGTATTGCCCCCTAAAGGTTTGACCTTGCCGTTGATGAGTTATGGCGGGAGCAGTTTATTGGTCACGTTGATGGCAATGGCTTTATTGATGCGGGTGCACCGTGAAACCCAGTTGGTGCAGTTTGGTTTACCAGAAGTGCGTGCGCCCAAACCACCCAAAGCGCGAGCGATTCGGAGGACTACCCGTGGCGAGTAAACAGCAGCGTCCGATTATGATTACCGCAGGTGGCACGGGTGGGCATGTTTACCCCGGTTTGGCGGTGGCGCGTGCTTTGATCGCCCAGGGGATTCCTGTGGTGTGGATGGGAACACGCAAAGGATTGGAAGCACGCGTGATTCCCGAAGCCGGTATCGAGATGGCGTGGTTGGATGTCAGTGCCTTGCGTGGCAAAGGCTTGCGGGCATTGTTGTTAGCGCCAGTGAATCTGGTGCGGGCGTTGTGGCAGGCGCTGCAAATCGTGCGCAAACATCAGCCCGCTGCGGTATTAGGCATGGGCGGATTTGTGGCAGGTCCCGGTGGCTTGATGGCGGCGTTGCTGGGCAAGCCGGTAGTGATTCATGAGCAGAATGCCGTCGCAGGTTTAACCAATAAGCTGTTATCCCGCGTTAGTCGGCGGGTGTTGGAAGGTTTCCCTGGCACGTTTACTGCGAGCCAAAAGGTGATGGCAACCGGCAACCCAGTGCGTTTGGACATTGCCAGTTTGCCCGCGCCCTTGGAGCGTTTGGTTGATTGTGACGATGAGCCGGTACACGTATTAGTGGTCGGTGGCAGTCTGGGGGCGCAAGCGTTAAACCAGATGGTTCCGCAAGCATTGGCGCAATTGGATACGGCAATTCGCCCGTTAGTGCGCCACCAAGCTGGTGTGAAAAATATTGAGGATGCCCGTAGCCAATACGCCGTAGCTGGTGTTGAAGCGGAGGTGATGCCGTTCATTGAGGACATGGCGGAAGCGTATGCATGGGCGGATTTGGTGATTTGCCGTGCCGGTGCGCTCACCATTGCCGAATTGGCAGCGGCAGGTGTGGCGGCAGTGTTAGTGCCTTACCCACACGCGGTGGATGATCACCAGACCGCGAACGGCAATTACTTGGCCGAAAACGGCGCGGCGTTATTGATTCAGCAGCGCGATTTAACCCCAGAAAAACTCGCGGGCGTATTAAAAGAGTTGTGTACGGATCGCGCCCGTTTACGGCAAATGAGCATCGCGTCGCGCACCTTGGCGAAGCCTCATGCAACGGCACAAGTGGCGGCGATTTGTGCCGCTTACGCCGGTTATGATTTCGATAATTCAGCAGGAAAACAACAATGAAAATAGGCAATGACGATCTGGCTCGCAAACGCATTAATCGGCTGCATTTCATCGGTATCGGTGGTGCGGGGATGGGCGGTATTGCTGAGGTGGTCGCCAATTTGGGCTATCAGGTATCCGGTTCGGATGTGGCAGAGGGCGCGATGACCCGCCGCCTGCAATCGTTGGGGATTACGGTTTACAAAGGTCATGCAGCGGAAAACGTTGCGGGTGCAGACGTGATCGTGGTGTCGACCGCGATTGATGCGACTAACCCTGAAATCGTCGCGGCGCGTGAAAAACGTTTGCCGATTGTGCGCCGTGCGGAAATGTTGGCGGAACTGATGCGTTTCCGGCAGGGCATTGCGGTGGCAGGTACGCACGGTAAAACCACGACGACCAGTCTGACCACGAGTTTGCTGGTGGAAGGTGGGATGGATCCGACCTACGTGATCGGTGGCAAGCTGAACAGTTCCGCGAGTAATTCCAAACTCGGCACGGGTGAATATCTGGTGGCGGAGGCGGATGAAAGCGATGCGTCATTCCTGCATCTGCAACCGATGATTGCGGTGGTCACGAATATCGACGAAGACCACATGTCGACGTATGGCAACGATTTCAATAAGTTGAAGCAAACGTTTGTGGAGTTTTTGCACCACTTGCCGTTCTACGGGCTGGCGGTGTTGTGTGTGGATGATGAATACGTGCGTGAAATCATGCCGGACGTTAGGCGACCGATTGTCACCTACGGCATTGATCAGGAAGCGGATGTGCGGGCGACGAATCTACGCTTTGAGGGTACACAAAGCCATTTTACGGTGCATTGCGTCAAAGGTAATCGCACCTTGGACATCGTGCTGAATTTGCCGGGGCGTCATAACGTCTTGAATGCACTGGCGGCGATTGCGATTGCGGCGGAATTGGATGTGTCGGATCAAGCCATTATGGATGGTTTGCGCAAATTTGACGGGGTGGGGCGGCGTTTCCAGCAATACGGTGACATTACTTTCGCGCCGGGTAAGCAGGCAACCTTGGTCGATGATTACGGGCATCACCCGCGTGAAATGAAAGCGACACTGGAGGCAGTGCGCAATGCCTGGCCGACGCGGCGTTTGGTGCAGGTGTTTCAGCCGCACCGTTACACCCGTACCCGCGATTTGTTTGAAGATTTCGCGCAAGTGTTGTCGGAAACCGATGTGCTGGTGTTGATGGATGTGTACCCCGCCAGCGAACAGCCGATTCCGGGTGCGGATGGGCGGGCGTTGGCACGGGCGATTCGTATCCGTGGCAAGGTTGACCCGATTTTTGTGACTGACGTGGAAGATGTACCGGGCGTGTTAAAGCATGTATTGCAGGATGGCGATGTGATTTTGACCCAAGGCGCGGGTAGCGTGGGCGCATTAGCCGCGAGCTTGCCCGAAAAACTGATGCTGAAGCCGGAGGGTGGTGCATGAGTCAGAACCCAGTCGCTAAATTCGGCAAAGTCGCGGTGTTATACGGTGGTTGGGCAGCCGAACGCCCGATTTCGCTGAAAAGTGGTGCGGCAGTGCTGGCAGGCTTGCAAGCCAGTGGCGTGGATGCGCACGGTATTGATGTTGACCGTAACATTATTAAGACGCTTCAAGACGGTGGCTTTGATCGGGTATTTAATATTCTGCACGGCGCGGGCGGCGAAGATGGCGTGTTGCAAGGTGCGCTGGAAATTTTGGGTCTGCCTTACACCGGTTGTGGGGTAATGGCTTCGGCGATCAGCATGGATAAGCTCATGACCAAGCGGGTGTGGGCAGGTGCGGGGTTGCCGACGCCAGCGTATCGGGTGCTGACGGCGGCTACCGATTTTGAGGCAGTGGTTGCCGAGCTAGGCTTGCCCTTGATGGTGAAACCGGCGACGGAAGGTTCCAGCATTGGCATGAGCAAAGTGAAAGTGGCGGCGGATTTGGCGGGTGCTTATCACAAAGCCGCTGAATGCAGCGCGGTGGTGATTGCTGAGCAGTGGATAACCGGTGCGGAATATACCGCCGGAATCGTTGCTGGCGAATCATTGCCGCTGATTCGCTTGGAAGTGCCGGGTGAGTTTTACGATTACGAGGCGAAATATGTCTCGGATGATACCCATTATTTTTGCCCCTGTGGTTTAAACGAGTCAGAAGAGCAGGCCATGCAAGTGCTGGCACAGCAAGCCTTTGCAGCGGTTGGCGGGCGTGGCTGGGGTCGGGTTGACCTGATGCGGGATGCCCAAGGCAAAGCATGGTTGATCGAAGTCAATACTAACCCCGGTATGACGGATCACAGTTTGGTGCCAATGGGCGCTCGCGCGATTGGAATGGATTTTAACGCGCTGGTTGTGCGCATTTTGGAGACGACATTGTAATGGCAACACCACGCCGCAACACGGTTAAACGGACTCGCACAAGTTTCAGTTTCACTGAGATTTCACCGGGTCTGTTGAGGTTAGTGGCGGTGTTGGTGTTAGGGCTAATGCTGTTGGCGGGAGTGCTGGGAGTAAGAGCCATGCTCAATAACCCAGAAAACCTGCCCATTAGTCGGATTGATCTACAAGGCGAGAGGAAGTTCATCAAAGATGCAGAGTTACAGGCGGTTATTGGAAAATACCAACAGACCAACCTATACCTGCTTGATGTGAATGCATTAGAGACTGATTTGAAAACACTACCTTGGGTACGGGCTGTTACCTTGCGTAAAGCGTGGCCTGATCAGTTGATTGTGGGGATTGAGGAACAGCATCCTGTCGCCTTGTGGGGGCGTGAGCGCTTAATGAATAAGTACGGTGAATTATTTGCCGCTGATTTGTCTTCTATACGTGGCTTGTTGCCGACCTTGTACAGTCCTGAAGATAAAGGGCGTGAAATCGCTGAACGTTATTTGCAGGTCAAGGAATGGCTGAAAGATTTGCCATTGGAAATTTCGGAGTTGACCGAAGATGAAAGCGGTTCATGGCGCTTAAAGATTAAAGATGGCCCAGAAATTATGATTGGTAGCGAAGATCAAGAACGCCGGATACAACGGTTCAGGGTTGGTTTCCAGCAAGAGTTAGCCAAAAAACTAGCGAATGTACGGCGAGTAGATTTGCGTTATACCAATGGTTTTGCAGTGGAATGGAAAAAATCCCCAGTCGGCTCGCGGGATTCAACGAACGGAGTCGCAGGAGTGAGTGATGTCAAAAAAAGATCATAACGTGATTGTAGCGCTGGATCTGGGAACCTCGAAAGTGGTTGCTTTGGTTGGTGAAATCAATGACGCTGGACGTTTGGAGATTATTGGTATCGGTTCATACCCATCACGGGGGATGAAAAAAGGTGTGGTGGTCAATATTGAGTCCACTATCCAGTCGATTCAGCGTGCAGTGGAAGAAGCCGAATTGATGGCGGGTATCCAAATCCGCTCCGTATATGTGGGTATTGCCGGTAGTCATGTTCGTAGCCTGAACTCCCATGGCATTGTGGCTATTAAGGATAAAGAAGTCACCGTAAGCGATGTTGAGCGGGTGATGGATGCGGCGCGTGCAGTGGCTGTCCCTGCTGACCAACGGATTTTGCATGTGTTGCCGCAGGAATATGTGATCGACCAGCAAGAAGGTATTCGTGAACCGATTGGTATGTCCGGGGTGCGTTTGGAGGCACGGGTGCATCTGGTGACGGCAGCGCATAGTGCGGCACAGAATTTAGTCAAATGTGTGGAGCGTTGCGGTTTACACGTTGAAGACATCATTCTGGAACAAGTTGCCTCCAGCTATGCGGTGTTGGAAGAAGATGAAAAAGAACTGGGTGTATGCCTCGTTGACATCGGTGGCGGGACTAGCGACATTGCGGTGTTCATGAATGGTTCAATTCATCACACTGCCGTCATTCCTATTGCGGGTGATCAAGTCACCAATGACATTGCGGTAGCGGTCAGAACCCCGACGCAACACGCAGAAGAGATTAAGATTAAACACGGTCGGGCTTTACGCCAGCTTGTCGATGAGGATGAGTTGATTGAAGTGCCGGGTGTCGGGGAGCGGGAACCGCGCAGTCTGTCAGTGCAGACATTGGCGTCCGTGATCGAACCCCGTTATGAAGAATTGTTTTCACTCGTGCTTCAGGAATTGCGTCGTAGCGGTTATGAAGAACGAATTGGTGCAGGTATCGTGCTGACAGGCGGCTCTTCCAAAATGCGGGGAGTACGCGAGTTAGCTGAAGAAGTGTTCCATATGCCGGTTAGGATTGGAATGCCTCGGAATATCGGTGGCTTGCGCGGTGAAGTCGAAAATCCTATCCATTCCACTGGGGTAGGGCTACTGCTGTACGGGATGGCACAGCAGGCATATGGCACCAAGCGTACCTATCCAACCCCTGGCGTTATGTCGACGGAAGATGGCTGGTGGGATCGCTTGAAAAGCTGGTTTAACGGTAATTTTTAACAGTCGGAGAGTACGGGCATGTTTGAATTTATGGATAGCGCAGCCAAAGGTGCTGCAATCAAAGTAATTGGTGTCGGCGGCGGCGGTGGCAATGCGGTCAAGCACATGCTGGCATCCGGTATCGAAGGTGTTGAATACATTTGTGCGAATACTGATTCCCAAGCATTAGCTGGGATTGGCGTCAAAAGTGTCCTGCAATTGGGTACTTCCTTGACCAAAGGTCTGGGTGCGGGCGCAAACCCTGAAATTGGGCGCGAAGCTGCCATCGAAGACCGTGAACGCATCAAAGAATTGGTGAGCGGTACGGATATGTTGTTCATCACTGCTGGTATGGGTGGTGGTACAGGGACAGGTGCTGCGCCAGTCATTGCTGAAATTGCACGTGACATGGGAATTTTGACCGTTGCGGTGGTGACCCGTCCCTTCTTGATGGAAGGTTCACGTCGCAAGAAGTCTGCGGATGCAGGTATTACCGAGTTGCACAAGCATGTTGACTCCCTGATTACCATTCCTAACCAGAAATTGCTGACTTCATTGGGTAAGAACGTCTCTTTGCTATCCGCTTTTGAAGCAGCGAATGATGTGTTACTGAAAGCGGTACAAGGTATTGCGGAACTCATCACTAATCCGGGGTTGATCAACGTTGACTTTGCTGACGTGCGTGCAGTCATGATGAACGGCGGTGTTACCATGATGGGGTCAGGTGAAGCACAAGGTGAAGACCGTGCTTCCAAAGCGGCGCAAATGGCAATTTCCAGCCCACTGTTGGAAGACATCCGTTTGGATGGCTCTCACGGTATTCTGGTTAGCATTAGTGGTGGTTTGGATATGACCATGCACGAGTTTGAAGAAGTGGGGTCTGTCGTGGGGCAGTTTGCCGCAGATGATGCCAATGTGATCATAGGTACAACATTGAATCCGGAGTTGGGCGACAAGATTCGTGTCACGATCGTTGCAACGGGGTTGGAAGAAGGCGGTTTGACAGCAGCACGCCCGGCCTTGTCAGTGGTTGGTCAACAACCTGCAAGAGGTGTAGACCGTCATGCTCAACAGCAGGCAGCGGTAAACGAGCAGCGCAATCGTGTGCGTGAGCTACCGCCTGTGGTACTAGCGCAGGATGTGCCTGGCGTCCGTGGTTCTTATGGTGCGGTTCGCGATACCCCAACATATATCCGTAATGGCAGCGAAAGTAGCTTAGACATTCCTGCTTTTCTGCGTAAGCAAGCTGATTAATAATTATACTGTTTCGTTGGACAGTCGACATGCCCGTCGATGCATTGGAGCAAATGCTCCAATGCCAATGGGGGTGTCAATGGTTTGTTATTTGAGAAGATAATGTTTACGTAAGTCGATTTTGGGCAATTTCGTGTATTTGAGGAAACTTGTTCAGACTCTAATAAGTCAAATCGACTAGAATTCGCGGATTCTAAAAAATAACACGCCAACAACGAAAGGGAGTATACCTTGTTAAGGCAACGGACATTGAAAGCAACGGTATCGACTATCGGTATCGGCTTACACTCTGGTAAAAAAGTCTCCATGACTTTACGCCCAGCATCTTCCAATACTGGCATTGTGTTTCGCCGGGTTGATATGAATCCGCCCGCGTTGATTGAGCTTCACCCTGAACGGGTGGGTGAGACCATGCTTTGCACCGCTTTGATTGCTGACGATGCAAAAGTCGCCACGGTCGAGCATTTGTTATCCGCATTGGCAGGTTTAGGAATAGATAATCTCTATGTGGATTTAGATGCCGCAGAAATTCCTATCATGGATGGCAGTGCGGCTCCTTTTCTATACCTACTGTTGTCTACGGGTATCGAAGAACTCAAAGCACCTAAGCGTTTTATCCGCATCAAAAAGCCGCTTGAAGCTAGCCGAAGTAATGCTTGGGCGAAATTACTACCGTATGCTGGTTTTAAAGCCAGCTTTGAAATTGAATTTGATCACCCTGCTGTTAGTTCTACCGCGCAAGCTTTGGAAATCGACTTTTCTCGGCAAGCTTATGCGAGTGAGATTGCCCGTGCCCGTACCTTTGGGTTTATGCGTGACGTAGAAATGCTGCGTTCCCGTAATCTGGGTTTAGGTGGTAGTCTGGAAAACGCCATTGTACTGGATGAGTTTCGTGTACTGAATCAGGATGGTCTGCGTTATCGCGATGAGTTTATCCGTCACAAAATCCTTGATGCGATTGGTGACTTGTATACATTAGGGCATGGCATCATTGGTTATTATCAGGGGCATAAATCAGGTCATGCTATCAATAACTTACTGGTACGTGAGTTACTTCAGCAGCAGGATGCTTGGGAAATGGTTACGCTGGACGAAAAACAAAGAGAACAAGCCATTTTTGCAGACAACTATGCCTTTGTCGGGATTTGAACTATCAAGGTCGTGAGTGGCTAGCTGTTTGTGCAAGTTGCTGGACGGCGGCTCGAAGTTCTTTATCATCAATACCTTGGGCGATGCTTTGCATGATAATGGCAGCATTGTTTGAGAGTCTAAAATTGCCTGTCTTTTGCTCAACACTTGCAAGATGTAAGCCGATCACCTTAATATCAATGCCGCGAATGTTAGTGTTTAAGCATTTGCTTAAATGTTTGCTGAGTAAGTGCTGCTGAAAGCGGGCTTGCGTAGCAAAATGAGGGTCGTCGGTTAGGAGTGTTATACGTTGGTTTTTTAACAAAGGCCAAAAGTGGTTTTCTACAGGAACAGAAAAGAAGCACGCAATTTCTGCCGTGAGTTGGTCAAGCTGATACAATTTCTCATCAAACCCCTTGCTAATCAGTTGATTAATTTTTTTCATCATGGTTGTGCTCCCCGAAATCCACAATCTTCTACTATAAACGCTATAGTCGCATTTTTTTAGCTAGTGAGGAATCCAAGAGATTTACTATCATGCAGGTAATCTGTCTTAGTGATGACGGCACACGCCGTAGATCGTTTATGTTACACCCCTGGAAACACCTGATTATCCCCGCAGGCATCGTTGCTTTGCTGGTGGTAGGGCTTTCCGTTAACCAAATGCTGGGTCTTTACCAACTCGATGCTACGCCGCCGAATGCTGAAGTGTCTGAAAATGATGCGAGCAAACTGTTATCTGCTCTGGAGCAGCAAATTTCTACGGTTGACCAGATTAAGAAAGCCTACGCTAACTATACTGTCGATGTGGATACATTATCGGTGCGTTTAGGTACATTGGAAGCAGAAATCGCACGTTTGAATGCTTTGGCAAAACGTGTTGCGAATAAAGCCAAACTTGATCCCCAGGAATTCTCGTTGGATACCAAACCTGCGCGAGGCGGTCTCGCTAGTGAAGAGCCTGAGGTTGTTATTCCCAAATTATCATCCAATGAATTTTTAGCCTCGTTTGAGCTGGTTGAAAATAATCTGGATCGCCAAAAAGGTATGTTGGCGACCTTAGACCAGATTCTTGAGGGTATTAATGTGCAAGCAGAAGTCTCTCCTAGTGGTAGGCCAGTACGCAGTGGTTACATCTCTTCTGAGTTTGGTTTCCGGCGTGACCCTTTTAATGGTCGTCAGAAAATGCACAAAGGCGTTGACTATGCGGGGCCACAAGGTACGGAAATTTATGCGGTAGGTGGTGGGGTGGTTTCTTTCGCTGGGAATCGCAATGATGGTTATGGCAATGTCGTCGAGGTTGATCATGGCGATGGCTTAATTAGCCGCTATGCTCATTTAAGTACCACGAAGGTTGCCGAAGGCGAAGTGGTGAAAA
Organism: Candidatus Thiothrix putei; assembly: GCA_029972225.1. Classification (NCBI taxonomy): domain Bacteria; kingdom Pseudomonadati; phylum Pseudomonadota; class Gammaproteobacteria; order Thiotrichales; family Thiotrichaceae; genus Thiothrix; species Candidatus Thiothrix putei. The sequence continues at coordinate 1,322,711 of CP124756.1, forward strand.
AGGGTGATAATGTTGCGTGGATGGGAAGCACGGGGCGTTCCACAGGTTCCCACCTGCATCTTGAAGTATTAAAGAATGGCGAACAGGTTAATCCGCGTGAATACCTTGGACACGAAGAATAATTCACCGTACAGCCAGTTAAACCGTATATAATGTAATACAAACCGTCCGGTGTAGCGATGTGTCCGCACAGCGTTGCACCGGACTTTCTGTTTGGAAAGGATACAAGAGAGTAAACGTATGCTGGGTTCTGTAGCCAAAAAGATTTTTGGCAGCCGCAATGACCGTCTGGTCAAGTCTTATTCCAAAGCCGTCAAGAAAATCAATGCGCTGGAAGAACAGTACAAAGCGCTGTCTGATGCCCAATTAGCGGCAAAAACCACCGAGTTCCGTAATCGTCTGCAACAGGATGAAACGCTCGCTAGCTTATTGCCTGAAGCATTTGCTGTTGTCCGCGAAGCCAGCCAACGGGTGTTGGGGATGCGCCATTATGACGTGCAGATGATCGGCGGTATGGTATTGAATGACGGCAAAATTGCTGAAATGAAAACCGGTGAAGGTAAAACCTTGGTGGCAACGTTAGCTGCTTACCTGAATGCTTTGCCGGGTAATGGGATGCATGTCATCACTGTCAATGATTACCTTGCACAGCGTGATGCCGTACAAATGTCGCGTTTGTACGGTTTCTTAGGGCTGACGACCGGGGTTATTATCAATGGTTTGAGTTCTGAGCAACGTCGTGAAGCCTATGCGGCTGATATTACTTACGGTACTAACAACGAATTTGGTTTTGACTATTTACGCGATAACATGGCCTTCCGTAAGGAAGACCGGGTGCAACGTGATCTGTATTACGCGATTGTGGATGAGGTCGACTCCATCCTGATTGATGAGGCGCGTACCCCGCTGATTATTTCCGGCCCTAGCCATGATGCGTCCCAACTGTATATGGCAATCGACCAACTCATCCCGATGTTGGAAAAGCAACAGGAAGAAAACGGTGATGGCGATTATTCTGTGGATGAAAAAGCCCGTCAGGTCTACATGACTGAAACAGGTCAAGAACGTGCGGAACAATTGCTATGGCAGGCAGGCGTGTTGCCGGAAGGTCAAGGTTTGTATGATACGGTGAGCATCAGTGTGTTGCATCACCTGAATGCTGCTTTGCGTGCTCATGCGCTGTTCCAGCGTAACGTCGATTACATTGTGCGCGATGGCAAAATCGTCATTGTCGATGAATTTACCGGTCGTACAATGCCGGGACGTCGCTGGTCGGAAGGGTTGCATCAAGCGATTGAGGCCAAAGAAAAAGTCGAGATTCAGGCTGAAAACCAAACACTGGCGTCGATTACGTTCCAGAATTATTTCCGTTTGTATGAAAAGCTCTCTGGTATGACGGGGACGGCTGACACGGAAGCGTTCGAGTTGCAACAGATCTATGGCTTGGAAGTTGTGGTTATTCCAACGCATCGTCCCATGCAGCGAATTGATTCCAACGATTTGATTTACCTGACGGCGGAAGAGAAATACGAAGCCATCATCAAGGAAATCGAAACCGAAGTCGCTAAAGGCAGACCGGTTTTGGTGGGTACAGCGTCGATTGAGACGTCGGAGTTAGTGTCCAACAAGCTGAAAGAATTGCGAATTCCGCATGAAGTCCTCAATGCTAAGCAGCATGAACGTGAAGCCCATATTATTGCTAATGCGGGTCGCCCCGGAGCGGTGACGATTGCCACGAACATGGCAGGTCGTGGTACAGATATTGTCCTCGGCGGTAGCATGGATGAAGAACTCAAACAGTTGGGTGAAAATCCCAATCCTGAAGCCGTTAGCAAAATCAAAGCCTTGTGGCAGAAGCGTCATGATGCGGTAGTGGCCTCCGGTGGTTTGCATATCCTTGGTACGGAACGCCACGAATCACGCCGTATTGACAACCAGTTGCGTGGTCGTGCCGGTCGTCAAGGTGACCCCGGTTCTTCACGCTTCTTCCTGTCGTTGGAAGATAACCTGATGCGTATTTTCGCCTCCGAGCGGGTGAAAAGCATGATGCAGCGTTTGGGGATGGAGAAAGGGCAGGCGATTGAAGCAGGTTTGGTATCCAAATCCATCGAAAATGCCCAGCGTAAGGTAGAAGCTCACAACTACGACATTCGTAAACATTTGTTGGAGTACGATGACGTTGCCAATGATCAGCGTAAGGTAGTGTATTCCCAACGCAATGATTTGCTGGAAGTGGATGATATTAAGGATACTATTGAGGCAATCCGTGAAGATGTCGTCGATGCAATGTTTGCGACACATATTCCACCCGGCAGTATTGACGAGCAATGGGATGTTGATGGCCTTTACAAGCAGCTTTACACCGATTTCGGGGTGGATTTGCCGCTCAAGCAATGGTTAGCCACCGAGAAAAACTTGCATGAAGAAAGTCTGCGTGACCGGGTTCAGGAGCAGGTTGCTGCCGTGCTTCAGCAGAAGGAAACCATGATTGGCGCACCCAATATGCGCCGTTTGGAACGTGATGTGATGCTGCATGTGCTGGATGGCGAATGGAAAGAGCATCTTGCAGCCATGGATTATTTGCGTCAAAGTGTGGGCTTGCGTGGTTATGCGCAGAAAAACCCTAAGCAGGAATACAAGCGTGAAGCGTTTGAAATGTTTGAGCAGTTGCTGGAACGTATCAAGCACGATGTGGTGGCTTTCCTCATGCGTATCCAGTTACAAGAGCCGCAGCAAGCAATGGCTGAGCTAGAAACGCATGAACCTCAGCCGATGGCCTTTTCTCACCCTGATGCAGGTAATGCTTTCGAGGATGAGGAGGTGGTGGATGCCGTAGTGGGTAGTAACACGAGTAATCCCTATGAGCGTGATGGCCTGAAAGTAGGGCGTAATGACCCTTGTCCGTGTGGTTCTGGTAAGAAATACAAAAATTGTCACGGTCAATTGGTTTGATTTTATCCCGGAGTAGGTAACATGGCAGTCAACTTACATGCACCTGATACTTTATTGCCCATTGCTGGTGTGCGTTTAGCATCGGTTAATGCCGGTATTCGCTACAAAAATCGTAACGATGTGTTATTGATTGAGTTGGAACCGGGTAGCCATACAGCGGCAGTGTTCACACGTAATGCGTTTTGTGCAGCACCTGTGCATGTTTGCCGCCATAACTTACAGCATTCTAATCCACGCTATTTGTTGATTAATGCGGGCAATGCGAATGCAGGTACGGGTGAGCTGGGTATGCAGGCTGCCCGTGAAAGTTGTGAGCAAGTGGCACAGCAGGGTGCATGTTGGGCGGAGCAAGTGTTGCCTTTCTCAACTGGTGTGATTGGTCAGCAATTGCCAGTGGATAAAATAACCACTGCTTTGCCAGAAGCCTTTGCTAAATTGGATGCAGGCGGTTGGATGGAAGCCTCGCGTACTATTATGACTACGGATACGGTAGCGAAAGCGCTAAGCCGCCAAGTGGAAATCTTTGGTGAAACCGTGACAATCACGGGGATTGCGAAAGGTGCGGGGATGATTCACCCCAATATGGCAACCATGTTGGCGTATGTTGCTACCGATGCCTTGGTTGAAAAAGACATTCTACAAAATCTGTTGAATGATGTAGTGGAAGAAACTTTCAACTGCATCACTGTTGATGGCGATACTTCAACTAATGATTCTTTGATTGTCATGGCAACTGGCAGTTCAGGTATTTATGTAGGCGGTGATGGTTTGCCTGCGTTCCGTCAAGCCCTATTGGAGGTTTGTCTGTATTTAGCCCAAGCGATTGTGCGTGATGGTGAAGGTGCAACCAAGTTCATCAGCATTGCTGTGCAAGGTGCTGCAACGCGTGCTGAAGCCCGTGTCGTTGGCAATACCGTGGCATTATCCCCGTTGGTGAAAACCGCATTATTTGCCAGTGACCCGAACTGGGGGCGTATTCTTGCCGCCGTAGGACGTAGTCATGTTGATGCGTTGGATGTAAGCCGTATTAGTATTTGGTTAGGTAAAACGCTGTTGATCGAAAACGGTGAGCCAGCCGTCACCTACCGTGAAGAATTGGGCGCAGCAGAAACCAAGCGCGATGAAATCGATATTCGTATCCATTTAGGGCGTGGCGAAGCCAGTGCGACGACGTGGACATGTGATTTTTCTTACGATTACGTCAAAATCAATGCCGAATACCGCAGTTGACTATTTGCATGTTGTCGCAGCGGTTATCCGTGATGCATCAGGCAATATCTTGTTGGCACAACGCCCTGCCAATAAACATCAGGGCGGTAAGTGGGAGTTTCCCGGTGGCAAAGTCGAATCCGGTGAAACGCCACAGCAAGCGCTAAGCCGTGAACTGCACGAAGAACTCGGCATTACCGTGGAGGATGCAGCGCCCTTGATCAAGGTTCGCTATGTTTATCCTGAACGTGCAGTATTACTGGATGTGTGGGAGGTAACGGCTTTCAGTGGCGAGGCGCATGGGCGAGAAGGGCAGCCTGTCGCATGGTTTCACGTTGATCAATTGTCAGCACTTGAATTTCCTCCCGCTAATGCACCGATTGTTAACGCGGCACGTTTGCCTGCTCATTGTCTGATTACGCCAGAGCCACAAGATTCCGCTAAGTTTTTGCAACAGTTAGTGCAACGTTTACAGGCTGGTGTGCGTCTGATTGTTTTTCGTGCGAAAACATTGGATGCAGCAGGCTACGTGGCCTTAGCTCATGAAGTGATTCGTTTGGGGCATTCGTTTGGTGCAACGATTATGCTGAACTCCCCCCCTGAGATGCTGGTGCAGGCAGATGGTTTACATCTGACGAGCCGTCAGCTCTTTACTGAGAGCGCAGCGAGTATCAGGGATACCTTATTGCCGGGGCAATGGTTATCAGCTTCTTGCCATAGCGTAGCGGAGTTGCAACAGGTAGCCATGCTTGGTGCGGACTTTGCTTTCCTCTCGCCCGTCTTACCAACGTTATCGCATCCGGGAGAAGAGCATTTAGGTTGGGAGGTATTCGCTGCTATGGTGGATCAGGTGAATATTCCTGTATACGCTCTTGGTGGTATGGATGCTCAACACGTGTCAACAGCGCGGCATTACGGAGGACAGGGTATTGCTGCCATCCGTCGTTTGTGGGATGTGTAGTCTAAGTGTTTCAAGCATTGAGGTCTGGAATTAACTGACTATTGATGCGTGAAATCATATCTTTTAACAATAGCTTGCGTTTTTTTAAACGTGAAATCCTGATTTGATCACTGTGAGGTTCTTGCAATAATGTTGCAAGAACCTCATCCAGTTCCCGGTGTTCTTGGGTGAGTTCCGCGAGTTTCCGGTGAAGTGCTTCCGTGTCTTGCTGCATAATGGTTCTACTTGGTCAAAATACGGCGTTTTTCCTTGTAACGGATAACGACTTGTTTGTCAGTTTTGGGTTTGTCGCTCTGTTGTGCGTAATCGGGTTTTTCCCAACTGCCAATTTCATAAGAACCCCCTTGATCACGGCGGGGTGCAGGGGTAGCAGTGTAGCCACCTTCGCGTTTACGTTGTGCGCCACCGTTTAAGCGACCATAAGGGCCTTTGCGTTGCTGGCGATCAGCAGCGTTGGCTGAGGCTGGTTCTTGAGCTGGTGTAGGGCGGTTGTCTCGGCGACTACTTTGTTGCTGGTTTGGGTTACGTCCGCTACCTTGAGCTTGATGTGAGGAGCGGTTTTGGTTTGATCCAGAGCGGCCTTGTTGTTGGCGTCCGCGTTCGCCTTGGTTACCATTAGTGCTGTTATGTTGGCGTTGCCCATTACTGTTGCTGCGATTGCTTCTGGGGGCTCGTACTGAGGGGGTAAAGCCTGATGTATGTTCCAGCGGGGCAAGACCAGGCAGGGTGCATTGTTCGATAGAGTCGCCGAGGAATGTTTCAATTAACTTCAGATTCTCACGTTCGCGAGGTAATACCACGGCAATAACCGCTTCTTCCCGTTCTGGGCTGAGACCTTGTAGCCGAGCCTCATAATCTTCGACTTTGTGAGGTAACTCAAAGTTGATGATGTGCTCCCCCCCTTGGAAGTGTGGGTGGAGGCCATCTTGGTCCGCGTAAATCAGAATGGGTGCTGAGACGCCATTGCGTTCTTCTGCGGGTAAATCGGAGGCGACTTCAGCAGTATGTCCATGATTTGCAAGACTTTCTGCTAAGGCTTTCGCTACTTTTGTGGTCATTGTAAAAATACAGGTGGGTTCACCTGAAAACTCATCCAATAAATGATCCATCAGCGCAATTTTGTGCGTGTAATCATCCGCTAAATGGACAACTTGTGGAATTTGTAACAGTGGGTTTCGGTCATCATCCACTTCAAGTTCTTCGGCTCCAGCCAGTACAGCACGAGCATAGCCAGCAATATCATTTTCTGGGCGTACAAATGCAATCACGGGGCAGGCGGTGGTACGTTCCGAGAGAATCTTGTTAACGAGACCATGCAAACCTTTGTGGTAAATGGCGCTGAGGTCGTCAATCACTAACATCTCTAACTTAGAAAAGTCTGCTTTGTTGTTATCAACCAGATCATTCAGACGACCAGGGGTGGCAATCATTAAGTCAAGTGGTCGGCGTAACAAGCGCATTTGCGGCTGATACGGGCGTCCACTAACGATGAAGCCTGAGCGAATCTGTGGCTCATCCCCCATCAAGCGTTTGATGGTGTAGTTAATCTGATTGACCCGATCCCGCCGTGAAGTAAGGATCAAAACACGGGTATGCCGTTGATCTTCAATTGGGTTGGTCAACACGTAGTTGATGGCCGGGATCAGGAATGCTCCCGTTTTACCGGAAGCTGATTGCGTCCAAACAATGACACTTTTATTTTGTGCCACAAGGGGAATCAACTGTTTTTGTAGTTCAGTCGGATTCTCGTAACCGGCAGCTTCAATTTTTGCTGCAAATTCTGGATGTAAGCCTAATTCTGAAAAAGACAAGATAGATACTCCCCGTCTGTGAATGTGGGTGAGAGTAATAAATAAGTAAATATTATCAAACTGGAGAGAAATATTAGCAATATAATGCTTTCAGCGACTGCCCGTACCTTTATTTGTAACGTTTGCATGGCCCGAACCGAATAATAAATTATTATATCTGTTGTTGGGAGTCAACAAATTATGCACGTTATTGTTGCGAATTTACATCACAATGTCTATCGCTTTCTCCAATCTGGCAATAGCGACCACTTTCATCCCCTCAATAGGGTGACGTGGCTTATTTCCTTTCGCTACGATGGCCTGTTTAAAACCGTGTTTAGCAGCCTCACGCAAACGCTCCTCACCGTTTGGAACCGGGCGAATCTCGCCAGCCAGCCCAACTTCTCCAAAAACCACCAGATCAGCAGGCAGAGGACGGTTGCGAAAACTTGAGAGAGCCGCCAACAACAATGATAAATCAGCAGCGGTTTCTGAAATCTTAACACCACCGACGACATTTATGAATACGTCTTGGTCAAACATTGAAATTCCGGCGTGGCGATGTAGCACGGCAAGTAGCATGGCAAGGCGGTTTTGTTCTAATCCTAAGGTGACACGGCGGGGTACAGCACCGTGACTTTGGTCAACCAATGCTTGTACTTCGACCATCAGCGGGCGCGTACCTTCGCGGGTTACCATGATGACACTACCGGATACGGGTTCTTCGTGGCGTGAAAGAAAAATGGCGGAAGGGTTGCTGACACCTTTCAAGCCTTGTTCGGTCATAGCGAATACGCCAAGTTCGTTGACTGCGCCAAAACGATTTTTGACGGCGCGAATAATGCGGTAGCGTCCACCGGGGTCGCCCTCAAAATACAGTACGGTATCAACCATGTGTTCGAGAACCCTGGGCCCGGCGAGTGTACCCTCCTTGGTGACGTGACCGACGAGAAACATGGCGGTATTCGTTTGTTTGGCAAAACGCACCAGTCTGGCGGCAGACTCACGAATTTGGCTGACCGAGCCGGGGGCTGCTTGCAAACTATCGGTGAATACGGTTTGAATGGAGTCGATGACCATCAGGTGTGGTTTTTCTTGTGATACTAGGCTTAGGATGCTTTCTACACAGGTTTCTGTGAGTAAGCGTAAGTGGTCGCTGGGTAGACCTAAGCGGCGGGCGCGTAGCCCCACTTGTTGCAATGATTCTTCGCCAGTGACGTATAGACTTTTTAGTTCAGGCAATGTCGCAAGCGTTTGCAGGAGGATCGTGGATTTACCAATACCGGGATCACCACCGATCAGGACAACTGAGCCTGTCATTAAACCGCCACCCAGTACGCGATCCAGTTCAGGTTGATGTGTAAGAATGCGTGGTGCTTCGCTTAAACTGACTTCGTTTAAGGAGCGAATGACTGCTTGTTCCCCTGCATATCCGCCTGCACGGTTGTTTTGTGTGTTTTTACTAGCAGGAAAACTTAGCATTTCTTCTAACGTGTTCCACGCGCCACAGTCGCTGCATTGTCCGCTCCATTTGTTGTGTAGGCCGCCGCAAGCTGTACAATGGTATTGAAGTTTGGCCTTACTCATCGTTGTCTGCTGTTTTACGTTGAATTTTAGGGTGAATGATCAAGGTTTTGACTGCATTGTTGCGAGTTTTGCGAATCTCCAGGGGGTAATCGTCGATTAGCATGGTCATACCCGGTACGGGAATAGATTCAAGGTATTCCAAAATAAGGCCGTTAATGGTGTTGGCTTCTTCTGAGGTGAAATTGCTACCCAACTCGCGGTTAATGTCGCGGATAGGGATGCTGCCATCCACCCAGTAACAGCCATCTTCCATGCGTCGAATTTCACGGGATTGACTACTTGGTACGGTTGAGAATTCACCGACAATTTCTTCCAGAATGTCCTCTAGGGCGACTAAGCCACGAATTTCACCATATTCGTCGACCACTAGTGCAATGCGACGGTTTTCTGTTTTGAAGTTCAGTAATTGCTGCGTCAGCTCTGTGCTTTCAGGGATGTAGTAGGCGGGGCGAATACTGGCTTCGAAGCGCTCCCTATCCAAATGCCCGTCACGGAATAGCGGCAAGAGTTTGCGCAAGTGTACGAAGCCGATGACATTATCAAGGCTTTCACGGTAAACCAACAAGCGCGTGAAATTGCTGTTAATAATCTGTTCCTCTAGTTCATTCCAATCCTCGTCCAGATCCAATCCGACCAGTTGGCTGCGGGGAATCATGATGTCTTCCACCGTAGTACTTTCCATATCCATGACCCGCAACAGCATATCAAGGTGTGTTTGGGGGATGTGAGTTCCGGCTGAACTGACTACTGTGCGTAACTCCTCATGGCTGAGCGCGACACGACTGGTTTCATCGCTGGTTGCCCCGAATAGTTTTAATAAGCTGTTAGTAATGAGATTCAGTAGAAAAATGAAAGGCCACATGATCTTCATCATGGCTGAGTAAATGCGCGACGCAATAAATGCAATTGGCTCTGGGTGCATCGCAGCAAGAGTTTTCGGGGTGATTTCACCGAAAATCAGTAGGAGGAAGGTCAAAATGCCGGTTGCAATGGCCAGCCCAGCATCACCAAATAAACGCAAGCCTAGCAAGGTCGCCAATTGGGTAATCAGAATGTTGACGAAGTTATTACCGAGCAAAATCAAGCTAATTAAGCGGTCAGGGCGATTCAACAGTTTTTGAGCTAAAACTGCTCCAGTATGCCCTTTTTCGGCTTGATGCTTGAGTTTATAACGATTAAGAGACATTAACGCTGTTTCAGAGCCAGAGAAGAAGGCAGACAGTAGAAACAGAATAAATAGAGCGAAGAACAGAATGCCTAATGGTATCTCATTAATATTCATGGTTATTTTACTAGGAACTCCAGCACGAATTTGCTACCAAAAAAAGCCAGCATTAAAATGAAAAAGCCACTGAGTGTCCAGCGAATAGCGATACGCCCCCGCCAGCCGTATTGCCAGTGCCCGATGAGTAGCGTGGTGAAGACTATCCAAGCCACAATGGACAAAATAGTTTTGTGAGCCAAGTGTTGTGCAAACAGGTTATCGACATACAAAGCACCGCTCAATAAACCAAATGACAGCAAAATGACGCCAAGCACTATCAGCTTGAACAATAGTGCTTCCATATCCAGCAGGGGAGGCAGAGTACGCACTAGGCCACCCGGTTGGTGATTGTGCAGGTGACGATTTTGCAGAGCAAGCAGTAGCGCCTGTAAAGCAGCTAAAGTCAAGATGCTATAAGCCAATAAGGAAGTAAAAATGTGCACACCTAAACCATTGTTCAAGTTAATCACTGCCGTTTGAGTGGGATTCAGTAATGGCAGCAACATCGCGCTTAAGGTAAAAGGTACCACTAAAATCCCTAACGTTTCCAAAGGGCGTTTTAGCATGGTGAAAAACAGCAGTAAATTGCACAGCCACATGACGATAGAACTGGCAGAGGCAAAGCTAATCGATACCCCATCTGCTTGACCAATGTGATGTAAGATGCTTCCGCCATGCAATAGTAACGCAATGATCCACAGCACAACCAATACACCGCGATGTTTAGGTGAGCGGGTTTGCAAGCGATCCCTCAAGCGTACCCCTATCAGTAGCCAAGTCGTCACCCATGCTAGAGTCGCGAACAGGTTAAGTATTATTGTCATTACTCAAATAGATTTCGTGTGTTAGGTCATCAATTTTCAGGGTTACGTTCCTGTTTCGGGAACGCATTCACTGTTGCTTTAATGCTATGATAGCAACTTGTGCCTGAATGGGACTAGCAAGAAGTCAAAATCATGTTCGAGAATTTAAGTGAACGTCTTTCGCAGACGGTAAAAAAACTACGCGGTCAGGCTCGTTTGACCGATGAGAATATTAAAGATGCACTGCGTGATGTGCGAATGGCACTGTTGGAGGCGGATGTGGCGCTGCCGGTGGTACGCGAATTCACCAATCGGGTGCGTGAACGGGCCATTGGGCAAGAGGTATTGGAAAGTCTTAGCCCCGGTCAAGCCTTGATTAAAGTGGTCAACGACGAGTTAGTTGATCTCATGGGCAAGGCGAATGAAAGCTTGTCTTTGAACGCTCAGCCCCCCGCCGTCATTTTGATGGCAGGTCTACAAGGTGCGGGTAAAACCACGACGGTTGGTAAATTAACGCGTTTCTTGAAAGAGCGTCAGAATAAGTCCGTGATGGTGGCGAGTTGCGATGTTTACCGTCCTGCTGCGATTAAACAGCTTGAAACCATCGCAGGGCAAACGGGCGGGGTTTTCTTTCCCAGTGAGGTAGCGCAAAAGCCAGTTGAGATTGCTAAAGCCGCAATAGCACAAGCGAAGCTTAAGTATATGGATGTGCTGATCATTGACACAGCAGGGCGCTTGCACGTTGATGCAGATATGATGGCAGAAATCCAAGCGATTCATGCGGCTGTGAACCCGATTGAAACTCTGTTCGTCGTGGATAGTATGACGGGGCAGGATGCCGCTAATACTGCCAAAGCATTTGGTGATGCCTTGCCGTTGACGGGGGTGGTGTTAACGAAGGCGGATGGAGATGCACGAGGTGGTGCGGCCTTATCGGTGCGGTACATCACGGGCAAACCAATTAAGTTCATCGGGATGGGCGAAAAGCTGGATGCTTTGGAGCCTTTCCATCCAGAACGTATGGCCTCGCGTATTTTGGGTATGGGCGATGTGCTAAGTTTGATCGAAGAAGCCCAGCGTCAGGTTGACCATAAGAAAGCGGCACAGTTAGCCAAAAAGCTTAACAAAGGCAAGTCCTTCGATTTTGAAGATTTGCGTGACCAAATGTTACAAATGCAAAAAATGGGTGGTATGGCTGGCTTGATGGATAAGTTGCCGGGTATGGGGAATTTGCCCGCTAATGTTAAAGATCAGGCCAATGATAAGGAGGTACGTCGTATGATCGCGATCATTAATTCGATGACGTTGGAAGAGCGGCGCAATCCGGATATCATCAAGGCATCCCGCAAACGTAGGATTGCGTCCGGTTGTGGGTTGCAAGTGCAAGATGTTAACCGCCTGCTTAAGCAGCACTTGCAGATGAGTAAAATGATGAAGCAGTTTTCAAAAGGTGGTTTACGCAAGTTGATGGGGGGTATGAAAGGAAAGTTACCGATGGGTGGTGGGGGATTTCCTCCTATGGGAGGCTTTCCAGGGTAGCTATATTAGGTTTTTTTGATATTTCTGACGACCATTAGGAAAATTTACGCTAAGATGGGTTTGCCTAGTGAATTGTCTGGTTGTATGATGCGCAGCATCCAGAAAATTCATGGCCTGGATTAAGACCTATGTTAGCATCAACTCTGGTGTTGCAAGGTTTCCCTTTCCAAATCAATTGTTTAGAGAGTTTTATATTATGAAAATCAAATCTCAAGTGGCTATCGCTGGTCTGTTGTTCGCTGGTTTGCTGACTACAGGTTGCCAACAAATGGGCCAACAAACTTCTCAGCAGGCAGCTCCTGAAGCACCTGCTGTTGTTGCACCTCCTGCACCTGTTGCTCCTGTGCGTCAAGCACCAGCTCCAGTAGTTCCTAAAGTTAAAGCTAAAGGCAACTACAAAGGTCCAGTCGCTATGGATCCTGCTTCTCAAGGTGCAATGCAACAGTACCAGAAGTAATCTGGTATTTAGCATAAAACGCTATTCCTTATTGTTAGGCTGGCGTCGAAAAAGCCTCTTGTCTTTTCAAGAGGCTTTTTTATTGGTAAATAACATAATAAGTACTTAGGCATAAGTTACTCGGAACTTTGCAATCGTAACCGATTGATTTGTAATGGGTGGTTTTTCCGAAAAACTTTTGCATAAGTACTTATCTTATTGTTTGATAAAATATTCTTTGTTTGAACCTTTCTGATGTTTGATGCAACCTACCAGAAGGGCTTAAAAATTAGCTCTAATGAATTAACACTTGTGGGAATTTAACAGTTCTGACAGTTTTTTGTGGTAATTCATGCTAAATTCATCCGTGTGTGTGGTAAAGAAACCCCTTGAGTTTTGCTGCACAGTGTGTGTTTTCCTTAAACAATGTAAAGAGACCAAGACGATGAAAATCAAATCTCAACTGACACTGGCAACGTTGATCGTTGCTGCTATGTTTGCGACTGGTTGCCAACAAATGAGCCAACAGACTGCACAGCAAGCAGCACCTGCTGCAACTGAAACGCCAGCAGCAACTGCTACTCCAGCCGCTGGTGAACACTGCCATGACGAAGCACCTTCTTGCGCTAATAAGTGCCATAGCCACCCTGGTGCTGTTCCGGGTCACAAGCATGTATATGGTTGTGTTGCGGGTCAAGGCCAGCGTCCAGTGGTTCCTAAGGTTAAAGCCAAAGGTAACTACAAAGGTGCGGTTTCCATGGATCAGTCGTCCAAAGCTGTCATGCAGCAATACCAGAAGTAAGGCATGACTGTAGCTGATGCATGACATCAGTGAGCGGTATGATATGAAACTGCCTGATTACAGTGTGATCAGGCAGTTTTTTATTGAAATTCTTGATAAGCCGAACTACCCTAGCAGTCTTTGGGAACTTATGGGCATATTTCCTATCCTAACTTTGCATGGGGAAGCCTGTTGGGCGTTTGTTTATTTAGTGTTCTTCTGATGAACCGTATCAAGTTGTAAATTTCATGAAAAAAGCGTTTATTCTGGCATGGTTGCTGGCAGTGATTTCATTTATGCCTTCGTTCGCGGTTGCCGCCGTCTGGCCTAGTGAAAATGTGTGGGATGATGTGTGGGAAGAGCGTTACCACCAATGGGTACGAACAGCTTGGAAAGATGATATTTTCATGGATCCTGCGAAACCGATTTATTATCGGTTTGAGAATGATTGCGCAGATGCAGTTTATGCTATGCGACTTATCTTTTCATTTGAACATCGCTTGCCTTTTGTTGTGGGCAATCGGGACAAAGCAGGGCGTACCATTAGTAATGACCTGTCCACATGGGATAATTTGCCACCCGATCAACGTGTGCGCCAATTCTTGGATTATGTTGCCGATATGACCAGCACGGTTTCATTACGTAATGATACTTACCCTATTGCTTTGCATGATATTAAACCCGGTGATATTTATGTTGCGCCCGGTGTGCACTCCTATCAAATTGTTGATGTGACTGATGCGGGAATTGCAGAGGTAATGGCTTCTACAACGCCTAAGCAAGCGCGTTATCTGCTAAGGACACCATCGTTTCCTTTTTATGTGCCGGAAGATAAAACATTGGGTGATGGCTATCGCCGTTTTAAGCAGCCACAAAACATCATGAAAGCCGCTAACCAGCAGCCTGGTTATAGCGAAGAACAGTTCCACTTAGCCGCAGAAGTTGCTTACGACTATGTGAAGTATACCGATATTATTTCTGGTAAATTAGCCAAGCGTCCTGAAACGGCTGATGAGAAAACGCAACGTTTGTTGTTGGCGTTGTGTATGTATGCCAATGACCGCGCAGTCTATGTTTACGATGCATTATGGTATTTGCAAAAGATCCGTGGTGAAGGACGTCGTTGCATGAATGCTAAAGAATACGATGACCATTCAACACCTGGTCGTGATAAGCGTTTAGTGTTGTTCTTTAATTCCATTCGTCATCATTTAGATCGTGTTGGTCGTTTTGACCCGCGTTCTCAGCCTGCACGCTGGGCAAAAGCGGTTTTTGCTAATGATCAACCGCCACCGCAAGAATTAAAAAGCCTCAATGATTTTTGCATGGTACAGATGACATTGGGAGAAGAGTATTACATGACACTGCGTGAATTGCGTCAAAATGTGGAAGCTGGAAGTTTGGTTTCTGATCCACATGCACCTTTGCCTTTCCGTTGGGGAGTAGTAAAAGAGCCTTACCGTGCAGATTGCCCTACTTATTAAGGTTAGGTGTTCTTTTATCGGGCTAAACTGGCGTTCTATTTGGGATTATTATTATAATAATTGATTATTTCGGTGAGTCTGTTTATTGGGGATATCAGGATCAGGAGTGGGGTAAATGAGTAGTGTTTTTGATATGCCGAGCTTGTCCAAATGGGGAGTATCCGTCATTTTGACGGGGGCACTGATGTTTGCTGGGCTGGCTGGCTGTTCAACACAGCAAGCAGCGGTTGATGTAAAGCGTTCAGCGCCAGCGCGAAGCAATGTGGCAACGCCTGAGCGTTTGTCGTATGCAGCATTGGATCGTTTGCGACACCGTGTGGTTTATGACGGTCGTTATATTCCAATTAGTTATCCTAATGGTGATGTGCCGTCGAATGTTGGGGTTTGCACGGATACGGTTATCCGTTCGTATCGCAAGCTGGGGATAGATCTGCAACGTTTGGTGCATGAGGATATGAGCCGTAATTTCCATGCGTATCCCAACCTTACAAAGTGGGGTTTGTCTCGCCCGGATCCCAATATTGATCATCGCCGGGTTCATAATCTGAAAGCTTTTTTCCAGCGCCACGGTGCAA
This sequence comes from Candidatus Thiothrix putei, assembly GCA_029972225.1. Taxonomy (NCBI): domain Bacteria; kingdom Pseudomonadati; phylum Pseudomonadota; class Gammaproteobacteria; order Thiotrichales; family Thiotrichaceae; genus Thiothrix; species Candidatus Thiothrix putei. The sequence goes on from CP124756.1 coordinate 1,338,092, forward strand.
CCGTACCAGTGACCGGCAATGCGGCAGACTATCGTCCCGGTGATCTGGTTACGTGGAGTTTGGGGGGGGATCAGGAGCATATTGGAATTGTGGTCAACCGTAAGTCATCTGCTGACCCGCGACGTCATTTAGTCGTTCACAATATTGCTGAAGGTGAAAAAATTGAAGATGTACTGTTTGCTATGCCAATCACGGGGCATTACCGTTATTTTCCCGGTAATACAGGGTTGAAATACGTTTCTACACAGTAGAGTTCTTGACTTAAAAGTAGCCTTATACGGAAGCCTCCAGCTCTTGGGGGCTTTTTTGTGGGTAAGTGGTTAATGAATACTTCACTTTTTCTGAAATTAACGTAGAATTGCGCGTTTACTTCGGGCAGCCTCGGTTGCTTCGTATTAACTGAATTTTGTAAGGTCTTCAAATGGTCAATATTCGTCTGGCTAGAGGTGGTGCAAAAAAGCATCCATTTTACCACATTGTCGTTAGCGACAAGCGCAAGCCACGTGACAGTGGTTACATTGAACGTATCGGCTACTTCAACCCGGTTGCCCGTGGTCAAGAGGTTCGTCTGCACATTGAGCAAGATCGTGTGGCTTACTGGGTAGCATGTGGCGCACAACCTACTGAGCGTGTTGCCAAGCTTCTGAAAGAATCTACAGAAACTGTGGCGGCGTAAATCATTATGTCCCAACCGGACATTGTAACACTTGGCAAGATTTCTGCTGCGTTTGGCATTAAAGGTTGGGTCAAAGTATTTTCACACACACACCACTTGGATGGGATTCTAGGCTATAAACCTTGGTTCTTGAAAGTGGCTGATGAGTGGCAGCCTTGCAAATTGCTCAATGGGCAAATTCAGGGTAAAGGTATTGTTGCCCAACTTGATGGTGTTGTTGACCGTACCCAAGCTGAAAAGCTCATAGGTTGTGAGATTGGCGTACCGCGTAGCTGCTTACATCCGTTAGATGCAGGTGAATACTACTGGGCTGATTTAATTGGCATGGAAGTTGTCACTGTTAACGGTGTGTTATTAGGTGGGGTTGATCATCTGTTTGAAACAGGTGCTAATGATGTCTTGGTCGTGCAAGGTGAGCGGGAACGTTTACTTCCTTGGGTGCTGGATACATTCATTAAATCCGTTTCACTGGATGAAAAACGCATCGTGGTGGACTGGGATCCTGATTTTTAATGCCCATGCGGTTTGATGTTATCACCTTATTTCCTGAATTGGTTGAGGCGGTCATCAGCAGCGGCGTTACTGGTCGAGCGGCAGAGCGGGGAATTATTTCCCTGAAGCAGTGGAATCCACGTCATTATGCAACGGATGTTCATCGCACGGTAGATGATCGTCCTTACGGCGGTGGGCCGGGCATGGTGATGAAAGGTGATTGTCTGTTGCAAGCAATCCGTGATGCCCGCCAAGGCAATTCGGGTAAAGTGATTTATTTAAGTCCGCAAGGCGTAACACTCAACCAAAAATTGGTTAATGAATTAGCTACAGAACCAGGTTTGATTTTGCTTTGTGGTCGCTATGAAGGGATAGATGAGCGGGTCATTACCTTAGAAGTGGATATGGAATGCTCAATTGGTGACTATGTTCTCAGCGGTGGCGAGTTGGGTGCAATGGTACTGATCGATGCAGTGACCCGCTTATTGCCAGGCACATTGGGACATAATGAGTCAGCAGCTCAGGATTCCTTTTTTGATGGATTGTTGGACTGTCCACACTATACCCGACCTGAAGAACTGGAAGGGGTGGCGTTACCCGCAGTCCTTAAAAGTGGTAATCATGCCCTGATTGCCCGTTGGCGCAAAAAGCAGGCGCTAGGAAAAACATGGCGACGCAGGCCGGAATTGTTAGAATCACGACAGTTAACCGACAGTGAGCGTGTGTTGCTGAACGAGTATATAAACGAGTTTGACAAGCAGTGAAGAACTGCATTAGAGGATTATCATGAACACGATTATTCAACAACTTGAACAAGAGCAAATGACCAAGGTAATCCCGGATTTTAACCCCGGCGATACCGTTGTCGTTAATGTACGCGTAAAAGAAGGCGATAAAGAACGCCAGCAGGCTTATGAAGGTGTGGTGATTGCGAAGAAAAATCGTGGTCTAAATTCCGCATTTACTGTTCGCAAAATGTCTTATGGTGAAGGTGTTGAGCGTGTTTTTCAAACATATAGCAGCAGCATTGCCAGCATCGTCGTGAAGCGTAGAGGTGATGTTCGTCGCGCTAAATTGTACTACCTGCGCGGCCTTACTGGTAAGTCAGCACGTATCAAAGAAAAACTCTGAGTTGCTTTTGCACCTCGATGGTAAAGCCGACAGTACTCATGCAGTCTGTCGGCTTTGTTGTGTCTGTTGTATTTATCATTTGATTTGTCAATAGGGCGTTTCGTCGCTGAATACTGTACATCGCCACTGTCTGTGCCTACTATCGACATTGGATAATAGTTTATAAAATAAATACGCTATAGTAGGTGGGGGCTTTTGTGGCCAATTTCGTTGATTTTTTGTCTAATAGTGCCATTTTTGGCGCGTTACTTACCATTGGTGTGGTAGCAGTTTTGGTATGGTGGTGGTTATCTGCTCGCCGTCAGTTTGACCGACAATTGCGTTTGGCTCAGCAAAATATGTTGGTATCCTCCCTGTCTGACGTTCAGGAGTCGGCGGTGTTGGTTGATAGCAATGGCTTGGTTGATTTTGTTAATCCTGCGGCTGAAAAAATTCTGAATTACAAACTTCGTAGTGCACGAGGCAAGCACTACGGCGAATTATTTACTTTAATTGACCCTTTAACCCGTAACCCTGTCAGTTGGTTGGATATCGCTAAGCGCAATGACCGTCCCTTATTGCGCTATGCATTGTTGAATACAGCAGGGTTGAATGATGTGCAAGTGACTTACACGGTACAGCCTGTGTTATTTGAGGATGCAGATAAGCCTTGTTACTTGTTATTGGTACGAGATCAGACCGAATTACATGCAATGCAACTGCGTTTGGATCACGTTGAAATGCATGATCAGCAAACGTTGCTGTTAAATCGTAAGAGTTTTGAGTTACGCTTGAAAGTGGCGATTGATCAGGTGCGTCAACACGGTGTTAAACATTCGTTTTGTCTGATTTCGATGGATCAATTCAAACTGGTCAATGATGCGATGGGGCATAATGCCGGGGATGTGTTGATTGAACGCATTTCACGGATGTTGAAAGAGGAGATTGACGCTCGCCGAGATATTTTGGCGCGTTTAGGCGGTGATGAATTTGGGATTTTGTTTCAAGAAATTGAGCCATCGGTTGCCATTCGAGCGGCTGAGCAAATTCGCATAAAACTTGAACAATATGCCTTTGATTGGAACAAGATGCGCCAAAAAGTGACGGCGAGTATTGCATTTGTGCCACTTTATAAAGGTCTGAAAACGCCGAATCGTATCTTGGCGGAAGCGGATGCAGCGTGTAGGGTTGCCAAGGCTAAAGGTGGTAATCGCATCCATATTTACAAGCCAAATGATCAGGAAGTAACCAAGCATCGCGGTAATATGGTCTGGCTTGGTCGGTTGAAAAAAGCCATTGATGCCAGTAATTTTCGCTTGGTTGCACAGCCTATCCACCCCCTGAATCCGGGAGAATTCAAAAAACCATTTTGTCATTATGAAGTGTTGATACGCTTGTATGATGAAAGCAACCAACCGGTGTCACCGGATGAGTTTATTCCGGCTGCTGAATATTATTCGATGATGCCACGCTTGGATCGTTGGGTGGTGCGTAAACTGTTACAAACGTTACGTGAAATTACTCAGCAAGTGCCTCGCCCCATTTTTGCGGTGAATTTATCAGGGCAGAGTTTGGATGAGCAGGATTTCCTGAGATTTGTACTGGATGAAATTCAAGAAGCTGGGATTAGCCCCGCTATGTTGTGTTTTGAGATTACTGAGCGGGTCGCTATTCATAATCTTGAGTTAGCACAACATTTTATTCAAACCCTGAAGGGCTTGGGGTGCAGTTTCTCTCTCGATGATTTTGGTACAGGGGTCAGTTCCTTTGGTTATTTGAAGTCGTTGCCGGTAGATTATCTGAAAATTGATGGCAGTTTTATCAAGGATATTATTAACGATGACGTGGCACACGCGATGGTGCATTCGGTCAATCAAGTCGGGCATTTGATGGGGTTGAAAGTGATTGCGGAGTATGTCGAAAACGATCGGGTCATACAGATTCTGCGAGAGATTGGTGTAGACTACGGGCAAGGTTATGGCATTTCTAAACCGATTCCGATCGAAGAAGCTGTGCGCAATCACATGAGTTAAGGTTTATACACACGCATGAAAATTCATATTTTGGGTATCTGTGGCACGTTCATGGGCGGTATTGCCCTGTTGGCACGGGAACAGGGGCATGAAGTCACCGGTTCCGATACTAACATCTACCCGCCGATGAGCACGATGTTGGCGGAGCAGGGTGTGGCGATTATCCAGGGTTTCCAGCCACACGATTTACCTGCTGATGCGGATACTCTAGTTGTGGGCAATGTTATGCGCCGTGGTTTGGATATTGTTGAGCATATGTTGGATCACAACCTGCCGTACACGTCGGGTCCTCAGTGGTTAGGTGAACAAATTCTGCGGGAACGTTGGGTGTTGGCGGTGGCAGGCACTCACGGCAAAACCACGACCGCGAGTATGTTGGCGTGGATTTTGGAATATGCTGGTTTGAATCCGGGGTTTCTGATTGGTGGCGTGCCGCAAAATTTTGGCGTATCTGCACGTTTGGGCGATTCACCGTTTTTTGTGGTGGAAGCCGACGAATACGATACCGCTTTTTTTGATAAGCGTTCTAAGTTTGTGCATTACCACCCGCGTACTGTGATTCTGAATAATCTGGAATACGATCATGCTGATATTTTTCCCGATGTGCAGGCGATTAAAACCCAGTTTCATCATTTGATGCGTACTGTGCCGGGTAGTGGTTTGGCGGTGGTAAATGGGCAAGATGCTAACCTGAAAGATACCTTGGCAATGGGGTGCTGGACACCGGTAGAAACCTTTGCCGATGGTGATTGGCAAGCGGAGTATTTACAAGCGGATGGCAGTGAGTTTCGTGTCCTCTACCACGGTGTGGAACAGGGTATGGTGCATTGGACGTTATTGGGCGAACACAATGTTAACAATGCGTTAGCGGCGATTGCAGCGGCGCGTCATGCCGGTGTTCCGGCAGAACATGCGATTGCGGGCTTGGCGGAGTTCCAAGGGGTGAAACGGCGGATGCAAGTGCGGGGTACGGTGCGTGATGTCACCGTATACGATGACTTTGCGCATCACCCGACGGCGATTACCACCACACTGGCAGGTTTGCGGGCAAAAGTGGGTAAGGCACGCATTATTGCGTTGCTGGAGCCCCGCTCTAATACCATGAGATTGGGGATACACAAAGTGCAATTGGCTAAATCCTTGCAAGCTGCCGATGCGGTGTTTCTCTATCAGCCTCAAGGTTTAGGGTGGGATCTGGCGGATGTTGTGGCAGACATCGGTGCAAAAGCGCAGTTATTTCAGGACATTGATACGCTGGCAGCTATTGTGGCGGATAGTACGCAAGCGGGAGACCATGTTCTGGTTATGAGTAATGGCGGTTTCGGTGGGATTCATGACAAGCTGTTAGCACGATTGGCGAATTGAGATGGTCGGTACTTGAAAACCATTACTTTGATTATGACCGGTGCATCCGGTGCGCAATACGGTCTGCGATTGTTGGAATTTCTGTTGCAACACGATTATCGGGTGTTTCTGCTCTTGTCGCGCCCTGCACAAGTGGTAGTCAATATGGAAACAGAACACCGTTTACCGGGGCGTGCAGGCGACATTCAAACCTATTTCACGCATTTGTATGGCGCACAGCCGGGTCAATTGCAAGTGTTTGAGCGTGAACAATGGGCTGCACCGATTGCCAGTGGCAGTGGGGTGGCAGATGCAACGGTGGTTTGCCCCTGCACCACGGGTACACTGTCTGCGATTGCTTGCGGAAGTAGCCGTAATTTGATCGAACGCGCCGCTGATGTGTGTTTGAAAGAACGTAAAAAACTGATTTTGGTGGTGCGCGAAACCCCCTTTTCTGAGATTCATCTGGAAAACATGCTGAAACTGGCGCGGATGGGGGTTATTATCATGCCCGCCAATCCGGGCTTTTACCAACGCCCGACCTCCGTGCAAGAACTGGTTGATTTCATGGTGGCGCGGGTACTGGATCATTTAGGCATTCCTCATCAGTTATTGCCCCGCTGGGGCGAAACGCCGTTGGAATAGTCCACTTTTTACTTTTATACACAGGAGCTATGCCATGGCAACCATGGAAATGACCGCACAAGATTTTGAAGAGACTATCACTACCAATGACATCGTGATCATTGACTTTTGGGCGCCTTGGTGCGGGCCGTGCCGTTCGTTTGCACCCATTTTTGAAAAGGTTTCTGACAACCACACTGACATCGTGTTTGCTAAGGTGAATACAGAGGAAGAGCAAGAGTTGGCAGGGCATTTCCAGATTCGTTCCATCCCGACGTTGATGATTTTTCGTGAACAGGTGATCTTGTTTGCTGAGGCGGGTATGTTGAGCGAGCCGCAGTTGGAACAAGTGATTGCGAAGGTTCGTGAGCTGGATATGGCTAAGGTTCATGCCGATATTGCGGCACAGCAGCAATAATCATGCTGGTGTAGAGACGCAAAATGTTGCGTCTCTACCAGAATCTGTCGCTTAGGTTGTATGCTAAAAACCCCATAGCGCGAAAAAGCTGACAAAGCCGATAGCCAAAATACTGTAAAATTCAATGGCACGTCCCCTGCCTACTGGCATCAAAGCGGAGCGCATCCCTGTTTTCGTTTCTACGAACCGTGCATTATCGAGATCGTCCAACAATAAATGCAGCAAATAACTGGTGCTGGAAGCTAAAAAGGCGGGTAATGCTGCCGCTGCGCCAACGGTTAAATAAGCAACCCATGCTACACCTAACGATAAGCACACTGCTGCGATGACTGAATGGGTATGCCCACCACGCTTCATGATTTGGCTTAACACTTCCCAAAAGTGTGAAACCATGAATAAAGCAATCGGTATGGCAATTAATAAATCGGCTGGTCGGTAGAAAAACTGGATGCTAGGCACAATGACGGCAGCGACTTGGCTAAGGCGTTGCACGACTCGGAAACTGCTGGAGTGAATATCATCAATATCTGCCAACAAGCCACCAACATAGCCGCTCAGAGCAGTGACACCGATGATTTCCCAGCCTAATTCTGGTGCGATAATGGAAGACACTGCGGCAGATCCTACGCCAGTCGCGACTGCTGCCAGATGGTATGTACTGCATTCTGCCATGGTACTTGCCCCTAATGAATCGTGTTATTACTTTATTGCCCGTTGTTTCATGCCTCTGCCCACAGGCTGAAACTTCTTCTATTTAGAAAGATTTGCTCGGATAAGTTCCTGTTACTTAGCTTGGTCAAGCCAAGTTTAAAAAACGAGGGAGGGGTGCTCCCTCATACGGGCTTTTGCGTCGATTTGACTCAATTGTTTTTTATGATAAGTATGAGCAATCTTATATCAATAAAGCTGAATGGGAGATAAATAAGCAAGACGAAAAGGGCTGCACGGGTTTTTGAATAGCTGTTACAATCACCCCCATGTCAGGAAATACCTTTGGAAAACTATTTTCCGTGACCTCCTTCGGCGAGAGTCATGGGCCCGCAATCGGTTGCATCGTGGATGGCTGCCCGCCCGGACTCGTCCTCACCGAAGCCGATATTCAAATTGACCTTGATCGGCGCAAGCCGGGGCAAAGTCGCCACACCACCCAGCGGCGTGAAGCCGACGCGGTGCAAATCCTTTCCGGTGTATTCGAGGGTAAAACCACGGGTACGACGATTGCGCTGCTCATCCAGAATACGGATCAGCGTTCTAAGGATTACGGCGACATTATGGATCGTTTCCGCCCCGGTCATGCCGATTACACGTATTACAAAAAATACGGCTTCCGCGATTACCGTGGGGGCGGGCGTTCGTCTGCCCGCGAAACCGCAATGCGGGTTGCGGCGGGGTCGATTGCCAAGAAGTGGTTGTTGGAACGTTACGGCGTGGTGATTCGCGGCTATCTGTCGCAACTCGGCCCCATCGTTGCAGAAGCCTTAGATTGGGACGAAATCGCCAATAACCCCTTCTTCTGCCCCGATGCCAGCAAAGTGCAGCCGATGGAAGATTACATGGATGCCTTGCGCAAAGAAGGCAATTCCGTCGGTGCGAAAATCACCACGGTAGCCTCTAATGTGCCACCCGGTTGGGGTGAACCGATTTTCGACCGGTTGGATGCGGACATTGCGCACGCAATGATGTCGATCAATGCGGCGAAGGGTGTGGAAATCGGTGCGGGTTTCGACTGCGTGGCGCAAAAAGGCACAGAGCACCGCGATGAAATCACCCTGCAAGGCTTCCTAAGCAACCATTCTGGGGGCGTATTGGGGGGTATTTCATCGGGTCAGGAAATCATTGTGCATACTGCGTTCAAGCCCACCTCCAGTATGCGCTTGCCGGGGCGTACTGTGAATCTGTCCGGTGATGCGGTAGAAGTGATTACCAAAGGGCGGCATGACCCGTGCGTTGGGATTCGTGCTACGCCGATTTGCGAGGCAATGCTCGCAATTACGTTGATGGATCATGCGTTGCGGCATCGCGGGCAGAATGCGGATGTGACGACCGAATTACCGGATATTCCAGCTTCAGCATGAAGAACCCCTCCCCCGGAGTAAAGCCGCCTTATGGGCGGCTTTCGGCTTTCTACTTCGCCTATTTTGCGGCACTCGGTGTGTTTGTGCCGTATTGGACAGTGTATCTGAAAAACATTGCCGGATTTTCACCGGCACAAATCGGTGAATTAATGGCGGTGTTTATGGCAACCAAGATTGTCGCACCGTTCATTTGGGGCTGGTTGGCGGATCATACTGGAGAGCGCTTGCGTATTATTCGTATTGCTACTTTACTCTCAGTTGTGTGTTTTACCGGTGTGTATTGGCAACATAGCTTTGGGTGGATGGCGGTTGTTATGGCGGGGTTTGGGTTTTTCTGGAACGCTTCGTTGCCACAATTTGAGGCATTGACTCTGAACCATTTGGGTAGTCTCATTGGACGTTATAGCCGCATTCGCTTGTGGGGGTCGGTAGGGTTCATTGTGACGGTAGCGACTTTGCCAGCGGTGTTGGAACGCTATGGCGTGGCAGTGGTGATGGATGCCTTGTTGTTGCTGTTTGTGGGGATCTGGTTGTCAACAGGGTTGGTGCAAGATAAGCCTCATGCTGCGCAAAGCATTGCAACCAGTCGTTTGCGTGAAGTGTTGCGTCATCCTGCCGTGTGGGTGTTGTTGTTAGCGTGTGCGTTGCAACAGGCGAGTCACGGTGCTTATTACACCTTTTTTAGTATTTATTTGGAAGATCACGGCTATTCACGTCAGGTGACTGGGTGGATGTGGGCGTTGGGCGTGATGGCTGAAGTGGGCTTGTTTGTGGTGATGCATCGCTTGATTGGGCGGTTTGGGGCGGCGCATTTGTTTGTTTGGGCATTATTGTTAACCGCTTTACGCTGGGTGGTGTTGGGGACTTGGGCAGATAATGGGGTGGTATTGATGGTGTCGCAATTATTTCATGCGGCTACTTACGGTTTATTTCATGCTTCAGCGATTCATTTGATACACCACCAATTTCCGGGAAAATTACAAGGCAGGGGACAAGCCTTATATTCCGGCTTAAGTTATGGTGTTGGCGGTGCATTGGGGAGTTTATTCAGTGGCTATGCTTGGGAATATTGGGGGGCTGTGAATACCTTTTATGCCGCTGCGGCGCTTGCTGCTGGCGCTTGGTTGTTGGCGCTGATTTATGTAAGGGAGGAAGCTCATGTCATTCACCGTTGAGCCGTTGTCTGCCGATAATATCTGCCGCCATTTGGATAGCGCTACGTTACTGGCTTTGCATGAGCTGTATGTTTTTCCTGAGGTGAATTCTACCAATGCGTGGGCGTTGCAACACGGTATCTGTGGCGATGTGTGTTTGGCAGAACAACAAAGTGCTGGAAGGGGGAGGCGTGGGCGGCAATGGCAATCGCCATGGGGAGCGAATATCTACCTTTCCTTGCGTTGGTGTTTTACGCCAGTACTGGAACATTTGCCGTTATTGAGTTTAGTCACGGGGTTGGCAGTTGCCGATGCGCTCGAAGATTGTGCAATTCACGGACACGGCCTGAAATGGCCTAACGATGTGTACTATGATGGAAAGAAGTTGGGTGGTATTTTACTGGAAGCGGTTGGTTCACAAGCACATGTCGTGATAGGTATTGGCTTGAACGTCAATATGTTGCCGGAAGCGGGTACGGTTATTGATCAACCATGGACGAGCCTGCAACAAATTAGCGGTCAGTCGGTAGATCGCAATGCAGTAGTGGCGGCAGTATTACAGCGTTTGCTCAAGCGTTTGCAGGATTTTCCCTGTTTGGATATGGCGCAATTCCAGCAGGATTGGCAGCAGCGTGATTTGTTGCAGGGGCGCGAGGTGCAAGTACACAGCGGGCGGGAAAGTCTGCAAGGGCTTGCATCAGGTGTCGATCATCGTGGACAATTGCGTATTATTTTGCATGATGGATCAATAAAAAATCTATCGTCAGCAGAGGTCTCAGTGCGATTAGGAATGTAATAGTAATGGTTTTGCTGGTAGATGCGGGCAACTCACGCCTGAAATGGTCGGAGCTTGATACTGCGGGTAATCTGTCTACCCAGCAGGCATGGGCGTATGGTGATCGCCCTGCATTGAGTGTTTTTTTAGATTTACTGGATGCTTATCCGCAGGTGGCACATATCACGTTGGTGCATGTTTTAACGCACTTGTTTGCTGAGAGTGTGCAAGTGGCTTGCGAACAACGCGGTATCCATTTACACAGTGTGCGTTCTGTGTCGTGTGCTTATGGCATTGTCAATGGCTACCAACAGCCTAGTGCCTTGGGAGCTGACCGTTTTGTGGGTTTAGTGGCAGCGCATCGTTTAGCGGGGGGAGAGGCCAGCATTGTGATTGATTGCGGCACTGCGATCACGGTGGATGCCGTTAGTCGTGACGGGCGGCATTTGGGGGGCTTGATTCTGCCCGGATTGCAATTGTCTGCTGAGGCTCTGATTGCGCGTGCGCAGGGCAGACTTAGTTTGTCATTTGCACAACCTAACATTTTTGCAGACAGTACCGGGAGGGCTATCGGTAGTGGTTGCTTATTTGGTTTAGTGGGGGCGATTGAGGGAATTTGTTCGCGGATGCAACAGGCTTTGCCGTCTCCTGCGGTAAGGGTATTAACGGGGGGGGATGCTGAGTATTTGCGTTCATGGTTGCCGGGTGATTATCTACTGCAACCAGACTTGTTGATGCAGGGGTTAGCCTATATTACGGAGCAGGAAGCATGTACCAGTTGCTGATTGCGCTGTTATTCCTGAACGTATCAATATTGACTTGGAATGTAGTGTTGTCGCCGGATGTTCGTGAATTTCGTCCGGTATTGGTGGAACCAAACATTCCGCCGCTGGAGTTGCGTCAAGATGTCGATGAGGTAGTGTATAGCAGTACCTCGGCAGGTATACAAAGCAGTTGTTACAGTATCGGCCCCTACAATAGTGAAAAAGCAGCACAATTAGTGGCAGGTAAGGTACGTGCTTTTGGTCTTGCGGTATCGATACGCAAAATGCGTAGCATGGAAACGCTAAACTTTTTGGTATACATTCCCCCAGTGGCTGCTTACGCAGAGGCTGAAAAGATTGCGCAAGATATTGTGAAAAATGATGTTCGCGACGTGCAAATTCTCACACAAGGGCCCTATCAAAATGCCATTTCTCTGGGTTTCTTCAATAACTTAAATAAAGCCAAACGTCATGCTGAATATATCCGCTATCTAGGGTATGACGCGCAGTACACCGAACAGCAAGCTCCCCGTGAGGTATTTTGGGTGGATTATGATGAGCCTTTTGGCAACGATGCACCCGTGCAAGCATGGAGCGCGGCGGTAGATGCTACTTCTGAGGTACAGCGTATTCCACGCGCTTGTCGCTAACTCCCTGTTTGTGGGATTTTATCAGTAAAATTCGACCGGATATAACGGTCTCACGGCAATATTATTAAGCCTAGCCTATATAAATGCTTTGGATGTGTTTGAGTCCTTTGCGTGAGAAGGGTGGGTGTTATGGTCAAAATTGAGACGCCAAATTATACTGTTTGGCAGCAGTCATTGTTTTGGTTGGGGTGGTTGTCATTACTAATACCGGGTTATTTCATCAGCTACGGCTTTTCGTTGGTCGGTTCGTTGGTATTGAGTGGTTATACTGAAACGGTTGATCTGGTGCTGGTATTGATCATGGGTACGGCATTGATTGAACTGTTGCTCATTGCTATTTACACCTTGACGCGTTTCTGGTTTCAGGAATCGTCCTTTGGGCGCTTGGTGTTGTGGTTAGTGTTGGGTGCAGCAGGGATTCCACTGGCAGCTTTACTAGGCTGCGTCTATGCTTATGCCAAACTGGTGTTGTATATGTAAGTTGGATTATTCCGGGAGGCTGTCTGATGCGATACATTTTAGTGTTTGCTTGTGCTTGGGTTCTTACGCTGCCGGTGCAGGCAAAAACGACCCAGCATACGATTGATCTGACCACAGAGAGTTGCCTTAGCACCAACGATTCGACGGCGGGGATGTTGGAATGTTTCAGCCGTGCAGAAAAGGATTGGGATACTGAACTGAATCGTGTTTATAAAGCCTTGCAAGGTAAACTCAAACCAGCCGCTCAGGATGCGCTCAAACAAGCCCAACGCGCATGGATTGTACAGCGTGATAAGGAATTTGAGTTAATTAATGCAATCCACGCGCAAATGGATGGCACCATGTGGATTGCCGTGATGGCAGGTGAACGTGCTGATGTCGTCAAGGCACGGGTAGTTGCCCTGCAAGATTATGTGGATTTGTTGGAGGAAGGGGCGCAGTAATTATTGTGGTGTTTGTACTCCTACTTACAACCATTTACGCCATTTGAAAGCTAACAACATCCCAATAGCGAGTAAAATCATGATCCCCCAGACGATGAAATAGCCAGAGCGCCACTGTAGTTCGGGCATATAGTCAAAATTCATGCCGTAAACCCCGACGATGAAAGTCAGTGGAATGAAAATAGTTCCGACCACGGTGAGTACACGCATGATGTCGTTCATGTGATTGCTCAGGCTGGACAGGTAAATATCCAACATGCCGCTGAGCATTTCGCGGTAGGTTTCGATCAGGTCGATGATTTGTACGGCATGGTCGTAACAGTCGCTAAAATACGGGCGCATGGCGGCATTGACTAATTCTGCATCGTGTTGAATCAAGCGGCTAATGACTTCACGTTGTGGCCATAAGGCACGGCGTAATAGCAATAGGTCACGCTTGAGTTGATGCAGGGTGTTGAGTATGGCTTTATCAGGGTTTTCCAACACCCGATCTTCCAACACTTCAATTTGCTCCCCAATATCTTCTAGCAGTGGGAACGCGGAGTCGATCACCACGTCCACCAGTGCGTACAGCAAGTAATCCACGCCACGGGTACGAATACGCCCGAAACCTTGTCGCAGGCGTTGGCGTACTGGCTCAAAGGCCGCCCCATCGCCGCTGCAAAAGCTCAGCAAATGCCCATTACCGACGAATACGCTGACTTGTTCCAATACAATATCATCCTCAATCAGGTGGGGCAGGTTGAGGATCAGAAAAGCGTGTTGTTCGTGGAAGTCGATTTTGGGGCGTTGTCCGCTATTGAGAATATCTTCCAGTGCCAAGGGGTGTAGCCCAAAGGTTTCCCCCAATTCACGGATAGCAATCGGATCGTTCACGCCGGTGACATCCAGCCAATCGACCAAGGTGTTTTGTTGCGCGTCTTGGCACTGCTGCTGTGTGGGGGAATGCGTTTCGCTGAAGTTTTCACCGTCGTATTCAAACAGGCGGATATGAGTGGTATCGCTTGTGGTGTGCCGGGTTAGCGTACCCGGTGGTGTGCCGGGGGGATGGTAGCGTTTGCCGAAGGTTTCCATGCTGCTGTGATCCTTAATGCGCTAGACGCATGGTTTCCATTTGCTGAAACACAGCCTCGCTGACGGTTTCGGTGGGGTCTGCCAAACGTTCTGGGAATAAGATGCCATCCAGATGATCACATTCGTGCTGGATGATTCGTGCGACGAATCCGCTGTATTCCGCTTCCACCTGCTCTCCCGTGCGTGTCCAGTAGCGGATGCGCAAGCGTTCGGCACGTTTTACCTGCGCCCGTGTGTCGGGTACGCTCAAACAGCCTTCCCAGCCGCTGCAAGTGGTGTCTGATTGCCAGAGGATTTCCGGGTTGATCATCGCAATAGGTTCCATGAAAGGCGCGTCGGGGTAACGTTTATTGGGCTGCGAGGCAACAATGATTATACGTAAGGGAACAAACACTTGGGGAGCCGCAATTCCAACACCATTAGCAGCTTGCATGGTTGTTAGCATCTCATCCAGCAAGGTTTGGATGGCATGAACCTGTATGTCGACCACTTCTTGTGCACGTTGATGCAGGATAGGAGCGTCATGAGTGGCGATGGCAAGGGTGCGTGTTTCGAGCATAAGCGTCTGTCTGGTGATGATAGCGATGCCACGATACTTTAACACGATAGTGGTATAATGCATCGCTTCACCATTGCCGAGAACTGATGGATGCTACCGAATAATGACAATAATGCGGGGTTGTTGCCCAGCCCGATTCCACGACAGCCGCGAGTGCGTTGGGAGCATGTGTTACCCATGCTCAGTCGCTTGTTGGTGTGGGGAATCATCTTTGGTTTGCTGACGTTGCTTAGTTCTTTTTTTGCTCTGATTTTTCTGACATTTGTGTTTGCTTATCTACAATCAGGCATTGTGGATGTATTGACCCGGCGGATGCGTTGGCTACGTGTGCCTATGGTTGTGTTGGTGGGTTCTTTGTTTCTCGGTGCCATTATCACGGTTAGCTTGTTTCTTGCTCCGCAGGTCTATCAACAGGCAACTGGCTTTGCGAAAAGTTTTTTCGGGTATATGGAGCGCATTGATACCGAGGTATTGGACTTGGCTGAGCGTTACCCCTTATTGCAAGAGGCTATCCCGGAACTAAGGCGTTTACCTGCACAGCAGTCTACATCGACATCTCCAGAATGGGCTGTACCTGTACAGAATGGCTCAGTCGTCACTAATAGTGTAGAACCGCCAGTGCAACGGGCATTTCGGGACTCACCAACGGGGTTGTTAATCGGTTTGCTGACTGGAAAAGAGAAGTCCGTTGATGGTCGCGAAGCGGTCAAGGTAGCACTGGATCAGTTAACCAATGTGAGTCGTCAGGCATTAGCTCTTTTGACGACTTTTTTACTGGCTTTGCTGTTTGCATTCCTGATTGTGTTGGATTTGCCGCATCTGGCTGCCAGTGTGCGTGACTTGGAAAACACCCGTTTGCGTTTCATTTACGTGGAGGTGGCTGACAATATTTACCAATTTGGTAAGGTGTTAGGACACGCGATGCAGGCACAGTTTTACATTGCGTGTGTGAATACGCTATTGACGGCGATTGGGTTGCATGTGTTGGGAATGGGAGAACACATGGCGTTCCTTTCCGTGTTGGTGTTTTTGTTTAGCTTTGTGCCAGTAGCTGGTGTGTTCATTAGCTCGATTCCGATTTGTTTGATTGCATTAAATACGGGAGGACTGAATTTGATGCTATTGAGCGTGGCGATGATTACGATCATTCATTTGGTGGAGGGTTACATCCTCAATCCACTGATTTACGGGGCGCGGTTGCGGGTGAATCCGGTGATCGTGCTGATTATTCTGACGGTGGGCGGCAAGTTGTTCCATATTTGGGGGTTGATTTTAGGTTTGCCGGTCTGCATCTACTTGTTTGGTCATGCTATTCGTTACCGGGATCGCTGATGGTCGATTGCTATCAGGTGGGTAGTGACGGTGGCATCCAGTCGAATCAGAATGCTCTGAAACTGGTATTGCTCTTCCTTGAATTGTGTACATAAAGCTGCTGATTCCGCTAGTTGCTGGATAGATAATGCCCGGTCAGCTCTGTTGCTATCCAGCCAGCTTTCTGCCACTTGCCTGTCTTGAATATCGCCTAGTAGGTCATGCCAGTGCTTCAGTCCGGCATTTGCATCCGTTGGAATAGCGCCGATATGCCGCAAAGTATTGACCAGATAGCGCAGGTTTTTGACGGCTATCCTCAAGCGGTGAAGTGTGGCGGGTTCATCTTGCTTGACGGCAGCAAGGCGAGCTTGAACTTTTCCCAGTGTTTTCCACCATAGCGCTAAGGCTGTCACCGTAAAATAGCCAGGATGGTTCTCACAATGCTGAAAAAAATGTTCGAGTGAAGCTGCTAGACGTTTTCTGAAAGCCTTATCGGCAATTTTGGGGCGCAGAACTCCCCATGCCCATAATTCTGCTTGGATGCCCGCTTCCAGTTCCCGGTTTAATTCCGGGTTTTTACCTAGCCGCTCCTGCATGACTTGCAGGTCACGTAACTGGTTTAGGGCTTTCAGCCAGCGGCTCATCGGCTTGCGCCATTTTCTGGTCTTGCTAGTGGCACGTAGTAACGGCTCTACAGCCAACACGCTACGGGATGCAATACGGAAATCGTGAATGGTATCAGGGGAATCATCCACCCTCACTTGTGCCGCAAGTTGCAGGTAGTTATCGATGCGTTCCTGTAAGGCGTTGATAGTGAAAGCGTCCATATTTGTATCGTGAGTGTCAGACACAAGCCGTTTTTCCTAATTCAGGTCAAGGTTTTC
The DNA here is from genome assembly GCA_029972225.1 of Candidatus Thiothrix putei. Classification (NCBI taxonomy): domain Bacteria; kingdom Pseudomonadati; phylum Pseudomonadota; class Gammaproteobacteria; order Thiotrichales; family Thiotrichaceae; genus Thiothrix; species Candidatus Thiothrix putei. The sequence goes on from CP124756.1 coordinate 1,354,958, forward strand.
TAATCTTACCGGCTTGATGCCCGCTTGTATTGACCAATGTCAAGCGTCTATCATCGAAAGTATTCACAATGGTACATATGGCAATCTAGAAGATAAGTGAAAATTATGTTGGTACTAGGTATTGGTAATAGTTTATTGCGAGATGAAGGCATTGGCATTCATGTGCTTAACTTTATGCGGAAGTTTTTTCCACTATTTCCAGATGTTACCTATCTAGATGGTGGAACGTTAAGTTTTACTCTTGCTAGTGAGATTGAAGAACATGAGCATTTATTGGTGTTAGATGCGGTGGAGTTACACGCCCCGCCCGGCACGCTTTGCTGCTACGAAGATGAGGAGATGGATCATTTTTTGGGTACAGCTAAGCACAGTGCCCATGAGGTGGGTTTGTTGGATTTAATGGACATTGCACGTTTAACAGGGCATTTGCCTAAACGTCGCGCTTTGGTGGGTATTCAGTACCAATCATTCGCGTGGGGCGAGGAGCCTACCCTGAAAGTTAAACATAATATTCCACTGGCAGGCCGTTTGGCGGCTAATGTTTTACAAAAATGGGAGTTCGAGGCGTATCCACCTTGCTACCTTCGTACTCCCCATCAAGTACCCAAGTTGGAGATAGCTAAATGAGTTTAAATGATATTCCTGTTCATGCTGCCAGCATTGCCACAGGCAATTTACGTCCGGTGCTGCACGAAATCCGCCATGCACTTAGCGAGTTAATCGCGCACGGCACTCACGGCATGATCGACTTACACAGCTTGCCCTTTTCCCCACAGGAATATGCTGAACTCGACGAATTTTTAGGGGAAGGCGAAATCGACCTTACCCTGAATGTGCTGGGCAAAACCCGTTTACGCGAAAGCGGCTACGCGGGTGTCTGGCGCATTGAACACTTTGACGGCAACGACAAACGTATCGGTTATTTCATCGAAATAGGGCATGTGCCGGAAATCCTGCGTTCCCAATGCGACGATATTAAGGAAGGCTTGGCAGCCATGACCACGATTCTGGCGATGGAGGAAGACACAAATGAGGATGCAAACACCTAATCCCTAACCCGCTCGCACAGCCCCAGTCTCGAAGGGCTGATCTTCGATGCGATTTCGCTGGATTACCATGGCAAGTTTCTTCAGCTCCTGCGTGTCGTGCGGGATGTGAGCGGAAGCCTGCTTGTTCTACACCGAAAACCCTGAGCCACGCTTTACGCCGATCTACAAACTCGAACCGTTGCGGCGTGTGTGGGAACAGGAATACACCCTGATCGGCAAGCTCAAAGCCAAGCTGGGTTTAAGCAAACCCGTTACCGATGCCGAACTCGCCGAATGGCAGGAGCTGGTTTACAACAACTGCTCGTTGTGCGGACGTTGCACCTTGATTTGCCCGGTGGGGAATGACATTACCTACATGATCCGCCGGATGCGCGAAGGTATGGTGGCTTCGGGGCACGCGCCCGAAGGCTTGATTGGCGCATCCACCCGTGCGGTGCAAATCGGCAGCCCGATGGGGGGCAAACTCCCCGCCTTGCAAGCCCAAGTGCGCCATCTGGAAAAATCCAGTGGGTTGACTGTGCCGTTTGACCAAGAAGGCGCGGAATATTTGCTGATGCTGTCGTCGATGGAAATCATGAACTACCCCGAATACTTGGGGGCAGTTGCCAAAATCCTCACCAATGCAGGCAAAACCTGGACGTTGAGCAGTGAATGCTTTGAAGCCACTAATTCCGGCATTCAAATCGGTTCATCCGACATTGCACGGGAACTGGTGAGCCGGGTCGTGGCTGCTGCCGAAAAGCTCAAAGTCAAAACGGTGATCAGCCCCGAATGCGGTCACGCTTACACCGCACTGCGTTGGGAAGGGCCCAATCTAATCGGTCGCCCTTACACCTTTGCCGCCAAACATATCGTCGAAGTGCTGGATGAGTTGCGGGCAGAAGGTTTGCTGCAAACCGAAGGCTTCGAGGAATCCAAACTCACCTTCCACGACCCCTGCCAATTGGTACGCCGTGGCGGTGTGGTCGAACAGCCGCGCAACTTGCTGAATATGGTGGCGAAAAACTTCGTGGAAATGGCAGATCACGGCACGCTTAACTGGTGTTGCGGCGCTGGCGGCGGCGTGAGTGCCAACGAAGATGCCGAAGAGGTCAAGCTTAAAGCCTTCCAGCGTAAGAAAAAGCAACTGGACGAACTGCATGTAGATACGCTGGTAACGGCGTGCGCCAACTGCCGCATCCAGTTGGAAGAAGGCATGGAAGTTAACCAGATGGACATCCCGGTGTTGGGCTTGACTGAAATGATTGCGGAACATTTGAAGAAAATCCCCCTCAATCCCCCTTTTGCAAAGGGGGAGGCAAGAGAAGATATGCCACGAATCCAGTTCCCCCCTTTGAAAAAGGGGGGTTAGGGGGGATTTCTCTTCCTGATGCGAAAGGAGGTGCAACATGATCACCCAAGATACCGATTTCAAACAGGCACTCGATAAGTTGGGGCTGGCGCAGCAACGCCGTGTTGGTGCAGCTTTCGTGCGCAATGTGTTGGCACTCAACCCCGCCGTCACCAAAGCGGTAGACGCTGCTGCCAACGAAGACACCACTGCTGACGAACTCGCTGTGGCATTCAAGCAAGCCAAAGCTGCCGCGCTCGACAGCCATACCCGGTGCGGTTCGGACAGCGATTGGCAAGCACAAGCAGGCTATTTCGTCGCCCGTGCGGCTACCGCCTTAGTTGCCCCCGACAAGCAGGCCAAAGCCCCCGCGTGGGAAGCCGCAGTCAATGCACGGATGGCACGTACTTGTGGGCACATTGATGCCTCCGATGAATCCATGCACGAGGAAAACGAAGCCCAGTACCGCCTCCTTGAGCAATTCCTGAACGACATTTGAGGATACTAAAATGACTGAACGTGTCGTTGTCGACCCTATCACCCGCATCGAAGGCCACTTACGCATCGAAGCGCAAATGAATGGCAACACCATCGAACAGGCGTATTCCGCCGGGACTATGGTGCGCGGTATCGAAATCATCCTGCGTGGGCGTGACCCGCGTGATGCATGGGCGTATGCGCAACGCATTTGCGGTGTGTGTACGCTGGTGCATGGCATTGCCTCGGTGCGCTCGGTGGAAGATGCGCTGAATTACAGCATTCCGCCCAATGCGCAACTGATCCGCAACCTGATGATCGCGGCGCAATACGTGCATGACCATGTGATGCATTTCTACCATTTGCACGCACTCGATTGGGTGGATGTGGTGTCCGCACTTAGTGCCGACCCCAAAGCCACGTCTGAGTTGGCGCAAAAGATTTCCCCAAGCTGGCCGAATTCTTCCGCCGGTTATTTTGCTGACCAGCAAGCCAAGCTGAAAAAGTTTGTCGAAGCGGGGCAGTTGGGTATTTTTGCCAAGGCGTATTGGGGGCATCCGGCTTACAAACTGCCACCTGAAGCCAACTTGATGGCAGTGTCGCACTACCTCGAAGCCCTTGCATGGCAACGCGATGTGGTGAAATTGCACACCATTTTCGGTGGTAAAAATCCGCACCCTAACTTCCTCGTCGGCGGCGTGCCTTGCCCGATTGATCTGAATTCCGATTCCGCCCTCAATATGAAACGCCTGTCGCAAGTGCAGGACATCATCAAGAAAATGCAGGTATTCGTCGATCAGGTTTACGTGCCGGATACGCTGGCGATTGCCAGTTTTTACAAGGATTGGTTCAAGCAGGGCGAAGGCTTGGGTAATTTCATGACTTACGGCGACTTTCCTGAAAAAGGCATGGATGACCCCGCGTCGTTCCTGATTCCTTCTGGAGTGATTCTTAACCGCGACTTGTCGAAAATCCATCCGGTGGATTTGAATGCTGAAGACCAGATTCAGGAATTCGTCGCGCATTCTTGGTACGACTACAGCGAGGGTAAGGACAAAGGTTTGCATCCGTATGCGGGCGAAACCGAGCTGAATTACACCGGCCCGAAACCGCCGTATAAGCAACTGGAAGTCGATCAGTCGTATTCGTGGATGAAATCGCCGCGCTGGAAAGGGCAGGCGGTCGAAGTGGGACCATTGGCACGTGTACTGATGTTGTATGCCACCGGGCACGAACACACCAAATCGTTGGTTGATTACACCCTGAAATATCTGGATGTGCCGGTGGATGCGCTGTATTCCACCTTGGGGCGCACGGCTGCCCGCACGCTGGAAACCAAAATCATCGCCGACAAAATGCAAACATGGTTCGATCATTTGATTGCCAATATCAAGGCGGGCGATACCAAAACCTTCAACGAGACTTTGTGGGAGCCGTCAAGCTGGCCTTCCAAAGCGCAGGGTGTGGGTTATATGGAAGCCCCGCGTGGTGCGCTGGCGCATTGGATTGTGATTAAGGATCAGAAGATTGCCAACTATCAGGCTGTCGTTCCGAGTACCTGGAATGCGGGGCCGCGTGACGTGCAGAATCAGGCTGGGGCGTATGAAGCGTCGTTGCAAGGCCATGTGTTGTATGATCCGAAGCAGCCGGTGGAGATTTTGCGCACCATCCATAGTTTTGACCCGTGCATTGCCTGCGCGGTGCATGTGACTGACCCGGATGGGGAGGAATTGATTAAGGTGAATGTACAGTAATAATACCGTTGGTCGGTGCTACGAGAACGCTCATAGATTAGAGCAGTAAGTGCACAAAAAAATAGTTGCATCGTCTGAAATGATTCTATAATATTCGCGTCTCCCAAGCCGGCGTAGCTCAGTTGGTAGAGCAACTGACTTGTAATCAGTAGGTCCCGCGTTCGATTCGTGGTGCCGGCACCAAATTACAGTTCGAGCCAGTCTTCATCTCTTGATGTTGACTGGTGATCGGGCAAATACTGCATCTACACCACCACTGCCATTAAGTTAAGCCCCCATATCGCCAAGTTGAGTGACCGCTGCAAAGTATGGTGAATGAAGCGATGCAGGCAGCCGGAGTGGAGTCAGTGACTGCCAGTGCCTACACGCAAGCACGGCATAAACTGCGGCATACCGCCTTCATTGAGCTGAACCAGACTGCGGTGGTGGAGGTAATGTACGGTGATGGCGTGTACCAAACCTTCTGGGGCTACCGGATATTGGGCGTGGATGGCTCCAAAATTCGCTTGCCGGATACCGATGAGATGGGCATGGTGTTTGGTACGCACCGTTATTCGATCAAAGGTAAAGAGGCGGTCATCGAAGGGAAACACGCGATGGGCTTGGCCTCGGTGTTGTACGATGTCCTCAACCGGGTAGCCGTCGATGCTACCCTGACACGGGGCGATGCGTATGAAGTGGACTTGGCGATCCAGCACCTCCCACACACGGCGTCGGCTGACGTTTGACCGCAACTATGCCTCCTACGAATTGTTGGCGGAACTGACCCAACAGCAACGCGCCTTTGCCATCCGCTGTTCTGCCGCCTCCTTCGCCACCGCCCGCGCCATGCTCAAGGGCGAAGGTGCTGACAGCCAAATTCAAGGCGCTATACCACCTGCGCTGGGGCATTACACCCAACACCGACAAACGGTCAATCGGGGCATGGCGTTCAATATCATCAAGAACCAAGCGTTCGACCTACTCAACAGCAGCATCAGCAGTCACAAACTGCTGAAGAAAATGACGGCACTGTTCCTGCAAAGCCCCAATGCTGACCGGAAAGGCAGAAACCCTCCCCGCCAGCAGTCCTCCGCCCATCGCTTGCTCAATTACCATAAACGCAAAAAGAAGCATTGTTTTTGAGCTATGGGCTTAACTTAATGGCAGTGATTTTAGGCAGTATGCAGGCACTGGAAACCATCAAGCTAATTGTTGGCAGTGGTGAAACGCTGACAGGGCGGGTATTGTTGTTTGACGGGAGTGGATGGGATTCAAATTGCCGCGTGATCCTCATTGCCCAGTTTGTGGCGGGATCATACGCACCCCACTTGCGAGTTCCCAGTAATAAACAAAAGGAGAGTTTCAATCCAATCAATACCGTTGGTGCAGAGACGGTTTGTTAAAGGGAGGCAATCATGGGTTGGGAAGGTATTCTGGCTATTGTGCTGGTACTGGGCGTACTGGGGTTTCTGGCATTGTCGCGGATTGCACCTGATCTGATATTGATGGCTGCCCTCATCATCCTGATGGTGACAGGCATCCTGCAACCGGATGAAGCCTTTGCCGGGTTTGCCAATACCGGGCTGATGACGATTGCGGCATTGTATATTGTGGCAGCCGGTCTGCGTGAAACCGGGGCAATCCAGTGCATCACGCGCCGCTTGCTGGGGCAACCCTCCAGTGTGCGCGGGGCGCAATTGCGCCTGTTGCTGCCAACCGCTGGTTTGAGTGCTTTCCTCAACAATACCACTGTGGTGGCGATGCTGATCCCGGCGGTGCAGGACTGGGGCAAACGCCTGAAACTGCCCCCCTCCAAATTGCTGCTACCCCTTAGTTACATTGCCATCATGGGTGGGACTTGCACCCTGATTGGTACCAGCACTAACTTGGTGGTCAACGGCCTACTGCAAAAAGGCGGGCATGAGGGGCTGGGCATGTTTGACATGACTTGGGTAGGGTTAAGTCTGCTGCTGGTGGGAAGCACATTCCTGCTGCTGTTTGGCAACCGCTTGCTGCCTGACAGTGCCGGGGTTACCGACAACCTCGACAAAGTACGTGAATACCATGTGGAAATGTGCGTGGAAAAGGGCAGCGTATTGGTGGGGCAAACGCTGGCGGTTGCTGGGCTGGTCAACCTCGGTTACGGCTATCTGGCATAAGGGGTTGGGCGTGCGGTTACAGGTAGGGGATACCTTGTTGATGGAAGCAGGTAAGGAGTTTGCTAAGCAGTACGGTTTCCGCAAGGACTTCCTGCTGGTGAGTGCGCTGGAGGATTCCAGCCCGCCCAACTTCCAGAAAACACGTTTGGCTTTGGCAATTTTAGTGGCGATGGTGGCGCTCAGCGCGTTCGGGATCATTCCGATCCTGCAAGCGGCGTGGCTGGCTGCGGGGGTGATGTTGCTGAGCGGATGCCTGAATGCCGGGCGGGCGCGGCGCTCGGTGGATTTCACCGTGTTGACCGTGATTGGCGCATCGTTCGCGCTGGGTGATGCCATGACCAAGACAGGGGCGGCACAATGGCTGGCGGAAACCCTGGTTCTGGGCTGGGTAGCATCCCCGTTGCTTGCCTTGGTGATGGTTTATGTGATGACGGTCATTTTTACAGAACTGATCACTAATAATGCCGCTGCTGTTCTAATGTTTCCGATAGGCAGTGCGCTGGCGACAGAGTTGGGGGGCAGCCTGATGCCATTCGCTGTGGCGATTATGTTTGCGGCATCTGCCAGCTTTATCACTCCCATCGGCTACCAGACTAATCTGATGGTGTTCGGGCCTGGTGGCTACCGGATGTGGGATTACCTGCGCTTGGGTTTGCCGATGAGCCTATTGGCGGGGTGTGCGGTTATTCCGGTGATTTTGTGGTTATGACCGTTGTGATTCCGAACCGGGAAACGTCCGATGAATTCGGGGATTAATCCGAAATGGCGCAAGTCTTCCGGCTGCACTTCGCTGAACAGGCGCAGCTTGTCGGCTTTGGGGTCATCCGGCGTGTGCGTGGAGTGGAAACCGATGCCTTTTGCACCCGGTTTGAGGCGTTTTTCCAGCAGTTTTTCCAAGCCGGAGAATGCGCCGCCGACGATGAACAGGATATTGCGCGTGTCGAGCATTACCGGGGCTTGGTCTTTGCGACCTTTGGCGGGGACTTTGACGGTTGTGCCTTCGACCAGTTTCAGCAGGGCTTGTTGCACGCCTTCGCCGCCGACATCGCGGGTTCCGTGCGAGTTTTCACCGCTGCGGGCGAGTTTGTCGATTTCGTCGATGTAAACGATGCCCCATTCCGCCAGTTCCTTGTTGCCGTCGGCACTGTCGAGCAGGCGGGCAATGATGCTTTCCACGTCTTCACCGACGTAGCCCGCTTGGGTTAGCGTGGTGGCATCGGCGATGACGAACGGTACGCCCACGATCCGCGCCAAGGTGCTGGCCAGCAGGGTTTTACCGGTGCCGGAAGGCTCTAGTAGCAGGATGTTGGATTTGTCGAGTTCGACCACCGATTTGTCGGTGCGGGTGCAGATGCGCGGCTTGTCGGTTTCCAGATTCAGGCGTTTGAAATGGTTGTAAACCGCGACGGCGAGGGTTTCTTTGGCGGTGTCTTGCCCGATCACGTAACCGTCGAGGATCGCTTTGATTTGCAGCGGTTTGGGTGGCGGGGTGGTAGAGACGCAAAATTTTGCGTCTCTACGGCGTGTCCAAGTGCTGATGACTTGGTGGGCAAGGCGCACGCAGGCTTCGCAAATGTGTCCGTTCATCCCGGCAATCAGCGGGATGTGCGCGGTTTGCTCTTGTCCGCAGAAGGAACAGGCGGCTGTTTTATCGCTCATGGGGATACCTCCGGGGTGGTGGCTTGCAATTGCTTTAACCATTCTTTCTGGCAGTTGCGCTGGGCGCGTTCTTGCAACTGGGTACGGATTTGCGCTTTGGCTTTGGTCAGAGACACTTGTTGCGCGGGGTAGATGTGTTCGCACAGCAACAGGTGGAAGCCGAGTTCGGTTTCGATGGGGGCGCTGACTTGCCCCGCATTCAGGGCGAACAGGGCGGCATCGAGTTGTGGGTAGAGTTTGCCGTAGGGCAGGTTGCCGAGCTTGCCGCCTTCCATTGCGGTCGGGCATTCCGAATATTGGCGTGCCAGCTTGCCGAATTGTTTGGCATTGCCGGTAGCTTCGGCGGCAATGCTGCGGATGCGTTGCAGCACGGTGTCGTACTGGTTTTCGGCGTAATCGTTGTTGACGGTGATGAGGATTTGCCGCACCAGTCGCGTTTCCGGCTGCATGAAACGCTCGCGGTTCATCTCGTAATAGAGCTGTACGTCGATGTCGCCGACGGTGATGCTGCGGGCGGCGATTTTTTGCAGGATGCCGTCGAACAGCAATTCGCGTTGCAGGGCTTGGCGCAGGGTGTCGGGGGTTAAACCGTTCTGGCTGAGGTCGATGGTGAAGTCTTCGTCGTTGGGGTAACGGTCGGCGATTTCTTGCAGTGCCATGTCGACCCGTTCCGGCTGGATGAGGATTTGGCTGGCTTCGGGGCTTTGTAAGGCGAGTGATTCGAGGTGGAAACTGCGGTCGGCACGTTGGCAGACACGGTTGAATTCTTTTTCGTCCAGATGCGGCAGGTTTTTCTGGAAGGCTTCCAGCGCATTGCGCAGCAGGTGGTAGCGGTAGGCGGGCGGCTTGCCCATGATGGCGAAACTTAGGTTAGGCATCGGGGACTTCCTCCAGCAGCTTTTCGGGGACTTGCAGCGTGCGTCCGGGGAAGCGTACATGGTAGGCGAAACCTGTCGGCAAGCCACTGATCACTTTGAGGATTTCGCCGACATCGCCGGGGTTGGCGATGACTTCGCCTTCGATGGCGAGGGTGACTTTAGTGGTTACTTTGTCGCGGAATTGGTAGAGGCTGGGTTCCCATGGGTCGTCGCCGCCGATCAGCTCTTCTTCACGGCAACCGACGGTTTTTTGTTCGTCGAGGAAGTGCACTGAATAAATGATCTGGTCTTGCAGGAAGGTGCCGACATCACGCACGTAGCCGACACTGCCACGCTTTACAAGTAGGTTGCCGATGGTTGCGCCGTAAAACGTGCCGTCGTCACGCACGTTGCGGATCACGCGCACTTTCGCGCCGTATTCGTATTGGGGCATGGCGTTACCCCTTCCCGAACAGGCTTTCCAGCGGGACGAAAGCGGTTTGCGGTTCGTTCATGCGGTAGATTTTCAGCACTTTTTCGGTCTTGGCATCCGAACCCACGAAGTCGGTATACGCTTTGGTGAGCAGGCGGGTGTATTGCTCACGCAAGCCATCGTCGTCCGCTGGTTTCGGCTCTTTCGTCAGGTAGTTGTGGAAGCGTTGCAGGATGTGCAGGCGGTTGACATGCACCACGGTCTGGTCAAACGCGATGTCGAAGTAGTTGAGGAAGTCTTCCGCGCTGACCAGTTCTTCGAGGTCGAGGGTGAGGTCGGTATCGGTCATGTCGTACTCCTTGTGCCAAATGAGGAAGATCAAGCAAAGGGCGTGCCATGTTGGAGAATTATTTGTTATTCAGTGGTTTGGGTGTTATTGGTGTGGGGGTGTGTCGGATTTGGTACAGGGACGGGCGGTCGGGGATTGTGGGGAAAAGAACATTAAACCGTAACGTGCATGATGACCTTTTGCCCTTTTCTTGGCAGCTTCAGCGATACAAGGTAATATCACATACCATATGAAACTTGTGATTGATACCAATGTCATCATTGCCGGATTCCGTTCCAAACATGGCGCATCCTTCCAGTTTTTGCAACGCATTTGGCAAGGCAACCTGCCGTTTTTGTTGTCTGTGCCGAGGATGTGCTGAAAAGGCCGGATACCCTAGCAGCGACAAATTTGACGCTTGACGAAGTGGATACTGTGCTGGATGTCTTGTGCCTGCGTGGTAACGAAATCCTGATTCATTACCTGTGGCGACCACAACTGACTGATGCAAAAGACGATATGGTGCTGGAACTCGCCGTGAACGGCATGGCAGAAGCCATTGTGACCTTCAATGTAAAAGACTTTCAACCCGCAGCCTCGCATTGGAATGTCGCTACGATTACCCCAGCGAATGCCTGCGCAACCTGAAACAACGAGAGGTGTAACCATGAGCCAATACGCACTGCGCCTGCCAGACTCCCTGTTGAAGCAAGCGCGTAAAACCGCCAAACGTGACAGCGTTTCCATGAACCAACTGTTCATCACCGCCATTGCCGAAAAGCTGGCGGTGCTGGAAGCCGAAAACCTGATTCTCCAGCGGGCAGCACGGGCAGACTTGAGTGCTTTCAAGCGCATTCTTGACCGTGTGGCGGATGTTCCCCCCATGCCCGGTGATGAAATTCTCAACTAGACATATGCAAAACCCTTCCTACAAGTTCCAGACCTCCGCCCAGTTGACCAGCAAACTGGCAGCCATTGATGCCGCGCAAGCCGACATCCAGCGTTTGCGTGCGCAACAACCTGACCGCTGGCAACCCATCCAGCAAAAGCTTCGCGCCGAATGGACGTATGACAGCAACGCCATCGAAGGCAGCACATTGACGCTTGGCGAAACCATCTTCTTTTTGCAGGAAGGGCTGACGGTAGAGGGCAAACCGTTCAAGGACTTTCTCGATGCTCGCAACCATGCCGAAGCCATCGACCTGCTGTTTGACGTGGTAGCACAAAAACGCGCCATTAGCGAAGGGTTGATTAAGGAACTCAATGCCTTATTGCTGGCTGGTGTGCAATCTACCCCTGCACTGAATTCCCAAGGGCAACGGGTACAAAAGCCCGCCACACCAGGGCAATACAAATCGCAGCCGAACCATGTGTTGCAACAAGACGGTTCAATCCACCATTACATCGAACCGTTACAAGTCCCGCTGGAAATGCAGCAATTGTGTGACTGGGTGAACGCAAATTTGAGCCAGCTTCATGCGGTCACGGTGGCGGGAATTGCCCATTACAACATGGTGCGGATTCATCCCTTCGATGATGGCAACGGGCGTGGGGCGCGGATACTGATGAACCTGATCCTGCTGATACAAGGTTATACCCCCGTGATTGTGCGCACCACCAAACGGCGGATTTACCTACAAGCCTTGGCAGCAGCGGATAGGGGGGATATTGAGCCGTTTCTGGATTTCATCGCTGACTCCATGCTGGATACGCAGCGGGTGATTCTGGCGGAATTGCGTTAGTCCAAGAGGAATTAACCCGCAGCCCTACGCAACACCGCCACCCCTTGCTGCTCATACAAATGCTCCTGCGCCAGCGTCAGCAACGCCTTCGCACCCAGCCGGTCATTGCTATCAATGTCCACGAGCGTTTGCAGCCGCCCGACCGCATCCGCCAGTTCCCCCAAGCGCATTTCCAGATAGCCCGCGCCTTTGTGCGCCATCAGGTAGAAGCGCGTCAGGGTCATGGAAACCAGCACGCCTTGCCCCAGATGCAAGCGGGTTAAATGCCGCCAGTCTTCCGGCAAGTGCAGGCGTTTGCCGCTGACGGCGATGGCTTTGTGTGCCACGTTCAGCGCATCCCGAAGGCGGTGCTGGTAGTAGAAATAGCGGTACAGCGCGACCAGTACGTTCAAATCTTCGGGGGCGAGGAAATAAGCGCGAAGTAGCAGGGTTTCGGCCTCCGGTTCTGGGTAAAGGCTGGCAGCTTCCTCCAGAAGCGCGGCAACCTCCGGGTCGATGGCGGCGTTGAAATAAAGGTCTTCGGCTTCAAAATCCTGCAAATCCATGATGTTAGTCCCCTGATTTTTTAAAGTGAATCGGATGTTCGGTGATGGGTGTGTTAGGTAATTCGTCGTCGCACAGATCACGGGCATCGCAATGATGGCATTCCGCGCTGTCGTCTTCTTGTTCAGGCAAGCATCACCACGCAAGCGCCGTGGTCGATGAAAAAGCGTCGCCCGATTTTCGCACCGGGGTGGATGTCGATATTCGTCCAGAAGCGGGCGAAGTACGAAATGAAACGCGGGAAATAGCGCCAGTTGCGCTTCCACAAGCTGTGGGCGATGCGCTGCAACATGACCGCGTGAATGCCGGGGTAGAGCGTGGCAACTTCCCAGCGCGAACGGGCGGCGGGGTCACGCTGGAACACGCAGGTGATGTCTTCGGTGATTAATTGCCAAAGGGAGACCCCCCCATCCCCAGCCCTTCCCCCGCAAGGGGTGAAGGGGGCGAAGAGGAAGAATGAGGGGCGGAACTCTTGTTCCCTCCCCCCTTGCGGGGGGCGAAGCGCGGCGATTGAGCCGCCGGACGGGTTAGGGTGGGGGGTAATCCGGGTATTTCTAATGACATATCCCCACCTCCGCCACACATGTCTGTTGCAAAAACTGCTGCAAATCGTCCGCTGTCGGTGGGCGTTTGTGTTGGGTGGAAAAACGCCGTACCAGCGCAAGAATGGCTTCGGCCTGTTCATGCTCCAGCGGTACGCCAAGCAGGGCGTAGGCACGTTGCACCCCGTGGCTACCGGAATGTTTGCCCAGCACCAGTTGGTGGTGCCGCCCCATGTCCGCTGGGTCGACGCCTTGGTAATTGCGCGAATCTTTCAGCAAGCCATCGACGTGGATGCCGGATTCGTGGGTGAACACGCCTTCGCCGACCAGACTTTTTTGCCAGCCGACCGGACGACCGGAGGCTTTTTCCACCAGCAAGGAGAGTTTGGGGAAGCGTTTCAAGTTAACGTCGCAGTCCAGCCCGTACAAACGCCCCAAGCCCAGCGCGACTTCTTCCAACGGTGCATTGCCAGCACGTTCACCAAGACCGTGGACGGTGGTATTAATGTGGGTAGCACCCGCACGGGCAGCGGCGAGAGAATTGGCAGTGGCAAGACCGAGGTCGTCATGGGCGTGCATTTCGATTTCCATGTCGGTATGCGCTCGCAGCGATGTCATCCAGTCGTGGGTGGCAAACGGTTCGAGGATGCCCACCGTGTCGGCGAAGCGGAAGCGTTGTGCGCCTGCCGCTTGTGCCGTTGCCAGCACTTGCAGCAGGAAATCGCGGTCAGCGCGGGAAGCGTCTTCCCCGCCGACGCACACGCCAACGCCCAAATCTTTGGCGATTTGTACGTGCGCCCAGATTTGCTGCAATACCCAAGCGCGGTCACGCTTGAGTTTGTGGGTGATTTGCTGGTCGGAAACCGAGATGGAAATGTCGATCATGTTCACCCCCAAATCACGGCACAGCAGGATGTCGTCGCGGCGCATCCGGCTCCACACCATCAGCCGCGCATTCAAGCCAAGGCTAGCAACGGAGCGGATGGAGTCGCGTTCTTCCTCGCCCATCGCGGGGATGCCGACTTCGAGTTCGGGTACGCCCAATGCATCCAGCCCGCGTGCAATCGCCAGCTTTTCCGTGAGGGAAAAAGCCACGCCTGCGGACTGCTCGCCGTCGCGCAGGGTGGTGTCGTTGATGGTGATGAAACGCTTGCTGTGGTGCATGGTGTTCGCCTTGCTGATGCTATTGGGCTGTTATCAGCAAGTCTTGTGCCAGATGCCTTATCTTATTGTTATTAATTGTGTTTTCGTTTTATCATAGATAATGGCTGTTAGGTTTGCGACAAGTCATTAGGAGTAGCCTGTTGCGCATCCCACAACTGCTTGAAACGCAAATCCAGCGCGGAAAGTTCCGCATCCACGCTTTCCAGTGCTTGGAAACCTTGGCGAGGTGGCATTTTGCCTTCACCCATCGCTTGTTTGAGGCTTTCGCGTTGGGCGAATACCGTGGCGATGCGGGTTTTCAGGTCGGCGAGTTCTTCGGCTGCGGTCATGGCTGGCGTTCTTTGGGTAGGTGGGAATAAGGGGGCAACATTTCCAGCCGGGTGTCGATGACGGGATTGCCGACGGTGAAGTGGTAGAGGCTTTGGAATTGGGTATCTTGCAGCCCCAATACTTCATGTACGCTGTCGTCGAAGAAGCAGCCGATGCCTGTGCCGCGTACTCCGGCGGCTTCGGCTTGCAGGTAGAGAACTTGCCCGATTAAGCCTGCTTCCCAGTAAAGGTGGCGGTAAACGGGTGCGCCTTCTGCCAGACCTGCGTCGAATTCTGCCAACATGCCGAGGCTGAAACTGCTGGTGGAGGCGATGTCTTGGTGGCAGGAAAGCGTGCGGGCGGCTTTGCGGGCATCGGCTTCCAGCAGGTGGAACAGCGGCAGGTTATCGGGGCAGCCTTCTGGGGTTTGCCAGCGGAAATCGGGGTTCATCGCAGAGCGCAAAGTCGTTGCGGCTGCTGCATGGCGGGGCAGGGCGTATAGGCCAGCGGGTAAGCCTTCGACACGATGTACGAATAAGACTGGGTGGAGGCGAATGGGCAGTGTCCATACATCCCACGGCACGGGATTGTTGGCAGGCAGTAAGGCAGACAGCATCGCGTAAAAAGTGTCGCGGGGTAGGGTGCTGGTTTTGCCGCTGAAGGCTTGGGCGCTGCGGCGTTGGCGGATAAGCGGGATTAGGTTGGGTTGGGGGATGGTTGTTGCGAGTGAAGAGGGCGTATGCAATACGCCCCTACGGGTAGATACGGTGGCGGTGGTTATTTCTTCGATGATTGGCCAGTTGTATTTGGGGAGGCCGCCTAGTGCGTTGGCTTTGCCGTGCCATTGGGTGACGGTGGGGAGGTGGAAGGGGGCGGCAGAACCTGTGTGAATGCGGAGTAGCATGTCGGGGTGTTCGGCTTCTGCGCCGGTGAAATCGTCCGTCCGGTCGAGTCCTAATAAAGTGGCGATTTCGGTATCGGTGACGGGGAGTAGTTCTACCTGTAAGCCGATGGCAGCGGCGGCATAGCGGATTGCGCCCAGCACGTGACCGGCATCAAGTTGCACGTAGCGAAAAGCACGTTCACCGTATTTCCACGCTTCGCGCCACGCGATGCTGCTCAAGCCAAGCAGGAGTTGGGGCGGGGAATCGCTGTCAGCCAATTTGCCGCGTAATTCCAGTGCGTGTTCGTGGGGGGCGTAGTGGTAAACAGCATCGCCCAGCCCGTCGATACCGTTGGCGATAACGTAGCCTTCGGTGGGGTGCAGGTTGCCGCTGGATGGGTTGCAACGCAATGCCCAGCGGTCAGGGCCGTATTGTTTCCACGCGGATAGACCGAGGGAGAGTTGCAGTAATGCTGCAATCCCCCCCTTTTCTTCCAACGGCAACTCCACCACATCCGCGCCAGCAAACCGCCGGAACGGGTTCGGCTGTTGATCCCAGTCCAGATACTGCGGCCCTTTGGCGTAGGCATCCAGTCGGTGTTTGGTGCGTTCGTGGTAGGCACGTACCGTTTGCGTGGTGTCCATTACAGGGTGAGTTGTACCAGATTGTTAGCGGCGGTTGCCGGTTCACTGCTGATGGTAGCGGAAACGCTGGGTTCTGGCAGTTTCCCTTGTTTTACCAGTGCCGCGAGTTGGGTTTGCAATTCACCGCTGTTGTACAGCTCTTCCACGATGTCGCTACCCCCGATCAATTCGCCGCCAACGAAAACTTGCGGAAAGGTCGGGAAGTGTGAAAAGCGCGGCAAGTATTCGTAGATGAAGGGTGATTTCAGCACGTTGACGTAGGCGAATTCCACCCCGGTTTTTTTCAGGTAGCTGACCGCTTTGCCGGAAAAGCCGCATTCGGGCGCGTCGGGCGTGCCTTTCATGTAAATCATTACCGCGTTTTCGGTGACTTGCTGCTGGATTTTGTCCAGTGTTTTGTTGCTGCTCATGGTGTGTTCCTGTCAGGTGAACGAATAAACAGGGTTAAAGCAGGAAACGTGCCAGCCTGAATTTTCCACTTTTTATCAATCACCTGTGATTTTTTTTGCGGTCGTTTGAATGGTGGGTTCAGGACGATTTGTTGGGTTCACGATACTGCTGCAAGCTGTTTATCGCCAGCCATGCAAGTAATCATTGGCAAAAGATTTATTTGCCAATAGGTATATTTACCACTATCTTTAAAAGACAATCTAAGCAAATCTTCCAAGGTAACAGTCATGCAAGAATGCACCATCGCCATTGGACAAAATGGTCGTCTCGTCATTCCGATGGCGATGCGTAAAGCCCTGAATTTGCAGGAGGGGCAACGCTTACGCCTGAGGCTTGAAAATGAATCTATCATCCTAGAAAAACCCGTCGATATTGTGAAAAAACTGCAAAACCGTTTCCGCAACGTGTCTGTGAGCCTAGCGGATGAGCTGATTCAGGAACGTCGTCAGGAAGCGGCAAAGGAAAACCATGATTCTTGATGCTTCGGCGCTGCTGGCCTTGCTACAGGACGAGCCAGGTGCGGACAACGTGCAGGCTGTGCTGCACCGCTCCATTATCAATACTGTCAACTGGTCGGAAGTGATTCAGAAACTCTCGGTGCATGACCCGGACGCAGCGGACATTCGTGCCGAAATAGAGTTAACCGGCTTAAAAATCATGCCGCTCAGCATCGACCAAGCCGAAATCGGCGCAAGCCTTTGGAAACAAGCCAAACCCTTTGGCCTGTCACTCGCTGACCGCGCCTGCATTGCGACAGGCATTGATCGCAAAATGGATGTAATGACCACGGACAAAATTTGGCAGGAAATGGCGCTGCCCATTACCATTCATGTCATTCGGTAAACACCTATGTGAAAATGTTGTGTCCTGTCACGAATCCCCCTACTTGAGGGTGTGAACAAAAGTGCGGTGTCCTGTAGACTAAGATGGCATCCCCTAAAACCAGAGAAAAAGGACTTTCCCATGTTGACAGTTAGCTCCCGCGACCAAAAACTTTTAGAAGCCTTGAACCGCAACCCCGCATTAAAAGCTCGGATGGAAGGGCTAATCGAGGTGGTTGAAAATGCCGGTGATGACATTATCAAAGCAGCAGACGCCGAACAGCGGGTGATAGAAGAACTGCGCCAAATGGGAAATGATGCGATCACTGCATGGGCAAACAAACGTGTAGAAAAATGCACAGCCCCAGCCTGTGAAGAAGGCATTGGGAAGTATGTAAAGAGTGGAAAAAAAACTGTCATTGGCACACGACCTACGGAAAAATCCACATAAGCGAACCGGTCTACCGGATTCCCGGCAAGCGTGTCCGCCCCTTTAGCCAGAGTGCCGAGGTTGTTTGCCGAGGCTGTTCGCTCCCGCTGCAACGGGCGGTGACGGACTTTGGGGCGGACTGTTCATTTGCTCAAGTGCCTGATAAATTAGAAGAACATTACGGGATACGGCTGGCATCCAGCAGCATCCGACACATCACCGAAGGTCACGCCAAACGCATCCATGAATCCCAAGTGTTGATAAAAGACTATCCAAGCACGTTGGGAAAAGCCTATGTCATTGCCGAAATGGACGGCAGCATGATCCCCATCGTCGAGATTGACGAAACAGCCCCCGACAAGCGCAAAGGCAAAAAGGAAAGCTGGAAAGAAGCCCGCCTGTGTCTTGCCCACGCCAAAGGCAGTGCTACGCCAACGTTTGGCGCAATATTCGGTGGCACGGTAGAAGATGCTGGAAAAATCTTATTCGACACCGCCTGCCGTGCTGGATTTGGAAAAAGCACGTTCCTCCATGCGGTGGGTGATGGGGCAAGCTGGATCAACCGTCAAGTGGATGAACAATTTGGCACACAAGGACATTACCTGATTGATTTTTATCATGTTTGTGAATACCTATCAGCAGCATCCGCAAGCTGTTCATGCCTCAAGGACAAGGATAAATGGTTTGCCAAACAGAAAAAAGCCCTACAGGATGGTCAAGCTCAAGCGGTCATCGACACACTGAAACCTTTCCTCGAAGCAGAAACGGTAGAAGACAGTAACGCCCCAGTACGAGCTTGTCACCGTTACCTGAGCAACCGCATTGAGCAACTGGATTACCCGACAGCAAAATCCCTCGGATTGCCCGTGGGGTCGGGCGAAATAGAAAGTGCACACCGTTACATCATCCAGCAACGCTTAAAAAAATCGGGGGCATGGTGGAAAAGTGATAATGCGGCGGATATGTTGGCGTTGAGGGTCATGCGGGGAAACCAGCAATGGAAGCATTATTGGCGAAACACCGCTGAGGCGGCATGAGGTTTACCGCACTTTTGTTCACACCCCCTACTTGATTAACGATTTGTAGCATTTCCCACAATCAGCCAGCAAACAATTACTATAAAAACAAAGCATTAAGCATCTGGCACAGCCTTTGCTTTACCTCCCCGATGCCGCTACCGCAGGTACGCAACCCGGTAAACGTCCGCGTCAGGTCAATGTACTGGTGAATGCCTCGCTGACCCCCGGCGATTTGGAAGCCTTGAAAGACACCATCGAACTGTTCGGCCTGCGCCCGGTGGTGATCCCCGATTTGTCGGATTCGCTTGATGGGCATTTGCCGGATGAAGACGTCAGCCCGCTGACCATCGGCGGCACGCTGGTGTCGGAAATGGCAACGCTGGGCGATTCGCTGGCAACGTTGGTGATTGGCGCGTCGTTGACGGCGGCGGCGGATACCTTGCACCAGAAAACGGGTGTGCCGGATTACCGCTTCGACCATTTGATGGGGCTGGCGGTGAACGACCAGTTTGTCCATACCCTGCACACGCTTTCCGCCGAACCTGTGCCGCCCAAGCTGCAACGCCAA
The DNA here is from genome assembly GCA_029972225.1 of Candidatus Thiothrix putei. NCBI lineage: Bacteria > Pseudomonadati > Pseudomonadota > Gammaproteobacteria > Thiotrichales > Thiotrichaceae > Thiothrix > Candidatus Thiothrix putei. The sequence continues at coordinate 1,374,102 of CP124756.1, forward strand.
CGGGCGCAATTGCAGGATGCGATGCTGGATACGCACTTCATGCTCGGCCTGTCGCGCTTTGCCATTGCCGCTGACCCGGATTTGCTCAATGCCTTTTCGCAATTGCTGGCGGAAAACGGCGCGTATACCGTGGCGGCGGTTGCTCCGGCGAATGCGCCGATTCTCAAGCACATCGCCGCCGACAAGGTGCATATCGGCGATCTGGAAGATTTGGAAAAGGCGGCGGAAGCCAATGAAGCCGAAGTGCTGATTTGTAATTCGCACGGGCAGGAAACCGCATTGCGGCCGAGTATTCCGCTGTTACGTGCAGGTTTCCCGCAATACGACTTGCTGGGTGGGTATCAGCGGCAGTGGATTGGGTATACGGGAACACGCCAAACGCTGTTCGACATTGCCAATATTTTGCTGTCGCTGGAGAAGGGCGAAATTCACCCGTATCAGTCGATTTATGCGCAGAAGCGGGATGGGGAAGGGGTGCAGGCGCGGCATTGATTAAAGGAATGGGTTGATTACCATCAGCCCTGTATCTAGCTTAAAGCCGTGTTGCAGATCTTCACTCAATACAGCACTACAGCCGTATTCAGAGGCAGCAGCCAAAATCAGGCTGTCGTAAAAACTCAGCAGGTAACGTTTGGAGATGGCAACTGCTCGTTTTGTTATCTCCGCAGTGAGCGGCACGACTTCCACATCTACTTGAATATCCTGTAAAACTGCTTCGACTTCCGCAAACTTGTCGGGGAATTTCCGGCGCAACACGTTGCAAAATTCATTGAGTGCCTGCGCACTGGTCATGGTGTCTCCCGATGTAACCAAGCGTTGGGCAATTTCCTATTTGGCTGGATCTTGGGCAGTGTTGGCGTAGATGAGGATATTGGTATCGAGAAAAAAGGGTCTATCGCTCATTGGCTTCTTCCCGATTAAAGCGGAAACCACGGGTATCCAGTTGCAGCGACTTCAGTTTGCGCCGTGCAGGTTTTGCCAGCACTTGCTTCAGTCGTTGTTGCGTTGATAGTTCGCCTGTTTGCGTGACAGGCGTTGAGGTTTTCCGCAAACCATCTAGCAACCGCTGGATCAGCGTCAATTGCTCACTGAAGGTCAGGCGTTCTGCTTCATGTAAGATGTTTTCAACTGTTTGTATATTCATAAAATATTCCTGATTTTTTAGTGCGCTTACCTGACATGTTACCAGCAGTTTAGCACTCTCTCCAGAATCAGCAGATGTCAGACATGTCCCATAAGCCTCCTGCCATTGTCGCATTCCCGACAACCTGCAAAACCAAACAACCCATTACTAACAATCACTTGGATAACTGGCATACCCCTTGCAACATCCCTGTAAACACGATTACGAGGTAAGCAGCTATGGCGGCTCTGACACGGCGGCTCACAGTTCTCGGACAAGACACTGAGGAACACTTCATGGAAACAGCCATTAAAGTTGCGTTTGCATCCACCAATATGAAGCACGTTGACCAGCATTTCGGCGCGGCGGAATCGTTTGCGATTTACGCCCTGACCCCATACGTGAGCATGGGGATGTGGGCAGTATCGCGTTCTTCGGGCGATTCGTTGCGCTGTTGTTCGTGCTCAAACGCATTCAGCGGCGGGTTGGGGGTAAATTTTACCTGTTCTGGGTTGAAGCTCACTGGGGCAGGGCGGTAGCCATAACGCGCCGCCATCTCCAGCAACAGGGTGTAACTGTCCTGCAATTCGTTCAAGGTACTTTGAATGCTGTTATGGATAGTGGTGCGGATTTCAATGCCTTTGGGTACGCAGGTTCGCAGTGTGCCATCTTCGTTGAAGCGTTCGTAACCCTCGATATACCAACGTTTACGGCGAATACCTGCATCGCCACTGCGCAAATGCTCGGCATCGGCGCGTATTACCCAGACAGGGATTCTTCACTAGACACGGCTCCTCGTCTTTGTTTGAATCAGCCCCTTTTACGGGATATTCGCTGTGGAAGCTTTTCTTGTCTCAACCGGCATTGTTGCCCTCGCTGAAATCGGCGATAAAACCCAACTACTCTCGCTGGTGCTTGCGGCAAAATTTCGTCGCCCGATTCCCATTATTCTCGGTATTTTGGTTGCTACCTTGTTGAATCATGCAGGTGCGGGTGCAATTGGCGCGTGGGTTACAACTTTGCTGGGTGAAAATGCCTTGCGCTGGATTCTGGGTTTATCGTTTCTGGCAATGGCGGTGTGGATCATGATCCCCGACAAGCTGGATGACGATGATGTGAAGGTGGATGCTACGCACTACGGCATTTTCGGCGCAACCGTGGTGGCGTTTTTCCTCGCGGAAATGGGGGATAAAACCCAGATTGCGACGGTGGCGTTGGCGGCACAATACGCTTCTTTGTTCTGGGTGGTTGCCGGTACAACGCTGGGGATGATGATTGCCAACGTTCCGGCGGTGTTGCTGGGGGATAAGATGGCGGGCAATTTGCCGCTGAAGTGGGTGCATGGGATTGCCGCCGCGATTTTTGCTATGCTGGGTGTGTTTGCATTGTTTGGCTAAGTGTTACCGAGGGTATTCATGTCTGGTTTGAGTGCATTCCGTTTTGCCGAGGCATTCCCGTTTCTGGCGGTATTGGGGGAAGAAGCCTGTGCCAGCTTCCAGCCGCACATCGGTTTTGCCAGCATCCCGGCGGGGCAGCATGTGTGCAGGGAAGGCGATATTTGCCCGCAACTCGCCATCGTGCTATCCGGCAGCGTGCGCGTATACAAGGTGGGCGAAAATGGGCGGGAAATTACCCTTTACCGCATTGGGCGCAATGACAGTTGCATCTTGACCGCTTCCTGCATCCTCAGCCAGACCCGTTTCCCGGCGCTGGCGGTGGTGGAACAGGCGGTGCAGGTTGCGGTCATTCCCGCCGTCCGGCTACGTGAGTGGGTGGCGCAACATGAGGTGTGGCGCGGTTATGTGTTTGGCCTGATGTCGCAGCGGTTGGCGGATGTGATCACGACGCTGAATGAAGTGGTCTTTCGTCGCGTCGATGTGCGCTTGGCAGAATATTTGCTGAAACTGGATGCACAACAGGTGCAGCTTGCTGTTACCCATCAGGAACTGGCTTCGGAATTGGGTACCGCGCGTGAAGTAGTCAGCCGCATCCTGAAAGATTTCGAGCGGGAAAACCTGCTTGCCCTGAGCCGTGGAACGCTGACAGTGCAGGATCGGGCAGGTTTACAACGCAAGGTGCAAATCCTGTAGTTACGTGACTTTGTTACAGACGGGGCGCATTGCCGTTTGCCATCATGGGCTGTCGTTATTACAGGCTGCAAGGCAGCAGGAGATTTTTACCATGACATGCAATGTTGGTTCCACTGATAAAATGCTGCGTATTATCGCAGGTCTGATCATGATCGCGCTGGGTGTGTACTACCAAAGCTGGTGGGGGGCGGTGGGTGTAGTGCCATTGCTGACTGGCTTGCTTGGGTGGTGTCCTGCCTATTTGCCGCTGGGTATTTCGACCTGTAAAAAGTAACATCGAGCGTACTGCCGTGACCTGCAATTTTGATCGGGCATGGGGGTTAAAAAGTGCGAGCCTGCATAGTAGCAGGCCGCGCTTTGCTTAGGCGTTAGCTCGGTATGATTACAGCGATTTTTTGCAGAAATACCAGTCGGTGCATTCGTAACCTTCGTTCATGCGGGCTTCTGCGCCTGCGACATCTTGCGGCGGTGGTACGATGACTTTATCGCCCGGTTGCCAGCCTTCTGGGGTTGCTACTTTGTTGGCATCCGAGGTTTGCAAAGCTGCAACCAAACGCAGGAATTCATCAATCGAACGCCCGTTGGTCATTGGGTAGTACACCATTGCCCGCATAATGCCGTTCGGGTCGATGATGAAGGTGGCACGCACGGCGGACGTATCCGCTGCACCGGGGTGGATCATGCCGTAGGCATTCGCCACTTTCATGCTCAGGTCTTCGATGATCGGGAAGCCGATTTCCACTCCGAATTTTTCCTTGATATTGCGTACCCACGCGACGTGGCTGTAGTAGCTGTCGATGGATAAGCCCAATAGGTCGCAATTCAACGCGGCGAATTCGCTCTGGCGTTTGGCAAATGCCATGAATTCGGTGGTGCAAACCGGGGTGAAATCAGCCGGGTGTGAGAACAGTACCAGCCATTTGCCTTTGTAATCTTCCAGCTTTTTTACACCGTGGGTGGTGCGGGCTTCAAATGTCGGGGCTGGCTCGTTAATGCGTGGCATAGCGTTTGTCATGTTTTCCATTTCAGTATCCTTTACTGTGATCAGTTGATGTCATCTAAGAAAGATTGATCTTGCTAGTCGATCGTTTTGCTTTCCATGATCGGTATATTATTAAATACTGATTCGTTTGTGAAATGGATTATTTGGGATGATTCGTTCGATTTTGTGATTAATATCGGCGTATCCCTGATGGCAGCGGCAGCGTAACCGTCTCAGTCGGTACGCCGCTCGCCACTAATGCGCTATTTCCAACCCACCTTATCCATGATCATCACCGCCTGTGCGTTGTGTTTGCCAAGGTTGGACAAGTTCAGCGCATCGCTTTTGAACGCACCCCAGCTTTCGCCTGTACCTTGGCGGGATTGTAGAACAACACCGTGCGCGGTAAGTCAGCCCAAACCACTGATTAGCAGGGTCACGCAAAGTTTTTGCTGAACGCATCCAACAGCGGCTTGATCAACTGTTCTTCACGAGCAGAATACACATTCACTTCATTAGCCAGCACTTGGGTGCTGCACAACAGAAGCAAACTAACGGTCAATTTTTTCAACATAATGATCTCCTTCTTACTCCCCTCGCCCCTTGAGGGAGCGCTGGCATTGGGTACAAGTGCTGTGCTGATTGGTCGCCCGCTGATTTACGGTTTGGCAGCGGCGGGGCGCTGGGCGTGGCGCATGTATTGCGCGTGTTGTGGGAAAAATTGGAGGTGGCGATGGCATTGACAGGTTGCCGTACTTTGACGGACATTCAGCAGCGCACGGTATTAACTGAGATTAGTGCTTGAAAATGTAAATAGTAACAATTACCATCTTTCGCAGATTTACTTGACACCATTAGCCATCCCCCCAAAAGCCACGGTAGCCAAGGTTCAGTAAAACCCTGCGCTTAACTTTACGAGGTTTTACTAACACAATGGAATTTCTCAAACTGTATCTGGATCACATGGTGCTAGGCACGCTGGGCTTTATGAGCTTTATTATGCTGGCGTTCGCGGTGGAGCGTTACATTTACTTCTGGCGCATTAAACTGGCGGAATTCAAGCACATTGAGTTGCTGAAAGTCGCGCTGACCCGCAATCTGACCACCATTTCCAGCGTTGGTGCGAATGCGCCGTATGTGGGGCTGTTAGGCACAGTGTTGGGGATTTTGATTACCTTCCACGAAATGGGGCAAAGCGCAGGCAAGCTGGATGTGAACAGCATTATGTTAGGTCTGGCAATGGCACTGAAGGCTACCGCTGCTGGCTTATTCGTCGCGATTCCTGCCATTCTGTTTTACAACGGCTTAATGCGTAAGGTGGATGTGCTGGTAGCGCGTTGGAGTGCCTTGCAGGATGGTTACGCATGAAACGCTTTGACCAGATCAATATGATCCCCTTCATCGACATTATGTTGGTGTTGCTGGCGATTGTCCTGACCACGGCAAGTTTTGTGTCGCAAGGGCTGATTCCGGTTAATTTGCCCACTGCCGCACAAGTCAGCGAACCGTCGAACGACGACGAACCGTTGGAAATCGCCATCAATGCGCAGAATGAGTTTTTCCTTGGTGAAGAAAAAATCACGCTGGAACAAATGGCTGAAAAGCTCAAAGTACAAGCTAAGCCAGAAACCCTGATTGTATTGCGCATTGATAAAGCGGCTGTGTTTGAGCATTTCGTCAAATTGATTGATTTGCTGAAAGCACAGAAACTCAATAACCTTTCGATACAGGCACAGCAAGCGCCATGAAAACCAATCATATCAGCGGCTTTGGTGTTTCCACGGCTGTGCATATTGGGTTGGCGTTATTGCTAATGCCGCTCCTGTTTGCCGCAATCTAAGCCTAAACCCAAGGAAAAGCCGAAACCGGAAAAGAAGGTGGAAAAACCCTTGCCCAAACCTAAGCCAGAAAAGGATTTGCGTAAGGAGCAAGAGGAGCGCGAACGCCGCGAGGAGGCGCGTCGTGAGCGGGAAGAGCAGCAACGCCAACAGGAAATGCGCGAACAGCAACAGCGTGAAGCCGCCGAGCGTCAAGCACGTCAACAGGCGCAACAAGAAGCCGCTGCGCGTGCGGCAGCACAGGCTCAAAACGAAGTGCCGGTGATTACCAACCCGCGTTACCGCCGCCCACCGCGCCCACCGGAGTATCCACGCCGTGCGCTGGAATCGGGTACGGAAGGCACTACCATTGTACGTGCTAACGTTAGCCCCAGTGGTAGCGTGATAGCTGCCAGAGTTCAGAAATCCTCTGGTAATGACTCACTGGATTCTGCTGCGGTCAAAGCGGTTCGCGGTTGGAGCTTTGTACCGGCGACCCGTGGTGGGCAAAGCATCGAATCCATCGTGCAAGTACCGGTCAATTTCAGAATCAATTGAGGAGAACTCTCGTGAAATCATTAGCCAAAGCCTGGCAAACGTGTATAGCCATTACCTTAAGCGGCATGTTGGGGGCTTGTGCTAACGATCCTGTAAAGGAACAAGCTGCGGGTGCTAAACCGATCAACTACGGGTGTTCGGGAACGTCGATGAACGATTGCATGACATTTCATTCGCCCACCAGCCCAGCGGTGAAACGTTAGCGTGTAGTGTTATTTGTGTCTGTTGCGTGCTTCAGGCATCCTGTTAATTCTATTGATTATCAGGAACTGAGCAATGGAAACCATCAACAGCCAGCGCCGTCAGGTATTACTGTCAATGGGCGCAGGCGGAGTTGCTTGGCTGGCATGGCGTGCCACATGGCAACCCGCCAGTGCTGCCACTCCACCCGCCTGTGTCATTACCCCCGAACAAATGGAAGGCCCGTATTTCGTTGATGAAATGCTCAACCGTACCGACATCCGCACCGATCCCACCGACGGCACAACCGTATCCGGCATTCCCTTGCAACTGCAATTACGTATCCATGCCGTCAATGGTGCAGCTTGCTCGCCTTTGTCCAGAGCGCTGTAGACATCTGGCACTGCGATGCTAACGGTGTGTATTCCGATGTGGAGGATTCCAGTTTCAACACCGTTGGCAAGAAATTCCTGCGGGGTTATCAGGTGACAGATGCTGAGGGCAAAGTGACGTTCACCACCATTTACCCCGGCTGGTATCCGGGGCGCACCGTGCATATCCACGTCAAAGTCCGGGTAGACACTGCCGACGGTAAGGCGCAGGAATTCACTTCGCAATTGTATTTCGATGATGCTTTTACCGATGAAGTGTACAAACTTGCGCCGTACAACAGCCGCGAACAATCATTTCTGATAAAAAATAGAATGATATGTTCGTTTTAATCAGCTTGATGGATTGATGCAAAAAGACTAAAACTATTAAGGAGCTTTACACAACACCAATCACCACGAGGAGAGAACACCATGAGTGACATAAGCAAGTGTCCTGTTATGGGACATGCCAACACACCCGCCGCCAGCAATGCTGGGCGTGGCACATCCAACCGCGACTGGTGGCCTAACCAGTTGAAACTCAATATCCTGCACCAGCACACTGCCAAATCCAACCCGCTGGGTGCAGATTTCAATTATGCCGAAGAATTCAAAAAGCTCGATCTGGCAGCCTTGAAGCAAGACCTCTACGCGCTAATGACCGATTCGCAAGACTGGTGGCCTGCCGACTACGGTCACTACGGGCCAATGTTCATCCGCATGGCGTGGCACAGCGCAGGCACGTACCGCATCAGCGATGGGCGTGGCGGTGCGGGTCACGGCAATCAACGTTTCGCCCCGCTCAATAGCTGGCCGGATAACGTCAACCTCGACAAGGCACGCCGCTTGCTGTGGCCGATCAAGCAAAAATACGGCAACCAGATTTCATGGGCTGACTTGTTCATCCTCGCTGGCAACTGTGCGCTGGAGTCGATGGGCTTCAAGACCTTCGGTTTTGCGGGTGGGCGCGAAGACATTTGGGAACCTGAAGAAGATGTTTACTGGGGGGCGGAAGCCGAATGGCTGGGCGACAAACGCTACAGCGGCGAACGCGATCTGGAAAACCCACTCGCAGCGGTGCAGATGGGCTTGATCTACGTGAACCCCGAAGGCCCCAACGGCAACCCAGACGCGCTCGGATCGGGGCGTGATGTGCGCGAAACCTTCGCCCGCATGGCGATGAACGACTACGAAACCGTCGCACTCACGGCTGGTGGACATACCTTCGGCAAATGCCACGGCGCAGCCAGTGCTACCCACGTTGGTGCTGAGCCGGAAGCCGCAGCCATTGAACAAATGGGCTTAGGCTGGAAAAGCAGCTTTGGCAGCGGCAAAGGTGGCGACCAAATCGGCAGCGGCTTGGAAGGTTCGTGGACACCAACGCCGACCCAGTGGGACAACAGCTATCTAGATATGTTATTCAATAACGAATGGGAACTGACCAAAAGTCCCGCCGGTGCATGGCAATGGACTCCCAAAACCGCGACCGCAAGCAATCTTGCCCCAGCAGCAGATGACCCAGCCAAACGTGTGCCGATCATTATGACCACGGCGGATATGGCGATGCGTTTTGACCCGATTTATGAACCGATTGCGCGGCATTTCCAGCAGAATCCTGATGAATTCGCCGATGCGTTTGCTCGTGCTTGGTTCAAACTGACGCACCGTGATTTGGGGCCGCGTTCGCGTTACCTCGGTGCGGAAGTACCAGCGGAAGTGTTGTTGTGGCAAGACCCTGTTCCGGCAGTCGATCATGCGTTGATTGATGCGCAAGACATTGCTGATCTGAAAAGCAAGATTCTGGCATCTGAGTTGAGCATTAGCGAACTGGTCACAACGGCTTGGGCTTCAGCCTCCACTTTCCGGGGTTCGGATAAGCGCGGGGGCGCGAACGGTGCACGGATTCGTCTTGCCCCTCAAAAAGATTGGGCAGTGAATCAGCCTGAGCAACTTGCCAAGGTATTGAGCGTGTTGGAAGGTATTCAAAGCGCGTTCAATGCAGCGCAAACGGGTGGCAAAAAAGTCTCAATGGCTGACCTGATTGTATTGGGTGGGTGCGCAGCAGTGGAGCAGGCAGCACAGAATGCAGGGCATACTGTCACCGTGCCGTTTGCACCGGGGCGTACAGATGCCACCCAAGAACAGACTGATGTGGAAGCCTTCGCTGTACTTGAGCCAGTGGCAGACGGTTTCCGCAATTACCTCAAAGGCAAATACTCAGTGACAGCCGAAGAAATGTTGCTCGATAAGGCGCAATTGCTGACGCTGACTGCACCGGAAATGACCGTGCTAGTCGGTGGGATGCGAGTGTTGAATGCTGCCTTTACCCAGCAGCCTGAAGCCCTTACCACGGATTTCTTCGTGAATTTGCTGGATATGCGTACTGAATGGAAGCCTACTGACGATGCGAATGTGTTTGAGGGACGTGATCGCACCACAGGTGATGTGAAGTGGATAGGTTCACGGGTTGATCTTGTGTTCGGCTCGAATTCTCAACTGCGGGCGATAGCCGAAGTGTATGCGCAGAACGACGCACAAGCGACGTTCGTGCATGATTTTGCAGCGGCTTGGAGTAAGGTGATGCACCTCGACCGTTTTGATTTGGCTTGAGGTTGAGTGAAGGCGGGAGCGGTGTTGCCCAGTCATGGGTGATGCCGCTTTTACTACCAATCCAGTTTGAAATTCACCTTTAGGGCAAAATCCCACCGTGCTTTGTTAATACTTACCGGAAAGGGTAATGCACCGGATGTGGCATTCACCGCTTGTACTGCTGCTTTATCCAGCCATGCATTGCCAGAACTCTGACTCACTCTTGCCCCGGTGATCGTGCCATTCGGCAACATTGTGAAAGAAACTGTCACCGTGCCTTCTACCTCTTCCTTTATTGCCATACGCGGGTATTGCTTGCGCGTGGCAATGAGGTTTTGCAGTTTTTGGCGGTAAGCGGCTTCGGCAGCGTTGTTATCTGCTACGGGAGCCGGTTTCGTGGGAACAGACTTGGCTGCTGGTCGCGGGGCAGGTGTTACTGGGTGCGGAACAACAGGGGCAACCGATGCTGAGGCGGCTGGTGGTGATGGAGTCGGTGACGGCTCGCGTTCGCGTGCGGGCTGTGGTCGGGGCTTGGGTTTGTCGGCTGCCTTTGTCTCTGGTTTAGGTTTAGGCTTTTCGACAGGCTTCTTTTCTGGTTTGAGTTTAGGTTTTTCGACAGGCTTAGGTTCCGGTTTGGGCAGTTCGGTTACCGCTTGAGGTGCTGGCGATTTTACGGGTGGCAGGGGGGGCGGAGCAAATTGTGCCAATGACAATGGTATGGGGTGCAGCTCCTCCACCTTTCCCAGCTTATCCTGCCACAGTAACAACGGCAGACTAGCCAGCAATAGGCTGACATGTACCAAAGCTGAAACGCCAAAACCGGTCAGGTGGTATTTCACAATTATTACCCTTTGTTCAATCAGCTAAGCGAGCCAATGCCTGTGTGAATACTTCTCTCTCCATGCGCAAAGCCGTGTGTTTTTTCACTAAGGTAAAGACGCCGCATACCTCGTGCCAACCGATGCCTTGCAGCCAGTCCGGTAAGCTCACGGTGCCTTGCCCCTTGCGTGGCATGATGTAACACCCTCCTGGGCGGTAAAGCAGGTTGTAAGGTTGATTAGCCCGATGCAACCCTTCAATGATTTCCCATGCGGCTTGTGCAGAATCGGCACGCCAGCAGTGCAGCGGGTAGGTTTGTGTGCCGCCGTTATGTTGCCACTGAGCGGCTTCCACCGGAAAGGGTAAGGGGCGAATAAATCCCTGAAAATGCAAGTGATTGACGGATGCATAAGCCCCAACACTATTAAAGGCGATACCAAAACCCGGTAAGTATGTGGTTGTGTTGGTCGTCAATGCCATCATGCGTTCATGGTAATGTTGTGTCAGAAATTGCGGCAGGGTGGCGAGTGGCTCAGGCACGATCAGCATGTGCCAAGGTACAAATGAAAATTTGTTATACAATACCCGCAAATTCATGCCTTCTGCGATGCCTTCCCACAAGATTTCTGGGCGCAGGAAGGGCTTATTGAAATGAAATTTGTCGACGGCAAATCCTTGGTACATCTCGCTGAATACCTCACCCGATACGCGTGCAGGGCGCAGACTACGTAATGGATTGATCACCAATTCCCAAGGTTCAACCCGTTCATATTCCCAGTCAGAGAACATCTCAATGCCAGTTTCCAGTAGCGCGGCGAAGGTGGCGACATCATCCACCGGGCCATCAGGCTTGCATTGTTGCAGTTGTGCAAAGGTCTGGTGCAATGGCTTGTCGAGCCGTTGGCGCAATTCCGCATCCTGCATACTGTTGGCGAGTACCAAAATAAATGCGCCTAAGCCGTCGGGTGTAAGCATCTGTTGCAAACCATCGGCAAAGCGGGTTTTGAAAGCTTCTGGCGATGTAGTGAAAAGCATGAAGGTTGCACCTTGTATGGTCGTGAAAGGGGTGATGGTTATGGCGGTGGCTGTTGTTGTTGTCAAGTGTTAAAGCGCTGCTGGGGGTAATGAATCCCTCTTAAACGCATAATACCGGTAGACGGAAAAAATTACCCGTTTGCTTGGTATTTTAAAAAATTTAGTAAGAAAAATACTACTACACTGACTATTGGATATTCACAATATAACCAAAGGATAGTGTTATGGAAGAAAAACGCTCTTGCTGTTGCGGCGAATTGCCTGCGCTGTGGTGGTGGTTACTGACCTTGTTAGGTTTACCCTTACTGTTTTTACTGATGACAGGTGCACGTCAGGGAACAGTTGAAGCGGATTTGACAACCCGTGGTACAGCCGCATTGAAGGCTGCGGGTATGGATTGGGCTACAGTCAATCTTGATCAACGAGGGCGTGATGCCCAACTTAACGGTATGGCAATTTCAGAAGCTGACCGTGATGCAGCGTTTAAGGTTGTCCAAGGTGTTTACGGTGTTCGTGAAGTACAGAACTTAGTTGAAGTGGCGGCGACGCCTGAACCTGTGGCGACAGCACCCGTCGTTGACCCATTGCCTGTTACCACGCAAGCGTCTGCTGATGCCGCCCAAAGCACACAAACGGCGCAAGCCCCAGCCGTATTAACGCCTCCAAGCTTTTCCCTTCAAACAATCGACGGTAAAGTGGTTTTGCAAGGTGTGATGGGGTCGCAGCAAGACATTGATGCAGCGGTGAGTGCCGCACAAGGCGTGTATGGTGCTGCACAAGTCGATAACCAACTGCAATTGACTGACGGTATTGCGCCTGCTAGTTGGCTGAGTGGTTTGTCAGGCTTGTTACCTGCTTTGCAAGGTTTGGAAAATGTTGTTCTCAACATATCAGCAGACGGTAATAGCATCAGTGGTCAACTGCCATCGGATGCCGATAAAGCCACCTTGTTAGCTAAAGCCCAGCAAGTGTTGGGCGATAACTTAACGGATCAGCTTATGGTCGAAGCGTCAGAGCCAACTCAAACGGCTCAAGCAACAGATGCTGCAAAAGCGGCTGTTCCTGCGCAAGAAGAGCAAGCGGTGATGGATTGCCAGCAGCAACTGAATGATGCCATGCAAGGCAAAACTATCTTGTTTGAAACCAATAAGTCGGCCATTAAGCGGGACAGTATTGCGTTATTGGATTCCTTGGTTGGAATCGTGTCTTCGTGTAAGGATGTGATTGCCGGTCGTGGTATTCAAGTGAGTGGGCATACCGATAACGTGGGTAACGATGCTTACAATCAGAAGTTGAGTGAACAACGTGCAGGTGCAGTGAAGGATTATACCAGTCCGTGCCATAAAATAGTTTTTTTGATCAAGGAAATATGGTTAGATGACTGGTAACAAAAGCAGCCATGAGTAATGTATGACATTAAAAATCACTTTCACTGAGGATGAGATAGCGGAGCTGTTCTACTGGAAGGAGCGCCATCCTCATCCCAGAGTCCGTAAGAAAATGTCCGTGCTGTACCTGAAATCCCAACAGTTGACGCATAAGGAAATCAAACGATTGGAAAGGATTACAGAAGCCACGCTGCTTGCCTACCTAAACGCCTACCTACAACCTAACGGTTTAGAAGCTCTTAAAGAAATACGATTCAATAAACCACAGAGTGATTTGATGGCATATAAAGACAAGATTGAAGCCTATTTTCGTGAATATCCCCCCGCAACCAGCAAGGCGGCAGCCGCTAAGATTGAGGAGCTGACAGGCATCAAACGCAGTGAGGACAGGGTACGTGTCTTTATGAAGAAAATAGGGATGGACATCCATAAAGTGGGGATGATACCCGCCAAAGCTGATGTGGAAGCACAAGAAAAGTTCCTGGAAAATGAACTAAAACCGCGCATTCAGGAGGCTAAGGAGGGCAAACGCGCCCTTTTTTTGTCGATGCCGCCCACTTCGTGTTAGCACCGTTTCTGGGGTTTTTGTGGTCATTTTCCCGCGTATTCATCAAAGCCCCCTGTGGTCGACAACGCTACAACGTATTGGGCGCACTCAATGCGATAACGCTACAACTCATCACGATCACTAACGACTCCTATATCAACGCTAACAGCGTGTGTGAATTATTGGAAAAAATTGCAGCGTTAGCACTCAAAATACCGATCACTTTGGTCTTGGATAATGCCAAGTATCAACGCTGTGAAGCCGTGTTTGCCTGTGCGAAAAGGCTCAATATTGAACTATTATTTTTACCGACCTATTCACCCAACCTCAATCTGATTGAACGGTTGTGGAAGTTCGTCAAGAAAAAATGCTTGTACTCGAAATACTATGATAAGTTTCCCGCTTTCAAGGCGGCCATCACCAACTGTCTCGACAAGCTGGATACCGATCACAAGAAAGAACTGACCCAGTTGATGACAACAAATTTTCAAACCTTTAAAAATGTTCAGGTCTTGACGCTGTAAGGTATACCTTGTCAAGCAGGGTGTTGATAGTGGGTGTGAACAAAAGTGCGGTAAACCTCATGCCGCCTCAGCGGTGTTTCGCCAATAATGCTTCCATTGCTGGTTTCCCCGCATGACCCTCAACGCCAACATATCCGCCGCATTATCACTTTTCCACCATGCCCCCGATTTTTTTAAGCGTTGCTGGATGATGTAACGGTGTGCACTTTCTATTTCGCCCGACCCCACGGGCAATCCGAGGGATTTTGCTGTCGGGTAATCCAGTTGCTCAATGCGGTTGCTCAGGTAACGGTGACAAGCTCGTACTGGGGCGTTACTGTCTTCTACCGTTTCTGCTTCGAGGAAAGGTTTCAGTGTGTCGATGACCGCTTGAGCTTGACCATCCTGTAGGGCTTTTTTCTGTTTGGCAAACCATTTATCCTTGTCCTTGAGGCATGAACAGCTTGCGGATGCTGCTGATAGGTATTCACAAACATGATAAAAATCAATCAGGTAATGTCCTTGTGTGCCAAATTGTTCATCCACTTGACGGTTGATCCAGCTTGCCCCATCACCCACCGCATGGAGGAACGTGCTTTTTCCAAATCCAGCACGGCAGGCGGTGTCGAATAAGATTTTTCCAGCATCTTCTACCGTGCCACCGAATATTGCGCCAAACGTTGGCGTAGCACTGCCTTTGGCGTGGGCAAGACACAGGCGGGCTTCTTTCCAGCTTTCCTTTTTGCCTTTGCGCTTGTCGGGGGCTGTTTCGTCAATCTCGACGATGGGGATCATGCTGCCGTCCATTTCGGCAATGACATAGGCTTTTCCCAACGTGCTTGGATAGTCTTTTATCAACACTTGGGATTCATGGATGCGTTTGGCGTGACCTTCGGTGATGTGTCGGATGCTGCTGGATGCCAGCCGTATCCCGTAATGTTCTTCTAATTTATCAGGCACTTGAGCAAATGAACAGTCCGCCCCAAAGTCCGTCACCGCCCGTTGCAGCGGGAGCGAACAGCCTCGGCAAACAACCTCGGCACTCTGGCTAAAGGGGCGGACACGCTTGCCGGGAATCCGGTAGACCGGTTCGCTTATGTGGATTTTTCCGTAGGTCGTGTGCCAATGACAGTTTTTTTTCCACTCTTTACATACTTCCCAATGCCTTCTTCACAGGCTGGGGCTGTGCATTTTTCTACACGTTTGTTTGCCCATGCAGTGATCGCATCATTTCCCATTTGGCGCAGTTCTTCTATCACCCGCTGTTCGGCGTCTGCTGCTTTGATAATGTCATCACCGGCATTTTCAACCACCTCGATTAGCCCTTCCATCCGAGCTTTTAATGCTGGGTTGCGGTTCAAGGCTTCTAAAAGTTTTTGGTCGCGGGAGCTAACTGTCAACATGGGAAAGTCCTTTTTCTCTGGTTTTAGGGGATGCCATCTTAGTCTACAGGACACCGCACTTTTGTTCACACCCGTTGATAGTGCTTTGATCAAGAGCGCTGGTTTTGGTGAAAGCAAGCCGATTGCTTCAAACGATAATGAAGCTGGGCGCTCGCAGAATCGTCGCATTACCTTTGACATCAACCCTGAGTAAGGAGGGATAACGTTATGCTGTATTTATTTTCAGAATTGTTCATGTGGCTCTTGCTGACGTTTGTCTTCGGCTTGGTAATGGGTTGGTTTTCACGCTCAGGGAAAGAGGATTAAATCATGACGATGTTTTTGATACAGGCACTACTGTGGTTGCTCGCGGCTTTTGTGCTGGGATATTTTCTTGGTCGTTTCCTGAAATCCTTATTGTGCCGCAGGGCTGAGGTGGAAGCACCAGTGTTGCATAATTATCGCCCTATAGATGCGCCTGAAACCTATCGACCGAAAGTGGCGGTTGGTGAGAATGGTTCTATGCGTGTGAATGTACCCACCGTAACGACAGTGGTGGGGGGCGCAGCCGCAGCGGTTGGAGCGGTGGTAGCCGCACGTGATAAGTTTGATGCCAGTGTTGATGTACCGGATGTGTCTTGGAAGAAGCCGGAGGTTAATTTACCGGACGTGTCGTTGAAAGTGCCGGAGATTGATGTGCCAGATGTTTCTCTGAAAGCACCAGAGGTTGAGCTGCCAGAGGTATCATGGAAAGCGCCAAGCCTTGATGTGCCGGATGTTGAGGTGAGCGTTCCCACGCTGGATTTGAGTGGCGTTGACCCGCACAAGCCGATCCTTGATTTACCGGAGATGGACGTTGACCTGCCAGCGGTTGATCTCGATATGCCGGATGTGTCTTTGAAAGTACCAGCGGTTGAGCTGCCAGAAGTTGATCTTGATGTGCCGGATGTGTCTTTGAAAGTACCAGAGGTTGATGTGCCGGATGTCAATGCGGATGTAAACGGTGGTTTGTGGGATGCTGCAAAAGCCGCAGTGGTTGCTGCGGGTGCTGGCGTAGCTGCTAAAGTCGCTTTTGCTGCACCGGAGATTGATGTGCCAGAGGTATCATGGAAAGCGCCAAGCCTTGATGTGCCGGATGTTGAGGTAAATGTTCCCACGTTGGATTTGAGTGGGGTTGACCCGCACAAGCCGATCCCTGATTTACCGGAGATGGATATTGAGCTGCCAGAAGTTGATCTTGGTGTGCCGGATGTGTCCCTGAAAATACCAGAGGTTGATCTGCCAGAAGTTGATCTCGATGTACCGGATGTATCTCTGAAAACACCAGCGCTTGATCTGCCTGACACTTCATTGCAAGTGCCAGAAGTCGTATTGCCTGATGTCAGTGTGGATGCGGATAGTGGCTTCTTGGATGTGGTTAAGGCTACCGCTGTTGTAGGTGGTGTGGGTGTATTGGCGAACACTGTTTCCGCTGCTGAAGTTGATCCAGTGGTTGATCAGGCAAGTGATTGGCTTGAACGCTTAGTGCAACAAGTGAAAGCCGCTTATCACGGGCGTAACCCCCGTGCCGTTAGCCGCTTATGGGGTAGTGACTATCGTAACTGTTCACGGAACAGCTCCCCTTAAGCGGCAAGAAATCCAGTAACCGGATTCAGTACTTGCGGTGGAGGAATCGGCAAACGCACCGTCACTGGTTTTTTGGTCAGTGCCTGCTGGCACGCCTGGCGGATAATTCGGTAAGCGCTGACACCTAGGCGTTTGCAGGTTTCCACAATAGTCAGTATTAACGGGCGGAATTGGTCGCCCCGGAAAGATTGGCTGAAAAAACTGGTCTTACGCCAGATGACATAGGGGCGGATGGCACGTTCGGCGGCATTATTGGTCAGAGGAACACCGGGATGACGCAGAAATGTCCATAACATAAGCTCATCATCCAGTAAACGTTGGCACTGGTTGGCGGTTTTAGTGGGCTTATCAGGATGTTGTGCTTGCCGTAAGCCGCTACCTGCCAACAATGTCTGGCGGAAGGCTTCGCGGAGTTTATCCATGCGTTGCCGGTAGAGTCTGTCAGCGTAAGCGCCTGCGAGCCTGCGGTTATGTAAGTGGACAATCAGGCGTGCCAGACGCAGTAAACGTTTCCCTAAGATGCCTGCACGCCCGTAACGTTGTGCCATTTTTTTGAACTTGCGGATGATATGCGCCCAGCACAGTTGCCGCCGTTCAGTGGGGTGGTGGTTATAGCCGCCGTGCTGGTCGGTCACGAGTATGCCATCGAATGCACCCAACAATTCATCCGCTGCGCCTTTGCCGCGTGAGTAATGCGTCATGAAGTACACCACCTGTGGCGAACACATCACCCACAACCATTCACGTTCGCGCCCACGGTAGTGACTGGTTTCGTCCGCGTTTACCACCGGGCTGCTACGCACCGCTTCACCCGCCTGCGCATATAAAGGCGCTAACCAACCGCTGACGGGTGCAGTCGCTTCACTGATCGCACCGCTACTGAAGGATAACTGCCATTGTTCTTCCAGCAGTAACTGGATTTGCCGCGTGGATAGGCGGCAAGCCCCGTTCATCAGGGTAATCCAACTGATCAATCCTGCTCCCATCTGCCCACTGGGGACGTCTTCGGGCAACTCAGCTACCTGACGTTTCCCACAGCAAGTACACGTACCCGCATACAGGCGGTGTTCCGTTACATGGTAAGCGACTTCCGGCAGGTCAAACACCTGATGACGCTGGCTCGGTGTGGTTTCCATCGCCAGATGACCCCCACAACGGCAACAGCCTTCAGGATAATAGTGCTGGATAGCGTCCAGCCGCGATTCCTCCACTAAGGCACGTTCATGTTTGCTGTGCCCCGGCTGACCGCCGCGTTTTAGCGCGCTTTTGGGTTTGCGTTCGCGCTGGGCGCGTTGTTCGGGCGTGTCCCGTGAGGGTGGGTTAGAGGAGTTACTGGAGGAGTCATTCAGGCGTTCTTTTAGTTCTGTCAGTTCCGCTTCCAGTCGTTTGACCCGTGCTTGCAAAGCAACCACCAACGTCAGCAGATCACGGTTAAGCTGCTGGGAGGCTGCCAAATCGGTGGGCAACGCAATGTCGGTAAAATCGGTGGTGATGGTCAGATCGTTCATTCATCAAGCATAGCTCAAGCTGTGGCAGTTGCAAGCTCGTGAACAGTTACGTGACTATCAGCATGATTGTGCAACGTTGGAAGGTTACGATTCCATCAGCCTGCAACCTGCTACTTACGACAAATTGGGTTCTAGCCATTGTGGCGTCCCTAGAGCAGGTTTTGTGGCTGTCGGTGGTGATGTCGGGAATATTGAGCCTAATACGGGTATCTTGTTTCATTACTGCAATATCGTAGTATGCCGCGATGCCGGTGATACTCATCACTTTATCCATGTTGTGACGGATTAAATTACTCCATCCATTCTCTGAAACCCACCCAGCATGAGCAATTGTTGGGTCGGGTTTTTTCTACAACAGCGCACCGCACCATGGTAGAACCCCTGTTTTTGTACTACACAATAGTCAGTCGAAAAATAATGCGGGGGACGCATGGAATCCATCAAGATCAGTGGCAAGTTAACCGGGCAAGACTTTCCACATAAAACCAGCAATGATTATGCCGATATTCTGACGGTTACTTGTCAGCAAGAAGTCACACTGGAAGCCTTACGCAGTGGCGGTAAAAGCGTCGAGTTGAAAGACATTGACCCCGACACCTTAGTCGAACTGGAATTTGAAGGCGGTTTTAAACGTTGGGTACGGGCAGGGGATTTACGCGCACAAGCTACCCAAGAGGCGAGTCGCTCCGCTACGAGTGAGTTCATGCTTACGCCTGCCAGTTTTGAGGTGAGTAATCAGCGTGGGGCTGTCGGTCTGGTATTAAAGTTTCTACGCTTGCTCAAAGTTGATCCGGTCAGTGACATGAGCGATGCCCTGTCTGAACTGTTAGTCGATAAGCTGGAAACCCGCAAAATTCCTCAACCCGGTGTGTACCGTTGTGCCAGTACCGACAAGTTGGAGCTGGAATTAATCACGCAAGCCGGAGACATCGACACCAGCAAGCCAGTGTTACTGTTTTTGCATGGCACGTTTTCCAGTACCGATGGCAGTTTCGGGGAATTGTGGGAATCCCGTCAAGGTTACAACGCGGCTGCATGGTTGCAACGCTTGTTTGCGCCTTATGGTCAGCAAGTGTTGGCGTTGGAACACCACACGCTCACCGTCAGCCCGGTGCACAATGCACTGCAAGTCTTGCGCTTGTTGCCGCCGCATACACGCTTACACCTGATTAGCCATTCACGCGGTGGTTTGGTGGGCGAATTGCTGTGCCAAGGGGGGTTGAAACGCAAAACCCGTGATTCTGGCGATAAGTTTTTGGACAGTGACGAGGTGTTTGCGCGTGCAGAACTCCAGCCCTTTGAACATCATGCCCGCACACAAGATATGCAAGGCTTGCAGGAAATCGCGGCCTTGCTCAATGACAAGCAAATCAGAGTAGAACGCTTTGCACGGGTGGCTTGTCCGGGACGTGGTACGGTGTTGGCTTCGGAACGTCTCGAAGATAACCTGTCAGTCATTTTCAATGTGTTGAGTTTTATTCCTGCACCCCGGTTTCAGATGTTGGCAGAGTTTGTGCGCATGGTGTTGATGGCGACTGCCCGCAAGCGTACCAACCCGCAAGAGTTACCGGGCTTAGAAGCGATGATGCCGACTTCCCCCTTGGTACGTTTGCTGAATCGCCCCGATGTGCAGCTCGATTCTGACATTACGGTGATTTCTGGGGAGATGCGTGCCTCAACGGTATTGGGGCATTTTAAGGAATGGGTGACGCAACGCTTTTTCGGTGAGGAAAACGATTTTGTGGTGAATACCGCCGGAATGTACGGCGGAGCGCGGCGGTTGCGCGGGATGCGTTTTTATCTGGATCAGGGCGATGATAGCAGCCACTTTAATTACTTTCGTAAGGGCGAAGTACGCGAACGTTTGATTAGCGCGTTGCAACACCCGGATAGCGATTTGCGCTTACGTCCGTTGTTGACGGAAACGCCGGTCACACGTTCAGTAGCGCGTGCTAACCGTAGTGGGCAAAAAGCCAAACGCAGCACGGTGTATTTCCTGCCCGGTTTTATGGGGTCGAGTCTACAGGCTAACGGTACGCCGGTGTGGTTGGATATGTCGGCGTTGGGTTGGGGCGATTTTTCCCGCCTGCAAATGGACAGTGCCGGTGTGCAGCCGAATGGTGTGTTGGATGCGCCTTATCGCCCCTTGCTGACGATGCTGGAAGCCAGTCACACGCTCGTGGAATTTGACTACGACTGGCGGCGCTCCTTCGCTGAAGCTGGGCGACGTTTGGGGGATGCGCTAGAGCAAGAATTGGATAAAGCCAAAGCCAGCAATAGCAAGTTGGTGTTGCGTTTGCTGGCACATTCCAGTGGCGGTTTGGTGGCTTTGGCGCTGATGAGTGAGTCGCCTAACGTGTGGCAACGGCTGCGCGAAGAAGCGGATTGCAGGGTGGTGATGTTGGGTACGCCGTTGCAGGGAACGTATGCAGCGGTGCAAATCCTGTTAGGGCAACACCGTTTGCTGAGCTTGTTGAATTTGCTGGACGGGCGCATGGATGAGCGCGAAGGGCAATTATTGGCACAGCAGTTTGCGCGTTACCCCGGTGTGCTGGAATTGCTGCCTGCCGCTTATTTGCACGAAGACCGTTGGCAAACCTTATTAGGCGAGGCTTTTCACGCATGGCCTGCCCGCAACTTACTGGCGGATGCGCGGCGGGTGCGTGAACATTTACGTGCGGTGGAGCTGGATACCCAACGCATTATTTACCTGTATGGCAAAGCGAGCCTGACCCCGGATGATGTGCAAGAATACAACGGTAGCTTACGGTTTCATGCCAGTGGAGCCGGGGATGGCGTAACCTTGTGGGCAGAACTGCCCGCCAAATTGCCAACCTGGTATCTGCCAGTGGAACATGGGCGTATGACCAGCCACAGTGAGTATTTCCAAACCTTGCAATATTTGCTGGATGATGGTTTGTCGCGCCAATTGGAAACCCAGCCGCCTGCGATTGGTAAGGCGGTGGGGCAATGGCTGCCGACGATTCGCAGCGAATTATTCCCGGATGAACAGGAATTGCTGGCAGCCGCGTTGGGCTACCATACGCGCATGACACAGGAGGAAGTGCGTCAGCCAGTGGAAGTGCGTGTGGTGCATGGCAATCTGGAACAAGTGGCGCATCCCGTTGTGGTGGGGCATTACGAGGGGGATTCGATTATCAGCGCGGAAGCCTTGCTGGATAAGCGCTTACATGGGCGACTCAGTGAATTGCACCGCATGGGCTTGTATCCGGGGGAACTGGGTACGTCATACGTTTTCCTGAATCCTGGACACAAGCCGGGGGGCGCGGTCATCGTGGGTTTGGGTGAGGTCGGCAAGTTAACCACCGGGGAGTTAACCGCCAGTTTCACACGGGCGATGATGGCCTATTCCCTGAAAATCCGGGAAGAATTGGAGCGCGTGCCTTTAAGCACCACACAGGCCGAGGCGGAATCAGTGCCAGTCCATGTGGCAACGTTGCTGATCGGTACGGTTGGCGGGGGGAGCATCACCCTAGCGGATTCGATTACGGCAATATTGCGTGGCATGACTCATGCCAATCAGGCATTGGATAAGAGCGAACGTGGTTTGCGTTTGCGTTTGCGTTTGCAAGTGATCGAGTTTATCGAACTGTATGAAGACCGTGCGGTGGAGGCGGCACGATTGGTGCAAGATTTGGTGTTGCTGCCGGAGTTTCGCAACGATTTCAACGTCAAGCGTTTAATGCAATGTTTGCCGGGTAAACGTCGTCGGGTGATGTATAACGATCCGCCGGGTTGGTGGCGGCGGATTCAAGTCGAGGCCAGCGCTGATGGCCTGAAATACACGGCACTGACTGACAAGGCACGCGCCGAGCTGGTGTTGCAAGCCACGCAACGTAAGTTAGTGGATCAATTTATTGAGAAAGCGATTACTTCCAACGCGGATGACCCGGATACGGGCAAAATCTTATTTGAATTGTTGTTACCGGCGGCGATGAAGGAGCAAGCACCGAATGCTGAAAATCTGGTGATGGTGTTGGATAGCGCCGCGTCAGCTTATCCGTGGGAATTGTTGTACAACCGTTTTGATCATGAATCACAACCGCTTTCCGTGCGCTTTGGCTTGGTGCGTCAGTTGCAGGTGGGACAATACCGCCAGCGGGTGGTGAATCCCGTGGATCGTTCGGCGTTGGTGATTGGTGATCCGCCGGTTAAGGGTGAATTTGTACGGTTGCCAGCGGCTAAGCAAGAGGCTGAAACGGTGGCTAATTTGCTAGAAGCAGGCGGTTTCAGCAAAGTGACCCGCGAAATCGGCACCGATTCACAAGCGATTTTGAAAGCCTTGCACACGGGGGATTACCGGGTATTGCATCTGGCAGGGCACGGGGTGTACCGCTATCGCCCACACCCTGACAGTACCGTGGAAGTGAGCGGGATGGTGTTGGGTGATGGCATTTTCCTGACGCCAGTTGAAATTGGGCAAATGCGCAAAGTACCGGAATTAGCGTTCATCAATTGCTGCCATTTGGCTCAAATGGACTTCATGAGTGCCGAGGTGCAAACCGCCGTCAGCAGCGACCGTAGCAAATTGGCAGCGAGTTTGGCGCAAGAACTTATCCGTATGGGGGTGAGAGCGGTTATCGCAGCAGGGTGGGCCATCAATGACAATGCGGCAAAAGTGTTTGCTGAACAATGCTACAACGCGTTGTTGCAAGGGTATACGTTTGGCATGGCGACGTTGATGGCTCGGCGTGAAACCTGGCAGCAATACCCGCAGAGTAATACTTGGGGGGCTTACCAATGTTACGGTGATCCTGATTACAAACTGTTAAGCCGTCAGCCCGATACCAGCGGTAGCGATAAGACGGTCGATAGCTGGCGTTTCGTGGCAGAAGTGGAGGTGGTTGCTGAGTTGCAAAACCTGATCCATGCAGCGGATACTGCCCAGACCAGTGATATTGCGTGGTTGCAGGAACGTTTGCAGCAATTGCATCGGGCGATTCCGGCAGAATGGTTGTCTCATGCCGACATCCTGTATGCCTTGGGGAGGGCTTACGGCAAGCTGGATTTGTTTGCTCCGGCGTTGGATGCGTACCAAGCGGCGTTGGATTCGCCACAAGCCGATTACCCGGTGATTTTGCTGGAAGACAAAGTGAGCTTGCAAACCGCTTGGGCCTTGGCATGGGCGCAAGGCAAGGTGGAAGCACCTGCTACACGCTTGGCAAGTTCCCCCGCTGCGTTGATGGATGATAGTTTCAAAACGCTCCAGTTGCTGGATGGTTTGGGCAACAGCCTGCAACGTTTTGAAGAGGTCGGCAAGTTTTGGAAGCGTAAGGCATTAATGACAACGGGCGAGGAACGTGCGGATGCGTTACGTGAGATGGAGCAAGCTTACAAGCGTGCCCATGAGTTTGCTTTGCAGGAAACGCATACGGTGGCGGGGTATCCGCTGATCAATTGGTTGACGTGCAAAGTGGTGCGCTACTTGCGCGGGCATGTGAAGCAATTGGATCGGCAAGAGTTGAAGCATTGGATGGATCAGGCACGGCAATGTGTTGAATCAAGCGACCGTGGCGCAGTTTCGTTTTGTTCGGGGATTACGCGAGCCGAATACAGCTTGCTGCATTACATTATTGGCGCACGGCTGAATGAAACCACCCAAGTACAGAAAGTGATCGCCGATTATGTGCAAGCGGTTGGGCGCGGGGTAGCACCCCGGCAATTACGCTTTGTGCGGGAACATTTGGACTTTTTACGCACGATGCTGAGTGAGTTTCAGGAAGAAAAACAGCAATTACAGCCTGTCGTCGTGGCGCTATTGGAGATAGAAGAAAAACTATCGGTTTAGGTGGGTTGGATCAGCAGTAGCAATAATCCCGCGAGCAGGTAATACGCTGAGAATTGGATGGTAAGCGGTTTTTTGAATTCTTCGGGGATGTAGTCTTCCACAAAGGGAAAGAAGTAGCGGATGCCACCAATGATCAGTGTGGTGATGCCAAATAGAACGAGAACAAAGCCAATGGCTGCAAGTAGATTCATCATGATGTGGGTACTGTCACTGTGTATTTGATGAGAACAATAGTAGCATTAACTGCATATCTATCGCAGGAGAGCCTCCCTTAATGTCACCAGTCAGACGCGCCCTTTCATTTTTGAAACGGGCGCTGATTAGTTTCCGTGCCAATCAGGGCATCCTGCTGGCGGGTGCAATTGCCTATTACACTTTATTATCCATTATTCCGCTGTTCACCCTGCTGATTGTGGCGTTGTCTCACCTGATCAACGAACAGCAATTGCTGAACATTGTCGAAAGTAACCTTAGCCCAATATTCGGTACACAGGCGAAGGTGATTACCTACCAAATGGAACTCTTTCTGCAAAACCGACAGGCTGTGGGTTGGATCGGGTTGGTGATTTTGATCTTTTTCAGTTCCATGGCGTTTACTGTGCTAGAAAATGCTATGTCGGTGATTTTTTTTCACCGGGTTAATATCCACCGCCGCCACTTTCTGGTGTCAGCCATTATCCCGTATGCCTATATTCTGGTGCTGGGCATCGCTATCCTGCTCATTACTATCGTTAGCGGTGCGCTGGATTTGCTGCACGGTGAAGTTGTAACCCTCCTGTTCTGGACGCTGGAACTCGACCGTTTCACCGGCAGTATTTTGTACGGGTTCGGTATTGTCGGTTTGACGCTACTGCTGGCTTCCTTCTACATGGTGATGCCAGTGGGCAATATTTGCTTTCGCCATGCACTGGCGGGCAGTTTTTGTGTCGCGATTTTATGGGAAATCACGCGCCACCTGTTGGTGTGGTATTTTTCTACCCTGTCGATGGTCAATATTATTTACGGTTCACTGACCACCGCCGTGATTGCACTGCTGTTTCTGGAGGTTGCCGCCATTATTCTGCTGTTTGGGGCGCAAGTCATCGCGGAATATGAACGGCAAGATATGGACAACGCAGAGAATCCGCCGCCTACCCTGCATACTTAAGAACTATCGCTTACTACAAACCGCTAAAGCCATTAAACTTAATGCCTAACTGGAAGCGGAGTCATCATAAATGCCTATTAAAGTACTATTTTTTGCCAGTCTGCGTGAGCGTATCGGGCAAAGCCAGCGGTTGTTGGAAAGTGACATGCCGTTGACCTTACAAGAGGTGTGGCAACGCAGCAGCGGCGAATCTCATCTACCGGGAAATGTGCTGATGTCCATCAACCAAACCTACGCTAATGCCAGTAGCCTGGTACAACCGGGTGATGAAGTGGCTTTTTTCCCCCCGGTTACCGGAGGTTGAGGATGCAATACGTCGAAGTGCGGGAAGCGCCGTTTGATCCTTGGCAATACCTTGCTGAATGGCAAAGCCAGCACCCTTTGGATGCACGAGCGGGGGCAACGGCTGTTTTCGTCGGTACGATGCGGGACTTCAATGAAGGTGATGATGTTACCGGCATGTATTTAGAACATTATCCCGGTATGACCGAGCGCCAGTTAGAAACGCTGGTGGCGGCTTCGGTGCAGGAATGGTCGCTGGATGCAGCACTGGTGGTGCATCGCGTCGGGGAAATTGCGCCCGCTCAGCCGATTGTATTGGTCGCTGTTTGGTCTGCTCACCGGGCTGAGGCATTCGACGCTTGCCGCCACTTGATGGAAACCCTTAAACACACCGCACCTTTCTGGAAGCGTGAAACCTTAACGGATGGTTCAGTACGCTGGGTGGATAAAAATACGCCCGGATGAAGTCATCACTAAGGAATACCTGTGACTGCTTATTTGAGTAGCTGGTTCAACACAGGCTTGCTGTTGTTGGATATTTTTATCGTGGCAGTATTGTTGCCGACGGTGGTGCAACAACGCCGTGAGTCGGGGGCAACCTTGGCGTGGGTGTTGGTGATTGTGTTTGTGCCTTTCCTTGGTCTGTTAAGTTTCTGGCTATTTGGCACAACACGCTTGCATTTGCGCCGTCGTAAACGCCGTCGGGTAGAAGAAAAGTTTGCTAATGCGCTGCAACAGGTGCAAATCAGTCTGAATGGTGAGCAGCGTATTCGTGGGATTCCGCCGTCTTTACTCACATTGGTGCATAAATTGGATGAAATCGGCCCACTAGGGGGGAATGCGGTCGAGATTATGCGTGAAGGTGAGCATTTATTCGATACGCTGGAGCAAGCCTTTGCTGCGGCTAAGCAGCATATTCATCTGATTTACTACATCTGGGAACCCGACTATACCGGGGAACGGTTGCGGGATGCCTTGGTGAGGGCGGCACAGCGGGGTGTGACGGTACGGTTGCTGGTTGATGATGTGGGTTCGCGCCAAGCGAAAGCGGGCTTTTTTGCACCGTTGTTGGCGGTTGGTGGGCAAGTCGAGCGTTTTCTGAAAGTGAATGTGCTGAGTCGCCAACTCAATCTGAATAACCGTAATCACCGTAAAATTGTCATTATTGATGGCAGTATCGCGTTTACTGGCGGGATGAACGTGGGGGATGTGTACGCAGGCAGGGGTGAGCCGTGGCAAGATTTGCACGCCCGTATTCAAGGACCGGTGGTGTATACCTTACAGGAGGCATTTTGTCAGGATTGGTATCACGCGACTGGTGAGGATCTGGTCAGCGAGGTATATTTTCCGGTGATTCCTGATGCAGGCACGATTCGCGCTCAGTTCCTTGCGAGTGGCCCTGCGGATGAGCGTTGGCAGGCCATTCACACCGTCTTGTTTGCGGCAATGAATCTGGCAACCGAACGTATTTGGATTGAAACCCCTTATTTTGTGCCGGATCGCCCGATTCTGATGGCGTTGCAAACGGCGGCCTTGCGCGGGGTGGATGTGCGTTTGCTATTGCCCGGTAAATCGGATCATCCCTTGGTATTGTATGCGGGGCGTTCCTTTATTGATGATTTGCTGGCAGCAGGCGTGCGAGTGTTTGAAATGTACCGAGCCATGCCTCATGCGAAAGCGGTGATGATTGATGGCAATTTTGCCACGCTGGGTTCAGCCAATATGGATCAGCGCAGTTTTCGCTTGAATTTTGAGGGCAACATCTTTTTTTATGGCACGGAAATCGCGACGAAACTGGAGCAAGATTTCCTCGCTGTGTGCGCGAATACCCAAGAAGTGACTGAGGCACAGCGACGTAAGCTGAGTAAAAGCCAGCGTTTGGTGGAGAGTATTGCCCGTTTGCTTGCACCTTTGTTGTAACGTATTGAAATTTTATGTTAAGGTTTTGATAGTTAAGTATTAGGAGCGAGTTGTGCAAGCACTGCCTTATTATCTGGGTTTGCCATTATGGGCGAATGCACATTGGAAAGGTTCGTTGTTTCGTGCTGATGCAAAACCGGCAGCCTTTCTTGCGCAGTACGCTCAGGTGTTTAATGCAGTGGAAGGTAATACCACATTTTATTCTGTGCCCTCCGTGGATATGGTGCAGCGTTGGCTAGCGGCAACGCCAGAGAGCTTTCGTTTTAGCTTTAAGTTTCCACGGACTATTACACATCAACATCAACTGCTACATGTGGCGAAAGAGACGCAAGAGTTTTTGCAGCGGATGCAGCCGTTAGGGCAGCGTTTGAGTGGGTTAATGGTGCAATTACCTGCTACATTTGCGCCTGATTCACTGTCAATGTTGGAAACATTCTTGCGAAGTTTACCCGGTGATTACCGTTATGCGGTGGAAGTGCGGCATCCTGCTTTTTTCACTGATAAGGTAGCTCGCACCACTTATAATGGCGTGTTGGAATCTTTGGGAGTCGATCGGGTAATTTTTGAGAGTCGCCCTTTACATGCTGCCCCGGCGCTGGATGTGGCTACTCGTGAAGCGCAAAGCCGTAAACCACGCTTGCCGGTGCAGTTGGATACAACCGCGCAACAGCCGGTGCTACGTTATATTGGACACCCGGTGCTTGAGGCTAACCATGCGTGGTTGGATCGTTGGGGCGCACAAACAGCGCGTTGGATAGGGGAAGGCAAGTGTCCGCGTATTTTTTTGCATACCCCCGATAATACCCTCGCACCAGCACTGGCGCAGATGTTTCACTATCAGCTTCAGCAGCGTCTATCAGGGTTGGCTGATTTAGCGTTAGGGTTAGCAGAGCCGGAACAGGCAGTGCTGCTATAAAAAAATAGTCGCTTGGGTTGCTTGCTGGGGGGGGTTCTGGTATCCTCACGCGCCTTTAGAGTTCAAGAATCGCAGATTTGGAGTATCCAGATGTCTCGTGTATGCCAAGTAACAGGTAAGCGTCCGATCACCGGCAACAATGTGTCGCACGCTAACAATAAAACCAAACGTCGTTTCCTGCCTAACCTGCACGCGAAACGGTTCTGGGTGGAAAGCGAAGGGCGTTGGGTGCGTCTGCGCGTTTCTACTAAAGGGATGCGTATTATCGACAAGCACGGTATTGATACCATTCTTGCCGACATTCGTGGTCGTGGCGAAAAAGTTTAATTTACCGGAGGTAACAGCGAATGGCTAAGAAAGGCGGTCGTGATAAAATCAAGCTGGTTTCTTCCGCAGGAACTGGATTTTTCTACACCACAACCAAGAATAAGCGTACCACGCCGGACAAATTAGAGTTCAGCAAGTACGATCCGGTTGTGCGTAAGCATGTCATGTTTAAGGAAGCCAAGATCAAGTAATTGATGACTTGCGATTCTTTACCAAAGCCCGGCATTGCCGGGTTTTTGCGTTTGTGGAAAAGGCAATGGAAAACAGTATCATGTGGATTGTCATAAGCTTGGGTATCCTGCTGTTGTTGATACCTGTGGTGGTGGGGTTGTTGATGTCGCCTTATCAGCAGGTTACGCGGGTTGAGTTGATCAAGGCATCTATTGATGACGTGTGGAATGCGTTAGCTGACTTTTCTCAACAAGCCCAATGGCGTACTGAGCTGACGAGTATGCAAATGTTGGATGATGATGAGGGGCTGCGCTGGGTTGAGCAGTCAGCAGGGCAAGGTTCAGTCGTCTTACGTAAACTCAAAGAAATTCCTTTAAAAGAGTTGCTGGTTGATCGGGATCAAGGCAGCGGCAAGGGGACATTTCATGCCCGTTTGAGTGCAGTTCCGGGTGGAACCCGCATCACATTTACCGAAATGCTGGAAACCCGCACACCGTTTGGGCGCATCAAGGCGCGGATGAAGGGAGAGCCAGACAGTCGTTTAGACCATTTCATTCAGCAGTTAAAAGCCCGGTTTGCAGTGTAAGTGGGAGGCAATCCAATGCTACGACGCGCAGCGCTTCAGCAGATAATGAGGAGGTTTGTGCAAGGTCTGCCAAGGTGCGCTTCAGTTCAGGGTGCAATACACCAGGGGCAATTTCTGCCAGTGGAAACAGCACGAAGGGATAAGTCAGAATATCCTTGTGCGGTAAGTTAACGCTGGGTTGCAGGTTCAGATCATCGTAGAGAAGCAAGTCGACATCTAAGGTGCGTGCACTGAATTTTGCGTCGTTGCGCACACGCCCGTGGGTACTTTCTAAGGCCTGCAAGTAGTGTTTCACTTCATTAGGCGTTAGTGTTGTGGTGAAACCAGCCGCTAAATTGAAAAAAGGCTCGCTTTCAAAACCAACTGCCGGGGTTTCGTAAACAGTAGAAAACTGTACTTCACCAAAATCTTGCTGTAAACGCTGCATACAGGCGCAGACGTTAAGCTCGCGCTCGATATTACTGCCAATGCTTACGTAGACATTTGCCATTGACGGTCACCGCGTTCAATTTTAACCCCTACTTCGCTGGAACCACGCACTGCGCCGGGTTTCCCTACGGTTACTTGAATCCAGGGAATCGAGAACTCGCGCATCAGGGTATCCGCGATGGCTTCCGCTAAGCGCTCTACTAGGTCGTAATGGGTATCTTCGACTAATTGCACCACGCGTTTGGCGGCGGTTTTATAATTCAGGGTGTCTTTGATGTTGTCGCTGGCAGCAGGAATACGGTTATCCCAGCCCATTTCCAGATCAATGCGAATTTTTTGCAGAATGCGCTTCTCCCATTCATAAATGCCGATGTGAGCCTCTATTTTCAGGTCGCGTACATAGACTATATCCATACGTTGCTCTTGTTGTCAGTGTTGGGTATGGATTGTAATACAGAAACCCGCACCCTGTGAAAGAGGGTACGGGTTAAGGGAATTAAGATGCTAACACGCGGTTAGCGTGATAGTTGCCACTGACCACGGCTGTCTTGACAGGCTTGGGTCTGAATATTTTGGTTTCTGCCATCAATTGTGCCCACAATGGTAACAGGGCGGCAGATGGTGCTTTGGTTGTTGACATTAGCACGGTAAACCTGACCGGGGTTAACGTTATATTGATAGCCAGTGTTCGGATTTTGCCATGTGGCGGGACGTCCACTGTAAATGGATTGCCCTAAGTATTGCTGGTCACGTGCATCCAGTTGCGCTCCCCACTGACTGCCAATGTAACTGCCTACCATGGTGCCAAGGATAGTCATCGCTGTTTTGCCATCACCATTACCGAATTGATTACCAGCCACTCCACCTAGTACAGCACCCACCATAGAACCGGTTTGCGCATTGTTGATAGGAGCAGTGCCGACACATCCTGTTAATAGGATGGATGTTACTAATGCACTAGCGACGAGAGAGCGATTGATCAACGTTTTCATTGGGACACTCCTTGTTGAGAGAGGGAAGACTTGCAACCTAGGTTTCAGGTTGCAAGTCGGAACGAGGCTTAGTAGCCCCGGTTATAATACGGTGCTGGCTGAGGTTGTTGATAGTAACGGTCTTGCTGAGCACCCACTTGACTACCGACGGCACTGCCTACCATCGTGCCAACGATAGTGGCGGCTGTTTTACCTTGACCTTGACCGACTTGATTACCTGCAACCCCACCGAGTACCGCGCCTGCCATTGCACCAGTTTGTGCATTGTTCATTGGCACACCGGTACACGCAGTCAATGCTGCTGTTAATGCCATAATCCCCAATGAATAAGTAACAGTTTTCATGTATAGCTCCTTAGTAAAAAATTATGTTTCTGGGCTGTCGCCACGTTTATTTGCCAAACTCTGGTGATTCTTTAGAGTGATGATGTCCAGAGTAGTTCAGTAGGATGCCATTATTTTTTTAGGTGTTCAAATAAACTGCCGGTGTGACCACATGATTGCAAAATATTTATTCATTTTATCTATGGTTTGCAATAATAGGCTAATATCTTGGTTTTGATGTATTAGGCGATGGGAGAATCCTCAATGATTATACATAGGGTTGCAAAGGCTTGGACGTTGCTGTTGTTGACAGTGACGCTGTGGACAGTGACATCTTCCCTACAAGCTTCGGCTGAGAAGTCGTCTAAACCGTGGGTGATGGGTTACTTACCCGCTTATGAGCAAAGTGGTAGTGGCAGTTTTGACTTCATGGATAAAGATGACTGGAAGATGCTGACTCATGCTGCACATTTTTCGGCACATGTGAATGCTGATGGAACGCTGGATTTCAATGCGGAAAAAATGAGTGAGGCTAATCGCACCGCCGCCATTCAGGCAGCCCATCAGCGCCATGTGCCGTTGGTGTTGAGTGTGCTGGCTTGGTATGACGTGTATGAGCCAGTGATTAAAAATGCCAGCACGCGTAAAACCTTGATTAATCAGATTCTTGAAGTGCTGAAGGAAGGCTACGATGGTGTGGATTTGGATTTAGAGCCTATTCGCGCCGAACAAGCCGGAGCTGAGTACCAAACGTTTGTGAATGAGTTGCATACAGCTTTACAAACACTTAACAAAACCAATAATCCTAAGATGTTGGTGGAACGCCCGTTATTGACCTTAACGACTGGGGTGGAAAATGTTGCCGATGACAGTCCGGGGCAATTACGTACCTTGTTAGCTAGCATTCAGGATAAGGTAGATCAGATTAATGTGATGGGGTATGACTTGTCTTCGCTCAGTGATGAGGTGATTTGGCATGACGGGGCATTGCATGACGGGGGGCAGAAATACCCTGCTTATGTTGCCCGCTCGGTGGTATCGGTCAGCCGGTCGCTGCAACAATTTATGGATGGCGGTGTGTCACCCAGCAAATTAGGCTTAGGCATCAGTTTAGAGGTGCGAATTTGGCAAGGTGGTAAAGTCAAAGATACAACCGAGGGTGTGACAGCACCCATGCAGGAATGGAGTATTGCTCCCAAAAGTTGGAATACCGGTACACCACGGGCAAGTGTGGCGCAGTTGTTAGACCCAGACTACGCTTGCATGACTACCCCAGCCGGAGAGGTTGCTGCTTACAAATGCGGGTATTCGCCCGACTATTATCGTTGGGATGATAAAGCTAAGGCGGCCTACTTAAGTATTAATAATCCCGGTTCTGATTACGATGCCTTTATTTCTTACACTGATGAGCGTGCTGCACAGGAAAAAGTCATGTTTGCAAAAGAAAAAGGCTTAGGCGGCATCATGATTTGGCAGATGCGACATGATTATCGTGAAGATCAACCAGAAGGGAAGAAACGCCCGATTATTAAAGCAGTGCGTGATGCGCTCAACCGTGAAACCGGCAAGTAGCCCGTTTCACGGCGGACTATTGGTGGGTGATTTAATGGCAAATATGTTGCACCAGCCGCACCCAGTAACTTGCACCTAGTGGCAATATAGTGTCATTAAAATCGTAGTACGGATTATGCAAAGCGCGGCTTTCAGTCGCGTCGCCGTTACCGATCCAAATGTAGGCGCCGGGACGGTGCTGAAGCATATAGGCGAAATCTTCAGCGCCCATGCTTGGTGGTGGATTCCATTGTACACAGGCTTCGCCGACGAGTGCTGTGGTGACTTGATAACAGATTTCGGCATTAGCAGGGTGATTGATGGTGGCGGGGTAGCCTTCCATAAACCGCACTGTGGCATTGGCATTTAGGGCTTGTGCAGTGTGTTCCACTAACTGTTGCAGGCGTTGTTTCAAGTGCTGGCGATCTTGTGGATCGAGGCTGCGGATCGTGCCATGCAAGCTCACGGTTTCTGGGATAACGTTGTAAGCGCTGCCACCAATCATGCGCGTGATGCTGATAACACCGCCACTGGTGGGCTTGAGGTTACGGGAAACAATGCTTTGGGCAGCCGTAATGATATGCCCCGCCACTAATACGGGGTCTGTTACCGTGTCGGGCATGGCGGCGTGTCCGCCCTTGCCCTGAATCTCAATATCGAAGCTGTCGGTGGATGCCATCACCGCTTGTGAATGTACTGCAAAATGCCCAGTGGGAATTCCTGGCCAATTGTGCATTCCGTAGACTTCCGCAATCGGGAAGCGCTCGAATAAACCTGCTTCAATCATGCGTTTTGCTCCGGCATTGCTTTCTTCCGCAGGTTGGAAAATGAAATAAACCGTTCCGGCAAAGTCAGGGGTTTGCGCCAGAATCGTGGCCGCGCCGAGTAACATGGTGGTGTGTCCATCATGCCCACAGCCATGCATTTTACCGTGATGGCAGGATGCATGGGCAAATGTGTTCAGTTCGGTCAGGGGTAGGGCATCCATATCTGCCCGTAAACCAATGTGTTTGTCGCCGGGATGTGCGCCGCGCAAAATTGCTACCACGCCTGTTTCACCAATCCCTGTGTGAACTTCCATACCTAATGCTTGCAAGCGGGCAGCGATTTGTGCGCTGGTGCGGAATTCTTCGTAAGCCGTTTCTGGGTGTTGGTGAATATCACGACGCCACTGCTGCATCTCTGCATGGAGGGAGTGGCTGGCGGCAATTGGGTCAAGTTTGGCGGTCATGTTACATCCTTTCTTTTCGTGTGTAGTCGCGATTTTATGGGGTATGTCTGGTATTCTTCTCATGATTCATCTTCGCAGGTATCACGCTCATGAAAACACTACAAGGCATCGTGCTCTTAGCCACTTGTTTAACAGCAAGTCAGGTGCAGGCGCAAGATCCACCCACCGCAGTACCACAACCCGCAGCACCGGACACACTCACCTTCCCGCCACAGCAGGGGGCGAATACTCAGCAGGCCACCTCGCAGCCATCACCACCTAGTGCGAGTGTAGGGCAGCCGGGGCCTAGGTTTCCTGCACAAGTAGCACCACAGACGCAGCCACAGACAACTTATCCTTACAGCAATGGCAATTATACGAATTATAACTACCGCAGTTATGGTTATCCTACCTATCCCTACAGTTATTACCCGTATGCTCAACAGCAGGCTTACAACCCTTATGCTCAGGCATACAATCCGTATGCACAACAACCGATGTATAACCCGTATGCAACACCTCGGATGATGCCCTATCCGCAGCGTCCACCGGTTCCACAAAAAAAGGAAACCAAGCCGTGGGGCGATACGCGCTACATCTGGCCTGACTTTTATACGGATTTTACGGGCGATGCGTTTGACAAAATGATTAATGCTCCCTATGACATGGGACGGATGCCGGGTGGTTGGAAATTCCCTTCCATCAGTATGCCTGACCCTGTAACGGTGAGTGATGCGATTGCGAACCAAGTGCCGCCCTTTGCAGAGGAAGCAGGAAATATGGTTCCCGTCGATGATATGGGCAATATAGTACCGTTTAAATAAAATCTTGGTCGTGTTAAACTATTAAGCAGTTTTTGGGGCTTAATAATATGAAATGATCATTGGAGATTTAAATGCATTTGCCGAAAAGTTCTTTTAGCCGTGGTGCAGCACTTGCACTAGTGTTTAGTTTGGGAGCCTGTAGTTCCGTACCTGAAAAAGTCGACACTGCTGAAAATAGTAGTACTGCTCAGCAAGCGAGTAAGTCAGCACAACCCCAAGTGAACGGTGATTCGGCACAAGTCGTCAGCTATGGTGGAAAGGGTGTTGGCAATTACACCGCAGCAAATTTAGGCGGTGATTTTGCGGGTAACGCACAGTTGCTGAGATTCATCGACAATATGGTACAAACGCACGGTTTTAATCGCCAGTACTTGTATGGGGTGTTTTCTCAAGTACGTAACCGCGATGATGTTGCACGGCTGTGGGCAGGTTCCAGTGCTGATCCGGGTAGCCCTAAAGGTTGGCACGCTTACCGTGATCGTTTCGTGACGGCTGCCAATGTGCAACGTGGCACTGCGT
Source organism: Candidatus Thiothrix putei (assembly GCA_029972225.1). Taxonomy (NCBI): domain Bacteria; kingdom Pseudomonadati; phylum Pseudomonadota; class Gammaproteobacteria; order Thiotrichales; family Thiotrichaceae; genus Thiothrix; species Candidatus Thiothrix putei. Next base: position 1,409,626 of record CP124756.1, read on the forward strand.
TTTGGCAGGAGCATTCTGCCCATTTGCAACGTGCGCAACAGCAATACGGCGTTCCGGCAGAATATATTGTGGGGATTATGGGGGTTGAAACCCGTTGGGGACGTATCCTCGGTAAACATCGGGTAATTGATGCCTTGACCACTTCTGCTATCGTGAATCAACGTCGTAGTCAATTCTTCTTTGACGAGTTGAAAAACTACATGTTGATGACACGCAGTGAACGCATGGATCCGCTTGCGCCTAAAGGTTCGTTTGCCGGTGCAATGGGGTATGGGCAGTTCATGCCGAGCAGCTTCCATGCTTTTGCGGTGGATTTTGACGGCGATGGTGTGCGTGATTTGTGGAATCCTGTCGATGCGATTGGCAGTATCGCCAATTACTTTGCTAAGAATGGTTGGCAACCGGGTGGTGAAGTGGCAGTGCCAGCCCAAGTGGCATCCAATCAATACGCTAGTGTACCCGATGGTTTTAAAGTCAAATATTCTATGTCTGATTTACAGCGTATTGGCGTTACCCCTAAATATGGCAGAGGGTCGGCGGGTACGGTACATTTATTGGCATTGAGTACTGTGCCGAATGGTTACAAAGAACCGTGGATTGGCTACAAAAACTTTCATGTGATTACCCGCTACAATCGCAGTAACTATTATGCGATGACGGTGCATTTGCTGGCGCAATCCGTGCGTGAGCGTGTCGGTAAGTAATGCATTGTGGCGTAGGGGCGAAAAATCTTTCGCCCCTACATCCAGCCTTTGCGTTTGAAAAACCAGTAGGGTGTCACCCCTGCCAGAATCATTAAGCCAATTGCCATGGGGTAGCCAAATACCCAGTCTAGTTCCGGCATGACACGGAAATTCATCCCATACAAGCTGGCGACTAGCGTTGGCGGCAGGAATACCACAGCAGCAATCGAAAACATTTTGATGATTTTATTCTGTTCGATATTGATGAAACCTTGCGTGGTTCCCATCAGGAAGTTGATTTTATCAAACAGAAAAGTGGTATGAGACATCAAGGTATCAATATCACGAATGACTTCAGGGATAATGTCTTGCCCTGCCTGGGTGTCACGTAACTGGCGTTGTAAAAAGGAAATAGAACGTTGCGTATCCATCAGGCACAGGCGCACTTTACCGTTGCTATCTTCCAATGCTGCGAGGTCGTCGATGGCACTTTCTAAATCCGTGTCGGTTTCTTCCAGCACTTTATGGCTGATAATTTCGAGTTCATGGTGTAAATCTTCGATAGTATCGGCAAGGTTTTCCACTTTTTGCTCAAACATGGTGAGTAGTAAGTGGCGAGGGCTGCGTGCCTCTACTTGACCGCGCCGTGCCCGCATTCTAAGTAGACGAAAATCAGCCAGCTCTTGTTCCCGCACTGTAATCAAGCGGTCAGTTTGGAGGATGAAAGCCACGGTGGTGGTTTCCATGCGGCCTTCGCTTTGGGTGACAAACAAGGAGTGAACGTGAATGCCGCTGCTATCGGTGAAATAGCGGGCAGAGGATTCGATTTCCTCGACATCATCGGATTCCGGCAGTTCGGTGTGGAGCAGGACTTCTAGGCGGTCGCGCTCTGCATCTGTCGTGTCTTGGGCATCAATCCAGCCGGTATGGGAAATGGCATAATCCAAGAGTTGATCGCCGAGCTTATGCTCGACTAATTTGCCCTCTGCAAAGCCGAAAAACCGTAACATTGCTTATCTCCGGTGTGGGGTATTTAACGAACGTAGTTGAGTTCGCGATGCCGCAGGATCACATTTTCACCCATGGTCTGACGAAAATGTTGATACAAGCGTTCTGCTAAATAAACGGAACGGTGTCGTCCCCCGGTGCAGCCAATGGATACCGTTAGGTAGGCTCGCTGGCAGTTGCTATCTAAACTGGGTAGCCAGTGGCTCATGAAATCGCGGATATCCGTATACATGCGTTGTACATCATCATGCTGTTCTAGCCATTCGATGATACCCGCATCACGCCCTGTGAGTGAACGCAGGTCAGGCTCCCAGTAAGGATTAGGTAAACAGCGCACGTCAAATAGAAAATCGGAATCGTTCGGTGGATTGTGTTTAAAGCCAAATGATTGAATCATAAGCGATAAATGTTGCTGCTCTGTTTGAGAAATGCGTGCTTTAAGCATTCGGCCTAATTCGTATACGCCGATATGAGAGGTATCCAAGCGTAAATCAGCATCAATTGCTAAAGGTTCTAACAAGGTGGATTCTAGCGCAATCGCTTTGTCTAACTCTTGGGTCTCGCTGGTGAGCGGGTGGCGGCGGCGGGTTTCGTTATAACGTTTGCGCAAGATTTCTTGTTCAGCGTACAAGTACACGACCTGAGTGCTGGGAACACGTTGCCGTACCCGCTTAATAATGCTTGGTGTATCGAGCAGGCTATCACGCCCGCCTCGGATGTCGATACCGACCGCAAGATAGGGCTGCTTGGCAATTTGTGGTGTGCCCAGTAAGGCTTCCAGTAATTGCGAGGGCAGATTGTCGATACAGTAGTAACCGTTGTCTTCGAGTGTGTGCAAGGCGTAGCTTTTGCCTGCTCCCGACATGCCGCTGATAATGACTAGGTGCATGGGATTAAGCCGCAAGTGCACCCGCAAACGGGTGGCTAGGTGGATCGAACAGTTCAAGGAAATGATCCAGCATGGTTTGCGTGTCTTGGTAACAGCAAATTTGCTCAATCAGGGATTTTTGTATCAGGGTACTGGTCAGTTGTGTGATCAGTTCTGAGTAATCAGGGGCTTGGTTGGCTGGTACGAGGATCGCCATGAACAATTGCACCGGTTTTTTATCCGGTGTGTCCATTTTAACGCCATCTTCCAGCAACAACAAAGCCCCACAAGGTTGATGAATGGACATGCACGCATGGGGAATGGCAACGCCATTCCCAATCGCGGTACTACCCAGCTTCTCCCGGTTGGTCAGGGCATCGAAAATGGCCTCTGCCTCCAAATTAGGTTGGCCTAAGGCAAGCATTTCCGCTAGTTGCTCAAAAGCACGTTTCTTACTGGAAACGTCAGGTTTGCAGGCAATCCGTGCGGCAGAGAGCAGGGTAGTCATGTCCATGAGGTATCAGTCCATTGTTTCTGTTGCAGCGACCATTTGGGCTGCTTCCTGGCGATGATGGTCTTTCACTTTTTCCTTGTGTTTGACAATCTGTCTGTCTAACTTATCTGTCAGAGCATCAATCGCTGCATACATATCATCGGCGTAGGCATCCGCGAACAAGTGATTGCCATTGACGTGGAAGGTCGCTTCTGCCTTGTGACGTTGTTTTTCGACTTCCAGGATGAAATGAATTTTCATTACCTGGTCGAAGTGGCGCTTCAGGCGTTCAGCCTTTTCACGCACATAGTTATTCATGGATTCTGTCACTTCTAGATGATGACCAGTGATTTCTAATTGCATAATGCAAGCTCCTTGTTCAGGTCATGGAAGAAACCATGCCCCACAGTATGTGGGTGCATGGCTTAGGTCGGAATCAATGTCTTCCGGTCATGCGATGACGGAATGGACATTGCTTCACGGTACTTGGCGACGGTGCGCCGGGCTACATTGATACCCTGCTGATTGAGCAAAGTAGTCAATTGGTTATCACTTAAGGGGGAATGTTGATTTTCCTCAGTAATCAGTTTTTTGAGCATGGCGCGAATCGCCGTTGAGGAGCAGCTAGACCCAGTATCGGTGTCTACCTGACTGGAGAAAAAGTATTTGAATTCAAAGATACCACGTGGGGTATACAGGTATTTGTTGGTGGTGACGCGGGAAATGGTGGATTCGTGCATTTCTAACTCTTCTGCAATGTCCCGGAGAATCAGTGGCTTCATCGCCTGTTCTCCATATTGCATGAAAGCGCTTTGGCGTTCAACTATTGCTTTGGCAACACCTAACAAGGTTGAGTTGCGACTTTCCACGCTGCGAATCAGCCAGCGGGCTTGTTGCAGATTGGACTTGAAGTAAGTAGCATCGCGTTCACTTTTCACTTGCCCTAACATGTCAGCATAGTACTGATTAACTTGCAGATTTGGCGTGACTTGCGCATTTAGTGAAACCACCCATTCTCCTTTGATCTTACGGACATAGGCATCTGGTACGATGTAATCAGCGCTGGATGCTGAATAAGCACTACCCGGTCGAGGTTGTAAACTACGCAGCAACAGGAGAATTTCTTCTAACTCGCTGTGTTCTATTTTTAATCGTTTGCTGATTTCTTTATAGTCGCGCCGTTCCATCAAGTCCAGATGTTTTTCAACCAACTGACGGGCTTTGAACAAAATGCGGCTTTCGGGTAAGTGAGTCAGTTGAATTAGCAGGCATTCACGCAAGTCACGTGCCCCTACACCTAAGGGGTCAAGCTGTTGGATAAATTTAAGGACGACTTCAACATCTTCGCGTTCGATAAGAAGTTCTTGGCTAAGTGAGTCTACAATATCTTCCAGCGGGTCACATAAGTATCCTGCTTCATCCAGTGAGCCGATAATCACGGTAGCAATCTGCTTGTCGATGCTGGTGAGGTTGCTCATGCGAATTTGCCATAAGAGATGTTCTTGCAAACCACTATCGGCGGTATCGCCTTGATTTTCCAGGAAGCCGCTGTTATCACCATTGCCATCACTATTGCTGCTGCGGGTGTCGTAAAGGTCTTCCCACTCCGCATCCACATGCAGTTCGTCAGGAATGTCCTGATCAAATTGTGCGGTATCTTCGGGAGCATCAGGGAAAGCCTCTGGTTCAGCAGTATTATCACTGTTGTCAGCGCTTGACACTGGTTCGCTGGGTATTTCCGGGCGTGAATCGTCGGTTTCTTCTGCTAATTGCAGTAAAGGATTTTCTTCCAGTGCTTGCTGGATTTCGTTCTGTAGCTCAAGTGAAGACAATTGCAACAAGCGGATGGCTTGCTGTAACTGCGGGGTCATTGAGAGTGTCTGACCAAGTTTGAGATCGAATCCCTGTCTGAGCATTTTTCTTGTTGTTCCTTGTGCTTGTGAGCGATGAATCCTAACGTTCCACAGCTTTCATACTACCCTAATCGTTTGCCAGTGCAAAGATGCGATAGTCGGGGTGAATGACACCTGACTCACAGTTTGAAATGTTCACCAAGATAAACGCGCCGCGCTTGTTCATCTTGTAAGATGGTGTCGGGTGAACCCTCGACCAGAATTTTCCCTTCGCTGAGAATATAGGCGCGGTGGCAGATCCCCAGCGTTTCCCGCACATTGTGGTCAGTAATCAGTACACCAATATCACGAGTGACCAGATGACGGATGATCTTTTGAATTTCGAGAACAGAAATGGGGTCAACCCCAGCAAAAGGTTCGTCTAGCAAGATAAAGGCTGGGTCACTGGCAAGTGCACGGGCAATTTCAGCACGACGGCGTTCGCCACCCGATAAGCTAATGCCTTGGCTGTCACGGATATGGGTTAGCTGGAATTCTTCCAGCAAGCTATTCACTTTGTCTTGGCGTTGGCTGTGATTCAGATCTTTACGCAACTCCAGTACTGCCATGATATTTTGTGCTACGGTCAGTTTACGAAAGATACTGGCTTCCTGTGCTAGATAGCCGATACCTTCACGGGCGCGTTCGTGCATGGCTTGCGCGGTGATGTCCTTATCGTTGAGCAACACTTGGCCTTCATCAGTACCTACCAAGCCCACAATCATGTAAAAGCAAGTGGTTTTGCCAGCACCATTTGGCCCTAATAAGCCGACGACTTCCGCATTGTTAACGTGCAAATCCACACCTTTGAGAATTTGGCGTTTTTTATAACTTTTTTGCAGGTTATGTGCAGCTAGGGTATTCATTCGGCAGCTTTGTTGGTGGGGTAAAACACGGCGGATACTCGCCCGGTTTTGCCTTTGCCGCCTGCTTTGAGCTGACCTGTGCCGGTGAGGTATTCGATATGGTTGCTGGTAAAACGGTCTTGGTCTTGCAAAAGTTCGGCGTCACCGTCGAGGATTAGGCGTTTTTCCTTGACCAGATAGTGCATTTCACGGGCTTTGCCGCTGGCGAGTTTGCCATTGTCCATTTTTTGCTTGAGGCTGACGGGTACTCCGATGGCAAAAATACTGACAATTTCATTATTGGGGGCGTTAATCTCAATGCGGGTGGCAAGGATTTCCAAGGTTCCCTGTTTGATGGAAACGTTGCCCTCATAAGTAGCAGTACCTGCCATTTTGTCAAATACAGCGGAATCGGCTTCGATTTGTACCGGCGCTTCCACATCCGATTTCAGGGCGTGAGCGGTGGAGGTAATACCCGCGAGTAGCAGGCACAACAGCCATTTATTTAACCTGGTAAGTTGAGCGCACATTTGAATCAAATCTCAGTAAGTTGTCATCGAGTTTAGCGGTAAGCCCGGTTGATTGCATCGTGCCGTTGGGTGCTGTAATGAATACGTCGGCATCGGTAGAAATTTCCCGTGTCGTTTGATCATACAACAAATGGTCTGACTGTAGCTTGAATCCGGCGCTGGTATTGATTTCTGGGGCGATAATACGGCTTTGACGTTTACCTTGCCAATGCGACAAATGCTGCCCGGAAAGCTCGTAACTGATGTTGCCATCTGCCTCGACTGCCATAATGGAAAAATCCACTAGGTAATAGTCAATCTGATCTTTTTGCATGGTGACGCGCCCAAGATCGGTTTTGCTCAAATAATCTTCAACTTGGGTGGTCAGCAGAATCAGGAGCAAGACGACGATCAGCGTGATGACATGTTTCATGTCAAATAGCTTGCCAGTTTGGCTTGCAATTTGCCATGAGCATGTAACAGCATTTCACAAACTTCGCGTCCTGCACCACGCCCGCCATGGGTTTGTGTCACCCAATGCGCGTGCTCTTTGACATAGTAATGCGCATCACCGACCGCGATAGCAAAACCAACCTGCGCCATGACGGGTAAATCCACCACGTCATCACCAACATAGGCAATATTTTCCGGTTTAAGACCTGTTTGGGCGAGCAAGTCAGCAAACGCTGGGCGCTTATCGCGGTAGCCTTGCCAGATACGATTACGGGGAATTTTTAGGTTATCGGCACGGTGTAGGACGAGTTCGGATTGTCGCCCGGTGATCAGTGCCATTTCCAGCCCGCTTTCCAGCAACATACGGATACCGTGCCCATCCTTAGAGTTGAAGGCTTTGTATTCTTGCCCGTCATCACCATAAAACAGACTACCGTCGGTCAATACACCGTCAATGTCGAAAATGACCAGTTGGGTATTGCGAGCGCGTGCCAGAACGTGTTCGGGAAGGTGGTCGAAATTAGCTATCATGTAAGGCGAGTCCTGCGCATAAAAGTCATTACGCCGCATGATAGCGGGATTGTGGGGGGAACCCAACCCTATTTAATGCGCCAACTGCCTTATCTTACGGCAGCGGTTCCATTATGCGCGGTGACGTCTGCGTCAATTACCTTAGCAGCCACCCCCCCGCCGCCTCCATGACTCCCACCGCCGCTACCTCCACCACCTCCACAGCCACTAGTACCACTATCGTTGATAGTAAGCAATGAAGAAATGATCGCTAACATTACCATGCCGGTCACCAGCCATCCCCACCCCAACAGCGACCACTCTACAATAGCCCCTGCAACAGCCCCTACAAAAACGCTAGCAGGATAAAAATGGGGTTATATCTGGGTGATCCGATCCCTAGTGTTTTTTCCCTGCTTGCGAGTGCTGAATAGGTGCATTCGCGTATTGCCTCATGCTAGTTTCACAGTTTTGTTGCTTTGGCTTGTTTCAGCAATTGCTGCGTGTAGTTGTATTTTTCCTCAAAAACCTTCGGATTTTGCTCTGCAAAAGGTTCAAGTAGTTGAACAGATTCTTGCAAGAGTGGGATGGCTTGGTTAGGTTCATTCCATTCAAGGTTTGACTTGCCGAAGGACTTCAAGGTATTCGCTACATCGGGCAGGTAGACCAATGGGTTGTCCTTGGCAAGCGCACGGTAGATGGCGAGAGCCTCCGTGTACAATGCTTCGGCCTCCTCGCGCCGCTGGCTATCATTTGCTACCAAAATGCCAAGGTTGTTAAGTACCATTGCCATATCTGGCTGATTAATTACGGGGTTGTCTTTAGCAAGCACACGGCGGATAGCGAGTGCTTCGGAGAACAATGTTTCTGCTTCCTTAAGCCGCTGGTTGTCCTCTGATACTAAGTTAGCAAGGTTGTTCAGCGTACTCGCTACATCATTTTGATATATTGTTGGGCTATCCTTGGCAAGTGTGCGGCGTATAGCGAGGGCTTCCGTATACAGGGCTTCAGCCTCCTTAAACCGCTGGCTGTCCTCTGCTATCAAGCTACCAAGATTCGTCAACGTTGTTGCTACATCCGGCTGATATACTGCTGGATTATCCTTGGCAAGCGTCCGCTGGATGGCGAGGGCTTCGCTATACAGGGCTTCAGCCTCCTTAAACCGCTGGCTGTCCTCTGCCACCAAGCTACCAAGATTGCCAAGCGTACTTGCCACAGCAGGTTGGTACACCGATGGGCTATCTTTGGCGAGTGCGCGGCGGATGTTTAAAGCTTCCGTATACAACGCTTCTGCTTCCTTACTTCGTTGGCGATTTTCTGATACTACATTGCCAAGGTTATTCAACGTTGTTGCTACATAAGGTTGGTATACCGCTGGATTATCTTTAGCAAGCGTGCGGCGAATGTTTAAAGCTTCCGTGTATAGGGCTTCGGCCTCCTTAAACCGCTGACCGTCTGCCACCACCAAGCCGCCAAGATTAGTTAATGTTGTCGCCACAGCAGGCAGGTGTACCGCCGAGTTATCCTTGGCAAGTGTGCGGTCGATGCCCAATGCTTCGGTGTACAACGTTTCCGCTTCCTTACGTCGCTGGCTGTCTGCTGATACTAAAATACCCAAATTGGTTAACGTACTTGCTATCTCTGGCTGATATGTTTCTGAATTATCTTTGGCAAGTTTGCGGTAACAGTCTAATGCCTCAGTGTAAAAGGCTTCTGCTTCATTGCGTCGTTGATTGTCGGCTGTCAACAACAAACCAAGATTGTTAAGCGAGCCTGCCATATCCGGCTGATAAAGTATCGGATTTTCCTTGGCAAGCTTGCGGCGGATAGCTAGGGCTTCAGCGTACAGGGCTTCTGCTTCCTTAAATCGTTGGCTGTCTGCTGCCACCAAGATGCCAAGGTTGTTCAGCGTATGCGCTACGTTCGGCTGGTAGGACGCTGGGTTGTCCTTGGCAAGCGTGCGGTAGTAATCCAGTGCCTCGGTGTACAGGGTTTCTGCTTCCTTAAATCGCTGGTTGTCTGCTGCCACCAAGATGCCAAGGTTGTTCAGCGTACTCGCTACATCAGACTGGTATACTGCTGGGTCGCTTTTAGCAAGCTTGCGATAGCTATCCAGTGCCTCGCGGTACAATGTCTCTGCTTGCTGATATTGATTGTTGTCTTGCAAAAAATGGGCGTAAACAAACAGGTGGTAAGGAGTACGTTCTGCTTTAAGTACTTGATCAAAATACTCACTGGTTCGTGCAATACGTTGGTCGCCTAAGCTGTAATCCTCTGCTGCTTGCTGCGCTTTTACCAACCAATCGGTTGCTGTTGCCTTAGTAGCTTGTTCTAGTAACTCCAGTGTGGAATGGTATTTACCCTCAAAAATTTTCGGGTGCTGTTTGGCTAAAGGGGCATACAGCTCGACGGCTTCTTGCAACAGTGGCAGGGCTTCAGTGGGTTCGTCCCAATCCAGATAAGCCGACCCAAAGACCCACAGTGTCTCTGCAATCTCAGGTTGGTATACCGCTGGGTCGTACTGGACAAGCGGGCGGTAAATGTCCAGTGCCTCGGTATAAAAAGCTTTGGCTTTCTCGCGTCGCTGGTTGTCCGCAGACACTAAATTACCAAGGTTATGCAGTGTGGCTGCCAAAGCAGGCTGATAGACCACCGGGTTATACTGGGCAAGCGGGCGTTGGATAGTGAGGGCTTCGGTGTACAAGGCTTCAGCCTCTTTCAACCGTTGGCTGTTGGTTGCCACCACAGTGCCAAGGTTGCTTAGCGTTGTTGCCACGGCCGGTAAGTACACATCAGGGTTGTTTTTGGCAAGTTGACGACGGATATCCAAGGCTTCACGGTACTGGGTTTCAGCTTCGTCACTCCGCTGGCTGTCTTTTTTCACCAAGTTGCCAAGGTTGTTCAGCGCGATTGCCACATCCGGCAAATACACTTCCGGCTTGTCTTCGGCAAGTTGGCGGTAGCTGACCAGTGCCTCACGAAAAAGGGCTTCGGCTTCGTCACCCCGCTGGCTGTTATTTGCTACTAAGTTACCGAGATTGCTTAGAGCCGTTGCCACTGCGTGTGCGTAAGCTGGCTGGATTGCCGTGGGCATCTGACGGTAAATGGCCAGTACCTCGCGGTAGAGGGCTTCGGCTTCCTCGCGCCGCTGGCTATCAGCCGCTACCAAGATAGCAAGATTGTTCAGGGTCATTGCCACAAAAGATATGTATACCGTTGGGTGCATCAGCTCTGATTGATCTGGGTCGATTACTACAAAGTCCACATCCTTTGAAACACCTTGGGCAAGTTGACGATAGTTAGTCAGTGCTTCGCGAAACAGGGCTTCAGCTTCCTCACGCCGCTGGCTGTCTGCTGATACTACGATGCCAAGGTCGCTGAGTATGCCTGCTATCGTTAGAGTGTAAGCCGCTGGATTGCCTTTGGTTAGCTGGCGGTAGCTGGTTAGTGCTTCATTGTAGAGGTTTTCCGCTTCCCGGTACTGATTGTTTGCTCGTAAAAATTCAGCATAGTCAAGCAGGTGTTCTGCCGTTCTGCCAGACTTGAGGACTTGCTCAAAATACTCGCTGGCTCGTGCAATGCGCTGGTCGCCTAAGCTGTAATCTACAGCCGCTTGCTGAGCTTTTGCTAGTAAGTTTTCTGCGGTTGCCTCGGTGGCCTGAGTGGTTTGTTTTGGTTCCTGTATCGCTGTTTTCTCAGATGGGGTTTTATCACTGCATCCGTTCAGGAATGGAATCAACAACAGGAGTAGTGCCAATGGACGAAAAGAGGATATGGATGGACGCATTCGCGTATTGCCTCATGCTAGTTTCACGGTTTTGTGGTTTTGGGTTGTAATGACCAAGTAAATTAGGACAATACTTTTAAGCCTATGTCTGCCACGATTGCTTTTTTGATAAAACAACCATGCCAGTATGGTTATACGTTTTGGATAGCAAAATGGGGTTAAATGCTCTTGCCTAGATATTAGCTCTTTTTAAATAAGCTGCATTGGTTTGGCGATAATTTATTCGTGCTTACTATTCCTGCTGATCCACAAACCACACCGCTGCTTCTACCCGCGACCGCAGGTTGAGTTTGCGTAGTAAATGCTTAACGTGAACTTTGACCGTGCCTTCGGTAATGCCCAGTTCCCTCGCGACCAGTTTGTTGCTTTTGCCTGCCGCGATCCGCTCCAAAATACGCTGTTCCTGCTCGGTCAAACCGGCTTCGGAGCTGGTTTTGGGGTGAATCGCGTCGTGGCGCATGGCGTGTGCCAGCAAGTTGATCAGGCGTTCGGTCAGGGTAATCCGGCCTGCTGCCGCTTCCGCCAGCTTTTCCACCAAATCTTCGGGTTCCATTTCCTTGAGCAAATAGCCGTCTGCACCCGCACGTAACGCTGCCACCAAATCACTCGCCTGATCGGAAACGGTCAGCATCACTACCCGTGCATCGCTGCCAGAGGCTTTGATGACTTTCAACACCTCAATGCCGCTCATGTCCTTCATGTTCAGGTCGAGCAGGATCATGTCAGGGGCAAGCTCCAATGCCATGTTGATGCCCTCCTGCCCGTAGGAGGCTTCGCCGACGATGATGAAATCAGGAACCATATTGACCAAATAGCGCACGCCTTTGCGAAACAAGGGATGATCGTCCACGATCAGCAGGCTTTGCGGGGTTTCAGGCGGCATGGACAATCCTTGTTTTGGGGGTGAAATCGAGTTGTACGCAAGTACCGCCGTTCGTGCGCGGTAAATATTGCAGTATGCCATGCAAGGCGCGGGCGCGTTCGTCCATAATCGCCATGCCGTAATGGTGCAGGTTGGCGGTTTTTTGGATACCTGCGCCGTCATCTTCGATGCGCAATTGCAGGCTATTGTTATCGTCTTGGCGTTGCAACGATACCCACGCTTGGCTGGCGTGCGCGTGTTTGAGGGTATTGGATAAGGCTTCGCGCACGATTTGCAACAGGTGAATTTCTTCGTTGGGGGTCAGGTTGAGGTTGCCTAGACTGACCTCCAGCGCAATCGGCAAGTTGCCGCGTTCGGCAAATTCGGTGGTGGTTTGTGCCAGTGCCATGCCTAAATCGTCGTCTTCCATACGCAAACGGAAGGTGGAGAGCAACTCGCGCAATTGCTGGTAGGAACTGTTGAGTCCATCGCGTAATTCTTCCAACGCGGCGGTGACTTCGGTGGTATCCGCCGGATTTTTTACAGCAGTGCGCAAGCGGCTGACTTGGATTTTCATGTACGCCAGCGATTGCGCCAAGGAATCGTGCAGTTCGCGGGCGATGACGGCACGTTCTTCCAGCAAGGAAACGCGGCGGTGCTGTTCGCTGCGTTGTTCGGAGGCAATGGTGACACCGATGTGGCGCGACAGGGCTTCCAGCAATTGCACTTGCCAGCGTTCGGCGGTGGTGTTGGCGGGGACATCGACAGCTAACATGCCGTAGCGTTTTTCTGCATCGGTAAGCGGCATCCGCAAGATTTGGCGACCGTCGGGGAGCGTGTCCATGCGGGCGGCGTGCGGGTCGTGGCATTCGGCGCAACTGTTGGCGCGTTGGCACAGGGGGCTTTTGCCATCACTGGCGGTGGTGGCGACGACATCGCCTTGTTGGTCGTTGTCTTCTTTGAGGCAAATCGTGCCATTGCCCAAGCCCAGCACCGCTTCGGCATCTTTCAACACGTTGTGGAAAACGGCGCGGTCGGGGGCAATGCCGTGCAAACGGGTGATGGAGCGGTACAGCAAATCCAGCGAACGGTTGCTGCGGGTAAGTTCGGCGGTTTTTTGTTCGACCCGTGCTTCAAGGTCTTGGTAAAGTTTGGAGAGATCTTCTGCCATAAGGTTAAAGGCTTTTCCCAATTGCCCGATTTCGTCTTCACCGCCGAGTTCGGTACGCACTGCGAGATTGCCTTGGCGAATCTGGTCGGTTAGTCCCAATAGCCCTTTGAGCGGGGTGACGAGAATGTTATTGACCAAGTAAATGGAGAGGATGACGGCGAGGATCGTGCCAATCACGGCAACGCCTAAAATGACCCGTAACACGAAAATTTTGGCTTCGGTGGCTTCTTCAATTTGCTTGACCAAATCATTGATGTGGGCAACGAATTGCGGGATGGCATCAAGTAACGCGGTATCGGCGGCAGTGGTGGTGCTCGTGGTCAGCAAGGGAATGAGGTCGGGTTTGATGCGTTGTTGCCAGTCGGTTTCGACTTGCCGATACACTTGTTTGAGCGGGGTGGTTTCGTCGGCGGGCAATACGGAGAGGATCGAGTTCGCCGCCAAATCGGTTTCAAAGCGTTGGATGGCTTGCTGCAAGTCGCTGCGGTGCGTGGGGTTGGGGTCATGCAGGATGCGTTGGTAGAATGATGCCATGCGCCAGCTTTGCATCCGCAAACTTCCGGCAACGTTGATGGCTTCGCCGTTGCCTTGGGTGGTTTCCGCGACCATCCATGACGTGGACATGCCGACAATCGCCAGAACCGTGATGGCAGCGATCATCCCGCCCAGCCGTAGCAGCAAGGAATTTGGGAGTTTTTTCCACAGAATGCGGTTCACTTTTCTTTCACGACCTCGACATCTTCTCCATTGGTGAGTACTACCCACACGCTGAGTTTGGGAAGCACCGCAATGGTCGGTAATTGCAAATACTCGTGTACCTGCTCAATGCCTTCTTGCCGCTTGGCATTCCAACCTTCAGCTTTGGCAGATTTTTTCGCGTATTTCAGTTCGATCAAATGCTGATGTGGAACGCTATAGGGGCTGCGTTCCAGCAGTAAAATATCGGGGTAACGCTGATTCATTTCACGTTCGCTCTGGATGAAGTACACCGGAGATTGGTAAAGCAACGTCAGTAAGAGCGTTTTGACGTGTTTTTCATCCATTTTGACAAAATCACGGTTGGACAGTAGCTGCAAAACGCCTTGCATTTCATTGATCAGCGGTTGGATGTCATCGTGCAAAGCCAGCGTTTCAATGGCTTGCAGCACCGCCTGATCAGGAATGCGGATTTGATTACGGCGTTCCAGTTCGACCTTGAAATACTGAAAGTACAGTTCGCGGATAACGTGATTGGGGATAGTAAAGACGGTCTGGGTCAAGGTGCTGCCCGCGATAGTGACAAACCCCATGTAGGCTAACAGGCTGATGAAATCGTCACGGTTGAAGGCTTTATCCAGTTCAAACTTGCGTTGTTGTTGTGCGGTTACTGTGCCTACGTTGATGAGTTCATCCAGCACTTGATAATTGGCTTCACGGTCGCCGATGTGGAATAACGCCATGATTTTACGGTAATCCGAGGCGATATTGTCATCCAACATCAGCTCAGGGTAGGCACAACTCTCCATCCTGAAGTTATCAAGGAAATACAATACCATGTTGGCGTTGTAGACGGTTTCTGTGGCTTTGGAGTGAAAGCGGTAGCCGTTATACCAGTGCGCCATGTCACCGAGTAATGTGTCAGCATCCAGCTTGCATTGCTCAACCAGCGGTTGTAACAGGCTAATGACTTCGGTCTGGGTGAATCCCATAGCGGTGTTGAAGTCGTGGTGTAGTGAAAGGTTTTTACCGATGTTAAAACCGCTAGTTAGGCTATCAAGCATTAGCGGCGTAACGCCTGTGATGAACAGCCTGTCTACCGTGCCGCGTTGGGTTGCCGTTTTGATGGTTTCGTAAAAACTACGCACGAACCCACCTTTGCCCATAACGCTTTGGAACAAGCCTTGGTCTTCAGCGAGGAGTGCGTTGGCAAAGTGGTCGTATTCGTCGATCAGCAGCAGGATTTTCTGGTTACTCGCCAAGGTGAACACATATTTCATCTTGTCCGCAGGTGTTTGGTAGTTTGCCAACCCCACTATTGCGGCATCCCCATAGCCGTAGCGTTCGAGAAATGCCTGCAAGTGCAGGCTGGTATTGGCATTGAAACCATTAAATACCTGTGCGTGGCTACCTGTCTCAATCCCGCTGAACTCCATGAACAGCACCTGATAGGTGTTTTTTAATGGGGTTGGGTGCTGACCGATGTAGAGCTTGCCAAACAGCGCCGCGAATTCATCCGTGCGTTGCACATCGTAGTAATGTTCCAGCATCGAAATGAACAGGCTTTTACCGAAACGGCGCGGGCGCAACAGAAAGTGGTAGCTGCCATGATCCTCCAGCTTAGCGATGTAAGCTGTTTTGTCGATGTAGATGAAACCTTGGCTGATGACTTTCTTGAAGTTACTTTCGCCGTAGGGAGTTTTCATGGGTGTTCCTGCGTGTGGCTGCATGGGGCAATCATAGCATTTCCGCCGAAGCGTTGCTGTAGTTGCCATGCCACCTGCTTCGTAGCCAAAACGTGCAACGGGAATGTATGGCTAAGTCTGGTGAAGATAGCGAGCGCATCCAGCAAGCGATTGATAGCCAACAATTGCAAGTCATCTCCAGTGATGCCATCTCCTCTATGGTTTTGCCCCGTAGCTTAGGTGATGGGGAAAAAGAAGCCATTTGTCTGGCAATTCAACATGAAAACTCCCTGCTGATCGTGGATGACCAGCTAGCGCGTCGGCAAGCTGCGAAATTAGGGCTGACGTTTATCGGTTTGGTGCGTTTGCTGGCGATTGCCGAGCAGCAAGGTATGGTGGATTAGAAGGTGTACCACCTCTATGCCGCCACCACCAAAATCCAATCAGAGCCTTAATGAAAATTCAAATTAAAACAGTTGCTTAGATAATTTTCCATGTACCACTAAAGTGGTATTTTCTATCCTTTACCCACCATTACCCCCACTAGAATCAGGAATTCATCAGCCTAGAATCACCTTGAAACCACTAACGGTTTTGTTACGAGGTGAATTATGGCAACGCAGCAATACAAGGCATGGTCGGTCGTCATCATGAGTACGCTGGCTTTTACGGTGTGCTTCATGATCTGGATGATGTTTGCCGTCATCGGGATTCCTATCAAGGCAACCTTGGGTCTGAACGAAACCCAGTTCGGGATTTTGATCGCAACACCGGTACTGACCGGCTCGTTGATCCGTGTGCCGCTAGGGATGTGGACGGATAAATTCGGTGGGCGCATCGTGTTCACCATTCTGATGCTATCCACGGTGCTGCCGATCTGGATGATTTCGCAGGCAACCCAATTCTGGCATTTCCTCGTAACCGGCTTGTTTGTCGGCGTAGCGGGTGGTTCATTCACGGTCGGTATCGCCTATTGCGCCCGCTGGTTTCCGAAGGAACGCCAAGGCTTGGCGATGGGGATTTTCGGCGCAGGCAATACCGGCGCGGCTGTCACCAAGTTGCTTGCGCCCATTATTGTGGTGGGCTATGGCTGGACGATGGTGCCCAAAGTCTACGCCGTGTTGATGCTGGTTATGGCGATTGTGTTCTGGTTTTTCACCTTCAGCGAACCGAGCCACAAAGTGGGTAAATCGGTCACGGTGCGCGAACAGCTTGCGGTATTCAAAGACCCCAAGGTGTGGCGTTACAGCCAATATTATTCCATCGTGTTCGGCGGCTACGTTGCGCTGGCGTTGTGGATGACCAAATATTATGTCAGCGAATACGGTTTCGACCTGAAAACTGCTGCGTTTTTAGCCGCCGCGTTCAGTATTCCTGGCGGTTTGTTGCGGGCGGTCGGTGGTTATTTCTCCGACAAACTCGGCGCACACACCATGACTTGGTGGGTATTGTGGGTGTCACTGGTGTGCTTGTTCTTCCTGTCTTACCCGCAAAGCGACATTACGATTCAAACCCTGAATGGGGCAAAAACCTTTCACTTCGGGCTGACCCCGACCGTCTTCACCATCATCCTGTTTACCCTTGGCGTGGTTTTCGCTGTCGGTAAAGCCTCGGTTTTCAAGTACATATCCGACGATTACCCCGACAACATTGGCGTGGTATCCGGCGTGGTGGGCTTGGCGGGCGGTTTGGGTGGTTTCCTGATGCCGATCATGTTTGGCGCATTGGTGGATCTCACCGGCATTCGCTCTTCCGCCTTCATGCTGATGTTCGGAATCGTGTGGGTATCGCTGATGTGGATGTATTTCACCGAAGTGCGCCCGGTTCATGCCGATTTACACGCAAAGTCCCTCACCACAACCGTTTAACGCGAGGAATACCTGATGACTGATATTAAAAATTGGGACGTGGAAGACACCACGTTCTGGGAAAGCACCGGCAAGAAGATTGCCAACCGCAATTTGTGGATTTCGATCCCCAGTCTGTTGATGGGATTTGCCATCTGGTTGATGTGGGGAATTATTACCGTACAGATGTCGAATCTGGGCTTTCCGTTTAAGACCGAAGAATTGTTTACCTTGACTGCTATTGCTGGTTTGTCGGGCGCGACCCTGCGGATTCCGGCTTCGTTTTTCATTCGTATTGCGGGTGGGCGTAACACCATTTTCCTGACCACGGCCTTGCTGATGATTCCGGCATTAGGCACGGGGATCGCCTTGCAGGATAAAGATACGCCGCTGCTGACATTCCAATTGTTGGCACTGCTTTCCGGTATCGGTGGCGGTAACTTTGCCTGCTCGATGTCGAATATCAGCACGTTTTTCCCGAAGCGTTTGCAGGGCACAGCATTGGGCTTGAACGCGGGTTTGGGTAATTTCGGTGTGACTACCATGCAAATCCTCATTCCCTTGGTGATGACGATGGGCGTGTTTGGTGTGTTGGGTGGTGATTCTTTGCCACTGGCGAAAGATTCCGGCTGGATTCTGGGCAAGATTACTGCCGGAACACAAACCTGGATTCAAAACGCGGGTTTGGTGTGGCTGGTGTTCCTGATTCCTTTGGCGTTTTTCGGCTTCTTTGGCATGAATAATCTGCTGCCGATTTCCCCGAACATTGGCGGCACGATTCCGGCGTTTATCAAAATCCTGTGGTTGTATGGCTTGGCGTTGGCAACTTCCGTCTTGGGTTTGTACCTCTACTTACCTGCACCCACAGGCTTAGGGGTGCTCAATATGTGGATTGCATTGCCACTGACCATCATCCTGACCTTGGGTGTGATGAAACTGGCAGCTTTTGGTGAGATGAAAGCCAATATCAGCAAGCAATTTGCGATTTTCAGCAACAAGCATACTTGGTCAATGACCGTGTTGTATGTGCTGACGTTCGGTTCATTCATTGGTTTTTCAATGGCTTTGCCGCTGTCCATCAATGTCATTTTCGGGAATACCCATGTGTTTGATGCGACAACGCAAGCGTGGGTACACGCGAAAAATCCGAATGCGATTGCGGTATTTGCTTACGCATGGATTGGCCCGTTCGTGGGGGCATTGATTCGTCCCATCGGTGGTTGGATTTCTGACAAGGTGGGCGGATCTATCGTGACGCAAGTCATTTCAGTGGTGATGGTCGCGGCTTCTGCTTACGCGGGTTACATCATGATGCAGGCTTACCAGTCCGCTACCCCGGAAATCTATTTCAACCAGTTTTTGATCACGTTTGTGGTGTTGTTTGCTGCTACCGGTATTGGTAACGGCTCTACCTTCCGTACCGTTGGGGTCATCTTTGACCGCCTGCAAGCAGGGCCGGTATTGGGCTGGACTTCAGCGGTAGCCGCTTACGGTTCGTTCATTGCGCCGGTGGTGATTGGCGACCAGATCAAAGCGGGTTCACCGGAAAACGCGATGTATGGCTTTGCGATTTTCTACGCGCTCTGCCTGATTTTGAACTGGTGGTTTTATCTGCGCAGTGGCAGCGAGATCAAGAATCCTTAAACCGAAGAACCCCTCACCCCAACCCCTCTCCCGCAAGGGGCGAGGGGCTAAGAATAGGAGCTAAACATGGCAATTCAACAGTATGACGACAATCTGCAAACCAACCCTTACGCGATTTATACCTTGGCGTTGGAAGTGGATGGCAAGCAAGTTCTCACCGATCAGGAAGGCTACATCCAGAACATGGATGACTGGAGCGAAGGTTTCGTGGAAGCCCTCGCCGAACGTGAAGGCTTGGTGCTGACCGACGAACATTGGGAAATCATCGAGTTCCTGCGCAACTACCATCAGGAACACGGCGTGCAAGCCCCGGTGCGCGACATGCTCAAGCACTTCAAGCAAGCGTGGGGTGAAGAGTTTGCCACCAATCATTACCTGCATGAAATTTTCCCCAAAGGCGGCCCGCAAAAGCAGGGCAATCGTCTGGCGGGTATCCGTAGAACCAAAGGGGAGCATTGATTGCCATGAGCCACTTTATTGACCGCCTGAATTTTTTCAAACGTACCCAAACGCCATTTTCCAACGGGCATGGGGCGATGACCGAGGAAAGCCGCGACTGGGAAGACGGCTACCGCAAACGCTGGCAGCACGACAAGGTGGTACGTTCCACCCACGGCGTAAACTGCACGGGTTCGTGTAGCTGGAAAATCTACGTGAAAAACGGCTTGGTGACGTGGGAAACCCAGCAAACAGACTACCCGCGTACCCGCCCTGATTTGCCGAATCATGAGCCGCGTGGCTGTCCGCGTGGCGCAAGCTATTCGTGGTATATGTACAGCGCGAACCGCCTCAAATACCCCTTGATGCGCCGCCAGTTAATGGAATTGTGGCGTTCTGCCAAAGCGAAAAACCCTGATCCGGTCACGGCGTGGGAGTCCATCGTTGAAAATCCAACCACGGCGCAATCTTACAAAACCCGGCGCGGTTTGGGTGGTTTCGTGCGTTCCAACTGGGATGAAGTGAATGAGCTGATTGCAGCGGCGAATGTGTATACCGCCAAACAATACGGCCCGGATCGCGTGATTGGTTTCTCTCCGATTCCGGCAATGTCGATGGTGTCGTATGCGGCGGGTAGCCGTTACCTGTCGTTGATTGGTGGCGTGTGTTTGAGCTTCTACGATTGGTATTGCGACTTGCCGCCTGCGTCGCCGATGGTGTGGGGCGAGCAGACCGACGTTCCCGAATCTGCCGACTGGTACAACAGCAGCTACATCATTGCGTGGGGTTCTAACGTTCCGCAAACCCGTACTCCTGACGCGCATTTCTTTACCGAAGTGCGTTACAAAGGCACGAAAACGGTGGCGATTACGCCGGACTACGCGGAAGTTGCCAAACATGCCGACCAATGGCTGAACCCGAAACAGGGCACGGATGCGGCGTTGGCAATGGCGTTTGGACACGTCATTCTCAAAGAATTCCACGTTGATAAGCCTAGCGAGTATTTCACCGATTACGTGCGCCGTTACACCGACTGGCCGAATCTGGTGTTGCTGGAAGCGCGGGACGATGGCAGTTATCAAGCGGGACGCTTTGCGCGTGCCAGCGATTTCGTAGCGGGTTTGGGCGAAGAGCAAAACCCGGATTGGAAAACGGTGGCAATTGACGATGCCACGGGTGAAATCATTTCCCCGAATGGTTCTATCGGCTACCGCTGGGATGGTAGTGGGCAGTGGAATTTGCAACAGAAAGATGGCAAAACCCACGAAGATGTCAAACTGTCATTGTCCTTGGTTGAGCGTCACGATGAAGTGGTAGACGTTGCACTGCCTTATTTCGGCGGTGTGCCGAGCGATTATTTCCAAGGCAATACGCTGAAAGACATTCTCAAGTACAAGTTGCCTGCCCGCAAAGTGACCTTGGCGGATGGTAGCGAAGGCTTGCTGGTGTCGGTGTACGACCTGAACATGGTCAACTACGGTATCAGCCGTGGCTTGGGCGATGATGACAGTGCTAAAGGTTTCGACGATGCCAAAGCGCCGTACACACCCGCATGGCAGGAAGCAATTACCGGCGTACCGCGTGACAAAGTGATCCGTATTGCGCGGGAATTTGCCGATACCGCCGACAAGACCAAGGGCAAGTCGATGATTATCGTTGGCGCGGGCATGAACCACTGGTATCACATGGACATGAACTACCGTGGCTTGATCAATATGCTCGCCATGTGCGGCTGTGTTGGGCAATCTGGCGGTGGCTGGGCGCATTACGTCGGGCAGGAAAAGCTGCGTCCGCAAACCGGCTGGTTGCCGCTGGCGTTTGGGCTGGACTGGAGTCGTCCACCACGGCAAATGAATAGCACGTCGTTCTTCTACAACCATTCCAGCCAATGGCGTTACGAAAAGCTGGAAATCAAGGAAATCCTTTCCCCGCTGGCGAACAAAGCGCGTCAATCCGGCAACTTGATTGACTACAACGTGCGGGCAGAACGCATGGGCTGGTTGCCTTCCGCACCCCAGCTCAATACCAACCCGTTGCGCATTGCCCAAGCCGCGAAAGATGCGGGCATGAGTCCGGCGGATTACACCGTTGCCAGCCTCAAATCCGGCAAGATCGCGTTTGCGGCGGAAGACCCCGATAACGCGCAAAACTTCCCGCGCAACCTGTTCGTGTGGCGTTCCAACTTACTGGGTTCATCCGGCAAAGGGCATGAATACTTGCTCAAGTATTTGCTGGGCACAAAGCACGGCGTGCAAGGCAAAGACCTCGGCGAAATGGGAGGGGTGAAACCGCAAGAAGTGAAGTGGCATCAAGACGCGCCCGAAGGCAAACTCGATTTGCTGGTGACGCTCGATTTCCGCATGTCCACCACCTGCTTGTATTCCGACATCGTGCTGCCGACCGCGACGTGGTACGAAAAGGATGACCTGAATACCTCCGACATGCACCCGTTCATTCACCCGCTGACCGCCGCCGTTGACCCGTCATGGGAAGCACGCAGCGACTGGGAAATCTACAAAGGCATTGCCAAGGAATTCTCACGGGTATGCGTCGGGCATTTGGGCGTGGAAACCGATTTGGTGACACTGCCATTGTTGCACGATGCGCCAGCCGAACTCGGTCAAGCCTTCGGCGTGAAGGACTGGAAAAAAGGCCAATGCGACCTGATTCCGGGCAAAACCGCGCCCGCGTTGATTGCGGTCGAACGTAATTACCCCGAAACCTACGCCCGCTTCACTTCCATTGGCCCCTTGATGGAAAAGCTCGGTAACGGCGGCAAAGGCATCGGCTGGAATACCGAAACCGAAATCGCCTTCCTCGGCAAGCTCAACCACCAGCACACCAGCGGTACGAATGAAGGTCGTCCGTGCCTGAACACTGCGATTGATGCGGCGGAAATGATCCTCTCACTTGCCCCCGAAACCAACGGGCAAGTGGCGGTGAAAGCGTGGGCAGCCTTGTCGAAAATTACCGGCATTGACCACACCCACCTCGCCTTGAACAAGGAAGACGAGAAAATTCGCTTCCGCGACATCGTGGCACAACCACGCAAAATCATTTCCAGCCCTACTTGGTCGGGTCTGGAAGACGAGCATGTGTCG
Organism: Candidatus Thiothrix putei; assembly: GCA_029972225.1. Lineage (NCBI taxonomy): Bacteria > Pseudomonadati > Pseudomonadota > Gammaproteobacteria > Thiotrichales > Thiotrichaceae > Thiothrix > Candidatus Thiothrix putei. The sequence goes on from CP124756.1 coordinate 1,432,118, forward strand.
TACAACGCGGGTTATACCAACGTACACGAGCTGATTCCGTGGCGCACTTTGACGGGTCGGCAACAGTTTTATCTTGACCATGACTGGATGCGTGATTTCGGTGAAAGCATGTTGGTGTATCGCCCGCCGATCAACACCAAGACCATCAAGCCGATGCTCAACCAAAAGTCCAACGGCAACCCCGAACTGGCATTGAACTGGATTACCCCGCACCAAAAATGGGGCATCCACTCTACTTACACCGACAATTTGCTGATGCTCACGCTGTCACGCGGCGGGCCGATTGTGTGGATGAGTGAAGACGATGCCAAACAACTGGGCATTGTCGATAACGACTGGATCGACCTGTTCAACGCCAACGGTGCAATTGCAGCGCGGGCAGTGGTCAGCCAGCGCGTCATGCCGGGGATGGTGATGATGTACCACGCGCAAGAGCGCATTGTGAACGTACCTGGTTCGGCGATTACCGGCGAACGCGGCGGCATTCATAACTCCGTCACTCGCGTTTGCCCGAAACCGACGCACATGATCGGCGGTTACGCGCAACAGGCTTACGGCTTCAACTACTACGGCACGGTCGGCTCTAACCGCGATGAATTCGTCATTGTGCGCAAGATGACCAACGTCGATTGGCTGGACGGCGAAGGTAATGACACGATTCAGGAGGCAGTAAAATGAAAATCCGTTCCCAAGTCGGCATGGTGCTGAATTTAGACAAGTGCATCGGCTGCCATACCTGCTCGATTACTTGCAAAAACGTCTGGACTTCACGCGAAGGCATGGAGTACGCATGGTTCAATAACGTCGAAACCAAACCGGGTATCGGTTATCCCAAAGAATGGGAGAATCAGGACAAGTGGAAAGGCGGCTGGTTACGTCGCGCCGATGGCAAGATTGAGCCGCGCATCGGCGGGCGGTTTCGGGTGCTGGCGAATATCTTTGCCAACCCGGATTTACCCGCGATTGACGATTATTACGAGCCGTTCGATTTCGATTACCAACACTTGCACAACGCACCGGATAGCAAGCATCAGCCGGTGGCACGCCCGCGCTCGCTGATTTCTGGGCAGCGTATGGACAAGATCGAATGGGGGCCAAACTGGGAAGAAATCCTCGGCACGGAATTTTCCAAACGCCGCAAGGATAAAAACTTCGACCAGATTCAGGCGGACATTTACGGTGAATTTGAAAACACCTTTATGTTTACCCTGCCACGTTTGTGCGAACACTGTTTGAATCCGGCGTGTGTCGCGTCTTGCCCCAGCGGTGCAATTTACAAGCGTGACGAAGACGGCATTGTGTTGATCGACCAAGACAAATGCCGGGGCTGGCGCATGTGCGTGAGTGGTTGCCCTTACAAAAAGATTTACTACAACTGGAAATCCGGCAAGTCCGAGAAGTGCATTTTCTGTTACCCACGCATTGAAGCGGGGATGCCGACGGTGTGTTCGGAAACCTGTGTGGGGCGTATCCGTTACCTTGGCGTATTGTTGTATGACGCGGATCAGATTGAGTCCGTCGCCAGCACACCCAACGAAAAGGATTTGTACAAAAAGCAGTTGGAGGTATTCCTTGACCCGTTTGACCCGAAGGTAATTGAGCAGGCGAAGAAAGACGGCATTCCTGACAATGTGCTGAAAGCCGCGCAAGAGTCCCCCGTGTGGAAGCTGGCGATGGATTGGAAGCTGGCACTGCCGTTGCACCCTGAATACCGTACCTTGCCAATGGTGTGGTATGTGCCGCCACTCTCCCCGATTCAATCAGCGGCGGATGCGGGCAAGATAGGCTATGACGGCGTATTGCCGGACGTGGACAGCTTGCGGATTCCGGTGCGTTACTTGGCGAATCTGTTGACAGCGGGTAATGAAGAGCCAGTGAAATTGGCACTCAAACGCCTGATGGCAATGCGCCAATACAAGCGGGCGGAAACCGTGGAAGGCATCCACGATACCCGTGCGTTGGAGCAAGTCGGTTTGTCCGAAGCGCAAGCTAAGGAAATGTACCGTTACCTCGCGATTGCCAATTACGAAGACCGTTACGTGATTCCGACCAGTCACCGCGAACTGGCACGCGAAGCCTTCCCCGAACGCGGCGGCTGCGGTTTCAGCTTCGGCGACGGTTGCGGCACTAGCACAGGAAATAACGAGGTCAACCTGTTCGGTGGGCGCAAGCAAACCGTGACAATGGTGCAGAAAATCGACTTCGTGAAGCAGGAGGTCAAGCCATGATCAAGATTTTTGCCGTACTGGCACGCTTAATGGATTACCCCACGGCGGAACTGATCGACGCGCGGAGTGCCTTGATTGACGTGGTGCGTGAAGAAACCCGTTTGCCGCAGAGCTTGCGCGATTCCCTGACCGCTTTTATCCAGCAACTGGGGACGGGCGATTTGCTGGATGCGCAGGAAGATTACGTGGCGCTGTTTGATCGCGGGCGTTCGCTGTCTTTGTTGCTGTTTGAACACGTTCACGGCGAATCGCGGGATCGCGGGCAGGCAATGGTGGATTTACTTCAGCAATACAGTGACGCGGGGCTGGAATTGAGTGTCAAGGAATTGCCGGATTACATCCCGTTGTATCTGGAATACCTCGCCACCCGCAGCGAAGCAGAAGCGGCGCAAGGCTTGGGTGATGTTCACCCGATTCTCGCGCTGTTATCGGCACGCTTGCAGGAGCGCGGCAGTAATTACCACCTGTTGTTTGATGCGTTGCTGGCGATGATTGGCATCCAGCCGAACATGGGGGAATTGCGCGGTAAAGTGGCAACTGAACCCCGCGACGATACCGCCGCTGCGATGGATAAGGTCTGGGAAGAGGAAATGGTCGCCTTTGTGGAAGACAAAGGCGCGTCGTGCCGACCCACCCAATCCACCAACCAAACCCACACGCTGCATTTTCGGGAGAACTGATATGTCTTACTTTGATTCACTTTTCTTTGGGCTGTACCCGTATGTGGCGGGTGCGGTGTTTCTGATTGGTAGCTGGCTGCGTTACGACCAAGCGCAATACACGTGGCGGGCGGGGTCTAGCCAGATGTTGAGCAACAGCGGAATGCGCGTGGCAAGTAATTTATTCCATGTGGGCATTCTGGTGATTTTCTTCGGGCATTTGGTGGGATTGCTGACCCCGCATTGGTTGTATGAACCGTTTATGTCGCCGGGGACGAAACAAGTGATGGCGATTCTCATTGGTGGGATTGCAGGGGCGGCTTGCTGGTATGGCGCGTTTTTGCTGTTCATGCGTCGCAAGAATGATGCACGGGTACGCGCTACGGGTTCAACAATGGACTTGGCGGTGATTGGTATTTTGCTGGTGCAAGTGACCCTTGGGTTGCTGACGATCATTCCGACTTTGGGGCATTTGGATGGCAGCAATATGCTGAAATTGGCGGAATGGGCGCAATCCATTGTGTTCTTTAAAGGCGGTGCGGCGGCGCATCTGGCGGATGTGGGTTTTATCTTTAAGCTGCACATTTTGCTGGGCTTGACCATTTTCCTGCTGTTCCCGTTTACGCGCTTGGTGCATATCTGGAGTGTGCCGGTGCAATACGTGAATCGTCAGTATCAAATCGTGCGGGCGCGGGGGTGATTTATGGAAGTTGAAACGTATACCCCCCACCCCAACCCTCCCCCGCAAGGGGTGAGGGAGCAAGAAGTTCGCGTTGGTGATCAAGTGCTGACGGAGGAGGCGATTGCGGAGGAGTTGCAATACCACCCAGCAGCACAATTGGATGAAGCATGGCAAGCAGCGGCAACCAGCTTGGTGGTGAAAACCTTGCTGGAACAACGCGCTGCACAACTGGGTATCGAAGCCGCTAGTGAAGAAGAACGCACAGCCCTGTTGTTGGAAAGGGATATGCAAGTACCCGATCCAACAGAGGCGCAGTGTCTTCACTATTTTCAGAGTAATCGGCAACGCTTTCAAACGCCGGTATTGTTGGCAGTGAGTCATATCTTGCTGCCCGCCGCGCCGGATGATGTGCAGCAACGTGACCAACAGCGCATTCTGGCGACGCAATTGCTACGGCAGTTGCAAGCTGACGCGGACAGCTTTACGGCATTAGCCCAGCAATATTCTGCCTGCCCGTCGTCGGGGCAGGGCGGCAGTTTGGGGCAGTTGTCGAAAGGGCAAACCGTGGAGGAATTTGAGCGGCAAGTATGGCGGTTGCCGGTCAGACTTGCCGAACAGCCGGTGGAAACTCGCTTTGGTTTCCATCTGGTGCGGGTCGATCAGCGTGTGGAAGGCGAGCCGTTGGAATATGAGCATGTGGCGACGCGCATCCGCCAGTATTTGCATGAGCAGGTGACGCGGCGGGCGTTGAGCCAATACTTGCAGGTATTGGGTGTGGAAATTGGTGTTGAGGGAATTGCCTTCAATGCTGCGGGTTCACCACTGGTGCAGTAAGTTTTTCACAGACCCTCCGAAACCGGTCGGAAGTAAGCCACTGACCGGGGGTGCGGGCGGTAGCAATATCGCCCGTTTTTATGTTGACGACAAATTCCCAAGCCGTTTTGCCGCTTGTGCTATCATCGGCGGCTTATATTTGAAGCCGCAGCGGAGGCGGGTGCATGAGCCGACACAGAAAACCCAAGAGCGTACAGAACAGCCCCTTAGTCGAAACCACCATCGAATCCCTTACTCTCGAAGGGCAAGGTGTCACCCACATTGACGGCAAAACCGTGTTCATCGACGGCGCATTGCCGGGTGAAACCGTCACCTTCCGCTACACGTCGCACAAGCAAAAGCACGACATCGGCAAGGTCGAAACCATCCTCACGCCATCGCCGGATCGTGTTGAACCCAAGTGCGAACACTTCGGTATCTGTGGCGCGTGTAGTTGGCAGCACATTTCACTGGAGGCGCAAATCCGCTACAAGCAACGCGCCATGCTCAGCAACCTCAAACACATTGGCAAAGCCGAGCCGGAAACCGTGTTTGCGCCACTGACGGCTGACGGCTGGGCATACCGCCGTAAAGCCCGCCTCGGTGCGAAATGGGTACGTAAAAAAGACAAAGCTCTCGTTGGTTTCCGTGAAAAAGAAGGCGGTTTCCTCGCCGAACTCAACCGTTGCGAAATTTTGCACCCTAGCATCGGCGAACACTTGCTCGACTTCCAAGCGCTGATTGCCAGTCTCGATGCTCGCGAATCTATCCCGCAAATCGAAGTCGCGGTAGGTGATGGCGACAATGCCACTGCGCTGATTTTCCGTCACATGGAAGAGCTTTCTGAAGGCGATACCGCCAAGCTGTTGGCGTTTGGCAAGCAATTCAACTACCAGATATATTTGCAGCCGAAAGGCCCTGAAACCGTGCATTGCCTCTATCGTCCCCTGAGCGAAGTCGAAGGGACTCCCTCAGAGCTGTACTACGAACACCCGCAATTCAACACACGGGTTAATTTCATGCCGCTGGACTTTATTCAAGTCAACCAGCCGCTGAACCGTGCAATGGTGGCACGTGCGCTCGAATTGCTTGCGCCCGAACCGACCGATACCGTGCTGGACTTGTTCTGCGGTTTAGGCAACTTCACCCTGCCATTGGCGCGAATGGCGGCGCAAGTCATCGGCGTGGAAGGCGAACAAACGATGGTAGAACGCGCGCGTGCGGCGGCTCATGCCAATGGCATTATGAATACCGATTACCACGTTTGTAATCTCATGGGCGACAAATTGCAGCACGAACCGTGGTTGAAGAAAAACCGTTACGACAAGATTTTGCTCGATCCACCGCGTGCGGGCGCGAAAGAAGTCATTGCCCACTTCGGCAAGCTCAATGCGGGGCGGATTGTATATGTTTCGTGTGATCCGGCAACCTTGGCACGGGATACTTACGAATTGGTGCATGAACATGGCTACCGTTTGGTGGGGGCGGGGGTGATGGATATGTTCCCGCATACCTCGCACGTTGAGTCGATTGCGGTGTTTGAAAAATAAGAGAAATAACAAGGGAAATCCCATGCAAGAAGTACAACAACAGCTTGAAACCCTGCGTGAACAACTGCGTTATCACAATCACCGTTACTACGTGCTGGACGACCCGGAAGTTCCCGACGTGGAATACGACCGCCTGTTCCGCGAGTTACAGGCGCTTGAGGCTGCGCATCCCGATCTGATCACCCCCGACTCGCCTACCCAGCGCGTTGGGGCTGCACCGTTAAGTGAGTTTGGCGAAATCAAACACGCTATCCCGATGCTATCGTTGGGCAATGTGTTCAGTGATGAAGAATTGCTGGCATTTGATAAACGCATTCATGACCGTCTCAAATCCGATGCGGAAACTGAATTCGTCGCCGAACCCAAACTCGATGGTTTGGCAATCAGCATTCTTTACGAAAATGGTGTATTCACCCGTGCGGCAACCCGTGGCGATGGCGAAACCGGCGAAGATGTTACCCACAACGTGCGTACTATTGCTTCCGTGCCCTTGCGTTTGTTGGGTGAAGGCTACCCGGCGGTGTTGGAAGTGCGCGGCGAAATCTACATGCCTAAAGCCGGGTTTGAAGCCTTCAATGCCAAAATGCGGGCATTGGGCGAAAAAACCTTCGTTAATCCGCGTAATGCCGCAGCAGGCAGTTTGCGCCAACTGGATCCGCGCCTCACCGCACAACGTCCGTTGGATATTTTTTGCTACGCGGTAGGGCAGGTTGAAGGTGGCATAGTGCCGGATAACCATTACGCGATTCTGCAACAATTCCGTGCGTGGGGGTTGCGGGTGTGCCCTGATATTCGCATCGTGCAGGGGGCGCAAGGCTGTCTGGAGTATTTCCGCGAGATTGGCGCACGGCGTAACAGTTTGCCCTATGACATCGACGGCGTGGTCTATAAAGTCAACAGCATTGCCACCCAACAAGAACTCGGTTTTATCAGCCGTGCGCCGCGTTGGGCAATGGCACACAAATTTCCCGCGCAGGAAGAAATCACTGAACTCGAGGGCGTTGATTTTCAGGTGGGGCGTACCGGCGCACTCACCCCCGTTGCCCGTCTCAAACCGGTATTCGTCGGCGGCGTGACTGTCAGCAATGCCACCTTGCACAATATGGATGAAATCGAGCGTAAGAATGTGCATATCGGCGATTTTGTGATCGTGCGCCGGGCTGGGGATGTGATTCCCGAAGTCGCCAGCGTGATCCTCGAACGTCGTCCTGCTGGTGCTGTACCGATAGTCATGCCCACGCATTGCCCGGTGTGCGGCTCAGAGGTGAAACGCCCCGAAGGTGAAGCCGTCGCCCGCTGTACTGGCGGATTGTATTGCCCCGCGCAAGTCAAAGAAGCCATCAAACACTTCGCCTCACGCAAAGCCCTGAACATCGACGGTTTAGGCGACAAAATGGTGGAACAATTGTTTGATGCCGGTTTGATCCGCCACGTTGACGACCTCTACAGTCTGGATGTGGAAGCCGTTGCCGCGTTGGAACGCATGGGCAAGAAATCCGCAGAGAATCTCATCGCAGCCTTGGAAAGCAGCAAATCCACCACGCTGGAACGCTTTATTTACGCGCTAGGCATCCGCAATGCAGGCGAAGGCACGGCCAAAGGTTTGGCACGTTATTTCGGCTCACTGGAAGCGATTCAAGCTGCCAACGAAGAAACCCTGAAACTCGTGCCTGATATTGGCGTGATCGTGGCGGCGAATGTTGCCCTGTTTTTCGCAGAAGCGCACAACCGCGATACCATCCAGCATTTGCGGGATTTGGGCGTGCATTGGGCGAACTACGAAGCCAAACCTGCCGAAGCCTTGCCATTAGCAGGCAAGACTTACGTGATTACCGGCACGCTCAGCCGTGCGCGTGAAGACATCAAAGCCGATCTGGAAGCGTTGGGAGCGAAAGTGTCGGGCAGCGTTTCCAAGAAAACCACGGCGTTGATTGCGGGCGAAAATGCGGGTTCAAAGCTGGACAAAGCGCAGAGCCTTGGGGTTGAAGTCTTGGATGAAAACGCTTTATCGGCTTTATTGAACCACTCATAACGTCATTGTAAAAAAAAACGCTTCACAGGTTGACAGAATCAGCGCTGATCTTTACTATTCGCAACCTGTTCAGCGGGAATAGCTCAGTGGTAGAGCACAACCTTGCCAAGGTTGGGGTCGCGAGTTCGAGCCTCGTTTCCCGCTCCAAATTCAAAGAAAGTACGCATACCATCCGTGCTTTTTGTAGCAAGTCAAATGCGGGAATAGCTCAGTGGTAGAGCACAACCTTGCCAAGGTTGGGGTCGCGAGTTCGAGCCTCGTTTCCCGCTCCAATTTTCTAACAGTGGTTTACCCACAACTCAGGCTGAATAGCATAGTGGTAATGCACCGGATTGCAAATCCGAGTACCTCAGTTCGATTCTGAGTTCAGCCTCCATCTGTATACTTCCTCCAAAATCATAGAAGCACTTCCTGATGACTGTCTGTGTTCCCTGTAGCCTTAGCATGGGAGTACAAGAAATCCAGTTCCTTGTACTCAAGTTTTAGCTGCTATTTATCCAATTGGAAGTTTAGTTCGTTACTGTCTGTTTTGGGCGACTCGATAGCTTGAGCGGGTGGTTGACCATCCAGCTTGAATTGTAATTCGTTACTGCCTGAACTGGCTTCTGGTGGTTTAGCGCTTTCCATTTGGAAATTGATTTCCTGACCCTGTGTCACAGGTGCATGACTTTTATCCAAGAACGCCGTTACCAGCCCCGGTGAAAACATGACAATGACTGTCATGATCATTTGTAAGCCTACCCAAGGTAACGCTCCCCAGTAAATGTCACTGCTTTTCACTTCTTTGGGCGCAACGCCGCGTAAATAGAACAGCGCAAACCCAAACGGTGGGTGCATAAACGATGTCTGGATATTCACGCTCAGGGTAATCCCAAACCAGATCAAGGCCGCCGTGGCAGCCGCTTGCTCATTACCACCGAAACTCGCTAATAACACCGGTGTCAGGATTTTCTGCGCCACTGGTGCGAGTAATGGCACGAGAATGAACACGATTTCAAAGAAATCAAGGAAGAACGCGAGGAAGAAAATAAACAGATTGACGATAATCAGAAAACTGATCCAACCACCCGGCAAATCCGAAAACAAGCTTTCCACCCAATGCCCACCATCCACGCCTTGGAACACTACCGAAAATGTGGTTGCACCAATAAGAATGAATACCACCATTGAGGTAATTCGCGCGGTATTTTTGTAAGCTTGCCTGATCAGGCTCCACCATTCTGCCGTGCCGCCAAGCTGTTTACGCCGTAAGAACGCCAAAAAGACTGCCCCCATTGCCCCCATTGCGCCCGATTCCGTTGGGGTGGCAATGCCCAGCATGATCGTGCCAAGTACCAAGAAAATCAGTACCGCCGTTGGGATAATGCCGCGCAGGGCTTTTTTCCACAAGGCAGCACCTTTCAGGCTAATCTCGTTTTCAGGAATCGGTGGCAGCCAATCAGGGCGAATGCGGGTGAGGAAAAACGTATAGGCCATGAACAAGCCGATTTGCAGCAGGGCAGGAATCCACGCCCCTAAATACATGCTGCCCACATCGGCACTCGCGGTCGGTGTTTTTAACTGATCCGCTAGGATAATGAGCACTAAGGAAGGTGGCACAATTTGTGCTATGGTTCCTGAAGCGGCTAATACGCCCGTGGTGTACCGCATATTGTAGCCGTAGCGCATCATGACTGGCAGTGAAATCATCGCCATGGCGATCACTTGTGCCGCGACAGTGCCAGTAATTGCGCCCAGCACAAAGCTCACCAAAATCACCGAATACCCCAAACCGCCGTGGACTCGCCCGAATAACTGCCCCATTGAATCGAGCATGTCTTCGGCAAGGCGGCTGCGTTCCAGCACTGCACCCATGAAGGTGAAAAACGGTATCGCCAGCAGCAACTCATTGGCAATAACACTGCCAAAAATTCGCTGCGGAATTGCCTGCAAAAAAGACAATGAGAAAAAGCCCATTTCGATCGAAATAAAGCCGAAAAACAGCCCAACCGCCATCAATGAAAACGCGACCGGAAAGCCGACCAGCATGAACAGTACCAACCCCGCGAACATGAGAAAGGGCATCATTTCTAAGGTAATCATTGCTCTGGCCTCTCGTAGTGGGTATTAAGCTGGAGTTTGCCTTTGAGTGCGGCGAAGCGTTTTACCAATTCCGATAAGCCTTGCAAGACCAGTAAGCCGAAGCCGAGTGGGAGCATGAATTTGATCGGGTAACGTGGCAACCCACCGGAATTGCTGGAATGCTCCAGAATATCCCATGATGGCAGGAACAACGTTTTCCACGACAGCCATGCAAACAGGGCGCAAGCGGGGAGCAAAAATAGCAGTAGACCAAAAATGTCGATCCACAAGCGAGTACGCTCAGAGACATTGCCGTAGATAATGTCGACACGCACATGCCCGTTTTGTGCCAACGTGTGGGATGCACCGAGCATGACCGCTGCTCCAAACAAATACCATTGCAACTCCAGCGGCCAGTTGTCGCTAAGGTCAAAGCCGTAACGCAATAAAGCATTGCTTGCACTGACCACACAGGCTAGTAAGATCAATATGTTAGCAAGCTGTCCAAACCAGCCGTTGAGCATGTCAACAGCGTGAGAGAAGCGTATGAATGGTTGCAAATTTGAACCCTCATGGTGGCAATGGAGACAATAAGTGTGCATTTACTCAGAGTGAATGGCAAGGTTATCAATGTGGTGGTGCAGTACCACGAAGCTCAAGGTGGCTAACGCTTTTTGCCTTTTTTGAGTGCTGCTGCTTTTTTGGCAAGTTTTTTCTTTTTACTACCGGCGGCTTTGCCGGATGCTTTGAGTTTTTTGGGGCCGGTGTACGTGCCTTCCAAGCCTTTTATGCTGCGCCGTTTGAATTGTTGTTTCAAAAAGCGCTCAATATTCACCATCAAATTCCATTCGCTGCTTTGTATCAACGCAATGGTCAGGCCACGTGTTGCGCCACGCCCGGTACGTCCAATGCGGTGAATGTAATGGATGCCAGTACGCGGCATATCAAAGTTAACGACCAACTCCACCCCCGGAATATCCAAACCCCGTGCAGCAAGGTCAGTCGCAATCAAGGCATTGATAGTGCCTTCCCGGAAGAGAGTCATGATACGGTTGCGTTCTTTCTGATCCATATCGCCATGTAACACCCCGCAACGTACCCGTTGTGCTTGCAAGACACCGCTCACATTATCGGCTTGTGCGCGGCTATTGGTGAATACCAAGGCTTTAACGAACGTTTCATTCAATAACAACCATGCCAGCAACCGTTGTTTGTGTTCAGTGTTATCTGCAATGATGACTTGTTGCTCGATGTTATCATGCTGATCTTGCAGGGTATTTAGCCCGATCATTTCCGGCTCGCGTAACACCCGTTCGGCGATTTTAATGATGCCCTCATGATTCAGCGTGGCGGAAAACAGGAGTGTTTGCCGTTGTTTGCTGCACTGTGCTGCAATGGCTTGCAAGTCGTGGCTGAACCCCATGTCCAGCATTCGGTCGGCTTCATCCAAAATCAGCACGTCTAGGTGGGAAAAGTCGGGTGTTTTTTCTGCCATCAATTCCAGCAAACGTCCAGGCGTGGAAATCACAATTTCAGTATTTTTACGCAACATGTTTTGTTGCACCCGGAAATCAGCCCCGCCGGTGATCAGCCCGACTTGCAAGCCCGTGAATGCCAGCAATTGTTGGCACTGCTGGTAAATTTGCTTAGCTAATTCGCGAGTGGGGACTAGTACCAACGCACGCGTACCGTACTGCTCCGCTGGATTGCTGAGTAAGTGCTGGATTGTCGGTAGTAAAAAGGCGGTGGTTTTACCGCTGCCTGTTTCCGCGCTGACCAGCAAATCACAGCGTGTTAAAGCACGGGGTATGGCCGCTGCTTGGACGGCGGTGGGTTGCGTAAAGCCCATTTTTTGCACGGCCTGTAATAAGGGTTCAGCAATGGCAAAATCCGTGAAAGCAGGGGGAGGAGATTCTGGCGTGAGGGCTGGTTCCATGGTGTGAGGTGTTTCCTTGAGAATAGCAAGATGGGGGGCATTCTGGCGTTTTAGACCGGGTGTTAACCCGGTCTAGAGCTGAGCTTAGAGTTTTTTGGAAAAAGCGAACTTGGCGTAGGATTGTTCTGCGACACTGAACCATTGGGCTTGGTTATTACGGAATATTTTCCAGTCGTCGTAGATCTTTTTGAATTTGGGGTTTTTGGCGGATTCTTCTTCGTAAGTTTCTACGGTGGCTTTGAAGCAGGCTTCCATGATTTCGTCACTGAACGAGCGCAATTTCACGCCGCTACCCACTAAATTAGCGAGTGCTTGTGGGTTCAATGCGTCGTATTTCGCCTGCATGTCGTTGTGGGCTTGTTGGCACGCGGCTTCCCACGCGGCTTTGTAAGCATCCGGTAATTTTTCCCACTGCTCTTTATTGACGTAGAATGAGAGTTGCGGGCCTGCTTCCCACCAGCCGGGAGTGTAGTAGTTTTTGACGATTTTGGCGAAACCGAGCTTTTCGTCGTCGTAAGGGCCGACCCATTCGGCGGCGTCAATCGTGCCTTTTTCCAGCGCGGGGTAAATTTCGCCACCCGGTAATTGTTGTGGTACGACACCCAGCTTACTCAATACGCGCCCTGCAAAGCCACCAACGCGGAATTTTAAGCCTTCCAGATCTTTGACGGTGTTGATTTCTTTGTTGAACCAGCCGCCCATTTGCACGCCGGTATTGCCGCCCATGAAGTTGACCACATTGTATTCGGCGAAGAGTTCACGCATCAGTTTCATGCCATTGCCGTGCAGCATCCACGCGCTCTGCTGGCGTGAACTTAGACCGAAGGGAACTGCGCAATCGAAGGAAAGGGCAGGGTCTTTGCCGAAGTAATAGTAAGACGCGGTGTGACCCGCTTCTACTGTGCCGTTCTGGATAGCATCCAAGACTTGTAATCCGGGAACGATTTCGCCTGCGGCAAATACTTTTAGTGTGAATTTGCCCCCCGTGATTTTGGAAAGGGTCGAGGCGAGTACATCGGATGCGCCGTAAATGGTGTCGAGTGATTTGGGGAAACTGGAGGTTAAACGCCAACTGATGGTGGGTAAATCGCTTGAAGCGGCAGCTTTGGTAGTCTCGTCCGCTAATAGGGTGGCTGGTACAGCGGCTAAAGCAACGGTGCTGGCAGCAGCGTGCTTGAAGAATGAACGGCGTTCCATAGGTTCTCCTCTTTCTCGTTTGTAGTGCAAGGCGTGAGTGTAGCGCATATAATGCGCGGTTTCGATTACCACAACGGGAACACTTAACACATGGCACAATCTGTCAAAAAAGTCGTGTTAGCCTACTCCGGCGGCTTGGATACTTCCATCATCGTCCGGTGGCTGCAAGAAAATTACGGGTGCGAAATCGTCACCTTTACTGCCGACATTGGTCAGGGCGAAGAAGTCGAACCTGCCCGTTCCAAAGCCTTGGCAATGGGCATTAAACCGGAAGAAATCTTTATCGAAGACCTGCGCGAAGAATTCGTGCGCGACTACGTGTTCCCGATGTTCCGCGCTAATACCATTTACGAAGGCGAATACCTGTTGGGTACATCCATCGCCCGCCCGTTGATCGCTAAACGCCTGATTGAAATCGCCAATGAAACCGGTGCAGATGCCATTTCCCACGGTGCGACCGGCAAGGGCAACGACCAAGTGCGCTTTGAGCTTGGTGCGTATGCGCTGAAACCGGGTGTCAAAGTGATTGCCCCTTGGCGCGAATGGGACATGAATTCCCGCGAAGCCCTGATGCAGTATGCTGAAAAGCACAATATTCCGGTCGATTTCAAAAAGGCGGGCAAGAAATCCCCGTACTCGATGGATGCCAACCTGCTGCACATTTCTTACGAAGGCGGCCCCTTGGAAGATCCGTGGTTTGAAGCCGAAGAGGATATGTGGCGTTGGAGCGTTTCCCCTGAAACTGCCCCTGACAAGCCCACTTATGTCGAAATCACCTTCCAAGGCGGCGACCCAGTAGCACTGGATGGGCAATGTATGCCAGCCGCTGCCATCCTCGAAACCCTTAACAAATTGGGTGGCGCGAACGGTATCGGGCGTTTGGATTTGGTGGAAAACCGCTACGTCGGCATGAAATCACGCGGCTGCTACGAAACCCCCGGCGGCACGATTTTGTTGCCTGCGCACCGTGCGATTGAATCCCTGACCCTCGACCGCGAAGTCGCACACCTGAAAGACAGCCTGATGCCCAAGTACGCTGAACTGGTTTACAACGGCTACTGGTGGAGTCCTGAGCGCAAGATGATGCAAACCATGATCGACGCATCGCAAGCCTTCGTGAACGGCACGGTGCGCATGAAGTTGTACAAAGGTGCTGCCACGGTTGCAGGGCGTAAATCTGACGATAGCCTGTTTGATGCACGTATTGCCACGTTTGACGATGACGGCGGCGCGTACAACCAGAAAGATGCGGAAGGCTTCATCAAGCTGAATGCGCTGCGGATGCGGATTGCAGCGGTCAAAGGGCGTTAATTCCTGATGGAAGCACGCTTGGAAAAACTGGAACTCCTGTTCATGGAGCAGGAGCAAACCCTTGAAGCCTTAAGTCACCAAATTTACCTGCAACAAAAAGACATTGCTTCGGCATTGCTGGAAATTGAACGGCTTAATGAAAAGCTCAAATCCATTACCCCATCTGCCGTCGGTAGTCAGGCGGATGAAACCCCACCCCCGCATTATTGATGCCTGAACGCTATCAACTGGTGCAAACATCTGCACGGCTGGAACTGCACGACACCCACGATTCCAAAGTGGGTGCGGTGTACGTCGATTTCGTGGAAGGCAAAGCCCAGCATCGCCGTTTGTTCGGTGGTGGCAAAGGGCAAGACATTGCCAAGGCGATTGGCTTGCACAAGTTCAAACACCCGAATGTGATTGACGCGACTGCGGGGTTAGGGCGTGAGTCTTTTGTGCTGGCAACCTTGGGATGCACCGTCACCTTACTGGAGCGTTCCCCGATGGTTCATGCGTTGCTTGCCGATGGTTTGCAACGTGCGCTGGCGAGTGATGATGCTGAAGCGGTGGCGATTGCCTCACGCATGACCTTGCATCAGGCGGATGCACTCGCGTGGCTGAAAACAGTAAGTGCTGATACGTTGCCTGATGTAATTTATCTCGACCCCATGTTCCCTGAGCGGCAAAAGTCGGCTTTGGTACAGAAAGAGATGCGCTTTTTCCATGCAGTCGTGGGTGCAGATGAAGATAGCGATGCGTTGCTTGAACTGGCGATCCAGCAGGCAACACGTCGTGTGGTGGTGAAACGCCCACGTCATGCCCCGGCGTTACAAGGTATTAAGCCTGCCTTTGTCATAGCTGGTAAAGCTGTGCGCTACGATGTGTATTTAGGCAAAGCAACTACGCAAGAATACGCCCATCAGGAATAAAATACCGAACCATGCCATGATTCTGAGAATGACGCGGTATAATTGACGTTTTTCATGTGTATTCATAAGGTCATTGTGTGATGGAAAGGAATCATTTTCTGCTAATCGCCAGCGTGTCAGGAATGCTCGCAGTCGTACTGGGGGCCTTTGGTGCGCACGGTCTGGAAAAATTAGTCGATGCCAAGATGTTGCAACGTTTTCATACCGGTGTCGAGTACCAATTTTATCATTCGTTAGCATTATTTTTAATAAGTATTTTAAATATATTTATAAAAAGTAAATATATTACTTATGCTGGTTATGCATTTCTGTTCGGCATGATTTTGTTCTCTGGAAGCCTTTATCTATATGTTTTAACAGACATCAAGGGGTTTGCATTGGTAACTCCCCTAGGTGGTTTTAGCTTCATTATAGGATGGGGGCTACTGGCTTTTTCTGCAAAAAACGGAATCCATTCAGAAAAAATATAAGATAAATTTATTTCTTATTGCCATTAATTGAGTTAAGATTTTTTAAGGATGGATGCTGGTAGAGTGGGTGTTACAACAAAATGCATAAGCAAGCCCTGTACTAACTAGCTAATTTTAGTTAGGTTATTCTTGGAATATGACCATGAGTTATACACCATTTAAATTTTTCGGTAAAAATGCCCGTGGACGCGATTTTGTTGTGGGTGACATTCATGGCTCTTTTTCAGCCTTGGAACGTTTGTTGCGTCGGATCAACTTTAACCCAGAGGCTGATCGTGTGTTCTCGGTAGGCGATTTGATTGATCGTGGTAGCGAATCACATCGCGTCATCGAGTTTCTCAATCATGATTGGTTTCACTCGATTATGGGGAACCATGAGCGCATGTTGCTGGATTCAGAACACAATGCGGCGGTCTTGGAAAACTGGACGCGCTATAACGGTGGCGCTTGGTGGAAGCGTGTCCCGGAACATGTTCGCCCGCGTATTCGCAAGGTGTTAGAGCAATTGCCTCTGGCGTTTGAAGTGTCAACCGCGAATGGGCACATTGGGATTGTCCACGCCGATATTCCTACGGGTATTCCTTGGCATCAGTTTGTGCGTTCACTGGAGTCTGATCCTGATATGGAGGAGTACGCACTGTGGTCGCGTAATCGTTACAAGCATTTTAAAATGCTTGGGCGTACTGTTCCCGTCGATGGCATTGATTTGGTGGTATTTGGGCACACGCCGATGAGTCAACCATTACACACCGCTAACTTCTATTACATTGATACGGGGGCAGCGTTGCTGGACGACAAAGCATTAGGGAAATTAACGCTGTTGCAAATTCATCCAGTTATGGAATTACACCAATTAAATGTGCGCACTGAAGCAGAGGTGCACATACTGGTGTGAATATTTCGGGACGCATAACAAAAAGGGCGACTAAATGTTCGCCCTTTTTTATTTTCACAACCCGCATGTGCAATTACCTATTAGCAACTAGCGTTTGCAATTGCGCCAATCGTTGGGCGGGGTGGGAACATGGTGGCTATGCGGCTGGCAATGGTGTCTTGACGACGCGATACTTCCCGAATTTCTGGTCGGTTAATGAAACTAGCCAGTGTGAGGTTATCAAGGAACTCATACAAACGTCCGCTCAAATCTTCCCACAGTTGATGGGTTAAGCATTTCTCACCACCGTGGCAGTCTTTGCTACCCAAGCAACGGGTCACGTCAATGTTTTCGTCTACTGCATTAATAATTTCAGCAATACTAATCTGGCTAGCAGGACGCCCTAAGCGATAGCCACCACCAGGGCCGCGTACCCCTTCGACTAAACCTTCTTTACGCAGCTTAGCAAACAACTGCTCAAGGTAGGACAAAGAAATACCTTGGCATTGTGAAATATCTGCCAGCGTAACGGGGCCTTGATGATCATGAATGGCTAAATCCATCATGGCAGTGACCGCATACCGGCCTTTCGTTGACAGTTTCATTGAGTGTACTCCTTAGCAGTATAACTGCGTTTTAATTCCTGACTGGATTACTCAGCATTTTAAATAAACCTAGTATTGTAGTCAAGAATATTTGCATATTTAAGTTGTACAATATGTAAATTTCTTGAATGGATAGAGTATAGATGTACAATTTTTCAAATGCAAAACCTATACATTGTTATTGTGTGGTGTTGACCCTAGGCAAAAGAATGTCCTTGTCTGCGTAAGTAATTTGTCCATTTGTATAAAAAACGGTTCATTTTCCAGCGACATAACAACATGGTGTCTAAGTCTTTGTTCCAATAATGTACAGTTTCTTCGGTGAGTCGGCAGCGATGACTCACCACTTCTGCTTGGCGCGAGTCATGGTAAATTCGCACCAGCATATCGGGGCGGTTATCTTTGGCATGGCGACCTTCTTCAAACAAGTAAGTCAACATCAAGGTTGTGGTATGAATGGTGTGATCCGTAATGATGAGTGATACGGGAATACCACCAGCCACCCTTGATACTATTCTTTTCGGTAATATACGGATGTCGCCGCACAATAGACGCAGTTGGATATAATTTATTTCGTACATTTCCATCAGCGCCGCGAAAGATTTTGGGCGAGGTGAGAAGGTGGCGGGTTGTTCTTTGACTAACATAAATCCATAATGAGTGCGTGATTTGTGCGGCTGCGATGCTGTGCAGATGAAACCATGATCCTAACAAAAACCTACTGGTAAGCGTACCCTCATGACTATCCAGACCATTAAGACCACACCTTTCGATGACCAAAAGCCGGGAACCTCCGGTTTGCGGAAAAGTGTCAAACACTTCAAGAAGCCCGATTATTTGCAAACTTTTGTACAAGCTATTTTCAACACGCTGGAGCATGTACAAGGCAGCACGCTCGTATTAGGCGGTGACGGGCGTTATTTTAACCGTGAAGCGATTCAAATTATCCTGCGGATGGCGGCAGCGACTGGTTTCGGGCGTGTCATTGTTGGGCAAGGTGGCATTCTGTCCACCCCAGCCGCCTCTAACGTGATTCGCCAATACCAAGCCATCGGCGGCATTATCTTGTCGGCAAGCCACAATGCAGGCGGGCCGGAAGGTGATTTCGGGATCAAATTCAACGGTGCGAATGGCGGCCCAGCGCCAGAAAGCATGACCGAAGCGATGTTTGCCGCCGCTAAACAGATTCATGAATACCATATTGCGCCGATTCAACCGATTCCGGTTGATAAATTAGGGGTGTATCAACTGGCGGGAATGCAGGTTGAGGTGATTGATGCGGTGAGTGATTACCTCGCTCTGATGGAACGTATCTTTGATTTTGATAAGATTGCAGCATTGTTGACCTCTGGTCATTTCAAGATGCGCTTTGATGCGATGCACGCGGTGACGGGACTATACGCGCACCGGATTTTGGAGCAGCGTTTGGGCGCACCGGAAGGAACCGTGATTCATGGGGAACCCTTGGCGGATTTCGGCGGTGGGCATCCCGACCCGAATCAGGCACATGCCAAAGAGTTAATGAGTCTGTTGTATGCGCGGCATTCCGACATTGATTTCGGCGCTGCCTCCGACGGTGACGGCGACCGCAATATGATTTTGGGTAAACGGTTCTTTGTGACACCGAGTGATAGCCTTGCGGTGTTGGCGGCGAATGCCCGCCTGATTCCGGGGTACAAAGATGGTATTGCGGGCATTGCACGTTCTATGCCGACCAGTCAAGCGCCAGACCGGGTGGCAGAGAAGCTGGGCTTGCCGTGCTTTGAGACGCCTACCGGTTGGAAGTTTTTTGGCAACTTGTTGGATGCTGGCAAAATCACGTTATGCGGCGAAGAAAGCTTTGGTACAGGTTCTGATCATGTCCGTGAAAAAGACGGGTTGTGGGCGGTGTTATTCTGGCTGAACTTGCTGGCGGAAAAGCAGGATTCGGTGGAAAATATTGTGCGCCAGCATTGGGCAGAGTACGGGCGTAACTATTATTCACGCCACGATTACGAGGCCATTGAGATGCAAGATGCCAATGCACTGGTGGATGCTTTGCAAGCGCAGTTGCCGGGTTTGGTTGGCAAGCCGTTTGGTGATTTGACCGTGAGTGCTGCGGATAACTTTACGTATACTGATCCGGTGGACGGTTCTGTGAGTCAGAATCAAGGTATCCGTATTCTGTTTGCCGACGGTTCGCGCATTATTTTCCGCTTATCGGGTACGGGAACGCAGGGTGCAACCTTGCGCGTTTACCTTGAAAAGTACGAGGCGGATGTCAGCAAGCATGACCAAGATGTGCAGGAAGCCTTAGCGGATCTGCTCGCAATTGTGCAACAGGTTGCCAGAATTGAGCACTTTACCGGACGTGCAGCGGCGGATGTGATTACCTAATGGTCGGGTAGTTCGCATTACATGCCCCATACCCCTAGCGTATGCTCTTGCCAGTTTTCTTGGCGTTGCCAGATTTTGTCTTCCCAGGGAATGGTGGGGCGGCGGTCGAAAATGATCAAGTACATCTCGTCTGTGCCACACAGGTCGGCGTAGCCTGCGGTTTGTTCCACGCCTTCTGCTAGAGTGGTTTCAAGGCTTTTATAGAGAATTTTTAGTTCCAAGACGATGCGTTGCACTTCGCCATAGAAACCTTGTTCCTCATCCACTGGCCATTCGATGTACAGGTCAGTACGCTTACGCCCCAGCCCGTATTCGCGGTTGATGCGCCCACCACCGTTGATAATGCGTTGTAGAAAGGCTTGCAGCAAAAGCTGCGGGCCTGCTTCTTTGTAGTCGAAACGTTCGATCCAACTGTCAGCGTTTTCGCGGAAAAATTGCTGGAAGGCGTTGAGGAGTTTGGGCATGTCGAGGTGACGGGTTGGCGTCAAGTACCATGCTTGTTGGTGGGCAATGGTGATTTGTTTTGTCCACGTCAATTCCCTTGGGATCACTTCCTGATAGATGCGGTTACTGATGCGTAACTGGGGGCGGTTTTCGATTAAACCGAGGTCGGTGACGTATTCGACATCATCCATTGCAAGGGTATCAGGCGTGGTTTCGCCCGAAAGCAGTGGGCTGATAATGGCGTGGACACGGGGTTCTTTGAGCTTGTCTGACAGTTGCGAGAGGTGGGTGGTGCGGGAATAGATTAGGCGTTCACGGGCGGCGCGGTAGCGTTCTATGGTGATCGGGGTGCTGCGGTCGCGGGCGCTTTTGTCTTCCCACGTCAGTTCTTGTCCTAAGGCGTTGACGAGCCAAGGTTGCCCGTGGGTATCTTCCCAAAGTTCTGGGAAAATGTCGGGGTTGAAGGTTTGCCCAGTGGCGGCGGTGTGTTGGGCGTAGAGGGTTTCGACTTCGGTACGGTTGAAATTGCCCATGACGAGGGATTTGGCTTTGACGTTGAAGGCGCTGCCGCCGGTAATGATTTCGTGGTGCGCGGTGTGGATGCGGTAGTCGCGCACGTCACGTACTCCGCAGAGGATGACGCTTTGCGGGAATGCGACAACGGGGCGGCCTATGTAACCTTCGCGTAATTGGCGCAATAATGAAATCAGCGTGTCGCCCACGAGGGCATCCACTTCGTCGATCATTAGGACGATGGGTAGGGGGGATTCTTGTGCCCAGCGGCTGAGCATGGCTTTGAATGCGCCATCTGCGCCGTGGGTTTCCCAGATGTCATCACGCCAGGCACGTAAACGGGTATCTTTTAGGCGGGCGGCTACGCTGTCAATGAGGTTGCCGACGATGGTTTTCATGCCGCGTACCACTTCACCACGGGCGGATTGGGCGGATTCGACGTTGATGTAGAGTGCGAGGTATGCGCTGGAGCGGTTGAGTTCGTCCATCATGGCAAAGAGAGTGGTGGTTTTGCCAGTTTGACGCGGGGCGTGGAGGACGAAGAATTTTTTGGCATCAATGAGGTTGCGAACCTCTTCCCAGTCGAGTCGGGTCATTGGGTCGATGCAGTAGTGGTCTTCGGGATGGACGGGGCCAGTGGTGTTGAAGTGCTTTTGCATGGTGTTTAGCGTGTGGGTGGAATGGGAAGAGTATAGCATGATGGGGGTGGATCATGGGGTAGGGACACCCGAAGTCGGTTTTGGCTAAAATTTATACTTATTTTACGATAAAAATCTTGATTAGGCCAACCGCTGTTTACATTTCACCTGTTATCATAAATAAGTTGATTTTATTGTTTTATCGCGTTTTTGAGAATGGGGGCTTCGTTATGGGATTGATTCCATCCGGTGGTAGGCTGCTGCCAGCACAGCACAGCACAGCACAGCATTTTAATTTTACTAGCGTTCTAGTTTTATCTGTCATTTGCACTGGTACTGCGGTTGCGGGTGGTAGCCCTTTATTTGCGTTTAAGGATGCCCCTCAGGTCAAGGATCGGCTGGCAATCCACGTGGAGCAGTATACTTATGACTGGGAGGGACGCAGAAATGTCCATAACATAAGCTCATCATCCAGTAAACGTTGGCACTGGTTGGCGGTTTTAGTGGGCTTATCAGGATGTTGTGCTTGCCGTAAGCCGCTACCTGCCAACAATGTCTGGCGGAAGGCTTCGCGGAGTTTATCCATGCGTTGCCGGTAGAGTCTGTCAGCGTAAGCGCCTGCGAGCTTGCGGTTATGCAAGTGGACAATCAGGCGTGCCAGACGCAGTAAACGTTTCCCTAAGATGCCTGCACGCCCGTAACGTTGTGCCATTTTTTTGAACTTACGGATGATATGCGCCCAGCACAGTTGCCGCCGTTCAGTGGGGTGGTGGTTATAGCCGCCGTGCTGGTCGGTCACGAGTATGCCATCGAATGCGCCCAATAACTCATCCGCAGCGCCTTTGCCGCGTGAGTAATGCGTCATAAAGTACACCACCTGTGGCGAACACATCACCCATAGCCATTCACGTTCGCGCCCACGGTAGTGACTGGTTTCGTCCGCGTTTACCACCGGGCTGCTACGCACCGCTTCACCTGCCTGCGCATATAAAGGCGCTAACCAACCGCTGACGGGTGCAGTCGCTTCACTGATCGCACCGCTACTGAAGGATAACTGCCATTGTTCTTCCAGCAGTAACTGGATTTGCCGCGTGGATAGGCGGCAAGCCCCGTTCATCAGGGTAATCCAACTGATCAATCCTGCTCCCATCTGCCCGCTGGGGACGTTTTCGGGCAACTCAGCTACCTGACGTTTCCCGCAGCAAGTACACGTACCCGCATACAGGCGGTGTTCCGTTACATGGTAAGCGACTTCCGGCAGGTCAAACACCTGATGACGCTGGCTCGGTGTGGTTTCCATCGCCAGATGCCCTCCACAACGGCAACAGCTTTCAGGATAATAGTGCTGGATAGCGTCCAGCCGCGATTCCTCCACTAAGGCACGTTCATGTTTGCTGTGCCCCGGCTGACCGCCGCGTTTTAGCGAGCTTTTGGGTTTGCGTTCGCGCTGGGCGCGTTGTTCGGGCGTGTCCCGTGAGGGTGGGTTAGAGGAGTTACTGGAGGAGTCATTCAGGCGTTCTTTTAGTTCTGTCAGTTCCGCTTCCAGTCGTTTGACCCGTGCTTGCAACGCAACCACCAACGTCAGCAGATCACGGTTAAGCTGCTGGGAGGCTGCCAAATCGGTGGGCAACGCAATGTCGGTAAAATCGGTGGTGATGGTCAGATCGTTCATTCGTCAAGCATAGCTCAAGCTGGGTGTGAACAAAAGTGCGGTAAACCTCATGCCGCCTCAGCGGTGTTTCGCCAATAATGCTTCCATTGCTGGTTTCCCCGCATGACCCTCAACGCCAACATATCCGCCGCATTATCACTTTTCCACCATGCCCCCGATTTTTTTAAGCGTTGCTGGATGATGTAACGGTGTGCACTTTCTATTTCGCCCGACCCCACGGGCAATCCGAGGGATTTTGCTGTCGGGTAATCCAGTTGCTCAATGCGGTTGCTCAGGTAACGGTGACAAGCTCGTACTGGGGCGTTACTGTCTTCTACCGTTTCTGCTTCGAGGAAAGGTTTCAGTGTGTCGATGACCGCTTGAGCTTGACCATCCTGTAGGGCTTTTTTCTGTTTGGCAAACCATTTATCCTTGTCCTTGAGGCATGAACAGCTTGCGGATGCTGCTGATAGGTATTCACAAACATGATAAAAATCAATCAGGTAATGTCCTTGTGTGCCAAATTGTTCATCCACTTGACGGTTGATCCAGCTTGCCCCATCACCCACCGCATGGAGGAACGTGCTTTTTCCAAATCCAGCACGGCAGGCGGTGTCGAATAAGATTTTTCCAGCATCTTCTACCGTGCCACCGAATATTGCGCCAAACGTTGGCGTAGCACTGCCTTTGGCGTGGGCAAGACACAGGCGGGCTTCTTTCCAGCTTTCCTTTTTGCCTTTGCGCTTGTCGGGGGCTGTTTCGTCAATCTCGACGATGGGGATCATGCTGCCGTCCATTTCGGCAATGACATAGGCTTTTCCCAACGTGCTTGGATAGTCTTTTATCAACACTTGGGATTCATGGATGCGTTTGGCGTGACCTTCGGTGATGTGTCGGATGCTGCTGGATGCCAGCCGTATCCCGTAATGTTCTTCTAATTTATCAGGCACTTGAGCAAATGAACAGTCCGCCCCAAAGTCCGTCACCGCCCGTTGCAGCGGGAGCGAACAGCCTCGGCAAACAACCTCGGCACTCTGGCTAAAGGGGCGGACACGCTTGCCGGGAATCCGGTAGACCGGTTCGCTTATGTGGATTTTTCCGTAGGTCGTGTGCCAATGACAGTTTTTTTTCCACTCTTTACATACTTCCCAATGCCTTCTTCACAGGCTGGGGCTGTGCATTTTTCTACACGTTTGTTTGCCCATGCAGTGATCGCATCATTTCCCATTTGGCGCAGTTCTTCTATCACCCGCTGTTCGGCGTCTGCTGCTTTGATAATGTCATCACCGGCATTTTCAACCACCTCGATTAGCCCTTCCATCCGAGCTTTTAATGCGGGGTTGCGGTTCAAGGCTTCTAAAAGTTTTTGGTCGCGGGAGCTAACTGTCAACATGGGAAAGTCCTTTTTCTCTGGTTTTAGGGGATGCCATCTTAGTCTACAGGACACCGCACTTTTGTTCACACCCGCTCAAGCTGTGGCAGTTGCAAGCTCGTGAACAGTTACATACAATACACCTTTGGCTAAACATATCAGGCAGGGTTATGGATATGAATAAATTTTCAATAAATGATATCGTTAAGCCTGAGCCAGGTTCTTTTGACTCAAAAAATACTACAATAATTAAAAAGCCATCAGTAGTTGATAAATCAGTATTGCCTACAGTATTAGCTAATAATAATCAGATGGGGAGTTCTCATCTTGGTACTGCACAAGGGTATTTAGCTCCTGCAATTAAGTTATCGACAAGTTATGCTGATGTAAAAGCTTACTCTACATCGACTGATGCGAAAATTAAATCAGGGACGGAACAAGTTGCTTTGGTGCAGAATACGCAGGTATTTGAGGTGTTGCAGGATTGGACGGTAACAGAAGGCGATCAGGCAACACATTTCAGTATTGGGGATGATTTTGGGTCAATCACTGCACCTGATCCAAGTAAGCCAACGATTGCCGCATTGAATAATGCAGATATGCAGCAAATGACAATGACCAAGATTTATAAAGTGCCCGTCGGCACAAAGCAGGTAAATGTCGATATGTTGGCAAATTTTGTCACCAATGAATATCCAGAATTCGTGGGAAGTCAATTCAACGACAAAGCGAGGGTGTGAACAAAAGTGCGGTAAACCTCATGCCGCCTCAGCGGTGTTTCGCCAATAATGCTTCCATTGCTGGTTTCCCCGCATGACCCTCAACGCCAACATATCCGCCGCATTATCACTTTTCCACCATGCCCCCGATTTTTTTAAGCGTTGCTGGATGATGTAACGGTGTGCACTTTCTATTTCGCCCGACCCCACGGGCAATCCGAGGGATTTTGCTGTCGGGTAATCCAGTTGCTCAATGCGGTTGCTCAGGTAACGGTGACAAGCTCGTACTGGGGCGTTACTGTCTTCTACCGTTTCTGCTTCGAGGAAAGGTTTCAGTGTGTCGATGACCGCTTGAGCTTGACCATCCTGTAGGGCTTTTTTCTGTTTGGCAAACCATTTATCCTTGTCCTTGAGGCATGAACAGCTTGCGGATGCTGCTGATAGGTATTCACAAACATGATAAAAATCAATCAGGTAATGTCCTTGTGTGCCAAATTGTTCATCCACTTGACGGTTGATCCAGCTTGCCCCATCACCCACCGCATGGAGGAACGTGCTTTTTCCAAATCCAGCACGGCAGGCGGTGTCGAATAAGATTTTTCCAGCATCTTCTACCGTGCCACCGAATATTGCGCCAAACGTTGGCGTAGCACTGCCTTTGGCGTGGGCAAGACACAGGCGGGCTTCTTTCCAGCTTTCCTTTTTGCCTTTGCGCTTGTCGGGGGCTGTTTCGTCAATCTCGACGATGGGGATCATGCTGCCGTCCATTTCGGCAATGACATAGGCTTTTCCCAACGTGCTTGGATAGTCTTTTATCAACACTTGGGATTCATGGATGCGTTTGGCGTGACCTTCGGTGATGTGTCGGATGCTGCTGGATGCCAGCCGTATCCCGTAATGTTCTTCTAATTTATCAGGCACTTGAGCAAATGAACAGTCCGCCCCAAAGTCCGTCACCGCCCGTTGCAGCGGGAGCGAACAGCCTCGGCAAACAACCTCGGCACTCTGGCTAAAGGGGCGGACACGCTTGCCGGGAATCCGGTAGACCGGTTCGCTTATGTGGATTTTTCCGTAGGTCGTGTGCCAATGACAGTTTTTTTTCCACTCTTTACATACTTCCCAATGCCTTCTTCACAGGCTGGGGCTGTGCATTTTTCTACACGTTTGTTTGCCCATGCAGTGATCGCATCATTTCCCATTTGGCGCAGTTCTTCTATCACCCGCTGTTCGGCGTCTGCTGCTTTGATAATGTCATCACCGGCATTTTCAACCACCTCGATTAGCCCTTCCATCCGAGCTTTTAATGCGGGGTTGCGGTTCAAGGCTTCTAAAAGTTTTTGGTCGCGGGAGCTAACTGTCAACATGGGAAAGTCCTTTTTCTCTGGTTTTAGGGGATGCCATCTTAGTCTACAGGACACCGCACTTTTGTTCACACCCACAAAGCGACCATTGAAATTAAGACGGGCAGCGGGAATGTTTATAATGTCCAGCTTTACAACAAAGAGCTAAACGCAGCGAATTTCACCCCAGTAGGCGGGTTACCTTCACCAATGGGCAATACAGGTGGGCAAACTGGGTTTGAAAACTTAAATAAAACCATCAATGTCGCCAATGGTGGCAATCTGACTATTACAGTCAAGACTGCCAATATCGGTGATACCGCAGTACCGAGTGCAACCTTGATTAATGCAACCAGTGTTAAATAATGGCTGTGAATTTGGAGATAAGCATGAAACCTATGATTAAATACCTGACAGCCACAGTGTTGTTATCCTTGACAATGAGCTATCCCGCTCATGCTGCTAGTATTCGGTGCAAAGATATTAGTTCCAGTTCAGAACGCTTAAAAGACACCTTGTCACAATTTCGTTATCTTGGTTGGGGTATCTTTTCCGAAACTATTGAGAGCAAAATTTACAAATACATCAAAGATAAAAATGATGATGTCGCTGATCTCAGCGGATTTTGTGCTGCATTACAAGGGCATGACGAGTTGGAAGCTTATTTTATTGCCCTAGATAGACTATCCAGTTTGGCAGGGCCAGCAGGTGGCTATATTAATGAACAGGTCAAGGCAGGCAGGTTTATTATCGCTAGGGCTAAAGACATTGCCGAAGAAAAAGGGCTGCAAGTGTTGCAGTTTGACTATGGGCTTATGGGATTTTCCATCAATATCGACAAAGACAGTGGTCATTGGTTTTGGCCTAATTCATCATTAAAGCCGAACGAAATGCGTAAATTGATTGAAAAAGTCAGTTTGGTGCATTCAGGTAATACTACTGGATTTGAGTTAATGGATGCAGGTGTTTTCCTGCATCGCCCCGGCTACGAAATGCGCAGTGATGGTGAGGTTTATTCATCAATGACGGGTGAAGCTTTATCAGATGAAAAGGTACTTAGTTTTAACAAAACCTATGAACCTTATCAGAAATCAGTAGGGTATATAACCGGTGGCAGCTATACGAACCCTAGCAGTGGAGTCGTTTATTGAGCGACTTGCAAAATCCGACAAACTGAGTTGCTCAATTTTCAGCATTGACCGAACGCCGCATATTCAGCCGATTTTTTACTCAATTTGACCAACGAAACCTGAGCTTTTTCAGTTTTACCGTAACTTTTGCTAAATTTCACCCATACCGATGCGACTGCTCCTGTTTTTCAGTCAGTCTTCCCGTGTTTTTTCAAACCCAGTCGCTTTATAACAAGACACGCATCAGTTGATCAGCACTCAACACCAAAATCCCAAACATCAAGTGGCTGTAAACTTTTTGCGCACCTTGCACCCACACATTCCGACCACCAAATTCATCCTTCAGGCGGGCATTGGTTCGTTCTACGGTGCTGCGAATTTTGTAACGCTCGGCATCAGCAGGTTCAAACGCTTCTTTCTGTCCGCCGCGAGGATTGTGATCAATCAGAGGGACATGCCCCAGATGACGGCTGTATTCGTGCAAATCAGCACTGCAATAGGCCGCATCCATCAGGTCGTAGAGACTGGTGACACGTTGGGCACTGATTTGAGAGAGTGGGATGGCTGCCCCGCTGTCGTGAAAGGAGGCGGAAGACAGAATGGCTGCTATCGGGACACCACAATCGGCGGTATCGATATGCAGTTTGTAGCCGTTCCAACTGTGCTTGTAGCCTTGGGCATTCTTCTTCGTCCCCCGGTTACACTGAACCGGTATCTCATCGAGTGCTTGCTGAAGTGACTGTTCCCGTTGGCGCTGAATCCGTGTTTGCCCTTGTTTTTTCTTTGGCTTTTCCTCGGCAACAGGCCGTTCACGTGCCTCAATGGCTGTTGAATCCCGACACAGGTGGCCGATCAGCGCATCGCCCAAATACGTTTTCACCAACGTTTCATGCACACGTTCCGCTAAACGCTGTTCAGCAAATTCAGCGAAGGCACGTGAAAAGGTGGATTCGGAAGGCAGTTTCTTGGTCAGGGGAAACCCGCAGATGCGTCGCAGGGAGCGATCGTTTTGCAGCCGGTCAATGAGTGCTCGCGTATTGACAATATTGAGCACGCTTTTGGCGACAAAAGCATTGGCAAACCAAGATCGCTCCGTCGCTGGCCGTCCAGACCCATCACGAAAAGAGCGCACAAAATCTTCAATGCGCGTCAGCTCCAGTACGTGAATGAGCTTTTCAAGCTTGGGGGTCAATGTGCCAAAGGCATCATTGAAGCAAGGCAGTATTTCAATTTGCAGCAAACTCCAGCGTTGTGCAATCAGGGCGCGTTCGGTAGAATTCATAGCGTGGGCTTAATGGTTGTTTTGATGCTTCTATTATCGCCGAAAACGGCAGCCCACACTTCTTTTTTCCTTCAGATGAAGGAAGGTTCACGCTGAAAATGTAATTTTGCAAGTGGCTCTTATTTAAAAGTTGAATTTAAAGATGCGAATACCGTGGTGGTTCCCATTAGCAGTGAGTTTATGACGATCACAGCAAATGAAGTAAACATCAGATTTTTGAAACATCCTGATGGTCAATATGGCTTCGCAAAGTGATCAATTTAAAAATTGGGGTATATTTCTATGAAACTTTATTTACATTTGACTGGGGTTTTAATGCTTTCTCTGCTTGCTGTTGCTTGTGGTGGTGGAGGCTCAACGAATGACACGAATTCAAACAATAGCGGCAGTACAGGAATATTGCCGACTAACCGGGTTGGTTACGCAATTGATGACTATGTTGTCGATGTAACTGTTCACGGAACAGCTCCCCTTAAGCGGCAAGAAATCCAGTAACCGGATTCAGTACTTGCGGTGGAGGAATCGGCAAACGCACCGTCACTGGTTTTTTGGTCAGTGCCTGCTGGCACGCCTGGCGGATAATTCGGTAAGCACTGACACCTAGGCGTTTGCAGGTTTCCACGATAGTCAGTATTAACGGGCGGAATTGGTCGCCCCGGAAAGATTGGCTGAAAAAACTGGTCTTACGCCAGATGACATAGGGGCGGATGGCACGTTCGGCGGCATTATTGGTCAGAGGAACACCGGGATGACGCAGAAATGTCCATAACATAAGCTCATCATCCAGTAAACGTTGGCACTGGTTGGCGGTTTTAGTGGGCTTATCAGGATGTTGTGCTTGCCGTAAGCCGCTACCTGCCAACAATGTCTGGCGGAAGGCTTCGCGGAGTTTATCCATGCGTTGCCGGTAGAGTCTGTCAGCGTAAGCGCCTGCGAGCCTGCGGTTATGTAAGTGGACAATCAGGCGTGCCAGACGCAGTAAACGTTTCCCTAAGATGCCTGCACGCCCGTAACGTTGTGCCATTTTTTTGAACTTGCGGATGATATGCGCCCAGCACAGTTGCCGCCGTTCAGTGGGGTGGTGGTTATAGCCGCCGTGCTGGTCGGTCACGAGTATGCCATCGAATGCACCCAACAATTCATCCGCTGCGCCTTTGCCGCGTGAGTAATGCGTCATGAAGTACACCACCTGTGGCGAACACATCACCCACAACCATTCACGTTCGCGCCCACGGTAGTGACTGGTTTCGTCCGCGTTTACCACCGGGCTGCTACGCACCGCTTCACCCGCCTGCGCATATAAAGGCGCTAACCAACCGCTGACGGGTGCAGTCGCTTCACTGATCGCACCGCTACTGAAGGATAACTGCCATTGTTCTTCCAGCAGTAACTGGATTTGCCGCGTGGATAGGCGGCAAGCCCCGTTCATCAGGGTAATCCAACTGATCAATCCTGCTCCCATCTGCCCACTGGGGACGTCTTCGGGCAACTCAGCTACCTGACGTTTCCCACAGCAAGTACACGTACCCGCATACAGGCGGTGTTCCGTTACATGGTAAGCGACTTCCGGCAGGTCAAACACCTGATGACGCTGGCTCGGTGTGGTTTCCATCGCCAGATGACCCCCACAACGGCAACAGCCTTCAGGATAATAGTGCTGGATAGCGTCCAGCCGCGATTCCTCCACTAAGGCACGTTCATGTTTGCTGTGCCCCGGCTGACCGCCGCGTTTTAGCGCGCTTTTGGGTTTGCGTTCGCGCTGGGCGCGTTGTTCGGGCGTGTCCCGTGAGGGTGGGTTAGAGGAGTTACTGGAGGAGTCATTCAGGCGTTCTTTTAGTTCTGTCAGTTCCGCTTCCAGTCGTTTGACCCGTGCTTGCAAAGCAACCACCAACGTCAGCAGATCACGGTTAAGCTGCTGGGAGGCTGCCAAATCGGTGGGCAACGCAATGTCGGTAAAATCGGTGGTGATGGTCAGATCGTTCATTCATCAAGCATAGCTCAAGCTGTGGCAGTTGCAAGCTCGTGAACAGTTACGTTGTCGATGGTACTGTCATTGTTTATCAAGCCGGTACAACCAATGAATTGTTCACAACGACCACTGGTGAGTTAGGATCATTTACTTTGCCGAATAACTTAAGCGGGATTCTTAGAGTTGACATTAGCGGTGGTTATGAAGACATAGATGGCTTGTCCAACACTACAGGTGATCGTAAGCCTTTTACCAATAGTTTGTCTACGTTGCTCAATGCAGATGATGGTACTTCTACGCCCTTTGTAGTTAGTGCATTAGGCATTATCTATAAATAATAATTATCGAAAAGTTTTTAAAACTTTCAATAGATTGGATTTCGCATGGAGTTTCTCAGGTTGTGTAGTCCGCAAGCAATTTCCATAATCTGGTCATCAAAGTCATCTTTTAAATTACGGTACACATCTTTCAGGCATCGGCAGCGTTTAATACCACTGATGATATGTTCAACGACTACCCTGCGGGCAGAAATTTGACGGTTTTCTTCTTTTTCTTGTGGGGTCAGGCATTTATTCCGTGGCTTCTTTTTTGGCTCAATGACGGTGACACCTTTTCCCATGTCAGCCCCCTTGAAGCCTAAATCACGTAAAATCACAGAACCCTCCGGTAATTGGGTCTGCTCCTCATCGGCAATTTTCTTGTCATGCTTCTTGCCTGAGTGAGTATCCCCTAAGTATTTGATATGTCTGTCAGCACAGCCAACGATGACATTGTTTTTAACCGTATGGACTTTTTTTTTACCACTATAGTATTCGCGCTGGACATCATTATCCACGGGGCGCTGGATTCTCCGCTCTGTTCCGTCAATAATCAATTCCTGTTGCCCTTCTTCTGCTAGCCGTTCCATTAATTCTGAGGATAGTCGAATGGGCTTATGTCCCATGTTATCCAATGCACTTTGTAATACGGGACACAAGCGGTGTATCCAGTGGTTTGCCACACTTTGGGGAAGATCAAATGAATACGCCAGCACTTCTTGTAAAGGATAGGTCTTCAGGTAAAACAGAATGAAAAACAGTTTGTCTTCTATTAATGCCAGTTTCCCATCAGAACGACCCCGCGTCTCATCAACACGTTTGCCCCGGGCGTGTAGGTCAGTTTGGTAAGCTGCACTGAACCGTTCGAGCAAACCCAAAAACTCCTTAACGTTGAGACTGGTCATGGCAACAAATGCCTTTTCATTGGATTTCAATGCGTTAAAGCTGTACTCCGCCATGCCGTTAGTCCCTACTCTAGGCTATTATTACTGTCAGGAATTTACACTCTGGCTGTGTATCTTGCCATTGATAATTATTATTTATATATTTCAGTTTTTTATAGATAATGTCTATTAACTACAGGTATTAATACTTATGCTGATGGTGATTTCTCTAAGTTTCAACAAGCGCTCAATGCGTTGCCTACAGACGTAAAAAAACTGGCTGACCTTTCCGATGTGATTAGTGATTTTACTAAGCAAAAAGAACGCTTTGAGACTGTCAAAACCATGACGCGGGTTATCGGTTTTGAAGGTTTAGTCAATGAGTTGCAAGATGATGGTCACTTAAATCAATCCAATAGCAGCACGGATGCTAGTAGTTTGGCGAGTGTGCTACAGGATGTTAAACCCCAAGGGCGTTTAATACCAGTCAAGGATGCATCATTGAGAATGTGTATTGCAGCAGCCTTACAAACGACTCCTGATGCTGTAAGTTACAATCAGCTTCTATACCGGTCCGTGCCATAAAATAGTTTTTTTTGATCAAGGAAATATGGTTAGATGACTGGTAACAAAAGCAGCCATGAGTAATGTATGACATTAAAAATCACTTTCACTGAGGATGAGATAGCGGAGCTGTTCTACTGGAAGGAGCGCCATCCTCATCCCAGAGTCCGTAAGAAAATGTCCGTGCTGTACCTGAAATCCCAACAGTTGACGCATAAGGAAATCAAACGATTGGAAAGGATTACAGAAGCCACGCTGCTTGCCTACCTAAACGCCTACCTACAACCTAACGGTTTAGAAGCTCTTAAAGAAATACGATTCAATAAACCACAGAGTGATTTGATGGCATATAAAGACAAGATTGAAGCCTATTTTCGTGAATATCCCCCCGCAACCAGCAAGGCGGCAGCCGCTAAGATTGAGGAGCTGACAGGCATCAAACGCAGTGAGGACAGGGTACGTGTCTTTATGAAGAAAATAGGGATGGACATCCATAAAGTGGGGATGATACCCGCCAAAGCTGATGTGGAAGCACAAGAAAAGTTCCTGGAAAATGAACTAAAACCGCGCATTCAGGAGGCTAAGGAGGGCAAACGCGCCCTTTTTTTGTCGATGCCGCCCACTTCGTGTTAGCACCGTTTCTGGGGTTTTTGTGGTCATTTTCCCGCGTATTCATCAAAGCCCCCTGTGGTCGACAACGCTACAACGTATTGGGCGCACTCAATGCGATAACGCTACAACTCATCACGATCACTAACGACTCCTATATCAACGCTAACAGCGTGTGTGAATTATTGGAAAAAATTGCAGCGTTAGCACTCAAAATACCGATCACTTTGGTCTTGGATAATGCCAAGTATCAACGCTGTGAAGCCGTGTTTGCCTGTGCGAAAAGGCTCAATATTGAACTATTATTTTTACCGACCTATTCACCCAACCTCAATCTGATTGAACGGTTGTGGAAGTTCGTCAAGAAAAAATGCTTGTACTCGAAATACTATGATAAGTTTCCCGCTTTCAAGGCGGCCATCACCAACTGTCTCGACAAGCTGGATACCGATCACAAGAAAGAACTGACCCAGTTGATGACAACAAATTTTCAAACCTTTAAAAATGTTCAGGTCTTGACGCTGTAAGGTATATCTATAACAGATTTATCCTGTGTTGGGGCTGGGGTAACATCTATCACGGGCATTGGTATTCTGAAAAATCTGGAATATCTGAATCTTGCAAATAATGATATTATTGACATTAACCCATTGATTGATTTATCTAAGCTCTCTTGGTTAAGTATTTTTGATAACCGTGTGGCGAGTGTTGCTGATTTAAATTCTGGTAGTTTTACAGGGCTTGGCGTTAATCTTGGAGAGAACTGCATTACTGACCTTGATACTATTAATGGTAATTTGAATGTGGTTCTTGAGGGTTATACTTCACCCACGAGCAAACAATATACAGACTGCAATAAAAATGCTGCCAGAGTGACTTTATTCCGAGCATCCATTTCACCATCTGGTGAATACAGGTTGTTATACCGTGCTACGCATAATCCTAGTGCTGTGTGTACGATCGAATGGGGCGATGGGCAAATCGAAACAGCACGGTGCGATGCTAAACCACATGCGCGTTCACATGTTTACGCCATGACGCCTGCTGAGCCTGTTATATTCAAGATCAATGGAATTGAAGCAGGGCGTGCAACCTATAACTATATAGACAGCACCGGACTCGTTGCCCACTGGTCTTTCGACGACTGCACAGCAAAAGACAGCAGTTCGGCGAATAACTCAGGTGTATTGATAGCGTCGCCGGGTTGTGTAACTGGGGTATTGGGTAAGGCAATAGACCTCAATACGACCAACTACGCAGAAATTCTAGATAGCAACAGCCTTGATGTTTCTACTGCCTTTACTCTCTCAGCTTGGTTTAATGGTAGGAGCTTAGGTAGTCAATCTTCTGAGCAACGACCATTCCGTTTGATTGATAAAGTTACAGCAGGATCTGGAGATGGGTATCTGCTGGATGTGTGGGCTGGTGGAATTCGTTTTGGATCAGGGAGTAATGAGACTATTGCGTATACCCCTGTATCTGAAAATACCTTCCATCACGTTGCTGGTATTTTTTCTCAAGGGAAAGCATCCATTTATCTTGATGAAAAATTAGTTATATCGACAACCACTACTACAACTGACACCCCAATTAACACTTTTCCAGTGAGAATTGGAGCGTCACAAGGAAGTGGAGCAATACAAACAGATAACTTTAATGGTCTTATTGACGACGTTCGCATCTACAACCGTGCCCTCAGCGAAACCGAAATCCAAACCCTCTACCAACAAGGCGGAGGCAACGTAGACAACACCGGCTGGATACTCAACCCCACCACCGGACACTACTACAAAGCCCTCGACAACTGCGGCAACTGGGAACAGTGCGAAACGGCTGCGCAAGCGGTGGGAGCGCATCTTGTAGTTATCGAAGATCAGGCTGAAAATGATTGGGTTGCCAATACGTTTAACGTCGCAGCAGTGACTTACGGCTATTGGATTGGCTACACTGACAAAGAGCAGGAGGGTGTTTGGAAAACGGTTGCAGGTGAAATCGCAACATATACGAATTGGTTTCTGGGAGAGCCGAATGATTACTACGCATGTATTCAAGGTGAAGACTACGCACATATTAGTGGTACAACAGGTGGGTGGAATGATCTAAATTTTGAAGATAATTGCAACGGTGGTTACAGCCTCAAGAGTGGAATCATCGAGCGCACTACCACCCCAACAGGCAACGCCAACCCCTTCACCGTCCAAGCCGCCGACGAAACAGGCACAGCCTTCACCGTGCCAGCGGGGAAAACGCAGTGTACGTTTACTGCGACGGGGACGTGGGGAGAAAGCGTGTCTTCTTCCACGTATGACGCTAGTGGTGCAATTGGTTGGTACGTTTCTTATGCCGCATTACCTTCCAGTCCTATAGGGCATTGATAATGAAGCGTGCAGATGGGAGTTACGATTTTGTTGGAATCAGTGCCAACAAATCGTTGAGCGCGGGAGAAACTGTGCGTTTTCTGTTTAACGATATAAATGCGTATGGAGATAACCACGGTTCGCAGTCGGTAAGCTGGTCGTGTCAGTAGGCACTGTGACCGTTTGATGGAAAGGGAAAAGCCGGACGTGTTCCGGCTTTTTCTTGAGCAAAATTGAATACCATCTTGTCAGTCAACATGGAATGTTGTAATCTTAAAACATTCCATGTAAGGAATGTTTTAATGATTGAGGCACTATGACGTGGCAAGTTGAATACACCGATGAGTTTGGTGAATGGTGGGATAGTCTTGCACAAGCAGAGCAAGTTTCCGTCAAAGCGTCGGTTGATTTGCTAGAGATGTTTGGTGCTGGACTGCCATTCCCTCATAGCAGTGGTATCAACGGTTCAAAACATTCCCACATGCGCGAATTGCGGACACAACACGGTGGTCATCCGTTGCGGACATTGTATGCATTTGACCCTCGCCGCTGCGCCATTCTGCTGATTGGTGGTGATAAAACAGGTGATAAGCGTTGGTATGACGTGCATGTGCCGATAGCCGACCGTTTGTATGATGAACATTTAGATGAGTTACGGAAGGAAGGTTTACTCAATGGCTAAGAAATTTTCTGAATTAGCAGCCAAAATGCCCCCTGAAGCACTCGCTCAGGCAGAGGTTAAGCTGCAAACCCTACTGGCAGCCATGCCGCTACACGAATTGCGCCGCGCCCGTGGCTTGTCGCAAAAAGCGCTGGCAGACATCCTCCAGGTGCAGCAACCCGCTATCGCCAAACTGGAACGACGCACGGATATGTACATCTCAACCTTGCGCAGCCACATTGAGGCAATGGGTGGGCAGCTCGACATTGTGGCACGTTTTCCTGATGGCTCAGTCAACATCAACAATTTTGCAGACGTGGATATGCAGCAAGCATAGCCCCTAGAAGATTTATGCAAACCAATTCAGATGATATGTACGACAAATTCAAAGATTACGACTTCGCTGATGCCAAACCCGTAGAAAAAATACCTGCCTTGGCAAAATTACAGGCGGAATCTGGCGGCAAAAGCCGTATCACCATGCGTGTTGACAACAGCATCTTGGCAGCCTTCAAAGCGCGTGCCACCCTAACGGGTGGCAGCTACCAAAACATGATGAACGAAGCACTAAGGCAATTTCTTCAGGGGAAAGCATTAGAGGATGTTGTTAGGCAGACAATCCAGCAAGAGTTGCATCCATCCAGCTAGCACAAGGCGGCTTACTAAAAGTTCACTTGTAGGTTAACATTGCATCCATGAGAGAAATCCACTTTTACAAAACGCCATCCGGTGAATCCCCGATAGAGGAATTCTTGGACAGCCTTACCAGCAAGCAAGCCCAAAAAGTCACTTCAAAAGAAAACGCAGAAAACACCCAACGCTGAAATTGTCTTGGCAGAGGAGCGTAAACAAGACTATTTGGAGAAAAAAGCATGAGCGACTTAAAAAAGTACATCAGCAAACACCAACAACGCGATGCTACATTCGCAGACAATTTTGACAATGGCTATCAGTCCTTCAAAATAGGCGTTCTGCTACGGCAAGCGAGAGAAGCCGCAGGTATTACCCAAGAAACTATTGCGGAACGCCTGAATACCCAAAAATCTGCCATCTCCAGAATGGAAAACCACGCAGAAGAGGTGAAGTTATCTACGTTGGAAAAATTTGCGCACTCCCTCGGCAAGCGTTTGGAAATCCGTATTTGCTGACTTATGTACGACAAATTCAAAGATTACGACTTCGCTGATGCCAAACCCGTAGCAAAAATACCTGCCTTGGCACAATTACAGGTGGAGTCTGGCGGCAAAACCCGCATTACCATGTACGTGGATGATGACGTGCTGGCAGCCTTCCGCACCCAAGCAGAAGAGCAAGGCATCGGCTACCAGACCGCCATCAATCAAGTATTGCGTGATTACTTGCACCAAGGTGAGTCAATGCTAGAACAATTACTACGCAAGGTCATTCGCGAAGAAATGCAAATACGCGGCGGAAGCTGAGTGCGGCTTGCAGCATAGTCTAAGCCTGACTCACCATTCACGCCACTAACCCAGCATTCCATCAGAATGCCCCAACAAACAGCCCATCCCCTGCTACACTCCCCGCATGGGAAACAAAGACATCATCAGCAAATCACCAACACCTGATTTACATCGGGCGTGACCGCTTAACCATGCCCAAACGCTTGCCTACCATTACCCGATCCTCGATATGCACAACGTCGATTGCAGTCTGTTGCTGGCACAAGACACGCCCGATGCTTTGGTTCTGGCAATTCTGTGTGATTTCAAAGGGAAACCAACACAGGATATGGTAAACTACATCGTGTTGCGCCTACGTGAACTCATGGGCGAAGACGAACGTGGTTTCCGCAACTACTTCGAGATGCTCGAAACCCTCGCCGAAAACCGTGACCTGCAACCCAATATCAAAGAGGCTGAACAAATGCTAACACAAGTGGATGTAACCAAATTTGCCTCCTATAGCTGGGGCATGAGGGATGGAATCGAGAAGGGTATCGAAAAGGGCATTGAACAGGGCATTGAACAGGGACGCAAAGAAGGTGAGTATAAAAAAGCTCAAGAAGTCGCCCGCAGTTTACTACAACTGGGCGTAATTCCCGAAGCTGACATTGCCCGTATCGCAGGCTTGCCACTGGAAGAAGTCCAGAAACTGCGGATTCAGCACTAATTCTGAACAATTTAATCCAAAGAATCTGTCGGTAAACTTATCCTGCTGGTACAAGACAACTAGCTAATTCCTTGAGCACGCAAATAGTCGCGAACCTCGGCTGGTGAACCCGTAAATACCAGCCTATCCTGCTTCTTACTGATCTGGTAATCGTACATCGGATCGTAGTAATCCAGCAAAATGAAACGCACCCAATCGTAATGCGCGGTAGTCGACTGATCACGCGCTTGTTGTTGCAAAGCACGCTCCATCATTTCCCGCGCTTGTTGGTAACGTACCCCCCCTAAGCGGCGTTGCACCTTCGCCAAACTACCCAGCAGATAAGCACTGAATGCGGCAAAGCCCGCTTGTGCATCACCGCTGTGTACGGCGGTAAAGGCGGCAAGGTTATCCACGACGTATTCTTGATAGCTGATTTCTACCCGTTCTTCATCAGGCACTTGCATTAATACAAGCGGCGCATTGAGCAAAGTCTCAAAAAAGGTGTCGGGTAGATGCAACGAGCCAATGGTACGGCTTTCATCTTCAAATACCAGAGTGGTTTGCCCTTGATGACACTTGCGCAGTAATTGGATAGCGAGATTAT
This sequence comes from Candidatus Thiothrix putei, assembly GCA_029972225.1. Classification (NCBI taxonomy): domain Bacteria; kingdom Pseudomonadati; phylum Pseudomonadota; class Gammaproteobacteria; order Thiotrichales; family Thiotrichaceae; genus Thiothrix; species Candidatus Thiothrix putei. The sequence continues at coordinate 1,470,989 of CP124756.1, forward strand.
TCTCAAAACTGATTTGTGAGGGTTGCGGTGTAGGTTGTGTGCCAAATGCTGAACCACGGTGATTTGCGCAGGCTTCTAAGTCAATTTGCTGTTGCAAGTCACGTAGAAAGCGTGTTTTCCCTGAACCTGTGCGCCCACTCAGGATGATGGGGCTGATTTTGCGGGGCAAGCTTTCCAATTGTTCCAACAAAAAGCGCCGCATGGCTTTGTAACCGCCCTGGACACGCGGGTAGCGAATGCCGGTTTGTTCATACAGCCATTGTTGGGAAGTCCGTGAACGCAAGCCACCCCGAAAACAATACAACACACCTTCAGGGTATTTGTCGGCAAAGTGTTGCCAAGCTGTAACCCGTGCCGCTTTAATTTCACCACTAACCCGCTGCAAGCCTAATGCAATCGCGGCATCTTGCCCTTGTTGTTTGTAACGTGTACCAATTTCGACACGATCGTCATCATCCATCAATGGCAAGTTGGTGCTGCATGGGAAAGCACCTTCGTGGAATTCTACGGGGGCACGTACATCTAACAACGGCACGTTTTGCAAAAACAAGTGCAGCAAGTCGTCGATGACAGGTAAATCGTTACCAGCGTTGCGCAGTGACATGAATTACTCCACCGTAATCAGGGCGCTATCTGCCACAGGTTCGCGCAAGTAGCCGATGGGTTGTAAGTTCATGCCAGCCTGTCGGCTCACGGCTAAGAACTCTATCTCCCCTTCAGGCGCAACCGCGACCAGCAAGCCGCCGCTGGTTTGCGGGTCGCAGAGGATTTGCCGCTGACGTTCTGTCATTGCACCGAGTGCGTAGCCGTAGCTGTCGAAATTGCGTTGCGCCCCACCCGGTGAGCAATCGAGTTCCAGATAGTGCGAAATGTGTGGCAGCACTGGCACTTGGGCGAACTGGATGACGGCTTGCAAGCCACTGCCTTCGCACATTTCGCGCAAATGCCCGCCCAGCCCGAAGCCAGTGACATCGGTCAGGGCAGTGACGGCCGACATTTCGCCAAATTGTGCGCCGATGCTGTTCAGTTGGCACATGGTGTCAATGGCGAGATTGCGGTGCTCCGGTAGGAGCACTTTGCGTTTTTGTGCGGTAGTGAGAATACCAATACCGAGTGGTTTAGTGAGGTACAGCTTGCAACCGGCTTGTGCGGTGCTGTTTTGCTTGAGGTGGCGGGTTTGCACAATGCCCGTGACCGCCAAGCCGAAAATGGGTTCGGGTGCGTCAATGCTGTGACCGCCTGCGAGGGGAATACCGGCATCCTGACAAGCTTTGCGCCCACCTTCAACCACTTCACGCCCCACTTCTGGTGGCAATTTGTCGAGCGGCCAGCCAAAAATTGCAATCGCCATAATAGGCTTGCCACCCATGGCGTACACGTCGCTGATGGCATTGGTGGCGGCAATGCGCCCAAACGTGAACGGGTCATCCACAATTGGCATGAAAAAATCGGTGGTGCTGATGACGGCAGTGCCATTGCCCAGATCGTAAACGGCAGCATCATCACGGGAACTGTTGCCAACCAGCAGGGCATCGCAGACATCTGGCGGTAATTGGCTGTGCAAGATCACATCGAGAACAGCGGGGGCGATTTTACAACCACAGCCTGAGCCGTGGCTGTATTCGGTCATGCGGATGGGGGTATCCATGCGTGGAATCCTTGGCTAAGCAAAAGGGGGAATCATACTGGAAAGTGAGGCATGACGCGATTAGGTGCTTTTCGGATCCAAGGCATCCCGCAGCCCATCCCCCAGAAAATTGAGGCAAAATAGCGTCACTGCCAGGAATCCCGCAGGGAATAGCAACATCCACGGCGCGGTTTCCATTTGCGCGGCTCCTTCCGCAATCAATACGCCCCAACTGGTCAAGGGTTCCTGTACCCCCAGCCCTAAAAAGCTGAGGAACGATTCAAACAAAATCACCTGCGGCACGGTTAGGGTGGCATACACGATCACTGATCCCAAGGTATTTGGCACAATATGACGCCGGATAATCCCGAAATGGCTCACGCCACATACCCGTGCGGCTTCCACAAACGCCCGCCCTTTTAACGACAACGCTTGTCCGCGTACAATCCGTGCCATGGTAAGCCACTCTACTGCCCCAATTGCCACGAAAATGAGGAAGATGCTGCGTCCAAAATACACCATTAACAAAATCACAAAAAACATAAAGGGCAGGGCATACAGCACATCCACCAAGCGCATCATCAGGGCATCGGTACGTCCACCCAGATAGCCTGCGGTTGCGCCATACAATACCCCGATCAATAAACTCACGGCGGTGGCAGCTAAGCCGACCATCAGCGAAATTTGCCCCCCAATCAGGGTACGCACGAACAAATCACGCCCATTGGCATCCGTACCAAACCAGAATCCTTGTTCCGCATTGGGGGGAATACCCATACTGTCCCAGTAAATCTCATCGTAAGGGTGTGGGCTAAACAACGGCCCCAACACGCACAACAAGCCAATCGCGAGCAACACCACCGCACTGCCTACTGCCATTTTATTGCGCCGTAAACGCCGTAAGGCTTTGTTCCACAACCCTTGGTTGAGCGGCTTAGTCATAACGCACCCTTGGATCCATTAGCCCGTAAATCACATCGACCAATAAATTCATCAGAATAATCAACGCGCCATAAAACACTACCACCCCCATGACCAAGGTGTAATCACGGTTTAATGCACCTTGTACGAAGTGTCGCCCAATACCCGGAATGCCAAATATCTGTTCAATCACCACCGAGCCGGTAATAATGGCAGCGGTCGCAGGCCCTAGCCAAGATAGCACAGGCAATAACGCGCCCTTTAGCACATGCCGCCACAAAATGAGCCGCATGGGTAGACCTTTGGCAAATGCGGTGCGGATATGTGCGCTAGACAGTGTTTCCAACATACTCGCCCGCATTAGCCGCGCTGCATAAGCAACTTGTGGTAAGGCCAAGGCAATGACGGGTAATACGGCTGATTTCCAACCTGCATCCCACCCCGCTACCGGCAACCAGTGCAAAAACACCCCAAAGACCAGCGCTAATAAGGGAGCCATGACAAAATTGGGTACTGTAATGCCGGTCATGGCGACTGCCATCACAGCATGATCCAGCGGGCGGTTTTGATGCAAAGCAGCCAGTATCCCTGCCGGAAGCCCGATCAATAATGCCAATAACATCGCCAATACCCCCAGTTGCAGCGATACGGGGAAACCCTCTGCAATTAATGCGCTAACGCTGTGATCTTTGTATTTGAACGATGGGCCAAAATCACCCTGTAACACATTAAGCAAGTAATAACCATATTGCACGGGCAGGGGTTGATCAAGGTGGTAGGCACGTTCAATATTCGCCGCAATTTCTGGTGGAATAGGGCGTTCAGTATCAAATGGCCCGCCCGGTGCCAAGCGAATCAGAAAAAATGCCAAGGTGATGATGACCAATAAGGTGGGCAGCGCACCGAGCAGGCGTTTGAAGACATACTGCAACATATAAACATTGAGCCTTTTTAGCGAATCATTAAACGTGGAGCGGTAAGCAGGTCGGTTTCTTAGAGCTATTCGTCCTGATTATGATTGTCTGTTAACACCGATGCAATGCAAAATATAAGCTACAATCACATGATTATGTATCATGTGAATGACAAAATTAAGGAAAAATAAGTGAATATATATTATCTAAGCCTAGCCAGTCTGGGCAAAAATCATTGGTGGCGCTATGCGCTGGGTTTGGTTGTCATTGCTATTTTCTGGCAGGTATTAGGTGCTATTCCCTTAGGCATTATGATCATGTTTATCTTGGGAGATAATAACCCCGCGACTAATGTAAATTTGGATACGCTGAAATTTGAAGGCATTGATAGCTTGTGGCCTTATTTGGGTATTAATTTTACTTTATTTTCCATGTTGGCTGGGGTATTTCTGACAGTGCGTTTTTTGCATCAACGTCACTTCACCAGTGTGATTACCCCGTTGGCAAGTGTTAATTGGATGTTGATGCTGAAGGGTTTTTTCGTCTTTTTGGGATTGATAGGTTTGGCTACATTGCTTGAAACATTATGAGCCACTTGCAAAATTACATTTTCAGCGTGAACCTTCCTTCATCTGAAGGAAAAAAGAAGTGTGGGCTGCCGTTTTCGGCGATAATAGAAGCATCAAAACAACCATTAAGCCCACGCTATGAATTCTACCGAACGCGCCCTGATTGCACAACGCTGGAGTTTGCTGCAAATTGAAATACTGCCTTGCTTCAATGATGCCTTTGGCACATTGACCCCCAAGCTTGAAAAGCTCATTCACGTACTGGAGCTGACGCGCATTGAAGATTTTGTGCGCTCTTTTCGTGATGGGTCTGGACGGCCAGCGACGGAGCGATCTTGGTTTGCCAATGCTTTTGTCGCCAAAAGCGTGCTCAATATTGTCAATACGCGAGCACTCATTGACCGGCTGCAAAACGATCGCTCCCTGCGACGCATCTGCGGGTTTCCCCTGACCAAGAAACTGCCTTCCGAATCCACCTTTTCACGTGCCTTCGCTGAATTTGCTGAACAGCGTTTAGCGGAACGTGTGCATGAAACGTTGGTGAAAACGTATTTGGGCGATGCGCTGATCGGCCACCTGTGTCGGGATTCAACAGCCATTGAGGCACGTGACAGGGCAATCGCTTGAAAGTTTGGTTGCAAAACATGCATAAATAAGGTTTTTCCCGAAAGGACAAAACCGATGCCGAACTTGCCGTCCAGCGCTATCAGCCGCCTACTGGAACAGTTGTCAGTTTTAGAAGACCCACGCCAGCAAGCCAAAGTTCTCTACCCCCTACCTGAAATCCTATTGCTGGGTTTGGCAGGCAGCTTAGCAGGGGCAGACGATGTGGTGGAAATGGTGCGCTGGGCAAAGCTAAACGCGGATTTCCTGCGCCGCTATTATCCCTATGCACGGGGCTTTCCCAGCCATGACACGGTGAGTGACGTGTTCAACGCGCTGAATGCTAAGCTGTTTTCGGAACTGTTTATCCGTTGGACAAACAGCCTGTCCGCAGGGGAGGCTGACCTATTGAACATTGACGGCAAAACCTCACGGCGCAGTGGTGGCAACGGGCAGAACCCTCTGCACCTGGTGTCAGCGTGGGCAAACCAGCAAAATCTAGTGCTGGGGCAGGAAGCCACCGACCAGAAATCCAATGAAATCACTGCCATCCCCGCCTTGCTACGCAAGCTCGACATTGAAGGCTGCTTGATCACCATTGATGCGATGGGGACACAAAAGGCCATCGCCAAGCAAATCGTGGAAGCAGGCGGTGATTACCTACTGGCAGTCAAAGACAATCAGAAAACGTTAGCAGAAGACATCGCCCTGTTTTTCGAAAAGCCGCCTGCCGGTTATGTGCTGGATGAAGACACCCAGGTGGAAAAAGACCACGGGCGGCTCGAAACCCGCCGTTGCCGCATTTGCACCGATGTTGCTTGGTTGGAACAACGGCAGGAATGGGCAGGACTTGCCAGCATCATCTGTATCGAGTCCTGGGTCGAAAAAGCAGGAAAATCAACCTATTCCATCCGCCACTACATCTGTTCACTGGCGATGATCGCCAAGGCCGCACAATATGCCGTCCGCTCCCACTGGGCAATCGAAAACAAGTTGCATTGGGTGCTGGATGTCCTGATGCGGGAAGATTTGGCGAGAAACCGTAGCAACCATGGCGCACATAATCTCGCCATCCTGCGCCACATGGGTACTAACCTGCTGCGCAATGACAAAACCAACAAACATAGCCTCAAAGTCCGTCGTAAACAGGCAGGGTGGTCAACTGACTATCTGGCACAACTGCTGGAGCAAGTCATGTAAGTAAGGCGATTATTCAAGCGATTGCCCTAAGGCACGTGAACGGCCTGTTGCCGAGGAAAAGCCAAAGAAAAAACAAGGGCAAACACGGATTCAGCGCCAACGGGAACAGTCACTTCAGCAAGCACTCGATGAGATACCGGTTCAGTGTAACCGGGGGACGAAGAAGAATGCCCAAGGCTACAAGCACAGTTGGAACGGCTACAAACTGCATATCGATACCGCCGATTGTGGTGTCCCGATAGCAGCCATTCTGTCTTCCGCCTCCTTTCACGACAGCGGGGCAGCCATCCCACTCTCTCAAATCAGTGCCCAACGTGTCACCAGTCTCTACGACCTGATGGATGCGGCCTATTGCAGTGCTGATTTGCACGAATACAGCCGTCATCTGGGGCATGTCCCTCTGATTGATCACAATCCTCGCGGCGGACAGAAAGAAGCGTTTGAACCTGCTGATGCCGAGCGTTACAAAATTCGCAGCACCGTAGAACGAACCAATGCCCGCCTGAAGGATGAATTTGGTGGTCGGAATGTGTGGGTGCAAGGTGCGCAAAAAGTTTACAGCCACTTGATGTTTGGGATTTTGGTGTTGAGTGCTGATCAACTGATGCGTGTCTTGTTATAAAGCGACTGGGTTTGAAAAAACACGGGAAGACTGACTGAAAAACAGGAGCAGTCGCATCGGTATGGGTGAAATTTAGCAAAAGTTACGGTAAAACTGAAAAAGCTCAGGTTTCGTTGGTCAAATTGAGTAAAAAATCGGCTGAATATGCGGCGTTCGGTCAATGCTGAAAATTGAGCAACTCAGTTTGTCGGATTTTGCAAGTCGCTCAAAGGATAGGTCTTCAGGTAAAACAGAATGAAAAACAGTTTGTCTTCTATTAATGCCAGTTTCCCATCAGAACGACCCCGCGTCTCATCAACACGTTTGCCCCGGGCGTGTAGGTCAGTTTGGTAAGCTGCACTGAACCGTTCGAGCAAACCCAAAAACTCCTTAACGTTGAGACTGGTCATGGCAACAAATGCCTTTTCATTGGATTTCAATGCGTTAAAGCTGTACTCCGCCATGCCGTTAGTCCCTACTCTAGGCTATTATTACTGTCAGGAATTTACACTCTGGCTGTGTATCTTGCCATTGATAATTATTATTTATATATTTCAGTTTTTTATAGATAATGTCTAATGAATATCAAATAAATTGGGAGAATGATGGTAAAGAACTAAAGAACAGTAGTAAATCCAACTTGCGTAATGCAAGGAATTATTTTAAATCTGGCTTGACTTGGACTAGAATTTCTAGTTCAAAAACTGCATTCAGGTACTTTGATGAAGGTCATATATTTGAATCTACTGGGCCATGTATCTTTGTTAAAAATATTAATGAAGATGTTTTGCTCGCTTTCTTAAATAGCAAGATCGCTTATGAACTCTTGAAGGTTTTAGCACCTACTATGGATTTTCAAAGTGGTCACATTTCATTGCTGCCACTTAAAAAAGATATATCAGAAGAGTTGTTATTAGCAAAAAATTCAAAGTTCTTAAAAAAGAGCGCTAGAGAAGATTGGGATTCGTTTGAGACTTCTTGGGATTTTGCGGGGTTGCCGTTGTTGACGGCGGATTATGAGGCGGAGACCGAGAAGAAACCCCTCCCCAGCCCTCCCCTTATCAGGGAAGGGAGCAAGAGTGAGGAGGCGGCTTCTTGTTCCTCCCCTGATAAGGGGAGGTTAGGAGGGGTTTCTTCTCCACTGGCAACAATCTACAAAAACCTGCGTCAGCATTGGCAAGCCATGACGCTGGAAATGCAACGGCTGGAAGTCGAAAACAACCGTATCTTCATCGAAGCCTATGGCCTGCAAGACGAACTCACCCCCGACGTACCCCTCAACGAAATCACCCTGACCTGTAACCCCCACTACCGCTACGGCGGCAACAAAACCGAAGCCGAACTCGAAACCCAACTAAAAGCCGACACGATGGCAGAATTCCTCAGCTACGCCGTCGGCTGCATGTTCGGGCGTTACAGCATCGACCAATCCGGCCTGATCCTCGCCAACCAAGGCGACACCCTGCAACACTACCTCGCCAAAATCCCGCAACCGCGCTTCACCCCCGACGCGGACAACGTCATCCCCCTGATCGACTTCGACGGCGACTGGTTCGAGGACGACATCGCCGAACGCTTCAAACACTTCCTCAAAATCACCCTCGGCGCAGAAAATTACCAAGCCAACCTCAAATTCATCGAAGACGCGCTCGGCAAAGACGTGCGCAAATACTTCCTCAAGGATTTCTACGCCGATCACGTCAAACGCTACAAAAAACGCCCGATCTACTGGCTATTCAGCAGCCCCAAAGGCACGTTCAACGCCCTGATCTACCTGCACCGCTACCAGCCGGACACCGCCAGCATCGTCCTCAACGACTACCTGCGCGAATTCCGCACCAAACTGACCGCCCGCAAACAAGCCCTCGAACAGGTCGGCATCCGCTCCGACACCAAAGAAAATCAGGGCGAAAAAACCAAAGCCCTCAAAGCCACCGCCAAAATTGACCAAGCACTCGCGGAAATCAACGATTACGAACGTGATACGCTCTACCCATTGGCTACCCGCCAAATCGCGCTGGATCTGGACGACGGGGTGAAAGTGAATTACCCGAAGTTGGGGAAGGCGTTGAAGAGTGTGGCGGGGTTGAGTTGATGATGATGAAACCCCTCCCCAACCCTCCCCTTATCAGGGAAGGGAGTAAGATCGCCGCGTCTACTTCCTGTCCCTCCCCTGACAAGGGGAGGTTAGGAGGGGTTTCTTGGGTCTTACCTGACAGGATGGCGTATGCTTAAGACAGTTAACCGGAGGTCTGAATGAGCATGAACTTCAACACCACCAATGCGACTTTCCGCCAATTGCTGGGCAACGGGCTACGCTACCGTGTGCCGCCGTTCCAGCGCGATTACTCATGGGCAGACGATGAATGGGATGACCTGTGGCAGGATATGGTCGGGCTGTTTGAGGAAGAGGGCGAAGCGGCGCATTACATGGGCTATCTGGTGCTGCAATCCGCCGACAATAAGCATTTCGAGATTATCGACGGGCAGCAACGCATCACTACCCTGAGCATTATGATTCTGGCAGGGCTGGGGCATTTGCAAGATCTGGCAGCCGCAGGCAAGGATGCCGCCAACAATAGCCAGCGCAAGGCGCAGTTACAAAACAGCTACGTGGGTTATGTTGACCCGGTAACACTCGTCCCCCGTTCCAAGCTGGAGCTGAACCGCCACAATAACCGCTTTTACCAAACCTATCTGGTGACGCTGGAACGCTTGCCGCAGCGTGGCCTGAATGCCTCAGAACACCTGTTGCGCAAAGCATTTGGCTGGTTCAAGGAGAGGATCAAGGCGCGGGTGGGGATGGAAGACAATAGCGGGCAACAACTGGCGCAGTTCATTGACACGCTGGTCGACAAGCTGTTTTTTACGGTGATTACCGTGACCGACGAGCTGAATGCCTTCAAGGTATTTGAAACCCTGAATGCACGCGGGGTACGCCTGTCAGCCACCGATTTGCTGAAAAACTACCTGTTTTCGGTCGTCAGCAGTGCCGACATTCACGAAAATGAATTGCGGGCGTTGGAAGAACGCTGGGAACGCATCGTCGGCTTATTGGGCAGCGAGAGCTTCCCCGAATTCCTGCGCGTGTTCTGGAACAGCCGCAACCGGCTGGTACGCAAGGCGGATTTGTTCAAAGCTATCCGCAAGCGCATTACCACGCGGGAAGCTGCTTTTGAACTGTTGCGCTCGCTGGATCATCATGCCGCCGTGTATACCGCCTTGCGTGACCCGCAGGATGCCCAGTGGCAAGCTGAGGAAAAACAGGCACTGGAACAATTGCTGATGTTCAAGGTGCGCCAACCCATCGCCATGTTGCTGGCTTGCTACCAGCGTTTCTTTGAAATAGAACGCGCCGCCTTCACGCGGATTGTGCGGGCGGTGGCGGTGATTTCCTTCCGCTACAACGTCATCTGCAACTTGCAAACCAATGAGCAGGAACGCCTGTATAACGAAATTGCCTGGAAAGTAACGGACGGTACGTATGCCAGCCTTCGCCCAGTGCTGGCGGCATTGCACGCAATTTACCCGGATGACCGCCAGTTCAAGGCCGGGTTTGCCGAGAAAGAATTGCAGACGACAAATAGCCGCAACCGCAAAATTGTCCGTTACGTGCTGTTCGAGCTGGAAAAGCAGCAGTCCGGGCAGGACTTTGATTTTGAAAGCGCCACCTACAATCTGGAACACATCCTGCCAGAACACCCCGATGCCGAATGGGCGCACATTGAAGAAGCCAAACAAGACCGGCTCATTTACCGTCTGGGCAATATCACGCCGCTGGAAACAGGCCGTAACCGTGGTTTGGGGAATAGCGGCTATGCGAATAAACGCTCGGTGTATGCACAAAGTGCTTTCCTCTTGACCCGCGCCATTGCCGAACATTACGACACGTGGGACGAACACAAGATTGAAACCCGGCAAAAACGTCTGGCTGAAATTGCCGCCGGTATCTGGCGGGTGGACTTTGGAAGTTAAGGAACTCTACCGTGATTAAAGAGCTGAAACTGAAACACTGGAAGAGCTTCGACGAAGCGACGCTCTACATTGACCCGCTGACCATCATTATTGGCACCAACGCCAGCGGTAAATCCAACACGCTGGATGCCCTGACATTCCTGCACCGTGTCAGTCTGGGGATGGGTATCTTTCAGGCGATTGGTGGCGACGTAAACTTGCCTGCCTTGCGTGGTGGCATGGAATGGGTCTGCCTGAAACCCAATAAACAGTTCTCGCTGGAAGTGATTACCGATGGCGCGAACAGCAAGCAGGATTACCGCTATCACCTGACCGTGGAAGTCAACGGTACGAAAGCCGAAGTTTTGCGTGAAGAACTGGTATTGATTACCTACCGTTCTCGCAGTGAGCCGACGGAAAAAACGCTTTTCTACACGAAACATGAAGAATCCAGTACACTCGGTATCCCTGTTTATTTTTCAACAGGTACACAGGGGCGTGGAAAACGGGTGGATTTGAGCCGTTCGTACATTGTGCTAAGCCAGACAGAAACCCTTAGCTTGCGCAAGGATGTTCAGGAAGCATCGCGGCATGTGTTGGCGCAACTCCAGCGTATTTTCGTATTCGATCCCATCCCCAGCCACATGCGTGATTACACCCCGTTATCTGACAAGCTGTTGGCGGATGGCTCCAATATCGCCGGGGTATTGGCGGGATTGGAAACAACTCGTAAAACCGAAGTGGAGAAAACCCTGACAAGTTACCTGAGAGTCCTGCCAGAGCGCGATATTGTCAAGGTTTGGACGGAACGGGTAGGTAAGTTTCAAACAGACGCGATGTTGTATTGTGAGGAGGGCTGGTCACAAGCCGCCACCCACGAAATCGACGCACGCGGCATGTCAGATGGAACCCTACGCTATTTGGGAATCGTTGCCGCCCTGCTAACCCGCGAACCGGGTAGCCTGCTGGTTATCGAAGAAGTGGATAACGGCTTGCACCCATCCCGCGCCCATGTACTGCTAGACATGCTGAAAACCTTGGGTAAGGAACGCAATATTGATGTCATCGTCACCACGCACAACCCGGCGCTACTGGATGCCGCTGGCGCACGTATGGTGCCATTCATTACCGTGGCGCACCGTGATGAAGTCGCCGGTGTCAGCGAACTTAAACAACTGGAAGACCTGCAACAACTCCCCAAACTGTTGGCATCGGGTAGCTTGGGCAGACTCAGCACAGAAGGCCGGATCGAATCAGCATTGAAGCTGGAGGATCAGCAGTGAGAAAAGTGTTGATCATTGATACCAGCATTCTGTGTGTCTGGCTGGATGTGCCCGGTATGGACTGCTGCGGGCCAAATAACGATCGCTGGGACAAGTCGCGTGTTGATGCCAAGATTCAGCAAGAACAGGCAGCAAACACCACCTTCGTTTTGCCGCTGGCAACCATCATCGAAACCGGAAATCACATTGCCCAAGCCAACCACAGCCGCAAGGAACGCGCTGATGCCTTGGCTGACCTGATGCGCAAAAGTGCTGAAAACCAGACACCGTGGGCAGCTTTTTCCGACCAGACACTGTTGTGGTCGCCAGAAAATTTGAAGCTATTGGCTGAAACCTGGCCGGTATTGGCGGCTGCCGCCATGTCGTTGGGTGACATTACCATCAAGGATGTAGCGGAATATTATGCCCAGACCGGGGTCGAAGTGGAGATATTGACGGGCGATCAAGGTTTGAAAGCCTATCAACCCAGTGCTCCGGCTGAGATACCCCGGCGGAAGAAACGCTCATGATTTCATTCCTTGATACCCTCGTGACCCAGCCCGAGGTAGAAGGTAAAACCCTGTTGCTGGTTGAAGTGTACCCCAGTGGGCAGCGTCCGCACTGGTTGAAAAATGAAGGTTCGGAAACCGGCGTGTATGTGCGGCTTGGCTCCACCAACCGGCAGGCTGACCGCGAACTGATCACCGAACTGCGCCGTTCGGTGGAAGGTCTTGCCTTTGATGAAATGCCCATGCCCGGCTTGTCGGTAGACGATCTGGATTTGAAAGCCGCTCAAGCCCTGTTTGGCAGCCGTCGCCAACTAGATGAAAAAGCACTGGTGACGTTGAAACTGTTGCGACAGGAACAAGGGCAACTCGTGCCAAGCAAAGGGGCAATCCTCTTGTTTGGGCAGCAGCGCACCTTCCATTTCCCTGACGCTTGGGTGCAATGCGGACGTTTCATCGGCAAAGACAAAGCCGATATTTTTGACCATATCGACATCGACGAACCGCTGCCACAAGCGGTCGAAAGCATTATGCTGTTCCTGAAAAAACATGCCATGCGTGGCGCGGACTTTTCAGAATTGCGGCGTAAGGATGTCTGGAGCATTCCCCTCTCCATTCTGCGGGAAGTGGTGATCAACGCCATTATCCATGCCGATTATTCTCAGCGCGGCGCACCTATCCGCGTGGCGTTTTTCGATGACCGGATTGAAGTCGAGAACCCCGGTATCTTGCTGCCCGGCATGACCATTGAAGACATGAAACAGGGGGTTTCCAAAATCCGCAACCCTGTGATTACCCGCGTATTCCGTGAATTGAATCTGGTGGAACAATGGGGCAGCGGGGTGCGGCGCATTTTTAAGGAAGCCGAGAAATTGGGCTTGCCGGAATTGCAAATCATGGAAATTGGGATGCGGATGCGATTTGTCGTGCCGTTACAGCAAGCGCTTGCTGTTCAGGGAACTTTGGATAATGAGCAAGTCAGTGAGCAAGTCAGTGAGCAAGTCAGTGAGCAAGTCAACGCTATCTTGCTGGCCTGTCGGCGGGGAGATAAAAGCAAACAGGAATTGCTGGAAGCTGCCGGTCTTGCCAATGCTTACCTGAATTACAAACGCCACATTGCCCCATTACTGGAAAAGGGTTTGATTGAAATGACCCAGCCCGACAAGCCCCAGAGCCGCTTGCAAAAGTATCGGCTGACAGGCTTGGGGCGATCCCTGCTGAACCCGTCTGAAACAAGCGGGGCAAACCATGAGTGAACGCATTACCCAGTCATTACGTCGCCTGTTCGACAAGCACCGCATCGTCTTTTGGTATGACAGCAAACAGGAATTGCGTGACGCCTTTGAAGCGGTCGAGCTGGATGGGGTCGTGAAGCTGGAGATCGCCAATAACGAATTTGGCTTGAAATACCACATTCTGCGCGAACAGCCCAGAAAATCGTTCCTGCTTTACAAGGCGGGGGCGCAACCGGATGACCTCGATAACTGGTTGTTGGACGTGCAACTGGCGGAAGGTGAATTCCGCACTGACCAGTCGGCGCTGTGGCTGGGCGAATTGGAGCTGCCCCACGAATTCAGCCCATTGCTGGAGCAACACGCTTTCTTTTTCGAGAATGCCAAACGCCGCCACGCCCTGAAAAAGCAATTGCACCCTGACGATACGCAGGGAGTGGTGCGCCTGAAAATGCTGGCAGTGTGTGCCGGGGGCGACCCGCGCATCGACAGCATTACCGAGCAATTGCTGGATGCCTTGGCAAGCGATAAACACGAAGCGATGAAACTGCTGGAACGTTGCCAACTGGATACGTTTTTCTGGCAACAATTGGAACGCCATTACGCTTACGTCAGCGATTCCCCCAGTTTGAAAGATTTTGTGATCAGCCTGTTCGGCTGGGCTTACTACCAGACCTTTGGCGAGCTTAAGCGGCATGATCTGCCTGCACTGAACGGTGATGCGCTGGTATTCCTCAAACGCTGGAAGGATAGCCGCAGTTATCAGGAAGCGTTCGAGCAGCATTCACACGCTTGCGCCGCTATCCTCAAAATCGAGGCTGATTTACAGCAACGCGGTATCCGTGACTTGCTGGAACTGGATGAATTCGAGCTGATTGAACAGAAACTGGTGAGCGCACTGGTGGCTGCCGTGGAAAAACGCACCGAAACGGCGGGTGATATTACGCTGTGGAGCCGTCAACGGCGCGTGAGCCACTGGTACGGCAAATACCAGCACCTCTACACCGCGATTGAAGTCGCCAGCCAGTTTGTCAGTTTGCTGGATACGGTGCAGTTGGTGGCGGCTTCGGCGCGTGTGGCGGTGCAGAATTACACTCGCCACTGGTTCCGGCTGGATCAGTTGTACCGGCAATATATTCATGCGCTCAAAGTCTCCGGGCAGACTTCGTTGTTGAACTCACTAACGCTGCAAATCGAGAACTTTTATACCAATCGCTATGTATTGCCACTGGCGAATGCTTGGCAACAGCAGGTGGATGCCATGCAACAGTGGCAAGTCGAGGGTGTCACTCCACAGCGGCAATTTTTCAGCCGTTGGGTACAGCCGCATTTGGACAAGGGCAAGAAAATCTACGTCATTATTTCCGATGCTTTCCGTTTTGAAGCGGGTGAGGAAATGGTCAGCCGTATCCGGCAGGAAGACCGCTATTGGCGAATGCTTGGCAACAGCAGGTGGATGCCATGCAACAGTGGCAAGTCGAGGGTGTCACTCCACAGCGGCAATTTTTCAGCCGTTGGGTACAGCCGCATTTGGACAAGGGCAAGAAAATCTACGTCATTATTTCCGATGCTTTCCGTTTTGAAGCGGGTGAGGAAATGGTCAGCCGTATCCGGCAGGAAGACCGCTATCACGCTGAATTGGAATACCAGTTATCCTCTTTGCCCAGTTATACCCAGTTGGGCATGGCAGCCTTGTTACCGGGAGCCAATCAGCCAGCGGCACTCACGATCCATGCGGACAAGTCGGCTACGGTCAGTTTGCTGGGGCAGTCCACCCAAGGCACTGCCAACCGTGACAAGCTCTTGAAAGCCCAGGTGGGTGAACGGGCTGCGGCGCTACCCGGCAAAGATTTGCTGGAGATGACAGCCAGTGAATGCCGCGATTTGTTGAAAGCCCACGACGTGATCTATTTCTACCATAACCGCATTGATCACGCGGGCGACAAGATGCAGTCGGAAGGTGAAGCCTTTGAAGCGGTGGAAAAGACCTTCCACGATCTGTTGCAACTGGTGAAAAAGCTGGTGAATGCCAATGCCACCAATATCCTGATCACGGCAGACCACGGTTTCCTGTACCAGAACCGGCCTCTGGATGAGAGTGACTTTCTGGATGTGCGTACCGCAGGTGAGGCTTACCGCGACCGCCGTTTTCTGCTGGGGGAAAACCTGTTGGGGGGCAATGGCCTGAAGGCATTTTCCCGGCAACAACTCGGCTTGGCGGGGGAGGGGCAATCACTTATCCCCAAAGGTATCCAGCGTTTGCGCCTGCAAGGTTCCGGCAGCCGTTTTGTGCACGGTGGCGCGAGCTTGCAGGAGGTGATTACGCCGGTTATTCGGGTCAATAAGAAACGCCAAAGTGATACCCGTCTGGTGGCAGTAGACATCCTCAGCAGCGCCAGTGTAATTACCTCCGGTCAGTTGGCGGTGACGCTGTATCAGGCGGAAGCGGTGACGGACAAATTGCAGGGGCGGCGCTTGCGCTGCGGCATTTATACCGAAACCAACCAGTTGATTTCAGACCGGCATGACGTGTTGCTGGATTTGATGGCTGATAACCCGCGTGAGCGTGAAATGAAGTTGCGTTTCATCCTGACGCAGGCGGCGGATCAGGCGAATAACCAACAGGTCATCCTGCGGCTGGATGAACTGGTGAGCGGTACAACGCATTATCAGGAGTACAAATCCATGCGCTATACCCTGCGTCGCTCGTTTACCAGTGACTTCGATTTTTAAGCGATGAATGCCATGACAGACACGACAGCCAATACACTCAGCCCACTAGACCAGAAAATCGTGGCGCATTTCCCCGGACTGGTGGTGCGCAAGGATCTGGTGAAAACGGTTAAGGGCAATGCGATTGTGCCCTCCTACGTGCTGGAATATTTGTTGGGGCAGTATTGCGCTACCAGTGACGAGGCTAGTATTGAAACCGGCATCCACACCGTTAAAGAAATCCTCGCCAAACATTACGTGCATCGCAATGAAGCCGGGCTGATCCGCTCGACCATCCGCGAAAAAGGTCGCCACAAGGTCATCGACAAGGTAAGCGTGGCGCTGAATGACAAACGGGATGTGTACGAAGCCGAGTTTTCCAATCTGGGTATCAAAAAGGTTCTGATGGATGCCAGTACGGTGAAACAGCACCCGAAACTGCTGGTCGGCGGGGTTTGGTGCATTGCCGATATTGAATATGAGCATAGCGACGACCGGGAAGTTTCCCCGTGGATTCTGGGGGCGCTCAAACCCATCCAGATGTCGCATTTTGATTACGCGGGGTATATCGAAGCCCGCCAGCAGTTTTCGCTGGATGAGTGGATTGACGTGCTGATACAGAGTATCGGTTTTGATCCGGCTTATTTTGGTCGTCGTAGCAAGCTGCTTCAGTTGGTGCGCCTGATTCCGTTTTGTGAACGCAATTACAACCTGATCGAACTTGGCCCTAAGGGCACGGGCAAATCGCACATTTATTCGGAATTTTCCCCGCATGGCATTCTGATTTCCGGCGGTGAAGTCACCGTTCCCAAGCTGTTTGTGAACAATGCCAGCGGCAAAATTGGTCTGGTGGGGTATTGGGATACGGTAGCATTTGACGAATTTGCCGGTAAGCAAAAGCGGGTCGACAAAGCATTGGTCGACATTATGAAAAACTACATGGCGAACAAGTCGTTTTCACGCGGGGTGGAAACCTTGGGCGCGGATGCGTCGATGGTGTTTGTCGGCAACACCGAACACAGCTTGGCGCATATGCTGAAGCATTCCAATTTGTTCGATGCCTTGCCGGAAAAATTCTACGATTCAGCATTTTTGGATCGCCTGCATTGTTATATACCGGGTTGGGAAGTCGACATTATCCGGGGTGAGATGTTTTCCAGTGGCTACGGTTTTGTGGTCGACTATCTGGCGGAAGTGTTGCGGCATTTACGCAATCAGGATTTTTCCGACCAGTACAAGGCGCATTTCAGCCTTTCCAGCGACATTTCCACCCGTGACCGGGATGCGGTTAATAAGACTTTTTCCGGCTTGATGAAAATCCTGTTCCCACAGGGCGGGGCGAGTCGGGAGGAGGTGGAGGAAATCCTGAAATTGGCGATGGAAGGGCGTAAGCGGGTCAAAGATCAGTTGTTCCGCATTGACACGACTTACCCCGCCGTGGATTTCAGCTATAGCGGGGCGGCGGGTAACAGTATTCGGGTGACTGCTTTGGAAGAGCGCGACGCTTCTGTTTATGCCTTGCCACTTGAAGTGCCTGCGTTGCAAGAACAGCACCTGACTTTTATGGAAAACCAGCGTGGCGTATCCTTTGATGAACTGTTCGGCCCTTATGTGCAGGGAGCCAGCAAAATTACGCTGACTGACCCGTATATCCGCCTGTTTTATCAGGTGCGCAACCTGATGGAATTTATGGAAACGCTGGTGCGGAAAAAAACGGCAAGCGCTGAAATCGAGGTCGAATTGCTGACGGTGGAAGATGAGTTTAAAGGTGAGCAGCAGGCGGATTTTTTCAGGCAGATACAAACAGCACTGTTTCCGGTTGGTATTCAGTTTCACTGGACCTTTGACCGTTCCGGCACGTTACATGCCCGCCATATTGTTACCGATACGGGCTGGAAAATCTCGCTCGATAGGGGGCTGGATATTTTCCAGCAATACGACATGAATAACGCTTTTAGCTTAGCGAACCGGATTCAGAAGCTCAGGACGTGCAAGGCGTTTGAAGTCACTTTTATTCGGGTTTGCCCGTAACAGTGGGGCATAGGATTCGGTCTTAGTTGAATAGGGGGTGGCGAATTCGTATGATGCAGGCTACTTAAGGAGGAAATGATAATTATGCAAACCATTAGCACCGAACAGCCGTTTACTGAGTACGCCGTGCGTCAGGTCGAATTTTCCGCTATTCCCAAGTGGTTACGCCAAGGGGGGCAAGACATTGCGGCTAACCCTTGGTCTAGCCTGTTGTATGGCATTGTTTTCGCTCTGGTGGGGGTGGGCATGAGCCTGTTGTCTGCCAATAATCCCGGTTTTTTTATGGCAGAAGCGGCGGGGTTTATGTTGTGGGGGCCGTTCCTTGCGCTGGGTTTGTATGATTTAAGCTTGCGGCGTGAACACGGTGATCCGGTGAATTTTTTGAAATCGACGTTGGCGTTAAAACGTAACCCGGTTAATTTGATCCTGTACTCGGTGATGTTGGGGGTATTGGTATTGTTGTGGCTGCGGATGTCCTCCATTGTGCTGGATATTTTTCTGCAAGATACGGCGGTAGCGGAGCAGCACAGTTACATTGGCTTTATGGCGGCATTGCTGGGGTCAAAAATGGGTTGGCTGTTCACGCTGTCGTTTATGTCGGTGGGGCTGTTGTTTGCGGTAGTGTCCTTCGTGACGGGCGTGGCGACGGTGCCAATGTTGCTGGAACGCAAGGTGAGTTTGGTGACGGCATTGAATACCAGCATTCGCGCTATTCTCATCAACTGGAAAGTGATGTTGGCGTGGGCGGCGACCATTGCGGTGATTATTAGCGCGGGCTTATTGCCGTTTAGCCTTGGATTGATCATTGCGATGCCGCTGATTTCGTATGCCAGTTGGCACGCTTACCGCGATATGGTTGACACACAGTAAATGTGTGCATTGAGCGTTATGCACACGGTGCGCGTAACGCTCTGGTAAGCTGGTTTATTCTTTTGCGCCAATAAATAAGAAGCCATCAGTACGGGTACTGTTTAATGCGGCGCTATAAAGTTGTTGGGTTGATGAGTCAAAATAAGCAACACCCGATACTTGCGTACCGTTATTGGTACAAATTTCATTGTTGAACGTGACTGTTACGTTATACACATTGCCGCTACTGCGTGGGGTCGCCGTACCCGTGAATTTACACCCGGATGCAGCCGTGCCAATGATTTGACCGGTTGAGGAAATGTTAGTGATGGCACTTTCTGTACCTTCGGAGGTTGCCGCTTCCCCGGCGTAAGTGCCTGTCAGTGCTGATAGCGTGGGTGTTTTTGCGTAGTCAGCGTTATAGGTGCTGTCAAACGTGACCATGGAGTTCGGCATATCGGCATACGTAATTTTCCCACTGAGTGTGCTTTTGGCGGTGTACGTACCTTGTAGAGAGGAAATATCGTATAGCATGTCTTCGGTGATATTGAAATCCCGGCCATTGCTGGAGGTGATAGTGCCCGCATTGCTAGTGGCATTGCCTTGAATCACCCCACCGATCGCGTTACTGTTACCCGGAATGGAGTATAAAAACCAATAGTCGCCATTGTCGAGTACGATCCCGGTAACGTCTTGGCTCATATTGGTAGTGCCTTGCCAAAGCCCTTCCGGTGAACTGGTGGAGGTCGTACCCCCTGAGGTACTCCCACCTGACGTGCTGCCTCCTGAGGTACTCCCGCCTGAGGTGCTTCCCCCTGAGGTACTCCCGCTGGTGGTACTACTTCCTAAACTTGCGCCTGTTCCACCACCGCAGCCGGATAATCCTGCAATCAACCAAAAGGCGAGGGTAAGATTGCTAACGTTTACAGATGATATTTTTTTCATAATAGTGATTGGCTTAATTGGAAAGTTAAACGGGTTATGGTTTTTTCTTGTTTTGTGTAAATTATAGTTAGTAGTGCGACGCGATAAGGAAAATGTCCGATAAGTGGTTTTAGGCAATCGTAAATAGGTTAACCCATGTCAGCCCCAACACCTTGGCACAATCAACAGCCCGACGTGGCACTCGCCAAATTAGAAAGCAGCAGCAACGGTCTTGATGAAGCGACTGCTCAACAACGTCATCATACTTATGGTGCTAACCGTTTGCCTGCGCCACCTTCGCGCAGTGTCGTGCTGCGGTTTCTGCTGCAATTTCACAATATCCTGATTTACGTATTGCTGGGTGCGGCTGTTGTGACCGCATTGTTGGGACATTGGGTCGATACTGGCGTGATCCTTGCGGTGGTATTTGCCAATGCCATTATCGGTTTTCTGCAAGAGGGTAAGGCAGAAAAGGCGATGGATGCGATTCGTGAGATGCTCGCTCCCCATGCGTCGGTCTTGCGGGCAGGCAAGCGCCAGACCGTAGCGGGTGATAGGTTAGTTCCCGGCGACATTGTACTGCTAGAGGCTGGTGATAAAGTGCCAGCCGATTTGCGTTTATTGCAGGTACACGGTTTGCAAGTGCAAGAAGCACTGCTGACCGGCGAATCGCTGCCCGTTGAAAAGCAGGTAGCGGTAGTCGCAGCCGCAGCAGCCCTCGGCGACCGTACTAATATGGCATTCAGCGGTACGTCAGTGACCAGTGGGCAAGCACGTGGTGTGGTGGTGGCGATTGGTGCTAATACCGAAATTGGGCGCATCAGCGGGTTACTGTCCGGTGTTGAAACCTTGACGACCCCGTTGGTCGAACAGATGGGGGTGTTTGCGAAATGGCTGACGCTCTTCATCCTCACGGTGGCGGCCTTGATTTTTGCCTTTGGCTATTTTGTGCAGCATCAAGATTTCAGTGAGCTGTTCATGGCTGTCGTGGGTTTATCAGTGGCGGCGATTCCTGAAGGGTTGCCCGCCGTATTGACCATTACCTTGGCGGTGGGGGTGCAAGCCATGGCGTCGCGCCATGCGATTGTACGCCGCTTGCCTGCGATTGAGACTATCGGTGCAGTGTCGGTGATTTGTTCTGATAAAACAGGTACATTGACCCGCAATGAAATGATGGTTACTAGGGTGATGACGGCGGATGCTGCCTTGCAAGTGGTAGGAGAGGGGTATGCGCCACAAGGAACCTTCAGTCATCGTGGTCAGCCGTTTGATCCCGCCGAGCTACCCGTTTTATCCGAATTAGGCTTGGTCGCCTCGCTGTGTAACGATGCGGAACTCAAGCATCAGGATGCCCTTTGGCTGGTAGAGGGTGACCCGATGGAAGGGGCATTACTGGCTTTTGCTGCCAAGACTGGGCTGGATGTCACGCAAATACGGCGTGAATGGACGCGCACCGATATGATTCCCTTCGATTCCCGGCACAAGTTCATGGCAACCTTGCACCATGACCATGCGCAACACGCCTGCATTCTGGTGAAAGGCGCACCGGAAAGCGTGATCGGTATGTGTCAATACCAAGTCGTTGGGGGCAAGTTACAAGCGCTGGAGGCGGCTGTGTGGCAACAGCAGGCGGAAACGATTGCGGCACAGGGGCAGCGGGTGCTGGCACTGGCAAGCCGTCGTGTGCCACCACACCATACAGTGCTGGAATACGCCGATGTACAAGGCACGCTCACCTTGCTGGGGCTGGTGGGTTTGATTGACCCGCCGCGTGCGGAAGCAGTCAGTGCTGTGGCTGAATGTCACCGGGCGGGTATTCAGGTGAAAATGATTACCGGCGACCACGCAGCCACCGCTGCGGCCATCGGTAAACAGATTGGTTTGCAGCATACCGACAAGGTACTGACAGGTGTAGAGCTTGATTTACTGGATGATGCCGATTTAGCCGCCGTCGTGTTGAATACCGACATTTTTGCCCGCACCTCGCCTGAACATAAATTACGCTTGGTCATGGCTTTGCAAGCACACGGCATGACGGTTGCCATGACTGGTGATGGGGTAAACGATGCGCCCGCACTGAAACGTGCCGATGCCGGGATCGCGATGGGGCAAAAAGGCAGTGAGGCTGCCAAGGAAGCGGCTGAATTGGTGTTGGCAGATGATAATTTTGCCTCAATTGTGGCAGCCGTGCGTGAAGGCCGCACAGTGTATGACAATATCAAAAAGGTCATCAGTTGGACGTTGCCAACCAGTACAGGTGAAGCCGCTGTTATTGTGTTGGCATTATTGTTGGGGATGTTATTGCCGATTACGCCGCTGCAAATTCTCTGGGTCAATATGATTACGGCGGCTACCCTAGGGTTGGCATTGGCGTTTGAACCGACCGAGGCGCATACCATGCAGTACCCGCCCCGCCCGCGTGCTCAGCCATTACTGAGTGGTGGGTTGTTATGGCATATCGTGTTGGTGACGACGCTGTTTTTGTGTGGCGTGTTTGGTATTTATGCTTATGCGCTTGATCAAGGTTATTCGCTGGCGTTGGCGCGTACTTTGGTGATGAATACCTTGGTGGTCATGGAAATCTTTCACCTGTTTTTTATTCGCAATATGTACGGCACGTCTCTGACATGGCAGTCGGTAAGGGGTACGAAAATGGTGTGGCTGGCAGTGATCGTGGTGACGGTGGCGCAATTTGCCATTACCTATTTGCCGCCCTTACAAGCCGTATTTGCTACCGAAGCGATAGCATTAGGTGATGGTTTATTGATTGTTGGCATCGGCGTGGCGTTGTTTGTTTTGGTGGAGTTGGAGAAGCAGATGCGTCTGCGTCTGAGTCGATAAGGTATTGATCGGGAATGTCTAACGTGATTTGCATGGTGTGTTCCAGCATGAAGCGATTAGGTAAGCGTAGCATGTTCGCCCCAAAGCGTTTCAGGGTGTGAACAAAAGTGCGGTAAACCTCATGCCGCCTCAGCGGTGTTTCGCCAATAATGCTTCCATTGCTGGTTTCCCCGCATGACCCTCAACGCCAACATATCCGCCGCATTATCACTTTTCCACCATGCCCCCGATTTTTTTAAGCGTTGCTGGATGATGTAACGGTGTGCACTTTCTATTTCGCCCGACCCCACGGGCAATCCGAGGGATTTTGCTGTCGGGTAATCCAGTTGCTCAATGCGGTTGCTCAGGTAACGGTGACAAGCTCGTACTGGGGCGTTACTGTCTTCTACCGTTTCTGCTTCGAGGAAAGGTTTCAGTGTGTCGATGACCGCTTGAGCTTGACCATCCTGTAGGGCTTTTTTCTGTTTGGCAAACCATTTATCCTTGTCCTTGAGGCATGAACAGCTTGCGGATGCTGCTGATAGGTATTCACAAACATGATAAAAATCAATCAGGTAATGTCCTTGTGTGCCAAATTGTTCATCCACTTGACGGTTGATCCAGCTTGCCCCATCACCCACCGCATGGAGGAACGTGCTTTTTCCAAATCCAGCACGGCAGGCGGTGTCGAATAAGATTTTTCCAGCATCTTCTACCGTGCCACCGAATATTGCGCCAAACGTTGGCGTAGCACTGCCTTTGGCGTGGGCAAGACACAGGCGGGCTTCTTTCCAGCTTTCCTTTTTGCCTTTGCGCTTGTCGGGGGCTGTTTCGTCAATCTCGACGATGGGGATCATGCTGCCGTCCATTTCGGCAATGACATAGGCTTTTCCCAACGTGCTTGGATAGTCTTTTATCAACACTTGGGATTCATGGATGCGTTTGGCGTGACCTTCGGTGATGTGTCGGATGCTGCTGGATGCCAGCCGTATCCCGTAATGTTCTTCTAATTTATCAGGCACTTGAGCAAATGAACAGTCCGCCCCAAAGTCCGTCACCGCCCGTTGCAGCGGGAGCGAACAGCCTCGGCAAACAACCTCGGCACTCTGGCTAAAGGGGCGGACACGCTTGCCGGGAATCCGGTAGACCGGTTCGCTTATGTGGATTTTTCCGTAGGTCGTGTGCCAATGACAGTTTTTTTTCCACTCTTTACATACTTCCCAATGCCTTCTTCACAGGCTGGGGCTGTGCATTTTTCTACACGTTTGTTTGCCCATGCAGTGATCGCATCATTTCCCATTTGGCGCAGTTCTTCTATCACCCGCTGTTCGGCGTCTGCTGCTTTGATAATGTCATCACCGGCATTTTCAACCACCTCGATTAGCCCTTCCATCCGAGCTTTTAATGCGGGGTTGCGGTTCAAGGCTTCTAAAAGTTTTTGGTCGCGGGAGCTAACTGTCAACATGGGAAAGTCCTTTTTCTCTGGTTTTAGGGGATGCCATCTTAGTCTACAGGACACCGCACTTTTGTTCACACCCAGCGTTTCAATCGGGATGGCGACGATTTGCCAGCCGTGCTATGTTCAGCATAATGATGGTTGCAGCAAAGGATAGTCATGCCCCGCTTGGATATTTACCACGAAACGGTCAAACATGCCTTGGTCAAGGATGGCTGGACGATCACGCATGACCCATACAAACTGACCATTGGCAAAAAACGCCTGTTTGCTGATCTTGGCGCGGAAATGCTCCTCAGTGCAGAAAAAGGTACGCGCCGGATTGTGGTTGAAATCAAGAGCTTTACGGGTGTATCCGATGTTAACGATTTGGAACAGGCTATTGGTCAATACGTCCTGTACAAACAAATCATGCTGCAAACCGAGCCTGATCGGGAATTGTTTCTGGCTGTTACCACAAAAGTAGCGAATACCATTTTCTCTGTTGAAATCGGTCAGATATTACTAGATGGCAATATTGTTAAGGTTCTGGTGTTTGATCCTGAAAACGAGGTCATTACGCAATGGCTACCGAATTGAATTACCCTGAAATCATCAAGAAAATCCTGCTGGAATACCTCAAGTACGATTCCGCAGATGATGTCATCAAATCCAGTGTTAGTTTTGATGATGAGCACGGCAATTACGTTTTATTGCAAGCGGGTTGGCGTGGGGATGACTATTTGCAAGGTGCGGTTATTCATGTCCAGTTGATTGATAGCAAGGTTTGGGTTCAGTACGACGGCACAGAATATGGGGTTGCCAATGAGTTGGTGGATGCGGGAATCCCTACTGCGGATATTGTTTTAGGATTCAGGCATCCTTCTGTAAGGCAATACACAGGATTTGCTGTGGTGGTCTAGTCTTCGCCCGCTAACTCCAACGCATGTTTCACTACCCGATCACTCAAATACACACCGGAAAGCTGGATAGCTGCAACGTGTGGCTTGATGGCTGGAATCAAGCCCCTTTCTTTTGCGCGTAGCAAAATACCAACGCTGCCAATAGTGCTTATCCCGTTCAGATTGGCAACTTTCTTTGCACGTTGATCATCGACCAGAAATCTATCGGCGTGTAAGTAGCGGTAAAGTGCCATTGCGTGCAGTTCGCCACGTCCCAACCCATTGATCGAAAAGATATAAGACGAAAGATCAATGTCGATGGTTTTATCGGCGAGGTATGCAGCCAAACGGCTGGCATGTGGTTTACCGGGAAATGTGCATTCCTCAAACACAGGGAGTGGAACACGGATTTCCTGAAAAAGCACGTCCAATAAGTGCAACATATCGCATTCAGCGAGCGCGACCAGCGCGGATGAGTCGGCAATAATCAGCATCAGGCAATTTTCCGCAAGTCTTCGAGTTCTGCATCCAGTTCTTCCGGTGAGAAATCCACCAGTGGAATATTGCGTTTCTGGCATTCAGCGATGAAGGTAAAACGATCAACCCCCGCAAACTCGGATGCAGCACCAGCGGACATGCTGCCTGACTGGAACATGACTAGCGCGGCATACAACTTGATGCGCTTGCCGAACTCAATAGGAGACTGGTCGATCAAGTATTGTTCAGGTATATCTAACGTTATTTGCATACTAGCGCACCTTGTTTAATTTAAATATTCGGCTACCAATCATTATCCTCTATGTTTTGTACCGCATCAGATATTTCTCTTGATGAATAGTTAGCCATTAATGATGTTAAATAAGCATCTAAAACGGTGTCTCTATCATAACCTTGTTCAATTTTTCTTTTTATATCTGATTTTGTTTCTTCATAAATTTGTCTGGCATATTCCTCTTGTGGTGTCGGTATTCCTTCCATTTCTCTTAGCTTTTTTAGAGTTTTGTTACTCTTAAATTGACTTGGCTCATTTGGGCCGTAGATATAAATATTGTCAAAGTCTATGCCAGAAATTCTTTTGGATAGCCGATCAATTAGATCTCCTACTGTGGCATCTTCTTTCTGAAGTTTTCCAAACGAAATCCAACGACAGACTTTATCTGATCTGACTCGTCGACCATTGTTTTCAAATCGTATGTCTGTTCCGTAAGGTAACTCTTGTCGTGTTACGATTTCTTGAATGATGTCTTGCAACATACGGGGCTGAGAGCGAGGACGTGTTTTAAGCATATTTTAGAACCCACCGTTTAAAATAAAGTATGGCACTTATTTTAAACGGTGGGGTAATAATGTCAATAGTTGTAGTTATGCCTAGCAAAAATAAACTTACAACGCCCGTATCTTCTCCAACTGCCCCACCAACTGCCCCAACGCAGCCCGCTGTTCATCCGCCTGCTTGCGCGTCTGTTCCAGCACTGCTGCTGGCGCTTTGTCTGCAAACGCCGGATTATTCAGCCGACCTTCCAGCCCGCCAAGGTTCTTTTGCAGCTTCTCGATTTCCTTGCTCAGACGCGCAATTTCTGCGTCCTTGTCGATCAGCCCCGCCAGCGGGATGAGGATTTGCATCTCGCCCACCAGCGCAGTAGCCGATTCCGGCGCATCTGCACCGGCTTCTAGCCAGGTCACATTGCCGACTTTCGCCAGCGTCCGCGCAAACGCTTCGCTGGTGGTGAACAGTACCTTGTCGGTGTCGCTCCAGTTTTGCAGCAGCACGTCCAGCACTTGCCCCGGCTTGATGTCCATCTCGGAGCGGATGCGGCGGATGCCCATGATGAAGGCTTTCACCCATTCGATTTCCGCCAGTGCTGCCTGATCAATCAGCGCAGTGTCGGCGACGGGGTAGGGTTGCAGCATGATGGAATCGCCGGACACGCCCGCCAAGCCTTTGATGTTCTGCCAAATTTCTTCGGTAATGAACGGCATAATCGGGTGCATCAGGCGCAACGCCACTTCCAGTACGCGCACCAAGGTACGGCGCGTGCCGCGTTTGGCGGCTTGGTTGTCGTTGGCTTTGCCCAAAATCGGCTTGGTCAGCTCCAGATACCAGTCGCAATATTCGTGCCAGGCAAATTCGTACATCGCTTTGGCGGCAAGGTCGAAGCGGTAGTTGTCGATGTGGTCAGCGACTTCCGCCTCAGTCTGTTGCAGCAAGGAAATGATCCAGCGATCCGCCGCCGACAATTCCACCGGCAAAGCGTCATCCAGCCCAGTGTCCTGCTCTTCGCACTGCATCAGCACATACCGCGCCGCGTTCCACAGCTTGTTGCAGAAATTACGGTAGCCTTCCAGTCGTTGCATGTCGAAACGGATGTCGCGCCCAGCGGTGGCGAACGAGGCAAAGGTCATGCGCAGCGCATCCGTGCCGTGCGGGGTAATGCCGTCGGGGAATTGCTTGCGGGTGGCTTTGTCGATTTTCGCGGCGAGTTGCGGTTGCATCATGCCGCTGGTGCGCTTGGCTACCAGTGCTTCGAGGTCGATGCCGTCGATAATGTCGAGCGGGTCAAGCACGTTGCCCTTGGATTTGGACATTTTCTGCCCGTCAGCATCCTTCACCAGCCCGTGGATGTACACGTCGCGGAACGGCACGTCGCCCATGAATTTCTTGCCGAACATGATCATCCGCGCCACCCAGAAGAAGATGATGTCGAAGCCGGTCATCAGCATCTGGGTCGGGTAGAAGGCTTTCAGGGCTTCGTCGTCCACATTCGGCCAGCCGAGCGTAGAAAACGGCCACAGCGCGGAGGAGAACCACGTATCCAACACGTCCTCATCCTGACGCAATGCGAGGTCGGCAGGCAGGTTGTATTTGCTGCGCACCTCATCTTCGGAACGCGCCACGTAGACATTGCCCGCCTCGTCATACCAGGCCGGAATGCGATGTCCCCACCACAGTTGACGCGAAATGCACCAGTCGTCGAGGTTGTTCATCCAGTGGTTGTAAGTGTTCACCCAGTTGCCCGGAATGAAGCGCACTTCGCCGCTCGCCACCACGTCAATCGCGGGTTGCGCAATCGCGGTTTTGCCGCCGGGTCGCCCGTCGTCCAGCGTTTCACGGGTCAAATCCACGTACCACTGATCGGTCAGGTACGGTTCAATCACCGTGCCAGAACGGTCGCCACGCGGCACCATCAGCTTGTGGTCTTCGATTTTGTCCAGCAAGCCGAGCGCGTCCATGTCCGCCACGATTTGCTTACGCGCCGCAAAGCGTTCCAGCCCTTGATACTTTTCCGGCGAAACCTCGTTGATGCAGGCATCAATGGTGAAAATATTGATCAGCGGCAGGTTGTGACGCTTGCCCACCTGATAGTCGTTGAAATCGTGCGCGGGGGTAATTTTTACACAACCCGTGCCTTTTTCTGGGTCAGCG
Organism: Candidatus Thiothrix putei; assembly: GCA_029972225.1. Classification (NCBI taxonomy): domain Bacteria; kingdom Pseudomonadati; phylum Pseudomonadota; class Gammaproteobacteria; order Thiotrichales; family Thiotrichaceae; genus Thiothrix; species Candidatus Thiothrix putei. The sequence goes on from CP124756.1 coordinate 1,499,475, forward strand.
TAATCGTCGCCCACCACCGGAATCAAGCGTCCTACCAACGGCAGCACCACGTTTTTGCCAATCAAATGCTGGTAACGTTCGTCTTTCGGGTTTACTGCCACGGCGGAGTCACCCAGCATGGTTTCCGGGCGCGTGGTCGCAACAATCAGGAATTCGTCAGTGGCATTGCCCGCCGCATCCGCCAGCGGGTAGCGGAAGTGCCACATATTGCCGTTTTCTTCTTCGGACACGACTTCAAGGTCGGAAACAGCGGTGTGCAGCACGGTATCCCAGTTCACCAAGCGTTTGCCGCGATAGATCAAGCCTTCTTCATGCAGGCGCACGAACACTTCACGCACGGCTTCCGACAAGCCTTCGTCCATCGTAAAGCGTTCGCGTGACCAGTCAGGGGTTGTGCCTAAACGGCGCAATTGGCGGTTGATGGTGTCGCCGGATTGCCCTTTCCACTCCCAGACTTTTTCGAGGAACTTCTCACGCCCCAGATCGTGGCGGGTCACACCTTGCGCAAGCAATTGGCGTTCGACCACCATTTGCGTGGCGATGCCTGCGTGGTCAGTGCCGGGTTGGTAGAGGGTTTTGTCGCCCTTCATGCGGTGGTAGCGGATCAGGGTGTCGATCACCATCTGGTTGAAACCGTGCCCCATGTGCAGCGTGCCGGTGACGTTCGGCGGCGGGATCATGATGCAATACGGCTTGCCTTCGCCTTTCGGGGCGAAATAGCCGCTTTGTTCCCAGTGCTGATACCAGCGTTGTTCGATGTCTTGAGGTTGGTAGGTCTTGTCCATGTGCCGCTGCTTTTTTGAAGTCGGAAAAGAGCGGCATTATAGCGGGTTTTTACGGCGGCAACATCCCGGAGAGTTCGCGGATGAGGTCGTCGCGGGCTTTATCAATGTGTTTTTCTACCGAAGGGTCAATGCGGGAGCCGTGGGTTGGCGTCGCTGCTTGTTGATTGCCTTCTGAGCGGATGGCGTGCGCCCGTGCTAGACCGGAATATTCGTCTTGTCCGGTGGCGGATTTGAGTTCGTCGATGCGTTCTTTGAGGCGTTGCTCAAATACCTGACGGCGTTGCTGGCGGGCGTAAGGGTTTTTTACTTGCTCGACAATGGCGGCGTCGCCTGCGCGTACCAGATCAGTAACGACGGGAATACGAATGGTTTTATCGAAGTCTTCGCGCATCATTATTCCGAGTTATTAAATCTTAAGTTGATGGTAATCCAGATTATAGCCCCGGTCACGGTAAAACTGGTAGCGTTTACGACCAGCGTGTAGTACGGGTTCTTCCTGATCTAAAATTTCGGCTAATCGCTCAAAACGTGAGAAAAATGCTGGTATTTCATTGGAAAGGTTGATAAGCAATCCACAATTTTCCATCGGCTCATGGTCATGACCGATCAAAATGCGCATATTTTGCTCTTTCGTCGGTGCAAGTGCATGGGGAATGAAGGCAAGTTCGTTAAATGTCCACAGTAATTCATCCAGTTTGCTACTGGTAGTCGGCGCATCGGTGTGGATGTAGGTGTGCAATTGTTGTTGGTGCGCTTTCATCACCACCTTGCAGGCGAGTAATAAACGTGCCTGCAAGGTGTTAGTTTTTCCAACGTAAAAATCTATCTTGGTCATGCGTTGGCGCGATTAATCAGCAATTGGCACAGCAACGGCACAGGGCGACCCGTTGCGCCTTTGGCTGCACCGCTTTTCCATGCTGTCCCTGCAATGTCGAGATGCGCCCATGGGTAACTTTCGGTGAAACGTGACAGGAAACAGGCTGCGGTGATTGTGCCGCCTGGTGGCCCGCCGATATTGGCGAGATCGGCAAAGTTGCTTTTGAGTTGGTCGTGGTATTTTTCACCCATCGGCAAGCGCCAAGCTTCGTCATTGGCTTGTTTGCCCGCTGCGAGCACTTCTTCAGCAAGTGCGTCGTTATTGCTTAATAAACCGCAGATGTGATGCCCCAATGCCGTGATACATGCGCCGGTTAGGGTGGCAATATCAACCACGGCAACGGGGTTAAAGCGTTCCACATACGTCAGTGCATCGCACAGCACCAAGCGACCTTCCGCGTCGGTGTTGAGAATCTCAATGGTTTTGCCTGACATGCTGGTTACGATGTCACCGGGTTTGCTGGCTTTGCTACCGGGCATGTTTTCGGCGGCGGCAATCACGCCAATGATGTTCATGGGCAATTGCATGGCGATACAGGCGGTTAATGTGCCGATTACACTGGCAGCACCGGTCATGTCGAATTTCATTTCATCCATCGCATTGCCGGGTTTGAGCGAAATACCGCCGGTGTCGAAAGTGATACCTTTGCCGACCAGTACGAATGGTGCATCACCCGAATTACCACCGTGGTATTGCAGGATGATCATTTTGCCGTCTTCTACACTGCCTTTGGATACTGATAGGAAGGAACCCATGCCAAGGGCTTCCATGTCGGCTTCTTCGAGCACGTTAATGTCGACTTTGTTGGAGGAGTTAGCCAATTCCTGTGCAATATCAGCGAGGTATGTGGGGGTGCACACATTGCCGGGGTTATTGGCGAGGTCACGGCTGATGCACATCCCTTCGGCGATGGCGTTGCCTTGCAACAGCGCAGTGGTGAATTCACCGGCAATCGTGTGCGCGACTGTCCAACCTTCTAACGTGGTGCGCGGGGCATCGTCTTTTTTGCTTTTGTAAGTATCGAAGGTGTATAGCGAGTCAGCAACCGCGATGACGGATTGGCGCACAGCGGCTTCAATGTATTCGCTGGCGATTTCGTCGGTTAGAAAGGAGACGGCATTATGAACTTTGGAATTTTTGAGCAGGTTGACAGCGGCTTGTGTCATTTGGGTTAAGGCTTCCGGCGTGAGTTTGTCTTTTTCGCCCATGCCGATGAGCAGCACCCGTTTGGCGGTGACGCCGGGCAGGTTGTAAAGCATACTGGTGCGGTTTTTATCGCCGGTAAAGTCGCCGAAATCCAAGTGTTGGCTGATCGCACCCGCGCTGGCAGCATCAATTTGCGCCGCCGCCGCCGAGAGTTTGGCGTGTTTATAAACACCTACCACGACGCAATCGGTGTGCAGTTCGGCGGCATTGGCGGAAGAATCAAAATGGTAGTTCATGCGTTATCCTTGTCATGGTGTTGCCTTTCATCGCAGTTTACACGACGTCTCCCAAATCACAATAAAGCGCGGGTATTGAGCGGTTTGCGCAACACATCGAAACGGGCAGGGTTAGCAAAGCGTGCACCGTCTGCACCTACGTGCGCGTTAAAACGGGCTTTGACGGTTTGGTACAGCGCATCATCCAATTGATGGTTGGTGTGAGTGACTTGAATAATGCGTTGATCGAATTCGTTGAAATCGGCGAAACGCGATTCGGTGTTGCAGAAAATTTGTTCCACCAGTTCCAACGTACCGCCAGTGACGGCATCACTCACGGCTTGGAAGGCGAGTTCGCGCACCACTTTTTCGTCATGGAACAGGCGTAAAATCTCATTGAAATCGCCCGCATACACGGGTTCGGAAATCCATGCCATGCCACCTGGCTTGAGCACACGGGCAATTTCTTGCAGGGATTGCGCCATTAGCGTGGGGGGAACGTGGTGAAGCGATTTGAACATGAATACCAGGTCAATGCTGTTGTCGGGTGCGTCAATGGCTTGTGCGCCGCCTGCCTTGAATTCGATATTGTGTATCCCTTCGACTTCGCTCAGGTAGCGTTGCTGTGCAAGGTTATGGGCGTGTTGGATTTGGTCGACCTCGGTGGCAATGATACGTGCCGTGGGGAAGCGTTCGGCAATGCGGCGTGTCATTTGGGCTTTGCCGCAACCGAGTTCCAGCACCCTGGCATTTTCCAGTGGCAGGTGTTGGGCGATTAAGTCGAGTTCGTTGCAATAGGTGGTAGCAGTCGGATTCTGGATTTGCATGGGCATGATAGGGTAACGTAAGGTTGATTCAAAAGCGTATTGTGGCATACACCCCGCTGACAACAAACAGGAGCAACGATGAATAACTGCCCGTGTGGTTTAGAACAAACCTATAACCAATGTTGCCGTCAGTATCATGATGGCAAAACCGCACCCACGGCGGAAGCGTTAATGCGTTCGCGTTACAGTGCGTATGTGCTGCGCAATGGCGCGTATTTACACCGCAGTTGGCACAGCAGCACTCGCCCGAACAAAAAAGGTTTGCTGCAATTACCGGCGACGGATTGGTTAGGGTTGGAAATCGTGCGCACCACGCAGGGCGGGGAACAGGATAACAGCGGCACGGTGGAGTTCATTGCCCGCTACCGTGAAGGGGAGCAAACCGGCTCGTTGCATGAAACAAGCCGGTTTGTGAAGGAGGGTGGGAAGTGGTTTTACGTGGATGGGCTGGCTCCTCCATGAAAGGTTTGATGTTGGCTATTGAGTATTAGCTGTATGTGATATAAATTTGAGAATCATTTTCATATTTAGGTAGTCACAGCATGAGCTTAGCCCATACCTTGCCGCTTTCGCAGCTTGCGGAACAGACATCCGCGCATATTCATTCGGTTCAGACTGACAATCAGACGCGTATTCGTTTGTTGGGGATGGGGATTGGTACGGGGTCTCGCATTGAGATTTTACGCAACCGTAAAGGGGATATGGTACTAGGCAACGGTAATAATCGTATTAGTTTAGGGCGTAGCATTACCCATAATATTCGCGTGCATGTAGAGGGTTCCTGTCATGCCTAAAGAATGTTGCAATGCACACGAAGCACGCTGCCCAAGATCAATGCTGCATCGCAAAATTGCGTTATTAGGCAATCCGAATGCAGGCAAAACCACGCTATTCAATCTATTGACAGGGGCACGTCAGCGCACGGGTAACTGGCCCGGCGTGACGGTTGAACGCAAAGAAGGCCAATGCCGTTTGCAGAATGAAGACCTGCAAGTGGTGGATTTGCCCGGTACGTACTCGCTGGATTTCAGCGATACCACGGCGGATGAACAAGTCGCCCGCGAATTTGTGCAGCATAACCCCGATTACCTGTACCTCAATATTGTGGATGCCAGTACATTAGAACGTGGCCTGTACCTGACTTTGCAGATGCGCGAATTGAACGTGCCGATGATCGTGTTGCTGAACATGATGGATGTGGCAGAACGGCGCGGCATGAAAATTGACCCGCAAGCCTTGCACGTGCGTTTGGGTTGCCCGGTAATTCCGGTATCCTTGCGGCAGGATAAAGACTTGCATCCTATCCACCATGCTATTTGCCATTACCTGCCTAGCACTTCCAGTGTGCATTTTGAAATTCCTTACCACAGTAGTGTGGAAAACGTTCTGCAAGTCTTGCAGGATCAGCAGCCAGAACACGATCGGGTGAGCGCCTTACTTGCCTTGCAAACCCAAAAGACCGATAGCACGATTCAGACGCTAACCCAGCAACTTGAAGCGGATACCCACGAAGATCTCGACTTTTTGCTGGCGGATGCGCGGTTTGATCTGGCGACGCGGATTGCATGCGATGTGGTGCATGAACGCGGTAAAATCAGCCGCACCCTGTCCGACAAGGTGGATCGCTGGGTATTGGGCAGTTGGACAGGCATCCCGATTTTTTTGGCGATGATGTATTTGTTGTTCCTGTTCAGCATTAACTTGGGCGGGGCATTCATCGACTTTTTCGACCTTGGGGTACAAACCTTGGCAGTGGATGGGGTGCGGCATGTCCTCAGCAATATGAATACGCCGGAATGGTTGATTACCTTGCTTGCCGATGGGTTGGGTGGTGGTTTGCAAGTGGTGGCAACGTTTATCCCGATTATTGCGGCATTGTATTTGTTCCTGACCTTATTGGAAGAGTCGGGTTATATGGCGCGGGCAGCGTTTGTCATGGATCAGTTTATGCGCAAGCTGGGTGTATCCGGCAAGGCGTTTGTGCCGCTGATTGTGGGGTTCGGTTGTAATGTTCCGGCGATCATGGCGACCCGTACCTTGGATAGCCAACGGGAACGAATTTTAACGGTGTTAATGGCTCCCTTTATGTCCTGTGGGGCGCGATTGGCTGTTTATGCGTTGTTTGCGGCGGCTTTTTTCCAGAGTGGCGGGCAAAATATTGTATTTCTGCTGTATGTGGTGGGGATTGCGTTTGCTATTTTGACGGGTGTGATCATGCGTAAAACCCTGCTGCAAGGCGGGGCTGACCATTTTGTGATGGAAATGCCGACCTATCAGCTTCCCGGCTTGCGCAATATTCTGATTAATACTTGGAACAAGCTGAAAGGCTTTATTGTCGGTGCTGGTAAGCTGATCGTCATGGTGGTCATGGTGATCAACGTGGTCAATAGCTTGGGTACGGATGGCAGTTTTGGTAATCAGAACACTGAAAAATCGGTTTTGAGTGCAGCGGCGAAAACCGTCACACCAGTGTTTGCCCCGATGGGGATTACGCAGGATAACTGGCCAGCTACGGTTGGTATTGTCAGTGGTTTGCTGGCGAAGGAAGTGGTGGTTGGTACGCTGGATTCGTTGTATGGGCAGATGGGTGAGGGAGAATCGCTTGCGGGGCAAGCGCCTACAGGGGATGAACCCACCGCGTTTGATTTGGGTGCGGGGTTGTTGGAAGCAGTGGCGACTATTCCTGCCAATGTGGGGGATGCGCTGGGTAATCTGGGTGATCCGCTGGGCTTTGGTGCTGTTGGTGAGGAGCAGGATGTTAGCAACGCTACATTTACAGCCATGCAGCAGCATTTTGATGGCAAGGTGGGGGCTTTTGCTTACTTGTTATTTATTTTGATGTATTTCCCGTGTGTCGCGGCAACGGGGGCGATGTACCGTGAAGTGGGTTCGCGCTGGGCTGCATTGGGCGTGGCGTGGAGCACGGGGCTGGGGTATGGCGCGGCGGTGGTATTTTACCAGGTAGCAACACTTGGGCAGCATCCGTTGCAATCGTTGCTGTGGGTAGGGGCTATTTCGGGTGCGTTTGCGGTGGCAGTGTACACGTTTTATCGGGCAGGGAGGAATGCTTATGTTGCTGGGGGAAATCCGCGACTACCTGCAACAGCGGGGTAGTGCCAGTTTACAAGATGTAGCGACACATTTTGATATAGCACCGGATACGGCACAATTTGCACTCGGCTATTGGCAAAAGAAAGGGAAAGTGCTGGAACAAGCAGCAGGGTGCGCTTCTGGTGGATGCGGCGGTAACAATTGCGGTAGTAGTGGGGGCGGTCGGGTGTACACGTGGGCGAAGCGGGAAATCCCGCTCCGCTGGGTATCTCGCCCCGCTTAGGAGCAGCTAAGGGGTAATCAGTGTAGCGAGTTCTGTCATGGAATCAATGACGGCATCCGGGTGATAGTGGCGAATATCTTCGCCGTGATTGTAGCCGTAAGTCATGCAAATAATCTTGAAACCCGCCGCCCGTGCTGCTTTTACATCAGACTTGGAGTCGCCGATCATTACCGAATCTTCCGGCTTCACACCCAGTTTTTCGGCGGCGTGTAACAAGGGCATTGGGTGCGGCTTCTTTTCCGGCAAAGAATCACCGCTGACAATAATTTCAAAGCGATCAACAATACCCAAATCGGTCAGCAAGGGCAGGGTAAATTGCTCCGCTTTATTGGTGACGCAGCCAATTTTCAAACCGGGACAGCTTTTCAGGAAGTCTAGCCCTTCCAGTACGCCATCGTACAAACGGCTGCGCTTTGAGGTATTTTCCGCGTACAGTTCCATGAAAATCGGCATGGCACGCGCAAACAATTCCGCATCGGGATAGCCATCGAGGTCATTGGTTAAGGCGCGTTCGGTCAAACGTTGCACACCATTGCCGACCCACTGGCGCACGGCCGCTTCACCGCGTACTGGCATATCCAGTTGTTTCATCATTTCATCGACGCAAAACGTCAGGTCGGGAACGCTGTCAACCAGCGTCCCGTCCACGTCGATCAATACCATTTTAGGCTTAAACATAATCAGTCCTTGATGTCGGGCTGAAGCCCGACCTACAGAAAATGTGTAGGTCGGACTTTAGTCCGACAATTCATTTTAGATTTTTGCCGCTGCCAATTCCTTGCGGAATTCAGCCAGAACAGTGTTGTAATGGTTCGGGTCAGCTTTGTTGGCAACGTTGAAAATCGCAGAACCCGCAACGAACGCATCCGCACCCGCTTCCTTGATTTCGCGGATATTGCCCGGTTTAACGCCGCCGTCAATTTCCAGACGAATATCCAGACCGGAATCGTCGATCATTTTACGTGCCTGACGCAATTTACCCAGTGTAGCGGGGATGAAGCTCTGACCGCCAAAGCCAGGGTTGACCGACATCAGCAGGATCATGTCCACCTTGTCCATCACGTATTCCAGAATGGACAGCGGTGTTGCTGGGTTGAATACCAAACCTGCTTTGCAGCCTTCGTTGCGGATCAGTTGCAGGGTGCGGTCAACGTGTTCGGACGCTTCCGGGTGGAAGGTGATGTAAGACGCGCCCGCTTTGGCAAAGTCAGGGATGATGCGGTCAACCGGCTTAACCATCAAATGCACATCAATCGGTGCAGTTACGCCGTGCTTGCGCAAAGCCTCACACACCAAGGGGCCAATGGTCAGGTTGGGAACATAATGGTTATCCATTACGTCGAAATGCACAATGTCCGCACCGGAGGCTAAGACGTTAACGACTTCTTCACCCAGACGGGCAAAGTCAGCAGACAGGATGGATGGTGCAATGAAATCAGCTTGACGTGCCATAACTATTCTCCTCAAAACGTGGCGATCAAAAGGCAAAAGTGCAGCCACTTTACCGGAAAGGCTGTGCTAATACAGCCCTTCCGAGGGAGATAGGTTCAGAGGGTGGAATAGCTCATGCCGAGGGAATACACGTCAGCATCAGTTTCGTAAGCGGAGTCAGCGCCGATGTTAGAAATATGTTCCCATTCACCGCGTAAGTGCAGGTTGCTGTTCATTTGGAACTGCGCTCCACCGCCGAGTAAGATGCTCGTGCCGCTTTCATCAAAGTGGGATGTGTTAGTGCCAGAGGTTTTGCTGGTTTTGCTATCCCAAGCCATTGCACCTGCTTTCCCGAATGCCTCAATTTGCGAGGTTAGTGGTACATAGCCGACACCGGCAATGGCAGTGCCGGTTGTACTGCTTTCGAGCTTGGCGGTGCTGCCGCCTGTTGTGCCTTCCATGCTGCGGTCGCCCAAATCGTAATAACTGAGTTCTGCACCTAACATCGGGTTCAATCGTGCGCCACCAAAGGCTTTCCACGTAAAATCTTGGTCATTGCATTGCCCTGAAAAAAAAGGTTCGTTGCAGGTATCGCTTTGTTTGGTGCTGCCAGCGCTAGCACCTGCGTACAGTTTGGGGCCATTAGTGAAACCACTTCCCATCATCATGACATCTTCTGCTGAGGCATGACTACTGACCGCAATGAGCAGGCACAAAATCAGTTGGTTCTTCATGTTACTGCCCTGTGCCTAGAAGGTGGAAAAGACCGCGCCAATGCTGAGCATTCCCGCATCTGCTTCGTACTCGCTATCTTCCGCAGTACCAAGGAGGTGTTCATATTCACCGCGTATCGCGAAGTTGGGGTTAATTTGCACTTGTGCACCCGTACCTAATAACATGCCCACACCACTGTTGCGGGTATTCAAGTCGTCATCGGGGTTTTCAGGCACTGCACGGCTGCCTTTTTGCTTCCAGTAAGCAGCACCGACTTTACCTAATAATTCAGTACGCGGCATTACCGGTACATGAGCAACGCCTGCTATGTATTTTGCAGATAATTCGCTGCGTAACTCACTGTCAAAGCCACCAGGTGCAGGCCTACCGACGTGCCCTTTGGCTGTACTTTCGCCTAAATCAATATGACCAATTTCTGCGCCCAAGGTTGGGAGTGATTTGGTTGGGATAGTGCCCGTCGGTGTTCTGACAAAGCCATTGTTCAGTGGTGTGGCACGTAGACCTGTGAATACTTTGTAACCTGTGTCGCTGTCTTCACAATCAGTCGTGGCACTGTCAGCGACACAGGCTCCCTCATGATTGCTAATGCCGCCACTCACACCACCATACAGTGAGATGTTCGATGGAATGCCATAACCTTCTAGACCGCCAGCCGATACGGTATTTGCCAATAGCGTGAAGCCTGCTAATGAGCAGGAAATAAACGTTTTCATACAAAGCCCCTTTCTGTATGTTCCCTCAAGCGGGAATGTTGTTATAAAGATGAAAAAATAAACCCAAGGCTCATCATGTCGATGTCACCTGAATGGTCAGCCGTGCTGCCCACGTCTTTAAAGCGTTCCCACTCGGCACGTACACCCATATTGTCGCCAAGGTTATAATCGGCACCGACACCGACTAATACATCCGTGCCGGTATTTTCTGTTGTGCCGCTACTGTCCGTTTTTTCTAGTGTCCAACGGGCAATACCGGCTTTACCAAAGATTTCAATTTGCTCATTCATGGGGATACCGGCGACGGCGGCGGTTGTGAAAGCGGTCGCTTGTTGGCTAATGTCACCGCTCGTGTGGCTACCGGTTTGTTTGCCAAAGTCAACATAGCCGCCTTCCACCACGATATTGTCGTTCACACGCACTCCGGCGAAGGCTTTCCAGCTTTTATCGCTGTTATCACAAGCGCTGGCGCCATCACAAAAACCATCCGTCGTGGTGGAACCCATGCTCGCGCCAAGGTAATTGGGTGCTTTGGCATTAGCGGTTGCGCCAATGGGTGACATCGGTTTGATTTTGGAAAACGGTGAGCTGGTTTCTGCCATGACTGCGCCGCTAAGTACACTGAATAGGCATACGGCAAGTACAGAAGTCTTGGAAGTCGTCATGTGTGTAGCCCCGGTTATTATTATTTTGCTGGATAGCTTTTATCACGACTTTAAATAACTGGCAGGGATCCTGCCAGTATTAACCGATAAACGGGCGAAGGGGGATTAACGCAATGCTGCTTTGAGTGCTGCTGCGCGTTCGGGGAAGTTCAATTCTAGGACGCGCAAGTTGTCAGCAGCCAAATCGGGTTTGCCGAGATTGTGTGCTGCTTTGACTTTGATTTCCAACGCATCCACCACCACTGGTGAGCCTTGGTAATGTTTCACGGCGTATTCGGCACGGTTAAAAGCTGCCAACCATGCACCGCGTGTCATGTAATATTCGGCTACATTTAACTCAGACTGTGCCAAGCTGTTACGCAAATGTTGGATACGTTCTTTAGCATCAGGTGCGTATTTGCTGTCGGGATGACGGGTCAACAGGTGAGAAAAGTCTTGGAAGGACTCTTTCTGACGCACTGTATCCAAATCGGCAATGCTACGTGGGAATAGCTTATCCACGATGCTATGCCCACGGTTAAAGTTAACCAAACCGCGTAGGTAGATCGCATAATCCGCGTCTTCGCTGGTCGGGTTCATCCGTAAGAAACGGTCAATCGCATCCAGCGCGGAATCTGGCTCATCGAATTTGTAATACGCATACGCGGTTTCCAATTGCGCTTGTTGGGCAAATCGCCCTAAAGGATAGCGAGCTTCGAGGGATTCGTAGAGGCCAATAGCGCGTTCGTAATCGCCCGCATTCATCGCTTCCCGTGCGGTTGTGTAAATTTTATTGGCTGACCAGCCTTCGGTTAGGTCTTTTTCCGTCTGGGAAAAGATGGAACAGCCGCTGAAACCAGCAGAAATTGCCAGTATGCCCGCCAGATACACACTGGCTTTGAGTCTTTTTGTGCTTATCGACATTTGCTTAACAACACATGATGATAGAATGAGTTTGCAAGTATAGCCTATTCAACCGGATTAAGAATGTCTCTAAACCAACAGATCGTCAGCAGAGTCCCACTCAATATGGAAGGTCAGCGCCTGGATCAGGCTGTTGCCAACCTGTACCCGCAATATTCCCGCAGCCAGATTCAGAAGTGGATCAAGGCGGGATGCGTGTTAGTGGATGATAAAATCCTCAAACCTAAGGAACGCTTAATCGGCGGTGAGGAATTAACCCTAAATGCGGTACATGAGCCGCAAACCGAATTTGAGCCGGAAGATATTCCGCTCAATATTATCTACGAAGATGACGCGATCATCATTATTAACAAACCGGTTGGGCTGGTTGTCCACCCCGGTGCTGGCAACTGGTCTGGCACTTTGGTCAACGGTTTGTTGCACCATGACCGCTCGCTGGAAATATTACCGCGAGCGGGGATTGTGCACCGCCTCGACAAAGATACCACGGGCTTAATGGTCGTCGCTAAAACCTTGGACGCGCACAGCAAACTGGTCGAGCAGTTGCAAGAACGCGATGTTAGCCGCGAATACCTCGCACTGGTATCCGCGCAAGTGGTTGCCGGTGCAACGGTTGAAGGCAATATCGGGCGACATCACATCGACCGCAAGCGCCAAGCTGTCCACGATGGTGGTAAAGAAGCGATTACCCATTACCGCGTGGAAGAGCGTTTCCCGCACCACACATTATTGCGAGTGTCGCTGGAAACGGGGCGTACCCACCAAATCCGCGTGCATCTGAGCTGGAAGCATATGCCGATTGTGGGCGACCAGACTTACGGCGGGCGTCCACGTGTGCCTGCGGGAGTGAATGAGGCATTGCGCACAGCGATTCAAACCTTCCCGCGTCAGGCGTTGCACGCGACCCGCTTGGGGCTGACGCATCCGGCTACGGGCGAAGCGATGGCGTGGGAAGTGCCTGTGCCGGAGGATATGGCGGATCTGTTGGCATTATTTCGTGCATCGATGGTTGTTGTGCCATAATCCTTACAGTTTCTTCAGTAAATAGGGATTTATCGCCATCGAATGGCGCATTTCTTGCCTTAGCAAAACCCATCCATCTATGGTAGGATGCGCCCGCATAATTGTGACTCACACGGATGCGTATTTCCCCCTATGGCTCGATATATTTTCATCACTGGCGGCGTGGTTTCCTCTTTAGGGAAAGGCATTGCTGCCGCCTCACTCGGTGCAATCCTCGAAGCGCGTGGCCTCAAAGTTACCATGCTGAAACTGGATCCCTACATCAACGTCGACCCCGGCACGATGAGTCCGTTCCAACACGGCGAAGTCTTCGTCACGGAAGATGGCGCGGAAACCGACCTCGATCTGGGGCATTACGAGCGTTTTGTCGGCTTCAAAGCCAGCAAGCTCAACAATTTCACCACCGGGCGCATTTACCAAACCGTGATCAGCAAGGAACGGCGCGGCGAATACCTCGGCGCAACCGTGCAAGTGATTCCGCACATTACCGACGAAATCAAACGTTGCGTGCGTGCGGGTGCGGGTGATGCCGACATTGCGATGGTCGAAATCGGCGGCACGGTCGGCGACATCGAAGCCATGCCATTCATGGAGGCCATCCGCCAAATGGGTGTGGAAGAGGGCAGAAGTAATGCCTTGTTCATTCACCTGACCCTGTTGCCTTACGTTGCGGCGGCTGGCGAGTTAAAAACCAAGCCAACCCAGCACTCGGTTAAAGAATTGCGTTCTATCGGCATCCAGCCCGATATTCTACTGTGCCGTAGTGAACGCCCGTTCCCAGCAAATGAACGCAGAAAGATTGCCCTGTTTACCAATGTGGAAGAACGCGCCGTCATTTCTGCGGTCGATTTAGACAATATCTACAAAATCCCCCTGTGGCTGCACGCGCAAAAGCTGGATCGTATCGTTGCCGAAAAATTTGGGTTAACCAATTTGCCAGAGGCTGACCTTTCCGACTGGAAAAACGTGGTCAGCTCAATGGAATTTCCCGAAGCGGAAATTACCGTGGCGATGGTCGGCAAATACGTCGATTTGACCGAATCCTACAAATCCCTGAACGAAGCGCTGACCCACGCGGGCATCCAAACGCATACCAAGGTCAAGATTCATTACCTTGATTCCGAGCGTCTCGAATCCGATGACGAGCAAGCCTTTGAAGTGTTAGATGCAGCCGATGCGATTCTCGTCCCCGGTGGTTTTGGTAATCGTGGCGTGGAAGGTAAAATCCGTGCCGTGCAATACGCCCGTGAAAACAAAGTACCTTACCTCGGCATTTGTTTAGGAATGCAGGTCGCGGTGATCGAATTCTCACGCCATTGCGCGGGTTTAGCGGGGGCGCACAGCACCGAATTTGCACCCGATTCACCGCATCCGGTCATCGGTCTGATTACCGAATGGCAAGCGGAAGACGGCACGATTGAAAAACGCTCTCACGATTCCGATCTGGGCGGCACGATGCGCCTTGGTGGTCAGCCGTGCGTGTTGCAAGAAGGCTCGTTGGCACGCACCACTTACGGCGCGGCGCAAATCGTCGAACGCCATCGCCACCGTTACGAATTCAACAACCATTACCGCGAGACGCTGGCAAAGCACGGGCTGATTTTGTCCGGCACTTCCATTGACGGCAACTTGATTGAAATGGTCGAATTGCAAGACCATCCGTGGTTTTTGGCTTGCCAGTTCCACCCGGAATTTACTTCGCGTCCGCGTCAGGGGCATCCGCTGTTTAGTGGCTTTGTCAGCGCGGCACGCCGTTATCACGAAACCAAAACGAGCAGCAAACGATCATGAAACTGTGTGGATTTGACGTAGGGCTGGATCAGCCGTTTTTCCTGATTTCGGGGCCATGTGCTATCGAAACCGAAAAGCTGGCACTGGAAACCGCCAGCAAGCTGAAGGACATGACCACCCGTTTGGGCATTCCCTTCATCTACAAATCGTCGTTCGACAAAGCCAACCGTTCGTCGCACAACAGCGCACGCGGTGTGGGCTTGGAAGCGGGTTTGCGGATTCTGGAGCGCGTCAAAACCGAGATCGGTGTACCGGTGTTGACGGATGTCCACGAAGATACGCCGATGGATGAAGTCGCGAGCGTGGTGGATGTGTTGCAAACGCCAGCGTTCTTGTGCCGCCAGACCAATTTTATCCAAATGGTGGCGCGGACGGGCAAGCCGGTGAACATCAAAAAAGGGCAGTTCCTCGCGCCGTGGGACATGGGTAATGTGGTTGAAAAAGCGCGTGCTACTGGCAATCAACAGATTATGGTATGCGAACGCGGTTACAGTTTTGGCTACAACAACCTCGTGTCGGATATGCGCAGTCTGGCGATTATGCGCGATACGCAATGCCCGGTGGTGTTTGATGCGACGCATTCGGTGCAATTACCGGGTGGGCAGGGCAGTTGTTCCGGTGGGCAACGCGAACACGTCCCCGTGTTAGCGCGAGCGGCGGTGGCGGTCGGCATTGCGGGCTTGTTCATGGAATCGCACCCCGACCCCGCCAATGCTCTGAGCGATGGCCCGAATTCCTGGCCGATGGATCGCATGGAGGAATTACTGATCACGCTGGTCGAGTTGGATCGCGTCATCAAGGCACAAAAATTGCTAGAAAATACTTTGTAAGTTTATTGGGAAATAAAGATATGTCTGAAATTAAATCAGTAAGGGCGCGTGAAATCGTCGATTCCCGTGGCAACCCAACGGTAGAAGCCGATGTTATCCTCAGCAATGGCGTGATGGGGCGTGCGGCTGTGCCATCCGGTGCATCCACCGGTTCGCGTGAAGCGATTGAATTGCGCGACGGTGGTGCACGTTACATGGGCAAAGGCGTGCAAACCGCCGTTGCCAACGTCAACGGCGAAATCGCCAAAGCCGTTGCGGGCATGGATGTCACCGATCAAGGCGGCATCGATCGTGCGATGATCGCGCTGGATGGCACTGACAACAAAGACCGTTTGGGTGCAAACGCGCTGCTGGCAGTGTCAATGGCAACCGCACACGCGGCGGCTAACGACCAAGGCTTGCCACTGTACCAATACCTCGGCAAAGCGGATTCCTACAAACTGCCCGTGCCGATGATGAACATCATCAACGGCGGCGCACACGCTGACAATAGCGTGGATATGCAGGAATTCATGATCCTGCCCGTGGGCGCTACCAGCATGGCGGAAGCGGTACGTTACGGTGCAGAAGTGTTCCATAACCTCAAATCCGTACTGAAAAAGCGTGGCATGAACACGGCGGTGGGCGACGAAGGCGGTTTTGCCCCTGACCTGTCCTCCAACGAACAGGCGATTGAAGTCATTCTGGAAGCGATTGACAAAGCCGGTTTCAAAGCAGGTCAGGACATTTGGTTGGGTCTGGACGTTGCCAGCTCTGAGTTCTACAAAAACGGTAAATACGATCTGGAATCCGAAGGCAAGCAATTCAGCGCCGAAGAATTCACCGCTTACCTCGAAAACTGGGTCAACCAATACCCGATTCTGACCATTGAAGATGCGATGGCGGAAGGCGATTGGGCTGGTTGGGCGCATTTCACCAATGTGCTGGGCAAGCGTGTGCAGATCGTTGGGGATGACTTGTTTGTGACCAATACCAAGATCCTGCAAGAAGGCATCGACAAGGGGATTGCGAACTCTATCCTGATTAAAGTTAATCAGATTGGTACGCTGACCGAAACCTTGGAAGCGATTGGTATGGCGCATAAAGCGGGTTACACGGCGGTGGTTTCACACCGTTCGGGCGAAACCGAAGACACCACGATTGCAGACATTGCCGTGGCGACTAATGCTTGCCAGATCAAGACGGGTTCGTTGTCGCGTTCTGACCGGATTGCGAAGTATAACCAGTTGCTGCGTATTGCGGAGCAGTTGGGTAGCAAGGGTACTTATGCGGGAAAATCAGCGTTTAAGCAATTGAGCTAATTTTAGTCGCTGAATGTCTGAGCTGAAAAAGCCTCCAGTCTAGTGATAGTCTGGAGGCTTTTTTATTAGGCTGGGGGATAAGAATTAATCTTTGCCTTTGCCGCTGCTTTTGTTGGAACAGCCCACCGTAGTGTCTGAATCACCTTTGCTGCCACCGTGACTGCTGCTTGAGCCGCCTTTACCGCGAGTGCCGGAAGAATCATCGTCCTTATCGCTTTTGCTGCCGCCGCTAATGTTGCCAGCGTCACCACTGCCCGCACAGCCTGAACTTTTACCACAGGCAGAATCGCCGCCTTTGCCATCATCGCCTTTGCTGCCTTCCGTGCTACCACCGCTTATGCTTTTGAGCAGGTTTTCAAGCATGGCAAACAGATCGGAAAGATCCTTGCCTTCCATTGCGTCTTGTCCAGAACCCTGCGCATTCTTGTTGAAACTGTCGGTCGTTTTGGTATCCAGTTTGCTACTGGAAAGATCTTGCGCCCCGGTATTTTTGAAGCTATTACTGCAATCGTTTGCTCCATACCCACTATTAATAGATGTCATGACTAATCTCCTTGTCACTATGCAATAGAAGTCACTGCTAGGCAGCAACCTGTTTGGATGGTGTGTGAGCAGCGTTTCGCTTCCTGCCAGCAATGCCCCGCACCACGCATTTTCATAGTAATTAATAATTGGTAAAGGCTGGGGAAGTAAAATCTTAACGCGGCTGATTTGCTGATGAATGGTATGATTTGTGGATTCAAAGGAAAGTTTTTACGGGGGCGTTGATGTTTTTTGTCAGCGATTCGGTATCATCTGCTATCCTTTGGCTATGAATAGCTTTTACGATTTTTAACACATTAATTTATGAACATGACACGCACTTTATTCTGGGGTCTTAGCTTGCTGGCTTTTGTCTTGTTTATTCGCCTGTGGGTAGGCCCTGCCGGTTACCCTGATATTCGGCGTCTGGAGCAACAGATTGAACAGCAAAATGCGGCGAATGACGAGCAGGCTGAAATCAAGCGCAAGTTGCAAATGGATGTTGTGGGTTTATCCAAAGACGATGAGGCAGTTGAGGAGCACGCCCGCAGTGAACTCGGCATGGTACGCCAAGGTGAAACGTTTTATCAGGTCATCCTGAAATCTGACCCGGTAGCCACGCTCCCTGTGCCACAAGCTAAGGCGGCTCCTCATGTCGAATAAGGTTTGGGTGGTAATCCCTGCTGCTGGTGTTGGCGCACGAATGCAGGCTGATCGCCCTAAACAATACCTGCCTTTAGTTGAAAAAACTGTTATTGAGCATACCCTTGGGTGTTTTATAGAGCATCCGGTCGTGGCGGGGATCGTGGTAGCCATAAGTGACGGCGATCCTTTTTGGGCTGAGCTCACGGCAACAACATTGGCTACGCAGCGCAACCTTTATACCGTCCCCGGCGGGCGGGAGAGGGCTGATTCTGTATTGAATGCGTTGAATTATCTAACGGATACCCTGCACGTTCCTTCCGAAACAGGGGTGTTGGTACATGATGCCGCCCGCCCTTGCCTAAGTCGCCATGACTTGAATAAATTGTTGGCAGCAGGAAGCATGGCGGCTGCGGGTGCGATTCTGGCTGTACCGGTGCGTGATACCATGAAACGTGCGCAAGCCGATGGTACACACATTTCCCACACCGAAGAGCGTAATGGTTTGTGGCACGCACTTACCCCACAAATGGCAACCTTGGGTGTATTGCAAACAGCATTAGCTGATGCTTGGCAAAAAGGCTTGGTTGTCACCGATGAAGCTTCTGCGCTGGAGTATGCGGGGTTGCACCCTATTTTGGTGGAAGGCGATGCACGTAATATTAAGATTACCCGCCCAGCCGATTTAGCGTTGGCTACGTTTTTTCTGAGAGACGTTGCGGACTAACGTAAAAAAGCCCCGCATTGCACGGGGCCTCCCTTTCCAATGATGCTTACTTAAACAAGTAGAGCCTCATTTCACCGACACTGTATGATGCTATGCGTGAGTATAGAATGAGTCGTCGCAAATGTCAGTTTGGTTTTATGAATTTGTTTTATCGAGCAAATGAATCCAGTGCATCACGGGTAAATCACAGCTTTCCTGCAAATGTGTCTGACAGCCGATATTGGCGGTGACAATCATTTCTGGTGCGTGTGCGGTCAGGTTGGCTAATTTATTGCGGCGCAATTGCTGGGAAAGTTCCGGCTGTAAAATCGAATAGGTACCCGCCGACCCACAACACAGGTGCTCATCTGCGACGGGTGTTAATACATAACCGCAATCGGTGAGAATATTTTCCACCACACCACGAATTTTTTGCCCGTGTTGCAGTGTACAAGGGGGATGCCATGCAATGCGGGTGGCTTGACTAGGAGCCAGTTGCTGGTAATTTTCTTGGGCGATGATTTCGGCAATGTCCTTGCACAAATAGGAAATACGCTCGGCTTTGATGGCGTATTCCGGGTCATGGCGCAAGTGATGCGCGTATTCTTTAACCATAGCCCCGCAACCACTGGCGGTGGTGACAATGGCTTCCACTGCACCTTCCTTGCGGTATAAATAAGGCCACCAAGCGTCAATATTGCGTCGCATGTAGTCTAAGGCCGCTTCCGGTGCGCCTAAGTGTTGGCTGACAGCACCGCAGCAGCCCGCTTTGGGGGCAGTGACTAAGCTGATGCCTAATTTATCCAATACACGGGCAGTCGCCGCATTGATGTCGGGGGAAAGTGCCGGTTGTACGCAACCATCCAGTACCAATATCCAGCGGTTGTGGCGTGCTTTGGGCCAATCGCCTGCTGGGCGTGGTTCGGTAATTTTGCTGGCGAGTTTGTCGGGCAGCAACGGTTTGAAGGTGCGCCCCAGCTTTAAACCTAGACCGAATAAGCTGGTGTTGGGTAAGTAAGTGCGCAAACGCTTACGCAGGGTTCTGTCGGCGCGTTCACGCCCTGCATGTTCTTCGGCAAGGTGTCGCCCAATGTCAAGCAGTTTGCCGTACTCCACGCCAGAGGGGCAGGTGGTTTCGCAACTGCGGCACAGCAGGCAACGGTCAAGGTGTTGTAAGGTTTTACGTCCGCTGTCTGGTTTATTCTCCAGGTTGCCTTCCATCAGTTGTTTGATGAGGTAAATGCGCCCGCGTGGGCCGTCGTTTTCATCACCCAGCAATTGGTAAGTGGGGCAGGTGGCATTGCAAAAGCCACAGTGTACACAGCGGCGCAAGATGTCTTCCGCGATTTTGCCTTCGGGAGTGTGCCGCAGTGCGGAGAGTATCTGGGTTTGCATTACCAGTCCTTGTACATTCGACCAGGGTTGAAAATACCGTGCGGATCCAGCGCTTGTTTCAGGCGTTGTTGCACATTGCGAAGATTATCGGCGAGTGGATGGAAGGGGTTAACCCCCGGCAAACTGCCGCGATACACTGTGGCGTGACCGTCGCCTTTGTGTGCAATGTTGCGGATCAGGTTGACCGGAATATTGGTGTAGACCCAACGCTGTGAACCACCCCATTCCACCAAGGAATTGCCTTCCAGACGACTGATGACGTTGGTGGCAGGCGGGAAGGATAAACGCCACAACGGGCGGTCGTATTGCTGGAAAAATTCGTGGGTTTGATTGCGCAAGGCTAACCAGAATTCATCGGCATTATTGATGGCTTCGCCGCCAATTTTGCGGTGCGAGGCAAACACATGGCTGGGTACGCCACTCAGCCGCAAATACAGGCAACCGTCAAAATAACAGGTAGCGCTCAAGGGAAAAGTGGAACGGCGCATGGTGGTGGTTAATTCAAACGCTTCTTCGCTGGGCATTTCCAGCGCCAGTGTCAGCTCAGTAACGGGGCGCGGCATGACTTTCAGGGAAACTTCCAGAATGACGCCGAGTGTTCCCATTGAACCGGTAATCAGCCGTGAAATGTCGTAACCCGCAACGTTTTTCATGACTTGCCCGCCAAAGCTTGCCACTTTGCCGTAGCCAGTGATTAGCTTTACGCCGAGTACATGGTCACGCACTGAACCTGCCCAAGGGCGGGCGGGGCCGGATAAACCCGCAGCGACCACGCCACCGATGGTGGATTCAGGGCTGAAGCAGGGCGGTTCAAACGCCAGTTTCTGCCCATTGGTGGCAAGCAAGGTTTCAATGTCTTGCAGGCGTGTCCCGGCACGGGCGGTGATGCACAACTCCGAGGGTTCGTAAGCAATCACCCCGGTGTGCGGGGAAACTGGCAACGCCGTGCCGTTGGTTTCATTGCCGTAAAAGGCTTTGCTGCCACCGCCGATGATGGTTAACGGTTGGTTTGCAGCAATCCCTGCTACGACCTGTTCTTGCAATATCGTGGTTATATCGTTATCAGCAATCATATCAGGCCCGAATCAAAATCTTGGCAGTTCAGGATGGGAAAGCTGCCCGTGATGGACATGCATTGCACCCAGTTCTGCGCAACGGTGCAGGGCAGGGACAGCTTTTCCGGGGTTTAGTAGTTCGTCAGGGTCGAACGCACGTTTGACAGCGTGGAATACCTCAAGTTCTGCTTCGCCAAATTGCACACACATCGAGTCCAGCTTTTCATGCCCAACGCCGTGTTCGCCCGTAATAGAGCCACCCACTTTAACACATAATTCCAGAATATCGGCACCGAAACGTTCGGCTTTTTCCAATTCACCAGCGCGATTGGCATCGTACAGAATCAAGGGATGTAAATTGCCATCACCCGCGTGGAACACATTCGCAACCCCTAAGCCGTATTGCTGCGAATAGTCATTAATTTTGTGCAATACATGCGCTAGATGTTTGCGGGGAATCGTGCCATCCATGCAGTAATAATCCGGAGAGATACGCCCAACAGCGGGGAATGCGGCTTTGCGCCCCGCCCACAAACGGGCGCGTTCGGTAGCGGTTTTGGCAATGTGAATCGTGCCTGCGCGGTGATTTTTTAGAATGGCACTGACGCGGGCGACTTGTTCACTGACTTCATCTTCGGTGCCATCGAGTTCACACAGCAAAATGGCGTTCGCATCAATCGGGTAGCCTGCGTGGATGAAATCTTCGGCGGCACGAATCGCGGGGTTATCCATCATCTCCAACCCAGCCGGGATAATGCCTTTGCTGATAATCGCGGCTACCGCATCACCGGCATCATTCACCGCCGCGAAATCTGCCATTAACACTTGCACCGTATCGGGTTTGACGGTGAGTTTCACTAGCACTTCGACCACCACGCCCAACATGCCTTCCGAACCGGTTAGTAATGCCAGTAAATCGTAGCCGGGGGTGTCTTGGCGGTCATTGCCGATGGTCATGAGTTCGCCGTCAATGGTGACGAGTTTGATTTCGAGAATATTGTGTACCGTCAAACCGTATTTCAGGCAATGCACCCCGCCGGAATTTTCCGCCACATTTCCGCCAATCGAGCAGGCAATTTGTGACGAGGGGTCGGGGGCGTAGAACAGCCCTAAGTGATCCACGGCTTGGCTGATGGCGAGGTTGCGCACCCCCGGTTGCACACGGGCGTGCAGGTTGGCGGTGTCGATGTTTAGAATTTGCTTGAAACGCGCAAGGCTGAGGACAATTCCACCTTCATGGGGCAAAGCACCTCCCGATAAACCTGTGCCAGCACCGCGTGCCACAACGGGTACTTTTAAGCGCGAGCACGTTTTGAGGATCAGTTGCACTTGTTCGGTCGTAGTGGGTAATACCACAGCAAGAGGCAAATGCCGGTAAGCCGTTAAACCATCACACTCATAAGGGTGCAGATCTTCCTTCGCGGTGAGAATGGATTCTTCCGGTAGAATGTCCTTCAGTTGCTGAAGCAACGCAGGGTTTAGGGCTGTGGCAGTGTTCACTGAATCTTCTGACCTTGTGGTAATGAGGTACTACTGTAGCGTATTTCCAACAGAAAATTAATTTTAGCGAAATCTTTGAGGAATTGAAAATAGACCATCGACTATACTGCGGCGATGCAACATTCATTTCTTGATAGGTTTTCTCCTTATCTGCTGCTGGTACTGACGATTCTGTTCTGGGCAGGTAATTTTAATTTGGCGCGGGCTATCCATGCGGATGTGCCGCCGTTGGGCTTGTCGTTTTGGCGTTGGGCGGTGGCGGCGTTGATTTTGTTGCCGTTTGCGTGGGGTTCGATGCGGGCGGCGTTGCCGGTGGCGCGTGAGCATTGGCGTTTGGTGCTGGCGTTGGCGGTGTTGGGGATCGCGGGGTTCAATAGTTTGGTGTATGTCGGCTTGCAAACGACGACGGCGACCAATGGGGTATTGCTGCAATCGGTCACGCCGATCACGATGATTTTGTTGGCGGGGTTGGTGCTGCATGAAAAGAGTACGTTGGCGCAATGGCTGGGAATTGGCGTTTCGTTGGTGGGCGTGTTGGTGATTATTACCAAGGCGGATTGGCAGGTGTTGCAGCAGTTGGCATTTAATCGCGGCGATATGTGGATTGTGTTGGCGACGTTGGATTGGTCGTTGTATACCGTGCTGCTGCGCAAGTTGCCGGATGGCTTGAAGGGCTTGCCGATTCTGGGGTTTACGGTGAGTTTGGGGGCACTGGTGATTTTGCCGTTGTATGTGTATGAAAGTGTGACGTTTCAAACTATGCCATTCACGGCGGTGAGCGTGGCGAGTGTTGCGTATGTGGCGGTGTTTCCGTCATTGTTGTCGTATATGTTTTGGAATCATGCGACGCAAAAGCTGGGGGTGAACCGTACCGGGCAGTTCAGCCATTTGATGCCGGTGTTTGGAATTTTGTTGGCAACGTTGTTGTTGGGGGAACGCTTGCAGTTTTACCATGCAATCGGGATGATATTGGTAGCTGCTGGGATTTTGCTGGCAAACAAGAAAAGGATTTGATGTGGATAAGCAACGCATTGTGAAGATTTTTGCGGTATTGGGCGAGCCAACTGATAACCGCCCTTGGCGCGATTATTCGGGTTACGGGTTAACGGCGGCGGATGCGCCGACGCTGGTGGAGTTGGTGGCAGATAACAGTTTTGTGGAAAGCGATGGCGCGGATTATTGGGTTCCGCTGCATTCCTGGCGGGCATTGCTGCATTTGATGCCTGCGGGTTTGCATGAGCTGATCGGCATTTTCGATGTGGTGGCGGAAGACGATTGGGCGGTGGATGAAATTCCAATGGTCGTGGCAGCGGCTTGTGATGCGGCACTGGATCCGTTGTTGGATTATGTGTTGGATAAGCGTAACGATGAATTCGCGATTCCGCTGGCGTTGCAGTGTTTGGTGGAAACCGGTAAGCGTCACAGTAAGTTGCGTAAGCCGGTGATCGAACGCTTGGTGTATGCCTTGCAGCATTCGGCAGCGCGGGATTATGGTTTGCGCGGGTTGATCGTGGCGGAGTTGGTGGCGTTGCGGGCGGTGGAGGCGATGCCTGCGATTCGGGTGGCGTTTGCGGAAGATCAGGTTGACTGGACGGTCAGCGGTGATTTGGAAGATGTGGAGCTGGGCATGGGCTTGCGTACTAAGCGTGATACGCCACGCCCTAGTTATAAGGTGGAAGAGGACGACGCGGATGATGAGGACGAGGATGATGCGCCGTTGGTGGAGCAGGTGATTCGTGCCGAGCCGAAGATTGGGCGCAATGAGCCTTGTCCGTGCGGGAGTGGCAAGAAGTATAAGAAGTGTTGTATGCCGTAACAGGAGGTTGATGAAATGGCTATGGATAGACAAACCATTCTCGATAAGTTGGCAGTATTCGGTGATCAAGATCCCAGACAACCGTGGCCTGATTATTCAGGGTGTGGTTTCACAGTGGCGGATGCGCCTGCGTTGGCGGCGTTGGTGGGTGATGTTAGCTTGTTGGATCCCGACGGTGATGACGTATGGATTCCCCTTCATGCTTGGCGGGCGTTGCAGCCGTTGATGCCCGCCGGGTTACACGAATTATTGCTGACGCTGAACCCCTTGGCGGAAGATGATTGGGCAAGTGTTGAATTACCTAAGGTTATTGCCGCAGCGGGAGGCGTGGCTATCGAGCCGTTGCAAGCCTTTATCCTCGATGCGGCTAATGCCGAGTATGCCAGAAGCATCGCAGTGGATGCCTTGATCGAATTGGTTAGGTGTGATGTCGGGAGGCGTGAACAGGTGATGGCGGTGTTCGCCAGCAGTTTGCAGGCGGGTACGGACGATGATGAGTGGGTGAATAGCAGCCTCGTCAGTGGCTTGGTGGAGATGAAAGCGGTCGAAGCTATCGAGGTTATTCGGGAAGCCTACGCCCGCAACAAAGTCGATATAAGTTTTCATGGCGATCTGGAAGATGTGGAAATGGATTTGGGGATACGTGAACAACGTGATACACCCCGGTCGGATTATGGATGGGTTAAGGATGAGTCGTTCCCGCCGCCATCGCTTGAACCTGTGGCGAAGGATATGAGTCTTGAGGAGTGGGACGAGCGGATTGGGCAATTTCTCAACTTTTACGGTGGTGAGGCTTCGCTTGAATCATTGACCGAATTGCATGGCTTTTTTACGGCAATAGGGTGTGCGCCTGAGCCTATTCGACCTTCGGAATGGCTGCCTGAAATCTGGGGTGGTGAAGAACTTACACCAGAGTGGTCGGATACGCAGAGCCTTCAGGTGTTTTTGGCGTTGATCATGCCGTTGTATAATTCGGTGATGGAGGAATTGCAACGGATGGATTATTTCGTCATTCCTTTTACCAAAGGGGAAGTCGAAGGGGAGAAAATCACAGAGTTCGACGGTTGGTGTCGTGGGTTTGTAGTGGGAAGCCAGGTTGGTTATTCTCCGCTGATGGATGTTCCCGGTGTCGCACCATTGTTGGATGTGCTTGAGGATACGGCAGATAATGAACTGCATACTTGGGGTATACCTATCGCTGAAGCGATATTTCAAGAACGGTATTTGAATGGATTGGTGCGGAAGATTTACCGATTGGGGCGCGGAGAGAGGGTGACGACACCGCCGCCATTGGTGCATACCGCTCCTAAAGCAGGGCGCAATGACCCTTGCCCGTGTGGTAGCGGCAAGAAGTACAAGAAATGTTGTTTGCACTAAACCCTTGAAGGAAAACACCATGAAATTATCCACGGAAGAGGCCGACCTGTTTTTCAAGCTGATGTGGACGTTGCAGTTCTACGTCAAGCAGGAACTGGGGATATGCCCGGAACTCAGTGATGTGGCGCGTTATAAGGATGATTGCAGTCTTGAGGATAAATCGGTTATCAGGCAGGCGGTTTACGATAATTCCCATTTGATCGACAAGTTTGTGACGGAAAATCCCAGCGGCTTTACTACAGAAGAGTTGGCTATTGTTAGTCAGTGGAAGGGCTTTTTGCAGGGTGATTTTTATATTGAACGGTTTCTGAAGAAGCACACCATTTTTGTTTCTTATCAGACCGAGGCAGTGTATGGCGTACAAGGACTGTACGAAGCATTGGATGAGATGTTCTATCCCGCGCAGTTGCCCGCATTGGTTAAAGCGGTATTGTTGCCATTCAAGGGTAAGATCGTCTATGACGGGTTACTTCATGGCTACAATGTGTCTTTTGGTCGGGGTATTAGCGGTAATATCAAGGATGCTTACCTCAAAGCCAAACAGAATAATCGCATCATCGACAGTTTTGACGTGCCATCTGCTACCTTGTTGGCGCGTCCAGCCAAGAAGCAAGCCATCAAAGATTGGCAGCCAGAAATCCGCGTGCTTCAGGCGCAAGCTAAACAGTTAAAGGCAGGGGATGCGTACCCTGCGTTGTATTCTCCGGTCTTTAGTTTGGTCAAAATGAGTCTGGATTTGGCGGAACAGGCTACCGCTGACAACGTTGATAAAGATGCCTTGTATAAAATGCTGCGCAAGATGGAGCTGATTGTGAACAGGGCATATAAGCTACTGGAGCGGGAAGATGATTGATTGCTTCACCAAGGAATTCCATGCCGCTGCTTGATTGGCTGAATAAACCCGCATCCCTCCAGACGGCGCGGCATGTGCCGTACCGTTTGCTGGAATGCGTCCCTGCGTTGGGTTATGGCGCAACGCCGAACCCTAATTTGCTGATTCAGGGCGATAATCTGGAAGCACTTAAGGCGTTGTTGCCGTTGTATGCGGGGCGGATTAAGTGCATCTACATTGACCCGCCGTACAACACGCGCTCCGCGTTTGAGCATTGCGACGACAACCTCGAACACAGCCAATGGCTGTCGATGATGTACCCGCGCCTCGAACTCCTGCGCGACCTGCTCGCCGAAGACGGCAGCTTGTGGGTGTCCATCGACGACCACGAAGGCCATTACCTCAAAGTCATGCTCGACGAAATTTTCGGGCGCAAAAACTTCATCGCCAACGTCGTTTGGCAAAGCCGTTATTCGCGTTCCAACGATGCCAGTTTATCGGTTTCCGTTTTTCAAGTTACAATTTACTCAAATGGCGTTGCAACGCAATCAGGTAAAATTGATCGTATTCAAACCGGATCGGGAGGAAATCGTCGAATGGACAAACTAAATACTTACCGCCAGTACGTCCGGCAAACGCTCGAAAAGTACGCGCAATACAAACCTTCCATCGGTGAAGTGGATATGGAGTTGCTGTTTGATAGCGAACGTGACCGTTACCAACTAATGATGGTTGGTTGGAATGATTACCAGCGTTACCACGGTTCACTCTTGCATGTGGACATTATCAATGGACAAATCTGGATTCAACATGACGGTACAGAGGGTGGTATTGCCAATGAATTGCTTGAGTTAGGTGTGCCAAAACAGGACATCGTGCTGGCGTTTCATGTACCTTACAAACGCCCTTATACCGGATTTGCAACGGGTGAAATCATAGAGCAAAAAGCCGCCTGATAATGTTCGAGCTAAAAAACTACCAAAACGAAACGCTGCAAATCCTGCGTGAATTCCTCGAAGAAGCCCGCCTCATGCCCGTGGAGGAGGCGTTCACCCGCGCTCAGCAACGCCAGAACCGCCAGCCACTGCCGTATTTGCACCACAGTTTCGCGCAAGTGCCGTATGTGTGCCTGCGCCTGCCCACGGGCGGTGGCAAAACCGTGCTGGCTTCCTACGCCGTCGGCATCGCCAAACGCGCCTATCTGGAACAAGATTACCCGATTGTGTTGTGGCTAGTGCCCACCAACACCATCCGCGAACAAACGCTGGAAGCCCTGCAAAAACCGGGACACCCCTACCGCGCCGCGCTCGAAGACGAATTCGGTGTAGACCGTTTAATGGTGCTGGACATCGGCGACGTAACCCGCATCCGCAAGCAAGACATCGGCAACAAAGCCATCATCGTGGTCGGCACACTTGCCACCCTGCGCGTCGAAGACACCAGCGGACGCAAGGTCTACGCCTACCACGAAGATTTCGAGCCGCATTTCGCCGGAATTAGCCCCCATGACGCACGCTTGGAAAAAGTCAGCGAAGCCGACCTCAAACCCAACGGTTTGACCGCTGCGAATCTTGGCAACATCAAATATTCCTTCGCCAACCTGCTGGCACTCAAACAGCCGCTGGTGATCATGGACGAAGCCCATAACGCCCGCACCAAACTCACCTTCGACACCCTCAAACGCATCCACCCCGCGTGCGTGCTGGAACTGACCGCCACGCCGGATACCAGCCGCGAATCCGCCTCCAACGTGCTGCATCACGTTTCCGCCTCGCAGTTGAAAGCCGCCAATATGATCAAATTGCCGATCATGCTCAGCGAACATCACGAGTGGGAAGGCGCGGTGCGTGACGCAGTGTTGACCCGCAAACAACTGGCGCAAGAAGCGATTAAATCCGGCGATCCGGTGCGCCCGATTGCCTTGTTTCAAGCCGAAAACAAAAGCGGTGAAGTCACTTTTGAAGTGCTGAAAACCTTCCTGATCGAACAACTCGGCATTGCCGCGCCGCACATCGCCATCGTCACCGGCAACCAGCGCGAACTTGACGGCATTGACCTGTTCAACCCCGCCTGCCCGATTGAATACATTATCACCGTGGAAGCCTTGAAAGAGGGCTGGGATTGCTCGTTTGCCTACGTGTTCTGCTCGGTCAAAGACGTAAAATCCAGCAAAGACGCGGAACAATTGCTGGGGCGCGTGTTGCGGATGCCGTATGCCCAACGCCGTCAGCACGAAGCCCTGAACCGCGCTTACGCTCATCTGGTTTCCTCCAACTTTGCCAAAGCTGCTGCGGCACTGACCGACAAAATGGTGCAAAGCATGGGTTTCGACCCGCTGGAATTGCCCCAACATCTGCAACACGGCAACCAGTACAGCCTGTTTGATAACACGGAAAACCCGTCATCACGCCCTGCGATTGCCGAAGAATCCAGCGAATTCACTCTCAACAACGGCGAACAACTCGAAGTCACGGGCTTGATCGACGAACCGACCGCAACGCTGATCCTGCAAGGCTTCACCGGCAAGCAAAAGGCGCAAGTCCAGCAACAAGTGGAACAGCACAACCTGCGCGTCAAAGCCCAACTTGCCCCAGCAATGCGCGGCGAAGTGTTCGCCCCATTACCCCTGCTGTGTGTGCGCGAGGAAAACCAACTGCGCCTGCTAGAACCCGAATCCTACCTTTACACCCAAGGCGGTTGGTCATTGCTGGATTTCCCGGTGGAACTGCCGCAGTTTGAAATCCGCGAATCCGGGCGCGTGTTTGAAGTATTCCTGCAAGGCGGTCACGTCAGCTACAAACTGGCAGAGCAGGGCGAAACCCCGAACCTCAACCTGATCGAACTCGACATTGACGACACCGTGTTGGTGCGCTGGCTGGATCGGGAGGTGCGCCAAGCCGATGTTAGCCCAAGCGAGATGATCCGCTGGCTGGTTCAACTGGTTGGGCATTTAACCAAGGTGCGCGGCTTTTCCCTCACTGCCTTGGTGCGTAGCAAATTCCTGCTGGCACGCGCCATTAAAGACCGCATCGCGTTTTGCCGTAACAAGGCGGCGGAGCGGGGTTTCCAGCACTGGCTGTTTGAAGATTCCAGCTTGTTAGGTGTTTCGGAGACTTATCGCTACGAATTCAAACCAGATTTGTACCCAGCGCGAGTGCCGTTCTATCGTGGTAAATATACGTTTTCAAAACACTATTACCCGGTAATCGAAGACCTGAGCAGTAGTGGCGAAGAATTTGGATGTGCCCAAGCCATCGACCAGCATCCGCAGGTCAAGCACTGGATACGCAATCTGGTCAACCGCGAAGCCGCATCGTTTCGTTTGCCACTTGCTCGCGGCTATTTCTACCCCGATTTCATCGCCGAACTCCACGACGGGCGTACTGTGGTGGTGGAATACAAAGGCGAACACCTGCAAACCGCTGACGATGCCCGCGAAAAAGCGGCGGTTGGTCAACAGTGGGCGCAAACAAGTGGCGGATTATTCCTGCTGGCCTTGGCAAAAGACGCGCAAGGCAAAAACATTTACCAACAACTCAACCATTTATTCAATTAACCACCCTCTTGTTCCTCCCCTGACAAGGGGAGGCTAGGAGGGGTTTCTTCGACAAGGAACACACATGGCTTACAGCGGTAACACCGGACTCACCCGAATCATTAAAGCAGCGCAATATTCATGGCAAGGTTTCCGTGCCGCTTACAAGCACGAGGAGGCATTCCGGCAAGAAGTGTGGATTATGGCGATTGCTTTCCCGTTGGCGTTGTGGTTGGGCGACAATGGTGTGGAAAAAGCGTTAATGATGAGCAGTATATTGCTGCTTCTGATCGTAGAATTGTTGAATTCTGCGGTTGAAGCGGTGGTCGATCGTACTGGGATGGAGCGGCATAAACTTTCCGGTCGGGCGAAAGATATGGGGTCGGCGGCGGTGACAATCGCTATTCTCAATGTTGTGATCATTTGGGGGTTTATGCTTTCTTGACCTAAGTCAATTTGAGGGCATTAGACGCACCATGCCCTGCTAGAGTGCGTGTTTTCACACAGTATTAACGTTTTCTTATCCGGTTTTTTACTGTATGCTTGCCGCACATTACAGTGTTTTAATTTTTTCAATCTTGTTAATCCAGAGGGCAAACGATGGCTCATAGTGCTGCACTCTCTTCAGAGCAATATAACTATGATATCGTGAAGAAATTCGCGATAGCTTCGATCATCTGGGGTATCCTCGGCATGACTGCCGGTGTGTATATCGCGTCAGAATTGGCTTGGCCTTTCCTGAACTTCGATATTGCCCAGATCACGTTTGGACGCTTGCGTCCGTTACATACCAGTGGTGTTATCTTCGGTTTCGGTGGTAATGCGCTGTTTGCGACTTCTTACTATGTAGTACAACGTACTTGCCAAGCACGTCTGGCAGGTGGCACTTTCTGGCCTAACTTTACCTTCTGGGGCTGGAACTTATCTGTTTTAGTGGCTGGTTTGTTGTACCTGCAAGGTTACACTCAAGGTCGTGAATACGCAGAGCCAGTTTGGTTCGTTGATATTGCGATTACTGTGGTTTGGGTCGTTTACTTCCTGATCTTCACTATCACCTTGATGAAGCGTAACCAGCCTCACATTTATGTGGCTAACTGGTTCTATATGTCGTTCATCTTGGCAACGGCATTGCTGCACATTTTCAACAACTTGGCAGTACCTGTTAGCTTGACGTCGGCGGCGTCTTATAGCTTGTTCTCTGGTGCGCAAGATGCGATGACGCAGTGGTGGTACGGTCACAACGCGGTGGGTTTCTTCCTGACAGCGGCATTCTTGGGGATGATGTACTACTTTGTGCCTAAGCAAGCAGGTCGTCCGGTTTACTCTTACCGTTTGTCCATCATCCACTTCTGGGCATTGAGCTTCATGTACATGTGGGTAGGTACTCACCACCTGCACTGGACGGCTATCCCTGACTGGACTTCCACATTGGCAGCAACCTTCTCCATCATGCTGTTGATGCCATCGTGGGGTGGTATGATCAACGGTATCATGACCCTTTCAGGTGCATGGGATAAACTGCGTACTGACCCTATCATGATGTTCATGATTACAGCGCTGTCTTTCTATGGTATGTCTACCTTTGAAGGCCCGATGATGTCGTTGAAGAGTGTTAACGCGCTGTCACATTACACTGACTGGACAGTAGGTCACGTTCACTCTGGCGCTCTGGGTTGGGTGGCAATGATCTCTATCGCGTCGTTCTATCACATGATCCCGCGTCTGTGGAACACCACGCTGTACAGTATGCAAATGGTTTACACGCATTTCTTCTTGGCGACTATCGGTACTATCCTGTACATCACTGCATTGTGGGTATCCGGTATCGGTCAAGGTTTAATGTTGCGTGCGTTTGATGAATACGGCAACTTGGCTTATACCTTCGTTGAAACGGTTGCGTTCATGCATGGCCCATTGGTAGCACGTGCGGTAGGCGGCTTGTTCTTCTTGTCGGGTATGTTGTTGATGGCTTATAACATCTACATGACCATTTCGCGTGCAAAACAGGAAGAAGGTGTTCCTGCGACTGCTGCTGCTAAAGCGTAATCAGGGAGAGTTGAGATATGTTTAAACACGAAAGTATCGAAACCAATTCGGGACTGTTGATTGTCCTGACCCTGGTTGCTATCAGTATTGGTGGTCTGGTGGAAATCGTTCCATTGCACTACATCAATGAAACTGTGGAAGATGTGAAAGACCCCGCGACCGGTTTGGAAGTTGTGCGTCCTTACACACCGTTAGAGCAACGTGGGCGTGACATTTACGTCCGTGAAGGTTGCTACACTTGCCACTCACAAATGATCCGTCCGTTCCGTGATGAAGACCTGCGCTATGGTCACTATTCACTCGCTGCTGAGTCCAAGTACGATCACCCATTCCAATGGGGTTCCAAGCGTACTGGCCCCGATTTGGCGCGTGTTGGTGGTAAATATTCCAACGAATGGCAAGTTCAGCATTTGATGGCACCGCGTTCAGTCGTGCCTGAATCCATTATGCCTAACTATCCTTGGTTGCAAACCTCGGATTTGGATTTGTCGGATCTTCAAGATCGTATGGTGGCGTTGAAACGGGTAGGTGTGCCTTACTCGCAAACCACAGTTGAATACGAAGATAACGTGAAGAAGTTTGGTGAAGAGGTCGCTAAGAAACTTGACATCAATCAAGCAGAGGCTAATCTGATTGCACAGGCTAAAGCAGGCAACTACGACGGTAATCCTAACAACATCAGTGAGATGGATGCCTTGGTTGCTTACCTGCAAGTGCTGGGTACGATGGTTGACTTTAAAAAGTTTGATGAAGACCACTTCATTCAATTCCGTTAATTTTCTGTGCTACTGGATAGTGGCCTCTGTTGACAAGGTGAGGATCAAATGCTGACAGACTTCTGGACATGGATCTTGGATCTAGGTAACAGCAAGACCGTTGCGTTGCTGATCTTTTTTACGACGTTTGTGGGTATCGTCATCTACGTTTATTCCAGCCGCAAACGTGGCGAAAGGCTTGAGTCTTATCGCTACATGCCGCTGATGGATGAGGATGAAGCAGACAAACGTGTCAAAGCAGCAGAGGCGGCTTCCCAATCAAAAGGTGAGAAATAGTTATGGCTACTCCTGTAAAAGACCCTTTGACCGGCGCAGAAACGACTGGTCACGTTTGGGATGATTCGTTACAAGAATTTAACAATCCCCTGCCACGCTGGTGGTTGTGGACATTCTACGGCACGATCATTTTTACCATTTTATACTGGGTTATGTACCCTTCTTGGCCGATTGGTAATACCTATTTAAAAGGTATTGGTAACGATATTACCTATAAGACTGATGCGGGCGAAGAGAAAACCACCCACTGGAACATGCGTGCACTATTGGCGCATGACATGCAAAACGGTGCAGAAGCGATCAAGCAGCAAGAATACCTCGCTAAAGTTGGCGCGGCTTCTTATGAGCAAATTGCACAAGATCCTGATATGTCTTCTTTCGTGCGTTCTTACGGCGTAGGCATGTTCGGTGATAACTGTGCCGCTTGCCACCAGTCTGGCGGTCAAGGTGTGGTCGGTCAATTCCCTAACTTGGTGGATGATGATTGGTTGTGGGGTGGTGACACCACGGCGATTGAAAATACTATCCGTCATGGTCGTTTGGGTTACATGCCTGCTTACAGCAAAACCTTTGATGAAACGCAACTCAATCAAGTGGCTAACTACGTGTTAACACTGTCTGGGGAGCCAGCAGTAGATGCAGCCGCCGCCGCAGAAGGTCAAAAAATCTTCCAAGGCCAAGCAGGTGGTTGCTACATGTGCCATACAAAGGAAGGCACAGGTATGCACGCACAAGGTTCTGCTAACCTGACTGATAAAGTTTGGACAATTGCTAACCTGCCAGCCGCAGAAACCCCTGAAGCTAAATTGGAAGCGGTGAAAGCCGTTATCCATAATGGTGTTAAGCGTCAAATGCCTGTGTTCGGTAAAGACGGTCGTAACCTGTCTGATACTGAAATCAAGGTATTGGTTGCTTACCTGCAACAGATGTCCGGCGGTGCTGGCGCACAGTAAGATACGCTGTTTTCAGGTATGATAGAGGCCGGATTTGTTCCGGCCTTTTTGCGTTATGAACCTTTAAGACAACCGATTGCTACATGAAAATTCGCGAAAATTATTCCCTGAAAGCACTCAATACCTTCGGGTTAGCTGTTAAAGCCCGTTATTTCTGTAGCTTGCACAAGCTGAGTGGAGTACGCACCTTGATGGCCTGGCAGCAGGAACATCCTGATTTACCGCTATTATTTCTGGGAGGCGGCAGTAATATATTGTTCGTCAATGATTATCCGGGCTTAGTCGTGCAAGTGCGCTTGGAAACCTTGGAAGTATTGGGACAGGATGAGAATTACCATTATGTACGTGCGGGAGCAGGCAATAACTGGCATGAATTTGTGCAATGGACTATCGCACAAGGCTTTGCAGGGCTTGAAAACTTATCGTTGATTCCAGGAACCGTCGGCGCAGCACCAATGCAGAATATTGGTGCGTATGGCGTAGAGCTAAAAGATCATGTATATGAAGTACAAGCTTTAGACTGGCGCACCGCAGAAATCCGTGATTTTAATGTTGAAGAGTGCCGTTTTACTTACCGTGATAGCTATTTCAAATCGGTAGAACCGGATCGTTGGTTGATTGTGGCAGTAGTATTCCGTTTGCCGCGTCAGCCACAGTGGAAAATCGACTATTCAGGGGTGAAAGAGCTGTTAGCAGGCAAAATGTTAAATGCGCGTTTGATCAGCGATGCCATTATCAGCATCCGCCAAAGCAAATTGCCAGATCCTGCTGAAATTGGTAACGCAGGCAGTTTTTTCAAAAACCCACTCATTACACCAGCGCAATGGGCGGCACTCAAAACGCAATTTCCTGATATACCGGGGTGGCCTCAACAGGGTCAAGTGAAAACCTCAGCGGGTTGGTTAATTGATCAATGTGGCTGGAAGGGTAAACGTGACGGTGATACAGGCACTTACGCCAAACATGCGTTGGTCTTGGTGAATCATGGCAATGCCACTGGTATAGAGGTGTGGGATTTTGCCCAGACGATTATTGCTTCGGTACAGGATAGCTTTGGAATTACCTTAGAGCCAGAACCACGGGTGATTCGTTAGGGGCGGAAGCATGTTCGACCTTACTGTAACCATTGCTCGACAACTTTGAGTAGCTCATCTTGTTTGACAGGTTTTGCCAGATAATCATCCATACCCATTTTTAGGCAGCGTTCACGGTCGCCTTTGAGCGCATTGGCGGTCATGGCAATCACCGGAATATGTTGCTTGAATATGCCCTCTTTTTCCCATTTGCGGATGTAACGGGTAGCCGTGTAACCATCCATTTCTGGCATATTAATATCCATCAAGACGAGTTGGTAAGGGCGATTGCGTAGGGCTTTGAGTGCCAGTTTGCCAGTGGTGACGTGCTCCACGTGAATATCGAGTTTTTCCAGCATCGTAACGGCAATTAGGGCATTAACAGGGTTGTCTTCTGCTAACAAAATCGCAGGCTCGATTGATGCAATAGATTTTAAGACGATATTCGGGAAGGGATGTGTGGTCTCTGGTGTTGGTTTGGTCTGATGATTGAGCGTATGTCGTCTTAAGGTATCCAGCAAGACATCCCGTAACGTGATGGAACGCACAGGTTTGGTAACGGCAGCTTGCACGCCCGCTTGTTGTTGTTTTTCAAGCGAAATACCGTAAGAGGTGAGCATGACAATCGGGGTGTGAGCGTGACGATGATCACTGCGGATGGTTTTGGCGAGCGCAATGCCGTCCATTTGTGGCATAAACCAGTCTAACAGCATCAGGTCAATGGGGCGTTGCTGGGTGATGGATTCTTCGAGTTTGTGTAAGGCATCATGCCCATTGCTGACGATAATAGCTTCAGCTTTCCACGCTTGCAGGTAGTTTTCCAGAATACGCCGGTTGGTTTCATTATCGTCCACCACCAGAATTCGGCGACCTTCCAAATGGTGGCTATTGTTGCCGAATGCATGATTTTCGGTGATGGGAAAGGTGATTTCAAACCAGAAAGTTGTACCCTGACCGGGAACACTGTCCAGTCCAAGGCGACCACCCATCATTTCAGTAAACTCGCGTACAATGGTTAACCCCAAGCCTGTGCCGCCGTAACGCCGGTTGATGGAAGCATCGACTTGCACAAACGATTCAAATACACTTTTTTGCATGGCGAAGGGAATGCCGATGCCAGTATCACGGACTTCAAAACGTAATACGGCTTTGTCATCGCGGATTTCCAGCAATTCCAAGCCGGTATACACTTCGCCACGTTCGGTGAATTTGACGGCATTGCCGACCAAGTTCATCAACATTTGCCGTAAGCGAGCCGGGTCGCCTTTCACGCGCTCAGGAATGTTTTCGGGGATGTAGCATTGAACTTCGAGATTTTTTTCCTGCGCCATTGTCGACATAATGCCGCTGATGTTTTCCACCAATTCACGCGGGGAAAACTCGATGATTTCCAGCTCAATACCGCCTGCTTTGAGTTTGGAAAAATCCAGAATATTGTTAATGACATCCAGCATGACTTCGCAGGAGGCATACGCGGTATCCACGAATAATTTTTGGCGGGGATCGAGTGTCGTATCTTTCACGATTTCCAAAGAACCCAAAATACCGTGTATCGGGGTGCGTAATTCATGGCTCATATTCGCCATGAAGCGGGTTTTTTGTTCGGATTTGTGTAGGGCTTCGATGCGTTGTTCGGTTTCAGCTTTGAGATCATCGTACAGTTTGCGCATTTCTTGTGAGGAAACTTCCAGAGAACGTTCCAGCAAATATTGCGCGTCACTCGTGCCGGTGTACGAGAGGTCGATTTGGTGCAGAAAGTTCTGCCATTTGTTTTGGTCGTCCGGCAATCCATGCTGGAGCAGGCCGCTGCGCTTTAATTGTTTTTGTAAGCGCTTATGGAGGGGTTTAACTTCCTTCATACATCACCGTTAAGGTCATGGTTTCGTTGTGCAGGCAGCACTGCCCACCGAGTGCAGTGGGGGCTAATTCACCGTAAGAGTAAAACCCAAGCTGTTGACTGCCGGCGGGAAGGTTTTCGAGCGTGGCTTCTAACTCTTGGTCAACGTCATCGCCCATGACGAGTTTGCGTCCTGAGCAACTGATGGTCAGCGCAAAGACGGGTGTTTGGGGCGGTAGTTGTTCTGCTAAGCTGCGTGAGGCTGTTTCTGCACCATCCAACAAATTGTCAAAACTGCCGTACATCAATTGAGTGCCATAACCTTGTGGAATATCGGCCACAAACCCTAGGCTATTATCTGCTTCATTGATTGACACCACAGTACGTACCACGTAGTGATCTTTGGTTTGATTCCAGATCGCTAAGGGGAAGTGCAAGGCGGTCGCGGGTAAGTTGTCCGCGTGTTCCCCAAGGTATTCTTTATAAAGTTGTAAGGCAGGGCGACCGTCAATTTCATACAACGTATTGCCTGCTGCACGGGTAATGACGCGTTCAGGACCAAAAGGTTTGAAGCCATCACGGGCGTAGCTGTTAAAGACCAGCTCTTTGCCATAAAAACCAACGCCAGAGACACACAGTGAGGTCGCTTGTCCTTGGTGCAAAATCCAAGTAGATACAAATTGCATCTTGTCACTGGCTAAGCCACCGACAATGGTAACGTTGGTTTCATTAACAACCGAAGCCAAGCCACGAATTAATTCACTGCCATTAGTGTTCAGGCCATCGGTCAGAATGAAAATTCCTTTAAGATCAGGCGAATTGAGGTCATTGGCAATTTGCTGGCCTGCTTGAAAAGAATCGTTTACATGCGGTAATGCAGCACTCGCAAAGGCTAGGCGGGTTGTCTTAAAGCGAATAACGCCTACTACCAAGGCATTATCCAGCAAATGTTCATTGAAAATACCAGCAACGGTAGAACAGCCTGCGATCACTGCTTGCGGATAGTGAGCATGTAGCTGTTCAAGAGCAGCTTGGTAGTATTTGCTATCGGGAGGGCTGAATATCAATACCAAGGTTTGAGGTGAATCAATGTCAGGTAAGGGCTTATGCCAACCTGTTGCATGTGTAAAAAAGCTTAGCGTAACTTGCACGGTTGTTTCCCCCGAATGTGCATCGTCATTATTTTAATGCATTGTACTTGGTCAAAATAATATCACAAGATTGTTTGTGATTATCCTACCATCTGTCGGAACGGTTGAACCTAAGCAGGGCTGTGGCTATACTTTCACAATCATCCCTTTATGGAATTCTCAGTCTTCTTGACTACTACAACGACTGCTGCAACGGAAAGTGACAGGCACACCGTTCAGTTTGAGCTGGAACCTGCTAATACCGAGCGTTTAATGAACTTATGTGGTCAATTTGACCAGCATTTGCGTCAATTAGAGCACCGCCTCGGCGTTGAACTGAGTAACCGTGGCAATTTGTTCCAGATTACCGGAACGCCGCTGACTACACAGTTAACCATTAATTTATTGCATGACCTTTACCGTGAAACGGTTGAAACCGTTCTCAGCCCGGAAAGCATTCATCTGTTCCTGCAAGAAGCCAATCTCGATAAGGTACAAGCCAATACCGGCGATGATGTGCGCATCCGCACCAAGCGCGGTTATATCAAACCCAAAGGTTTGGCGCAAAGTCAGTACATCCAAAATATTCGCACTCATGATGTCACGTTTGGGATTGGTCCTGCGGGTACGGGTAAAACTTGGCTGGCTGTCGCGTGTGCGGTCGAAGCGTTGGAGCGTGATGAAGTGCGGCGTTTGGTGCTGGTGCGTCCTGCGGTGGAAGCGGGGGAGCGCTTGGGTTTCTTGCCCGGTGATTTGTCGCAAAAAATTGACCCGTATTTACGCCCAATGTATGACGCTTTGTATGAAATGCTGGGAGTCGAAAAGGTCAATAAACTGATTGAGCGCAATGTCATTGAAGTCGCACCGTTGGCTTATATGCGCGGGCGTACCTTGAATGATGCCTTTATCTTATTGGATGAAGCGCAAAATACCACCACGGAACAGATGAAAATGTTCCTGACCCGCTTAGGGTTTGGCTCTTCTGCCGTGATCACGGGTGACATTACCCAGATTGACTTGCCACGCCATCAAACCTCTGGCTTGCGCCAAGCGGCTGAAATTCTGGAAGATGTTAAAGGCATCAGCTTTAACTGGTTCAGCGGGCGCGACGTGGTACGGCACAAATTAGTGCAAAAGATTGTGGCAGCGTATGAAGGTTTTGAGCGGGAGCGTTCCGCATGAGCTTGGAACTCGATATTCAAAACCCAGAAGCTTACACCAGCATTCCTGCTGAAGCGGATTTATTACGCTGGGCGCAAGCCGCATGGTCGGCGGATGCGGAAGCCGGTGTGGTGGTGCGCATCGTCAATGAAGCCGAAAGTCAGGCACTCAACCGCGCTTATCGGGACAAAGATTACCCGACAAACGTACTGTCGTTTCCTTACGATGCACCATCGATTCCAGAAGATGACGATGACATCGAATACCTCGGCGATCTGGTCATTTGTTTGCCTGTGGTTGAGCGTGAAGCAGCCGAACAAGGTAAAACCGCGACCCAACATTGGGCGCATTTGTTGATACATGGTTTGTTGCATTTACAAGGTTATGACCATATAACGGATACCGAAGCAGAAGAGATGGAAGCTTTAGAAACCGCTTTGCTGCTCAAACTCGGCTTTCCCGACCCTTATCACTAACCCCCAGAGGAACAATGAAAACTGACATAGGTGACTCGCGACCTCGACCGCGATGGAAACAATGGTTAATTAATAAACTCGATCTTACTTCCCAAAGTCGGGAAGATTTGATGGACGATTTACAACGGGCTAACGAAAAAAACCTCCTGCCAGGGGAAACGGTGGGAATGTTGCAAGGCGTGCTGGAATTTGGTGCGCTTCAAGTGCGCGACATTATGGTGCCACGCTCACAAATCAACTTCATTTACCACGAAGATGACTTCACCGATATTCTCGCTCGCATTGCCGAAACCGAACATTCACGCTACCCCGTGGTGGATGAAGACCGCGATGATTTGGTGGGGGTGTTGCTGGCAAAAGATCTGCTCAAATACAGCGGGCGTGAACAAGAATTTGAAATTGATGACATTATCCGCCCCGCCTTAATTGTCCCCGAAAGCCAGCGATTGAATCGCTTGCTGACTGAATTTCGCAAAACCCGTAACCACATGGCGGTGGTCATCGACGAATACGCGGGCATTGCTGGGCTGGTGACGTTTGAAGACGTGTTGGAACAGATTGTCGGTGACATCGACGATGAGCACGATGATGAGGAAGACGTTTCCACCAATATCCAGCCGCAAGACGACGGGCGTTTCATTGTCGAAGCAATGACGCCGATTGATGAATTTAATGCGACGGTGGGAACTGCATTCGATACCGAGGAATTCGATACCATTGCGGGAATTGTGATCCATGAATTGGGTAAAATCCCGCGTCAAGGCGAGGAAGTGGTGTTAATGGGCTGGTTATTTCGGGTATTGCGCAGCGATTCGCGGCGTATTTTGTTGCTGGAAGTGTTGCCCCACACGGAAAATTCATGTTCTGAGGAAGTGCCTGCGTTATAATCCGCTCACATTTTGCTGTGCTGGATATTCCAATCATGCTGTCTTTTCGTAATTCTAGTGACTCCCTTTCGAAATTTGACTACCTGCTGGCGTTGCTGGCAGGTTTGTCTATGGCTTTGGCGTTCGCGCCTATCGAATGGCGGGCGTTTGCATTTCTTGCGCCTGCCGTATTGTTCTGGCTGAATCTCAAACCGATACCAACCAAGCAACGCTTACGGTTGGCGTGGGTGTTTGGGGTGGGGATGTTTGCCGGAGGTGCGCACTGGATTTATGTCAGTATCCACTTTTTCGGTGGGGCAAATTCCTTCATTGCCGCTTTCATGGTGGCTATTTTTGTGGTGATCATGGCACTGTTGTTGCTGGTGTTCGGCTGGTTGGCGGCGTATACCACGCATTTACCGCAAGCAGTGCGTTTACTGGTGGCATTCCCGGCGATTTGGGTGTTGACCGAATGGTTTCGCGGTTGGTTTTTAACAGGGTTTCCCTGGTTGCAATTAGGTAGCAGTCAGATTGATACCTGGTTGGCACATTACGCACCGATCACAGGTGTGTTAGGCGTCAGTTGGCTGGTCGCTTTGGGCGCGGGCGCATTGGTTTTACTGGTGCTGGGAACTCAACGCGAACGCGTTATTGCTGCGGTATTAGCGTTGGTGACGGCAGTCGGTGGGTTTGGCTTGGGGCAGGTGCGTTGGACAGAACCCGCAGGAGAACCTTTATACGTCAGTATGTTGCAAGGCAATGTTGATCAGTTAACCAAGTGGTCACGCGAATTCCGCAATGACAATATCCAAGCTTATCTGGATTTGATGGATGGGGATAAGTACCCGAATGTCGAAGCCTCGCATCTAGTGATTTGGCCGGAAACCGCGCTTGCCGATTTTTTCCCGCAATCTTTGGATGTGATGTTGCCGTTACAAGAGTGGGCGCGTGAGGCGAAAGCTGATTTATTGGTCGGTGGTTTTCATGTGAATCGTGATACCGAGGCCGTGTATAACGCGGTGATGGCGGTGGGTAGTGAGCGTGATGTGGAAACGTCTATCAATACCGGCGAGCATGTGTATGCCAAGCAGCATTTAGTACCGTTCAGCGAATACATTCCTTTATTAAAATACTTACGTTTCTTGGAACATATTATCAAATTGCCGTATGACAATGTGACAGCTTGGGGGGGCACGAATACCCTGATGGTGGCAGGTCAACCGATGCGCATGTCGGTGTGTTACGAAGATGCGTATGCCGAAGAAATGATTGCTGGATTGCCACAAGCGACCATGCTGGTGAATGTCAGCAATGACGGCTGGTTCACAGGCTCAATTGAACCAGCGCAACACGCTGAAATTGCACGGATGCGGGCGTTGGAAACCGGGCGTTATTTGTTGCGGGCTACCAATAACGGGGTTAGCGCGATTATTGATGAAAAGGGCAAAGTGACCGCCACGGCTGAGCCGCGCATTGCTACCGTGATCAGTGGGTATGCTACCCCGATGCAAGGGGCAACCCCTTATGTGCGGGTTGGCAATTGGCTGATTATTCCATTGATGTTTATACTGTTGGGTGTTCCGTTGCTATTCTTGCGCGGCAAATTTTATTAAAAGAGGAACACCGATGATAACAACTACTCTTGCGCGTGCTTTGGCGGGCGTTACCCTGTGTACGGTAGTCATGCTCAGTTTGCCTGCTCAGGCGGGCAAAACCTTGGATACCATTAAGTCTCGCGATCAATTGGTGTGCGGTGTGAACGTGGCACTGGCGGGTTTTTCCGCAGCCGATAGCGAAGGCAAGTGGAGCGGGATGGACGTGGATTATTGCAAAGC
Source organism: Candidatus Thiothrix putei (assembly GCA_029972225.1). Lineage (NCBI taxonomy): Bacteria > Pseudomonadati > Pseudomonadota > Gammaproteobacteria > Thiotrichales > Thiotrichaceae > Thiothrix > Candidatus Thiothrix putei. The sequence goes on from CP124756.1 coordinate 1,541,920, forward strand.
ACTGGCAGCAGCAGTGTTGGGCGATGCCAGCAAGGTGAAATACGTGCCTTTGAACGCACAGCAGCGTTTCACTGCCTTGCAATCCGGTGAAGTTGATATTTTGTCACGCAATACGACTTGGACATTGACCCGCGATGCGTCGCTGGGGGCAAACTTTGTCGGTACGATCTATTACGACGGGCAAGGCTTCATGGTGAAAAAAGAGCTGAAAGTTGCCAGTGCCAAGGAACTTGACGGGGCAACTGTTTGCGTTCAGTCCGGCACGACGACTGAAAAGAACCTGACCGATTTTGCCCGCGCCAACAAGTTGGACATTAAACCGCTGGTGTTTGAAAAGAACGAAGCGGCAACAGGTGCTTACCATAGCGGGCGTTGCGAAGCGTATACCACGGATGCGTCGGGTTTGGCGGCGGAACGGACTATTGCGAAAAATCCCGATGAACATATGATTCTGCCGGAAATTATTTCCAAAGAACCCCTTGGACCGTTGGTGCGGCGTGGTGATGATGAGTTCTTTGCCATCAGCAAGTGGGTGTTGAATGCGCTGATCGAAGGCGAAGAATACGGGCTTACCCAAGTGAATTTGGATGAAAAGAAAACCAGCGATGACCCCAATATCCAGCGTATTCTGGGTACAGCGGAAGACATGGGCACGTTGCTGGGCTTGGATAAGGAATGGGCATATCGTGCCTTGAAAGCGACAGGCAATTACGGCGAAATTTTTGAGCGCAATGTTGGTAAAGATTCCTCGCTGAAACTGGAGCGCGGCTTGAATAAGCTGTGGAATCAGGGCGGGATTTTGTACGCGCCACCGATTCGTTAAACGTGTTAATGAGTTTCTGGCGCAACCAAAAAATACGCGGCTGGCTCTACCAGATTGCCGCGTTGCTGCTAGTGGCGTTGTGTATCGCCATCCTTGCCGACAATACGCTGGAAAATATGCGTACCCGTGGTATCCAAAGCGGCTTCGGTTTCCTCGCGCAACCGGCCGGATTTGACATTAGCGAAAGCTTGTTTGGGTTTGAGTCGACGCAACCTTATTGGAGAGCTTTCCTCACTGGACTGGGTAATACCCTGAAAGTTGCACTCATCGGCATTATTCTCACCACTATTCTTGGCGTATTGTTGGGGGTAGGGCGCTTTTCCCAGAATATCCTGATTCGTGGCTTGTGCCTGACGTATGTAGAAATCTTCCGCAATGTGCCGCTGCTGTTGCAATTGCTGATGTGGTATCTGGTGTTGGTGGCGTTTTTGCCGACTGCGCGGGAAGCGGAACCCTTTCTCGGTATGTTTCTCACCAAAGCAGGCTTAACCTTGCCTTGGTTTGGGGATATGCCGGTCAAAGCTGGATTTGGCATTAAAGGTGGCATTAATGTTTCACCGGAATTTCTGGCGCTATTGTTGGGGCTGACGATTTACACTGCGTCTTATATTGCAGAAATTGTGCGCAGTGGCATTGCTTCTGTGCCGCGCGGGCAGCATGAGGCGGCAATGGCGTTAGGTTTGAGCCGGGGACAAACCATGCGTTTGATTCAGTTGCCGCAAGCCTTGCGGGTGATTATTCCGCCGTTGACTAACCAATATTTGAATCTGACCAAAAACTCTTCGTTGGCAGTGGCAGTGGGCTACCCTGAATTGGTGTCGATTGCGAATACGTCGATTAATCAGACGGGGAGGGCGGTGGAGTGTATCGCGGTGATTATGGCAGTTTACTTGACGCTTTCGTTGCTCACATCCGTATTCATGAATGCTTACAATCGCCACGCGGCGATCAAGGAGCGTTAGGCAATGGCATGGTTACGCGCCAATTTGTTTAACAATGCGTTCAACAGTGCGGTAACGCTGCTGTTGGGGATGTTGTTGGTCTACACGGTTTCGCACTTGTGGGGGTGGGGAATCCATCATGCGGTGTGGGTAGCCGATGCAGAGCAGTGCAATGCGGCACGTGGCGCGGGCGCATGTTGGGGTGTGGTCGCGGAAAAATACCGCGTGATCATTTTCGGGCGTTACCCGTTTGAGGAGCAGTGGCGACCGTTCGCGGCGACTTTGTTGCTGATGGCATTGTTGTTGGCAAGCTGTATGCGGATGTTTTGGAAGCCGTGGTTGGCAGCGTTGTGGCTGGGGGTGTTAGCGGTATTTTTTACCCTGATGCATGGCGGTGTCTTCGGTTTGAGTGTGGTGACAACCGATCAATGGGGCGGTTTGCCGTTGACCATTTTGTTGGCATCGTTGTCGGTGGTGGGTGCTTTTCCGTTGTCGATTTTGCTGGCATTGGGGCGCATGTCAGCTTTGCCGGTGATCAGGACGCTGTGTACGGTTTATGTGGAACTGATCCGGGGTGTGCCACTGATTTCGGTGCTGTTCATGGCATCGTTTCTGTTTCCGCTGTTCATGCCGGAAGGTTTTTCGATTGATGTGTTGCTGCGAGTATTGGTGGCGATGGTTTTGTTTGCGGCGGCGTATTTAGCGGAAGTGATTCGCGGCGGTTTGCAGGCGATTCCGCGTGGGCAATATGAGGCTTCTGCATCCTTGGGGCTGACTTACTGGCAGATGCAGCGCAAAATTATTTTGCCGCAAGCTTTGGCAACAGTCGTGCCGGGGATTATGAATAACTTCATTTCCACGTTTAAAGATACGTCGCTGGTAACGATTGTGAGCTTGTATGAACTGACGGGTTCGCTGGATCTTGCCGTCAATAGTGACCCGAACTGGATGGCGTACAAGCTGGAAGGCTATTTGTTTATTGCGGCGATTTATTTTGTGTTCTGTTTCAGCCTGTCACGCTACAGCCAGTGGGTCGAGCGGCAGGTGAACCGGGGGAAGGTGCATTAGGGTATCTTGCTATATACTACGGGCATTAGCTGTAGCGTCATTTCTCAGGATAACCATTGATGTTCTCACCCCACCAAAGTGCCTATTTTGCCCATTGGCTCAGCCTGAAAGGCAAAGCTGAAGAGGCGTTGACCCAAACTATTGCCAGTGCCAAGGTCGATATGAACCCGCATCAGGTGGAAGCGGCTTTGTTTGCTTTGCGTTCCCCGCTGTCCAATGGTGTGGTGTTGGCGGATGAGGTCGGTTTGGGGAAAACCATTGAGGCCAGTCTGGTACTGGCGCAGAAATGGGCAGAGCGTAAGCGTAAACTCATGCTGATTGTTCCCGCTACCCTGCGCAAACAATGGAGCCAAGAGCTTCAGGATAAATTTGCCTTGCCTTCGGTGATTTTGGAAGCCCGTAACTTCAACGCTGAACGGGAACTCGCTAACCCCTTTGACCGTGAAGCCATTGGGCAAGCGGCTATTGTTATTGTTTCCTATGAATTTGCTGCCAGAAAAGCCCAAGAAGTGGGGCGTGTGCCGTGGGATATGGTGGTGTTTGACGAAGCGCACAAGTTACGCAATGTTTACAGGCCAGACGGGGCTAAAACCGCGAAAACCTTGCGCGATACCCTGATGGGTGTGCCCAAAATCCTGATGTCGGCGACTCCCTTGCAGAATAGCCTGCTGGAATTGTTCGGGCTGGTTTCCATCATTGACCCGTATTTTTTTGGCGATTTGAATTCTTTCAAGGTACGTTATGCCCGTCCACGTCTGGAAGAAGAGGAGTTGCGGGGGTTACGCCAGCGTTTGGGCAAACTGGTCAACCGTACTTTGCGGCGTAAGGTGCAGGAAGAAGGTGGTATCAATTTTACCCGGCGCTATTCCCTGACAGAAGATTTCCGCCCAACTGCTGAAGAGCTTCTGCTTTATGAACAAGTGTCTGCTTACCTGAAAAGCGATGATCTGTTGGCTATTAAGCCCAACGCACGGCATTTAGTTACATTGGTTATCCGCAAAATTCTGGCATCTTCCTCGTATGCACTGGAAGGCACGTTGGAAAACATGATTGGGCGGCTGGAAAAGAAAATGCCGTTGCTGGCGGGGCTGGAAGAAGATTTCGATTCATTGGATGACACTGCCGACAGCGACGGTGTGGATGACGGGGATACTATTGACCCCGAAGCTTTGCAGGATGAAATTGATCAACTCAAAGGCTTCAAGCAACTGGCGAACAATATCAGCAATAATGCCAAGGCTGATGCACTGTTGCGAGTGTTAGGTAAAGCCTTTGAGCTGAATGAACGTTTGGGTGGGGCGCACAAGGCGGTTATTTTCACTGAGTCGGTGCGTACCCAAACGTGGCTGGCTGGTTTGTTGGGGCGGAATGGTTACGCTGAGCAAATCGTCATGCTCAATGGTAGTAATGCAGACAGTTCATCCGGGCGCATTTATCGGGAATGGCTTCAGAAACATAAGGGTTCAAGCCGTATTTCCGGCTCAAAAAGTGCGGATATGAAAGCGGCATTGGTGGATAAATTCCGTGAAGATGCCACGTTGATGATTTGTACCGAGGCGGGGGCGGAAGGGATCAACCTGCAATTTTGCTCCATTCTGATCAATTATGACTTGCCGTGGAATCCGCAGCGGGTGGAACAGCGTATCGGGCGTGTTCACCGTTATGGGCAGAAGCATGATGTGGTGGTGGTTAATTTCATCAACAAGGGCAACCGTGCCGATGAGCGCGTATTTGAGCTGTTGAGTGAAAAATTCCAGTTGTTCGAGGGAGTGTTTGGCGCATCGGATGAAATTCTGGGTTCGATTGAATCCGGGGTGGATATTGAGCGGCGTATTCACGACATTTACCAGAAATGCCGCGATGATGCGCAGATTGAGGACGAATTCAATGCCTTGCAAGACGAACTCAAGCAGCAACTGGAAAACCGGATGCAGGATGCCAGTCGTTCCGTACTCGACAGTTTCGATGTGGATGTGGTTAAGCGGCTGAATATGCGCAGGGAAAATACGGTATCCCAACTCAATGACTACCAACGGATGCTGCTGCGCTTGGCACAGGCTGAACTACCCGAAGCGATGTTTCACCAACAGCGTTTTCGGCTGGATGGGCAATGGTTTGATGTGCGTTGGCAGGAAGCGGAAGCGACCGATGCGCAATTTTTCCGTCCACACGAAGGCTTGGGAGCAACATTAATTGAGAAAGCCAAACATCGCCCTCTGAATAATGCTGTGCTGGAACTGGATTATGCTGCACTGGATGGTGGACAGTTCGTCGATGTAAGGGGATTGTTGGGGCAGTCAGGTGAGCTGGTGGTAGATAAGCTGACTATTAGCAGCAAAAATCAGAGGCTAGAGCATCTGTTGGTTGTGGCTTGTAAGGATCAGGGAGAGGTGTTGCCATCAAACACTGCGGTGCGGTTGCTACAGGTTCCGGGGCAGGTTGTGTCTGGGAACTTCGCTTTTCAGTATGAAGAACGTTTGCTGGCGAAATTGGCGGAAAATGCTGATACCCACTATCAACAGGCTGAGGAAGACAACGCCCGTTATTACGAAGAAGAGAACGATAAACTGGAACGCTGGGCGGAAGACCGGAAGGTAGCACTCGACATCCGCAACAAACAACTGGATGTAGAAATCCGCGATGCCCGCAAAGCGGCACGGCAATTACCGACCTTGCAGGAAAAGATTAATGCCAAACGCGAACTCAAGCGTCTGGAAAAAGAACGGGATGATCTGGTGCTGACTTACCACGAAGAGAAGAAAAAAATCGAAGCGGAAGAAGACCGTTTGCTGGATGAGGCGGCAGCCATGCTGGAGCTGAGTGTCTCACGGGAACGTTTGTTTACTGTCCGCTGGATACTCAAGGAGAACCTATGATTTCCACCACAGAGCTGGCGCGTGAACTGTTGTACCAGATTCGCTTGAATGAAGATTCTGCCTACGAATTCAAACAACTGTTTTTCAAGGACGGCAAGGTCAACGATCCGCACCGTCATAGCATGGCGGATGAACTGGCAGCGTTTGCCAATGCCAGCGGCGGAGTAGTGGTGCTGGGAATTGAGGATAAAACTCGTGAGGTGGTCGGCATTCCGCGTGAATTACTGGATGAGGTGGACAAGTGGCTGGGCAATATCAATAGCCAGTTGATTGACCCGCCGCTGCCACTGGAAATCCGGGTGCTGGAAGTCCCCAACCGTCAGGGCGAGCAGAAACCCGTCATGTGGGTGCGTATCAGCAAGAGCTTGTTTGTGCATCGTAGCCACGGCGGTTATTTTCAGCGGATGGGTTCGAGTAAACGGCAAATGCCACCTGATTTGCTGGCGCGGATGTTTCAGCAGCGAAGCATGGCGAGGTTGATCCGTTTTGATGAGCAGATTGTGCCTCAGGCTGGGGTGGATGCGATTGATCCGGTCTTGAAGGAGCGTTTTCTGCGGGGTGAATTGCCTTCGATCATGCAGCTTAAAAAGCTCTATTTGATAGCAGAAGATGAAAACAAACAGCTTTGCCTGACCGTTTCCGGCGTGTTGTTGTTGACGGCACGGCCTGCTGATTTTCTGTCTTCTGCCGTGGTACAGTGCGTGGCCTATAACGGTAAGGAGCGCAATGCGGAGTATCAGGTGGATGCTCAGGATTGTGAGGGTTCGATTGACCAGCAAATCCAGTGTGCTTTCAACTTCGTCAAGCGCAATATGCGGGTGGAAGCGGTGAAACGCCCCGGCAGGATTGATATTCCACAGTACGATTTGGGCGCAGTGTACGAGGCGATTGTGAATGCGGTGGCGCATCGGGATTATTCGGTGTACGGGGCGCGAATCCGCCTGCACCTGTTCAATGATCGGCTGGAACTGGGCGCACCGGGTGGTTTGCCCAATAGCTTGACAGTGGATACGATGGATGCCAACAGCATTACCCGCAATGAAACGCTAGTTAACCTGTTGAGCCGTTACTTCCCGGCTGATCCTGTGAGTAAACGGCAGAACATGATTGAACGGCGGGGTGAAGGTGTGCCGACCATCCTCAATGCCAGCGAACGCTTGTCTACACGCCGCCCGCTGTACGAAAACCACGAAAATGTGGAACTGAAGCTAACGATTTATGCAGCCAGTCGGGAAATGAACGGGCTGGTGGCACAGTTTGATGATGAATAAGGATTGAAAGGGTTTTCATGACCAAAAAACAAAAACTCGAACTAACCTGGATCGGCAAGGAAAAACGCCCGCGCCTCGAACCCCGCATCCTGTTGGAAGACCGCGACTTGTCCTACTGTGCAAAGAATCCCCCCACCCCAACCCTCCCCCGCAAGGGGTGAGGGAACAAGAACAACCCGACCTACTGTCTTTGCTCCCTTCACCCCTTGCGGGGGAAGGGCTGGGGATGGGGGATAAGGCGCAACCCTTCGACGACAACCTCCTCATCCACGGCGACAACCTGCTGGCGCTCAAAGCCCTCGAACAGCAATACGCCGGAAAGGTGAAAAATGCTAGAAATGCTAGAAATGGTAGCGAACCGTCGCTTCTATTGGGGAAAAAATGGCAAATCAGGAACACCCATGCGAAAACTTTTTAAGGCAGAAGCAAAACAGGGAATGTCTGCTCCGACCATATGGGACGATGTTGGTTTGAATCAACATGCCGCACGAGAAATAGAATTGATCTTTGGTGAAAAAGCAGCTTTTGAAACTCCAAAACCAGAAGGATTAATGCAGCGTATAATTGAAATTGCGACGAATGCGGGGGATTTGGTGCTGGATTCGTTTGCGGGGAGTGGCACGACGGGGGCGGTGGCGCACAAGATGGGGCGGCGCTGGATCATGGTGGAACTGGGCGAGCATTGCAAAACCCATATCGTGCCGCGCCTGAAAAAAGTCATCGACGGCGACGACCAAGGCGGCATCAGCAAAGCGGTGAACTGGGCTGGCGGCGGCAGATTCCGCTTCTACCATCTGGCGGCATCGCTGTTGAAAAAGGATGCGTGGGGCAACTGGGTCATCAACCCCGCATACAACGCCGAAATGCTGGCAGAAGCAATGTGCAAACACATGGCATACACCTATGCCCCCAGCCAAGACGTATTCTGGCAACACGGCTATTCCAGCGAAAACAACTACATCTACATCACCACCGGAACGCTCAGCCGCGAACAACTCAAACTCATCAGCAGCGAAGTCGGCGATGAGCGCACCTTGCTGATTTGCTCCAAAGGATTCATCGCGGAAAACAACGAATTCCCCAACCTCAACCTGAAAAAAATCCCGCAAGCCGTGCTATACCAGTCCGTGCCATAAAATAGTTTTTTTGATCAGGGAAATATGGTTAGATGACTGGTAACAAAAGCAGCCATGAGTAATGTATGACATTAAAAATCACTTTCACTGAGGATGAGATAGCGGAGCTGTTCTACTGGAAGGAGCGCCATCCTCATCCCAGAGTCCGTAAGAAAATGTCCGTGCTGTACCTGAAATCCCAACAGTTGACGCATAAGGAAATCAAACGATTGGAAAGGATTACAGAAGCCACGCTGCTTGCCTACCTAAACGCCTACCTACAACCTAACGGTTTAGAAGCTCTTAAAGAAATACGATTCAATAAACCACAGAGTGATTTGATGGCATATAAAGACAAGATTGAAGCCTATTTTCGTGAATATCCCCCCGCAACCAGCAAGGCGGCAGCCGCTAAGATTGAGGAGCTGACAGGCATCAAACGCAGTGAGGACAGGGTACGTGTCTTTATGAAGAAAATAGGGATGGACATCCATAAAGTGGGGATGATACCCGCCAAAGCTGATGTGGAAGCACAAGAAAAGTTCCTGGAAAATGAACTAAAACCGCGCATTCAGGAGGCTAAGGAGGGCAAACGCGCCCTTTTTTTGTCGATGCCGCCCACTTCGTGTTAGCACCGTTTCTGGGGTTTTTGTGGTCATTTTCCCGCGTATTCATCAAAGCCCCCTGTGGTCGACAACGCTACAACGTATTGGGCGCACTCAATGCGATAACGCTACAACTCATCACGATCACTAACGACTCCTATATCAACGCTAACAGCGTGTGTGAATTATTGGAAAAAATTGCAGCGTTAGCACTCAAAATACCGATCACTTTGGTCTTGGATAATGCCAAGTATCAACGCTGTGAAGCCGTGTTTGCCTGTGCGAAAAGGCTCAATATTGAACTATTATTTTTACCGACCTATTCACCCAACCTCAATCTGATTGAACGGTTGTGGAAGTTCGTCAAGAAAAAATGCTTGTACTCGAAATACTATGATAAGTTTCCCGCTTTCAAGGCGGCCATCACCAACTGTCTCGACAAGCTGGATACCGATCACAAGAAAGAACTGACCCAGTTGATGACAACAAATTTTCAAACCTTTAAAAATGTTCAGGTCTTGACGCTGTAAGGTATACACAAATGTGAATGGGATCAGGACGATTACAGCTTCAATATTAATGTGTTGCCGGATGATGAGGCAGTGCAACCGCTGCGCAATTTCGTGTGGGTGCAGATGCAGCAACACCAATGGTCAAGCCCCACCGATTATCAGGGAAAAGTCACCCAAGGCTTTGATGTGTTGCCACCCCCAAACCAACCAAATGGCGGCAGGTGAACAACCGCGCGATTTCCGCGCTCCATTGCCCAACAAGCAGGCAGTGAAAAATGCTGTTTACGGGCTTCAAACGCTGTTGCTACCCTTACCAGAAATTCGACTCGGTGGATGGCGAATTGGCACTGGCAAAGGTGCTGGAAGACGATGACAGCGTGTTGAAATGGATGAAACCTGCCTCCGGCAAGTTCAAAATCGAGTACCAGAATGGCAACTGGTACGAACCGGATTTTGTGGTGGAAACCAATAACGTTTGCCTGTTAATGGAACCCAAACGCGCGGATGAAATGGATAGCGTCACCGTACAAGCCAAGCAAAAAGCGGCGCAACGCTGGTGTTATTATGCGAATGAACATGCTGCCCAAACCGGCGGCAAACGTTGGCAGTATGTCTTGATTCCGCACGATAAAATCCTGTTGAATACGTCCGTTACCGGATTGGTGGCGCGTTTCGCAACCCAAGAAAAATCCCTGTGATGGAGCAGTGTGAATATGTCTGATTACATGATCGAATTCGCCAAAGTCAACAAATGGTACGGCAACCAGTTCCACGTGCTGCGCGACATCGACTTGCAGGTACGCCGGGGCGAACGTATTGTCATTTGCGGCCCTTCCGGCTCCGGCAAATCCACCCTGATCCGTTGCATCAACCGGCTGGAAAGCCACCAGCAAGGCAAGCTGATCGTGGATGGTCTGGAACTCAGCGATGACGTGAAAGTGCTGCATGAAGTCCGCCGCAAAGTCGGCATGGTATTCCAGCAATTCAACCTGTTCCCGCACTTGACCGTGTTGGAAAACCTCACGCTTGCGCCGATTCAGGTCAACAAACTTTCCAAAGCCGAGGCGGAAGAGCGGGCAATGGCGCAACTACAGCGCGTACAAATTGCCGAACAAGCGCACAAATACCCGCTGCAACTCTCTGGCGGTCAGCAGCAGCGCGTCGCGATTGCACGTACCTTGTGCCTCACCCCGCAAGTATTGCTGTTCGACGAACCCACTTCCGCGCTTGACCCTGAAATGATCAAGGAAGTGCTGGATGTGATGACCGAACTCGCCGAACAGGGCATTACCATGCTGTGCGTTACCCACGAAATGGGCTTTGCCAAATCGGTAGCCGATCGCGTGATTTTCATGGATGCGGGGCAGATTGTCGAAGAAAACAACCCGCACGATTTCTTCAACCGCCCGCGCAACGAGCGCACGCAGGCGTTTTTGGCGAAGATTTTGGCGCATTGATCAGCCGTTGCGCCAGTCTGTGACAATTAGTGTGCTAAACGTGCATCAATAATCTTTTTCCATTGTGCAGGGCCGGTGGTATGCACCGACTCACCATTGCTATCGACAGCAACGGTGACTGGCATATCCTTGACCTCGAACTCATAAATGGCTTCCATGCCCAGTTCGGGGAACGCCAGCACTTTTGCGCCCGTAATCGCTTTGGATACCAAATACGCCGCCCCACCGACTGCCATCAGGTAAACCGCGCCGAATTCCTTGATCGCGTCAATCGCAATTGGCCCGCGTTCGGATTTGCCGATCATGCCCAGCAAACCCGTTTGTTGCAGGATTTGGCGGGTAAATTTATCCATACGGGTAGACGTGGTGGGACCAGCAGGGCCAACCACTTCATCACGTACTGGATCAACCGGGCCAACATAGTAAATGAAGCGCCCTTTCAGATCGACCGGCAGTTGTTCGCCTTTGTTGAGCATGTCGATCATGCGCTTGTGTGCCGCGTCACGCCCCGTGAGCATTTTGCCCGACAGCAAGACGGTTTCGCCCGGTTTCAGGTTACGCACTTGTTCGGGGGGGATGGTGTCGAGGTTGACGCGGGTGGCTTGTGCGCCGCTTGCCAACGAGATTTGCGGCCAATTGGAAAGATCAGGAGGGGTTTGCAAAGCTGCGCCCGAACCGTCCAGCACGAAATGGGTGTGGCGCGTCGCTGCACAGTTGGGGATCATGCACACGGGCAAAGATGCAGCGTGCGTCGGGTAGTCTTTGATTTTGACATCCAGCACGGTGGTCAAGCCGCCCAAACCTTGTGCGCCAATACCGAGTTGATTGACCTTTTCGTAGAGTTCCAGACGCAATTCTTCGACGCGGTTTTGTGCACCACGGGCTTGCAGTTCCTGAATGTCAATGGGTTCCATCAGCACTTCTTTTGCCAATACAGCGGCTTTTTCAGCCGTGCCGCCAATGCCAATGCCGAGCATTCCCGGCGGACACCACCCTGCTCCCATTTCTGGCACGGTTTTCAACACCCAATCCACAATGCTGTCAGAGGGGTTAAGCATAACCATTTTAGATTTGTTTTCAGAACCGCCGCCTTTGGCTGCCACGTCAAACGACACGGTGTCACCGGGGACGATTTCGTAATGAATCACCGCTGGCGTATTATCTTTGGTGTTTTTCCGCGCACCCGCAGGGTCGGCGAGGATGGAGGCACGCAATACGTTATCAGGGTTCAAGTACGCACGGCGCACGCCTTCGTTGATCATGTCGGAGAGGCTCATCTCACCTTCCCACTGCACGTTCATACCAACTTTGACGAATACGGTGACGATGCCGGTATCTTGGCAAATCGGGCGGTGGCCTTCGGCACACATGCGCGAATTGACGAGGATTTGCGCAATAGAATCCTTCGCCGCTGGTGATTCTTCACGTTCCCACGCCTTGTGCATCGCTTCGATGAAGTCGATGGGGTGGTAATACGAAATGAATTGCAACGCATCCGCCACACTGGCGATTACGTCGTCTTGCTTAATAATGGTCATGGCTCTACTCCCTTGGTGGTTACGGTACTGCGGGCGGAGACTGTTTTTGTTGTGGCGCACAATCGTAGGTGAAAATGCGCGTGAATACCATTATTTCATGCGCTACTTCATCTGTTGAATGTAGGCTTTTGCGAAGCGTTTGCCTAATTCCATTTGTCCTTGTGCGTTGTAGTGGATGCCGTCATCCTGCTTGCCCAGCCCGTCGGTAGAAACCATCAGAGCGTGGGCTAGCGAACGTTGCGCGGCTTGTTGCTGATTGCGTACTGATGCGATGGATTTGGCATGTTGCTCGTGTTCCAGATTAATTTGCCCGTAAATGAACAAACTGTTGGGAGAAACCAAATCCGTGCGCAATTGTGTCACCAGTGTTGCCAAGCGTTTGCCATATTGTTGGGCAACACCGAGAGATTCTTGCGCATCACTTTCACCCTGCATCCACAGAATTGCGTCTGCTTGCAAGGTCGTGTCTTTGGGAGTGGCAAAACCAACTTGGCGCAGCAAGCCTTTGTAAAGCGCCTGCCCCGGTTGCCATTGCTGGATCAGACTGCCCGACGCAGCTTGCTTGACGAGAATAATCGTGTCGTTGGGAAAAGCGCGGGCAACTTCGTGCGCAAAGCTGACTTCGGGGCCAAACCACGCGAATTTTGCCAGCGGGTGTTCGCGCCCTTGGTAGAAATATTTCACATTGGCGGGGGTGGTTTTGTAAGTGGCGGGGAGTTCGCTGACTTTGCCACGTCCCATCATGTTGGATTGTCCGGCGAGTAAAATCAGCCGATCTTTTGCCCATACCGTAGGAGTCTGTGCCAACAGCACGAGTGCCAGCAAGGGCATCCGGAAGAATCGCATGTTTCCAATACCTTGTTTTGTCATCGTGCAACTTTAGCATATATACTGCCGTTCATCTTGTTTAACCCCAGAAGACCCTCATGCGCGTACTTGGAATTGAAAGCTCTTGTGATGAAACCGGCGTGGCATTGTATGACACCGACAAAGGCTTGTTGGCGCATCGCTTGTTCAGCCAGATTGCGATGCACGCTGAATACGGCGGTGTCGTGCCGGAATTGGCCTCGCGGGATCATATTCGTCGCGTGTTGCCGTTACTGCGCGAGGCGTTGGTGGATGCGGGCATGACGATGACGGATATTGATGGCATTGCCTACACCGCAGGGCCGGGGCTGATCGGGGCATTGCTGACCGGGGCTTCGATTGCACGGTCGATGGCGTGGGGCTTGAATGTTCCTGCCGTGGGGGTGCATCACATGGAGGGGCATTTGCTTGCGCCAATGTTGGAAGAAAATCCGCCGGAATTGCCGTTTGTGGCGTTGCTGGTGTCGGGTGGGCATACCATGTTGGTGGATGTGCCGCGCATTGGCGAATACCACATTCTGGGCGAAAGCGTGGATGATGCGGCGGGTGAGGCGTTTGACAAGACGGCTAAACTGATGGGATTGGATTATCCGGGGGGGCCGTTGCTGGCGAAGCTGGCGGAACAGGGGCGTGAGGGGATTTACAAATTTCCACGCCCGATGGTGGATCGACCGGGGTGTGATTTCAGTTTCAGCGGCTTGAAGACGTTTTCACTGACCACCTGGCAAAAGTCTGGGCAAACAGAACAGGATAAAGCGGATATTGCGCGGGCGTTTGAAGAAGCCGTGGTAGATACCCTGTTCATCAAGTGCCGTCGAGCCTTGGAACAAGCTGGGCGCAAGCGGCTGGTGGTGGCGGGTGGCGTGGGCGCAAATCGACGTTTACGGACGCGACTGGCAGAGTTGCAGGCAGAAGTGTATTTCCCGCGATTGGCGTTTTGCACCGATAATGGGGCAATGATTGCGTATGCGGGTGCGTTGCGCTTGCAGGCGGGCGCGAGTGAAGCGGCGGTGATTCAAGCTAAGCCGCGTTGGCCGCTAACCGAGTTAGCGGCACTGTAGCGAGTCGTGTGATTATTCAGCACTAACACTTGGCATGGGGTTAACCTGACGATGGCTGGTTAAGCGCTTCCCTATATTAATGCCAGGAATCTCTATTGCATGATGCAGTAGCGTGGCAACAGGGATAATAATAGCCAGCGAAATAGATGAGGCAATGGCAAAGCGGCTTAACGCCCCTATGCTATGAAAGGTATCCCAAGCTAGGAACTGGCGTATGCCCATGAACATGGTTACAGATGTAGCCACAAGAAATTACTTATCCAATTATAATAATTAATTTAATTAATCGCTGTGATGTGAATCACATTATTTTAATTATTCATTAATGTCACGTATGAGGTGCATGGTGAGAGTCATTGTTGTTGTGGTTCTATGCCTGCTATACCTTACAGCGTCAAGACCTGAACATTTTTAAAGGTTTGAAAATTTGTTGTCATCAACTGGGTCAGTTCTTTCTTGTGATCGGTATCCAGCTTGTCGAGACAGTTGGTGATGGCCGCCTTGAAAGCGGGAAACTTATCATAGTATTTCGAGTACAAGCATTTTTTCTTGACGAACTTCCACAACCGTTCAATCAGATTGAGGTTGGGTGAATAGGTCGGTAAAAATAATAGTTCAATATTGAGCCTTTTCGCACAGGCAAACACGGCTTCACAGCGTTGATACTTGGCATTATCCAAGACCAAAGTGATCGGTATTTTGAGTGCTAACGCTGCAATTTTTTCCAATAATTCACACACGCTGTTAGCGTTGATATAGGAGTCGTTAGTGATCGTGATGAGTTGTAGCGTTATCGCATTGAGTGCGCCCAATACGTTGTAGCGTTGTCGACCACAGGGGGCTTTGATGAATACGCGGGAAAATGACCACAAAAACCCCAGAAACGGTGCTAACACGAAGTGGGCGGCATCGACAAAAAAAGGGCGCGTTTGCCCTCCTTAGCCTCCTGAATGCGCGGTTTTAGTTCATTTTCCAGGAACTTTTCTTGTGCTTCCACATCAGCTTTGGCGGGTATCATCCCCACTTTATGGATGTCCATCCCTATTTTCTTCATAAAGACACGTACCCTGTCCTCACTGCGTTTGATGCCTGTCAGCTCCTCAATCTTAGCGGCTGCCGCCTTGCTGGTTGCGGGGGGATATTCACGAAAATAGGCTTCAATCTTGTCTTTATATGCCATCAAATCACTCTGTGGTTTATTGAATCGTATTTCTTTAAGAGCTTCTAAACCGTTAGGTTGTAGGTAGGCGTTTAGGTAGGCAAGCAGCGTGGCTTCTGTAATCCTTTCCAATCGTTTGATTTCCTTATGCGTCAACTGTTGGGATTTCAGGTACAGCACGGACATTTTCTTACGGACTCTGGGATGAGGATGGCGCTCCTTCCAGTAGAACAGCTCCGCTATCTCATCCTCAGTGAAAGTGATTTTTAATGTCATACATTACTCATGGCTGCTTTTGTTACCAGTCATCTAACCATATTTCCCTGATCAAAAAAACTATTTTATGGCACGGACTGGTATATTGAAAACTTGGCTGGCAAGCCAGTAGTGCTATCGTCTATGCTTGAGATTGATTTTGTTCAGGGATTGTTATGAACTCAGAGAAAGTGGTTTTCGGCTTTTTTATCGTGTTAGCACTAACACTCAACTTTGGTTTTTTTATCGGCGATATTGACAATATTGAGCATCATAATGTGTATGAATTATTCGCTGCTCTGGTTGTTAGTCTAATCGCTACTGTATTGAAGTTTGGTGATCGAACGCACTTGGGCGCTATTTTTCTTGCTACCAGTTTGGTAGCAGACTTACAGTTAATCATGGCGGCACTGATCTGGGGATATGCTGCCCACATCAGTGCCGCAGGGGTGGATACGGGTGCGGCTGTCGCTATCGTCTCATTCTCCGGCGGTGCATTGTTGGCCAATATTATTTCCGTCATTTTGCTGGTGGCTGAAACCATGACGGTGCGGCGCTAATACGCGGGGTAGCTTGTGCCTGATATTTTCTATGTACTGTTAAGGCGATTACGCACCCCGTTGATTGTACTCATCCTGATGTATGCCATCTCGGTGTTGGGTTTTACCTTGATTCCGGGGCAGGATGCAACGGGGCAAACATGGCATATGTCGTTTTTTCACGCGATGTATTTGGTTAGTTATACGGCCACCACCATTGGTTTTGGGGAAATCCCTTATGCTTTCACCGAAGCACAGCGCTTATGGATGATGTTTGTCGTACACCTAACGGTTATTGGTTGGTTATATAGCATTGGTTCATTACTGGCAGTGTTGCAAGATCCCGCCTTTCGTAAGTTGCGCAGTGAGTATACTTTTCAGCGTAGTGTGAAACGCTTGCGTACCCCGTTTTATCTGGTCTGTGGTTACGGTGATACAGGGGGTATTTTGGTTAAGGCACTGGCTGATGAAGGCATCAAAGCGGTGGTCATCGATAAGGATGAAAGTCGTATCAATGCATTAGAACTCAACGATTATATCCGCCGTCCCCTAGGTTTATTAGGTGATGCAGCTAAACCTGCCGTGTTGGAAATGGCGGGGATTACCAATAACTATTGTGTTGGTGTGATTGCATTGACCGATACTGATCAGACTAATCTGATGGTGGCATTGAGCGCGTATTTGCTCAACCCTAATTTGCGGGTGTTAGCGCGTGCTGAATCGGCTGAAGTGGAAGCCAATATCCGTTCCTTTGGCAAAAACGAGGTCATTAACCCGTTTGAAACGTTTGCAGGACGTTTAGCACTCGCCATTCATTCCCCTGGCATGTACACGCTGTTTACATGGCTGACTGGAATACCTCACGAACCTTTGCATGAACCGCTGTTTCCTGAGCGTGGTTTATGGCTGATTGCAGGGTACGGACGTTTTGGCAAAGCTCTCTATCGTCGTTTGCAAGAGGCGGGTATTCCTACACAAGTGATCGAATCTGACCCCCTCAATACAGAGGCACCTGAACATACCATTGTGGGGTCAGGTACTGATGCACTTACCTTGCAAGCGGCTGGTTTACAGAAAGCCGTTGGTATTGTTGCCGGTACACATGATGATGCCAATAATTTGTCTATCCTCATGACGGCACGCGAGTTAAAACGCGATATTTTCATCGTTGCACGGCAAAATCAGCGTGATAATGATCTTGTTTTTGAAAAAGCGGCGTTTAATTTGCTGATGAAGCGGGGAGACGTGATTGCGCACAAGATTTTTGCACTCTTGCGCACGCCTCTCATCAGTGATTTTCTGGAAGCAATCAAGATTCACGATGATGATTGGGCTAATCTGTTGGTCAGTCGAGTTCTGGGTATCACAACCGATGAAGTACCGTATTTGTGGGAAATCAAGCTCAACAAAGCTCGCACTCCTGCGCTGTATAAAAGCTGTTTGATGAATGACGTCATCTTGCTGGATGTGCTGCGTGACCCACGTGAGCGTACCCGGCAGTTACCTGCGATTCCCTTGCTGCTCAAGCGTCAGGAAACGGTATTTGTATTGCCCGCAATGGATATGCGCTTAGAAGTGAGTGATCGTTTATTGATGTGTGCTGCTTATTCAACGAGTCAAGACTTGCAATGGGCTACACAAAACGAAAATGTTTTACATTATTTGCTGACTGGGCAAGAAACCTCTGGCGGTGATTTATGGCGTCGATTATGACAATTTTGTTAAATTGGCCAAAATTAAAGCTATTTTGTCATCATTTCAGGGAATGGCTAATGTTAAGATTTTGTGACAAAACATTTATCCAAGTAACAAGATCATAAGGACATTTAACAATGGAACTAGAAGTCACTGCCATTAAATACGTAGGCCCTGCTACCGTCAAACGTTTAGCTGAACACGGCATAAGCACTGTCGAACAACTTGCCGCTATGCCGGTTGAAGCGCTGACAGTATTGCCGGGCATTGGTGAACATACTGCTCCACTCATTATTGCGAATGCTCAAGAAGTTCTTGCCGCTCCAGCAATCACCCCCCCAAACCCTGAAGTTGAAGCAGAGGTGGAAATAGTAGACGTGCCGGAAGCCATTGTAGAGATGGACGTTGAGACAGTAGAAACAGCCCCTGAATCCGAACTGTCTAAGAAAGAACTAAAAAAACAAGCCAAACGTGCTAAAAAGCTTAAAAAAGCGCAGAAGGTAGCAAAAAAAGCTGAAAAGAAAGCCGCAAAGAAAGCGGAGAAAAAACGTGAAAAACAACTCAAGGCTGAGCAAAAAGCCGTAGAAAAAGCTGAAAAGAAAGCCGCGAAACAAGCCAAAAAAGCCGAAAAGAAAGCGGCGTCATAGCCCGTACCAACCGGTAATAAAGGTCAAATGTAGAGACGCAAGATGTTGCGTCTCTACATGACTAAAGGTTTATGCCGCTAAAGCTAAGAGATCAGAGCGTGTTTCTGAGGTGATAGGTTGTTGATTGTGATCTTTCAAGACACCATTTAACCTATCGGTGAGACGTTCTGCTGTCCGCAAGAAATCATTAATTGCTTCGTTATCGTCAATAGGGCTAGGCAAATTGAGGATCATCGACAGGCCGGGGGTGGTTTGTGTCACGAGTTCTTCTGGTATTAATGTCCATGGTTTAACGCCATTAGCGACGCTGAACAAACTGGTTTCACCTTGCTCCGTTAGAATAAACCGATGGAAAATGTCCATTTCGCCCAAGGTTAGCCCGGCATCATCTAAAGCCTTTAAGACTTCTTCACCCCCAAACCCTGATTCAATATCCGCAGCAATGAACAATACCAGTTGAGGCGGAAGCATCACGGCATTGACAGTGGTGGGCACAGCTTGTGTTTCTTTATAGGTTCCAGACACACTTGACATCATTACATCAGACATATCACGTGCATTCGCTGCTGGACGCTTACCATCCCGCGCAGGAACGTCATCAGCGACACTGGAAAGTTCGTTACCATCAGCATCACGTAGCATCGGAATATTTTCATCCCGCTTAGTGGGTGAGTGGCGACGGGATATGCGACTAATCACGTAAATACCCACTAATGCCGCCAGACCCAATACCATGATAATCAGACTAACCAGTTCCATTTAAAATCCTTTAATCCTTGCTTGTTTCCATCGTTAACTATTTGCCAGTTTGATGGCTTCTGCCATGTCAACCGTTACTAGCCGCGAGACACCCGATTCACGCATGGTAACACCGATAAGATTTTCGGCAAGTTCCATGGTGGTTTTATTGTGAGTGATAAAGATGAATTGTACCTGTTCAGACATATGCCGTACCAGTTCACAGAATCGCCCGACGTTGGCTTCATCCAAGGGTGCATCCACTTCATCTAACATACAAAATGGTGCTGGATTCAGCTCGAAAATCGCAAAAACTAAGGCTACGGCAGTTAAGGCTTTTTCACCACCTGACATCAGGTAAATGGTCGAAATTCGTTTACCAGGCGGACGTGCCATGATAGCAACTCCGGTTGTTAGTAAATCATCCCCCGTCATTTCCAGATAGCATTCACCGCCACCAAATAAACGCGGAAACATTTCACTCAAACGGCTGTTTACTTTATCAAAGGTTTCCTTGAAACGGGTACGTGTTTCGCGGTCGATTTTACGGATAGCGGTTTCCAATGTCTCTAACGCGGCGA
Organism: Candidatus Thiothrix putei; assembly: GCA_029972225.1. NCBI lineage: Bacteria > Pseudomonadati > Pseudomonadota > Gammaproteobacteria > Thiotrichales > Thiotrichaceae > Thiothrix > Candidatus Thiothrix putei. Next base: position 1,561,668 of record CP124756.1, read on the forward strand.
CTAAATCAGCATTTTGTTGATCTAAGTAGTGTTTGCGTTCTTGTTGCTCGCGGAATTCGTCAATCGCCGCAAGGTTGATCGCGCCGAGACGTTGGATGCTGCGTTGGATGGTTTCCAGTGATTGCAGGAAACTTGCCGGTGTGGCATCTCTGGGGAGTTCAGCTTGAAGGGTAGTCGCATCAAACTCCGTTTTGGCAAATTGTTCCGCAATGGTTTGTTCGCGCACCTGAATGCTTTGCCATTCCAGTTTACGTTGTTCTAAGGCAGTGCGGGAGGCTTCGGCAAGCCGTTCTGCTTGTAAACGTGCGCCATCCTGTTGGCGAATATCGGCTTCTACGGTTTGTAAACGCTGGCGGGCTTGAGTCAGGCGGTACTCGACTTCAGCGCGTTGGGTGAGGGCGATTTCACGTTCGGTTTCCAACTCTGCAACGGGGTCGTCTTGTAAATGCAGTTGTTCTAATAAGGCATCGCGTTGTTGTTCCAGCAATTCAAGGCGACTACTGATGCGTTCGAGTTGCTGCTGGCTATTGTCGCGTTGGGTGCGATTGGTTTCAATGTGCAAGCGTAGGTCTTGAATAGCCGTTTGTTGGTCACGTTGGGTGCGACGGGCATGGCTGACGGTGTGTTGCAGGTCTTCGCGGGTGTTTGCAAGGTGGTCACGTTCAGTTTGTAAGGTTTCTAGCAGTGCTAAAGCGGCATTGCGTTGCTCAGTCGCGCGTTCGTGTTCGGCTTCTTGTTGCTGCTGTTGGGCGCTGAGTTCTGTGCGCTCGGCATCAATTTGCTGACGGCGGCTACTCAGTTGTTCAATGCGTTGTTGCAGGGTGTGTACGCGGTTGCGCTGCTCGGATTCGCTGCGGTGCAAGTGGTTGACATCGGTTTGTGTTTGTTCACGTTGATGTTCTAGTGCACCAATGTTGGTGCGTGATGCTTCGGCACGGGTTTGCCAAGTGCTGAGTTCGGTTTCCAGTTGGGTGAGTTGCTCATGCAAGGTGTCAATTTCTTGCTGGCGTTGCAAAATACCACTGTGGGCATCTTGTTGGCGGTGGCTACGTAGCCAGTTGGAACCAAGCCAGAAACCGTCGCGGGTAACAATGGTTTCGCCAGAGGCAAGGCCGTGGCGTTTTGATAAGGCTTCCCGCAAGCTTTCGGCACAACGGATACCGGCAATCAGCGTCCGGGCCGCTTCGGGGGCGTGGAGTTTACTGGCAAGGTATACCGGTGATTGCGGCGAAGGTGCAAGTGTATGGGATGCCGTTTCCAAGAGTGTCAGCCCGACTTTTGATGCGTCGTCTTGCTCTATCATCCACAATTCGTCGATGCAAATGGCATCAAGGTCATGACTGAGCACGGTTTCAAAGGCAGTTTCCCAGCCATGTTTGATTTTGAGTATCTCAGCAATGCGTGGGGCTTTGGCTAAGCCTTTGTCTTGTAACCACTGTTGACGTGCCTTGTTGGTTTTGTCGAGTCCTGATTGTTGCAAGGTTTCCAAAGAGGCTAAGCGCCCCTGCAATGCTTGGTGGCGAGAGCGTTGCCTGTCAAGCTGGCTCTGTACTTCGCGTTGTTCTTGCTGTTGCTGACTGAGACTCAGGGTAATACTGGCAAGTTGTTCTTCGGCAAATGCAAGTGCTTCAGCCGTAGCCTCACGCTGGGCTTCGAGTAGGTGTAAATCCTCGACAAAACGGTCGGGGGCAAGATTGCTGGCTTCTTGGTGTAAGCGTTCAAGGCGCTGGTTGGTTTGGCTCAGTTGGCGTTCTAGTTGTTCCATGCGAGCTTTTTCGACTTGCGCTTGGCGTGTGGGGTCGGCGATGCGCTGCTGGAGGGTGTGCCAGTGTTCTTGCCAGTCGTTGAGTTGGTCTTCGGCTTCGGCGAGGTGCTCTTCCGTTAGGGAGAGTTGTGCGCTTAACTCAACTTCTTGCGGTATCAGATTGGCGAGAGCTTGTTCGCAAGCGGTGAGTTTGGCACGGTCTTCCGTTGCATGGCGTAGTGTTTCTTCGATGCCGTGTTCGGCAGTGCGCAAAGCGTCTTGTTGACGGCGTTGAATATCATGTTGGTGTTGGATGCTTTGTTCAATACGCGCAATGGTTGCTCCTGCTTGGTAATACTCGCCTTGTACCGCATTGAGGGTTTCGTTGGCATCGGTATAGTGTTCACGTAACTCAGTAACGGTAGCATCGAGATGGTGCATTTGCGCGAGGTGCGCTTGGTATTCAGTGGAGCGTTGACTCAAGTCATGCAAGCGTTGTTCGCTATCGGCTTTAAGGCTTTGCCATTGCAGGAGTAACACGCTGGCTTCGAGTTGGCGTTCTTGGTCACGTAATTCGCGGAAACGTTGTGCGGCTTTGGCTTGTTTATCGAGACGTTCGAGTTGTTTTTCTAATTCGTCGCGTAAGTCAGAGAGGCGTTCCAAGTTTTCGCGGGTATGGGCGATGCGGGTTTCGGTTTCGCGGCGGCGTTCTTTGTAGCGGGAAATACCGGCAGCTTCTTCGAGGGTATTGCGCAACTCTTCGGGTTTGGCTTCGATCAGGCGCGAAATCATGCCTTGCTCGATGATGGCGTAGCTGCGAGGCCCTAAACCGGTGCCGAGAAAAATATCGGTAATGTCGCGGCGGCGGCATTTGGTGCTGTTAAGAAAGTATTTGGAATCACCGTCACGGCTGACTTGGCGTTTAATAGAAATTTCAGCGTATTGGGCATATTCACCGCCGAGAGTGCCATCACTGTTGTCAAATACCAATTCTACTGAGGCTAAACCCACCGGTTTGCGGGAGGATGAGCCGTTGAAAATCACGTCTTCCATGGACGCGCCGCGCAGGTGTTTGGCGGATGATTCACCCATCACCCAACGTACCGCATCAATGGTATTGGACTTGCCACAGCCGTTGGGGCCGAGAATACCCGTGAGGTTGCTACGTAAATCCAGTGTTACGGGGTCAACGAAACTTTTGAATCCAGCAATACGGATTTTGCTCAGGCGCACGTGTTGGGGTCTTTACTCTACTTGGGGGCGATGATTTTACGGGAGTCAGGCGGCAAAAGGCTAGTGCTGATTGCCGCCTAGCGTTTACACCCCCTGACCTGTCAGTACAATACGCACGGTATCCAGCAGAATTCGCGCATCCATCCACAGATTTTGGTGTTTGATGTAGTAAATGTCATAACGGTGTTTATGCATGGCATCTTCCACCGATGCACCATAGGTATAGCGCACTTGCGCTAAACCGGTGACACCGGGTTTGACGGTATGGCGGAAACGGTAGAAGGGGATCTGTTTTTCCAAGTCACGAATAAACACTTCACGTTCTGGGCGCGGCCCCACGATGGACATTTCTCCCTTCAGTACGTTAATGAGTTGCGGTAACTCGTCAATACGGGTTTTGCGGATGAACTTCCCCACCCGGGTAATGCGGCTGTCATGTTTGGAGGCCCAGCGTGCACCGTCTTTTTCCGCATCTTCACACATGGAGCGGAATTTGAGGATGTCGAACTCTTGGTTGAACAAACCTGTACGGCGTTGCTGGAAAAATACCGGGCCGGATGATTCCAATTTGATGGCGAGTGCTGTGACTAGCCAAATGGGTAAGGTTAGTGCTAAGAGTAGCAGTGATACGCCAATATCCATCCAACGTTTCAGCAGTGGGTAGTGGTTTGAGGTGTTTTGCCGTTTGCTGTTATCCAGTAAATAATCAGCGTTTAGTAAATCAACTTCAACAAAGTTAAGACGCTTATCCAAGTGATCTAACAAGGCTTCGACTTGTGCGCCAGCCGTGGCAGCATTCACTAAAAAGCTCAATTGTAAGTCGCTGAGTGCAGCCAGCCCACAAAAGCATAATGTTTTGTTACGGTAGTCACGAATGCCGTAATGGTTCATGACATGGGGTATTTGATTGCGTTGTAAGACATCGCTGATCGCTTCTACATCATGCTGAGGTGCATACACGTATAACGGTTTGGTTGTGGCAACATCATCGCTTGGTGAAAGGTATGCTTTATCACGCAAAAACGTGGTCGCTGTTGCCCGGAATGCTAGGCTGGTATCTGGCATGATGTTTGCTCCACAAAGACCGTACTGGGGGGCACTGCAATTCCCACTGGTCGTTATTTTTAATATTGAATAGAAAGAACTATTGCTTGCTTGTGGATACTATGCGACTGAGACAGACACGCCTCAACGCCACGACCTATAATCGCGGCTATTTAGCTGACGAAATGATTAATCAAAAAATATAATAAAAATTAGCGCATGATTTGTGACATGCCGCCCATGACTGGTAGCATGATCGAGAGGACAATTAAAGTCACGATACCACCCATAACGAGAATCAGGCCGGGTTCGAGTAAACTGAGCATGGTGGCAATTTTGGTTTGTACTTCGCGTTCTTGCTGGATGGCAGCACGCTCCAGCATTTCATCGAGTTTGCCGCTACCTTCACCACTGGCAATCAGGTAAACCATCATCGGCGGAAAATAGCCGGAACGTTCCAAGGCTTTGTGGATGGGCATCCCTTCACGCACTTTTTCGGCTGCTTCCAGCACGGATTGGCGCATGGGAATATTGATTACAACTTCGGCGGAAATTTTCATGGCATCCAGCACCGTTACACCGCTGCTGTTGAGAATGCTGAAGGTGCGGGCAAAGTTTTCGGTATTTACCCCGCGGGTAATACGCCCGATTACTGGCAAGCGCAGTAACAAACGGTGGTAACGGCTTTTCCACTGTGGACGTTGCAATAGCCATGCAATCCCAGCGATGACAAGAGTAATGCCAATTAACAAGGTTAGGCCATGGTTTTGCAAGAATTCGCTGGCGGCAATCAACATCCGCGTTAATAGCGGCAGCGCAATGTCGAGTGTGGCAAATGCCTCCACTACTTTGGGAACCACGAAGCGTAATAATGCTGAGATCACCCCAATCGCTACCAGCAATAAAATCATGGGGTAAGCGAGGGCAGTGGTGACTTTCTGCTGGTTATGTTGACGATTTTCGGTGTAGTCCGCCAGTCGCTCTAACACTTCGGATAAATGTCCCGACTGTTCTCCCGCACCCACGGTGGCGCGATACAAGACAGGAAATGCGCCAGGAAACTGCCCCAGTGAGCCAGCCAAGGTGTGACCTTCCATGACCCGTGAGCGGATCGCGGAAAAAATGCGGCGTGAGGAATTGCGTTCCGTTTGGCGTACTACCGCACCCAAAGCTTCTTCAATCGGCGAACCCGCGCGAATTAAGGTAGCTAATTGGCGTGTCATGAGTGCTAGGTCAGCCGGGTTTAAGCGCCCGCCACCGAATAGCGAACGGCTTTCAGATTTTTTTTGTTTTTGGGCGACTTCATTAATTTCCAGCGGAATCAAATCGCCATTGCGCAACAATTGCCGTACTTGACGCGGGGTATCCGCTTCCATAATACCGCGTTCTTCTTTACCGGCGGCATTGAGGGCGAGGTATTCAAACGCAGGCACTACTGAGCATCCTCACGGGTAACGCGCAACACTTCATCCAATGACGTGCGACCTTCCAATACCAACCGGATACCGTCTTCACGGATGCTAGGGCTGTGCTGGCGGGCGTAGGCTTCGAGTTGCATTTCGCTTTTGCGGTCGTGAATCATTTGGCGTAAGCCGTCATCAAGCGGGACTAGTTCGTAAATCCCCAAGCGCCCGACAAAACCGCGATGGTTACAAGCCGGGCAGCCGACGGGTTTGTAGAGAATTGGGCGTGCAGTGTGTGGGTCTGCCCGTAGAATTTGCATTTCACCGTCATCGGCTGGGGTGGGGTGTTTGCATTCGGGACACAATACCCGCACTAGGCGTTGTGCCACGACGCCAAGTAAGCTGGAGGCGAGGAGATAAGGCTCCACTCCCATGTCTTGTAAGCGGGTAACAGCACCCACCGCAGTGTTGGTGTGTAAGGTGGAAAAGACCAAATGCCCGGTCAGACTGGCTTGCACGGCAATTTCAGCGGTTTCGAGGTCGCGGATTTCCCCAACCATGACCACATCCGGGTCTTGGCGCAAAATAGCCCGTAAGCCCCGCGCAAACGTCATATCGACTTTGCTATTAACTTGGGTTTGCCCGATACCATCAATGTAATATTCGATAGGGTCTTCGACGGTGAGGATATTGCGGCGCTGGTCGTTTAAGTGGGTAAGCCCGGCGTATAGCGTGGTGGTTTTACCTGAACCCGTGGGGCCGGTGACGAGAATAATGCCGTGCGGCTTTTCGATCAGGGTTTGCAGTCGGTCGTAAATCTTCGGATCCATGCCCAAATGCGACAGGTTCAAACGCCCCGCTTGCTTATCCAATAAACGTAACACGACCCGTTCGGTATGCCCTGAGGGTAGGGTGGAAACCCGCACATCCACGCCACGACCCGCGACACGCAAGGAAATCCGCCCGTCTTGTGGCAAGCGTTTTTCGGCAATATCCAGCCGTGCCATGACTTTGATACGGGAAATGATCACGGGGGCAAGCTTGCGCGGTGGTTCAATGATTTCACGTAAAATACCGTCAACGCGCATCCGTACTGACATGCGGGTTTCAAAGGTTTCGATGTGAATGTCGGATGCGCCTTCTTTGACTGCTTGGGTCAATAGTGCGTTGATTAAGCGGATAATTGGCGCGTCATCCTCCGATTCCAGCAAGTCTTCAGGTTCTGGCAACGAACCGGCAATGTCCTGTAAGTCGGCATCATCACCGATGTCCTGCATCATGGATGCGCCTACTTGGCTGCGGTCATAGTGCGCTGCTAATAAACGATCGAATGTTTCATTATCCACCGACTGAAATGTCAAGTCGGTATGGCAGAGGCGTTGTACTTCTGCCAAGGCGAGTGGGGTTACACCCACGCGGCATAACACCTGCGGATGCGTGCCATTGGTTTGTAGCAAGATGCCGTGGCGTTTAGCAAAGCTGTAGGGCAGGTTTAATTCCACCTTATCTGCGTTTTCTACCGTGTCTAGTGCAGCTTTCGCGTTCATAACGTGCCGTTACAGAAAGGATCGGATTTGTTGCAACTGCCTTGCGTCACGGGTTTAAGCGGTGTGACGGGGCGTGGTGGTGGGTTGTGCAGGCTGTCTGCGGTACCGTTGATTACCTTATTCATATCAGGAGGCAGAGTCGACGCACCTTCAGACAGACGGTTACGTTGCAAGACTTGGCTACGTTGCTGCTGTTGCTGCATGGTTTGGTATTTCATGCGGGTATAGGCATCAGCGGATTTAGCATCCGGCATAATGATGGGATGAATAAACACCATCAGGTTGTTTTTGGTTTTATTGGTGGTGTTATTGCGGAATGCGCCACCAAGAATGGGAATATCGCCCAGAATGGGAACTTTGCTTTCGGAATCGCGGTAGTTGTCTTCGATCAAGCCGCCCAGTACCAGAATTTGCCCGTCTTCCACCATGACATTGGTGGTAATGCGGCGTTTGTTGGTAATCAAGTCAGATGCACCTGAGCTGCTGGAGGCAACGTTGGAGGTTTCCTGCTCAATTTTTAAATTGACGGTTTCCCCCCGATTAATTTGCGGGGTAATTTTGAATTTCAAACCGACATCTTTACGTTCAATGGTAGTGAACGGGTTGGTGGCGTCATTCGCTGCATTGGTGGATTTGCCCGTAATGAAGGGTACTTCCTGACCTACGGTGATTTCGGCTTCCTCGTTATCCATCGTCACCAAGGTCGGGGTGGAGAGGATATTGGTGGCAGCGTCGCCTTTCAGTGCTTCGACAATCGCGCCAAAGCTGTTATTACCACCACCGAGTAATAAACCGTTAGGGATATTGGGAATGGTGTTGGTCTGTACTGCTCCAATCAAGCCGGATAGTGTACCTAAGCCACCAAAGTTACTGTAACCGACAGCACCATTGCCGCCATTGGCTGCGCCATTGGAGAGTAGTGCTGCGCCAATCTGGTTGGAAAGGTCGGTGGAAACTTCGGCGATGACCGCTTCGACCAACACTTGCGCCCGACGGCGATCCAGTTGCTCAATGACGGCGATCATGTTTTTCTGTAAGGTTGGTGGGCCACTGATAATAATGGAGTTGCTGCTTTTATCAGCTAAGACTTTTACACCAGCAGAGCTTGAACTGCTGCTGGCTGGCATAGTGGAGCCATCAGGTGCAACACCAGCCGCACTGGCTGCATTATAATCGTAATAACCTGTTGCGCTGTATTGTTGAAGGTTGGGGGCAACGCCATTAAGCACGTTAACAACATCTTCAGCCTTGGCGTAACGCAGTTGGATTACTTTGGTGTCACCTTCAATAGCACGTTTGACATCTAGGCGGATAATTGCCTTTTTCAGGCGCTCCCGGGTTTGCTTGTCGCCGGAAATCAGTACGCTATTGGTACGTTCATCGGCTGAAACCTTGCCTGAAGCGGGGATAACACCGCCCCCCGCCGCGCCTGCGCCACTGGACATCAAGCCTTGTAAGGTGCTGGCGACTTGCGAAGCCACGGCATAGTCAAGGGGAACTAGCTCAAAATCTTCATTATTCGGTTTGTCGACATTGGCGATGACGTCGAGCAGGCGAGCCACATTTTGTGCTTTGCCTTTGATGACCAGTGAGTTGCTGGCTTGGTTAGGCAGGATGCTGGTTTCACCCTGACCGCTCAATGGCATGAGGGTTTGAATGGCGGTGGTGACAGGGATGTATTCAAGGTTTACCACTTGCGTAATGGTTTCATCGGCATCACTTTCATTCGCATTCGTGACCAAGGGGGCGACATTAGAACGGGCTTTACCCGCAGGAACAATTTTAATGAGGTCACCGGATTCTACCGCTTCAAAGCCATGTACTTGCAAAACGGAGAGGAACGCTTCGTATAGGCCATCTTTGTCCAGCCCTTGACCGGAGATGAAGGTGACTTTACCGCGTACTTGCTGATCGACAATGAAATTCTTCCCCGTTGTCTTGGCTACGATGTCAATCAGTTGACGAATTTCAGTGTCTTGCAAATTAATACGGGTGGATTCTTCCGCATTTAAGCCTGCTGTTGTGCTCAATAACCACAGTGAACAAGCCAGTACACTGCTGGAGAAAAGAGAACTGCGTTTGTTGTTGTGCGATTTCATTAAAAACCTGTATCCGTTTCCGATCGACTGGTGGCAATATCCCGCAAAGTGGGTACAGCAAGCCCGGCTGCATCAGCCATCTGTAAAGCACGTTGCAAGCGTGCAGGAGCGCTGCGCCCCATGCATTGATGTTCAGGGTCGCCTGCAAATGCGACCAGCATGGCTTGCAACAGTTCCGCATGATCCAATGTTTTGCCTGTCAGGTGTTGCTGCAAGGCGTGTACATCGTGTGCTATTGCTTGAACTAATTCAGGATGTTGTGCCCAAAGTGCGCCTACTGTTCCGCCAACCTTTAGCCCCGCTATGTTGCTGACGAGAATATAATAGTTTTTGCGTACCAACTCGAATAATAATTGGTAGTGATCATGCACCAGATAATGAGGAATATCCAGCGTATTTAGACTGGCGGCCAATAATGCGGCATTTGCGCCATATAATGGCGAAGGAACCACTATTTTGACGTCTTGCCCGCGTTTTTTTTCAAACCATACCGAGATGATGCTGGGATCATTTAAACCATGGCGTTGCCAATCAGATGGCAAAAGCTCGTTTTGAATCAACGCTAAGCGCGATTTCCAAACAGAGGGTAGTTGTGTGAGGGTAGAGTGTAGGTCAGCTTCGCCTACTGCAACAATGACTAGGGCAGGATCGGGAATAGACTGTGCTTCCGTTTGCATATCCATATCACGGGTAATCGGATAAATCGGATGCCCTAGGCGCAAGCAGCCACGGGCGAAGATTGTTCCAATTTCACCAATACCGATAATGACAATAGGCTGTTTCACGCTGTGCTCGCTGATCCGTTAGTTAAGTGCGCTGAGTCTAGCCAACCTGACGGGCGGCCTCAAGTGAATTGTACTTGTCATCCACCCGGTGCTGGCTCAATACTAGATGGCATCTTTTCTCGTAATGTTTGCTATTCTTGAGCACATCAAGATTTTAGTGGAGCTGCATAACAACACATGACCCCGAATCCTAACCGTACCCTGAGCGAAGCCGAAGGGTGGCTTACCCCCGCTTGGCCTGCACCTGCCAATATCCGTGCTGTTTGCACGACCCGACACGGCGGAGTCAGCGAAGCACCATTTGACAGCCTCAACCTCGGCGATCACGTCGGCGATAACCCCTACGCCGTTGCCCGCAACCGCATGATTGTCGGCGATACCCTGCAACTGCCCTCCGAACCCTTGTGGCTCAAGCAAGTCCACGGTGTCGACGTATGCGGTATGGATGTGGGTGAATGCTACCCAACCGGCGATGCCTCCAGCGCGTTCGGCAAGGGGCAAGTGTGCGTCATTATGACCGCCGATTGCTTACCCGTGCTGTTCTGCGACAAAGCAGGGACGCGGGTAGCCGCTGCCCATGCCGGATGGCGTGGGCTGGAAGCCGGTGTATTGGAACGCACCGTCGAATCCTTGCAATGCCCGCCCGCCGATGTGTTGGCATGGCTAGGGCCTGCGATTGGGCCGACGGCGTTTGAAGTGGGCGAGGAAGTCCGCGAGGCTTTCATGCAGCATGACCCCGCTGCCGCCAACGCTTTCCAGCCTTCCGATAACACGGGTAAGTGGTTGGCAGACATCTACCTGCTGGCGCGACAACGTTTGAATGCAGTCGGAGTTCACGCCATTTTCGGCGGCGACCTTTGCACGTACACGGATGCTGAACGCTTTTTCTCCTACCGTCGCGACGGGCAAACCGGGCGCATGGCCTCCCTGATCTGGATGGCTGACTGAATGACCGCGCCACAACTGGCAGTGCACAACCTCAGCGTGAGTTTCCGTCTTAAAACCGGTCAACATTTGCAGGCACTCAGCGACGTGTCATTTACTGTGCAAGCGGGTGAAACGGTGGGGATTGTCGGTGAATCCGGCTGCGGAAAATCCACGCTTGCCCGCACTATTTTGCAATTGGTGACACCCACACAAGGCACGGTCGAATGGCAAGGTAAAGCACTGAATCCGCACGATAGGGCAGCGATGAAAGCCTATCGCCGCGCTGTGCAATGCATTTTTCAAGACCCGCTGGATGCGCTGAATCCGCGCATGACGGTGAGTGATATTCTGCAAGAACCGCTCCTCGCCTTGCGCCCGGAGTTGGGTAAGGCAGCGATTCGCCAGCGTGCTGTTGACTTGCTGCAAGCTGTGGGCTTGGCGGCGGAAATGGGCAGTCGTTACCCACACGAATTTTCCGGCGGGCAATGCCAACGTATTGGTATTGCACGAGCGTTAAGTGTAGAACCGCAACTGATCGTGTGCGATGAGCCGGTGAGTGCGTTGGATGTGTCAATTCAGGGGCAGATTGTGAAATTGCTGGCGGATTTGCAGCGCGATCACGACTTGACGCTGCTGTTTATTTCGCATGATTTGAGTGTGGTGAAGTCACTCAGTAACCGTGTGTTGGTGTTGTATTTGGGCAGAATCATGGAAATCGCGGATACGGCGAGTTTGTATGCGGAGCCGCTGCACCCTTACACGCGCATGTTGTTGGCAGCGATCCCACTGTTTGATCCGCAACAGGAACGGGCGCGTCTGGCAAACATAGTGGTTGGGGCAGGGGAGTTGCCTTCGCCCTTAAATCCACCAGCAGGCTGTGTGTTTCATACACGCTGTCCACAGGTGCAGCCGGTATGCCGGACGCACGTACCCGTATGCCGAGAGGTGATGGGCAGACAAGTGGCGTGCCATTTAGTGAAGGATGTTAATTGATGTTAAGTAAACCGTTTTCCGAAGCGTGTGAAGAAAATAAAGCGCCGATTTTGGCAGTACTTGCGCCGTTGTTGCGGGATTGCCGTGCAGTACTGGAAATCGGTAGCGGCACGGGACAGCACGCGGTGCATTTCGCCGCAGCAATGCCGCAGTTGGTGTGGCACACCAGCGATGTGGCGGCACATCATGCGGGGATTCAATTGTGGTTGGATGAGGCAGGTTTGCCGAATACGCGTGCGCCGCTGGCTTTGGATGTGGTAAGCGATGTGTGGCCTGAGTTGGCGGTGGATGCGGTGTATTCTGCTAACACGGGAGCCACTTGCAAAATTACATTTTCAGCGTGAACCTTCCTTCATCTGAAGGAAAAAAGAAGTGTGGGCTGCCGTTTTCGGCGATAATAGAAGCGTCAAAACAACCATTAAGCCCACGCTATGAATTCTACCGAACGCGCCCTGATTGCACAACGCTGGAGTTTGCTGCAAATTGAAATACTGCCTTGCTTCAATGATGCCTTTGGCACATTGACCCCCAAGCTTGAAAAGCTCATTCACGTACTGGAGCTGACGCGCATTGAAGATTTTGTGCGCTCTTTTCGTGATGGGTCTGGACGGCCAGCGACGGAGCGATCTTGGTTTGCCAATGCTTTTGTCGCCAAAAGCGTGCTCAATATTGTCAATACGCGAGCACTCATTGACCGGCTGCAAAACGATCGCTCCCTGCGACGCATCTGCGGGTTTCCCCTGACCAAGAAACTGCCTTCCGAATCCACCTTTTCACGTGCCTTCGCTGAATTTGCTGAACAGCGTTTAGCGGAACGTGTGCATGAAACGTTGGTGAAAACGTATTTGGGCGATGCGCTGATCGGCCACCTGTGTCGGGATTCAACAGCCATTGAGGCACGTGAACGGCCTGTTGCCGAGGAAAAGCCAAAGAAAAAACAAGGGCAAACACGGATTCAGCGCCAACGGGAACAGTCACTTCAGCAAGCACTCGATGAGATACCGGTTCAGTGTAACCGGGGGACGAAGAAGAATGCCCAAGGCTACAAGCACAGTTGGAACGGCTACAAACTGCATATCGATACCGCCGATTGTGGTGTCCCGATAGCAGCCATTCTGTCTTCCGCCTCCTTTCACGACAGCGGGGCAGCCATCCCACTCTCTCAAATCAGTGCCCAACGTGTCACCAGTCTCTACGACCTGATGGATGCGGCCTATTGCAGTGCTGATTTGCACGAATACAGCCGTCATCTGGGGCATGTCCCTCTGATTGATCACAATCCTCGCGGCGGACAGAAAGAAGCGTTTGAACCTGCTGATGCCGAGCGTTACAAAATTCGCAGCACCGTAGAACGAACCAATGCCCGCCTGAAGGATGAATTTGGTGGTCGGAATGTGTGGGTGCAAGGTGCGCAAAAAGTTTACAGCCACTTGATGTTTGGGATTTTGGTGTTGAGTGCTGATCAACTGATGCGTGTCTTGTTATAAAGCGACTGGGTTTGAAAAAACACGGGAAGACTGACTGAAAAACAGGAGCAGTCGCATCGGTATGGGTGAAATTTAGCAAAAGTTACGGTAAAACTGAAAAAGCTCAGGTTTCGTTGGTCAAATTGAGTAAAAAATCGGCTGAATATGCGGCGTTCGGTCAATGCTGAAAATTGAGCAACTCAGTTTGTCGGATTTTGCAAGTCGCTCACGGTGCACATTATGGGTTGGTCGGAAGTAGAGGCGTTTTTCGCCGGTGTTGGCAAGTTGTTGCCAGTCGGTGGCTTATTTGTGTTGTATGGCCCGTTCAACTATGACGGGCAATACACCAGTGCTAGCAATGCGCGGTTTGATCAGTGGTTGAAGCAGCGCGATCCGCGTAGTGGAATTCGGGATTTCGCCGACCTGAACCGGTTGGCGGAACAGGCGGGGATGAGGTTTCAGTACGATTACGTTATGCCGGTGAATAATCGGCTGCTGGTGTGGCGCAAGGCGTAGCATTTTTATGTTTGCGCTGGCTTGGCGGCATCGGTGTTTTTTGCGTCTTGCTGTGCTTGTTCCCATTTCTGTAATTCTGTGCGGTAAATGTCCCACACGCAGGGGTCACAGCCGCTTTCGCAGCATTCGTTGGGGGCGGGTGGTTGGGGTTTTTCGGTGATGGGCGATGGTTGCATAGCGGTTGCTCCTGATTTTATGGGCGCAACATAGCAAGTTGAGGCTAGTGGGGCTAGTGTTTTGCAATATGCGATACTTTGCGTACATAACGGATTTGAGGAATACGCCATGAAGCATTCAGATTTTGAAATTGGCACGGAGTTTTTCACTGCATCCGGCAAGTGGCGGTGTACTGATGTTGGCACTCGTGTGATTGTGGCGATTTCGCTAGAGCCAAGAGAAACAGTGCGTCTGTGGACGGATGCGGCAGGGGAGCGGGTGCAAGAAACCTTCATCAGTGATGACCCGCGTGACCTTATTGGGTCGCCGTATAGCGTGGCGGAGTTGGTGTTTGACGAATATGATCTGGATGGTTGTTCCACTGACCCCGATGATTTTCTCTGACGGAGGCAGGGATAACATTTGTTGCAGCAATCCAGCCGCAAGGTTGTCAATCGTGCCCCTCGCTTGCTGCTGAAAAAGTCAACTAAGGGTGGCAAGCAAATGGATACGGAAAACCACCGAGCAGCGGTAAAGCACGTCATTGAAACTTACACCGGATTTTGCTCTGCTCACGGCAACATTCGGTTGAATACTGTGTTTGATTACCCAGCTACCAACTCATCCCCCTCACACGGATCTTGTCCACCTTGACGAGTCAGAATGCGCTTGAACGCATCCATATCTGCTCTTTGTTGACGTTCAGTGAAAAAACGGGCGGTTTTCATTGCAGCCAGTTTTTCTGCTACGGCGATAGCGATAAATTGATTGATGCTCACACCGTCATTGTTTGCCGCTTCATTGACCGCCTCTTTGAGAGAGCGGGGTAGGCGCAGAGGGTAAGTTGCCGTTTGTTGTTTCATATGCGAATTCTCCTAATGGCATCAGCGGGACGCATGGCTTGGATACCGAAACGGGCGGGGGCATCGCCATAATCGCGCAGATTGAAGGTAACAAGTATGTCTGCCCTGCCATTGATAGCGGTTTCTAACACCATTTCATCAGCAGGGTCATGTAATTGTGGTCGCCACAAAAAGTCCATGTGGACGGGTTCGACCAATGCGATCACAGCATCGACAAAAATGCTGGCTTCTTCCTTGCTCAATTGGGCTTCTGTCCAATGGCGCGTTTCCAGGCATTTCGCTTCATATTCCAGTGCTAAGGGAACGCTTGCTAGTAAACAGACTTGTGATGTATCCGCTGCGATTTGCAAAATAGCCGCAGAAGCTCCCGTTGGGCTACGCATGGCAGCGATGATTACATCTGTATCCAAAACACAGCGAAGCATGATGTTCCTTGTTGAGTGGTATCTTATATGACATCTTATGTAATATCTAAGATTATGGCAAAGAGAGTTTTTGAGCAATCAAGGGGTAGAAGAAAAAGCCATCGTGCTGGCGTTTTTGGAAGAGCCGGAAATCGCAGCCGTAGCTAGTACGCTTGAAGGCTCTTTCGGCAGCATCAAGGTAAAGAAAAAAGTGACCTTGGAACAAATGGATGAAGCTATCCGTCAACGTGGGGCAACACTTTGATTGCGGTCGATACCAACATACTGGTTCGGGTTCTGACAAATCAATAGAGTCTGACCCCATTGATTCCCCACGAATACGCTTCCCACGATGCAAACGACAAATCAAACACCTTTTGCTTCAGTTCGTGTGCGGGAATGGTTTCCGGCAAGGCTTTGCCAAACGACACCACGATGTCACGCTTGAAACCGGACTGGCGATTTTCGCGCAAAAAGCCGCTGGAACGTGAAAACCGGCTGCCCCACAAACCGTGCAGGTAAAACGGCACAATCACCGCGCCCGTGCCTTTCACCGCTTTTTCATAACCGCGCTTGAATTCGGACAACTGCCCTGTGCGGCTAATCGTGCCTTCCGGGAATAAACACACCACCTCGCCTGCTTTGAGCATTTCCGTGACTTTTTCCAGCGAATCCGCACTCGCCCCGCTGCTGATCGGGATGACACCAAACCAGTTGAGAAAACCTTTTAAATACCAACGTTCGTAATAGCCTTTTTCGATCACGAAATGCAACTGGCGCGGGCTTGCCATTTGCACCAAAGCCCAGTCGATGAAACTGATGTGAT
This sequence comes from Candidatus Thiothrix putei, assembly GCA_029972225.1. Taxonomy (NCBI): domain Bacteria; kingdom Pseudomonadati; phylum Pseudomonadota; class Gammaproteobacteria; order Thiotrichales; family Thiotrichaceae; genus Thiothrix; species Candidatus Thiothrix putei. The sequence goes on from CP124756.1 coordinate 1,577,674, forward strand.
TACCCAGCAATAACACCCCACCGGATGCGGGCAAGTGTTCAAACCCCAACACTTTCAAGCGGTAACGCGCATGAAATAGGCGACTAAACACATAGCGCAGCAACGATTGCGGCATTTGGTAAATGGTATACAACGTGCCCATCACGGTGACTAAACTCAACGCCGTCAGTAACACAGGCGTGTCTAGCCCTAACCACAGCAATAATGCGCAGCTACTGGTAAACAGCAACATGATCAGGGTTTGGGTCAGCACGTCAATGCGGCTGGCTTTGGTTTGATGCTCCGGGGTGGCGAGGTAAGTCAGAAGGGCTTGTAACGGCATAATGAATAAAGCACCCATCGCGCCTAACAAGCTCATGATGCCAACGTATACCGCAGTAGAAAGCGGCAGTCCCAAGGCGAGAACACTGCCCATGACACCTAACGCGCCGACAGGAATCAGCCCCGTTTCAATGTGTGTTTGTGGCAGTGCCGCCATCCGCCAACTGATGAAGACAAAAAAGAACACAAAGCCCAGCCAAGGCCAGATTTGTTCTTGCAGCATAAGCAAGGTTAGCGTAATGCCCCAGAACACCCCTTTACCTAAGATCGTGAGCCACAAATCAGGGGGGCGACGCACTGTCTGCCAATCGGCTTGTGTGCAGGACGCACGCTGATAGTTCACCGCACCGAATACGGCAAAAGCTAGGGTGACTAATAAAATAGCCACAGGTTTCCCCATCCATACTTGGAGGAGGGAACTAATCAGTAAGGCAGCAATAAAAACCATTAACCCGTAAGTGCGTATAGCTTGCAACATGGGGCATCATCCTCTTTCAAAATGTCGTTGTTATGGGGATGCAAGATAACGCGCGAGTGGCGCATTCTGCAACGTTTGTAGGATGAATTACCGTTCTTCGGGTTTCGGTTGGTGTGGTCTTGCGTGAAATGCTACCATACTAATAGCCAATATATTTTTCTAATGAAACATAAGAATCGGCATAAAAATTTACAAAGTATCTAATGAGACAGGGGCTGCTAATGAAAACGACCAACCAATCACGGGCGTTGCAACGCTCATCCTTCGCTATCGGTGTATGTGCGGCAATGCTGTTTGTGGGCAGTTCGTCCGCGTATGCACTTGATTCTATGACCTTGCCTGCTGGTGTGCCAAAACCGTCATTTGCCGATAGTTTTGTGGTGATTGATGACGCAGGCAATCCTGATGATAACCGTGCAGGTAACTATGGTGGTGTGGGGTATAAGTCATCTCCTTATACACAAATCAGTCCATTCCCAACTCACTAGCCATCTGAATGCCATAAATGCAGTCCAGCACGCGTGAGTAGCCTAACCAGATACTTTTAGCCCCCGGTTCGCCGTCGGATTTTCTGCCCAGAAAGCCCCCCAGTTCTGCGAGATTGCGGATCACTTGATTGAGGGTAGGTATGCCATCGGGTAGTGCTTTTTTGCCGAGTCGGAAGGAGACTTTCCATTCCAAGGGGTCAAACACCAGATCAGCAGGAAGTTCTGGACAGGTACGCCCCAACCGCATCAGAAACATAATCCGCCAGGCCACCATGATGTAGAGCGCGAGGGCTTTTTCGATGCGCTCTTTGGTGTCCAGTTGCAGTTTTTCGACGCGACAACCGACTTTCAGAACATCAAAAAACATCTCGATTTCCCAACGCGCCCGATACCAGTCGATGAGTTCACAGGCGGCATCGGCGGTCTCTACACAACGGTTGGTGACTAAACGCCAAATGAGGGGCGATTTTCCGGCGGGTGGGTTGATTTCTTTGGCTTGCACCAAGGTCAATAGCATCGGATGCTTACTCTTGGGACGCAAGGTATAACGTAACACCTTGATTTCTTGTACCACTTTACGGGGCTTTTCACCCTGCTTGCGCGGTTTGGTAAAAGTGATACGAGTCAACGCTTTTTGTTGATCAATGGCATCCCACAGTTTGAGGTCATCCCCCAAAGCCCGGTTATGTTGCGCCCGTATCAGCAGGTCAGCCGGGTAATCCAAGGCTTGCGCCCGTTTGAGTAAGTCATAAAAGTCGCTTTCACGGTCGCCAGTATAGATGAGGCGGTGTTCAGGGCAGCGTGCCGCCAGTTCAGCTACCCGTTCATACCCTTCAATCCAGCGGCGGCTTTCTTTGATGCTGGGGTTGGCTTGGTCGGCAGCTTTGCTCAATCCCCGTGACCACATCCACGTATCGGTGATGCCCAACGGCAAACGTTCTGGGGTAATACACAAGGTCGGATGCAGGTACATCCCGCGTTGCTTGTCGTAGGATAACCGCCCTAAACCCTCGGTTTCTTGTCCATTGAAGTCCAGTTCGGTCGTATCTTGAATACACAGGATAATCCGCGAATCTTGTTGACGAATTCGGCACTCTGTCGCTTCAAAGTGGGATGCCATCAAAGCATCATGGCTCACCGCTTCATTCCAGAAGAAACGGTACGTCGCCAAGGTGCTTGACCAACTTTGGCAAGCCTTAGGGATGCTGGACTGGGGGGCTTTCAGCATGGCTTTGAGGATATGGGCGGCTCGTGTTTCGAGACGCTTGTCTCCCAAATCAAGATCGGTGAGTTCGGTAGATGACCAGTTCATGAGTGAAAATTGCTTATCTTACATCAGCTTGGGAACTTGTGTATAAGGAGATGGGTATAAGTACCGCGTCAGTCAGACGCAAATTACCGTGGGCGACTGGGTGGCGTTCCTGAATGCTGTTGATCCGGGTAATTCGATGGGGTTTGGACCGATTGGGGCAAGTTGCGGTAATGACTTCTGTTTTGCGGCGTACACCCACAGTGGCGGTACTTGGAGTGTGACACCGTTTAACGAAGATGGTATGGCGATGTCAGCGGCAGAAGCGGCGAAATTACCGATTGATTGGTTGTCTTTGAATATGGTGGCTCGCTACATGAACTGGTTGGCGACCGGGAATATTAACCAAGGGGCTTTTACCTTCAGTGACACGACCTCTGGCAACGCGACCATTACCAGTTTTGATGCGAACTATCCTGGGCCACGTTTGCCGTTGGAAGACGAGTTATATAAGGCTATGTTCTGGGATAAGGCAAAGCAAGCGTATAACGATTATCCCACTAATAACGTACAGGGAGATGGTACGCCAGTATTGGCTGGAATTGATGCCAGTGGTATTCATAACAGTAATGCGGGTGGCGCATTGATTCCGGGTTATGGTGGCACTAAGCACTATGCACAAGTGGGGCAAGAAACTGGCAACCCGTGGGGAGTGCGTGATACGGCGGGCAATCGGCATGAAACCACCCTAGAGCCTAGTGCACCCACCACGACCATTTTACGTGGTGCTGCGGCATTTGGGGCTGTATCTGCATCAAAGTATGATTTTCGCGATACTTTAGCCGCAGGCAATCGTTATGTGAGTATTGGTTATCGGGTGTGGATGGGGGTTTCCGCACCTTCTGGGGTTCTACGTATCAAAAAAGTGGTAACAGGCGGTACGGATACGCAATCATTCAGTTTCAATCTGGATTGTACTGGCGATAATTTTGATAAGACGGGCATCCTCGTTAAACACAATGAAACTTACGAATCCGATGCAATTCCTGTTGGCACGCAATGTACTGTGACCGAGGTAGCACCAACGGCTCCAACAGGATTTACCTACAGCGCGGCGCAATACGCACCGGGGCAAACGGTGACGATTGAAGAAAATAATCCAAAGCTCGTTACCGTTACTAACACTTTGCAGCCAGTCGCCGCACAGAATGTCGATTTGGAAATCACCAAAGTAGCAGATAAGCCGAATGTCGTATCAGGTGATACCGTGCGTTACACCATTACCTTGACTAACAAGGGGCCGGGAGCAGCGACGGGTGTGGAGGTAACGGATCAGTTGCCAGCAGGGGTTACGTATAATGCTCATGCGACACTTAAGGGTGCGTATGACAAGAATACAGGGATATGGACTGTCGGTGCGTTAGCAAAAAATGATGTAGTAACGTTAACGATTGATGTGACAGTCAATTAATAAAAATAGTGGCGGCGTTATTATGAGGGGTAATCGCTTTGTTAAAACAATTAGAATTTGGTGAATTCAAGTAATAAGTGCATAGCCTGTTAATCAAGACGGGATGCGATTTTCCTCATCAGGTCAGCGGCAAGATGTGGTAAAAAGCATCCCGAAAAACCACTGACAGGAGAGCTTCATGGCTTACACACACCTTACCTCTGAGGAGAGGCATTATATCGAAACCCGGCACAAGATGAAGGAATCGACGGCAACAATCGCGTTAACCTTGGGGCGCAGTCAATCGACGATCAGTCGTGAACTGACCCGCAACCGAGGGCAACGCGGCTATCGGCACAAGCAAGCGCACGCCAAAGCGCAACAACGCCATGCGGACAAGCCCAAAGCGGTCAAGTTGACCCCGGAACTGGCGGTCAGCATTGATACGCTGCTGGAACAGCAATGGAGTCCTGAGCAGATCAGCGGTCGACTGAAAGCGGAAGGCAAAACGACTATTTGCCATGAAGCCATCTACCAGCATGTACTCAGGGACAAGCGTGCGGGCGGCAAGCTGTACCTGAACCTGCGCCGCCATACGAAGAAATACCGCCAGCGTTACGGCAGTAAAACGGGCAGCGTCAAAGGCATCCCCAACCGAGTGGACATTGACGAACGCCCAGCGGTAGCCAACCAGCGTGAACGGCTCGGTGACTGGGAAGCCGACACCATGATCGGCAAGGGACACCAAGGCGCACTGGTGACACTGGATGAACGCAAATCCAAGCTACGCCTAGCTTTTCCAGTGGCAAACAAGACCGCAGAAGCCGTAACCAGCAGCATTATCACCTTGCTGGACGGCTTCAAGGATTGGGTACACACGCTCACCTTCGACAACGGCAAAGAGTTTGCCAAACATGAGCAAGTTGCCCAAGCCATTGGGTGCGAAACGTATTTCGCCAAGCCCTACCATTCGTGGGAGCGTGGGCAAAATGAGAACGCCAATGGGCTGTTACGCCAATACTTCCCCAAGGCAATGGGGCTATTGGACGTGACCACCCGACAGGTACTGGAGGCTGTACATAAACTCAACAACAGACCAAGGAAGTGTCTGGGATTCAAGACACCTTACGAGGTGTTCCGAGAACTATCCGGCATAGAGGCCGAAAAGTTGGTGGGTTATGCACTTATTACTTGAATTCACCTCTTTAGCAAAATCCAGCAACAGCATCATCGCAATATTGCGCCCACTTTTACTTCGTCAAACTCGCAAACAACACCGGCAATTGCTCCGGCAACCGATCCACATGGTCAATCACCGTGTAATTATTCTGCCCAAAAATACGTTTCACATAATCATCGGCGTGCGGGTCAAGCGTCAAACAATACGTCTGCACGCCTTGGCTATACAGCTCTTCCACCGCCTTTTTCGCATCAAAGCGCAAATGCTGCGGGTCGCGCTCGTCAATATCCGCCGGTTCACCATCCGTCACCAACAAAATCAGCTTGCGGCGTTCCGGTTGCTTGTGTAAATGGTAGGCAGAATGGCGCAACGCTGCCCCCATGCGGGTGGAAAGCCCACCTTTCATCCCCGCCAACCGCGATTTTGCTTCATCATCAAAATGCTGATTAAAATCCTTCAAGCGGAAATACTGCACATCATGCCGCCCATCCGACGCAAAACCGTGAATCGCATACGGATCGCCAATCCCCTCAATCGCCGTCGCCACCAGCGTCGAGGCTTCACGGGTCAATTGCAGCACCGTTTTGTCTGAACCCTTCATCGCCTCATTGGTCGATTGCGACAAATCCAGCAACACCACCACCGCCAAGTCACGGTTTTTAATCACATTACGCATGGTAATACGCGGGTTCGGCTGTTCGCCCATGCGAATCGAAATCATCGCATCCACCGCCGCATTAATGTCGATTTCATCGCCATCTTCCAGCCCGCGTTGGCGTTGCACCCCATCAGGCGTCAGCAAGTCGATAATCTGCTTAATGCGATGCGCCACCGGGCGGTAAGCGTCGATGATGGCGCGAATATCATCAGGATCACCGCGTTGCTGGCGGCGTTCGTACACCGTCACCCAATCCGGGCGGTGCAACTGGATGTGGTAATCCCATTCGTGGTAGTGAAACGGTTCGGAAACCGGCTCTTTGCCCCACATCTGATTGAAACTTCGGGTGTTTTCCAGATCGTCCTCGTAAGGGTACATCTCGGTGGAACACGTCCAGATTTCCTGCGCATCATCACCCGCCAGTTCGCAATCGACCTCGTTAGCCATTTCCATCACACTGACCTGACGGCGCACCTGCCGCTGGCTGGCGGGGACGTATTCAAACCCAACATCCCACGTCATTTCTTCCATTGTCCAGACATAACGGTTGTCATCGCGGTAAGGAATGCGAATGCGCTCCAGAATCCGCAAACTCGGCACTTCCCGCCGCCCCGCAAACAGATTGTAAAGCTCCACGCCCATCAGCCATGAGAACTGCCCGTCATCCTGTTTTTCCGCAATATTGGCGTGGAATTTCGCCACGAACGCACTAATCGCCTCATCACCCTTACCCGTGACCTGCTCATCCAGCAACATCAGCGCGATGTTTTCCAGCAAACGCATGGTCGGGTGTTCCACCGCACCGTCATAATTCGCGGTCAGCAGCCGACTCCACAAGGTTTTCAGCCCTGGAAACGCTTGCGTGGCTTTGTATTCGACCCGCGCATCTTCCATAAAGCCAATGAAAAACAATTGCGCCGGGCTAAGCTGTTCCGCCGACAGTGCCTTGCGGGTATACATCAAGTGCGCAGCCATGTGCGCGGCGGTAGCACGGTACAATTCCAGTCCCGGAATATCGCCCAGATCATCCACCGCATCCGGCATGTGAAAAATACGGTGTTCGATGTAGGGGCGGAAATCGGTGTAATCCGCACCCGTCGGACGCAGGAAAAAGTCACGCGCCCACAACGCCCTCAGGTAGAAATTCAGTTTGCGCTGGGTTTTAACGAACAGTACCCCGCGCCGTTCTTTCTGCAAAGTAGCGCGGCTATCCGCCGATTCCAGATCAAAATATTTGGTTAAATTATTGAAATCACGCCGGTAGGCTTGCGCCCCAAAATTCGCCCAACGCCGCAAGCCGCTCAACGTGAGTTTGGAAAGCAATTCATCCATGTGATTCAGCATCGGACGCAAGCCGCGTGCGGCGGTCGATGCAAACTGGTGAATAAACGTCAGATAGCCGCGCACCAATTCCGCATCGCCCAAATGCCGCGAGGCAGTAGGCAGACTGGACAGCATCAGCGTAATCACTTCGCCCGATACCATCGACGACAGTTTCATCGCGGATGTGACCACATCAGGGGTAATGTCTTCGCCGCATTCTTTGGCAACCAGCGGCATTTCCTGCAAATAGGTAATGAGCAGGTCTTCACCGCGACCAAGTTTCTGAATGGCTTTTGCACCGTCCAGATAATCCAGCAATCCGGCTGGTGACATCACCCGCGTGGCTTCTTGGTAGGAACCATCGAGGACATCACGCACCCGTGGCGTTATTTTTTCGAGGAACTCCCGATATTCTTCAAGATGGATTGCCATAGTTGCCTACCGTTTGGTTTACCCAAAGAACGTTTGTACCGCTGCGTTCAATGTATCCCGCATATCAGGGTCGTCGGTCAACGGTGTCACCATTGTCATTGAACACGCCGCCAACGGTGTAACCCCTTTGTTGATCAATTGTCCTGCGTAAACCAATAAGCGGGTGGAAATACCTTCATCCAGCCCGTGACCTTTGAGGTTACGCGCACGGTGGGCAATCTGAACCAGTTTTGCCGCCGTCTTTTCATCCACGCCGGATTCTTTGGAAACGATGGCGATCTCAATCGCTTCACGCGGGTAGTCAAAATCCAATGCCCCAAACCGTTGCTTGGTGGATTGCTTCAAGTCCTTCATCAAGCTTTGGTAGCCGGGGTTGTAGGAAATGACCAACTGAAAATCAGGGTGGGCTTCAATCAACTCACCTTTTTTGTCCAGCGGTAAGGTGCGGCGGTGGTCGGTTAGTGGGTGGATGACGACTGTGGTATCTTGGCGGGCTTCCACGATTTCATCCAAATAGCAAATTGCGCCCATTCGTGCCGCAGTTGCTAAAGGGCCGTCTTGCCATTTCGTGCCGTCTTTGTCGAGCAAAAAACGTCCCACGAGGTCGGAGGCCGTCATGTCTTCGTTACATGCCACGGTAATCAGTGGACGCTTCAATCGCCATGCCATGTGTTCGACGAACCGCGATTTGCCGCAACCCGTCGGGCCTTTGAGCATCATCGGCATCCGTGCGCTGTAAGCAGCTTCATAAAGTGCAATTTCGTCGCCAACTGCTTCGTAATAAGGTTCGTGTTTAACGGTGTATTGGTTTGGGTCAACGGATGCAGACATGGCTAATCCTCTTGAAATTCTGTGAAGTTTTTAATCTTCGTAGTCGGTTTCGTGTTCACCCGACCAGCCTGCCGCGCGTGCTTTGGCGATGGCGGCATCATGAATGAGTTGGTGGCGTGCTGCCAGCTCAGGGGGAAGGCGGCTGACTAAACAGCCGTATTTGTCCCACTCGGCATTAACCTTTTGCAGCAAAGCGTCAATCCCGGCTAGGTTCCAATTTTGACAAGTTTCCGTTTCGGGAATCAGACCAAAGACCCACGCATCGCGGATAATCTTACCAATAGTGGTCATGCCACCGTTGATGTCATTGTCGATGCCAATGTAACGGTCGGGTTTTGTAGCCATGAAACGGTACTCCTCTAGCGATTAATGTGGGGGTATTGTATACACCCCCACACACTGTCACCTAATCAATTAGACAGTTTTACCGCGATAGATAACCATCGAAGCACCCGCACATTGTGCGTAGTTGTCCAGACCCAGCAAACGCACATGGTTGTTCGGGTGGGCTGCATGGCAGTTTTCAAGTTCTGCCAAGATAGTGTCAACGTTGGTTTCGCCGAACATCGGCAGTTTCCACATGTACCAGTAGCTGCCGGAGGCATTTTCTGGTTCAGTGTGTTCGATGGACGGGTTCCAACCTTTGTTGACGATGTATTGGATTTGCTTGCGCGTTTGATCCGCATTCATCGCTGGCAGGTAAGAGAAAGTTTCAAACTTGCGGCTCTCGGCATTGCTCAAGCTTGATTTGTAGTCTTGCATATCACTCATGTGATGTACTCCAAAATTAGGTTAAAGAATCAATTACTTGTGAGCAACGTCGAGTTTGTCAACGGTGTCAAACTCAAACTTGATTTCTTTCCAAGTTTCCATCGCGATCTTCAGTTCAGGGCTGGACTTCGCGGCATTAACCAGAATGTCTTTACCTTCTTTCTCAATTTCGCGCCCCATGTTACGTGCTTCAACGCAAGCTTCAACCGCGACACGGTTAGCAGCAGCGCCCGCGGCGTTACCCCATGGGTGACCTAATGTACCGCCACCGAATTGCAGTACGGAATCATCACCGAAGATGTTAACCAGTGCTGGCATGTGCCAAACGTGGATACCACCGGATGCGACCGGCAATACGCCAGGCATTGAACCCCAGTCTTGATCGAAGAAGATACCGCGTGAACGGTCTTCTTTGATGTAGCTGTCACGCATGATGTCGATCCAGCCCAAGGTCGCTTCGCGGTCGCCTTCCAACTTACCAACAACGGTACCGGAGTGCAGGTGGTCGCCGCCGGACAGACGCAGGATCTTGGTCAGCACGCGGAAGTGGATACCGTGGTGCGGGTTGCGGTCGAGTACCGCGTGCATGGCGCGGTGAATGTGCAGCAACATGCCGTTATTTTGGCACCATTGCGCCAATTGGGTGTTGGCTGCCCAACCGCCGGTGATGTAGTCGTGCATGATGATCGGCGCACCGATTTCTTTTGCATACTCTGCACGGCGCATCATTTCGTCAGCAGTCGGTGCAGTCACGTTCAGGTAGTGACCTTTGCGTTCGCCGGTTTCGGCTTCCGCTTTGTGAATCGCTTCCATTACGAAGTCAAAACGGTGCCTCCAACGCATGAATGGCTGGCTGTTAACGTTTTCGTCGTCTTTGGTGAAGTCCAGGCCGCCGCGCAGACCTTCGTAGCACGCACGACCGTAGTTTTTAGCAGACAGACCCAGTTTAGGCTTGATGGTGCAGCCCAACATCGGACGACCGTATTTGTTGAGGATGTCACGTTCAACTTGGATACCTTGTGGTGGACCGTTGCACGTCATGACGTAAGCGACAGGGAAGCGGATGTCTTCCAGACGTAGTGCACGCAAGGCTTTGAAACCGAATACGTTACCAACCAAAGAGGTCATGACGTTAACAACGGAACCTTCTTCAAACAAGTCGATTGGGTATGCGACGAATGCGTAGAAACAAGTATCATCGCCAGGTACGTCTTCGATAGCGTAAGCGCGGCCTTTGTAGTAGTCCAGATCGGTCAACAGGTCAGTCCAAACGGTAGTCCATGTACCGGTGGAAGATTCTGCGGCTACCGCTGCGGCGACTTCTTCACGTGGAACACCTGCCTGTGGTGTAACTTTGAAGCAAGCCAGGATGTCGGTATCTTTCGGGGTGTAATCCGGCATCCAGTAGGTTTCGCGGTATTCTTTCACGCCCGCGCTGTAATTCTTAACTGCCATGAAGTGCCTCCAACGAGGTTATAAGAAAAAAGTGTTTTTGCCTAAACAACAAGCACTGCCTGCTGATGGGGAGAATTATACCAAACAGTAGGTATAATTGAAACTCAATAATGAAACGTGTAAATATAAGCAATGCTGATGTTTTTAGGAGGAACACAATGCCGTACTCATTAAGCCAAATCCGCATTTTTGAAGCGGTGGCACAATACGAAAGTTATACCCGTGCGGCGGAAAAGCTGTTCATGACCCAGCCTGCGGTTTCCATGCAAATCAAACAGTTGGAAGACGATAGTGGGCTGGCACTGTTTGAACGCCAAGGCAAAAAGATGTGCTTAACCCCGATTGGTAAGGAAGTGCAACACTACGCCAGCCGCGTATTGCAAGCCCACAACGACATGCTGGGGGTAATGAAGGAACTCAAGGGCACTAAAGGTGGACACCTCGTTGTATCCGTGGCGACCACGGCTAATTATTTCGTCACGCAATTGCTGGCGGAGTTTTCACAACAACACGAAGGCATCAATATCACGCTGGATGTGACCAACCGCCATACCTTGCTGGATCAGTTGGAAAACCACGAGCCGGACATGGTGATCATGGGTGAACCGCCAAAAGGTCACGGCTTGCAATCGGAACGTTTGATGGAAAATCCGCTGGTGGTGATTGCTGCGCCGACGCATCCGCTGGTAAGCATTGGTCGCCCGCTGTTGCTGAGTGATGTGTTGGCGGAACGCTTTATTGTGCGAGAAAAAGGGTCGGGGACACGCAGTGCGATCGAACGGCATTTGCATAAATACAACGCCAGTTGCAAAAATTCGTTGGAAATGCGCAGTAATGAAACCATCAAACACGCGGTAGAGGCGGGTTTGGGGCTGGGGATTGTGTCAATGCACACGATTCAGCCGGAACTGGATAGCGGGCGGTTGGTGATTTTGCAGGTGGAAAATTTCCCGATTCATCGCCATTGGCATGTCGTAATGCGTAAGGGCAAACGCTTGTCGCCCATTGCACGCGAGTTTAAGCAGTTTGTGATGGCAGAAGCCCCGCGTTTTATTAAGAACGCGAAGGGAAAGTGAGCACCTTACGGGTTTCTGCGACAGGTTTTTCCTGTTGCCGCAACTTCCCCGCTAACAATTGCACATGCTGGAAAAACTCACTCTGCGCTCGTTTCATTGCTGCTAACGCTTCGGGCTTGTAATACTCGAAAGTATAGGGCACGGGATCAGTCAGGGATTCGCGTACTTGTGGTTGGAAATACCGCCATGCAAACTCGATTTCCACCTTGTGGTGGGATGGCACAAAAATCACTTCCTCGCGATCAATGACCGCCATGTACTGCATCGTGCGCACGGGGACGAAAACACACGATTTGCCGCTGAAGTCCAGCAAGAGACGCATGGCATTGTAGTGTAAGGCGGGTAGAGTACGTGCTTCAGAGCCGAACGTATCGCCGCGATAAAAGCTTTCGTATTGTGGCATGATTCACCTCCGTTACTGACGCTTATTGTGAAACAAGAGAGACGAGAATGCCAATAAACGAAAAATTGCTGCTGAGTGTGGTGGAGCAGGGTGGCTACCCAGATTTTACCCCATTGTATCAACGCATGGGGTATAGCGTGACGCGAGAAACCAGTATGCGCAAGGTGTTGCAGTTTTTGAAGAAAAATACCCCCGCTGTGATTGTGGCAGAATTTAACTTCCAGTCAGATTTTCGTGATCGTACCAGCAGTCTCGAATCCATGATGGCGGTGGTGCAGCGTTGGTCGAATACCCGTGTCATTGTGTTTTACGACAAAGAGCAGGCGCACCAGTTGGTACGATTGACCGAACGTTTTCCATTAACGACCTTGGCGTTTCCGATTACAGAGGCGGATGTAGAGCGGGTTTTGTAGTGTTTATGGTGATGACGTCGGCAAGGTGTAACCATCATTTAGCGTGATCAGAAACGCAACAATGGCATCAACTTCGCTATCCGTTAACCCCAGATTGCCAACGCGAGGATCAAGATTTTCAAGTACTTCAGGCAATGCCCAGCGGCCTACAACCACGTCTCGTGTGTTATGGAAGTCGACCATCTCCCGTAAGTCCTGAATCACACCGTTGTGCCCGTAGGGTGCGGTTTTAGCAATATTGCGTAAGGTTGGTACTTTAAATTTTCCTAGCTCGCTGCTAGGCATATCAGGTAGGCCACCGAGGCCATCATCGCTGATGCGCATCGAATCTTGATCTGGTGGGACGGGAATGGCTGGGTTGGCAGGCAAACCTATGTTGGCATACCGAAAGTTCGTGAAGAGTGGATTTGTACCATTGTTGGCGACAGTGCTATGGCAGGCCGCACAATTACCTTTGCTGGAGTCGTTAAACAGTTGCAAGCCATAGGCTTCTTGTGCCGTGAGCGAGATTTTGCCTGCCAAATAATGGTCGAATTTTGAATCGAATGGATGAAATAAAGCCGTGCGCTCAAAAGCTGCCAATGCATCGGCAATGCTGGTGTAGGCGGTAACAACGTCATCGAAAACCTCAGCCCCGTAAATTTGTGTCACCTTATTGGCATAAGAGGAATTTTTAACTTTCGTCACCACGCTGGCTGGATTGGGGTTCGCCATTTCGAGCGGATCAAGAAAAGGATTCTGCGCTTGTATGGCTAGGTTTTTGGCGCGTCCGTCACTAAACTGCCCCCCAATATATTCGCCTAAGCTGGTATCAAAGTGAAATTCGGGACTGTAGAGGGAGTACGCCGAGCTTGGTGTGTGGCGTTTATCAAAGATGCCTGCATTAGCACCTTCGGATGTCGGAAATTGTGTATCAGGGTCAGCGAACCCGTGCGCAGGGTCGTGGCAACTGGCACAGGCTTGTCCTGCTGGTGAGGAAAGATTGGTATCGAAAAATAGCTTCTCACCTAAGGCTTCTTTGCTAACAACGTTGTCATTACAGGCCGTGCAGAAGGCTACCAGTACAAAACTGAGGGCGATGAGTTGAGTTTTCATAAATGTTCCGACAGCTATTGCTGATCAATTAAGCTAAGAGTATTGACAATACAGAAAGCTTATCACTAAGCGTTAGTGGCTTGCTTGAAATAGATCAACATCCTGAAACTATCAGGCTCAACATTGATATGCCTAGGCTCACGCAAATGCGCACATCCTTGCATTTTCTGATACAATCCCGCTCTTCATGATTTAGGTGATCGAACAAGAATATGGCCACATTTGCCAAGGAAATTATCCCGGTTAATCTCGAAGATGAAATGCGCCAGTCCTATTTGGACTACGCAATGAGTGTCATTGTTGGACGTGCGTTACCGGATGTGCGGGATGGTTTGAAGCCCGTCCACCGCCGCGTGTTGTTTGCGATGAGCGAACTCGGCAACGAATGGAACAAGCCCTACAAAAAATCCGCCCGCGTCGTCGGTGATGTCATCGGTAAATACCACCCCCACGGCGATACTGCCGTTTATGACACGATGGTGCGGATGGCACAACCGTTTTCATTGCGCTATATGCTGGTGGATGGGCAAGGTAACTTTGGTTCCGTGGACGGCGATTCCCCCGCCGCGATGCGTTATACCGAAGTGCGTATGTCTAAGCTGGCGCACGAGTTGCAAATGGACATCGACAAAGAAACTGTCGATTTTGTCCCCAACTACGATGGCAATGAAAAAGAACCCAGCGTTTTCCCCACGCGCTTGCCCAACCTGCTGATCAACGGTTCATCCGGTATCGCGGTCGGGATGGCGACGAATATTCCGCCGCATAACTTGACCGAAACGGTTAACGCCTGCCTCGCGTTATTAAGCAATCCAGAGTTGACCATCAGTGATTTGATGGAATACCTGCCGGGGCCGGACTTCCCCACAGCGGGCATTATCAACGGCGCACGCGGGATTCGGGATGCCTATCACACCGGCAAAGGGCGCATTTACGTGCGGGCGCGAGCGACGGTTGAACTGGATGAGCGCACCAGTCGCGAAACCATTATTGTCCATGAATTGCCGTATCAGGTGAATAAAGCCCGATTGCTGGAAAAAATCGCCGAACTGGTCAAAGAGAAAAAGCTCGAAGGCATTTCCGAATTGCGCGACGAATCCGACAAAGACGGGATGCGCATGGTGATCGAACTCAAGCGCGGCGAATCCGGCGATGTGATTCTGAATAACCTCTACAAGCAAACCCAGATGCAGAGCGTGTTTGGCATCAATATGGTGGCGTTGCTGGATGGGCAGCCGCGTTTGCTGAACCTCAAAGATGTGCTGGAAGCTTTCTTGCGCCACCGTCGCGAAATCGTTACCCGCCGCACGATTTTTGAAGTGCGTAAAGCGCGGGAACGTGCCCATATCCTCGAAGGTTTGGCGGTGGCGCTTTCCAATATTGACGACATCATCGCGCTGATTAAATCCGCGCCTAGCCCTGCCGACGCTAAGCTCGGTTTGATTGCGCGTGCTTGGAATGCGGGCATTGTCAGCGACATGCTCAGTCGTGCGGGTGCGGATACCTGCCGCCCTGACGATTTGCCGGAACAATACGGTTTGCGCCCTGACGGTTATTGGCTGTCTGAAGTGCAGGCACAGGCGATTCTGGATTTACGTCTCCACCGTTTAACGGGCTTGGAAAAAGACAAAATCCTTGCCGAATACCGCGAATTATTGGAAAAAATTGCCGATTTGCTGGAGATCCTCGCTAACCCTGACCGTTTGCTGCAAGTGATCCGCGACGAATTGTTGCTGGTACGTGATACCTATGGCGATGAGCGGCGCACCGAAATCAACGTGGTCGGTGAAGACCTGTGCATGGAAGACCTGATTGCTGACGAAGAAGTCATGGTCACGTTCTCACACGCCGGTTACGCCAAAGCGCAAACGCTGGACACTTACCGTGCGCAAAAACGCGGCGGACGTGGTAAAGCAGCAACGGCGATGAAAGACGAAGATTTCATCGAAAAGCTGTTCGTCGCCAGTATGCACGACACCTTGCTGTGCTTCTCCAGCCGTGGGCGCATGTATTGGCTGAAAGTTTACCAGTTGCCAATGGGCGGACGCGGCGCACGCGGCAAGCCAATGGTCAACTTGCTGCCGCTGGAAGAGGGCGAACGCATCAACGCAGTGCTGCCTATTCGCGAATACGCCGAAGACAAATACATCTTCATGGCAACCTCCGAAGGTACGGTCAAGAAAACCCCGCTGACTGATTTCTCGCGCCCACGTGCTGCGGGCATTATCGCGGTCGATTTGCGTGACGGCGATAAGTTGGTCGACGTGGCTGTTACCAACGGCGATAACGAAGTCATGTTGTTCAGCACTTCCGGCAAAGCGATTCGTTTCCACGAATCCGACGTGCGGGCAATGGGGCGTGCTGCGGCAGGCGTGCGTGGCATTCGCATGGATGATGGGCAGGAAGTCAACGCGCTCATCATTTTGGGTGAGGGCGAATTGCTGATTGCCACTGAAAACGGTTACGGCAAACGCACCCGTGCCGAAGAATTCTCGCAGCAAGGGCGCGGCGGGCAAGGCGTGATTGCGATCCAAACCTCTGACCGCAACGGTAATGCGGTCGGTGCGGTGCAAGTACGCGAAGATTGCCAAATCATGCTCATCACCGATGGCGGAACCTTGGTGCGCACCCCCGTTGCTGACGTTTCCATCGTCGGGCGTAATACGCAGGGCGTGACCTTGATTCGCCTCAACGACGGGGAAAAACTGGTGCAAATTGCGCCGATTTTGACCGATGCCAGCGATGCCGCCGACGAAGATGACACTACAGATTTAACTGACGATCAGGAATAAGCACTTATGAAAAGAGTATTCAATTTCAGCGCAGGCCCTGCCATGTTGCCGCAATCTGTCCTTGAACAAGCCCAAGCCGAAATGCTGGACTGGAACGGGAGTGGCATGTCGGTGATGGAAATGAGTCACCGTGGCAAGGAATACATGTCCATCGCTGCCGAAGCCGAAGCGGATTTGCGCGAAATCATGGGTATTCCGGCCAACTATAAAGTGTTGTTTTTGCAAGGTGGCGCAAGCAGCCAGTTCGCGATGATTCCGCAAAACCTATTGCGCGGCAAAGGCACGGCGGATTACGTGGATACCGGTGATTGGTCAGCCAAGGCGATCAAGGAAGCCAAGCGTTATGGCAATGTTAATGTGGTTGCTTCTACCAAAGCGGGCAATTACACCAGCGTTCCGGCGTTTGAGTCGTGGACGTGCGATGCCAATGCGGCTTATTTGCACTACACACCGAACGAAACTATCCGTGGGGTGGAATTTGCGTGGATTCCTGAAACAGGTGATGTGCCGTTGGTGGCGGATATGTCGTCCACCATCCTCTCGCGTCCGCTGGATGTCAGCAAATTCGGCCTGATTTATGCCGGTGCGCAGAAAAACATTGGTCCTGCGGGTCTGACTATCGTCATTGTGCGTGATGACTTGATTGGCGAAACCTTGCCCGGTACGCCGACCATGTTTGATTACAAAATCCACGCGGATAACGAATCCATGTACAACACGCCAGCCACCTATAGCTGGTATTTGTCCGGTTTGGTGTTCAAGTGGATCAAGCAGCAAGGCGGCTTGGCAGGCATGGCTGCCCTCAACGAACGTAAAGCGCAAAAGCTCTACACCGCGATTGAAGCCTCTGGCGGTTTCTACAATAGCCCTGTGGCGGCGGATTGCCGTTCGTGGATGAATGTCCCGTTCACGTTGGCAAATGCTGATCTCGACAAAGCGTTCCTTAGTGAAGCGGCGCAACAGGGTTTAACCACCTTGAAAGGCCATCGTTCCGTCGGCGGGATGCGTGCCAGCATTTACAACGCCATGCCAGAAGCGGGCGTCGATACGCTGGTCAGCTTTATGCAAGACTTTGCGAAGAAGAACGGGTAACAGAATATTTCTTGATACCAAGATGTCGGGCTGAAGCCCGACCTACACGTACATGCCTGTAGGTCGGACTTTAGTCCGACCATCCACCACCACAGGAAGCTCCCCCATGTACAAGATTCAAACCCTCAACGCCATTTCCTCCAAAGGCTTGAACCGCCTCCCCGCTGAGCGTTACAGCGTTTCCGACAATGCCGCTGATGCTGATGCCATCCTCCTCCGCTCTTTCAAACTCCACGACTACGCTTTTTCCGACAACTTATTAGCAGTAGGGCGTGCCGGTTCTGGCACGAATAACGTCCCCGTACAGAAATTGTCTGAGCGTGGCGTGGTGGTATTCAATGCCCCCGGAGCCAATGCCAACGCCGTCAAAGAACTGGTACTCGCTGGCATGTTAATGGGATGCCGCAACATTGCCCCAGCAATGGATTTTGTGCGCGGTTTGCAAGGCACGGACGCTGAAATGAGTGTTGCCGTTGAAGCAGGCAAGAAAAAATTCGGCGGCTTTGAACTACCGGGCAGGACATTAGGCGTCATTGGTTTAGGTGCAATCGGCGTGAAAATCGCCAATGCTGCCCGCCATTTAGGCATGAACGTGATCGGCTATGACCCGACCATTACCATCGAACGTGCTTGGCAACTCGATTCCGACGTGGAAGCCGCACCGAATCTCGATACGCTGCTGGCACAGTCCGACTTCATCACCTTCCACGTGCCGCTGATCGACAGCACCCGTAACCTGGTCAATGCTGACAGCCTGCAAAAGCTCAAAGACGGCGTAGTGCTGCTCAATTTCGCCCGCGACGGTATTGTGGATGAGCGTGCAGTATTGGCAGGCTTGGAAAGCGGCAAGGTCTACGCCTATGTGTGTGACTTCCCCAGCAATGCCCTGCGCACCAACTCGCGTGTGATTACCTTGCCGCACTTGGGCGCTTCCACCCGTGAAGCAGAGGAAAATTGTGCCATCATGGTGGCTGATCAGGTGCGTGATTACCTCGAAAACGGTAATATCTGCAATTCCGTCAATCTGCCGAACGTGAAATTGCGCCGCACAGGGCTGGCTCGCATTGCGTTGGTAAACCAGAATAACCCGGATATGCTGGGTAAAATTTCCCATGTTCTGGGGCAGGCTGGCGTGAATATCGCCCACATGATGAACGATTCCAAAGGCAATATGGCCTACACGCTGATGGACGTGGATTCGGTGGTGAATGAAGATACACGGGTAGCCTTGGCGGCTATCCCCGGCGTTTTGAAGGTAAGGTTATTATGAGTGAAAGGCTTGCCGCCTTGCGTGAACGTATTGATGCGCTCGACACCCAAATGCTGGCGTTGTTGAATGAACGCGCCCGCTGTGCCGAAGAAGTCGCGCACACGAAATTGGCGGAAGACCCGAACGCGAAATTCTACCGCCCGGAACGTGAGGCGCAAATCCTCACGCGGATGCAGTCGTTGAATGCAGGCCCGTTGCGCAATGAGCAAGTGACGCACTTGTTCCGCGAAATCATTGCCTCTTGCCTTGCGCTGGAAGAGTCGATGCGCATTGCGTATTTGGGGCCTGCGGGAACCTTCACCCAAGAAGCCACCTTCAAGCATTTTGGGATGAATGTTGGCACCTTGCCAGTGGATTCGATTGGGCAAGTGTTCCGCGAAGTGGAGGCGGGCAGGGTGCGTTACGGGGTTGTGCCGATTGAAAATTCCACCGAAGGCGTGATTACGCACACGTTGGATATGTTTATGCAGTCGAATTTGCGGATTTGCGGGGAAATTTCTTTGCGCATCCACCAGAATTTGATGTGTCGCCATGAAAACTGGCAAGGCGTGCAAAAGGTGTATGCACACGCGCAATCGTTGGCGCAATGCCGTTATTGGCTGGATAAACATTTACCGCATGTCGAACGCATTCCGGTCAGCAGCAATGCGGAAGCGGCACGCTTGGTTGCTAGCGATGATACTGCGGCGGCATTGGGTAGTCGTCAGGCTGCACCGATTTACGGTTTGCAAATCGTTCAAGATAGTATTGAAGACAATGCTAATAACACGACACGCTTTTTGGTGATTGGTGATCAGATGGTGGGCGCGAGTGGCAATGACCGCACGTCGTTGCTGGTATCGACGCGCAATCGTCCCGGTTCGTTGTACCACTTGTTGAAGCCACTGGCAGAAAATGGCGTGGATATGACTCGGATTGAGTCGCGTCCTTCACGTACCACCAATTGGGAATACTTTTTCTTCCTGGATGTACGCGGGCATGAACACGATAAAGCCATTCACAATGCACTGGAAAACTTGCGCCAAGATGCTGAGATTGTGCGTGTTCTTGGTTCTTACCCGATTGCGATTATGTAGCCCCTCAATCCTTTAATATTCCTGAAAACATTGATAAATCACAATGCGCAGGTACTGGCAATCACTAACACTGAAAACTAGTACTGTTAGGATGTGAAATCATGGAATCTCAGATCGGCAATAAGCAAGCGGAAAAATGCTCTTTAGATGAATTTGCGCTCTTTGCTGAGTTAGGGGGTAAGTTCAGTGATGCCTTAAAAAGTGTCGCCAGTGAAACGTTAGAATACATGGCAGCAGAAACTATTTACGCTGCGGGTGTGAGTGCCCAGCATTTTTATATCTTGCACGATGGTTATGTTAAGCTGTTTAAAACCACTTCTAACGGTAAAGATCAGATTATTCGGATTGTCAAGGCAGGTGAAATTTTTGGCTTCGATGGTTTTGTGGATATTCGTTATAACCACAGTGCCGTACCGCTAAAGTATGCAACGGTATGCCGTGTTCCTGTGGAACAATTGAGTGTATTGGGTGAGTCGCGTGCAGAAGTTGAACGTCTCATCATGATGCATTGTATCAAAGAGTTGCAACATGCTGATGAGCGTTTGCTGGAGTTGGGAGCAAAACGTTCCCAGGAAAAATTGGCCTCTTTCTTGCTGGCATGGTGTAACACGACTCCAGTAGGCGAGTGGACGCCGTTGGTGTTGTCCCGTTTGGATATTGCTCAGTTGTTGGGGTTAACCATTGAGACAGTCAGCCGATTATTTGCCCAATGGAAGCGGGAAGGGGTGGTGATTGAAAGACATCAAGCACTTCAGATTGTTGATTCGCAAAAGCTCGCGTTGGTTGCGCATAGCCATAAGTAAGCTATACAAGGACATTGATGCCGGTGCTACAGAATATTTTCCCTTTTTCGATTGCGCGTCTGCCACGAATTGAGTTCGGTGCTGGCGCTATCCGCAAATTGCCCAGCATTGCTGCCCAATACGGTAAGCGTTTGTTGATTATCACTGGGGCTAATTCATTCACAAACTCTGCCGCTGCTGCTACTTTATTTGATGACTTACAACGCGCTGGGTTTACGTGGGAAATCTGCCGAGTGACGCAAGAGCCTTCCCCGCAATGGGTTGATGCCACGTTGGTGGCATATACCGCAGGGCAGTTTGAAGTGGTGATCGGTATTGGCGGTGGTAGCCCTTTGGATGCAGCTAAAGCTGTCGCTGGATTGCTCAAGCCGGGTAATTCTGTCATGGATCATTTGGAAGGTGTTGGTCTTGAACTGCCTTATCAAGGCACATCCACTCCCTTCATTGCGGTGCCGACTACGGCTGGCACGGGGTCAGAAGCGACTAAAAATGCGGTGCTTTCGGTGCAGGGCGAACACGGTTTTAAGAAATCGCTTCGTGACGATAAGCTGGTGGCTGAATACGCCATCATTGACCCAGATTTGCTTGTCACCTGTCCTCCTGCACAAATTGCTGCCAATGGGATGGATGCTTTTACCCAGTTGATGGAAGCCTACGTTTCCATCCGCGCTAACCCACTAACGGATGCCTTGGCGTTATCAGGAATGGAAGCAGTGCGTGATAGCTTGCTGGCTTTCTATGCTGATCCGACCGATAGTGAGGCGCGTAGCAAAATGGCTTACGCTTCGCTGTTGTCGGGTATTTGTCTGGCACAAACCGGGTTGGGTTCAGTGCATGGCGTGGTTGCCCCCTTAGGTGCTTTTCACGCTATCGGACACGGCGTGGGTTGTGGCATGTTGGTTTTAGAAGCAACCCGTCTGAATATCGACCTGATGGAAGCCCGTGAACCAGAGAATCCAGCGTTGGCAAAATACACGGCTATCGGCAAGCTTTTGCGAGGACGTAGCCATGTTGATCCCGTCGGTGCACGAGTATTCTTGATCCATACCTTGACGGCGTGGGTGCAACAACTGAAGTTGCCGCGTTTGACAAATTTCGGTGTTACCGCCGCTGATATTCCAAAAATTGTTGCGCATTCACGGGGTTCGAGCATGAAAACCAACCCGATTGAGTTGATGGATGCTGATATTGCCCACTTGATTCAAGTTTGTCTGTGATGGTGCAAGTGTTTGCCCCTCCTGTCGATTTGTTGCAGCATCAACAAGCCTTACGACAGTGTACACTTTGCCCCCAGATGATTCGCCCCGTCATTACGGGTGAGCCAGTATTATCACCCGTAATGTCTATTGGGCAAGCACCCGGCATCCATGAAGCCAAGGTTATGCGTCCCTTTGGGTGGACTGCCGGTAAAACCCTGTTCAAATGGTTTGCTGGCATCGGTTTGGATGAAGACACGTTTCGGCAGCGTGTATACATGTGTCAGCCATTTGCCGTTGTTTTCCGGGTAAACAGCCGCAGGGTGGTGACCGTGTACCTTCGGGTGAGGAGGTAGCGAATTGTTCACGCTGGTTAATGGCAGAAATTCGGCTATTGCGCCCACAACTGATTATTTTGATTGGAAAACTAGCAATCAGCCAGTTCATGGATGCCAAGAAGCTGGATGAGGTGGTGGGGAAGTGTCATCGTACCTTGATTGAGGGACGTGAAGTAGATTTGCTGCCGCTGCCGCATCCTTCTGGTTTATCTACATGGCCTCGAATGGAGCCTGGCAAAACCTTATTGCAGGACGCGCTGCAAGCACTGGCAGCCCATCCCGCTTGGATCCGTTTATTGGATACTGAAAGCCGATAGTAAGCCGCTTTTACCCAAACTATAAACGGCATTACCCTCTTTTACGGGGGCAACAGTGTAACCGGCTTTATCACCTTGAGTACGTGCGGCTATCTGACCATTGCTAGTGTTGATCCAATGCAAATAGCCTTGGTAATCACCTATTACAAGGTACTGACCGAATAGCGCAGGTGCGGTGGGTTGGCGACGTTGTAAATCATCCAGTTTCCATACTGGATTGCCAGAGAGGGGTTCTAGTTTCCACACATCGCCTGTATCGCTACTGGTGTAAAGGCCATTGGGGTCAGCCTCTACGCCGGTATAGCTGGAATAGGGCGCTGCCCATGCAACACTGCCATCACGCATATTGATTCCAGCTATACGCCCGTTGTAACTGGCTGCAAACAGTGCTTCACCAAGTGCTTTCATTTCGCCGTCTACATCCGTCATGCGATCAAGGTCGCTGCTGCCGCGTGGCACAGAAAGTGTCACTTCCCATAAGCCTTTGCCACTTTGCATATCGAAAGCAGTGACTGCACCGTTATCAAACCCAGCGATAACCATACCCCCGACGACAATTGGGGTGCTGGTACCGCGTAGCGATAAGGTGGGGCTTTTGCGTCCTTGTTGCCAAAGTATTTGCCCGTCTTGTGCAGATAACCCGTGCAAACCACCATTGCCGGTACGGAATACCACAACACCGTTTTTTGCTGGTGAAACGGCAAGCACTTCACTGCCTAATGGGGATGACCAGCGTACTTTACCCGTTTGACGGTCTAGGGCGATAGCACGGCCATTGGCTGTGCCGAGAAAAACGCCACCCTCACCACTGTTGACGCCGCCAGTAACATCGCTATCAAGAGTGGTTTGCCAGATACGCCCGCCATTGACTTTGTTCCATGCGCTCGCTGAACGCCCACCTGCCACCAGCACGGCATTTTCATCGACATTAGGATGGATGCGCACGTAGTCTTTGCCTATCCCGCTGCCAGTGCTGACCTGCCATACAGTACGCACGGCTGCTGTCGTCTTGATGTCTTTCAAGGCTTTAGGCGGGTTTTCTGTTTTGGCAGGTATGACCGCTGAAGTCATTTGCGATAAAGTACTGCAACCTGATAGGGCAACAGCAACTAGCAGGGCGGCGGTAATTTGTTTCATGATGTCCTTTTTACGTTCCCTCGCCGAGGTTGTCACGTTTCAGCTTGATGATTTCGCCAGAACTGCCAGCGGCACTCAGCATCGCTTTGTCATAAGCGGCACGTGCTTCAGCAAGTTTGTTTTGGGCAACGTAAATGTCGCCTTTTAGCTCTTCGATCAATGCCTGATAAGCCTCAGGGTAGGTCTGGTTAATCAGTGTTTGTGCTTCGTCCACTTTTTTCATGGAAAGTAGCACACGGGCAAGACGAATGTTGGCAAGGTGTTTGAAATCAGCTTCTTTGCTGTTGTCGACGACCCAGCGTAATGCGGTGGCTGCCGGTTTGTATTCACCTTTTTCAGCGTATTGTTGTGCTGCTTTCATGCTGGCAATCGCGGCATACGGCGTGGATGCGTAACTGCTTTGCAAAGTTTGAATATCGGTTTGTGCTTGCTCTAACGAGGTTTCACTGGCTTTTTCGGCTTTTGCGTACAATGCTGATGCTTCAGCCGCAGTGGTGGCTTGGTAGTCTTTCCAATACTGCCAACCAAACAGACCGCCAATGGCTAGGGCAATTCCTGCAATGACAGATGTGCCATTTTCTTTCCACCATGCTTTGAGTTCTTCGACTTTTTCATCATCGGTTTTGTAATCAGACATCAGTTTGCCCCTGAGTTATGTGTCATTAAGATTAGTGTTGTTGTGTGTTTTCGAGAAAAACAGCGAGTTGTTGTGCCATTTGACTGATGGGGAGGTTAATCTGCTCACCCTCGGCACGCAAGGGTTTGAGACCGATTTCACCGCGTTCCACCTCATTTTCACCCAGAATCAGTGCAAAACGGGCATTGGATTTGTCAGCACGCTTCATTTGTGTTTTGAAACTGCCTTCACCACCATTACTGATCAGGCGTAAGTTTGGTAAAGCATCTCGCAAAGTCTCCGCCAGCCCTAAACCTGTTTGAATCGCGGTTTTACCTGCCATTATCAGGTAAACATCGGGTGCAGTGATTGGTAGTTCAATACCTTGTGTTTCCAGCAATAAGATCAGGCGTTCTAGCCCCATGCCGAAGCCAACGCCGGGAGTGGGTTTGCCGCCAAGTTGTTCGACTAGCCCATCGTAACGCCCGCCTGCACAAACGGTACTTTGTGCGCCGAGATCATCGGTGACCCATTCAAAAACCATGTGGGTGTAGTAATCCAACCCACGTACCAAACGGGGGTTGACTTCGTAGGCTATGCCCATGCTATCCAATAGTGATTTCAGGGTGGCAAAGTGTTCACGGGAAACCTCATCCAGATGGTCGTGCAGGCTGGGCGCGGCGGCTACGATGTCTTTCAAGTCAGGATTTTTGGTATCCAGAATGCGCAAAGGGTTGGTATATAGGCGGCGTTTGGAATCTTCGTCCAGTTTATCCTGATGGGCGGTAAAGTACTCCACCAGTAATTCACGGTAGGCATGACGGCATTCTTGCGTACCTAGTGTGTTCAATTCCAGCCGCAGATTACGCACACCAAGGGTTTTCCACAATCGTGCGGTCATGGCAATCAGTTCGGCGTCGATGTCTGGCCCCGGCATCCCGAAAGCTTCCACGCCAATTTGATGAAACTGGCGGTAGCGGCCTTTTTGTGGGCGTTCGTGGCGGAACATGGGGCCGATATACCATAGGCGTTGTTGCTGATTATGCAACAGGCCGTGTTGAATGCCTGCGCGAATACAACCTGCGGTACCTTCCGGGCGTAAACTCAGGCTGTCATCGTTACGGTCGTTAAAGGTGTACATTTCTTTTTCGACAATATCGGTTACTTCGCCCACAGCGCGTGAAAACAGGTCGGTTTGCTCGACGATGGGCATACGGATTTCGCTGTAACCATAACGGTTGAGCAAGGTGCGGGCGGTGTTTTCAAGGTACTGCCATGCGGGGGTAGCATCCGGCAGAATGTCATTCATTCCCCGGATAGATTGGATATTTTTGCTCATGCTTACTCGACTCGGAAACGGGCAACGCTGCCTTTGGTGTGTGTGGTCAAATCGAAGGGTTGACCATTGACGAAAATCTTAACGCCCGGTGCATTACCGATTTTGACATTCAGCGGTGGTGTGGCTTTGAATTCTTTAATGTTGCCAGCCGTGTTGAGGGACTCGAACAAGGTCTTTTTATCATCACCTTTGATTTGCATCCAGACTTCTTCGGCGAATTCCATTTTGATGCTGACTTCACCGGCAATGGGCGGCGTGGTGGCATCGGTTGGCGTTGCAGCGGTATCGGTCGGGGTTGTTGCCGGTGGTGTGACGGGTGTTTCCGCTGCGTTGGGTGCTGTTGTTGCAGGCGTGGTTGCAGGAGCAGGCGTTACGGCGGTTGTTTCAGCCGCTTTAGCCTCGGTTGGCGCGGTTGCTACCACTTCAGGAATAGGTGCTGGCGCTGGTGTGGGAACGCTGGGTGTTGCTGCTTGCTGAGCTTGTTGTTCGGTAGCGGCTTTTTCACGTTCCATGGCTTCTTTTTGCGCGACGTAAGCTTCCATGGCAGATGGCGGGCGTTGTTGGGTATCGGGTGGATTGGTTTGTGCAGAAAACGATGACCAAGTATGATTTGCCCAGTCACGCACCCCCGGAATCATGGAAAATAATCCCAATAATAATACTAACGCCCCAAACCCGATGAATTTCAGGGTAGAGGTTGACATCATGGGCTGTGCCACTTTGTTGAGCGGTCTAGCGGGAGCAAAGTGATGGGCAATTTCATCGGGCTTTGCACCGCGCAGGGCTTCATAAGTGCGAATCAGCTCTTTAGCGTCAATGTCTGCCAGTTTGGAATAGCCGCGCAAATAGCCCCGAACGTAAGGCGGTTCGGGCAGGTGAGCGAAATCTTCCCGTTCCAGTGCTTTAATAATATGAGTGGACAGGTGCAGTTCTTCCGCTGCTTGTTCGATGTCAAGTCCCGCTTTTTCGCGGCAAGCCACGAGCAGGGCGGTCAGGTCGCCGGGTTGCACCGCAGCAGATGTCCTTTCTTCGACTGAGTGGGCTGTCTCTGTCACGTGTCCTCCAGTTTAATCAATCAATTTGGCTGGCAGCGCTGCTATCAGGAAATTTTTCCCGCAAGGTGCTGGCACAGGCATCCGCTTTATCCGTTTCATTCAAGCGTGTTTGTACTTGGTAACACAGCAGCAAACTGTCCGGGGTTGCCGGTGCCACTTCATTATAGCGGTAAATAAATGCTTCTGCCTTGGCTGGCTCACCTTTTTCATGGTGCAATCTGGCCATCTGGTAAAGCGCTTCCGAGAAACGGTCGTTTTTTTCCAGTGCTTGGCGGAAATACGTTTCTGCTGCTGCCACATTGCCCGCTTTTTTGGTGCAAATGCCTGCATTGGTGTAGGCAAATTCCGGCGTTTTATAGAGCGGGTCACTAAGTGCTTTGAGAAAAGCCGTTTCGGCGGCGGCATACTGTTGCGTGCGACACAGGTGTGAGCCGTAGTTATTCAGTAAGTCAGGGTCTTTGGGCGTAAGGCTGAGTGCTCTGCGAAAGTGCTTATTCGCCTTAGCATCATCCTTCAAGCGCTCTTGAAGCAAGGCATAATAATGGTGTGCCGGTGCGGAGCGTGAATCTTGCGCCAAGGCTTTTTCCAGATTAATGCTAGCTAAATCCAAACGCCCTTTCTGCAAGTAACCGATGCCTAATTGGGTGTAATAACTGCCTGTTTTGTCATCAGTGCTGGAAATTGTATTGGAGCAGCCACCCATGCTGCTAACTAACATTGTAAACAATGCGTATTTTATTATTTTCATTGCTGTTTTATAACCGTTCGATGCGTGCGAAATGTATCTCTCGGCGACTTTTGTCATTGACCTGACCTGCAAGTTGCCCGCAAGCAGCATCAATATCCTCGCCCCGTGTTTTTCTGGTGATGACAGTATAACCTGCTTCGGTCAGAATATCACGGAAACGGTGTATGCGATTGTTACTAGAACGTTTATAGCGCGTTTCGGGAAACGGGTTGAACGGAATCAGGTTGATTTTCGAGGGAATGCCTTTCAGTATTTTGGCGAGTTCGTGGGCATTGGCATCGCTATCATTGATGCCATCCAGCATCACGTATTCCCACGTAATGTGATTGCGTTCGGTGGTCTTTTTCTCCAAGAACTGGCGGCACATGGCGAGCAAGTCCTTGATTGGGTATTTGCGGTTCAAGGGAACCAGTTGGTCACGCAATTCGTCATTCGGTGCGTGCAAGGAAACGGCGAGTGAAACATCCAGCGTATCGGCTAAACGATCCAATGCAGGTAATACGCCAGAGGTGCTGAGGGTGACGCGGCGTTTGCTCAGACCGTAAGCATTATCATCCATCATCAAGCGTAAGGCATTGATGACGTTATCGAAATTCAGCAAAGGTTCGCCCATGCCCATCATCACCACATTGCTGACGACGCGAGCACCTTTGGGGTCAGCTTGCAAGGTGCGTTTGGCGACCCATAATTGCCCAATGATTTCCGCCGTCGTTAAATTGCGGTTGAAACCTTGGCGGGCAGTGGAGCAGAAGGTGCAATCCAGCGCACAACCGACTTGCGAGGAAACGCACAGCGTCCCCCGGTCGTCTTCGGGGATGAATACGGTTTCAATGGCATTGCCATCGTCCAGCCGCAGCAACCACTTGTGCGTACCATCAGCAGATTGCTGATCCATCACGATTTCCGGGGCGCGAATCACGGCATTATCCGTTAAAAATTGGCGCAGCGGTTTGCTGATATTGGTCATCTGGTCAACACTGTCGACATTAAGCTGGTGCAGCCACTTGATGATTTGGGTGGCACGAAACGGCTTTTCACCGATGGAAGTGAAATACGTTTTCAGCCCTTCATGGCTAAAATCCAGCAGATTAACTTTCTTAACAGTGTCAGACACAGATGACGTTTACCTTAAATGAGCGCTATATTAACGGGTGCGCGGACACAGACCTTCTTCACCGAAGAAGTAGGCGATTTCGATTGCAGCATTTTCCAGACTGTCAGAACCGTGAACGGCATTTTCGTCAATGGAATCAGCGAAGTCTGCACGAATTGTACCAGCGTCTGCATTCTTAGGGTTAGTAGCACCCATCAGTTCACGGTTTTTAGCAACGGCATTTTCACCTTCCAGCACTTGCACCATGACAGGGCCAGAGGTCATGAACGCGACCAGATCACCGAAGAAAGGGCGCTCTTTGTGTACCGCGTAGAAACCTTCAGCGCGTTCTTGGCTCAGGTGAACCATTTTAGCGGCAACGATTTTCAGACCAGCGTTTTCAAAACGGCTGTAGATCTGACCGATCACGTTTTTAGCCACTGCGTCAGGTTTGATAATGGAAATGGTTTGTTCGATCGCCATGCGGAATACTCCAATAAAAGGTTAAGGCTATAATGAGGGCGCAATTGTAATGGGTGTGCATCATGCAGGCAAAGCATATTCGTCGCATCGAGTGCAAACCCCGTGCTAGACTTCGTTGCAAACGGTAAATCACAAGCGATAATCGACGAAAAGGACTTAAATATGCTGGCGAAACTGACCCGATTGGTGATTATGGGTGGCGTGTTGTCACTGGGTGTAACGGGCTGCGGTACGACTACCGGCGGCAAAGCGACGACAACGGGTTCTACCTCCTTGTCTGCGGCGAAAGGTGCATTTTCCACGAATAATTCAGCCTCCCCCTTGGGCATGAATACTAACGAGATTTTGGAAAGCGATGCGAGTATGCCTTTCATCGACCTGATGCGGGCAGCGATGCCCTTTCAGGAAGCCAGCCCTTGGTTGACCAAAGGCAATGTGGTTTATGACACCAATGGTTGGCCTGCCAATTTAAATGGCGGGCAAGCGGGTACACGTTTCCTCTCCAATTTACCCGCTGCGGTTATTCCTGAAGGCACGTATACCGTGCTGTATGACGGCGAAGGCGAAATTCAGTACCTGAATGATGCCACCCTGCTCGAACGTAAACCGGGTTATGACAGCATTACGCTTGCAGCCGGTGATGATGGCATCTTGAATGCGTCGTTGTTGATTACCCGCAGTAATCCACAGAACTATGTGCGCAATATCCGCATTCTGCCACCGGGTGGGATTTGCGCGAGTAATCCGTTCCAGCGCGTGGCGTCTGCCGCTGCGTGTGGGGATTTCAAGTCGTTTGTGGAACATTCCGGTAGCATTATTTTCAACCCTGATTTCATGGCATTCATGAAAGATTTTCGCTCAATTCGCTTTATGAACATGAGTGGCGTGACCCGCAGTGATGAACGCGCTTGGTCAGATCGCAATCAATTAAGCAAGGCAACTTGGGGTGGCAAAGAAGCCACACGCGGCGCACCGCTGGAAATTCAGGTGGAACTCGCCAACCGTTTGAATGCTGACCCGTGGTTTACGCTGCCGCACGAGGCAGACGATAATTATGTGCGTGAATTTGCGTCTTATGTGAAACAGCATTTGAACAGTAACCTCAAGCCGCATATCGAATACAGTAACGAGGCGTGGAATACGATTTTCACTCAAGCTAATTACATGATTGATAAGGGGATGCGTTTAGGGCTGGATTCCAACGCGCAGCGTGCCGGACACCGTTATTATTCGCAACGTTCCGTAGAGATTTTCAAGATTTGGGAAAGCGTGTACGGTGGCTCTGAGCGTTTGGTACGTATTTTGGCGGGCTGGACGGTGAATGATAAGTTGACCGAAACCGTGTTGAGCCACCAAGACGCTTATAAACACGCGGATGCCTTCGCGATTGGCCCGTATGTGTTCGGCGGTCATGCGGAAATTCGTAATGT
This sequence comes from Candidatus Thiothrix putei, assembly GCA_029972225.1. NCBI lineage: Bacteria > Pseudomonadati > Pseudomonadota > Gammaproteobacteria > Thiotrichales > Thiotrichaceae > Thiothrix > Candidatus Thiothrix putei. The sequence continues at coordinate 1,608,082 of CP124756.1, forward strand.
CAGAACGGTTGATGAAGCCTTTGACTTGATTAATAACCCGATTTATCGCCATTCACTCGACAAAGAAATGGGTTATGTGCGGATGCAAAAAGCGATTGCCGATAAATACGGTTTGCGCTTGGTGGCGTATGAAGCGGGTCAAGGGCTGGCGGATTTCAAAACCAAAAGCGATGATGAGTTCCCTAATCCGGTGTTGTTTGCGGCGAATCGTGACCCTCGGATGCGCGGTGTTTACGACCGCTTGTTGAATGCATGGAAAGCCGAGGGTGGTACCTTGTTTATGCATTACACCGCGCCGCGCACGTTCACCAAGCACGGCCCGTGGGGTACGAAGGAATACATCACGCAACCGACCAGCCAAGCGCCAAAGTATCAAGCATTGCTGGACTTTATCCGCAGCACACCGTGCTGGTGGGATGGTTGTAAGCGTTAAGATTACAGGGGGAAGACGATGTTTACACACGAAAAACCGGCGCATTCGGTGGCGATTCATCCGTTGTTGCCAGCAGCGTGGGAGGCGTTTAGCGCCTCTCTGCCTGAGGCTGAACGGCAATGGGCAAAATTGCACGATTTTAAGGCTAGTTCTGGGCAGCTTTGTTTAGTGCCAGACGGTCAGGGGGGCATCAGCAAAGTGTTGGTGGGTTATAGCACTGATGCTGGGGTACGTTGGGCGCTGGCGGCATTGCCGAACAAATTGCCAGGCGGACATTACCATCTGGTGTGCGATTGGTTGGCAGAAGAGAGCTTGCAAGCCAGCATCGGCTGGGGTTTGGGTTATTACCGCTTTGAGCATTACACCAAGCCGGATAACAGAGCTCGCCCTGTATTAGTCGTCGAGAGTCAGCAAGAGCGAGCTAAGGCGTTTGTTCAAGCGGTAGCACTGGTGCGTGACTTGGTGAATCAACCTGCTAATCACATGATGCCACAGCATTTAGCCTCAGCCGTGCAGCAATTGGCGCATAGGTTTGAGGCTGATTTTAGCGAAGTTGTCGGGGATGATTTGCTGACGCAGAATTATCCGGCGATCCACGCGGTTGGGCGTGCCAGCGCTCATGCGCCCCGTTTGTTGAAGCTGCAATGGGGAAACCCTGAGCATCCAGCAGTGACGCTGGTAGGGAAGGGGGTATGTTTCGATACGGGTGGCTTGGATATTAAACCTTCGCAGTACATGCGCCTGATGAAAAAAGACATGGGTGGTGCAGCTCATGTGTTAGGGCTGGCGCAATTGATTATGCAATTGCAATTGCCAGTCCACCTGCGGGTGCTGATTCCGGCGGTGGATAATGCGATTGGTGGGGATGCTTTCCGCCCTGGTGATATTCTTGCGACCCGTGCGGGCAAGTCGGTGGAAGTGGATAATACCGATGCGGAAGGGCGTTTGGTGTTGTGTGATGCCTTGGCGGATGCGGTGAGTCATAAGCCTGCCTTGCTGCTTGATTTTGCCACTCTGACGGGGGCAGCACGTGTCGCTTTAGGAACAGAAATCCCGGTATTTTTCAGTAATAACGCAGCACTGACGGCAAAGCTGCAAGCTGTAGCAACCGAAGCTGACGAATTGATCTGGAACTTACCTTTGCATCACCCGTATTTTGACCAATTGAAAAGTGGCTGCGCTGATTTTACTAACAGTGGCGGTAGTTATGGCGGGGCAATAACTGCTGCGTTATTCCTCAACGAGTTTGTGCCGGAAACGATACCTTGGGTACATTTTGATGTGATGGCTTGGAATACTCGTGAACGAGCCGGTCGTCCGATAGGAGGAGAGGCGATGGGCTTGTTTACCGTATATCATTATTTGGAAGCCGCTTATCAGAAAATTTGAACTTTATTGCTATCTTTAATTCAGTTTCAATTCATTTTTCTTATTCTGGTCTATAATCTCAGTATTCGAGTGTTAGATAGGTAGGAATACTATGCAACGATGGTTTGCGGTACAGCATCGCACAGCCCGTCATTTTGCTTTAGGGATTGCCTTGACAGGGTTGGCGTTGACTTTTTTAGCAGCAACCCTGTTGGTGTTTCCCTATAAGCTGGCGGCTAATGCTGAAGTGCAGGGCGAGTTGCTGTATGACTTGCTGGGTAGTGTGGAATACCGTACCGATGGGCGCTTCAGTGCCATTGATGACCCCGTGGTGCAACAGCAGTTAAACGCGTTAATCGCACAAAAGCGTTTGAACGGTAATGAAGGCGCTGCTTACATCCTAAATGTGCAAAGTAATGAAGTGGTGTGGCAGGCAGCAGCAACCCCGCTGTTATTTGAGGGTATTGTTGTCGATGATGTTTACACGATGCAATTCATCCAAACCGCAACCCATCAATTGGCTGTGCAAAATTTCTGGCTAAAAGATGCGGGCAATGCCCGTCTGGAGTTCAGGATGGTGGTAGCATTGCCTATCCACTGACTTAGTTTGGGAAGCCTGCCGTTATGGTCGATTTTTACGACGAACTTGCTTACGAAACCAATCCCTTTCCCGAAACACACCCCGGTAATCTTGCGGCGTTAGGGCGATTGTTTGGGATTTCCACTGTCTCTCCCCAACAGTGTCGCGTATTGGAACTGGGTTCGGCAACAGGTGGTAACTTGATTCCGATGGCTTGGCATTTGCCACACAGCGAATTTGTGGGGGTGGAACTCTCCTCAGCACAAGTAGCGATTGGACAACGTATTGTCGGCCAATTGAATCTACAGAATATTCGCTTGGATGTGGGCGATATTTTAGAACTTAACCCCGCAGTACTGGGGCAGTTTGATTACATTATTGCTCACGGGGTGTATTCGTGGGTTCCTTCCGCAGTACGTGAAAAAATCTTAGCATTGGTGCGGGACTGTTTGTCGCCACATGGTCTGGCTTACATTAGTTACAATTTGCTGCCCGGTTGGCGAATGCGGGGCAGTTTGCGTGATTTATTGTTGCACGCTACCCGTGAAGTTTCAGGGGCAGACGCCAAATATCATGCAGCCATTTCAGCCTTGCGCCGCTTGCAACACGCTTTACAAGGTGCAGAAGCTGACAGCCAGCGTTATGTGCAAAAAGAAATTGCCTATTTGCTTGATTCACACCCCAGTTATTTACTGCATGAGTATTTAGCGGGTGAAAATAATGCTTTTCTATTCAGTGAGTTCTTGGCAGATGCGGAACGGCATGAATTGCAATACGTGTGTGAAACGGATCTGCATACCTTGTTTGACACTACCTTAAGTATGCCTGCGCAAGCTGCGTTGAGCGACATTGACGACCCGTTGCAACATGAGCAGTGGATGGATTTTGTGCGAATGCGAGCCTTCCGCAAAAGTATCCTCTGCCGCGCTGATGTGCCATTGGAGCGTGTAGTGGATGTGGATGTGTTCACCACCTTCTTCTATAGCGCTAACTTACGTCTTAAGGGTAAGGAAAATCTCAGCAATACCAAACCTGTGGTTTTTTTGACCCCGGATAATACCGAGCTGAATGTCACGCATCCGCTTAGTAAAGCCGCTTTGCTGTATTTGCAGGCAGTGCATCCTTATACCCCAGATTTCGATGAGCTGTACGCCAATGCAGCAGAACGGGTTCGCCAAGCGGGTGGTAAGCAATTTGCCAATGCCCGCAGTGAATTGGTGAGTGAATGGTTCAGTTTGTACAGTTACCGGGCAGTATACGGTCATTTATCCCCCTGTTTACTCAAACCCGAATGGTCGGAGTACCCACAAGCCAGTGCGTTGGCGCGAGTACAGGCGGCAGAAGGTTGGCAAAGTGTTGCCAGCATCCGCCATCAGGCATTGAGCCTTGATGCGTTTTCCAGGCGCTTGCTGCAAGTGCTGGATGGTACGCACACAGTGCCGGAACTCATCAGCCGCTTGTGTGAGGAAGTGGAAGCAGGCACATTGCAAATTCCCGGTGGTAAACAAGCACAAACCAGTGGGAAGGGCTTAGAAAAAGAGATTAGCACCAACGTCAAACATTTGTTGACGGTGTTTGCACGGCATGGGTTAATGGCCTGAACGGGGTTTTACAGATTTAATAACCCTAATGCACTGACGATGACTAAGCCCCCTCCAATCCAACGTTTGAACAGCGCGTCATTCTGGGTAATAGCGTTATGGGCTTTCAAACCCAATACATGCCCAATGGCAGCGACCGGAATTAATAGCAGGGCCGCCATCACGTTCATGTCGACGGATAAAGCAAGAAAAGTGCTCATTTTAATGCTGACCAGCACAAACCACAGCACAAACAAGGTATCACGTAACTGTTCTTTGGCAACATGGCGCATGTAGACCGCGACCATCAACGGTGCGCCTGTCAATGATGTGCCTGCCACATACCCCCCCAGTATCAATAGGAGTTTGTCTCCCCAATCCTGATGACTTTCAATCGTGCGGTTCAACATCCAGATAAAGCCATAGAGCAAGCTGACTGAATAAATAAACACATTCAGCCACAAGGTAGGCAGACTGACCAAACCGAAAACCCCGATGATCGCTGGCGGGATGATGTAGAGTGACGATTGCCGTAGGTAAGCCCAATCCACATTATGCAGACGTTGGCTCAGGGTGAGGCCGGAAAAGAACAACAGATGCGTGCCAATGATCGGTAGCCACAACAAGGGATCCGGGTTAATAAATAACATCAGCGGCAACCCCAAAGCGGCTCCGCCAAACCCTAAACCGGTACGTACAAAACCTGCCCACACAAAGAGCAGGCACACAAGCAAGGTTTGGGAAACACTAAAATCCAGCAGCATAATGAACGTCGCCGTAAAAAAGCGCATTCTAGCAAATTGTGGTTATGGTGTACTTGCCAGTAAGCTTTTCAGCAGCCATGCCGGTGGTGGAATCTCACTGATGGGTTGGAAAATGCCATCAAGTTTGGCTGGCATCGCGGGTATCTTCCGTGCTTCGCTCCAGTTTCTGCCCCAGTCATTGCTGGTGTATTGATACCACTGCTTCTTCTCACCGTTACCGGCAGGCACATAGGCGGCGGTAATAAGTGAGCCACGCCCTTGCGTATCCATATTGAAATCATGCAGGCCGGGGTAACGGTTATTCCAGTCGGGGCGGTTTAACTCAGCGGGGAAATGCACAGCGGTACAACCAAACTCACTCAATTGATTTTTGCCATACAGAAGCATGTAATCATTGCCCAGTCCTTCACGCCCCCAAGTGGCAAACAGCATCAAGCGATTAAAAGCTGGTGTGCTATAGGCCGACAGTACGGCACTTCCATCCGCAATCGGGTAAGCACGCCATGTGTTTTGGGATTTCGCAAATAAAATAGCCCCTGATTCTGCTGGGTTTTGCCCTAATAACAGTGGCAGGGATACACCGTTTAAAGCATAGCCATGCAGTGCCTTATTTTTTATAAGTGAATCTATAAAAGCGCGGCTGACCTGATTTGCCTGGCCGCATTGCCAGCCCGGTTGCCATAAAGAAGTGAATCCATTAGCAGCGTTGACAGGCGGTGCAACAGCCAAGGCGGTCTCAGCAGCACAGCCACTGACGGGTGACAGGCTGGCAATAAGCAGCAACCCAGCGGCTATGTTGTACGGTTTGGTTTGCATAATCATTCCCCTTTTTACCCCTGATCCTAGTCTAGTCTCTCAGACTACCAGAATAAAGAAATGTTCAGTGTCGGGATGCGAGGAGTAATTCGCGGGTATAAACGTGTTGCGGTTGTTGGAATAGCTTGTTTACGGTGTCAATTTCCAGGATTTGACCATGACGCATGACTGCTATCCGGTCACACAGGCCACCCGCAAGTGGCAGGTCATGGGTAATCAAGATAATTGCCATGTTTCGCACCGCCCGGATGTCACGTAGTAATGCTAAAATTTCAGATTGTACGGTCACATCCAATGCGGTGGTTGGTTCGTCCGCAATGAGTAATTCTGGTTCACACAGCAAGGCCATGGCAATCATCACCCGTTGACGCATTCCGCCAGACAGTTCGTAAGGGTAACTTTGCAAACGGCGGCTGGCATCAGGAATCCGTACTTGTTCCAGCAGGGTAAGCGCTTGTTGGCGTGCAGCTTTGGCTGCCATGCCTTGGTGCACTTCGAGCACTTCGGTGAGTTGTCGCCCAATGGTTAGCAAGGGGTTGAGTGCGGTCATCGGGTCTTGGAAAATCATCGCCATGCGTTTACCCCGGTATTGGTTCAGCAAGCGTGGCGGTTGATTTAATAATTCTGTGCCTGCAAATTGTACGTGCCCGCTGGCTTGTGCATTACGCGGCAATAAGCCCATAACTGCATGGAATAATTGGCTTTTACCTGCACCGGATTCGCCGACGACTGCGAGTGTTTCTCCGGCAGCCAAGTGCAAATCTACACCACACACAGCTTCTACTACGTTTTCGGGGGTATTGAAACGTACCTGCAAGTTTTGGATGGATAATAGAGGTTTCACGGATGCTTGGTTTCCTCTAGGCTATAATCAAAGCATCATAACCTGTAGGCAGTAACAAAATGAACCCTAATCATCGAGACGGCATGTTGGGTGGGTTGCTCAATGTCCGCCAGGAAGCTATTTCCGGCGCAGCAGAACCTGCTTTAAAACGTTTGACAGAAGCAGCCAGTGGTGATGTGAAAGAGATTGCTGCTTCACAGATTGAATTGCTGTCACGTTTTTACGATTTATCCTTGTCACAGGCGGGGCGCAGTTTTCGCTGGGCATTAATTGCCAGTGTCGTGGGGCTGTTGTTTTTCCTTGCGGCGATTGGTTTTATGTTGAGCCAAAGCATGGAAGTGGCGGTGATCAGTGTGATTGGTGGTGCAATGGTGCAGTTCATTGCTGGGGTTAACTTTTTCTTATACGGCAAAACCTTGTCGCAACTCACGTTATTTCAAGGGCGACTTGAAGTGACCCAACGCTTTTTGCTGGCGAATAGTCTGTGCGAAAGTCTGGAGGGCAAAGTGAAACACTATACCCGTGCGCGTCTGATTGGTGCGTTGGCAGGTGTGAGTGGTAGTGATGTGACGAAAGATCTGGTGGATGTTGGTGTGGAGCTGGGGCAAAGCCAGCCCACCTTTGAGCCACCGGTAGAACCTGAACCTCAGGTGGCAGTACAGCCATTGTAAAGAAATTGCGTATTACTCGGTTTCCAATGCATAAGGCAATTCCAGCATCTGAATAGCGTATTCGCCTAAGTGTAAGGGTTTGTGTGCTTCTGCAATTTTCATCACCGCTAATGCCTCCACATAACCATCGGGATTCAGCGTGGCATTCAGGATAGTACCTGCTTCTGGGTCGGTATCGCTGGAAAAATTTTTGCCAGTCTTTGGGATATTTACACAATGCGGAATACCAATGCGGTACATCTGGCGTTTACTTTTTCCCAGATATTTCAAGCGGGCAACGATTTCCTGACCGGGGAAGCAGCCTTTAGTAAAGCTAACACCATTAATTAAATGCATATTCAGCATTTGTGGAACCCACGCTTCTGAGCTGGCTTGCGTGACCATCGGTACGCCCGACATGACGTTAAAATATTCCCAACTGCTGCGTCCGACACAGGCAGCGTTGACGTTAAGGCGTTCCCACAGTTTTTTGGTATCGTCCAATTCGCCCAAGATTTTGAAGCGAGGAATCGGTGCAGGTTGGCGCATAATGGTTAAGCCATTGATCTGCAAAGTATCATAAGCATTGGCTGGTGCTTTGCCGAGAATTTCTTGTAGGCGTACATCACCATCCGGTGCGGCGAAACCGAAATGTACTAAGCTGGCACTGGCATCTTCCAGTGCAACTTTGGAGCGCATGACATACATGCGTAAACGTTTGAGGATGGGTTCCAGCAGATCCCGTGACACACTGAGGTAGTAAACCCCTTGGCGTTTGGTAATGAAAAATGTCGCCAGTGCGCGACCTTTCGGGGTGCAATAAGCACTCAGTTGGGACTGTGTATCGGTGACTTGCTTAATGTCGTTAGTTAACTGACCTTGTAGGAAGGTAGTAGCATCTTCACCGCTGACACTGATCAGGCCAAAATGCGATAAATCACATAGAATAGCGCCTTGAGGTGGGATACGGCGTTCACGTTCGGGGTTGCCAAAAGACACGAGTGAGTCACCGCTGAATTCTGCGCCGTGATCAATAAGAAAAGTTTTCCATTCTGTTTTCATGACGACTCCTTTAATTGGTATGGCGTATTCTCTTGTTCCTCCCCTGATAAGGGGAGGTTAGGAGGAGTTTTCTGCTTATTTCTTTTCTTCTGGCTTAGCTTCAGTCGGTTTGTCTTCTGCTTTAGGTGCATCTGCTGCGGGTTTAGTTTCCGGTAGCATTACCTTGATGTCTGCTTTGGCTTTCAGCTCATCCATATAGGCCAGCATCTTTTTCTGCTGGTATTCACGTTCCAGTTGTGGTTTCAGGGTGTCGAATTCCGGTGGTTTTACGTCACGACGCTCTTCCAGTTTAATGACATGCCAGCCGAATTCAGTTTGTACAGGTTCTTTAGTAATCGTACCGGGTTCCATTTTAGCAACAGCATCGGCAAAGGGTTTAACCATGGTGCTGGGTTTGAACCAACCTAAGTCGCCACCTTGGTTGGCTGAAGGACCATCAGATGATTTTTTGGCTAAGTCTGCAAAATCAACCTTGTTTTCCAGTTCCTTGATAATGCTTTGCGCTTCTTCTTTGGTTTTCATCAGGATATGGCGGGCTTTGTATTCCAGCTTTTCACCGCTTGTACGTTCTTCATACGCTTTTTTCAGCTCATCGTCGCTAGGCTTGAAGGAAGCTGCTTTTTCCTGTGTCCAGGTGTTGAGTACCAGACGGTCAGTCGCATCCTTGATCTTGTCCTTGATTTCCTGACGTTCAGCCAGCCCGGCTTTATTGGCTTCTTGACGGGCTAATTCGGTGATAATTAAGTCGTCGATAATGGCTTTGGTGTCAACTTGCGCCCCTGGCATTCCACCGACCATGCCGACTACGGTATCCAGCGTTTCTTGGGTGATGTCAGTGCCATTGACCGTTGCGACGACTTTTTGGTCATCCGCATACAGGTTTGTCGCCATCAGTGTTAAGCCAACCAGCCCGGTTGCAATCATTTTATTAGTGTTAAAACGCATGGTGAGTGTTGTCCTCTATCGTCGTTGTTTAAGGTAAAACTTTTTTGAAGGGTTTCACAGTGACACGTTGGTAAACACCGGCTGCCCGGTAAGGGTCAGCATCTGCCCAACATTGTGCTGCTTCTAGTGAGTCAAATTCAGCAATAATGACGCTGCCGCTGAAGCCCGCTTCGCCCGGATCATTACTGTCAATCGCAGGATTAGGGCCAGCTAATAGCAAATGACCTGCATCACGCAAGGCATGAAGGCGCTCCAGATGTGCCGGGCGTGCTGCCAGCCGTTGTGCCAGACTGTTTTCAACATCTTCGCCAATAATGACATATAACATAGCAAGGGTGTCCTTAACATTTGGTAACTATTTAGGGGGTGTTTTCAGCGGTTTCAATCGCGTGTTTTTGCAGGTAGAACACTTGTGCAATGATAAAGGCAAAGGTTAAACCGAGTACGCCAAACAGTTTGAAGTCTACCCAAATTTCTTCGCTGAAAGCATAGGCTACGATTAAATTCAGTACGCCAATGAATACAAAAAAGCCTACCCACATGAGATTAGTGGTTTGCCAAATCTTGGGTGGTACTTGCAAAGCGCTTGACATCATGCGTTCTGTCAGCGTTTTACGTGCTCCAACGTATTGACTGATCAAGAAAGCTAAGGCAAAGCCCCAGTTGATAATGCTGACTTTCCACTTGATAAAAATAGGGTCTTTCAGGAAGAGGGTGAGTGTACCAAAGACGATGAGGATGGCTAAGGTGATCAGGTGCATCCGTTCAAAGCGACGGTGCATCGCAAAATACAGGGCATTTTGTAGAATAGTCGCTAAAATGATAACCAGTGTGGCCATTAAGATGGCATCTTTCGGTTCGCTTTGGTTGATCGCCATGAGTGGCAACTGATTAGCGGCAGCAATCCACGCTGGCGGCAGCTCGCCGAAGAACTTGTACACCAGAAAGAATAGCGCCACCGGGAAAAAGTCAAACAGGAACTTCATAGGTATTGGTATAATCGGTTAAAGTTAAACATTCTAAACGATAATTGTACAATGAGTCAGTATTTTCAAATTCACCCAGAAAACCCTCAGATACGCTTGATTCGTCAGGCAGTGACTATCATCCGTGATGGCGGTGTGGTGGTGTTTCCAACAGATTCCAGTTATGCCATTGGTTGCCATTTGGGTGACAAGGCGGCAATGGAACGTATTCAACGTATCCGCCGCGTCGACAATAAACATAATTTCACCTTGATTTGCCGCGATTTGTCGGAAATTTCCTTGTATGGTCAAGTGGATAATATGAATTATCGCTTGATCAAATCGTTGACACCGGGGCCGTACACTTTCATTTTACAGGCGACTCGCGAAGTACCGCGCCGTTTGCAAAATCCTAAGCGTAAGACGATAGGGGTGCGCATACCGGATCATATTGTCACGCAAACCTTGTTACAGGAACTGAATGAGCCATTAATGTCGAGTACCCTGATTTTACCGGGGGATGATTTGCCGATGGTTGATCCTTACCAGATTCGTTTGTCTTTGGAGCATCAAGTGGATTTGATTATTGACGGCGGTTTTTGTGGGCATGAACCCACTACGGTAGTGGATTTGATGGAAGCCCGGCCTGTCATACTGCGTGAGGGTAAAGGCAATGTTGACTGGTTGGTGGAGCACTAAGCATGGAAGGAATGGATTTAGGTTATGTTATTCGCCTGATTGTGGCGGGGGCAATTCCGGTATTGTTCGCCATTACCCTGCACGAAGTTTACAGCAGCCGCGTCGTGACATGGCGATTGTAGCGGTTGCAGGGCCTTCTGCGAATTTGCTGATGGCCGTGTTTTGGGTACTCATGATGCCAGTGTTTGCGAGCTTAATACCCGATGCTAATATTGCTGACGGGTTTATTACCATGGCGCAAATTGGTTTGGTGTTCAACCTGGTGTTATTGGTACTAAATTTATTACCCATTCCCCCGTTAGATGGTGGGCGGGTGTTAGCAGGCTTAGTGCCGCGAAATATGGCGGATGTCTTGGATAAGATTGAGCCTTACGGTTTTCCTATTCTGATCGTTTTGCTATTGCTAGGTGTATTGGATCAAATTATTGGTCCTATTATTGGTACACTTTACAATCTGCTTACCTCTATTATTTGATCAACAAAGGTTTGATGTGAGTACTACACCTTCGCAAAATCAGCGTGTCGTTTCTGGGATGCGCCCGACAGGCTTGTTACATCTGGGGCATTATCACGGTGTCTTGAAAAACTGGGTGGAGATGCAGCTCAATTACGAGTGTTTCTTTTTTGTGGCGGATTGGCACGCCTTGACCACACATTATGAAACTCCGGGTGGGATTTCTCAGCACGTGGAGGACATGGCGATTGATTGGCTGGCAGCGGGAATTAGCCCCAGTTCTGCCACGATTTTCACACAATCCCATGTGCCGGAACACGCTGAATTGCACCTATTGCTGTCAATGATTACCCCGCTTGGCTGGTTAGAGCGTGTGCCGACGTATAAAGATCAGCAAGAAAAGCTCAAGGAACGGGATCTGGCAACCTATGGTTTTCTAGGCTACCCCTTGCTGCAATCGGCTGACATCCTGATCTACAAAGCGGATCGTGTACCGGTTGGTGAGGATCAGGTTGCCCACATTGAATTGACCCGTGAAGTAGCACGGCGTTTTAACCATTTGTATGGGCGTGAGCCAGATTTCGAGCAGAAAGCGGAGCAAGCTGCCAATAAAATGGGCAAGAAACAGGCGAAAATGTACCGTGATTTGCGTCGTCAATACCAAGAACGAGGTGATGCTGAAGCCTTAAATGTGGGGCGTGCGTTGCTGGAATCCCAACAAAACTTGTCATTGGGTGATCGGGAGCGTTTGTTTGGCTATTTGGAAGGTTCGGGCAAGATCATTTTGCCAGAGCCGCAAGCGGCCTTGACCAAAGCCTCTAAAATGCCGGGGTTGGATGGTCAGAAAATGTCAAAGTCGTACAACAATACAATTTCACTGCGTGAATCCCCTGATAGTGTAGAAAAGAAAATTCGCACGATGCCGACTGATCCCGCCCGTGGTCGTCGTACCGATCCCGGTGATCCGGCGAAATGTCCGGTATGGCAGTTCCATGAAGTTTATTCCGACGAGACGACTAAACAATGGGTTCAAGAAGGCTGTCGCAGTGCTGGTATTGGTTGTATCGAGTGTAAACAGCCGGTGATTGCTGCGGTACAAGCGGAGTTGGTTCCCATCCAGCGACGAGCGGCTGAGTTTGAACAAGACCGTGGGCGCGTGCGTGACATTTTACGTGAAGGCTCAGAAGCAGCACGCCAAGTTGCCCGCGAAACCCTTGCGGATGTGATGGAAGCGATGAGTTTCACCCACCATCTCTGATGCATGTGATTCAAAAAGAAATGCCTCTGGCGGTGGTGCGTGGTGAGCAAGTCATCACGATGCCAGAGGATTTATACATCCCCCCTGATGCCTTGGAAGTCTTTTTAGAGGCTTTTGAAGGGCCTTTGGATTTGTTGCTGTATTTGATCCGGCGGCAGCATTTTGATGTCTGTGATATTCCGATTGCACATATTACTGAGCAATACGTGGCGTATGTCGAGTTGATGAAAGAGTTCAAACTGGATCTTGCGGCAGAGTATTTGCTGATGGCAGCCATGCTGGCGGAAATTAAGTCACGATTGTTGTTGCCACGTCACACCGAAGTGGAGGAAGAGGACGATCCGCGTGCACAATTAATGCGTCAGTTGCAGGAATATGAGCAATGCAAACAGGCAGCGGCGGATTTGGATGCTTTGCCACGTTTGGAGCGTGATCATTGCTTAGTGCAAACGGCTGCTGATTTCCCTAAAGCACCACGTCCACTACCAGAGGTTGGTTTGCGTGAGTTATTGCTAGCTTTTCAAGGTGTATTGAAACGTGCGGATATGTTTAGCCATCATGAAATCCGGCGCGAACATTTGTCGATTCGTGAACGTATGACCATGGTGTTGTCTACGGTGCAGCTTCAGCAGTTTGTACCCTTTGAGAACTTGTTCCGGTTGGCGGAGGGGCGACGTGGGGTAGTCGTGACCTTAATGGCGGTATTAGAGTTGCTTAAGGCACACTTGATTGATGTGACGCAGGGAGATGAAGCTTATGCGCCATTGTATATTCGTGCCGCTGTTGCTTCGCTGGAGGATTAAATGGAATTAGCAACTATCCTGCAAGCTATTTTGCTGACAGCGGCTAAACCGTTGTCATTAGAGCAATTGGAGAGCTATTTCCTGCCAGAGGAGGGTATCTCGCGTGGTGCTATCCGGCAGGCATTGGAGGCATTACAAACAGCCAGTGCTGAGCAGAGTTTTGAGTTGAAAGAAACTGCCAGTGGTTTTCGGCTGCAAACCCGTGCCCAGTTCCAACCGTGGGTGCAACGCCATGATGAGGAACGTCCGCAAAAATACTCGCGGGCCTTTCTTGAAACCCTAGCATTGATTGCCTGGCGTCAGCCCATTACGCGTGCAGAAATTGAAGAAGTTCGGGGGGTGGCGGTCAATACGAATGTGATCAAGACCTTATTGGAACGTGATTGGGTGAAAGTTATTGGTCATAAAGAAGTACCTGGCAGGCCGGAAATGTTGGGAACTACCCGTCATTTCTTGGATTATTTCAACCTTAAATCACTGGATGACCTGCCCAGTCTGGTTGAAATGCAAGCCTTAGATGTCGATGAGTTAACCCAGAAGGCTTCCCCTCTGCTATCCTTAACCTGACTACTCGCCATACATTAACATCACAACGAGGTAGGCATGAATACTAGCAATATGGGTCTCATTGGTTTAGGCGTTATGGGTTCTAATCTGGCATTGAACCTGAGTGACAACGGTTATTCGCTTAGCGTATACAATCGCACCTACGCCCTCACGCAACAATTCATGGATAAGCACGCGCAAGGTCGCGTGATTCAAGCGGCACAAACGTTACCCGAATTCGTCGGCCAACTCGCTACCCCGCGTATCATTATGCTGATGGTAACGGCCGGACGTGCGGTGGATGCGGTGGTCGAACAATTACTGCCTTTACTTGACCCCAACGATATTATCATCGACGGCGGTAATTCCAACTACAAAGACACCACGCGCCGTTGGCAGGAACTCACCGCAAAGGGTATCCGTTTCGTCGGTATGGGTGTATCCGGTGGGGAAGAGGGCGCACGGCATGGCCCATCGTTAATGCCGGGTGGTGCTATCGAGGCATGGGCGGATATTCGCGAGATGTTCCAGGCAGTCGCGGCAAAAGTTGACGGTGAAGCCTGTTGCCAATGGCTGGGCGAAGGCGGTTCCGGGCATTACGTCAAGATGGTGCATAATGGTATTGAATACGGTGATATGCAACTGATTGCCGAAGTGTGCCACTTGATGCAACACGCACTGGGGATGGATTTCGATACCATGGCGGATACGTTTGCCGCGTGGAATCAAGGCAAGCTCGAATCTTATTTGATTGATATTACCAGCCAGATTTTGCGCCAAAAAGACACCGATGGTAGTCCATTGGTGACGAAAATCCTCGACCGTGCGGGGCAAAAAGGCACAGGGTTGTGGACAGCGCAAGATGCATTGGAACACGCCGTGCCTCTTACCCTGATTTCTGAGGCTGTCCATGCGCGAATGTTGTCGGCGCGTAAGGATGAGCGGGTTGCTGCCGCGCAAATCTTAGGTGGTTTGCAAGCACCTGTTCCTCCTGAGCAGCGTCAGGCATTTCTCGATGCTATTCACGATGCGTTATATGCCGCCAAGTTGGTGTCGTATGCACAAGGTTTCATGCTGATGCAAACGGCAGCGGCGCAATACGGCTGGAACTTACCTTATGGTGATATTGCTTTGCTGTGGCGTGCGGGTTGCATTATTCGCAGCCGTTTTCTGGGGGATATTAAAGCCAGCTTTGCCCGTGAACCCGTACCGCAAAGCTTGTTGCAAGACCCGTTTTTTGCGGTGGAACTCAAGCAAGCTGATAACGGATGGCGTAAGGCCGTTGCGCTTGCGGTGATGCAAGGTGTACCTGTTCCGGCATTGTCATCGGCTTTGTCATTTTATGATGGCTATCGGTGTGCGGATGGTTCGGCGAATATTTTGCAAGCGCAACGGGATTTCTTCGGGGCGCATGGCTACCAACGGGTAGACCGTGATCCAGCGTTGCATTTTCACACGCATTGGAGCGCTGATGGTGCCGAGGAGCAACTGCCATGAGTTGTGGTTGTGTGGGGATTTCTCATGCCTACGTCATTTTTGGTGCGACGGGCAATTTGGCGGTTACGAAACTGTTGCCTGCGTTGTACCAACTGCATTGTGCGGGTTATCTGGCAGATGATGTGGAAATTCTCGGTTGCGGGCGTACTCCCTTTACCTCTGAGACATGGCGGGCAGAAGTGCGTCAGCAGTTGCTTGCCAGAGATGAGGTGGAAACGGTCGCACTGGACAATTTTGTGCAACGTTTGGATTATTTGGCAGGCAGTTTGAAAGATGCCGCCTTCTACCAATCCTTAGGCGAGTGGATTGGGAATGACGGCGAATGTGCCAACAATGTGATTTTCTACCTTTCGATTAGCCCGGATTTGTACGTGGAAGTCACCGAAGGTTTAGCGGCGGCGCAATTGTTGGAAGAATCGCAAGGTTTTCGGCGCATGGTGATCGAAAAGCCGTTCGGTCACGATCTTGAATCCGCACGTACTTTACAACATAGCCTCAGTGAGCATCTGAAAGAAGAACAGATTTACCGTATCGACCATTACGTGGGCAAAGAGGCGGTGCAAAACTTGTTGGTACTGCGGTTTGCCAACTTGATTTTAGAACCTTTGTGGAACCGTCATCACATCGACCACATCCAAATTACCCATGCAGAAACCGTGGGTGTGGAAGGGCGTGCCAACTATTACGACCATAGTGGTGGTGCGGTGCGCGACATGATTCAAAGCCATTTGTTGCAAGTCATGGCCTTGCTGGCAATGGAACCGCCGGTATCGTTGGAAGCGGAGGCGTTGCGTAATGAAAAGGTTAAAGTCTTGCAGTCGATTCGCCCGGTGGATTTGGAACAGCTTGAGACGTATGCCATCCGTGGGCAATATGCCGCCGGTGAGGTGAAAGGGCAGCCTGTGCTGGGTTATTTGCAGGAGGAGGGTGTGGCAGCCGGTAGCCATACCGAATCTTATGCCGCCATGAAGCTCTACATCGACAACTGGCGCTGGAAGGATGTGCCGTTTTATTTGCGTACTGGTAAGCGTTTGCAAGAACGGCGTTCGTTGGTGGCGGTGCGCTTCAAACAGCCACCGATGCAGTTATTTCAGGGCAGTGGGATTTATCAGCCGCATCCTAACTGGTTGTTGATTGGGATTCAGCCAGAAGATGCAGTACGTATGGAGATTTCTGCCAAAGTACCGGGCTTGGAAATGCGTACCCGGCAGATTGTGATGGATGCTTCGGTGAGTACGCCGGGTGAGCGCAAGGCAGAAGCTTACGAGGAGTTGTTGCTGGATGTGATCAAAGGTGATCGGTCACTGTTCTTGCGTTATGACGAGGTGAAAGCGGCGTGGGTGGTGGTTGATCCGGTGATGCAACGTTGGGCGCAAGATGAGCAATTACCCTTGCAATACCCAGCGGGCGGTTGGGGACCTAAAGCGGCGGAAAAGATTTTCGGTCGTTCGGATCGGGCATGGCGACACACGTTGTCCTGCAATGGGGGCGAGTAATGTTGCCGCGTAACACTCAGGTTTTGCCGGATGCCGAGGCGGTGGCACAACGTGCCTGTGAGCTACTTACCGCTGCGGCACAGGATGCCATTCGGGAACGTGGGGTGTTTCGTTTGGTATTAGCCGGAGGTGGTACGCCGCAACGGGCGTATGACTTGCTGGCAAAGACGGCGCAGGATTGGGATAAGTGGGAAATCTTTTGGGGGGATGAGCGTTGCTTGCCTGTTGAGCATCTGGAACGCAATTCGCGGATGAGCTTGCCGACACAACGACGGTTTCCGATTCCGGCAGAGTTGGGGGCAGAGGCCGCAGCAGCGGCGTATGCGCAAACCATTAGCAACAAGTTGCCGTTTGATGTGGTGCTGTTGGGGATGGGAGAAGATGGGCATACGGCAAGTTTGTTTCCGGGGTTTGTGGATGACCCTGCTGTCTTAACGCAGACTGTGTTTGATGCACCGAAGCCGCCGCCGGAGCGAGTCAGTTTGAGCGTGGCGGCGTTACAGGCGTGTCGGCAGCAATTGGTACTGGTGACAGGTGCGGGTAAGATTGAAGTGCTGGTGCAGTGGCGTAATAGCAAGCTTTTACCAATTGTGCAGGTAGTGCGGGATAACGCTTGCTTGTTAGTAGACGCCGCCGCATACGGTGAATAAATCAGGGTGAGTTAGTTTGTTTGCGATTCAAAGCCGATAAACCGACTGGTTTCACGAAATATTCTGTTGGATGATCTCTGCCATGCCTTCGGGTTGTGGCGGTAGGTTTGCCAGAATCGCCGCCACAAATTCGCCCTTATCCACCAGCAGTGCTGTATTAAACCGCTTTTCAAACGCAATCGTGGAAGACGGTTTGCCCGAAATTCCCGCCCCGCACACACTACCCGCTTGCGCACCGGGGAAGATTTCAACGTGATCCGGCAAGATCAGCAGTTTTCTGGGCGTATACCGTTTCTGGCGTGACTTCGGCTATGCAGTGGGTGCGCTGTGCATGGGCTTGTTGGCACAATGGGAGCAAGGCTTGGACGTAACCTTCTGGCTGGTCGGGGTAGCAATGCTGCTGTCCGGCGCGTGGGTTGCGCTCGCACCTCGAACAGGTGATTGTGGGGCAATCCGCCCTGCTCGACCGTTTGATGATTGCGCTGCTCACGGGCGGGCACATCCTGCTGGAAAGCCTACCCGGTCTGGCGAAAACCACCGCTGTCACCACGCTTGCCAGCGGTGTCTACGCCAGTTTCCAACGCATCCAGTTCACGCCGGATTTGATGCAGGGGGATTTGACTGGCACGGATATTTTCGAGCCGCAACACGGCACATTCCGCTTTATCGCAGGGCCGTTATTCCACGAAATCGTGCTGGCGGATGAAATCAACCGCGCTCCGCCCAAAGTGCAATCCGCGCTGCTCGAAGCCATGTAGGAACACCAGATTACCGTCGGCGGCGTGACTCGCCCCTTGCCCGAACTCTTCATCGTGATGGCGACGCAAAACCCGCTGGAACAAAGCGGCACGTACCGTTATTTCAAACCTACCAAAATCTACCTATAGCTAACTAAAAGTAGTCATGGTGTTGAATTCCTGCTTCACGGGGGCTGGTTTCGTCTTCGGCTTGCGCCCAAGACCAGAGCCTTCCCCTCCACAGGCAGACACCGTGTAACTCACGGCGTATTCTTCTAAATTCTTGGCGGCATTTACGTCACGGTCATGGACTGCACCGCAAACGGGGCAAGTCCATTCACGTACCGACAGTGGCAGCTTGTCCACTTTATGCCCACAGCCAGCAGCAGAACAGGTTTTGCTGGAGGCAAAAAACCGATCAGCCACCACGACCACCGCACCCCGCATTCCCGCCTTGTATTCCAGTTGACGGCGAAACTCGAAAAACCCCATGTCACTGATGGCACGGGATAAATGGCGATTTTTCACCATACCCGACACGTTCAAATCTTCAATGCCGATGGTGTGAAAACGGCGGGTCAAATCCGTGGTGAGCTGGTGCAAACTGTCTTGGCGGATATTGGCGATACGTGCGTGAAGTTTTGCCAGTTTTTGTTTTGCCTTGTGGCGGTTGGCACTGCTTTTGACCTTGCGGGACAGGCTGCGCGAGAGCCGTTTTAGGCGGGAAAGCAAGGCTTTATGCGGCTTCGCCCCGACCACTTTTTCCCCCGTTGACAGCGTTGCCAGTGCGGATACACCCAAATCTACCCCCACTGCGCCTTGGTTTTCGGCAGGCAGGAGGTGGTTTGAGATGGTGTCCACGGTGATGCTGGCGAACCACTGGTCAGCGGTGCGGGAAACCGTGGCAGAGAGAATTTTACCGGAAAAGCGTAACGTTTCCCGCATCCGCACTAACCCAAGGTTGGGAATGCGGATGCGGCAAGCGTCGATGGCAAACTGGTCGTTAGTGAGGGTGAAACTGTCGCGGCTTTTGCCTTTCTTTTTGAATTGCGGGTACTTGGCTCGCCCCGCAAAGAAGTTCTTGAAAGCTGCACCGAGTTGGATAATCGCCATTTGCGGGGCGTTTTTGGTGACTTCCAGCATCCAGGGAAATTGTTCGCGCTTGATGGCGTTCAATTGGCGGCGCAAGCGCATTTGGTTGGGTTTTGGCTGGGTGTTGTCTTCCTTCCATGCCGTGTATTGGGTTTGCCATTCCGCTAATGCCCAATTGTAGGCAAACCGCGCTGTGCCTGCGGCTTTCGCCAAGTACGTCGCTTGCTTATGGTTGGGGTCAAGGCGGATTTTGTGGCTGATGATCATGGCAAACAGAATGCAGCGCGGTGTGATAGTTGTCTAGTCATCCGTGCTTTTGCTGCTATCTTTTACGGATAAACGGCACTACGCTTTTATAAACCTAACCAAAATGATAAAGCTTGAATAGATTTAAATAGATTTTATGGTAACTGTTTCAAACCCCTTGCCCGAAGCGCAACTCGACCGCTTTTTGCTGCATGTGGTGCTGCAATACCCCACCGCTGACGACGAATTGCTGATCCTGCAACGCGACCGTGCGCGGCATTACGGCGCGGATAACCCCGTGCTGCATTCGCCCTTGCACCCGCAGCAAGTCTTGCAAGCCCGCCGCGAAGTGGCGGAAGTGCATGTTGCGCCGGAACTGGAGCGGTATATTGTTGCGCTGGTCGGGGCTACCCGCGACTTGGGGCAGTTTGATGCAACGTGGGCAGATTATTTGCAGGTGGGAGCGTCGCCGCGTGCGTCGATTGCGTTGCTGCGAACCAGCAGTGCCTTGGCGTAAGTGCATGAGTGAATACCAATATTATGATTTTCGAGCGATTGACCAGTCGTTAACCGCAGCACAAAAGGCAAGCGTTGCCAGTTTGTCTAGCCGTGCGCAGGTGAGTTCGCAACGCGCCGAATTCGTTTACCACTACGGCGATTTTCGGGGCAATGTGACCCAGCTCATGCGTGGAACTTTTGACGTGATGCTGTACATCGCCAATTGGGGGAACGCATCGCTTAATGTTAAGGCTGCTCAAGGCATTGTTTGGGGCAGGCGGCGTATCAGGCATTCGTGCAGCGGATCGTGGGGGCAAGCGCCTTGCTGGGCATTATCGGTCTGCTGGTCGGGGTCGGGCTGACGGCGTGGAGTTTGCGCCCAGTGCTGGCTGCGTTGCGTCAGCGCGAACGTTTCCTCGCCGCTACTGCCCACGAATTGCGTACTCCGGTTGCCGCCTTGCGCAGCATTTGCGAATCCGCCCAGCGCGGTGATGAAGCCCCGCAACTCGCCCTGACGCGCATGGATGGTCTGTTGCGCAGCGCCACCCACACGCTCGAAGACCTGCTGCTGTTTGCGCGGCTGGATGCGGGGGCAACGTTGGAACGCCAACCCGTGCGGCTGGATTTGCTGGTCGAAACCCTGCTGCCCGACGACGATTCGGTGACGCTGGACGCGGCTGCGACGGTGGTCAACCTTGATCCCCGACTGGCAACGGTGGCGGTGCGCAACCTGCTGGAAAATGCCCGCAAGCATGGTGCAGCCGCGCAGTCGCACATCCATGTTACGGTGGCGGGTGCGCAAGTCACGGTTGAGGATCAGGGCAAAGGCTTTTCTGCCGGATTGCTGGCACGGCGGGAAACCGATTTCGCGCTGTCGCCGACGCAAGGTGGCACGGGTTTGGGGCTGGCGATTGTGAATATGGTGGCGCGGCTGCATGGCGGCGCGTTGCGGCTGGAAAATCGGGTCGAGGGTGGGGCGCGGGTGACGGTGAGTTTTTAAACTCTTACCATCACAACCGATCCCATTCCGGCACATTAGGATTGTGTGGTACTTTATCCAACAATGACGCAATTTTCTGTTTCAAGTCGCCGAGGTTTTTAGTGCGCAACCGTTGTTCAATACCCGCGAAGGTTTCAAGCTGGCTGAGTTGCGTTGTCAGCAAGTAGTTAGCCAGATTGTTCAGCGAAACCCCTTGAACTTTCGCTTGTTGTTCCAAGCGACTTTTTAGCTCATTGGGTACGCGCAAGGTGACAACTTGTGTTTTGATTAAGCAGGATTCACTCATGGGTACTTCTCCATCGTTTGCAAAAATCACTAGCAGAAGTATATACCGACAGCACATGAATTTTCGGTTTCTTCTGATGAGGTTGAAAACCGAATCCTCATTTGCCGTGGGTATATGGGCTTCGTGACCTTGCGTCGTTTGAATTCGTGGTTTGACAAAAGCACAACGAACGCATACATTTATTGGTGTCATTTTGTCACCGAGATAATGGATGCCATGCAAGCCGTCATGCCCAAAAACGAGCGCGTCACCGCCCGCATTTCCGAAGAAGTCAAACTGCTGTTAACCCAAGCGGCAGAGCTTTCCGGTGCAACGCTGAACCAGTTTCTGGTGCAGGCAGCACTGGAAAAAGCGCAGCGCATGATTGAGCAGGAAAATATCATTCGCCTGTCGATGCAGGATTCTGTCTGGTTTTTCAATGCACTGGATAATCCCCCCAAGCCTAACGCCAAACTGTTACAGGCGGTTGCCGCCCACAGACAGGGGTTGCATTGAGTGAAGTGTGCTGTTCCTTTAAACAAATCCCATCAGCAGGCGGCGTTTGATTGTGGCGATGCTGCGCTCAACCATTACCTGCAAACCACCGCACGCCAGCATCAGGACAAGGGCATTTCCCGCACGTATGTGTTGGTGGATGAGGCACAGCCTGAACGGATTCTTGCCTATATGACACTGACGGTTTGCGAGGTATTGGCGGAACAGTTGCCGCCGGAATGGGTGAAGAAATACCCGAACCGCATCCCCGCTGCCAAGCTGGCGCGGCTGGCAGTCAGCAAGGATTGCCAACGCCAAGGTTACGGCGCATATCTGCTGGTCGAAGCCATGCAAAAAACGCTGGATGTGAATGAGGCAATGGGGCTGGCGGGGCTGTTTGTCGATGCTAAACATGCAGCAGCGCGGCAGTATTATTTGCAGTTCGGGTTTCTGGCAGCACCGGATCAGCTTGAGAATCTGTTCATGCCGTTGAAGGCGATTCGGGTGAGTTTGGGGCGTTAAACGCATTACGCGGATAATGTGCTTCTTATCACAGCCGTCGCCGTGCTAATTTATTAAACTTACAGGCAATTCCACTTTCCGATGAGGCTTGTGATGGCAAATGTTACCCCTTGGATCGAACACCTGAGCAATCCGCTGGTGCTGGTTGGTTTCGCCGTGTTTACGCTGGCAGGCTTGGTCAAGTTGTTCAAACCTGAAAAATTGAGCGGTAAGGAAACCGCAGGGCTATTCCACAAAGGCTTGAATTTCGTGTTTGTGCTGGGTTTGTTAGTTGTCATCCTGGGTTTTACCAACAGCTTTATGGAAAAGTGGCAAACTGTTGAAGCCGCCAAACCCATCCCAACCCCGCCCATCATCAAGCAAAGCATTTCCAACAGCAGCGGCCTGAATGGGCAAGCAGGGCGTGACCTCAACCTTAATCAAGGCGGTGGCACGTTGTCACAGCAAACCAACCTTAATCCATCTACCATGCCTGAGTCACCCGTCCCCAACGTAGAACAACAGATTGACGGCAGCAGCGGTGTCAACGGGCAAGGCGGTAGAGATACCAACATCCAGACACTGGGAAAATGACCATGCGGCATGTGCATTTGCTGCTCCCATTCTTGTTACTGCTAGCGGCTTGCGGTGAAAAGCAGGAAGCTTCCCGTACTGAATTAGCCCCTATTGTTGAACAAACGATGGCACATACCGTAGGTGTGGCGGTACAGGCGGGGGATGATGCCAACGTCACCGTCAACTACCAAAAATCACAAGACTACCGAGATTTTGTGAGCCAGCGAGACAAGTTGCGGGAGCACATTGCCAAATACCCCGATGATTTAAGCTTCCAGCAAGAACTGGTGGTGGTGGAAAAAAATATGGAAGGCTTCAAGCGTGATATACTGAGCCTAGCGGAAGATATCCTGAAAATCCCTATCAATACCGAGCGCTTAAAAAAAGCCAAGCAGCATTTTGACGCAGGAGAATACGTGCAAGCACGGGCTGTATTGGATGTGGAAGGGATTACGCAGGAGCAAGATGCACTTTTGGCAGAGCAGCAGCATCTACAAGAAAAACAAGCATCGGTTACAGCACAATTGGAGGATAATGCTAATGAGTGGTTGTTAAAGGCACAACTGACGGCGATTGATTACAACTTGGGTAAGCAGCGTATTACACAAACTAGCACGTATTTTGAGATGGCGCTTAAAGCGGATAGGAAACCAAAGCTATTGTTTGACTATGCTCACTTTTTAAGTGAGAACAATCAGTACCGCGAAGCCGAAATTCTCTATACTGAGTTACTCCCCGTCCTTCGCCAGCTTGCCAAGGATAACCCAAGACTGTACATGTCAAAAATGGCGGCGACATTGAACAACCTTGGGGCATTGGTTGCCGCTGGCAGCCAGCGGCGCAAGGAAGCCGAAACCCTCTACACCGAAGCACTCGCCAGTTACCGCGAGCTTGCCAAGGACAACCCGGTGAAGCACCTGCCTGATGTGGCAATAATACTGAACAACCTTGGCATCTTGGTGGCAGTTGACAGCCAGCGGCGCAAGGAAGCCGAAACCCTCTACAGCGAAGCACTGGAGATCCGCCGCCAACTTGCCAAGGACAATCCGGCGGTGTACCTGCCCGACGTGGCGGGGACGCTGAACAACCTTGGGGCATTGGTTGCCGCTGGCAGCCAGCGGCGCAAGGAAGCCGAAACCCTCTACACCGAAGCACTCGCCAGTTACCGCGAGCTTGCCAAGGACAATGCGGCGGTGTACCAACCTGATGTGGCGGCGACGCTGAACAACTTTGGCCTCTTGGTGGCTGTTGACAGCCAGCGGCGCAAGGAAGCCGAAACCCTCTACACCGAAGCACTGGCGATCCACCGTCAACTTGCCAAGGACAATCCGGCGGTGTACCAACTTCATGTGGCGGAGACGCTGAACAGTCTTGGCAACTTGGTGGCAGTTGACAGCCAGCGGCGCAAGGAAGCCGAAACCCTCTACACCGAAGCACTGGCGATCCGCCGTCAACTTGCCAAGGACGCCCCGGCGGTGTACCAACTTCATGTGGCGGAGACGCTGAACAGTCTTGGCAACTTGGTGGCAGTTGACAGCCAGCGACGCAAGGAAGCCGAAACCCTCTACACCGAAGCACTGGCGATCCGCCGTCAACTTGCCAAGGACGCCCCGGCGGTGTACCAACTTCATGTGGCGGAGACGCTGAACAGTCTTGGCAACTTGGTGGCAGTTGACAGCCAGCGACGCAAGGAAGCCGAAACCCTCTACACCGAAGCACTCGCCAGTTACCGCGAGCTTGCCAAGGACAACCCGGTGAAGCACCTGCCTGATGTGGCAATAATACTGAACAACCTTGGCATCTTGGTGGCAGTTGACAGCCAGCGGCGCAAGGAAGCCGAAACCCTCTACAGCGAAGCACTGGAGATCCGCCGCCAACTTGCCAAGGACAATCCGGCGGTGTACCTGCCCGACGTGGCGGGGACGCTGAACAACCTTGGGGCATTGGTTGCCGCTGGCAGCCAGCGGCGCAAGGAAGCCGAAACCCTCTACAGCGAGTCACTTACCCTCTGCCGCGAGCTTGCCAAGGACAATCCGGCGGTGTACCAACCTCATGTGGCGGCGACGCTGAACAACCTTGGCCTCTTGGTGGCGGCTGACAGCCAGCGGCGCAAGGAAGCCGAAACCCTCTACACCGAAGCACTCGCCAGCTACCGCGAGCTTGCCAAGGACAATCCGGCGGTATACCAACCTCATGTGGCGGCGACGCTGAACAACTTTGGCCTCTTGGTAGCAGTTGACAGCCAGCGGCGAAAGAAAGCCGAAACCCTCTACAGCGAAGCACTGGAGATCCGCCGCCAACTTGCCAAGGACAATCCGGCGGTGTACCTGCCCAACGTGGCGGGGACGCTGTGGGGATTTGGAGAAGCTTATCTGAACTGGGATGAACCCACCCACGCTCTGCCGCTACTGCAAGAATCCTCCCAACTGTTTGCACCACTCGCTAAACAAGCCCCCGGCGTATTCGGGAAAAAACATGACCATGTGCTGCAACTGATCGAGCAAGCCAAAGCCGCCAAACGTTAGCCAATTACTTCACCGCCCGCTCATGCGGGTCTCACTCAATACAAAAACCCAAACAACCACAGCGGAATCTTCCCCTCCACACCAATCTCCAGCCCATCCGCCACCACCCACGCCGCCGTTTCATCCTTAATCTGCTTCTTCGTTTTGGACTTGCCGCCAACCTCAAACACATACTGCCCATCCACCAGAAAATCCCCACTTTTGGGATAGTTCAAGGTGTGCTGGTAAGACAGCATCGAAGCAAAAAACGTCTCACGCAGCGTCCCCGCTTTAGGCTGGTTACAAAAAACAGCAAACAGGTTAGTGTTATCCAGATACAGCTTTTCCGGTTTGGAAATAATGCTGACCCCGCTGGATTTCGCCCCCAACAAACGCAACAACCCCGCAGCCTGCAACAAACCAAGGTATTTGTAGAGGGTTTTCTGGTTCAGTTCCACCGCGCCGCACAGCTTGGACACATTGATGTCGTAAGGCTCGCTTTGGCACAACATCACCATCAGCTTTTTCAGCGCGTTCACTTTGTCGTAGTCAATCGGGTAAAGCGCGGGGATGTCCGTCTCGATCACCTGCATCGACGCATTCAGCAAGCGCGGCAAATAGGTTGAACCCGCCTCGCGGTAAAACGGGTAAGCACCGTGTTCCAGATACGCGGGCAAATACGCCAAGGGTTTGATGCGGCTGACGGTTTCCAGCGCCAATTGCGGATGGTGTTGGAGCAGGGCATCCAGCGTCACCGCCTCAAAGGTTTCGCCCGTTTCCAACTCCAGAAACTCGCGGAATGACAACACTGGCAAACGGTATAGCATCGCCCGACGGCTCAAATCCGCCTTGGCATTATCAATGGTGGTTGCTGATGAACCCGTGAAAATGACTTTGAGATTGAAATAGCTGTCGAAAATCAGCTTCAGGTCGCGCTCGAAGTGTTGGCATTTGTGGATTTCGTCGATGATGAGCAATTCACCGCCGATTTTCTGGAATTCATCGGCAATGGTAAACAGCCCGTGCTGCCCAACCAAGGGGTGATCAGCAATGACATACAGCACCTTGGTTTCCCGCGCCACGGATTTGAGGTATTGCAGCAGCAAAGTGGTTTTACCCGCCCCGCGTGCGCCCATAATGCCGATCAATCGTTGCGAAAAGTCGATTTGCCGAAACAGGAAACGCTGGTAATCCGGCAGCTTTTGCGTCCTGATTTGACTGGAAAGGTGCTGTAGTGGCTCAATCATCTTACTGTGATACCTGCTTTAATGCGATTTTTTAGTATTATAATGCTAAAAATTGCCAATGTCTTGTTGTGGTCTATTAACCCACTGTCAGCAAAATATCAGCTTTCCCCCGTAACCTGTCCCCATCAACAACCAACCGATGGAGACAACACCATGAAAACCACAATCCGCCAAACCCTGCTTGCCACTCTGATCTGTTCACTTGGAGCTTTTGCAACGATGACCAGCACCGCCACCTACGCCGCCAGCCAAAGCTACATGCCGGAAGAAAACGCCACCCACGAAGGCACTTGGCTGCAATGGCCGCACCAGTACACCTACGGCGCAACCTACCGCAACCGCCTCGACGCGACATGGGTAGCCATGACCAAGGCGCTGGTGCAAAGCGAAAACGTCCACATCATCGCCTACAACGCCACCGAAAAAACCCGCATCCAAAACCTGTTGCTGAATGCAGGCGTGCCCCTCGCCAGTGTCAACTTCCTGATCAGCCCGACCGATGACGTGTGGGTACGCGACAATGGCCCGGTCTTCGTGCGCAACCAGAGCGGGCAATTGCAAATCACCGACTGGGGTTTCAACGGTTGGGGGCTGGATACGCCTTACAGCAAAGATAACCTCATTCCCACCGCCGTCGGCAAAAGCCTCGCGATGCCCACCGTCAACCTCAACAACGTGGTGCTGGAAGGCGGCGCAATCGAAGTCGATGGCAAAGGCGCATTACTCGCCACCAAAAGTTCCGTGCTGCAAAACAAGCGCAACCCCAACCTGACCCAAGCGCAAGTGGAACAAGCCCTGTCCAACAACCTCGGCATCAGCAAATTCATCTGGCTGGATGGCGCACCCGGTGGCAAGGAAGACATCACCGACACCCACATCGACGGTTTCGCCCGCTTCGGCGACGAACGCACCCTCGTCACCATGAGTGCCACCGACCTCAACTACTGGAGCATTTCCAGCAAGGACATCAACACCCTGTACACCGCGAAAAACGCCAACGGCACAGCCTACACTATCGTGAAATTGCCGCTAACCGCCAAAAACGTGGTAACCGCTTACGGCAAAAACCTCGGTTACAAAGGCTCTTACGTCAATTATTATGTCGGCAACAACGTGGTGCTAATGCCAGCCTATCAGGATGCGAATGACACCGTAGCGCGGAACATCTTGCAGTCACTCTACCCAACCCGCACGGTGGTAGGGATCGACGTGCGCAACCTGTACGCCAACGGTGGCATGGTACACTGCGTGACCCAACAACAGCCAACCGCTTACTAATCAACAACGTGGAGATTGCAGAATGAACCGTCGTCATTTTCTCAGCACCAGCCTGCTGCTATCCGCAGGCAGCATTTTCGGCACACCCAGCATGGGCTGGGCAGCGTCCGGCAACGGCTGGCGGATGCCCGACGAAAGCGAACCCCACGCCCGCACTTGGATGGCTTTCGGTGCATCGACCGCCATTTGGGGCAAGAAATTGCTGCCGGAAGTACGCCGTAACCTTGCCACCATCGCCACCACCATTGCCCGCTACGAACCCGTTTCGCTCAGTTTGAGGATACCATCATGCCCTTGCTGGGGCTGGAGAAAATCATCTGGTTACCGGGCATCAAGGGCAAAGACATCACCGACGGACACACCGACTTTTACGCCCGTTTCGCCAAGCCGGGGGTAGTGCTGGCGGGTTACGACCCTGACCCCAATTCCTACGACCACGCCATAACGCTGGCGCATCTGGATATTCTGCAAAGTGCGACCGATGCGCAAGGCAAACCGCTGGAAGTGCTGAAGCTGGAAGCGCCAACCGACATCCCTAGTCGCGGTGTTGGCATTAATCATTGCTGTCTGGCAAATCAGGGCAGCGGAAAACATCCAGCGTGAAGCTTCTGCCCGCGAAGCCTTCAAGGAATACCTGAAACTCGCTATCGACAAGCCCGATTTCGCCGTTGAAAACCTGTCCCTAGCAAAAGGTAAAAAGTCCATGACCGGAAACGTTCGCAGCCCTCAAACGCGAAGCCCGCACCTTGCTGGAGCAAGCCCGATGAACATTGACTGGCTTACCCCGTATCTGGCATTAATATCTGTAGCGTTATTGTTGGCTTCGACTGCGCTCAGCCAACGCACCGACCGTTCCTTGAGCGAAATCGAAGGGAATATGGAGAGAGAAATCTTCCTCTACCAACAGTGGCAGGAGTTGTATGTGTGGACATTGTTGCTGGGAATGGTATGCGTGTGGCTGGCAATAAACGGGAGGCGAAAATCGGAGTAGGGAAATCTCCCTTCCCATCGAAACCTGCTAAACTTCGTCGTTTGTTCGGCACGAGCTTGCAAACCCCATGGAAAAATTCATCCGCATTCGCGGCGCACGCACCCACAACCTGAAAAACATCGACCTTGACCTGCCGCGTGACAAGCTGATCGTGATCACGGGCTTGTCGGGTTCGGGCAAGTCGTCGCTGGCGTTCGACACGATCTTTGCGGAAGGGCAGCGGCGTTACGTCGAGTCGCTGTCCGCCTACGCCCGCCAGTTCTTGTCGATGATGGAAAAGCCGGACATTGACCACATCGAAGGGCTTTCCCCTGCGATTTCCATCGAGCAGAAAACCACTTCGCACAACCCTTGGGATAGCCTGCACGCAGTGACAGGCTAATCTTTCTGTTGTGTCTGTCCTTGGGCAACCTCCAAGGGGTCAACCACTTGTCAAGTAAAGTTGCTACAAGCCTATCCTTATGACAGTATGCAGGGCAGTGTCATTTATAAAAACAAAGGAAAACAAGTATGAAGATTACCCCTTATCTTCTTTCCACATTTTTACTCATCAGTAGCCAAGCCATAGCAGAAGCTCCAAAACTGGAACTCTATTTAGTTCAGTATGATGGCATCAACTGTTTGAAACGAGCTGAGTATTCACTAAAAGAAAGTGGTTTTGAACTTAGCAGTGGAACATATAAAGGAGAAGATAGAGTTGGTGTTAATGGGAATTACAAAGGTGCAGTTACCTGTTCTACTGAAGCTCCTACTTCTGTTGTATTTACCGTTGCTGGTGATGAATACCCAAAAGCAAAAGAGCTTGCACGTAAGCTACAACACAACTTTATGAACTACTAACTTATTAGAATAGTTTGCTTCAAATAAATACACTTAAAACTGTAAAGCTTCGTTCTTCATTAACATAACAATACAAAAAGTGGAAATTATGGTAAATATGCCCATATCCGACCAACAACTAAGTAAAGAAAAAAAAGCCAAAGAAGTTTATACGCTAATCAGCAATACAGCCAATCAGAACACAGTAAGAGCGACTTGCAAAATCCGACAAACTGAGTTGCTCAATTTTCAGCATTGACCGAACGCCGCATATTCAGCCGATTTTTTACTCAATTTGACCAACGAAACCTGAGCTTTTTCAGTTTTACCGTAACTTTTGCTAAATTTCACCCATACCGATGCGACTGCTCCTGTTTTTCAGTCAGTCTTCCCGTGTTTTTTCAAACCCAGTCGCTTTATAACAAGACACGCATCAGTTGATCAGCACTCAACACCAAAATCCCAAACATCAAGTGGCTGTAAACTTTTTGCGCACCTTGCACCCACACATTCCGACCACCAAATTCATCCTTCAGGCGGGCATTGGTTCGTTCTACGGTGCTGCGAATTTTGTAACGCTCGGCATCAGCAGGTTCAAACGCTTCTTTCTGTCCGCCGCGAGGATTGTGATCAATCAGAGGGACATGCCCCAGATGACGGCTGTATTCGTGCAAATCAGCACTGCAATAGGCCGCATCCATCAGGTCGTAGAGACTGGTGACACGTTGGGCACTGATTTGAGAGAGTGGGATGGCTGCCCCGCTGTCGTGAAAGGAGGCGGAAGACAGAATGGCTGCTATCGGGACACCACAATCGGCGGTATCGATATGCAGTTTGTAGCCGTTCCAACTGTGCTTGTAGCCTTGGGCATTCTTCTTCGTCCCCCGGTTACACTGAACCGGTATCTCATCGAGTGCTTGCTGAAGTGACTGTTCCCGTTGGCGCTGAATCCGTGTTTGCCCTTGTTTTTTCTTTGGCTTTTCCTCGGCAACAGGCCGTTCACGTGCCTCAATGGCTGTTGAATCCCGACACAGGTGGCCGATCAGCGCATCGCCCAAATACGTTTTCACCAACGTTTCATGCACACGTTCCGCTAAACGCTGTTCAGCAAATTCAGCGAAGGCACGTGAAAAGGTGGATTCGGAAGGCAGTTTCTTGGTCAGGGGAAACCCGCAGATGCGTCGCAGGGAGCGATCGTTTTGCAGCCGGTCAATGAGTGCTCGCGTATTGACAATATTGAGCACGCTTTTGGCGACAAAAGCATTGGCAAACCAAGATCGCTCCGTCGCTGGCCGTCCAGACCCATCACGAAAAGAGCGCACAAAATCTTCAATGCGCGTCAGCTCCAGTACGTGAATGAGCTTTTCAAGCTTGGGGGTCAATGTGCCAAAGGCATCATTGAAGCAAGGCAGTATTTCAATTTGCAGCAAACTCCAGCGTTGTGCAATCAGGGCGCGTTCGGTAGAATTCATAGCGTGGGCTTAATGGTTGTTTTGACGCTTCTATTATCGCCGAAAACGGCAGCCCACACTTCTTTTTTCCTTCAGATGAAGGAAGGTTCACGCTGAAAATGTAATTTTGCAAGTGGCTCAGTAATACAAGGTCTGGGTGGAATACTTGGCACATTTACTTCAGTAGGCGCTGATATTTATGCTTTGAAAATATACTATGGACTATGGAACAGCATCAGGGAAATGTACGGGTATCCCGAAATTACATCAGCAGATGTTGAAACAATAGAGCGACTTGCAAAATCCGACAAACTGAGTTGCTCAATTTTCAGCATTGACCGAACGCCGCATATTCAGCCGATTTTTTACTCAATTTGACCAACGAAACCTGAGCTTTTTCAGTTTTACCGTAACTTTTGCTAAATTTCACCCATACCGATGCGACTGCTCCTGTTTTTCAGTCAGTCTTCCCGTGTTTTTTCAAACCCAGTCGCTTTATAACAAGACACGCATCAGTTGATCAGCACTCAACACCAAAATCCCAAACATCAAGTGGCTGTAAACTTTTTGCGCACCTTGCACCCACACATTCCGACCACCAAATTCATCCTTCAGGCGGGCATTGGTTCGTTCTACGGTGCTGCGAATTTTGTAACGCTCGGCATCAGCAGGTTCAAACGCTTCTTTCTGTCCGCCGCGAGGATTGTGATCAATCAGAGGGACATGCCCCAGATGACGGCTGTATTCGTGCAAATCAGCACTGCAATAGGCTGCATCCATCAGGTCGTAGAGACTGGTGACACGTTGGGCACTGATTTGAGAGAGTGGGATGGCTGCCCCGCTGTCGTGAAAGGAGGCGGAAGACAGAATGGCTGCTATCGGGACACCACAATCGGCGGTATCGATATGCAGTTTGTAGCCGTTCCAACTGTGCTTGTAGCCTTGGGCATTCTTCTTCGTCCCCCGGTTACACTGAACCGGTATCTCATCGAGTGCTTGCTGAAGTGACTGTTCCCGTTGGCGCTGAATCCGTGTTTGCCCTTGTTTTTTCTTTGGCTTTTCCTCGGCAACAGGCCGTTCACGTGCCTCAATGGCTGTTGAATCCCGACACAGGTGGCCGATCAGCGCATCGCCCAAATACGTTTTCACCAACGTTTCATGCACACGTTCCGCTAAACGCTGTTCAGCAAATTCAGCGAAGGCACGTGAAAAGGTGGATTCGGAAGGCAGTTTCTTGGTCAGGGGAAACCCGCAGATGCGTCGCAGGGAGCGATCGTTTTGCAGCCGGTCAATGAGTGCTCGCGTATTGACAATATTGAGCACGCTTTTGGCGACAAAAGCATTGGCAAACCAAGATCGCTCCGTCGCTGGCCGTCCAGACCCATCACGAAAAGAGCGCACAAAATCTTCAATGCGCGTCAGCTCCAGTACGTGAATGAGTTTTTCAAGCTTGGGGGTCAATGTGCCAAAGGCATCATTGAAGCAAGGTAGTATTTCAATTTGCAGCAAACTCCAGCGTTGTGCAATCAGGGCGCGTTCGGTAGAATTCATAGCGTGGGCTTAATGGTTGTTTTGACGCTTCTATTATCGCCGAAAACGGCAGCCCACACTTCTTTTTTCCTTCAGATGAAGGAAGGTTCACGCTGAAAATGTAATTTTGCAAGTGGCTCAAAGGTAACAAAAATCGGAAAAGAGCTGGTCTATGATATTGCTTTCGACAAGGTTATTGGTTACATCCCTCTCATTGGAATTGCAACCAATATAATGTGCGCAAAAACATTAACATGGCGACTTGGCATATTATTTGGAATGTTAAGTGCAAGTAAGCGACCATTTCAGCACGTCTAGCCCTCGCGATTTCCACGTCCTAAACTGGTTTCCAACCTGAACAACCGAAGGAAACCTCAATGAAACGCCCTCACCGCCGCGCCAGCGAATGGCAAACCCTCATCAGCCAATGGCAAGCCAGCGGCTTATCCGGGGTGTGAACAAAAGTGCGGTGTCCTGTAGACTAAGATGGCATCCCCTAAAACCAGAGAAAAAGGACTTTCCCATGTTGACAGTTAGCTCCCGCGACCAAAAACTTTTAGAAGCCTTGAACCGCAACCCCGCATTAAAAGCTCGGATGGAAGGGCTAATCGAGGTGGTTGAAAATGCCGGTGATGACATTATCAAAGCAGCAGACGCCGAACAGCGGGTGATAGAAGAACTGCGCCAAATGGGAAATGATGCGATCACTGCATGGGCAAACAAACGTGTAGAAAAATGCACAGCCCCAGCCTGTGAAGAAGGCATTGGGAAGTATGTAAAGAGTGGAAAAAAAACTGTCATTGGCACACGACCTACGGAAAAATCCACATAAGCGAACCGGTCTACCGGATTCCCGGCAAGCGTGTCCGCCCCTTTAGCCAGAGTGCCGAGGTTGTTTGCCGAGGCTGTTCGCTCCCGCTGCAACGGGCGGTGACGGACTTTGGGGCGGACTGTTCATTTGCTCAAGTGCCTGATAAATTAGAAGAACATTACGGGATACGGCTGGCATCCAGCAGCATCCGACACATCACCGAAGGTCACGCCAAACGCATCCATGAATCCCAAGTGTTGATAAAAGACTATCCAAGCACGTTGGGAAAAGCCTATGTCATTGCCGAAATGGACGGCAGCATGATCCCCATCGTCGAGATTGACGAAACAGCCCCCGACAAGCGCAAAGGCAAAAAGGAAAGCTGGAAAGAAGCCCGCCTGTGTCTTGCCCACGCCAAAGGCAGTGCTACGCCAACGTTTGGCGCAATATTCGGTGGCACGGTAGAAGATGCTGGAAAAATCTTATTCGACACCGCCTGCCGTGCTGGATTTGGAAAAAGCACGTTCCTCCATGCGGTGGGTGATGGGGCAAGCTGGATCAACCGTCAAGTGGATGAACAATTTGGCACACAAGGACATTACCTGATTGATTTTTATCATGTTTGTGAATACCTATCAGCAGCATCCGCAAGCTGTTCATGCCTCAAGGACAAGGATAAATGGTTTGCCAAACAGAAAAAAGCCCTACAGGATGGTCAAGCTCAAGCGGTCATCGACACACTGAAACCTTTCCTCGAAGCAGAAACGGTAGAAGACAGTAACGCCCCAGTACGAGCTTGTCACCGTTACCTGAGCAACCGCATTGAGCAACTGGATTACCCGACAGCAAAATCCCTCGGATTGCCCGTGGGGTCGGGCGAAATAGAAAGTGCACACCGTTACATCATCCAGCAACGCTTAAAAAAATCGGGGGCATGGTGGAAAAGTGATAATGCGGCGGATATGTTGGCGTTGAGGGTCATGCGGGGAAACCAGCAATGGAAGCATTATTGGCGAAACACCGCTGAGGCGGCATGAGGTTTACCGCACTTTTGTTCACACCCGACCAAAGCCCTTGGTTATGTCATCCGCCGCGAACACGAACTGCGCGTGTTTCTGGAAGATCCCGACGTGCCAATGGATACCAACCACATCGAACGCGCCCTGCGGCCCATCCCCATGGGCAGGAAAAACTGGTTGTTCTGCTGGACAGAACTCGGCGCGGAACACGTGGGCATCATCCAAAGCCTGATCACCACCTGCCGCCTGCATGACATTAACCCGTATGTCTATCTGATGGATGTTCTGTTGCGCGTTAGTGAGCATCCCGCTTCTCAGGTGCAAGACCTTACGCCAAGATGTTGGAAACAACGGTTTGCGGATAAGCCATTGCGCTCGGATTTGTTTGCGGATGTCAACGACGGGCTAGAATGACCGTTTACGCATGACCCGCCGATAATGCTCCCAAGTCGATGAAGGTATTGGCGGGAACGGCTGGTTCCTCCACGCCATCTGCGGAGCGTAGACGCTGCCGCCATTGGCAAAAACTGGCGTAACCGATACTGTGCTGTTCACAAAATACCGGGGCGGATAAGCCGCTGGCTTGCCATTGGCTAATGAGGGTTTGCCATTCGCTGGCGCGGCGGTGAGGGCGTTTCATTGAGGTTTCCTTCGGTTGTTCAGGTTGGAAACCAGTTTAGGACGTGGAAATCGCGAGGGCTAGACGTGCTGAAATGGTCGCTTACCGTTTACCGCCCGTTAATACTGACTATTGTGGAAACCTGCAAACGCCTAGGTGTCAGCGCTTACCGAATTATCCGCCAGGCGTGCCAGCAGGCACTGACCAAAAAACCAGTGACGGTGCGTTTGCCGATTCCTCCACCGCAAGTACTGAATCCGGTTACTGGATTTCTTGCCGCTTATGGGGAGCTGTTCCGTGAACAGTTACCTCCTAGATTGGTGCAGGAAAATGCCTCCTAGAAATGCAAAGAAGATGCTGTTGGCAGGTGTATGGAAGTTGAAGTCCGTTAATCCATGCAAAGTCAACAGCAACAGACTGATACCCGCAGCTATTTGCATGAAGTAGAAACGCCCCCAAGCGTTATGAGAATGACGTTGTTTACCTAATTGAATCCAACCTATTACATATAAGGCTAAAAATAGTACTATCAGAAATGCTCCTGGAAATCCTGTTTCTAGCAATAACTCCAAATAATCGTTATGCACATGATTGATGAATTCCGGTATCTCTGGGGGTTGAAATGCCATGAAAACCGACTGGAATGTGCCAAGGCCACTACCTAAAGGAAAAAACTGCTTAGTTGCCCCCCATGATTGAGTGAAAATTTCCCATCTTAAATCTTCTAATGGATCTATGGCAAAGCGGTTAAGTACAGGTATTAGCCCGATATTGCTGGCAATACCTAACGACATGACAGCGATAGCTGTACCAAAGCCTAAGGCGCGTTTGCCACCAATATGTCTGGCAAATAAGATGGAACATAGTAAGAGTGCGAGCATGATAAGCACTACGCCTGTTCGAGAACGAGCGAAAATACCACCGAGTATTAATACCATGCTAATTGTAAAAAAAATAAGAGCTTGGTTAACAATAGTTTGGTGGGAATGGTCTTCTTTTTGCTTTTTGTGACGAAAAGTATAAGCAGTTAAGCCTAAAGCAATCGGTATGGCT
The DNA here is from genome assembly GCA_029972225.1 of Candidatus Thiothrix putei. Lineage (NCBI taxonomy): Bacteria > Pseudomonadati > Pseudomonadota > Gammaproteobacteria > Thiotrichales > Thiotrichaceae > Thiothrix > Candidatus Thiothrix putei. The sequence continues at coordinate 1,644,224 of CP124756.1, forward strand.
AGTTCCATCAATCCTGAGAAATGATCACGATTAGGGTAAGTGCCAACGGCGTTATTACCACTGGTGATTTCCCACCAAAAAGCCCATTCAGCCCCACTACCATACTGGATCAAGCCCAAGGATGCCTGAAAGGTTGCAACCCCTAGAAAAATATACGCTAAACGTGTAACGTATTGTTTGGGGAGGAGCAGAGTAGTAATGAAAATAGCGATCACTGGCAAAAGAGCGAGTAGTGCAGTAAGAGTTCGAGAAGGAATTAATGATATTGGTAGGTAGTTTACCGTAACCCCTGATTCAGAGAGTACCGCTAAGCTTTCGACATAAAGTGCTCGCCCCGGCAATTGCTGCCAAACTGTACTGGGTAGAGGGATTAAATAAAGCAAAGGTAACAGAACACCGCTAATAATTAACGTCCATGCTAAGGTCGGTACGCGTTTCTTATCAATGGGATACCAAAATATTACCGTTAGTAAAATAATGCCTAATATTTCTAGTGTCATCAAGGCAGGTGACATCCTGCCACCACGCATTAATGGTGCAAAGCATAGTATTGCGACACTCAATGTGAATAGCAATTGAGTATGCATTGAGGCGGCGTTTTTTATCGAGTCGCTCTGCATGGCTTAGTTATCATCATTAGAAAGTGGACGAATACGGATGGTATCAAACCAGACATCACCCTTGAATACTTGATCATGGGTGTAAGAGCTTGCCGCTTCTAAACGTAATACTTGTGTTTCACAATTGACGGGAGGGACTTCCACGGGGGTAGTGAGTGTTGACCACTCGTTGCTTTCTTGTAGCACGGGGGATTCTGCTATGACCCGATCATCTTCAGAACAGCGCATTCGCCATTGCAGTCCTTTGTTAGTACGAAAATGATCAGTCCGAAAACGTAAACTTAGTTCATAATTAGCTGGCTTCAATAGTAAATTTTGCCATACATGTTGGAACTTAATGTGTTTTGAGGGATTAAAACGGATTTTCAAGGCTCGATGCCCGTCCATGCCAAACGTCATGTCTTGCTTGATGTTTAATTGTGCATGGGGTACAAAAAACCAATCAAAACCTGTGTTATGCCATTTGCCCTCAAAACCCCCATCATAAATCAAACCTTTGTAAGCAGTGGCATCTTTAGGCAAACTGGTTAGCCAAACATCGTAAGCATTTGTCCAGTGTTTGTCATTCAAGAGGCGATTGATGTATTGCTTCATTTCACCTTCATAGAGAGGGGTAGGAGAGCGTAATCGTAAAGTATAAAGATGTTCTAATAATTTTGGAGAAGTTTGTTGGTCAGTAGCTAAGTAATTAAAAAATGAAACCCACCATGATGGAGGATTCATGGCAAATGATTCAATTAAATGTGCTGTCGAAGGACTGCCCGCTATTGCACGCATGTGAGGAAATAAACCAGCATGTAATAATGAATCACGAGTAAAAAGAATATTCCACTCTTTGACTATTTCAGGATATTTACCTATTTTTCCCCAGAATAGCGCTAAGGGTAAATGTGTTTCATCTTGTGCGGTCACAATTCTGGTCGCTAAGTGAGCTAATCGTTCCGCTTGCGCTTGATTCCCTTGCTTAAGGCGAATATGTGCTAACTTTGCGATAGCTCGCCCACTACTGATGTTGGCTGCTAATGCTTGCAATGTATAGATTTCATCTAGATTTAGCTCCCCCTTTTCTTGTGCTTGCTCAGCCAATTGACACCAGTCATCAGTGTCCAATGGTTTCCAACCGTGTGGATCAATATCAAGAGTTAGCCGCCGTGTATCTATGAAGTCGTCTGGCACAATATGAGCACTGCGATAGCTTATACTGAGGTAGAGGGTTAGTGCTGCTAATAACACTAACCCTGAACGCATGAAGACTGCTCTCACAGTTATGATACCTTATGCCTTATTTTCTAATGCTTTTTTATCACCGTAACTATAGTAGTAGTCATAGTTATAGTAAGCACCACCGGTGTTACCTTTTGCTTTAGTCATAACGACTCCAATGACGTTGTTACGTGCTTGTCGTAAGCGTTGGAATGCTGCTTGTACTGGGCGTTTCCGAGATTGGTTCCATGCCGCTACTAATAACGTGGCATGGGTTCGGTTACCAATGACTAATGCATCAGCAAGCCCTAAAACAGGTGGAGAATCTATCATGATAATATCAAAAGTACATTCTGGGCTATCAGCAAATGCAACAAGTTCAGCTAAGCGTTCACTGGATAGTAACTCAACAGGATTTGGTGTGATGGGACCAGAAGGAATCACATAAACTTCAGGAATGAAGCTCGTTTGTGTAATATTATCCAGATTTTCTTGGCCAATTAAATAATGTGATAAACCTTTAGAGTTATCTAACTTAAAATGTTTGTGTAGTGTTGGTTTCCGTAAATCAGCGTCTATGAGCAGTACCCGTTTACCCGCTTGCGCAAAAGCTGTTGCTAAATTGATTGCAGTGCTGCTCTTGCCTTCACTGGAATCACTACTGGTTACATTTAGTACTCTTGGTGCGCCTTCACGGGTAGCAAACATTAGGTTGGTACGCAGTGATCGGAAAGCTTCCGCAACGGCTGATGTCGGTTTTTCAACAGTCAATAATGCATAATTATGTTGTTTACTGTCTTTACCGGCAGTAGGTGCTACACCTAATATTGGCAGGGGTAATACTTTTTCTAAATCTTCGGTGCTCTTAATGCGATCATCGAGGAATTCCAGCATAAAGGCAATTACTGTGCCAAGGAACAAGCCTAACACTGCGCCCAAAGAAAAATTCAGACGTTTATTAGGCTTATGTACTGCATATGGTACTAGCGCAGCATCAACTATAGAAATATTATTTGTATTTGCTAAACCCGCAACGTTGACTTCTTTTACACGCTGTAACAACCCTTCATACAGTTGACGATTGGTTTCTACTTCACGTTGTAATGTGTTGTAGCCAATGCTTTTATCTTGACTATTGAGTAATTCTAGTTTGTATTTTTCTACTTCAGCTGATAGTTGAGATTCTTTTTGTTTGGCTGCTAAGTAATCCGATTCTAATGCGCTCGCCGCCGTGGTTTTTTCCAGAGAGGATTCACGGCGTATTTCTTGATCTAGCTCGTTAATTTGTTGGCTAAGTTGTTGCAGCAAAGGGTAATCAGGTTTATAAATTTGCAGTTTTTCCTGATAATCCCCTTGTAGTTTGGCCTTAGTAGTTTTTAACTGTTGAATAACTAAGCTTTCTTGAACTCGGCCTAAACTTTTACTAGCTTGTGCTTGTTTGAATTCACTTTCAGCAGAAATCCGATTTTTTTCCGCCTCAGTGAGCGCTTCACTTAAGCCTTGCAGCTTTTGTGCAACTAGGCTTGCTTTATCACTACTGGTATTAAAAATAGACTTCTCTTTGGCGTATTGCACTAGTTTACTTTCTGATTCTTCTAACTTGCTTTTAGTTTGTGCTAGTTGTTCTTCAAGGAACTTCCTTGCATATTCTGTTGAGTTTGCACGACGCTCTAAGTTCATGTTGATATAATTGTCTGCCAATGCATTAGCAATAAGAGCTGCCATTTCAGGGTCGGGATCATCGTAATGGACAGTAACAATTTTGGAGTTTTTAACTGGCTCAATGGTTACATTATTCATGAATTTTTGTGATAACGGTATGTCTCCGAGTTTTGAGGCCATGTCCGCTTTGGCATCGTCAGTTGCCGTGGTTGTATTAGAAGATTCACCCTCTGCTATGGGTTTGAACCAGTTAGTGAAAGTGTCTAGTGTATCGTGATAAAAAGATGTTTCTAACTCCTCACCTTTTAAGCGTGACTCTAACCTCATTTTTTCAATAACACGGTCGGCTAAGCTGCGACTTTTTAAGATCTCATACTGTGTTTGATAGAAGTCTTTACTGTCAACAGGGCGCTGAGAGCCTGCTTCAACGTCATAATCCAAGACACGTTGTTCTTCTGTATTTATTTCCAATGTAACGCCTGCACGATAAATAGGTGTCATACTAAGTGTTACTAAGATAGAGATTATAGTGACTAATAAAAATACTAATAAAATTGTGCCTTTACGGCGATTGATCACTGACCATAATTCACGTAAGTCAATTTCATCGTTATCTTGATCATCCTGACGGGAAGGCATCTCATGATGTGGAGCAACCAGTGTTCGCTGTTGAACAGGAATAAGCCCTTTATTAAATTGTAACTCTTCTGCATCGTTGTGAATATTTCGGTGAGTCATGACAAAATCCGGTTTATTGTTTCATTATTGCAGAATGTTATTAAGAGTAGCGAATGGGCTTAATAAGGCAGCCGTTTCGCGTAACCAGTAGCGACTATCAGATCGATGCACGATTACACGATCATCCCCGCGTAAATAAGGGTCAGGTATTTTACCTTCACGGATAGCACTCAAGTTCAAGTTATAGGCTTTGGTTTGATCACCAATACGCCGAAATAAAACAATTTTCTGAGTATCAGCCAGTGATGATAACCCTTCACCAAGAGCAATTGCTTGTACCAAGGTAACTGCGCCAGTAATTGGATAAACACCGGGTTTTTTCACTTCTCCCTCAATAGTGACACGCTGATTAGTGAAGTTTTCCATGAAAACGGTGACTTGTGGATTTTGCAAGTATTTTTGCCCTAAAAGCGTTTTTAGTTTGGTTTCAACTTCAGGAGGGGTAGAGCCTGCAACGGTTAACGCACCAACTAGTGGCAAAGAGATTTGCCCCTTCGTGTCTACTCTTACTTTGCCGGAGAGTTCCTCTGCTTGGAAGACTTTAATGTCTAACATATCACCAGCGGCAATGCTGGCTTGCTCTGACGAAGTGGTGTAGTCGAGTTCATTCATGTTAGCGAAGATACCCTCTGTTGCGGTTCCCGTTGTGATATTCTCGCCAACCACCCCGGTACTACTGCAAGCTGATAGCCCAACAACACACAGAAATACAGTAGTGGATATGACGAGCTTAATGCCATGCTTTTGCGAGTGTATGAACATCTTTTAACCCTTTCATTATATGTTGCATTGACGCTTATATTTTGTTGAACCTAAAGTATTTAGTTAAACAGGCGATTAAACCAACTTTTTTTCGTAAACTTACCCGCTAATAGTATTGGTAGAGAATAACCTAATCCTAATGGTGCTGGCAGTAAGTCTGGTTCTGCATTGTCTAAAATTGCTTGGGGGCGTTCTTTTACCATGCGTATGACTTCTGCTTCATCTCGTAGGAGACGTATAGCTTCAGTAACACCACCTGACATAATAGGTGGGCGATGATCAATGCTATGTGCATCAGATGCAATAATATGTACAACACCATCTGATAACAGACGTTCCGTCCGTTTTTTCGCACTTGGGCCAAAATTACCCGTGATAGCCCCTGCTGTGATTTGCAGCCATGCCCCGATGCGTGCAGCTTGAATAAAATCGTCATAATGCTCATCCAGCCAACGCAGTCGTTCAGGGTGAGTAAGAATAGGGACATAGCCAGCATTTAGGAAGTTTTCGATTTGTGCCAAAAAGTGAGGTACTGGCACATGATGGGATGGCTCCAGCAGAAAATAACGGGAGCCATGTAGGGTAGGAATTCTACCTTTCTTAAGCCCTTCCATGACTTCGGGAACCATGTGTACATCTGCCCCCATAACCAATGTTAGGGGAATATCCAGTGCATCCAGCTCGGCTTGTAACGTTTGCAGTGCTGGCGCAATGGTAGCAGTGGAGTTGGCATAAACACCTGGATAGATATGTGGTGTACAGGCCAGATGCGTGGTTCCATCTGCTACCGCTAGACGTGCCATAGCAATTGAGGTTTCCATGTTTTGAGAACCATCACAGAGTGCGGGCAAAATGTGGCTATGTAAATCTATCATCCGCTTAGTATAAAGGAATAGGTTGTCGGTTAGCTGTGCGTTTCATCACATATCTTTGCAAAGACTCATTTTCTTAACGGGTAAATTGACCACAACCGATGGTGTGGTTGCGATCTTATTCACATAACCTTGTACCTGTTGGCTGAGAATTTGATAAATAGTAGGTAAATTACGTTGCTCACAAGCGTAGCGTAATTCATCAAGCGTGGCTTCCAGTTCCAACCAAGGCAAGCAGCTTTCATTGGCTTTGAAAATGCGTGGATGAGCTGTTTTTTCAGCATCGCTATCAATGAGTAGCTCTTCGTAAAGTTTTTCTCCTGGACGTAACCCCGTTACTTCAATGCGAATATTACCTTGGGGATTAGCCTCATCCTGCACTTGCAAGCCGGATAAATGGATCATGCGTTTCGCAAGGTCGAGAATTTTGACGGGTTCCCCCATATCCAGCAAAAAGACTTCTCCACCTTTAGCCATCGCTCCCGCTTGGATAACCAGTTGCGCAGCCTCAGGAATCGTCATAAAAAAGCGAATAATGTCAGGATGTGTAACCGTGATAGGGCCACCTTCCTGTATCTGGCGACGGAATAAGGGTACAACGGAGCCTGAGGAACCAAGCACATTACCAAAGCGTACCATACAAAATACCGTTTTACTGGAGACTTGACTGAACCCTTGCAATACCAATTCGCATAAGCGCTTACTGGCACCCATGACATTTGTTGGGCGCACTGCCTTATCCGTAGAAATCAGTACAAAACGTTCTACCCCTACATTCAAAGCAGCTTGAGCGGTATAGAATGTGCCAAAGGTGTTATTGCGAATACCTTCAATTGGGTTGCATTCCACCATCGGTACATGTTTGTAAGCGGCTGCATGGTAGAGCGTTTGGATATGGTTAGCGCGTAAGGTTTCTTCGACACGCAGCCTGTCTTGAACCGAACCAAGCGTGGGGATGAGTGGGATAGTTAGTTTCTCATGTGCCATAAACTCTTGTAGTTCGCGCTCAATTTGATAAAGCGCGAGTTCTGAAGATTCAAACAAGACCACCCGACTCGGAGATAGGCGAATGATTTGGCGGCATAACTCAGAACCAATAGAGCCACCCGCCCCAGTTATCATGATATTTTTATGACGGATATTCGCACTAAGCAGTGTGTTATCAGGTGTCACAGGTACGCGCCCCAATAATTCTTCAATGTCAATTTCGCGTAAGCTGTCGATGTCGCTCTTTCCTGAAACTAACTCAGTTAGACTAGGGATAGTGCGTACATGCACAGGTAACGGTTCTAGTTGGTTGACTATCTCGCGGCGACGTGCATTGCTAACAGAAGGCATTGCAAGCAGCACTTGCTTAATTTGATATTTCTCTACTAATAGCGGTAAAAGTAATGGTTCATAAACTTTTATTCCAGCAACTGTCGCATGTTTTAAGCTAGAGTCATCGTCTAAATATAAGGTGGGTGTGTATTCAGGGCTACGAGCCAATAGACTAGCCAGTTGTCTGCCTGACTCACCCGCACCATAAATAGCCACAGGAATTTTGTTTTGTTGCCGGTCTTGTAAAAAACGATAATAACGACGAATAAAGTAACGACTTCCTCCAATGAAAATAAAAGCAGTACCAGCATAAATAGGATAAACGGAGCGCGGTATTCCTTCTGCTTCCATGAGAGCCGCGATTCCCACTAGCACGACACTCGATAACATAATTCCTAGAAAAGTTGCCTGAATTGCTTGCCCGCCAATATACCGGATAACCGCACGGTACAAACCTAATTTGATAAAAACTGGGATGCTGACTAATGGGGCGAGAATTAAGAGTATAATTCCTCCTTTAAGATCAGGAGTCCATGTACCTAAACGCATGGCAAATGCTGCCCATACTGCAATAGGGAGGAGCAGGCAGTCTGTTGCCAGCATTAGTAAACGTTTTTGCCAACGTTGTAAACCAAATATACAGGTATAAAGTGTTTTAAAACTCATCATTCTTTTACTCCAAGGTACGCCAACTCTTGTATGCCCAACATCAGAAGCCCTTTGATGTTGACTGTTTCATATAACACAGATTACACATAAAATTAACTAATAACTTGGAGTGTAAAGAACAATCTACCAGTGTGTCCGTGATAGTTGTCACATTGAGTAAAAATTAATATATATACGTTAAGTTATTTTATGATTGTTTGTTGTTCTCATGTACTTGCAAGCCGCATGACTTCCGTTAGTGTTGTGCAAGTGTGTTGGATGTGGGGTTCATCAAGCGTGGGGTGAACAAGGAACATGAGGCTGGTTTCCCCTAGTTCTTTGGCGATAGGTAGACGTTCAGCAGGACGCCAGCCAGTATGCTCAAAAGCTTTTTCTAAATAAACTTCAGAGCAAGATCCAGAAAAACAAGGTACGCCGCGTTGGTTGATTTCCGCCATGATGCGGTCACGATTCCAGCCCAGTTTAAGTTGGTCTGGCTCAACAAAAACGTAGCATTTATAAGCGGCGTGACCGATGTGAGAGGGGAGGGATGGAACACGCAAACCCACTAGTTGCTGGGCTGTTTCCCAGATCGCAGTAGCATTGCGTTGACGTTGGACAGTCCAGTCTGTCATTCGAGTGAGTTGGATGCGCCCGATGACAGCTTGCATTTCCAACATCCGCCAGTTAGTCCCGAAGTTATCGTGTAACCAACGGAAACCGGGTGGATGTTGGTGCTCATAAACCGCCTTCCAACTTTTGCCGTGATCCTTGTAGCTCCACATGGTTGACCAAAGTTCGTGGTCATTGGTGGTAACCATGCCGCCTTCGCCACCAGTGGTCATGATTTTGTCTTGGCAGAATGACCATGCACTGATGTGTCCAATACTGCCAACCATTTTCCCTTTGTAGGTAGCACCGTGAGCCTGTGCACAGTCTTCGATAACGTAAAGGTTGTGTTGGGCGGCGAGTTGCATGATGGCATCCATTTCGCACGGCCAGCCTGCTAAGTGGACGCAGATAATGGCGCGGGTGCGTGGGGTGATCATCGGGGCAATGGTGGCAGCGGTGATGTTTTGGCTGTTGCGGTCAATGTCTGCAAACACAGGAGTAGCCCCAGCAGTGACAATGCAGGAGACAGAGGCTAGGAAGGTGCGGGAGGTGACGATGACCTCATCGCCTTGTCCGATGTTTAAAGCTTTTAAGGCAACATCGAGGGCGACGGTGCCGTTGGCGAGGGCAATAGCGTGTGATGTGCCGCACCATGTAGCAAATTCTTTTTCAAATTCGCGGCATTCGTTACCTGTCCAGTAGTTGACTTTGTTGGAAAGAAGGGTGCTGGAAACAGCGTCAGCTTCTTCTTGAGTAAAAGAAGGCCAAGGTGGGAGTTGGGTGTTTAGCATGGTGTTGATTTTGCTTGTTTGTGTAACGTTATTTAGGGCGTGCCGGGCAACCCACCACGGTGATGTTATCGGGTAGATTATGAGTGACGACTGCACCAGCACCGACGGTGACATGGTGACCGATAGTGAGGTAAGGCAGGATGGTTGCACCTGCACCAATCAGGCATTCCCTGCCGATGGTGACACCACCGCCGAGGGTGGCGGCGGGGGCGATGTGGCAGAAGTCGCCAATGACACAATCATGATCGACGATGGCATTATGGTTGATGATGCAGCCATCACCAAGCTGGGTATCTGGGCCGATAATTGTGCCAACGGTGATGAGGCTACCCAAGCCAATTTTTGCACCGGGGTAAATGGTTGCGCGGGGGTGAATGGCGGTTTCAGGTAAAATACCGACGCTACGCCATTCGCTTTGCAGGCGGCTACGGATGACATTGTTGCCAATCGCAAAATGGATAGAGTAAGGGTATAAATCCTGAATTTTTGACGGGGAAAGGATGGTAATACCACATAGCTCCCCACGCGCCTTGTCGTCAATGAAGTTCTGGATTTGTGCACCGCTGTGTGTCAGGGTGTGAAAGGCGACTTTGCCATGACCACCTGCTCCGTAGATGTAAATCATGGTGTGTCGGGCAACCGTTTTTGTAGGATGATAAAGTTGCGGTAGTCTTTGTTGCGTTTATGCATAGATGATGTCCTGCTGGATGGATGCCTTTGCTCCGAGTTTGGTAGTGTTTTCTATATTAGGATCAACGGTGGCACACTTGGTTGTCAGTATAACAGCCGCTTAACTGCCTGTGAATTTGGACATGGTGGCTTCGCCTTCAGCACTGATACCTTCACGTACGAATACTTTTTTGACGGTCAGGAGCAGGATTTTCAGGTCAAGCCAGAAGGATTGGTTATCGACATACCAAACATCAAGTTTAAATTTGGCTTCCCAGCTAATGGCATTGCGCCCGTTGATTTGCGCCCAGCCGGTAACGCCTGGACGAGCCTCGTGGCGACGGGCTTGTTCTAGGGTGTATCGGGGCAGGTATTCCATCAGTAATGGGCGCGGGCCAACTAAACTCATGTCGCCTTTGAGGACGTTCCATAGTTCTGGTAATTCGTCGAGGCTGGTAGTACGTAGGAAGCGACCAAAAGAGGTGAGGCGTACACTGTCAGGCTGCAGGTTTCCGTCAGCATCGCGGGCATCGGTCATGGTGCGGAACTTGACCATCTTGAACGGTTTGTCGTGTAAGCCAGGGCGAACCTGGGTGAAAAAGATTGGTGAGCCGAGTTTTATTCTTATTAATACCATTAACATTAGTAACAATGGGGATAAAAGTAGCAATGCTAGGAAAGCGACGGTGAAATCAGTGAAGTGTTTCATTGTGTTAACCATAAGCCTGTTGAACATCGACTCATTATATTAGTTATATTTATTAATTGCGGTGATGGACGTCACATTCTGCTAACCATGCTACAAACTGGTTGGCTAATTGATTACGGTCGAATTCAGCTTCCGCTAGTTTACGAGCATTGATACCCATCTGTTGAAGTTGGTGTCGGTTAGAAGCTGCTTGTTCCAAAGCATCGGCGAAGGCTTCTGGATTATTCGGTGGAACAGCAAAGCCACACTGATGTGTGGTAATCATTTCTGAGAGCCAACCGGGGTAGTTGTTAAGTACAGGTAAGCCAGCAGCAATATAATCAAAAAATTTGTTGGGGGATGTACCGTAATAAAACGCGGGGACATTCGCCAAAATTTGTAAGCCAATATCGGTGCTTGCCATGAGACCAGCAAGTTTCTGTTTATCGACAGGTGGGTGAAAAATAATGCTATCCAAACCTTCTTGCTGGGTACGTACCTGTAAGGCTGGTTTGAGTTTGCCTTGACCGATCATTACGAGTTTGATGTCGTTGCGCCCACGTTGCTTTAGAACAGCAGCCGCATCCAGTAGCGAATCCAGACCATTAGCCATGCCGTGTGTGCCAGTGAAAACTGCCATCAGGTCGGATGAGGCAACACCTTCTGGTCGCCAGGGTTGCGATTTATCGGCAAACAGGGGGAGATCGCAGCCGTTTGGGATCATCGCGATTTGTTCGCGTTTTACACCGCGTTTGGCGATACCATCAACAATCCCCGGTGAGAGACCAATCAAACGGTGTGCGGAACGGTAGGATGCCCATTCCAGCACGCCCATGAGCCAGAGAACAACAGGATTTTTGATCACCCCCATTTCACGTGGCAATTCAGGCCATAGGTCGCGAACTTCAAAAACAAAGGGTTTGCGGCGTAGCCAGCGAGCAAAGATACCGGGAATACCTGCGGTTAGTGGGGTTGTGGTGGCAAATAGCACATCGTAAGATTGTGTGAAAGCTAGTCTGATGCTTTTCATAGCAAAGCTTAGGAATAGCCAAGTGCGCTTGAGGAAGCTGTCATGATTAGAGTAGGCAAGGTTGAATTCGATGATACGAATGCCATCGACAACCCCCTCGCGCCGCCCACCTTCAAATGTATTGCTTAGCCCTGTATTGCCACCACCGTAGCTACCGCAAACCATGGTTACTTCATGCCCGTGTTCAAGAAGTTTACGTGCCATTGCATAAGAACGAATGCCTGTTGAGCCTTTGGGAGTTGAGAAGTGTTGGTGAAAATATAAAACTTTCATGAGTTGAAATGATATTCCGTGGTTAGTTCACCCGCTTGGTGTATTTCAACTTCCAGTACGGGCAAGGTTGTTTTTTGTAAGTAGTAGCGTGATTCCCAGCCTTGGGTGATTTCCATGCGAAGTATAGGGACAGAACTTCTTATGGTTATTCGATGATTACCATTGCTGATACCGGATTCATCTAAAACCCAAGTACTAGGTTGAAGTCGCCAGCGCAACACGGCTTTATGCGTGAAGCCTGAAACAGTATCTTTAATGCTGAGTGTATTGATTGATAATGTAACTGTGCGGTGATGAGCGGCTCCTTGGTAGTCACAATACCCCGCTGCTGTGCTGACGATGCCATGTTGTTCATGCACGGGAATAACATCGTTAGCTTTTAACCATTCGCCAAACAAGAAGCGGCTTAATCGTGGCATTTGGTCGCGGTCATCAAACTGGATGGTGTTATGGCTGGCTGTTCCGCCAAAGTATTGGGTGGTTTCATCACCTGCGTTGTAGCTGTATGTACCTGCATCGCGTAACAAGTTTTGCCCAGCTACCCATAAATCGACATGTAGTGCATCTGCTTGACTGGGGCGGAATCGAAAGCAAGGGAACCGTAGCAAGGCAAAGTGATTGCCCTGTCGCATTAAACTGTAACCACCATTGGCAAAATGAATGGATCGAGGTGGTTCTGTCAATGTTTGTGGTATTGGGATGCCTAACCAGTGTAAAGGAGTCTTCAAATCGCCTTTACTCGAATAAACCCAACGATGACAAAACAAGGCCATTGCCAACTGCACGGCGGGGCGGAAATCTCGGTAGTCAATGTCATTCAATGGTAATAGACGTGCGCCGTCATTTGCACCCAAGTTAGGGGCATCACCTGTTTCGGCTTGGGTCATTTGGTAAAGCCAGTTTGTTGCCCGTTGGAGTTGTTGGTAGAGTTGGGCAGAAAAGGTTGGCAGATTTAAGCATCTGCGCCAGTGTTCTGCCATGCTGTAGGTATCGAGCATGACACGGTGATAATTGACAGAGTACTGGCTGAAGCTACCATCAACTTCGATCAGGCGTTTGGCACGGTTTTCCAGCCACTTGATGCCTAACCGCTGCCATTTCTTGCCATCGCTATCACCTAAATAGTGTAACCAACTGCCACCAATAAACAAGGCGGCAGCTTCGGATGTGCCGTGATTGTTATCTTGGGCAATTGCATAGTGAATGGTTGGGGCAATGCGTTGCAGGTGTGCTTTGATGAGTGTTTGTAATGCTGGGCTGGCCTGCTGGTGTTGCTGCAAGAGTAGAGCAGCAAATGCGAGGTGCATGACGCGGATGGAAGTTTCTTGCCCGCATTTCCAATTAACCCCGTAGTAAGCTGGGTTGTGGGTACACCAGTCAGATAGCCAGTGGTTTAAGTTATCTAGTGCTGTTTCGTTACCTTGGAGGGCTTGTTGGGCAAAGTGTATAACCCAGTCAAAACGGGAGGCTTCCCAGACAGTTTTGATGTCGCCGAGTTTGGGATCGAAGTCGGGAATTTGCCACCAAGGTAGGTTCGCTTGCGCTGTTACGCTATTGAAGGAATTTTGATGCCAGTTTGGGGGGGCGCGGTGTTGGGTGGTGTGCCAGCCGAAGTAGGTGAGAGGATACTCTCCCCCATCCCCGACCCTTCCCCCGCGAGGGGTGAAGGGAGTGAAAAAGGTATCATCAATCGGTAACTGTGCCCGTATACGTCTGACTGGGTTGATGCCCAGTTTTACGCTTAAACGATAACCTAAAACCCGTGATAGGTTGGGAATGCCCAACGCCAGTATGGTGCGGGCTTTGCTGCGTTGTGAGTTCACTGATTGCGTAGTTGTTCAGTGGCTTCGATAGTGATGCGGGCGACTTCAAAAATCTCTGCTGCTGGAATCGGTGTAGCTTGACCGGATTCAATCGCATTGAGGAAAGCAGCGGCGCAGGCGTTTTGACCTTTATCCTGTTTCCAGAGATTCATCTTTTTGAAGTTTGACCAACCGTAGCCTTTGAGCTTGATGAAGTTGTCGAGTTGCAGCACTTTGCCAGCAGCAAAGGCTTCGATACGTTCTTTGGGGAAGCTGGCTGCACCGTTGGCAAGGTAGTTGATCGTGCCGAAAGAGCCATCAGCGAAGCCGAGGATGAATGCAGCTTTGTCTTCCGTAACGGCAACACCGGGGGCATCACCCATGCGGCGTGCTTGTACGGAAACGATTTCATGGCCCGCTAGATAGCGCATCAGGTCAATGTAGTGACAGGCTTCACCAATAATGCGCCCGCCACCGACTTGCAGGTCTTGTGTCCAGTGATCGGCGGGGATAGCACCTGCATTCATGGTCATCATGAAAGACTTGGGTTCGTTGATACTATCCAGTAGTTCTTTCATTTTCTGGATTTGTGGGGAGAAGCGGCGGTTGAAACCGACCATCAGGTGAAGTTTTCGCCCGGCTTGATGGGCTTCATGATAAGCCGTTTCTACTTCCTGAAGTTCTTCTAGGGTGATAGCTAGGGGTTTTTCGACAAAGGCGTGTTTGCCTGCTTTGAGGGTTTGGGCGACAAAGCGGGCGTGGGTGTTGTGGCGGGTGACAATCGCAACGGTATTGGTGTTGGTGTCTGCCAGCATGGCTTCGATGTCGGTGGAAGCTTCAGCAAAGCCTGCTTTTTCACCGTGGATGACACCGTTAACTCCGCCAGAGGTGACAATGCTGTTGAATTGTGCACCTGCTGCTTTGAAGGCGGGGATGAGCATACGTGAGGCGTAATTGCCTGCACCAATAAAGCTCATCACGGCTTTTTGGGGGTTAAAGCGGCTGTCGCTGTTGAGTTTGACTGTGCTTTGCAGACGGCTTTCAACCGGGCTTTCGTATTGAAGCAAGATACCCAAGGCTGATTTATCACTGGTCAGCAGGTCATAGGCAGCGGGGGAATTTTCAAACTTGAAGCGGTGGCTGATGAGTGGTTTAACGTTGAGTTGACCACTTGCCATCATGTCGAGGATGGCTTCAAAGTTGCGTTGTTCTGTCCAGCGAACATAGGCAAGAGGATAATCTTGTCCTTTGTCTTCGTAGTTGGGGTCATAGCGACCGGGGCCATAAGCGCAGGAGACTTGGAAGCTTAGCTCTTTGTCGTAGAAGTCGGCACGGCTGAGTTCTAGCCCTGTGACACCGACCAGAATAATGCGCCCGCGTTTGCGGGACATTCGCGCTGCTTGGGTGACAGGATCGTTGGATTTGGTGGAGGCGGTGATAATGACAGCATCGACACCTTTACCACGACTGAACGCCATACCCGCTGCGATGGGGTCTTCGCCATTGCCTGGGTTGCAAATGTCTGCGCCGAATTGTTTGGCGAGGTTGAGTTTGGCTGGGTCATAGTCGATGGCTAAGACGCGGCAACCGTGGGCGCGGAGCATTTGCACGGTTAGAAGCCCGATCAGACCAACCCCCGTGACCACGATACTTTCACCGATGGTGGGGGCGGCGAGGCGGATACCTTGTAAGCCGATGCTGGCTATGACGGTGAAAGCGGCTGATTCATCGTCTACATTGTCGGGGATTTTTGCGCACAGGTTTTTGGGGACGCGCACGATGTCAGCGTGGGAGCCGTTGGAGACTACGCGGTCTCCGGCTTTGAAGCCTTCGACGTTTTTACCAGCTTCAACGACTGTACCGACGTTGCAGTAGCCCAAGGGGATGGGTTGGGCTAATTTGGATTGTACTGCCTCAATCGTGGTGGCTAGACCATCAGTTTTGACTTTTTCCAGTACCATTTTTACTTTGTCTGGTTGCTGCCGTGCTTTGTCAAGCATAGAAGATTTTCCGAAGTCCACTAACATTCGCTCGGTACCGGCGGAGATCAGTGACACTGTTGTAGCAATGTTAATGGCATTAGCTGAAAGGGATGGGGCAGGGGAGAGGGTCACAGTTGTACCACCTTTTGCCATGTCTTGGAGAATTTGTTTCATAAATATAATATTAAGTTTAATGGGTAAGTTAGCTAAATAAAAGTATCTTGTAAAATAAGAAACGGGTAGATTTAAATCTACCCGTTTTTTATATCTCTGAATAATTACTCAGTTTTAACTTTATAACTAAGGAATTGTAACACTTAATGTATCTGAGTATTCAGAGTAATCAGCTTTGCGGACAGCTCTAACCCTATAATAGTAAGAATTGCCCGAAGTGAGAGAAGGCGGAATAATCACAAGAGATAATGTATTTCCAGTCCCTGATTTTGCTTTGCTTGAAAGAGTCTGAGCGACTGTATTGCATGTAGAGTCTAAGCAGCGCTCTATTTTAAACCCTGTTTCATCGCTACTATTATCCATCCAAGTTAATTGGATTTTTTGGTTGCTCATGAATGCTGCATCTAATAACGTTGGCTTTGCTGGAAGAGGTAACGTGGTTGCAGTTTCCACATTAGAATATGCTGAAGAATTGATATTGCTTCCCACTGCTTTCAGCGCTTGTACCCTATAACGATAAGTTGTATTCGGCGTTGCCGTCGGATCAGTAAAGGTTGCTAGTGATCCAACACCTGTTTTTGCAGTCACTGATTTTATGACGTTAAAGGTGCAATTTGTATCAAGACACCGTTCAATCATAAATTTTGTTTCGTTATCACTATTGTCTTGCCATTGTAAACTAATCCTACTACTGCTTACTACCGTCGCTGTCAATAAACTAGGAGCTGCTACTAAAGGAACAGTTATTGTCGTTGCATTAGAATATTCTGAGTAAATGGAAGATTTAATAGCTCTTATACGATAATGATAAGTCACACTGGTTTGTAATCCAGTATCGGTATAATTACTGATATCTTGATTTACGTCAGCAACTTTTGAAAAGTTGTCACAATCTTGTCCGGCACAGCGTTCAATCTCAATATTTGCTCCATTATTATTATTTTGCCATGTTAAAGTAACTTGAGTGCCGTTGGTAAGAGCTGCTGAAAGTTCACTAGGTGCAGTAGGTTTATAGGAGAAAACCTGAATTCTATGGTTATAAGTGTCAGCCACATAAAGAACATTGCCTGTATTGTTTACTTTAATATCAAAAGGGCTGTTAAATTGACCATTATCAGATCCAAGTGTCCCCCATTGACTTAAAAATTGTAATTCTTTACTAAACTTTTGTATTCTGTTATTTTCTGTATCTGCGATATAAATTATTCCATTTATATCGATGTCAATACCTCTTGGAGAGTTGAATAAACCATTATCAGATCCAAGCGTTCCCCATTTTGACAGAAAGCGACCTTCGCTATCAAATTTCTGCACTCTATTATTTCCTGTATCTACTACATAGATAAATCCTGTTGACTCATCTATTGCAATACCTTGAGGGTCTTTAAATCTTCCATTATTAGTTCCAGCACCACCAAACTTACTTAGAAATACACCATCTTTATCAAACTTTTGAATGCGATTATTATAAGTGTCTACAATAAAAATATTTCCACTTGAGTCAATTGCAAGAGCACGAGGTGAGTTAAATAGCCCATTTTCTTTACCTCTACTTCCCCATATAGTTATGGCATTTCCTTGGCTATCAAATTTTTGAACTCTATGGTTATATGTATCAACAACATAAGTATTACCTTCTTTATCTGAATCTACAGCATAAGGATAATTCAATTGATTATTAGAGCCAAATTGTGTTTGATTATTTGAAGTAGTATTAATTTTTTGAATGCGGTGATTATGAGAGTCAGCAACGTAAATAGAATTTTCATCAACAGGATTACTTATTCCATATGGAAAAACGAAATGCCCATTTTCTTTTGAACTAATAATATGTTCAATAAAATTACCTTGATTGCTTAATTTTTGAATTCGATGGTTATATGTATCAGCTATATATATATTGCCATAAGTATCTAGTGCTATCGTTTGTGGATAGGAAAATTCTTTATCATCGCTACCATTACTCCCCACGCTACTTAATAGATTTCCTTGGTTATTAAACTTTTGAATTCTATGATTGTTAGTATCGCTTACGTAAATATTACCTTCTGAGTCTAGAGCAATTCCCTTAGGTGTGTTTAATTGTTGGTCATTATTGCCAAGACTTCCCCATTTGATTAGAAAACTTCCTGAGCTATCAAATTTTTGAATTCTATGATTGCCTGTGTCTACAACGTAGATATTACCACTTAAATCTAGTGCAATACCTTGAGGTGAGCTTAATTGGCCATCACTATTACCATTTGAACCAAATGAGCTGAGGAAACTACCTTGAGGATCAAATTTTTGAACTCTATGATTATTAGTATCTGCCACATAAACATTACTATTTGAATCTACTGTGATAGCTCGTGGATAAACAAACTCTCCTTGTCCGTTACCGTGAGAACCCCATGAAATTAAGAAGTTACCTTGAGGATCAAATTTTTGAATTCTATGATTAGGTGAGTCAGCTACATAAATATTATTGGCTGCATCTAAAATAACCGAGTTAGGACGGGCAATGGAATACTTATTTCCAATAATGTAGTCAAAGTGCGGTAAGTTATTATCAGCATGTACACTTGAAATGAAAATAGTATTCATCAATATTGTTAATAATAAGAAAATCTTAAAATTCTCTATAAGTTGAAGAATCGTTGATTTACCTGTCTTTATGTTCATGCGGTATTTACCCCCAGTAAATTGATGTTTAAGAGTCGTAGCATAGATAATGCTATTGTTGGAGCCATTGGAATTTAAGTTAGGTGATGCTGCTCGGTATTTTTCCATATCTTGATCTCAATCCGTGATATAGCCCTATAATAATAAACTTAACTTTTTTTATTTTTTTGTCATCAAATAACAATATTTTTATAAATGTCAATAATAACATTATCCAAACTTTGGTTACAAGTTTGGGGAAATAAGTGAAATGGCGCGATGTAAACTTTATAGAATTTCTGTAATGATAGTAAAGACGAAATGCTGGGTGTGAATGTGATTCGATATTCTTCCCTAAAAACTTTATAATTTGTGAGTTTCCTAATGTGTGATTCATATCAATATAATTAAGAATGAAAACTTTGCTTTTATTCTTTCTGGCTCTTAAACAAAAGTCAAAATCCACCATGTCAATAAAAAAACGTTCATCAAATCCGTTTATTGAGTTAAACAATGATGCCGAAAATAAACAACCTGATGTTATTGTTGTCATTTTTTCGTAAAGTTCATTATCTTTTAAATCTTTTCTGTAATGTGATGGTCTAGCTAATGAGAATAAATTTTTTTCTTTTTGGGGGATATTAGAGTTGTTAGCTTCTTTCATTAATCGACAAATTGAATCTGTTTTTATTGTTGTATCATCATCGAATGTGATAAACCACATATATCCAGATTTTTCTGCTGCTCTAATGGCAACATTTAAACTTGCGGCAATACCAATATTAAAAATATTATGAATTAATATAATATTTTCATTATCAGAAAACGTTGATTCTAACCATTCTTTTTTATTATTGTCGCCACTGTCATTAATTATAAAAACTTTATTAACTTGGGGGGATATGATTTTAACATTGGTTACAATATTTCTATTGGGTGAAAATGTTGTAATAACAGCACATGTGTTTTCTATTTTAATCATAGCTTTATATAAAATTGAGTCAGAATATTTAATCCTGACTCAATTTTTAATGTAGATTATTAAACGCCAGTTTGAACGCCGATTTTAATCAATTGATCACCTCTTGTTCTGGTAGGAGCCAAGCAGTCAAGCATAACAGAATTATTGGAATCTGCAGCCTGAGGTGGCAAATTGATTGAAATTGTTTCAGGAGCACCTGTTCCTGTACTAATGTTAGTGCCACGTAGCATATCGCCGCCAGCAATTACTGCTCCGTTAGCATCAGTGGTACGCATTACACAATCCCATGTACCAGTACTCAGGCTGCTATCTTGTACCACGATGTTAGCAACGTTTGCTCCCGGTGTAGCAGCAATAGCAGTATCAAGTGGGCAAATAAAGCGTAAGCCTGTACTAAAACTGCCAGTATTGATATGACCGTAAGGGTGATATGCATAACCAGCCCCTTTTTTAACAGTTATTGTTGCATTTTCATACAAAGCACAGGTTGTACCTGGCAACATCTCTGCTTGTGCAACAGATACGTTAAGTGCAGCAAGAGCTGCGAGTGAGATGATAAGTTTCTTCATGATTTGATAACCCTATGGTTTATAAAGGATAGTAGGCGTGATACCGTAAACGTTTCAATAAGAACCACACCTAATAGGTATTATACATAATAAATTTAAATTATTCAATTAATTTTATGTTAAATGACTAATGATTTATGGCTTGAGTTTGATATGACACAATTTAAGTCGCTTCTTGCTCTTTTAGGAAACTTATACCTTACAGCGTCAAGACCTGAACATTTTTAAAGGTTTGAAAATTTGTTGTCATCAACTGGGTCAGTTCTTTCTTGTGATCGGTATCCAGCTTGTCGAGACAGTTGGTGATGGCCGCCTTGAAAGCGGGAAACTTATCATAGTATTTCGAGTACAAGCATTTTTTCTTGACGAACTTCCACAACCGTTCAATCAGATTGAGGTTGGGTGAATAGGTCGGTAAAAATAATAGTTCAATATTGAGCCTTTTCGCACAGGCAAACACGGCTTCACAGCGTTGATACTTGGCATTATCCAAGACCAAAGTGATCGGTATTTTGAGTGCTAACGCTGCAATTTTTTCCAATAATTCACACACGCTGTTAGCGTTGATATAGGAGTCGTTAGTGATCGTGATGAGTTGTAGCGTTATCGCATTGAGTGCGCCCAATACGTTGTAGCGTTGTCGACCACAGGGGGCTTTGATGAATACGCGGGAAAATGACCACAAAAACCCCAGAAACGGTGCTAACACGAAGTGGGCGGCATCGACAAAAAAAGGGCGCGTTTGCCCTCCTTAGCCTCCTGAATGCGCGGTTTTAGTTCATTTTCCAGGAACTTTTCTTGTGCTTCCACATCAGCTTTGGCGGGTATCATCCCCACTTTATGGATGTCCATCCCTATTTTCTTCATAAAGACACGTACCCTGTCCTCACTGCGTTTGATGCCTGTCAGCTCCTCAATCTTAGCGGCTGCCGCCTTGCTGGTTGCGGGGGGATATTCACGAAAATAGGCTTCAATCTTGTCTTTATATGCCATCAAATCACTCTGTGGTTTATTGAATCGTATTTCTTTAAGAGCTTCTAAACCGTTAGGTTGTAGGTAGGCGTTTAGGTAGGCAAGCAGCGTGGCTTCTGTAATCCTTTCCAATCGTTTGATTTCCTTATGCGTCAACTGTTGGGATTTCAGGTACAGCACGGACATTTTCTTACGGACTCTGGGATGAGGATGGCGCTCCTTCCAGTAGAACAGCTCCGCTATCTCATCCTCAGTGAAAGTGATTTTTAATGTCATACATTACTCATGGCTGCTTTTGTTACCAGTCATCTAACCATATTTCCCTGATCAAAAAAACTATTTTATGGCACGGACTGGTATACCTACAAAATGGACGAATGAATTGCCACTCTATCCATATAATTTCCTGACTTATTTAATCCAGATAGAAATATATGATAGCCAAGGTTTGACAATTTTTCTTCGCAGGTATTATTTGTATGTGTATTTTTTTCCCAAAAAAATACTTTTGGTATTAAATTAGACTGATCAGTATGAAGAATAGATTCAATAATTATTTCATCGTATCCTTCAGCGTCTATTTTGATGAAATCAACTTCTTTAAGATTTTGTATGCTACATAATTCATTATATGATATACAATTAACATTTATTTTTATTTTATTATTGTGTTTTAAAATAGAGCGTATTTTCCCAATAAGTGATTGAGGTCTTTTAAAAAAAGAAGAGTTTTTCCCTTCTTTTCCTGAAATTTCCAGTTCCCTTGTTTCTGTTCTTTCAGTAATTGCATTGTTAACAAATGCTATTTGATTCTTATGTTGAGAGTAATTTTTTTTTAGCTCAGTAAAAACACTTGGTATGGGTTCAACTAGAACTGCTTGCCAATATGGATTAGTAAGTAAAAAATCAAAAATAAAATCTTTGCCACTTTCTTTTGAATATTCATATTTACCATCATTTGCACCTATTTGAATCATTATAGGATTTTTTTATTAATATTTTTTAAATATAGGTTAATTAAATCAGGTTCTTCTAAGATTTTCATTTTTAACTCCGTGATAGATTGTAAAAAAACCAATAATGAGAATATCGTTTTTAATTTAAAATTGATTGAATTTTTGTTTTCTAGATGAAGAAATATATTTTGAACTGAAGTTCTAATAATAGGTTGTTTTTTCCCCCATAAGTTTTTCTATTTGCTTGATTTCTTCTTCTAGAACAGATTTTATCTGCATTCTTTGATCTTCTGATATTGAAAACGCTGGGGGTTTATTTTCTTTTGGCTTTAGAAATAATGAGCCAAATTTTAAAATTATTTTGTATTGTGCGGGACTGATTTTTTTTCTAATTGTACGTAAAGCCTGAAATAATAAATCATATTTTTTTGAAAATTTTATTTTATTTTTTGAGTTGTTTGAGTGAATATTAATGTAGTCTTTATTGAATTTAGAGTGATCAATGTTTAAAAACTTGGAAACTTCCTTTACTGTATTTTCTTTGTCATTAATTAAATCTTCAAATTTTAAAATTAATATATTATCACGTCCAAATTTTTCCACATAAGGCTTTATTTGTGAGTAATATTTAGTTATTTCAATGAGCGGTAAATAATTATTGAGTGCCGTGTTAAAAGAATAATCAATATAACCTCGCTCGTAAAAATGTTTGTAACTTGATGCAATCCGATCTATTGGGTTTCTTATTATATAAATGAATTTCATTGATGGGTTGTGTTCGTACATTAACTCTATGGCTTTGCCAGACAAATCTGTGGAAAAGGTGTATTTGGTTGAAGCTTCAAAAAAACAACTTTCTTGTTGTTTAGTGTCAAAATATTTTCCAAGGCTAATATTTTTTTTTAAAAAAATATCTGGCTCTTTAGGCTTTGATCCAATTAAATGAGGGTGGCTAGATAATATATCAAATAAAGTAGTAGTCCCAGATTTTTGTGAACCAACAATAATAAAGTTGATTTTCATAGTTTTAAAACCAATTGAAATGATCTTGTGATCATGAAAATGTAAGGTAAAGAAGCAATAATGGCATAGGCTTTTACCGTATTTACCAAGTCAAAGTTAAGGTATACCATTAATAGAATAATAAATGTTTTTATTGTTATGCTGAAAATCTCAAGCATTAATAAAAAGAATTGGTCTTTTTTCAATACCAAAACTCTTGCTGAAACAGGAGAGATAAACACAAAAAATAAATAAATAGAAAGTGAAGCTGCAATTTCTCCAGAAGTACTCCAGTTTGAACCAAATATAAAAGAAAATATGTCTGTACTGAAAAAATAAAATATAGAAAATATAGGAGAGCTAATGATGGCTAAGTTAGATGTGAATTTAAATATGATTTTTTTTAAATTCTTATTATTATTAATGTTTAATGCTATTATTGGTGTTGTTGCTTTATTAACAGATGCTGAAATTAAAGTAATGGGCATTTTTAATGCTCTTTCGGCTAAAGTAAAATAACCAATACTGGTTAAACCAAAAAAGTAAGTTAGTAAAATACTAGGCACTCCTTGAGATGATGCATTAAGTAATAATTGTGGTGTGCCGTATTTTATAAATTCAGGATTTTTCTTAATAATAGCCACTGACTTTAATAGTTGATTTTTTTTTAGGTTAATGTCTATTTGTATTTCTTTTTTTGAAAATAAGAAATACATTAATGTTAATGCTATTTGTCCAAACAAGGCTGATATTATTAAGTTTTCATCATGGTAAAAAAATAAACCTAATAATATATTAATAGAGCCTATCAATATAGCTTGAAGAAAAATGGGAAAAGCTAATGTCTTGAATTTGTGTTTTCTAATTAGCCATTGTTCATAACCTTTGGAATTAGCTAAAAAAAATGTATAAAAAACGACAAAAAAACCAATCATCACATGAGTATTATTAATATATTCAAATATTGATAATACAACTAAAATAAATATTGCTACAATTGATGAAAATATTGAAAATAAATTAATTATTTTAGTTATGTCAATTGCCGTGCGATCAAGTGTGGGCAGATTTACTGCATTCTGATAAGTTAAAGTAAATAACGGCAATAATATAATTGATGCGACATTGAATATATTCAAAACTCCAAAAGCATCGGGTGTATATATTCTGGTTAATACTGGCATTATTGAAATTGACAATATTTGCGCAGCTAACGTACCTCCGCCAATAATAAGAACATTTTTAATTGTTTGCATGTTTTTCTACAATATAAAGAAATTTTCTTTTTATTTCATCTGGATGATAAGTTCTAGGAACTAATGCACTATCTTGTAAACTAGACAGCTCTTTAATTTTTTCAATAGTCTTATTAATATTTGGTGATTCTATCTCATTAACAAATAACTGAGGTATTTCTTTTTCAAAAGAAAATAAAATGCTTTCTTTGGGAGATGTGGCAAATATTGGGCATTTTAATGTTATATACTCAAATAATTTGCTGGGTATATTTGATATACTCATTGATGTCAGTAATAAAACATTTGACTGAGAAAGAAGATGGAAAAGCTCTTCTCTTTCTACTTCATCTTTTAATGTTATAGTTATATTTTTTAAATTGTTGTTTTGTAACTTAATTGTGTCTATTTCTTCTAAATCTTCTTTTGTTAAACGTCCAATTATTTGAATAGTAAAGTGATAATTCGGTAATTGGTAACCAGCTGAAATAATAGGAGAAATAAAATGATGTGCTCTCTGAGTACTTCGTGAACCTCTTATACGACCAGCATAAGTCATTATTATATTTTGGGACGGGTTTTTTTGTTTATTGCTATGTAGTTTATTTAGTAGTTCTTCTTCAATAACTGGATAGCCGTTCGTAATAACGTAAGATTTATTTTCTATGTTTTTATAACGATTAATCAGTAAACTCAACCACTTTGAACTGGATGTTAAAATTATTGCTGAGTTCTTCACAACTAACGCTTCTAGTTTTTTTTCTATCCAATATCTGATGCCTTTAGAATGTAATGAATCTTTCAGTGATTCATCTAACCAACCATCACGCATATCAATAATATGTTTCTTTTTATATTTTTTTGATAAATACATCCCTAGTATATGCAATGATTCTGGAGGACTAGATGTTAAAATAAAATCACTATTTTTGATTTCTTCTTGAACCGCTGAGTCAAAAGCTACACTCCAATTCCATAGTATAATAGGATCTGGAATTAAAAGATTGTTAACAATATATTTTCTTAATGTGTTTTCTTTTCTATGTGGAGAAAAGCTCAAATTGTTTTCTTTTTTTTGTTTTCTCCATGTATACAAATTAAATCGATCAAATACTTCAATTTGTTTTCCCCATGGCTTTTCTAAAATGGTATTTTTTTTCCCAGATGTAATCATGGTAATATAAATGTTATTTTCTAAACACCAGTCAATGTATCTTTTTATTCGATAGTTACCAACATGTCCAGTTGCTTCCCAAAAAGGAGCAATAATTACAATATTCATTTATAAAATTTCTCATATATTAACTTGTTTGACGTAAGCATGAATTTGCTTTTTTTATATAATGATACTAATTTTGATGTTGAATGATTATGATGGATAATTGTGTACTTTGTATTACAAACACTTTTAAGATTATGGCGATATAATTGTTCCCCTATATAAAGTTCTTCACTATATAGAAAGGGAGCATCATGAATTATCCCACCTTTATCAAAGAAAGCTTTACTTAAAAAGAAAAATGAACCATGGGATGTATATATTAAATATTCTTTTTTTTCTTTGGGATCTTTTTTTATAGATAACTTATCTTTTATGTGGCTAAGATAAATATATAGTCCGCCAATCCAATGAAATGAGTGAATAAGAATTTGTTTTAAAAGAAATGCTTGACTAGGTCTGTTTTTTAAATGTGGATTTTGTGCAGTACCTGTTTGTGTTTTTATTAAAGAAGATACTTGTCCAATATTTTCAATATTAGTATCAAGTATATCTAAAATGTTTTTGTCTAATGTAAGATCTGTATTAGATACACATACCCATGATGGATTTTTGTTATAAGATTTTCTGTAAAAGTCAAGTCCATAACTACAACCATTTAAATAGCCTAAATTATTTTTAGGATTTAAAAGCGTCACTCGATAAAAACTGTTTATGATTTCATGTTCTTTAAATGTTCCGATATTATCTGTTATAACAATATCTATGTCATATTTTGTATTATTTAATGCGTCAATTTGTGTAATGTAGTTATTTACTTCATTTATATTGTTAAATCCTATTATTAGAAAAACGATGTTGGGTTTTTTTTGATGCATTTTAATATTTCCTAGAAAGCTTTTCTGTTTCTTTTGCAGCTAAATACATAATAAATAAAGTTATTGTAACTGATGAAGCTAAATATGGATTAAAAAATGAGGCTATACCTAGTGATAGTAATGTGAGTGCTATACTTAATTCTAATATTGTTACACTTGAATGTAATTTATTATTAATTTTAATTCTATAGCTTATGATTCTATATGCTAAGAAGAAAAATGGTAAAGTTACAATAAATAGTCCTACTATACCTGTTCTGTAAAGAACCATGGCATATTGAACTTCTGCTGATAAACCAGAACCTCTATAATATCCTTCTAACGGAATTCCTACTCCTTTCCCTAAAAACGGAGCCTCAATCCATGCATCTAACATTGCTTTTGTTTGAATAACTCTGGCTTCTTTTACATAATCTTCAAGAGTTGATGAGCTTTGTAATTCTATTAATTTATTTTCAGCTAATGGATTTTGCAGTAAAAAATATGAGCCAATTATAAATACCATAAGAATTGCAGGTGCTGTTTTTATTAAGGGAATAAGCTGTTTAGTGCTTTTTGCTTGTCCTGCAATAAATAACATTGCACTGATAAATATCGAAAGTATTGGTCCTCTTAAGAAATTCAATATTATTGGTAATAAGTTTACTATGACTAATAATATGGATATGGTTTTTGACTTTGAGCTTTTATTATAGATTAATAACAAACCGTAAAATAAGCCTATAAAGCCATAGAGTATAGATTCATAGCTTAATCTGATATAATTAATTTTTTTATCCATATCTCTTCCTAGATAAACCCAGTTGTCAACTATTAAGATTCTGATTTCATCTGAACTAATATGAGCAAAAATAAATACTGAACTAAGAAGTAATACGGCTGTTAGTATCCAAGCTTTAATAAAAGGAAAATATCTGCTAAATAAATAATAAAGTGGATAAAATCCTAATAAACCAAAAAATCTTAATATATCTGATAATGCATTGGAAATTTCAGCACCATTATATAATACTCCCCAGAAAAATAATAAACCAGGAAAAACAATGCTATAAAAAATTATAATTTTGTGTGTTTTGGGAGATATTTCTTGTAATGATTGCCTGAATTTACGATTCAATAAAAATGTTGATATTATGAAGAGTAATAATAATCCTCTTCCTGGTAGAAAACCAATTTTTAACCAAGCACCAGACATTCCAAATATTAATTCATTTAACCATATTATAATTAAAGAAATTGATAGGTTTCTGGTGAAAATATATGTTGTTATAAGGGGTAATAGTATTACTGATAGTAATACTATTAGTGGATTTGTCGGCGCAACTGTTAAACCAAAAACTGTTGAAAACCCTGATAGTAAAGCAACATATATTCCTTTATTTCTATTCATTTTATTAATTGCTTTTTGCGATTTTTGTAAGTGGTTTATATATTATATTTCGTGTAAGTATATTAGCATAGTTATTGATTTGCTTATTGTGATGCTTGTTATTGTTTTTATTAAATACGGTTGAATTTTTTTCATTTAATATGATCTCTTTGTATTTATTATAAATTATAATGTCTTCTTGGTTGTTTTCTTTAATTATACTGATTAATTTTTTACTGTTCATTATTTCTTTTTTTATTGTGTTGTCATAAGCTGTATTTCTGTTGGCATTTATTTGGGTTAATATTTTTTCTCCGCTTAGCTTATTTAGCATTTCCATACAAAATTTAAAATCTTCTGTAATTCCAACAAAAAACATTTTTTTCTCAAGTGTTTCTAGAGCCTCTTTCGATTCTTTGTTTTCAGAGAAAAATCCAGTTTGTAAGTTTTGCATATCTGGCGATTTAATCCATTCTTCAAGAGGTATTGTGTCACCAGTGCGTTGTCTATGGTATTGATAATGAGATATACAACGATCAATAGGGTTTCGCAAAAAAGTATAATATTTGATATTAGGAATGCTGGAAGCTAAATCTGATAATGGACTTAATTCATGCGAAGCTATGCTTTTGATGTTAAATGGCCATAGTTTTTTAGTTAGTTTGAAGTCATCACTGGAAAAAAACGTATTCTTCATATTCAAACGTTTTACATCACAGTGATGAATGCCGAAACTACTTCTTAGTATGAGATTAGTCGACGAACCCGCTGTTTTTGGAATGTGAACGAAAGCAAGCATCTTTTCTCCATTTAAGTACTTATGCAAAAGTTTTTCGGAAAAACCACCCCTTACAAATCAATCGGTTACGATTGCAAAGTTCCGAGTAACTTATGCCTAAGTACTTATATATTTATAACTGGTTAAATAAAAAATAAACTAATTTCTAATATATTTAAATAACATTAATTTTTTATTAGATTTTGAAAATCTGGATTTTTTAAATACCATTCTAATGTTTTTATTAAACCAGAGTTAAATGTTTCAACGGGGATATAACCAAGGTCATGACGAATTTTTTTATTATCAATGGCATATCTTCTATCATGTCCGAGTCTGTCTTTTACATACGTAATATATTGCTCATGTGGCACATTAAGTGAGTTAGAAAGATAAGAATCTAATAAGGCACATAATTCACGTATCAGATTAATATTAGTTTGTTCATTATTGCCACCTATATTATAGGTTTCCCCAATTTTTCCTCTACGGATAATTAAATCAATTCCACGACTGTGATCATCAACATACAACCAATCTCTGATTTGTTGGCCATCACCGTATATAGGAACGGTTTTTCCTTCCAATAAACATGATATAGCAAGTGGGATTAGCTTTTCAGGATATTGATAAGGACCATAATTGTTTGAACAGTTGCTAGTTGTGGTTTGTAACTTATAAGTGTGTTGATAGGCTCTGACAATATGATCAGAAGCTGCCTTACTTGCCGCATACGGTGAATTTGGTGCATACGATGTGGTTTCCGTAAATGCAGGATCAGTAGGAGAGAGTGTTCCATACACTTCATCTGTCGAAACATGATGGAAACGATGTGCAATCCCCGGCTTTTCATCTAACCAAATTGTTTTTGCCGCTTTCAACAAGCTATGTGTGCCATCAATATTGGTTTTCAGGAAAGCATCAGGACCATAAATAGAACGATCAACATGTGATTCAGCTGCAAAGTGTACTATCGTGTCAATATTTTCTTCACGAAGCAATTCAATCACTAAGGCTTGATCGAGAATATCACCATGCACAAAACGGAAATTACTTTTTCCATCATGAGCTTGTAGATTTTCGCGCCGTCCTGCATAGGTCAATGCATCTAGTACTACAATATGGGCATCAGGGTATTGCTCAAACCAATAATGCACAAAATTCGTGCCTATAAAACCAGCTCCGCCAGTGATGAGTAAACGTTGAGGATTATGTGTAGCCGTTGTCATATAAAGTTACTTTATGAATTTCTTTGTTTAAGTTCGCCCAGCATAGCACGTAAGCTGTCACGCCAATGGGGGAACGGTGTTTCTAATATACTTTCAGTTGTGCTTTTATCCATCACACTGAAAGTAGGTCGTTGTGCAGGTGTTGGGTAAGCTACGCTGCGAATAGGTTTAATCGGTATAGTATTTGTCAATATGCCTAAAGTTAAAGCTTCTGTTTGAATAGCGACTGCAAAGTCATACCAACTTGCTACTCCATTATCAGCACAGTGAAATATGCCTTGTGCTTGCTTGTCGACTAATGCCCATAAAGTAATAGCTAACGTCCGTGCCCATGTCGGTGTACCTATTTGATCATACACTATGCTCAATTGTGGCTTGTCAGTCATGAGGCGCAACATTGTTTTTACAAAGTTATGTCCATGAGATGAATAAAGCCATGAAGTACGCACAATTAATGCTTCAGGTAGCAGCGTTTGTATTACTTGTTCGCCTGCTAATTTACTCGAACCATAAACACTGAGTGGTCTAGCTGGTGTATTAGGCAGATAGGGGGTTGTTTGTTGTCCGTCAAACACAAAGTCAGTGGAAATTTGCACCAGTTGAATGTTTTGACCATTAGCACAGCGTTCAGCGACAGCTTTTGCTAATAGAGCCACTTGCAAAATTACATTTTCAGCGTGAACCTTCCTTCATCTGAAGGAAAAAAGAAGTGTGGGCTGCCGTTTTCGGCGATAATAGAAGCATCAAAACAACCATTAAGCCCACGCTATGAATTCTACCGAACGCGCCCTGATTGCACAACGCTGGAGTTTGCTGCAAATTGAAATACTGCCTTGCTTCAATGATGCCTTTGGCACATTGACCCCCAAGCTTGAAAAGCTCATTCACGTACTGGAGCTGACGCGCATTGAAGATTTTGTGCGCTCTTTTCGTGATGGGTCTGGACGGCCAGCGACGGAGCGATCTTGGTTTGCCAATGCTTTTGTCGCCAAAAGCGTGCTCAATATTGTCAATACGCGAGCACTCATTGACCGGCTGCAAAACGATCGCTCCCTGCGACGCATCTGCGGGTTTCCCCTGACCAAGAAACTGCCTTCCGAATCCACCTTTTCACGTGCCTTCGCTGAATTTGCTGAACAGCGTTTAGCGGAACGTGTGCATGAAACGTTGGTGAAAACGTATTTGGGCGATGCGCTGATCGGCCACCTGTGTCGGGATTCAACAGCCATTGAGGCACGTGAACGGCCTGTTGCCGAGGAAAAGCCAAAGAAAAAACAAGGGCAAACACGGATTCAGCGCCAACGGGAACAGTCACTTCAGCAAGCACTCGATGAGATACCGGTTCAGTGTAACCGGGGGACGAAGAAGAATGCCCAAGGCTACAAGCACAGTTGGAACGGCTACAAACTGCATATCGATACCGCCGATTGTGGTGTCCCGATAGCAGCCATTCTGTCTTCCGCCTCCTTTCACGACAGCGGGGCAGCCATCCCACTCTCTCAAATCAGTGCCCAACGTGTCACCAGTCTCTACGACCTGATGGATGCGGCCTATTGCAGTGCTGATTTGCACGAATACAGCCGTCATCTGGGGCATGTCCCTCTGATTGATCACAATCCTCGCGGCGGACAGAAAGAAGCGTTTGAACCTGCTGATGCCGAGCGTTACAAAATTCGCAGCACCGTAGAACGAACCAATGCCCGCCTGAAGGATGAATTTGGTGGTCGGAATGTGTGGGTGCAAGGTGCGCAAAAAGTTTACAGCCACTTGATGTTTGGGATTTTGGTGTTGAGTGCTGATCAACTGATGCGTGTCTTGTTATAAAGCGACTGGGTTTGAAAAAACACGGGAAGACTGACTGAAAAACAGGAGCAGTCGCATCGGTATGGGTGAAATTTAGCAAAAGTTACGGTAAAACTGAAAAAGCTCAGGTTTCGTTGGTCAAATTGAGTAAAAAATCGGCTGAATATGCGGCGTTCGGTCAATGCTGAAAATTGAGCAACTCAGTTTGTCGGATTTTGCAAGTCGCTCAATAGTTCAGGAGCTGTGGCATTAATACGCCATGCATTAACTTGATCAGTTTCGGCTTTATCGACTGCTGTGTAAGCGGCTGCGTTGACGATAATGTCAGGTTTGTATTTATTCAGTGCAGCCTCAATTTGTAGCGGTTGGGTAATGTCCAGTATATCTGCATCGGTCGCTATCAGCATGTATTTGGAGGGACAGGTAGCTTTTAATTCAAAACCCAGTTGTCCATTTGCACCCGTCACCAGAACCTTGATTAGAGATTCATTTCTTGGTAGAAATTGATGATTCATGCAAATTTATCCGCTTCATGCCAGTATTTACCTGCCGCATCTTTCGCAGAGAGTTGCGGCATTTCTCCATTAACCAACGGCCACTGGATACCAATTGTAGAATCATTCCAATGTAGGCAACGATCGTATTGTGGCGCATACGGCTCAGTGCATTTATACAAAAAATCAGCAGATTCACTTAACACATAAAAGCCATGTGCAAAACCGGGTGGAATCCACAGCATACGATGATTATCCGCGCTGAGTTCAATACCAAACCACTGCCCAAATGTTGGTGATGATTGGCGTAGGTCAACAGCGACATCAAAGACTGCCCCGGTAGTTACTCTTACCAATTTTCCTTGGGTTTGCTGAAGCTGATAATGCAGGCCACGTAAGATACCTTGCCCAGAACGGCTATGGTTATCCTGTACAAAGGTGAGATTTAAACCTAATGAGACAAGTGTTTCGCTATTCCACGTTTCCATGAAAAAACCACGCGCATCCCCAAAAACAGTAGGTTCGATGATTTTGACATCGGGGATATGTGTTGGAATCAGTTTCATGCTACTAATCCTATAAGGTAATCGCCATAGCCACTTTTCTTCAAGGGTTCTGCTAATCTGAAGAGTTGTTCTTGATCAATAAAGCCCATTCGCCAGGCAATTTCTTCAGGGCAAGCAATTTTTAACCCTTGTCTTTCTTCAATTACACGAATGTAATTAGATGCATCCAGTAATGAGGCATGTGTACCCGTATCTAACCAAGCTGTGCCTCGTTTTAGCATTTCAACCTGTAATTGCCCTGCTTCAAGATACATTTGATTAAGAGTGGTGATTTCCAATTCGCCACGAGGCGAAGGTCGTACCTCACGTGCCATATTTACGACTTGGTTATCGTAAAAATACAAGCCAGTCACAGCATAGTGTGAGCGTGGTTTAGCAGGTTTTTCTTCAATGCTCAATGCCTTACCCTGGGGGTCAAAATCCACTACGCCGTAGCGTTCAGGATCTTTAACATAATAAGCAAACACTGTTGCTCCATTTTTTTGTTGGGAAACGGTTTGTAAGCGTTGTGAAAGCCCTTCTCCGTAGTAAATGTTGTCACCTAAAATTAAAGTGGTCGGTGCATTTCCTACAAAGTCTGCTCCGATTAGAAATGCTTGTGCTAGTCCTTCTGGTTTTGGTTGTACCGCATATTCAATATTTAAACCCCACTGTGAGCCATCAGCTAATAATTGTTGGAACTGGCTAGAGTCTTCAGGTGTCGTGATGATCAGAATATCTCGGATATCGGAAAGCATCAGCACCGTCAGGGGGTAGTATATCATAGGTTTATCATAAACAGGCATAAGCTGTTTGCTAACTGCTTTCGTTAGTGGGTACAAGCGTGTACCACTCCCTCCTGCAAGAATAATACCTTTGCGTTTACTTAATAGAGTTGACATTTTTTTACTCTCTACTATTGAATAACACCGCAGAAATCGAAAAGATTGACGAGTCGTATTTGAGTCGTCTTAAATTCTTTGTGAGCGACTAATAACATGAAAATATCAGCTTTTTTTAGAGAATCTTCAAGCGATGCGAGTTTGAAAGAGCTGGTGTTTATACCCAACTCATGGGGATTGATTAAGAGGTCGATATTTGGTTCTACAGCAATAATACTTAAATTTTCCTGACTTAACTTCTGTACAATATGTAAAGCAGGTGATTCGCGTAAGTCATCAATATCTGGTTTGAATGCTAAGCCAAGACAAGCAATCACTGGTTTTCTGCCGTTATCACGTTCAAAAATCAGTGCGGAATTTTTAATTTTCTCAATAACCCACTCAGTCTTATAGTTATTGACTTCCCGTGCAGTACGAATCAGAGGTGACTCATCTGGTGTCTTGCTAACAATAAACCAAGGATCTACAGCAATACAATGCCCACCAACCCCCGGCCCTGGTTGTAGAATATTCACCCGTGGATGACGGTTGGCCAGTTTAATTAACTCCCAAACATTAATATCCAGCTTGTCACAAATAATAGAAAGTTCATTAGCAAACGCAATATTCACATCGCGGAAGCTGTTTTCTGTCAGTTTACACATTTCTGCGGTGCGTGCGGTGGTTGAGATGCACTCACCTTTCACAAAGGTCTGATATAATTCAATGGCACGTTCAGAACAGTGTGGGGTCATGCCGCCAATAACACGATCATTGTTCACCAGTTCTTGCATAATTTTGCCCGGTAACACGCGTTCAGGGCAGTAGGCGAGGTTGATGTTTAATATTGGGTTTTGGATATTGAATGGGTGAGGGACAAGATCAGGGCGTTCTTCCGATAACCATTGGGCGACATCCTCAGTGGTACCAACAGGAGAAGTCGATTCCAGTATCACTAAATCACCCTGTTTCAACACTGGGGCAATAGAGCGTACCGCCGCTTCTACATAACTCACATCTGGCTGATGATCACCTTTGAAAGGCGTTGGTACAGCAATCAAAAACGCATCCGCTGGCTCTGGTACAGTCGTCGCACGCAAATAGCCGGTAGTTACAGCAGTTTTCACTACATCATCTAAATCAGGTTCGACAATATGAATCTTGCCCTGATTAATCGTATCAACTGCTATTTGGTTTATATCAACCCCAATAACTTTCTTGCCAGCAGAAGCAAATGCCGCAGCAGTAGGCAGACCGATATAGCCCATACCGATAGTGGAAATGGTTTTAAAAGCCATAATTTATTCCCAATCCTGATTAATTCTTGTTTAGCAGTGTTTGCACAATCCGTTGACAGGCTTTGCCATCGCCATATGGATTGTGTGCAAAGCCCATCGTTTCATAGGTGTGGCGATCATCCAGCAAAATGCTGGCTTCCTGTACAATCTTATCGGCATCCGTTCCCACCAGTTTTACCGTGCCTGCCTGTACAGCTTCTGGGCGTTCGGTAGTGTCACGCATCACTAATACCGGCTTACCGAGTGAGGGGGCTTCTTCCTGAATTCCGCCAGAATCGGTCAAAATCAAGTAAGCCCGATTCATGAGGTATACAAAGGGTAGGTAGTCTTGTGGGTCAATCAAGTGAATGTTGCTGTTGTGACTCAGTAAACGATTCACTGGCTCATGGACATTTGGGTTCAAGTGCACTGGGTACACAATCTCCAAATCATCCCGCTGGGCAAGCTGTGCCAGTGCCTGACAAATACGCTCAAACCCATCCCCAAAACTTTCTCGCCGATGCCCTGTCACCAGTAGCAATTTCTTCGTGGGATGTAAAAAACGGAATTGACTCGCTAACTGGTCTTCCAGTGTGGAGTTTTGTTGAATCCGCTGGATAACCTCTAGTAGTGCATCAATAACGGTATTGCCTGTAATGATAATTTGTTCAGACGCAACATTTTCTGTCTTCAAGTTCTCCGCAGCCAATGCTGTTGGAGCAAAATGCAGGTCGGTAATTGCACCACTCAGCTTACGATTAATCTCTTCTGGCCAAGGGGAGTAAATGTTGCCAGTACGTAACCCTGCTTCTACGTGTCCAACTGGGATTTTCTGATAATATGCCGCCAAACTTGCGGCAAATGTTGTTGTTGTGTCGCCATGTACGAGAATCCGGTTAGGCTGGAAAGTTGTCAATACACCCCGTAACTCGGTAAGTACGCGACAAGTAATATCGGTTAAATCTTGCCCTGGTTGCATGATGTTCAGATCGTATTCCGGCACGATATCGAACAATTCTAATACTTGATCCAGCATTTGGCGGTGCTGCGCGGTAACACACACTCGAGCATCAAAAGCAGGGTTGGCTTGCAATGCTTTTACTAAAGGAGCCATTTTGATGGCTTCTGGGCGTGTGCCAAAAACGATGAGGATTTTTTTCATTTAGTTAGTCACTCCCAAACACATCTCGCGTATAGACTTTTGCAGCGACATCCCGAATATCATCGGTTACACGATTCGCCACAATCACATCACTCATCTGCTTAAATGCTTCCACATTACGTATTACTGCCGAGCGGAAAAACGTTTCTTCGCCCAACACTGGCTCATACACCACCACATCAATCCCCTTTGCTTTGATACGTTTCATAATCCCCTGAATCGAAGAGGCTCGAAAGTTATCCGACCCCGCCTTCATAATCAGCCGGTAAATCCCCACTACCCTTGGGTTACGACGGATAATGTCATCCGCGATGAAATCCTTACGGGTGCGGTTAGCTTCCACTATCGCATTGATTAGGTTTTGCGGCACTTGGTTGTAGTTCGCCAACAACTGTTTGGTGTCTTTTGGTAAGCAATAACCGCCATAACCAAACGACGGATTGTTATAATGGTTGCCAATACGCGGGTCGAGACACACTCCGTCAATAATCTGGCGCGTATTTAGTCCATGTGTCGCCGCATACGTATCCAACTCATTAAAATACGCCACCCGCATCGCTAGATAAGTATTAGCAAACAGCTTGATTGCCTCTGCTTCGGTCGAATCGGTGAACAGGGTAGGGATGTCCCGCTTGATTGCCCCTTGCTGCAACAATTCGGCAAAAGTTGCTGCCCGCTGGGAACGTTCGCCTATCACAATCCGCGCCGGGTAGAGGTTGTCATACAAGGCTTTGCCTTCGCGCAAAAATTCCGGCGAAAACAAAATGTTGTCGCTACCAGTGTCTTGTCGCAGCCGTGCTGTATAGCCCACTGGCACGGTAGACTTGATTACTATTACCGCCTCTGGGTTGATAGCCATCACATCCCGCACCACCATTTCCACTGAACGGGTATTGAAGGTGTTGGTTTGCGTGTCGTAATCGGTTGGTGTGGCAATAATCACAAACGCAGCCTCACGGTAGGCATCTGCCTTATCCAATGTGGCACGAAATTGCAGATCCTGCCGTTGCAAGAACGTCTCAATTTCGGTATCCACAATTGGCGATTGCCGTGCATTTAATTGCGCCACTTTTTCTGGCACGATGTCCAACGCCACGACTTCATGGTGTTGTGCCAATAACAAAGCATTGGAAAGTCCGACGTAGCCCGTCCCGGCGATAGCGATTTTCATGGTTTTTAGAAATACTTAGAGTTGAAAATAGTGAGAATTTTAGCGCTATACAAGCGACAATACTTTCCGTTGTTCACTAAGCCGAATATTTCCATGCTGAATAAGATAAGACACAATGCGTTCTACTTCTTCATGGATTGATACATCAGGTGTTGCGGTCAGTTCTGGTGCCAGAGGTGCTTCATACGGTGAATCAATGCCGGTAAAATACTTGATTTGTCCAGCCCGCGCTTTTTGGTACAAGCCCTTGGGATCACGTTCTTCACAGATTTCTAGGGGGACATCCATATACAACTCCATGAACTCACCAGGCTCCAACATATCGCGCACCATCTGCCGATCTGCCCGAAAGGGAGAAATAAATGCTGTAATCACAATCAGTCCAGCATCCACCATCAACTTAGCAGCCTCACCAATTCTGCGGATGTTTTCTACCCGATCTGCATCACTAAATCCTAAATCTTTACTCAAGCCGTGGCGTACATTGTCACCGTCTAACAAGTAAGTGCGAAATCCCATTTCATACAAACGGCATTCTAACGCATCAGCCAACGTTGATTTGCCTGAACCACTTAAGCCTGTGAGCCACAATACAAATGGCTTTTGTCCATTCATACGAATGCGTTCTGCTTTAGAAAGTCGATGGGAGTGCCATGTAAGATTGTTTTTCATAAAGTTAGACTCTGTATTCATTACCTTCTTGCGAGAATTACAATAAAAAAATATTGTCGCTGTTGAGGAAGGTGATTTCCGTGTAGATGGTTATTATACTGATTAGGTTTAATAAGCCGCTAGATGCGCTACCGCCCTACCTTGTATTGCCCGGTATGGTTTCGGTTTGGTATTCCTAATTGATGAGCGATAGCTTAACTCGAAAAGCCGATGAATGGTTGTGATGACGGTCACACGTGTCTGAATAAAGTGACGATCACCCTAAGAAGTAAACAATATAATGCAACGACGTTCATCGGATTGCCACAAAACGCCATTGGCAGCCACCCCTTGATCCGGTATGATAATTGCTGCAATGCACAAAATCATCCAATAGACATACTTCTTGCTCCCATCGCCCCTTGAGGGAGAGGGGCAGGGGGTGAGGGGTAAACACTCGTGTTTCACAGCATCTACATAGCCGGGGCAGAACCCCACAGCGGTAAATCCATCATCGTGCTGGGCATGATGGAAATGCTCCGTGCCATGACACCCAAAGTGGGGTTTTTCCGCCCCGTCATCCGCGAAAATAACGGGCGTGACCCGCTCATTCACCTGATTTCCAAACGTTATGACTTGGATATGGCAGGCAGCGAACGCTACGGCGTGACGCAAGAGGTTGCCCGCAAAATGGTGGCAGCAGGTAACCATGACGAATTGCTCAAACTGATTCTCGCCAAATACCGCGCTGTACAAGAAAAAATGGACATCGTGGTATGTGTAGGCACCGATTTTACGGGGGCAAGTTCTGCGCTAGAACTT
The DNA here is from genome assembly GCA_029972225.1 of Candidatus Thiothrix putei. Taxonomy (NCBI): domain Bacteria; kingdom Pseudomonadati; phylum Pseudomonadota; class Gammaproteobacteria; order Thiotrichales; family Thiotrichaceae; genus Thiothrix; species Candidatus Thiothrix putei. Next base: position 1,682,708 of record CP124756.1, read on the forward strand.
GATTTCAATGCCAGCCTCGCCAATCACTTCGGTTGCTTGTTCATGCCCGTGATCAAAGGGCATGGGCGCACCGCCGGTGAAATTGCCGATGCGGTGCGCATGTTGGAAGAGCATTTGGAAGCAGGGCAACACTGCGAGTTGCTGGCAGCCTTCGCTAACCGCGTTCCCCCCAATGAAGTGGATGAGCTGTCCAGCTTATTAAAAGGGTCGCGATTCCCATTTTATGTCTTGCCCGAAAAAAGTTCGTTGGAACGCCCCACTGTGGGTGAAATTGCCCGCGCTTTGCACTTCGATTGCCTCTACGGTACGCCACAGTCGCTGAACCATGAAGTTTCGCGCTACAAAGTGGCGGCGATGCAGGTGCAAGATTTCCTCGGTCATTTGGAAAATTGTACGCTGATTATTACCCCCGGCGACCGTTCCGACATTATTCTCGGCAGTCTGGCGGCGGATGCGTCCAGCAATTACCCGCTGATTGCGGGGTTGGTGCTGACGGGGGGGCAACAACCCGCGCCGCAAGTCAGCAAGCTGCTGGAAGGCATGAATCCGTTGCGTTTGCCGATTTTGTCGTCACCGCTGGATACTTTCGAGACAGCACTCAAAGTGAATGAAGTGGAGGGCAGTATTTTGCCTTCTGACGAACGCAAGATCGCGGTGGCCTTGGGCTTGATGGAATCGTGTGTGGATATGCACCAGTTGCGCCAATTGATTATCCAGAACGTGGGGCAGCGTATGACCCCGCTAATGTTTGAATACGAACTGATCCAGCGTGCTAAAGCACAGCGCAAGCACATTGTGTTGCCAGAAAGTAATGATGAGCGCGTGTTGCGAGCAGCAGAAATCCTGTCCTTGCGTGATGTGGTGAAAGTGAGTTTGCTGGGTGTTGAAGCTGAAGTGCGTGCGAAAGCCTCGCATTTGGGACTGAAATTGCGTGATGTGGCGATTATTGATCCGCGTCAATCGCCGTTGCGCCGCGAGTTTGCCGATGCGTATTTCGAGCTGCGCAAGCACAAATGCCTTGCCCCAGAATTCGCGTGGGACACGATGGCGGATGTGAGTTATTTCGGCACGATGATGGTGCAGTTGGGCTATGCCGATGGGATGGTTTCCGGTGCGGCGCACACCACTCAGCACACGATTCGCCCCGCGTTTGAAATCATTAAGACCAAACCGGGGTGTTCACTGGTTTCCAGCGTGTTTTTCATGTGTTTGGAAGATCGGGTGTTGGTGTATGGCGATTGCGCGGTTAACCCCAACCCGAACGCGGCGCAATTGGCGGACATCGCGGTAACGTCTTCCGACACGGCGCGAATGTTTGGGATTGAGCCACGTACCGCGTTGCTATCGTATTCGTCGGGCGAATCCGGCAAAGGTGATGATGTGGAAATGGTGCGCATGGCGGTGCAGCTTGCTCATGAGAGCCGCCCTGATCTGAAACTCGATGGCCCGATCCAATACGATGCGGCAGTGGATGCCGAAGTGGGCAGTTCCAAAATGCCCAATAGCGACGTGGCAGGCAAGGCAACCGTGTTTATTTTCCCCGACCTCAATACCGGCAATAACACCTACAAAGCGGTGCAACGTTCCGCCAATGCTGTCGCCATCGGCCCTGTCTTGCAAGGTTTGAACAAGCCGGTGAACGATCTTAGCCGTGGCTGTACGGTAGCGGATATTGTGAATACCGTGGTGATTACCGCGATTCAGGCGCAACAGGAGACGGCAGCATGAAAATATTGGTGCTGAATGCGGGCAGTTCGTCGATCAAATACCAAGTGTTTGGCATGGAAGACCAGCAGGTGTTGGTCGGTGGGCTGCTTGACCGTATCGGTGAGGCGGGCAGTGAAATGGCTTCTCACGATGAGGCGTTGGCACGCATTATTCTGCATTTGCAGGCGGCAGGCATTACCGACATTGACGCGATTGGGCATCGGGTGGTGCATGGTGGCGAACAGTTTAAGCAGCCTGCGCTGATTGATGCGGCGGTGGTAGATGCTATCCGCGCCATGATTCCGTTAGCGCCGTTGCACAATCCGGCGAATTTGGCGGGGATTGAAGTGGCGCAACGGCTGTTTCCGGGGATTCCGCAAGTAGCTGTATTTGATACCGCATTCCACCAGACCATGCCGCCGGTGGCGTTCCGTTATGCGGTGCCAGTTGAGTTGTATCGGGAACACAAAGTGCGGCGTTACGGTTTTCACGGCACGTCGCATCATTACGTGGCGCAACAGGCGGCAGCGTATTTGCAACGTGAGTTAGCCGACCTCAATTTGATTACCCTGCATCTAGGGAATGGGTGTAGTGCAACAGCGATTGCGCGTGGCAAAAGCGTCGATACGTCAATGGGCATGACTCCGATGGAAGGCTTGGTGATGGGAACCCGTTGCGGTGATATTGACCCTGCGCTGCATTTTTACTTGCAACGCGAAACGGGCTTGTCGCCGGATGCTGTGGAAAGCCTGTTCAACAAACAAAGCGGGCTGAAAGGCTTGTGTGGTGTGGGTGATATGCGTGAAGTGCAGGCATTGGCGGATACGGGCGATACCGATGCGCAATTGGCTGAGGCGATGTTTGCTTACCGTGTGAAAAAATACATCGGCGCATACAGTGCCGTGTTGGGACAGGTCGATGCGGTGATTTTCACCGGCGGCATTGGCGAACACTCGGCACGTATTCGGGCGCAAGTGTGTGCAAATTTGCAAGTATTCGGCGTATACCCCGATCTTGCTAAAAATGCAGTGCATACCGCAGGCATTATGGCGTTTCAGCAGGAAACTGCTACCCTCAAGCTTTTGGTTATCCCGACCAATGAGGAGCTTGAAATTGCCCGCAGTACCGCCCAACAATTGTTTTTACGCCGGTCTTGATTTAGGCACATCCGGTTGCCGGTTGATCGTTATTGATGGCAATCAGGCGGTGCGGGCAGAAGCGCGGGTGGTTTATCCAGAAGAACCCTCACCCCCGTCCCCTCTCCCAGAGGTAGAGGGGGGAAAGACGGCGTTGTGGTGGGATGCTGTGCAGCAAGTCATGGCTGAAATCCCTGAGACTATTCGCACTACGCTGCAAGGAATTGCGGTGGATGGTACCTCTGGGACTATTTTGCTGGCGGATGCGAATGGCAACCCGACTACGCCCGCGTTGATGTATAACGATGCGCGCGCACTGGAACAATCGCGCCGGATTGCCGCCATTGCACCGCGAGACAGTGGGGCGCATGGCGCAACCAGCAGCCTCGCCAAACTGCTGTGGTTGCTGGAACACTACCCGGATCAGCCGCACGCTTACGTCCTGCACCAAGCCGATTGGATCGCCGGAAAACTCGCAGGGCAATTCGGTTTCAGCGACGAAAACAATTGCCTGAAGTTGGGCTATGACCCGGTAAAGCGCGAATGGCCTGCATGGGTGAAAGCGCTGGTTCCTGAGCACTTACTGCCTAGGGTTTTAGTGCCTGGGGAGAAAATCCCCCCCGCCCCCCCTTTTGCAAAGGGGGGAATAGGAACGGCGGCAGGTTCTCTTACTCCCCCCTTTGCAAAAGGGGGGCTAGGGGGGATTTTTCTTCACGCCGGAACCACCGATAGCATCGCCGCTTTTATCGCGACGGGGGCGAGTGAGTTTGGGGATGCGGTGACTTCTCTCGGCAGTTCCATTGCTCTTAAAATCATCAGTGACAAGCCTGTCTTTGCGCCTGAGTTTGGTATTTACAGCCATCGTTTGGGGGATAAGTGGTTGGCGGGCGGGGCATCTAATAGCGGCGGGGCGGTATTGTTGCAGCACTTTTCCCGCGATGATTTACAGCGTTTGACGCCGCAACTTCAGCCAGATAAGCCGACGGGATTGGATTACTACCCGTTGAGCAAACTGGGCGAACGTTTTCCCCATGCCGATCCGCAATGGCTACCGCGTTTAAGCCCGCGTCCGGCGGATGATGTGCAGTTTCTGCAAGCGATGCTTGAAGGGATGAGCCGGATTGAGAGGGAAGGCTGGCAACGTTTGCATGAGCTGGGTGCGCCTTATCCGCGTACCTTGCGGACGGTTGGGGGCGGCAGTCGCAATCCCGCATGGATGCAAATGCGGGAAAGGCTAATCGGTGTGCCGTTTGTACCGTCCTTGCATGATGAAGCGGCGTTTGGGGCGGCATTATTGGCGTGTGGCGATTAATTCAACTGCACCCGCGTCCCCCACGGCACGGGCGACTTGCCTTTCACCAACCAAATCACCGGATAATTCGGTTGCACTTTGGGGAAATACCCCTGTGCATCCGTGAAATACACCAAAATATCCGGTTGCTGATCTTGGGTTTGCACCCACTCAAACACAGGGCGGAAATCGGTTGAACCACCACCGGGCATGGCTTGCGGTAACGTCGCTTCTTCCCACGGCTCAAAGCGGCGCGGAAAACCTTCTACCACTTCGGAATCACACGCGAGCAAGGTAACAGCAGCGCGAACCTGCCCTTTGATCACATTAATTTCTGATAAACAGTCCTGCAATTCCTTGTCATTCACCGAGCCACTCACATCCAGCGCGACGACGGCGTTGATTTGATAGCTTTTCAGCGTCGGGAATATCGCGGGGTCGCCGCGCCGTGACGAGGGGCGGGCGTAGCTGTAATCATCGCGTGCTACGGCGGTCATGTAGTGCGCCAGCAAGGTACGCCAGGGCAAGCGGGGTTGCAGCAGTTCTTCCACCAAGCGTTTCATGACGCCGCTGAGTTTTCCGGCTTGTTGCGCTTGTTGGGCGGCTCCGGCAAGGCGTTGTTGCCATTGTACGCTGAGGTCTTCGGCTTCTTGCTGGTTCAGTGGGGGCGGTGGGGGTTCGCCATCTTCGCTGGGTTCATCGGGGGATTGTTGTTGGGTGTTGCCGTCGCCTTCGTTGGCATCTTGCGGTTGGGATTCGGCTTCGCCGGATTCGCCCGCGTCTTGTGCGTCAGGTTGCTGCGGTGGGGTGTCGTTATCGGGTTCGGTATCCGTATCGGATTCTTCGGGGGTGTCATCCGCGTTGGTCGGGTTGTCTTGCTTGTCGCGGTTATCCAGCGGGTTTTCGCTTTTGTCGCTGCTGCCTTCGTTGGGGTTGGTTTCCTTGTCGTACAGGTGCTGATCCATCGTTTCGGTCATGTCGTTATCGTCGAGGAGCGGGTAAATCTCCTCGGCACTCATGCCGACGTATTCCTTCATCATAATCATGCCGGGTGGCGGTTTGAGGCCGTCGGCAATCAGGATGGGGTTGATGGCGTAATCACAGGCCAGATCCCAGCGGTGTTTGACGCGGTGGGCGCGGCGGGCGAAATGCGACAAGGCGCAATGCAGGGCTTCGTGGGCGAGGACGAATTGCGCTTCGTCGGTGCGTAATTCCTGCACGTATTCGGGGTTGTAGTAGAACTTGCGGGCATCCGTGCCGGTCGTCGGACACCATGCCGGATTCGCAATTTGTAACGGCAGACGCAGCACGAGTGCACCCAGAAACGGTTTATCCAGAATCAGTTTGGTGCGGGCGGCAACCAGTTTGTCTTCAATGGCTTTGATGTCGATGTCAGGCATGTTGGACGGCAGTTGTTGGGGAAAAATGCCATGGTAGGGGGAGCGGGGGTAATGTGCAAATGGGCATACACAAAGCCAATAAAAAGCCTCTTCCGAGTGGAAGAGGCTCGTGGGGCGCTATGCTGCTTTGTCAGTGACCGCTTTTTCCTTGCCCAGCAGTATTTGGGCATGAGCCGCAGCCAAGCGTGCAATCGGCACACGCGGCCCAGAACAAGACACGTAGTTCAACCCGATTTCATCACAGAAACGGATGGAAGCCGGATGCCCCCCATGTTCGCCGCAAATACCAACCTTGAGGGTAGGGTGCGTGCTGCGTCCCCAGCCAACTGCCAGTCCCATCAAGCGCCCGACGCCTTTCACGTCCAGCACCTCGAAGGGGTTGTCCTGCAAGATTTCGCGTTCGTTGTACATCGGCAGGAACTTGTTCTCGGCATCTTCACGCGAGAATGAGAAGGTGGCTTGGGTCAGGTCGTTGGTGCCGAAGGAGAAGAATTGCGCTTCTTCCGCCAGACTTTCGGCCCGCATACAGGCACGCACCACTTCCATCATGCTGCCAAACTGGTAGCTGACCTTGACGCCGAAAGTGGCTTCGACCTGTTGATGCACCGATTGCACCAGCTTTTTGACGTGCTTAAGCTCTTCGGCGGTACAAACTTGCGGAACCATGATTTCGGGGGAAACCGGGATGCCCGCCTTGGTGCAGTCAGCCGCCGCTTCCAGCACCGCGCGGATTTGCATGGTGTAGCCTTGCACCGATAAACGCAGGTGGCGCAATTACTCCAGCTCATCGACCAGTTGCTGTTCGGAGGGCAGGAATTCGTGGATTGGCGGGTCGAGCAGGCGCACCGTGACCGGGCGCGGCGACATGGTTTTGAACACTTCCTTGAAATCGGCACGCTGGATCGGCAACAGCTTGTCGAGTGCCGCTTGGCGTTGTTCAGCAGTGTCCGCCACGATCATGTCGATGACGATGGGCAGGCGTTCGGCGGCGTTGAACATGCGTTCGGTGCGGCACAGGCCGATGCCCATTGCGCCGTATTTGAGGGCGCGGGCGGCATCATTGGGGGTGTCGGCGTTGGCCATCACTTTGAGGCGGGCAGCTTTGTCTGCCCAGCCGAGCAGGGTGATGAGTTCATCCGAGAAGTCCGCTTCGACTTTGGGTACAGCGCCAAGGTAAATGCTGCCGCTAGTGCCGTCGAGGGTGATGACATCGCCTTCCTTGATGATGGTGTTGCCGACGAATGCCTTGCGTAATTGCACTTCAACGTGGATGTCTTCTGCCCCGGCGACGCAAGGTTTGCCCATGCCGCGTGCTACTACCGCCGCGTGCGAAGATTGGATGAAACGGCGGTAGGAGTCGTAGCCGAAGCGTTCGTTACGGGTGTGGGCAATCAGCCCAACCAGTGTTTGCGAATTCAGCCCAAGGTTGAGGATGGTATCCATCATGCCGGGCATTGACATGGCTGAGCCGGAACGTACCGAAACCAGCAAGGGGTCTGTGGCGCTACCAAAGCGCTTGCCAGTGGCGGCTTCCAGCATTCCCATCTGGTCACGGGTTTGTGCCATGACGCCATCGGGCAACTGGTGTTCAGGTTGAGCTAAGGGGTTTGAAACAGTTACCATAAAATCTATCTAAATCTATTCAAACTTTATCATTTTGGTTAGGTTTATAAAAGCGTAGTGCCGTTTATCCGTAAAAGATAGCAGCAAAAGCACGGATGACTAGACAACTATCACACCGTGCTGCATTCTGTTTGCCATGATCATCAGCCACAAAATCCGCCTTGACCCCAACCATAAGCAAGCGACGTACTTGGCGAAAGCCGCTGGTACAGCACGGTTCGCCTACAACTGGGCGTTGGCAGAATGGCAAACCCAATACGCCGCATGGAAAGACGATAACACCCAGCCAAAACCCAACCAAATGGGCTTGCGCCGCCAATTGAACGCCATCAAACGCGAACAATTCCCCTGGATGCTGGAAGTCACCAAAAACGCCCCGCAAATGGCGATTATCCAACTCGGTGCAGCTTTCAAGAACTTCTTTGCGGGGCGAGCCAAGTACCCGCAATTCAAAAAGAAAGGCAAAAGCCGCGACAGTTTCACCCTCACCAACGACCAGTTCAGCCTTGACGGTTGAGCCACTTGCAAAATTACATTTTCAGCGTGAACCTTCCTTCATCTGAAGGAAAAAAGAAGTGTGGGCTGCCGTTTTCGGCGATAATAGAAGCATCAAAACAACCATTAAGCCCACGCTATGAATTCTACCGAACGCGCCCTGATTGCACAACGCTGGAGTTTGCTGCAAATTGAAGTACTGCCTTGCTTCAATGATGCCTTTGGCACATTGACCCCCAAGCTTGAAAAGCTCATTCACGTACTGGAGCTGACGCGCATTGAAGATTTTGTGCGCTCTTTTCGTGATGGGTCTGGACGGCCAGCGACGGAGCGATCTTGGTTTGCCAATGCTTTTGTCGCCAAAAGCGTGCTCAATATTGTCAATACGCGAGCACTCATTGACCGGCTGCAAAACGATCGCGTAACTGTTCACGGAACAGCTCCCCTTAAGCGGCAAGAAATCCAGTAACCGGATTCAGTACTTGCGGTGGAGGAATCGGCAAACGCACCGTCACTGGTTTTTTGGTCAGTGCCTGCTGGCACGCCTGGCGGATAATTCGGTAAGCACTGACACCTAGGCGTTTGCAGGTTTCCACGATAGTCAGTATTAACGGGCGGAATTGGTCGCCCCGGAAAGATTGGCTGAAAAAACTGGTCTTACGCCAGATGACATAGGGGCGGATGGCACGTTCGGCGGCATTATTGGTCAGAGGAACACCGGGATGACGCAGAAATGTCCATAACATAAGCTCATCATCCAGTAAACGTTGGCACTGGTTGGCGGTTTTAGTGGGCTTATCAGGATGTTGTGCTTGCCGTAAGCCGCTACCTGCCAACAATGTCTGGCGGAAGGCTTCGCGGAGTTTATCCATGCGTTGCCGGTAGAGTCTGTCAGCGTAAGCGCCTGCGAGCCTGCGGTTATGTAAGTGGACAATCAGGCGTGCCAGACGCAGTAAACGTTTCCCTAAGATGCCTGCACGCCCGTAACGTTGTGCCATTTTTTTGAACTTGCGGATGATATGCGCCCAGCACAGTTGCCGCCGTTCAGTGGGGTGGTGGTTATAGCCGCCGTGCTGGTCGGTCACGAGTATGCCATCGAATGCACCCAACAATTCATCCGCTGCGCCTTTGCCGCGTGAGTAATGCGTCATGAAGTACACCACCTGTGGCGAACACATCACCCACAACCATTCACGTTCGCGCCCACGGTAGTGACTGGTTTCGTCCGCGTTTACCACCGGGCTGCTACGCACCGCTTCACCCGCCTGCGCATATAAAGGCGCTAACCAACCGCTGACGGGTGCAGTCGCTTCACTGATCGCACCGCTACTGAAGGATAACTGCCATTGTTCTTCCAGCAGTAACTGGATTTGCCGCGTGGATAGGCGGCAAGCCCCGTTCATCAGGGTAATCCAACTGATCAATCCTGCTCCCATCTGCCCACTGGGGACGTCTTCGGGCAACTCAGCTACCTGACGTTTCCCACAGCAAGTACACGTACCCGCATACAGGCGGTGTTCCGTTACATGGTAAGCGACTTCCGGCAGGTCAAACACCTGATGACGCTGGCTCGGTGTGGTTTCCATCGCCAGATGACCCCCACAACGGCAACAGCCTTCAGGATAATAGTGCTGGATAGCGTCCAGCCGCGATTCCTCCACTAAGGCACGTTCATGTTTGCTGTGCCCCGGCTGACCGCCGCGTTTTAGCGCGCTTTTAGGTTTGCGTTCGCGCTGGGCGCGTTGTTCGGGCGTGTCCCGTGAGGGTGGGTTAGAGGAGTTACTGGAGGAGTCATTCAGGCGTTCTTTTAGTTCTGTCAGTTCCGCTTCCAGTCGTTTGACCCGTGCTTGCAAAGCAACCACCAACGTCAGCAGATCACGGTTAAGCTGCTGGGAGGCTGCCAAATCGGTGGGCAACGCAATGTCGGTAAAATCGGTGGTGATGGTCAGATCGTTCATTCATCAAGCATAGCTCAAGCTGTGGCAGTTGCAAGCTCGTGAACAGTTACAACGATCGCTCCCTGCGACGCATCTGCGGGTTTCCCCTGACCAAGAAACTGCCTTCCGAATCCACCTTTTCACGTGCCTTCGCTGAATTTGCTGAACAGCGTTTAGCGGAACGTGTGCATGAAACGTTGGTGAAAACGTATTTGGGCGATGCGCTGATCGGCCACCTGTGTCGGGATTCAACAGCCATTGAGGCACGTGAACGGCCTGTTGCCGAGGAAAAGCCAAAGAAAAAACAAGGGCAAACACGGATTCAGCGCCAACGGGAACAGTCACTTCAGCAAGCACTCGATGAGATACCGGTTCAGTGTAACCGGGGGACGAAGAAGAATGCCCAAGGCTACAAGCACAGTTGGAACGGCTACAAACTGCATATCGATACCGCCGATTGTGGTGTCCCGATAGCAGCCATTCTGTCTTCCGCCTCCTTTCACGACAGCGGGGCAGCCATCCCACTCTCTCAAATCAGTGCCCAACGTGTCACCAGTCTCTACGACCTGATGGATGCGGCCTATTGCAGTGCTGATTTGCACGAATACAGCCGTCATCTGGGGCATGTCCCTCTGATTGATCACAATCCTCGCGGCGGACAGAAAGAAGCGTTTGAACCTGCTGATGCCGAGCGTTACAAAATTCGCAGCACCGTAGAACGAACCAATGCCCGCCTGAAGGATGAATTTGGTGGTCGGAATGTGTGGGTGCAAGGTGCGCAAAAAGTTTACAGCCACTTGATGTTTGGGATTTTGGTGTTGAGTGCTGATCAACTGATGCGTGTCTTGTTATAAAGCGACTGGGTTTGAAAAAACACGGGAAGACTGACTGAAAAACAGGAGCAGTCGCATCGGTATGGGTGAAATTTAGCAAAAGTTACGGTAAAACTGAAAAAGCTCAGGTTTCGTTGGTCAAATTGAGTAAAAAATCGGCTGAATATGCGGCGTTCGGTCAATGCTGAAAATTGAGCAACTCAGTTTGTCGGATTTTGCAAGTCGCTCGGTTGCCGCATCCGCATTCCCAACCTTGGGTTAGTGCGGATGCGGGAAACGTTACGCTTTTCCGGCAAAATCCTCTCTGCCACGATTTCCCGCACCGCTGACCAGTGGTTCGCCAGCATCACCGTGGACACCACCTCAAACCACCTCCCGCCTGCCAAAAACCAAGGCACGGTAGGGGTGGATTTGGGCGTATCTGCACTGGCAACCCTATCAACGGGGGAAAAAGTGGTTGGGGCAAAGCCGCATAAAGCCTTGCTTTCCCGCCTAAAACGGCTCTCGCGCAGCCTGTCCCGCAAGGTCAAAAGCAGTGCCAACCGCCACAAGGCGAAGCAGAAGCTGGCAAAACTTCACGCACGTATTGCCAACATTCGCCAAGACAGTTTGCACCAACTCACCACGGATTTGACCCGCCGATTCCACACCATCGGCATTGAAGATTTGAACGTATCGGGCATGGTGAAAAACCGTCATTTATCCCGTGCCATCAGTGACATGGGATTCTTCGAGTTCCGGCGGCAACTGGAATACAAGGCGGAAATGCGGGGTGCGGTGGTCGTGGTGGCTGATCGGTTTTTTGCTTCGAGCAAGACGTGTTCTGCTGCTGGCTGTGAGCATAAAGTGGAGAAGCTGCCACTGTCGGTACGTGAATGGACTTGCCCCGTTTGCGGTGCAGTCCATGACCGTGACGTAAATGCCGCCAAGAATTTAGAAGAATACGCCGTGAGTTACACGGTGTCTGCCTGTGGAGGGGAAGACTCTGGTCTTGGGCGCAAGCCGAAGACGAAACCAGCCCCCGTGAAGCAGGAATTCAACACCATGACTACTTTTAGTTAGCTATAGGTAGATTTGGGTAGGTTTGAAATAACGGTGATTCATCACGCCCTTACAGTTTAGTTGAGCGGTGCTTGCACAATACCTGTACCTACGTCATCTTCTTCACTGTCTGGGTCAAGGGCGGCGTAAGTACCACTGGCGATGAGTTGTGCCATCAAGCTTTGGCTTTCGACACGCCCGGTCATTTCCAATTGGCGTTGCGCCCACAGTGCGGCAACCCCGGCTGCATGGGGTGTTGCCATGCTCGTGCCATCCATGCTGGTCAATTTATCGCTTCCCGCTTCAGCAGAGAGAATGTCAACCCCTGGAGCGCTAATATCGGCTTGGTTATTGGAGAATTCAGCAATCTTCAAGCCTTTGTCGGATTCGCCAAGCGCCCCAACCGCGATAATGCCAGTGCCTGCGGCAGGTGGTGCCACTGAAATTTCGTATTTGGGGCGATTGCTTTCATTACCGGAGGCCGCAACAATGATTGCGCCCTGTCCGAACGTGCTGTATGCCTGTACGAAACGTGCCAGTTCGGTGAATAAGTTAACGTTGGCCCGGTATTCTTCCAGTGCCATGGAGGTGGCAGGGTTAACGTTCATGTTTTCCTGTTGAACCAGCCAGTCCACATAACCGGGGAAGTCGATTCCGACCGACATTGAAATGACGTGTGCCCCTTCGTGCAGTGCCCATTGGATCGCTTTTGCAAGAGTAGCTGAGGTGCCACCGCCTTCACCCAGCACTTTGCCGATCAATGCACGTTCGATATTGCGGGCAATGCCAATGCGCGTACCGTTAACGTCCTGTCCAAAAATGGTTCCGGCGCAGTGTGTGCCATGGCCATTGAGGTCGTTGGGTTCTTCGGTGGTGAAGTTTTGCTGTACCAGTGCCATGCCTGCAAAAGCAGGGTGATGTGGGTCGATACCCGTATCCAGCACCGCCACGCTGATGCCAGTGCCGTCAAAACGTGATTCGGGAGCACGCACCGCTTTGACTCCCCACGTTGCGGTGGTGTCAAGGGGAGGGGAGGGAGGTGTGTCCGTAGCCTGCCGTCTGACCGGGGCAATGAGTTTGAGCGGCATTGGCATCGCAATCGCACGGGTACGCGGGTCACGGCGTAGATCGTTGCGTTCCCGTTTGGTCAGATCGGCTTCTTCCAGTTTGATGGTGGCAGGTGGGCGGGAAAAGGTATTCACCCCTGCGCCCCGCGTTCCCATATCGCCACGGGTGGGTGAAGAGATTTCCCGGCTACGTAAAATAATGTATTTTTCTGTACTCATTGTAATTTCCCCGCTTGTTCTGAGTGTGATGCAGAATACCTACTAACTATAGTCGGCTTTGGGATTGCCAGCCTGTAATTTTTATGCAGTCTGAGTAACTTCAACAGCAACTTACTGTGTGCTGTGGCAAAATAGCAACTATGCAAACCGAATTGCCCAATTTTGATCCCAAAGACTTCCTCAAGACCGCCCCCCACAAACCGGGCGTATATCGGATGCTGGGTAAAGATGGCGCAGTGCTTTACGTTGGTAAGGCCAAAGACCTGAAAAACCGCCTGTCGAGCTACTTTCGCGGTACGCTGACCAATTCGCGCATTTTTGCAATGGTAAAGCAAATTTGTCAGGTGGAAATTGCTATTACCAACACCGAAGCCGAAGCGTTGTTGTTGGAAAGCAACCTGATCAAACAACATTCGCCGCGCTACAATATTTTGCTAAAAGACGGTAAGGGCTATCCCTACATTCACATTACCGCAGGCGAATACCCCCGCATTGAATTTTATCGTGGGTCACGTAAACAACCGGGGCAATATTTTGGCCCTTACCCTAGCGTGGGGGCGGTGCGTCAAACCATGCATTTAATGAAAAAATTGTTTAAAGCACGCCAGTGTGAAGACAGTTATTTCGCCAATCGTTCACGTCCGTGCCTGGAATACCAAATCAAGCGTTGTAGTGCGCCATGTGTGGGTTTGATTGATAAGTCGGACTATGCACAAAGCATTCGTCATGCGGTGCAATTTCTGCAAGGGCGTACCCAAGAGGTGATTGACGAGCTGGTGCAAAAAATGGAAAGCGCCGCCATGACCCTGAATTTTGAGAAAGCAGCGGAATACCGTGATTTGATTGAAAGTTTGCGGCACATTTCCCAACAGCAATACGTCAGCGGTAGCAATGGTAATGTCGATGTGGTGTCGATTTGTTTAGGCTCAGGTGTTGCCAGTGTGCAGGTATTTACGGTGCGTAATGGTAATAATCTCGGCAACCGCAACTTTTTCCCCAAACTGCCCGATGATGAGGCGCATAGTGCTGAAATTCTAAGCTCATTTTTAGCGCAGTATTACCTGAACCATGATGTTCCGGGTGAAGTTTTAGTGTCGGAAATGCCCGATGATGCGGATGTGTTAGCGGATATGCTGACCCTCAAGCAAGGGCGTAAAGTGGTCATTCGCCAACCGCAACGGGGTGAACGGAGTAAGTGGGTGGAGTTGGCGCAGCGTAATGCTGAACAGGCGTTGCAAATGCAAGTGCTTTCCCGTGCCGGGATGCAGCAACGATTGTTTGCGGTGCAAGAAGCGCTGGGCATGACAGCCTTACCCGCCCGCATGGAATGTTTCGACATCAGTCACACGATGGGGGAGGCGACTGTCGCCTCTTGTGTCGTGTTCGACCTGAATGGTCCACTAAAGTCAGAATATCGGCGTTATAATATCGAAGGTATTCAACCTGGAGATGATTATGCAGCGATGCGTCAGGCATTGACCCGTCGGTTTCGTCGAGCGGTTGAGCAGGAAGGTAAACTCCCTGATATTCTGTTCATTGACGGTGGCAAAGGTCAGGTCACGCAAGCTTTGGATGTATTGCGTGAATTACACGTGCAGGGTGTTGAAGTTGTTGGTGTGGCAAAAGGCGAGGGGCGCAAACCGGGGTTAGAAACCTTGATTATCGAACAGGGCAAGGAACGCTTGGTATTGCCAGAACATTCGGCAGCTTTGCACCTGATCCAGCAAATTCGTGATGAAGCCCACCGTTTTGCGATTACGGGGCATCGTGCCCGGCGGCAAAAAGCACGCACACAGTCACCTTTAGAGCAAATTGAAGGTCTGGGGGCGAAACGGCGGCAAGTGTTGCTGCAACAGTTTGGTGGTCTGAAAGCGATTGAACGTGCCAGCGTGGAAGAGTTGACGAAAGTGTCGGGAATTAGCCCCGTATTGGCACGTAAAATTTATGATTTCTTTAACGGAGAAGAGAGTTGATATGGTGTTCAACCTGCCGGTGTTGCTGACGTGGTTGCGGATTGCATTTATTCCGCTGCTAGTGTTCCTGTTTTATTTGGATCAGCCTTGGGCGCCATTGGCGGCAGCTACCTTGTTCGGGGTGGCGGGTTTGACTGACTGGGCGGATGGCTATTTGGCACGGTTGTGGCAACAGGAATCACGTTTCGGGGCTTTTCTTGATCCCGTTGCGGATAAATTAATCGTGGCTGTGGCTTTGATCTTGTTGGTGGAACGCGAAGTCAATGTTTGGATCACTTTGGCAACCGTCGTTATTATTGGGCGGGAAATTGTGATTTCAGCCTTGCGCGAATGGATGGCGGAGTCCGGCAACCGTTCCAAAGTAGCGGTGGCTTTCATTGGTAAGCTGAAAACCACCGCGCAAATGATTGCCTTGATTTGTTTATTGTATAACCAAGACCTATTCGGGGTGTTGCCCCTGCGGGAAATTGGCTTGGTGGCATTGGTCATTGCGACGATACTGACCGTTTGGTCAATGGTGCAGTACCTACGCAGTGCGTTTAGCTCATAAACTTTCTTGGTAGGCTTTGAGTTGTTCCCATTCACCTTGTGCGGCAAGCGCTGCTTGTTTAGGCCAGCTTGAGGTGTCGTGCTGGCTGAATTGCTCATCTTCCACAATCAGTAGTGCTTGCAGTTTTTGCGGAGAGGTTTCTGCTAATTGCTGATAAGTGTGGATGCCTGCACGGTGCAGGATGGAGGTAAACGTTGGGCCAATCCCGGTAAGTTTCTGTAAATCGTCTTGCTTGATTGACAAGTTGCTGGTGAGCTTTTCAGTCAGTTCTTTGGCACTGGCTGCGAGTGCCGCGAGCGTGGAACTACCTTTTGCCAAGGTTTCAGAACCGATGGTATTCCCTTTAGAACTGAAGTCGTTGCCAAGTTCTTTAGCTTTGTGCAGCCAGTCGTTGCTAACGGGTGCTGCCTTTTCTTTTAGATGTTCCACGCTGTCTTTGGCCTTGTGCAGCCAGTCGTTGCTGACAGGCGTTGCTTTTTCTTTGAGATGTTCTACGCTGTCTTTGGCCTTGTGTAGCCACTCATTGGCAGCAGGTGTGGCCTTTTCGGTGAGATGTTCCACACTTTCTTTGGCTTTGTGTAGCCAGTCGTTAAACATGCCTAGTGTGTTGTCTTTACTTGTTGGGTTGCTGGTTGCATCTGGCATATCAGGTAAGTCAACAATCGGTTTGTGCGGGTCAATCGCATCGAGTAATGAGTCGGTTTTCATTGTTTCTAATTCATCGGGTGGATCAATAATCGGTTTATGTGGGTCAATAGCGAGTAGCAACGGGTCGAGGCTACTGGTCTCCTGCATATCAGGCGGGTCAATAATGGGTTTGTGCGGGTCGATAGCAAGTAATAGCGGGTCAAGGCTGCTTGTTTCCAGTATATCTATATCGGGTGGGTCGATAATCGGTTTGTGCGGGTCGATTGAAGCTAACAGGGGGGCGGGTTCCCATGTCTCTGCTGGTTGTGAGGTGTTGTGCATGGTGGCTTCCTCCGGTACAACATTGAGTTCTGTATCTGGTATGTCGATAATCGGTTTATGTGGGTCGATAGCGGCAAGCAATGGATCAATTTCTGGTAACGGTGGCAATTCGAGCGTGACTTCTGGTGTTGCGTTAGTGCTTACTACGAATTCCGCATTAGTTTCTGGTGTTACTTCCGGCAGCGTAAGCGTGGGTTTGTCTTGAACTTTGGGAACATACACATCAGTGACAGCTTGCTTGTGAGGCAATTGTGGTAGTTCAAGTTCAGGACTGGATGCGACAGGGTTGGTGCGAAGGTTTGGGGTGTGAATGTCGAAGTCACGGGTGTGATATTTGCCTGCTGGCACTGGTGTTATACCAATTGGGATAGTTTTTTTCTTAGGGCGACAACAAATACCCATTTGACGTAATAGGCGGCAGAGTAATATCCCCACGACAAAGCTCAGTAACAATAATGAGATAATTTCCCCTGTTGCCATGCCAAATGTATAAGGGGGGGGGGCAGTATTCATGATTGGCATTCCTTATTCAATGCATGAGAAAGATGGATTAAACTAGCATCCTGCTAGCAAAAACCGGCAACTTGCCGGTTTTTGTGGAGCTTATTATCTAGACTCGTCCGCTGATAAGCAGGTTTTGGTATTCCTTGAGACGTTCCCATTCACCTTTGTTAGCCAATTCTGCTTGGTAAGGCCAGCTTTTGGGGTCGTGCATCTTGAACTGATTGCCAGCAGCTTCCAGTATCGGTTTGATTTCTTCCGGTGTCATGGAAGCGAGTTGTGCGAAATTACGTACTCCCGCTGCATTGAGCACTTGCTCCAGTTTGGGACCGATACCCTCCAGTTTTTTCAGGTCGTCTTTGTGACCTTGTCCCGTGGTGGTAAAGCTGGGAGGGATGCTGCTAACGCGAGCAGTACCCACATCACTGACATCATAGTCAGAGGGGAGCGATGATGTGCTTGGCACGCTAGGTTCAGGGGTGCGCAATAAGCTGTTAATGTCGGCCGTATAGCCGCCACCTTGAAGATCTTTACCCGGAAATTCGCGTGGGGTGCGCTGCCCTTCGCGTGTGATGCTGGCATGACTGGTGTGACCCAAGGAAGACTCTCTGGTGTTAATTGCATGGCTGGTACAGCAAATGCCTAATTTGCGCAACAGCCAGCACAGCAGCATACCCAGCAAAAACATGCCGAGCAGTAACAAGACGATTTCCAGACTGGCAATGCCAAAGGTGTAGTCAGCACTTGTTTGCTTCATGAATTACTCCTCATGGCTTGAGCGGTTGCGGAAATAGCAGAACAGGAATCCCAATAGGAATGCGCCCGCGAGCATGAGGATGACATCCAGACTGGCGCTGGTCATGTCGTAACGGCTTGTAATGTCTTTAAACATGGTAACAACTCCAATCGTTTATTTTACAGGGGTGATTTCAACACGGCGGTTTTTCTTGCGACCTTCTTCCGTATTGTTGTCAGCAATCGGTTTGTTAGCACCTTCAGAAGATGCAGATACACGATCTTTAGGAGCGCCAAGATCAACCAATGTTTTTTGGAGCATTTCAGCACGTTTCAAACCGAGGGCTTTGTTTTTTGCGGGATCACCTTTGTTATCGGTGTGACCGATAATGGTGACTTTCGCACTGCTATTGTCTTTGAGGAATTGTGCCACTTTTTTAAAATATTCCTTGGTGCTATCAGCTAATTGTGGATTAGCAGAGCCAGTTGGGAAGGTGAGGGTGGCTGGGCCAATGTCGCCGTTTTGATTGGTGTTCGCCGTTTCCATCGTGACTTTATCGGCGTCGGCTTTGGCTTTTTCCTCAGCAGCGGCTTTATCGGCGTCGGCTTTGGCTTTTGCGTCAGTAGCGGCTTTATCAGAATCAGCTTTATCAGCGTCAGTTTTTCTTGCATCGGCTGTTTTGGAGGAATCACCACCATTGGCTGCTGGGTCAAGGTAGTCTGCCAGTTGGTTATTGTTGGTATCGCTTGCATCATCAACGTTGCCATCGCCATTAGGGTCGGCATTTTCCTTAATGGTTAGGATACCATCGCCATCGTCGTCATCATCCAGTGCATCAATTTTGCCGTTCCCGTCGGTGTCTTGTGGGTCACGGGCGAGTTCGATGAAATCAGAAATACCGTCGCCATCGCTATCTTCTTTGCTGGGGTCAAGACCTAAGTCTTTTTCTTTCGCATCGGGGATGCCGTCACCGTCGGTATCGGTCATGTCATCGCTTGATTTGTCGCCAGCATCTGAAGCCGCGCCAGACAGTGCCGCAGCGCCTGTTGCCGCTGTGCCTGCTGCAATTTGCGCCGAGTTTGTCTCAGCACCACAGAATCCCTTCACTTTGCAGGTATACCACCACCAGCTACCTACTCCCCAAATACCGGCTAACAGTAGCACGATTAATGATTTTGCTTTCATGCAGGCGAAACTCCTTTCCTGGAACATTCTTGAATAACGTTATGAGACACACTTTTTATAGTATGCAATAGCTTGAATTACAACCGAGTTATTGTTCGCATGAAAATAGCATGAACGGTGGAAATTTGCTGACTTCAGCATTGCTCCCACGGTAAACCGTGAAAACGCCAGCCACCTAGCGTGCCCCGGTGATGATTAGCATCACGTTCGCCTTCAAAGCCTTCGTCGATGTGCATAACATGCTGGAAACCCGCGACCAGTAATGCGCTGGCAGCTTCGCGTGAACGTTTACCACTGCGGCAAATTAACACTATCTGTGCTTCTTTGGGGGGGATTTCTTTAAAACGGGTCGTGAGTATTTGTTCGATTTCGCTATACTTCAACCGCCCATAATTGCAGATTCCTCAAAGGTCTGAAAGTTGAGAGTCAGCAAGGAGTCCAAGGCTTTTTTATGCGTAGTGTGGGTTTGTGCCAAACAGGCATCAATGGCCTGCGCAAACGCGGTAAAGTTTTCATGGTAACGTGAATACAGGCATTCCTTCTTCACAAACTTCCAGAGGCGCTCAATCAGGTTCAGGTTGGGGGAATAAGCGGGTAGGAACAACAGTTCGATCCCGAGTGTTTGGGCGAATGTTTGTACCAGGCTACAGCGCTGGTAACGGGCATTGTCCATCACCAAGGTCACCGGGACATCCAGGGCCAATGCCTTGATTTGCCGAAGCAACTGACAAACACTTTGGGAGTTGATGTAACTGTCATTGGTCACGGTGACCAGTTCATGGGTGACTGCATTCAACGCACCGAGGACATTGTAGCGCTGGCGTCCGGCAGGGGCGCGGATGAACAGCCGGGTGAAACACCACAGGAACCCCAGAAACGGGGCCAGGACAAAATGGGCGGCGTCGACAAAGAAAACGGCGCGTTTTCCGGCCTTGGCCTCCTCAAGACGCGGCTCCAGCTCTTTTTTTAAAAGTCTCCTGGGCAGCAGGGTCGGCTTTCGCCGGTATCATCCCCACCTTCCTGACGGACAAACCCAAGTCATGCAGGAATAGCCGCACGGCTTCCCGCTTGAGTTCAAGGCCGGTTAAGCGCTGTATATCAGCGATCGCCTGACTGATCCGGGTCGGTGGATGCTTCTCAAAATGTTTCTTCAGGGGCTCACGGAAAGGTTCCAACCGGCGGGTTGGGCGACGGAAATCCAGTTGTTCCAAGGCAGCGATCCCACCTTGTTGGTAACGTTTCAAATAACGGGTGACCGTCGTTGAACTCACCTGTGCCAGCCGTTCAATGTCCCCATGCGCCATTCCCTGGCTTTTTAGCCACAACACTTCCATCCGTTGGCGGACGCGAGGGTGGGCATGGCGGTAACGCCCCTCATTCAAGGCGGTTTGATCGGATTCGCTGAAGTCTATCTGGATCATGGAAAGGACGACCGGTTGCCAATAACAGCCGTACTTTGCTTGAGGGCTTCTCATTATTCAACAGCTATTCACGGGCAAAGTATAATAAAATTGGGATTAATCTCCCAATCGGGTTCGTCAATCCACGCAATGTGCACAGCCCCGACCGGATGACCCACAAACAAATATTCCATCGCGGAACGGATGTCGATCAAAATACTGTTTGGGGTGGTTTGCAATAAATCGTAGGCGGCAGTAGGGGAAAGGTCGTGTAATTCAGGCATGGACTATTCTCCGGCGGTGTTGTCATGGTGTTGGCGTACTTTTTCAATAATAGCGCACATACCTGCGTCTCTGGGTTGGCGATTGCCAATTAACCAATCCAGAATTTCCTGATCTTTGGATTTTAATAAACGCTCGAACGCAAATTGTTCACCCATATCGAGATGCTGGAAACAATCACGCAAGAAATTTCCCAAGGGGCGATCCAATGCTTGCAAGGTGCGTCGACATGCCCAGCGCAAGCGCACCAGCCGTTCGGCTTGTTGTTGTTCAGTCATTGACAACACGCAACTTAGCAATCAGGTCGGCGTACTGGTCGGGGAAGGGAGTTGCATCTAATAACATGTCCCAGATGAGCGGGTCTTGCATTGCCAGTAATTCGTCTAAGCGTTGCAATTCTGTGGGACTAGCGCTGCTGTAATGGCGCTCCAAATAGTGCTGGAAAATCACATCCAGCTCTTTCAAACCACGCCGACAGCGCATTTTTACGCGAGAAAGTTCACTCATGGTGCTGGTGTCCTCTTGCTCCCTTCACCCCTTGCGGGGGAAGGGTCGGGGATGGGGGGAAACGGCTTACCGCCGTTCGATCATCTTTTTCTTCAACTCGGCAATGGATTTCGCCGGGTTTAAACCCTTAGGGCAAGTATTGGTACAGTTCATAATGGTGTGGCAACGGTAAAGTTTGAACGGGTCTTCCAAATTGTCCAGACGTTCGCCCGTGGCTTCATCACGGCTATCCACTACCCAACGATTGGCTTGCAGCAATACCGCCGGTCCCAAATAACGGTCACTGTTCCACCAGTAGCTAGGGCAAGAGGTGGAGCAGCACGCGCACAGAATGCACTCGTAGTGATTGTCGAGCTTCTTGCGGTCTTCCGGTGATTGCAGGCGTTCGCGATCCGGTGGCGCAGGCGTTTGGGTTTGCATCCAGGGTTTAATCGAGGCGTATTGCGCGTAGAAGTGAGTCAAATCGGGGATCAAATCCTTGACCACTTCCATGTGCGGCAAGGGGCTGATTTGCACATCGCCCTCGCAAGCGTCAATCGCTTTAATGCACGCCAGTGTGTTAGTGCCGTCGATATTCATCGAACATGAGCCGCAAATCCCTTCACGGCAAGAGCGGCGGAAGCTCAAGGTCGGGTCAATCTCGTTCTTGATCTTCAGCAAAGCATCCAACACCATCGGCCCGCATTGGTCGAGGTCGATTTCGTAGGTATCCCAACGCGGATTTTCACCGCTGTCCGGGTCGTAGCGGTAAACCCGGAAATTTTTCACGCGGGTCGCACCGGCAGGGGCAGCCCAGGTTTTGCCACTCTTGATGATCGAGTTGGCAGGTAAGTTAAATTCAGCCATGACAATGCTCCCTGTTAGTAAACCCGTTTCTTCGGTGCGATGTACTCGATTTCATCCGTCAAGGTGTAAGTGTGGACGGGGCGGTAGTCGATGGATACCTTGCCAGCCTCATCGACCCACGCGATGGAGTGTTTCATCCACTGCTCATCGTTACGATCCGGGAAGTCTTCGCGGGCATGTGCGCCCCGGCTTTCTTCACGGTTTAACGCGCATTGAATCGAGGTTTGGGCGCAATCCAGCAAATTGGCTAACTCGAAGGTTTCCATCAAGTCAGAGTTCCACACCAAGCTGCGGTCTGTTACCGCGACATCATTGAAGCTGGCGTAAATCTCATTCATTTTCTCGACACCTTCCTGCAAGGTTTCCGCAGTGCGGAAGACCGCCGCGTGTTTTTGCATGGTGTGCTGCATGGCTTCACGAATTTGCGCGGTGCTGGTGTTGCCATTGCCGTGATGGATGCGCTTGAAACGCTCCAACACTTTTGCCACGCCTGCTTCAGGAAGCGCCGGTTGAGTAGCGCTAGGGGTAACGGTTTCCGCACAACGGTTGGCGGCGGCGCGTCCGAATACCACGATGTCCAGCAAGGAGTTGGAGCCGAGGCGGTTCGCACCGTGCACCGAGACGCAAGCGCATTCGCCAATCGCCATCAAGCCGGGAACCACGCTATCAGGTTCGCCGTCTTTCAGCGTGACCACTTCGCCCTGGTAGTTGGTGGGAATGCCGCCCATGTTGTAATGCACGGTTGGCAGTACCGGAATCGGCTGTTTGGTCACATCCACACCGGCAAAGATACGCGCACTTTCCGCGATTCCCGGCAGACGTTCGTGAATCACTTCCGGGCCTAAGTGTTCCAGATGCAGATGAATATGGTCTTGCTTGGGACCAACGCCACGCCCTTCATTGATTTCAATGGTCATGGAACGACTCACCACGTCACGCGAAGCAAGGTCTTTGGCATTCGGGGCGTAACGTTCCATAAAACGTTCACCCTTGGCATTGGTCAGGTAGCCGCCTTCGCCACGCACGCCTTCGGTAATCAAACAGCCCGCGCCGTAAATACCGGTGGGGTGGAACTGGGTAAATTCCATGTCTTGCAAGGGCAAACCTGCCCGCGTCACCATGCCATTACCGTCACCGGTACAGGTATGCGCCGAAGTGGCAGAGAAGTACGCCCGCCCGTAACCGCCCGTTGCCAACACGACTTTTTGCGCCCGGAAAATACGCAGAATGCCGTTAGCTAAATCCCACGCCAGTACCCCACGGCACACGCCTTCCTCATCCATAATCAGGTCAGTCGCGAAATGCTCAATGAAAAATACCGCATCGTGACGCAAGGATTGCTGATACAGCGTGTGCAAAATCGCGTGTCCGGTGCGGTCAGCCGCTGCACAGGTGCGGTGCGCAATGCCTTTACCGAATTCGGTGGTCATCCCGCCGAACGGACGCTGGTAAATACGACCTTCTTCCGTGCGTGAAAACGGTACACCTTGGTGTTCGAGTTCGATCACTGCCGGAATCGCTTCGCGGCACATGTATTCAATGGCGTCTTGGTCGCCCAGCCAGTCCGAGCCTTTTACGGTGTCGTACATGTGCCATTGCCATTTATCCGGCCCCATATTACCGAGTGCGGCGGACATCCCGCCTTGCGCTGCCACGGTATGGCTGCGGGTCGGGAATACTTTGGTAATACATGCCGTGGACAAGCCTTTTACTGCCATCCCGAAAGTAGCCCGCAAACCCGCGCCACCTGCGCCTACGACCACGACATCGTAGGTATGATGTTCAATTTTGTATTCAGTCATTGTGTGATCAACCTCTGTGTCATTAGCCCGCGAATGCGACCCGTAAAATGCTCAAAATGCTGCTCGTTCCCAGCAATACCAGTACCAGTTTCATGCCAATCAACGCGGCAAGTTTGATGCCCTCGTGATGCACATAATCTTCAATTACCACGGTTAACCCCAGACTGGCATGAAAGAACGCGGTGAACACAAACAAGGTCAGCATGGTAGTGGTGAATGGCTGCGCAAACCACGCTGCAACGCTGGCATAGTCATCGCCAGTATGGGCAGCCAGGGAAAAGACCAGCCACAGTGTCAAGGGAATCAGCGCAATGGCAGTGACGCGCTGTATCCACCAATGGCTAACCCCGCTGGTCGTTCCCAGCCCGCTGGCACGTTTAAAAGGTGTCAATAAACTCATGTGTAGCAGTTCCTCAACAGGGGCTAGGCAATCAGCCAAAGCAGGATAGTCAGCGCCAACGACGCGCCCACCACGATTTTGCCGCTTAAATAAACGCTAGGCAGATCGAAGCCATGCCCGCTGTCCCACACCAAATGGCGGATACCGTTAGATAAGTGGTAAAACAGCGCCCAAGACCAACCAAACAACACCAGTTTGCCGAACCATGAGCCAAGAATAGCGTTGGCATTCGCAAAAGATTCCGCACCCCCGGCAATGGCAGCCAGCCAATACGTCACTAACAGCGTGCCGATAGCCAACACCACCCCCGTGCCTCGGTGCATGATGGATAGCACCGACGTGAGTTGCGGCTTATACACCTGCAAGTGGGGTGAAAGCGGTCGTTTGTTCGCGGTCTTCATGGAGTATCCCCGTTAATAAAAAGCTAGAAAACGTGTACGCGGTTACGTGTCTGAAGTCGGCATCTGTTCCAATAGCTTGCAGGCATAATCCCGCGAAGCCCGGATATGATGGCGCATCAGCGTTTCCGCCATTTCCCCATCGCGCCGCTCAATGGCTGACACGATCAGGTTGTGTTCCTGAAAGGCTTGTTCGCTGCGACTAAACCCGGACTTGAGGCGGAAACGGTAGAAGCGTACCAAGTCATACAAGTCCTGACATAACATGCGAATCAGGCGTTTATTTTTGCTGCCTTGAATAATCGAAAAGTGAAAATCCAAGTCAACGTCATGTTGCGAATAGCTTTGGTGTTGCGCAATTTCGGCTTGGTGACGTTCCAAAATTTTGCGCAAATGTACCAATTCCTCTGCCGTCATGTGTTCGGCGGCGAGTCGTGCTGCCATACCTTCGGTGGCTTCGCGTATTTGGTAAATTTCCAACAGTTGTGCTGTGGAAAAATCAATGATGCGTGCACCAATATTGGGCTTGCGCGTCACCAAATTACAGTTTTCCAGTTTACCAATCGCTTCACGTAAGGAACCTCGACTGACGCCATAAGCGGCTGCCAACTCTGGCTCACTAATTTTTTTCCCAGCGGGGATTTCACCCACCAAAATGGCACGCCGCAAATCAAGAAATAACTTGTCTGCAATCGTTACCGGATCCTGCAATTTGCAAGCAGTCAGAAAGGCCATGGTGCTACCTCGTTTTGTCGACATCTTGTCTGTTGTGTTGACAATAATACCGCGAAACTGCCATTTTTCAAGAAAAACATCCTGACATTGTTGACACTTTAAAGCTATAATGTCGACACTATAACCAAGAAATGACAGTGTTTACCCCGAATACGTGGGTAGCAGCGCACCTTAAGACACTAAGATGTCGACAATGCACTAGTTTGTTGCACTGCGTCAAGTCGGAAATGTTTGATATTTACCATCTTCGACAAAGCAGCGAAGGGGTTATTACGGCGGAAGATGCGCAAGAACGGGTGCAACGTTGCCGCCAGCAATTTGCGGTATTCCATAAGCAGGAAAGTGGCGCAACCGTCATTTGGGAGGCACAATTCGGCGACTTCGCTAACTGTGCGCAAGTGGTCATTGACCAGTTCATCAGCTCCGGTGAACAGAAATGGGGGTGCTTGTGCGGGCTGGTGATGCTATTGCCACACGGCTTTGAAGGGCAGGGGCCGGAGCACTCTTCGGCGCGGTTGGAACGATACTTGCAGTTGTGCGCCCAGAAGTCAGATGGTGCGTGATTACCGCGCCCCGCTGATTGTGATGACCCCGAAAAGCTTGGTGCGTATTGAACAGATTTATTGGATCGTTACCCGAACATCGCGGTGAATGTCTGGTGTCAGGAAGAGCCGTTGAATCAAGGCGCATGGTTAAGCATTCAGGCCGCGTTGCGGCTCGTATTGGGTGGCATGGCGCGTTTGGATGTGGTAAGCCGCCCCGCTTCAGCGTCGCCTGCGGTGGGTAGCGCCAAAGTTCATGCTGCACAGCAGCAAGAATTGGTGAATAATGCCTTAGGAATCAGGGTCGAGTCATGAAAGAAGGAAACGTTATGCCGCTATTGAAGCATTACCAGGACGCCATCAAGGAGGGTGCGATCCAACACGATCCCGCCCAACTCGAAGGTATCAAGGTCTTGCAAGAGGTGTGGAATGGCTTGCTCAAACCGCGTGAAACGGCTCGCGTGGCACGTTCGCGGGGTTTGTTGGCGGTATTTTCCAAGCGGCATAATGTGGTGATCGAGCCAGTGCGCGGCGCTTACCTGTGGGGTGGCGTCGGGCGTGGCAAGACCTGGTTGATGGATATGTTTTATTCACGTCTGCCGCTGACGGAAAAGCGGCGGATGCATTACCACCATTTCATGTTCTTCATTCATGAGGAACTGAAACGGCTGGCGCACCATCGTAGCCCATTGGAGGCATTGGCGGCGCAATTGGCACAAGAAGTGCGCCTGTTGTGCATCGACGAATTCCACGTCATGGACATTGTGGATGCGATGTTGCTGCACGGTTTGCTGGAGGCGATGTGCAAACACGGCATTACCTTGGTAACGACGTCTAATCGTCCGCCGGATGATTTGTATTTGAACGGTTTGCAGCGCGAACGGTTCTTGCCTGCGATTGCGTTACTGAAAAAGCACACGCATGTGGTGGAGTTGGATAATCAGATTGACTACCGCATGTTGAAACACGTCAGCCAAGATAGCTTTTTGGAAGACGACGATGCGGTGTTGGTGGAACACGAGCTGGAAAAGTGTTTCGCGGAACTCGCGACCGGTGCGATTGAGGTCGGGCAGGATATTGAGGTGCAAGGGCGTTGTTTGCCGACACATCGCCTGTCTGAAAATATTGTGTGGTTTGATTTCAAAACCTTATGTGAAACGGCGCGTTCTACCCGCGATTACATCGAGTTGGCGGAACGCTTTGATTACATCGTATTATCGGGTTTGCATGTGTTGACCGAGGAACACGAATCGGCGGCACGGCGTTTTCTTAACCTGATTGACGAGTTATATGACCGGCAGGTGCAGTTCATTTTTTCCACGACGATTGCGCTGGATAATCTGTATCAGGGTGAAAAGTTGCGCTTTGAGTTTCAGCGGGCGTTGAGCCGCTTGAATGAGATGAAGGGCGATGATTATCAGCAGGTTAAGTTTAGCGGTTGAGTTAGACTGGTGTGTAAGGTGTAAGTACTCATGCAAAAGTTTTTCAGAAAAACAACCACTTACAAATCAATCGGTTACGATTGCAAAGTTCCGAGTAACTTATGCCTAAGTACTTAGTTAATTAGGTCTAGAAGATACTTCCCATTATCAATACTAAAATTATTCTTGATTGATCAAAGATCAATATTTCTAATATGGTAGCATCTGCAAGCCATTTGCTTGTTAAATGCGCAATATTTTTCAGATGAACGGCATAATTTTTCATGTGATTCATGCGAGCGTTAGCTAGGCAATCCGTGTGGAATGTGACAAACTGTACTCACAAGGTAAGTACAGGAGTTTATGGTTATGTTGGCACTATCAGAACGCATCAATCTACGCACTAATGCGGAAACCAAAAGCTTGTTGACGCGAGCCGCCTCTTTTCGTGGTTTGTCGTTGAGCAATTTTCTGTTGGAAGCTGCTCAAAAAATGGCGCAAGAAGTCTTGAAAGGGCAGGAGCAAATCCTGTTATCTGAACGGGATTGGGAGCGGTTTGCGCTGATTCTCGATGATGATTCTCCGCCAAATGCCAAATTACAAAAAGCCATGAGCAAGTTTAAGGCTACCCAAGCATGAGCCGCTGGGTAATTGAACCGTTCCATAAGCATTCGGGGCGTGATGGGTTTGCCTGCGGCGAACCAGCGTTAGATGCTTATTTGGCAATATATGCAGGACAGCATGAGCAAGCGGGCGTTGCGCGAACATTTCTAGCCGTTGACCCACAAGATCAAGGCTTGGTGGGTTATTACAGCCTGAGCATGAGCAGTATCCCCCGTGATAATTTGCCGGATGCGTTGCACAAGCGGTTTCCGGCGTTTCCTATTCCGGTGGCACGTTTGGTCAGGTTGGCGATTGATCGCAGCCGTCAAGGGCAAGGTGCAGGTGAATTTCTGTTCATGGATGCCTTGCAACGCTGCCATAAACTGGCCAAAGAAATCGGTATGGTGGCGGTGGTAGTGGATGCGAAACACGACAAAGCTGCGGCGTTTTACCGCCAATACGGGTTTGAAAGTTTGCCAGACCAGCCCTTGTTGTTGTGGTTGACGAGCAAGAAGCTGGGTAAATTGTTTTAAGAAATCGTGCGTTTAAACGGGTAAACGGACGTATGGCATTAACCCCGTCAGCGTGACGAAATCAGCACTTCATGCTTTTGTTCGGGTAGAATCGGGGCATCGACAAAAAAAGGGCGCGTTTGCCCTCCTTAGCCTCCTGAATGCGCGGTTTTAGTTCATTTTCCAGGAACTTTTCTTGTGCTTTCACATCAGCTTTGGCGGGTATCATCCCCACTTTACGGATGTCCATCCCTATTTTCTTCATAAAGACACGTACCCTGTCCTCACTGCGTTTGATGCCTGTCAGCTCCTCAATCTTAGCGGCTGCCGCCTTGCTGGTTGCGGGGGGATATTCACGAAAATAGGCTTCAATCTTGTCTTTATATGCCATCAAATCACTCTGTGGTTTATTGAATCGTATTTCTTTAAGAGCTTCTAAACCGTTAGGTTGTAGGTAGGCGTTTAGGTAGGCAAGCAGCGTGGCTTCTGTAATCCTTTCCAATCGTTTGATTTCCTTATGCGTCAACTGTTGGGATTTCAGGTACAGCACGGACATTTTCTTACGGACTCTGGGATGAGGATGGCGCTCCTTCCAGTAGAACAGCTCCGCTATCTCATCCTCAGTGAAAGTGATTTTTAATGTCATACATTACTCATGGCTGCTTTTGTTACCAGTCATCTAACCATATTTCCCTGATCAAAAAAACTATTTTATGGCACGGACTGGTATAGCAGGTAAGCAAACAGGTTGCGCACAGGTACGCGAAACCCATAACACAACGGTCATATAACCGTCATTTTGCCGTCATTCCCAAGCCTTAGCCTCAAGCCCACGATTAGATTTTGTTAGCGAGAGTTTCATGGCAGGTATTTCCGACGCAATGCGCGATGCTGTGCATCAACATGCCCCCACGTCCTTGATGGGGATGCAGCAACGTTTGTTCAGCTTTTGGTTCAATAGCTTCATCTACAACCAGATTTGGGAAGACCCCACGGTGGATATGCAAACCTTGCAACTGACTTCGGAAAGCCGGGTGCTGACGATTGCTTCGGGCGGTTGTAACGTGTTGAATTACCTGACCGCAAGCCCCGCGCATATCACCGCGATTGACCTGAACCCCTACCATTTGTCCCTGACGCGCCTGAAACTGGCAGCGATGAAACATTTGCCGGATCACGCCACCTTCTACGATTTCTTTGGTTACGCTGACCGCGACACCAATCCGGCGCATTACGAGCAATACATCCGCCCGCATTTGGATGATGCATTGGATGGATTCTGGCAAGGCCGCAGCATTTTGGGGCAAAAGCGCATTCATATGTTCCGTGACGGGCTGTATCGGCAAACGCGCTTCGGCTATTTCATGCGCTTCTTGCACTGGATTGCTCGCCGCACCAATTACCACCCTGAAAAGCTCCTCACTGCCACCAGTTTGTACGAACAGAAAGCGATTTTTAACCAACACATCGCACCGTTTTTCGACAATAAGTTGGTGAAGTTTTTGGGCAAATTGCCAATGTCGGTGTTCAGCCTTGGCATTCCGCCGCAGCAATATAAGGCGATGAAAGAGCAGGGCAATCTGATCGAGCAATACCGCGAGCGTGTCGAACGTTTGGCGTGTGATACCCCGATTCAGAACAATTATTTCGCATGGCAAGGTTTTAGCCACAGCTACGATCACGAAAAGCGTCAGGCGATTCCTGATTACCTGAAAGCGGAAAATTACGACAATATCCGCCAGCAATTGGGCAAAGTGGATACGCACCTGGGCTCCATGATCGACTTCCTTGAGCAGCAAGCTCCGCACAGTTACGACCGTTTCGTGTTCCTTGATGCGCAAGACTGGATGACGGATGAAGTCCTCACCCAGTTGTGGACGCAAGTTGCCCGCGTGGGCAAGCCGGGGACGCGGATTATCTTCCGTACCGCCGCCGCCGAATCACCGTTGGAAACCGCGTTGCCAGCCGAATTACGCAGCCAGTTTGTGTACGAAGCTGAAGCTTCCGCGCAACTGTTCCAGCAAGACCGTTCGGCGATTTACGGTGGTTTTCACCTCTACCGCAAGGCCGATTGACGATGGATGCCGCACAGAAAATGGATCAGCAGTACCGTTACCAGCGGTACGTTTACGACTGGTCGCGCAAGTATTATTTGTTGGGGCGCGATGCCTTGCTGGCGGAAATCCCGTTGCAGTCGGGCGAAACCTTGCTGGAAATCGGCTGTGGCACGGGGCGTAATTTAACCAAGTTGGCTTATCGCCATCCGCACGCCAAACTTTACGGTATGGATGCGTCGGCGATGATGCTCGATACTGCCCGTGACAATTTGCGTAACACTTTGTATGCGCAACAAATTACTTTGCAGCAAGGCTTGGCGGGGCAGGTTGATCACACCACCTTCGGGCTGGAAAAACCGTTTGATCATATTGTGTTTTCGTATGTGCTGTCGATGATCCCCAGTTGGCAGGATGCGTTGGAACATGCCTTGAGCATCCTCAAACCCGGTGGTTGTTTGCACGTGGTGGATTTTTCCGACCAGCAAACCATGCCTACCTGGTTTCGCAAGCTGCTGTTGCAGTGGCTGGATTGGTTCAATGTCCACCCTGATCCGGCAGTCCCGGCGTATTTGGAGCAAATGGCAGCCCGTCATCACGACCAATTGCGTATTCGTCACCTGAGTGGGCGTTACGCAGTGCTTGCGCATTACCAGAAAGGGGGGATTCCCAATGACCATCAACCAGAACTTCCGCAAATATCGCAGTATCTGGATTTCTGATACGCACCTCGGTTCGCGCGGGTGCAAAGCCGAGTTTCTGCTCGATTTCCTGCAACACAATCAAGCCGATCATTTGTATCTGGTCGGCGATATTATCGACGGCTGGGCATTACGCAAACGCTGGTATTGGGATACGTTCCACGACCAGATTTTGCACTTGCTGTTTGAACGGGCGCAACGCGGGTCGCAAGTGACCTACGTCAGCGGCAATCATGATGAGTTTTTGCGTCCATTTATCCATCACCGCATTACCGCGATCAGTTTGGAAGACGAGGTGGTGCATACCACCGCTGATGGGCGCAAGTTTTTGGTGCTGCACGGCGACCAGTTTGATGGCGTGATGCAGTTTGCGCGGTGGCTGGCAATCTTGGGTGATTGGATTTACGAGCGTTTGCTGGTGGTGAATAATGTGTACAACCGGCTGCGGCGGCGCATGGGTTATCCGTATTGGTCACTCTCGGCTTACCTCAAGCACAAAACCAAGTCGGCGGTGAATTTCATCTCGGCATTCGAGGAAACGCTGGCGAAAGAAGCGAAAAAGCGTCAGTTGGATGGGATTATTTGCGGGCATATTCACCATGCCGAAATCCGCGAGATTGACGGGGTATTGTATTGCAATGATGGCGATTGGGTAGAAAGTTGCACCGCACTGGTGGAAGAGTGGGATGGGAGTTTGCACGTGGTGCGCTGGACAGAAGCTAAAAATGCCGCTGTGGAAGTATGCTTGCCCAGCGTAACGCCTGAACCGTTAGCTGCTTAACGCTATTTCAGAACAACAAGCATAAAAAAAGGGAGCATCCGTGCTCCCTTAATCTTTTTGAATCTTTAGTTATCGCTTAGATCGGCTTATTTTTTATGATTGTCTAGAGAGAGTTTGATTACTTCAGTGCGTTTACTGACACTGGCTTCAGTGCGTTAGCAGCAGCAACTGTTTCAGCTTTTTGGCTATCCGGTAATGCAACCAGACCTTTGTCAGCCAAGTAGCCGTCTTTGCTCAGCGCTTCTTCGCTAGTGAATTCAGCGATGAATTCTTTGATACCAGGTACTTGACCAACGTGGCTGTTTTTCACGTAGAAGAACAGTGGGCGTGACAGTGGGTAAGCACCGCTAGAGATGTTCTCGTAGCTGATTTCTTTGCCGTCGATAGTGGCAGCTTTCAGGGAGTCCATGTTTTGCTCAAGGAAGCTGTAACCGAAGATGCCGACTGCATCACGGTTAGCTTGCAGCTTTTGTACGATCAGGTTGTCATTTTCGCCCGCTTCGATGTAGTGACCGTCTTCACGCACGGTGGTGCAAGCGGCTTTGAATGCTTTCTCGTCTTTCTTTTTCAGCTCTGGCATACCTTGGAACAACAGGCAACCTTTTTCCATGCCCAGTTCAGCCAATGCGTCACGTGTGCCAGATGTAGGTGGCGGGCCCATGACTTCGATTTTCACGTCAGCCATGTCGGGGTTGATTTGCTTCCAAGTGGTGTAAGTGTTGGGTTGCAATTCACCGTTAGGGCCAGTTGGAACGTCTTTTGCCAGTGCCAGATACAGTTCGCGGCGAGACAGTTTGACGGGTGCAGCATCCTTGGCTTGAGCTACAGCGATACCGTCGAAGCCGATTTTGACTTCAGTGACTTCGTTAACGCCGTTTTTGATGCAGCTTTCCATCTCGCTCTTTTTCATGCGGCGGGAAGCGTTGGTGATGTCTGGGGTTTCAATGCCAGCGCCTGAACAGAACAATTTCATACCGCCGCCAGTGCCGGTGGATTCAACCTTAGGAGCAGCCATGCCTGTTTTCTTGGCAAACTGTTCAGCAACAGCCGTCGAGAAAGGGTATACAGTAGAGGAGCCAACGATTTCGATATTATCGCGTGCTTGTGCAACGCCAGAGGCAGCAACCAAGCCCAGTACAACTGCCAGAGTGAGTTTTTTCATTGCGAGTTTCCTTCAAACAAAAAGAATCCAAGGCGGATTTGCGCGAATCTTAAGGGGTATTCAATGAAGGTTTTATGGCAGATATATTAAGAAAGGATGACAACGACTGTTTGCTCAGGTGTCATCAAGCTGCAATAACGGCGGCGTAGCATGGGTAAACCCCCAAAATGGAATCAAGCCAATGGACAATAACGTGTTACTAACCCGTTTGTGGCAATTGCGTGAACAGGCAGTGGACTTCGCGGCACAACACCCTGATGTAGACAACATTCACCCTAATCATGCCGTTTCTGCGCAAAATTTATTGCATTATCTTGGTTTACGCAGCCATGAATTGCGTGAGGTACAACTGGCTTTGATTGAACGGGGATTAAGTTCTCTGGGGATTCTTGAGGCGCATACGCTGGCAACGCTCAACCGGGTGATTGCGGCTTTGGAATGTTTGAGTGGGTGCGCTCCCTCACCAGAACCGAACGCCCCGATTCAGGTTGCTGAGAGCCAGCATTTATTGGCGCATGCCAGCCATGCACTGTTTGGCGAACGCCCCACCCAGCGTGAAGCCCGTATTATGGTCACGATGCCGACGGAAGCGGCTGAAGGCTATGCATTCCTCAGTGAGTTGTTGGCAGCAGGCATGGAGGTGATGCGCATTAATTGTGCTCACGATGATACGGATGCTTGGCAACAGATGATTACCAATCTGCGTTTGGCAGAGTCACTCACCCATAAACGCTGTAAAACCCAATTGGATTTGGCAGGTCCTAAACTGCGCACGGGTACGCTTGGCGTGGTTGGGCGAGTCATTAAACTTAAACCAGTACGTGATGTGTTTGGTCATGTGTATTTGCCGGGGCGACTCTGGTTGATACCGCAAGGCGAAGTGGTGGTAGTCTCTGATCTTCCTGCCTTAGAAGTCGAAGGCGCGGATTTTAATGGGACACAGGTGGGTGATTACATTGTACTGACGGATGCCCGTGGCTCTCTGCGTCAATTACGTATTGCTGCAAAACATCAGCACGCCCGCTTGGTAACGACTGAGCACACGGTGTATCTGCAAGAAAATACCCAACTGGTGTTTGAGCGCAGTGGCAAAGCGTTTGGCACGGGTTCATTGGTCAATGTGCATGAAGTAACGCCTCCGTTGGTACTGTCAGTGGGCGATGCCTTGATTTTAACCCGTGACGATCAACCGGGTGTATCTGCCAAGCAGGCGACCGATGGCACACAAACCGAACCCGCCCGCATTCATTGTACGTTGGAGGAGGCTTTCGTTGTGGTACGAGCAGGGCAACACGTGTGGCTTGATGATGGCAAAATCAGCGGGATAGTCGAACAGAATGATGGCGCTGAAATCAGGTTGCGTATTACCCAAACACCCCCCGGTGGTGCGAAATTGCGTGCAGAAAAAGGTATCAACTTTCCCGACGCGGCGTTTGATTCATCCGCTTTAACCGAGAAAGATGTAGCCGATTTGGAAGCCATGGCGGGCAAAGTGGATATGGTGGCGTTGTCGTTTGTGCGCTCCCCGCAAGATGTGGCGAATTTGCAAGGACATTTGCAGCGTTTAGGCATCCCGGAAACGGGGATTATTCTGAAAATTGAAAACCGTGCGGCCTTTGAAAATTTGCCTGCGATTTTGCTGATGGCGATGCGCTCACCCAATATCGGGGTCATGATTGCACGGGGTGATTTGGCGGTAGAGGTAGGGTTTGAGCGTTTGTCAGAGGTGCAGGAAGAAATCCTCTGGTTATGTGAGGCTGCACATATTCCAGTGATTTGGGCGACGCAAATTCTGGAGGGAATGGCGAAAAAAGGTGCGCCATCCCGTGCTGAAGTGTCGGATGCTGCCATGAGTATTCGCGCCGAATGTGTGATGCTGAATAAAGGGCCTAATATCGTCGAAACGGTACGTTTTCTGGATGGTATTTTGCAGCGCATGGAAGGCCATTACCACAAGCGGCGTTTGATGATGCGCCCGTTGAGCGTGTGTCAGCATTCTTTACAACTCAATAATTAGTTAAGGACATTAGCCATGTCTGGATTAACAGATGCAAATGCCTGTTATCGACGTTTAGAAGTTGATCGAATCAAACAAACGACTGAGCATTTATGCCTGCGGATACACGAACGTTTTCCGCACGCTAATTTGCTTAAGGTGTGTCATGAGCTGGATCATCAGGTGGATGCACTCAAAGCCAAAGCGTGTTGGATCGCTTGCCCCAATTGGTGGTTGCGGGGAGTGATGTTGCTATCGGCTATGCTGGTGCTTGGTGTGGTGCTGTGGTTTACGTTTGCACCACTCAAAGAGTTGTTATTGAACCGTGTTGAAGCGCCGGGCGATTTCTTGCAGGCAGTGGAGGCGGTGCTGAGTGGTGTGTTTTTACTAGGGCTATGGATACTGTTTTTGTTTACCTTAGAGCAACGTTTTAAGCGTAGTCGGGCGCTAACGGCTATCCACGAATTACGCGCTTTAGCGCATGTCGTGGATATGCACCAGTTGACCAAAGACCCCAGTTACATTCTCAATAAGGCTGCCCGCACTGCGTCATCACCACCGCGCAATCTGGGGGCGTTTGAGTTGATTCGTTACTTGGATTATTGCAGTGAAATGCTTTCAATTATCGGCAAGCTGGCGGCGTATTACGCACAGAATTTCAATGATTCGGTATTGTACGATGCGGTCAACGACGTGGAATCGTTGACCAATGATTTGTCGCGCAAGATTTGGCAAAAAATTGCGGTATTGCACGAATACCAGCAAGAGCAAGACGAGAACGCCACTGATTAATGTTTCACGATTTTTGAAAACATCTGGATGATGACGACGCCCGCAATGATCATGCCCATGCCAAGCACGGCGGGTAAATCCAAGCGTTCATCGTACATAATAATGCCGATGATGCTGATCAGCACAATCCCCAGCCCTGACCACACCGCGTAGGTAAACCCCAAGGGCAGGGTGCGTAACGCGAGCGTCATAAAATAAAACGCAAACCCGTAACCCACGATCATGATCAGGGTAGGGATGGGCTTGGTAAATTCTTCAGTCGCCCGTAATGAACTGGTGGCAATGACTTCAGCGATGATGGCAAGCGCAAGGTAAAAATAAGACATAAGTTAGGGTTTTGGTTTTACACAACAAAGGACTGGTATCATAAACGGAATGCGAGTGTTATGGCATTGGATTCTTGCCAATTATCGTCTTGTCATCAATCCGTATTAGCGTTTTGTTATATTCCAGCATGACAAAACTCCACAGAGCGACTTTAAGATGAATGATAAAAAACATTGTGCAATGGATACCCGTGATTTAGTCACGCTATTGGCTGACTTAGCCGAGCAAATTGAAACCTTGATTGGCAAAAAAGGTGCGGTCAGCGTGTTCCGCTATGCAGGCAAGCAAATGGGCAAACGTTTAGGTGCTGGGCAGTCCGGCGATGCGGAGCAGGCACGCGGGATTGTGGCAAAATTTTTCCAAGACAAAGAATTCATGGATGGCGTGACGCTGGAAGGTAATGGCGCAGAACTGAGCGGTTGCCGTATCGGTTTGGTATTGCGTGATCGGGGCGTGCAAGCCGGTTCACATGCACTGTGCCATTTCGGGTTTGGCTTGATTGATGGTGTTACAGAAGCAGTAACAGGGCGCAAGATTATTACCCTGCATGTGGCTTCGGAATACCAGGATGACGGCATTACTTGCCATGAAACCTGGTAACGCGGATGTCTGTTAGTTTTGCCCATGGTTTTGCCTTTGACCCCAGCTATGGCTATTCGCTGGATGATTTGTTGGCGGTTGGATCGCCGACTATACCCGCCGACTTTGCGGCTTTTTGGCAAGCACGCTATGCCCGCGCTATGCAGGTGCATCCTTGCCCGCGCATCAGGCACACGGGGACGGCACACGCGGGTTATGAAGTTTATAGCCTGCGTTACTTTTCTACTGACCATGTGGTTATCCGGGGGTGGGTACTGATTCCGCAGGATCAGCCGGTGACGCAGGGCATAGTATTTGGGCATGGCTACGGTGGTTGTGATGGGCCAGATTACCGTTTGCACCCAGCGGGTACGGCGTTGTTGTTCCCGTGTTTTCGGGGGTTGGCGCGTAGCCAGCATCCGCCCGTTTCCAGTAATCCTGCTTTCCATGTCTTGCATGACATCGACAAGCCGCAACAGTACATTATTGGTGGCTGTGTGGATGATTTATGGCTGGCGGTATCGTCCATGCAGATGTTGTTCCCGGCAACGAAAGGGCATATTGGCTATTCGGGTATCAGTTTTGGGGGCGGAATCGGTGCTTTGGCAATGCCGTGGGATGCGCGGATTCAGCGTGCGCATTTGAATGTGCCGACGTTTGGCAATCAGCCCTTGCGCTTGCAATTGCCGACGATTGGTAGTGGTGCGGCGGTGCAGCGTTATCAGCAGCAACACGGTAATGTGTTGGACACCTTACAGTATTACGATGCGGCAAGTGCCGCACAGTCGATTCAGCAGCCCATGCATGTGGCGGCTGCATTGTTTGACCCAGCCGTTGCGCCGCCGGGGCAGTTTGCGGTGTACAACGCTTTACCAGCAGAGAAAACGTTGTTTGTGCTGGAGGCGGGGCATTTTGATTATCCGCAGCGAGGGGCGCAGGAACAGGCGCTATTGCAAGAATTGGAAGTTTTTTTCGCGCTACTGTAAAACGCCTGCAATATCGCACGCTTATGATGCGCCCATCAAAATGTCGCAAACAGTAAGCAGGTCAGGTCAATGCAACGCGAATATCACCGCTGGCACAGCCCTCGCATGGGGCGCATGATGGAATTGCTGGTTTTTGGGCACGCGGGAGCCAAGGTGCTGGTGTTTCCCACCCGCGACGGGCGTTTTTACGAATATGAAAAATTGCGCATCGTCCACCAGCTTGCGCACAAGATTAATGCGGGGCAGTTGCAATTGTTTTGTGTGGATAGCGTGGATCACGATGCGCTGTATTGTTTTTGGAAACACCCCGCCGAACGCATCCGCCGCCACATGCAGTTCGAGGATTACATCCTGCATGAGGTGTTGCCGTTTATGCAGCATAAGAACCAACACTCTTGCACCATTGCGCATGGCTGTAGTTTGGGGGCGTTTCATGCGGCGAATATCGCGTTTCGCCATCCGCACTTGTTTCAAAAACTGAGTGCATTTTCAGGGCGTTATGATTTGACGATGCAGACGGAAAGTTTTTCCGATCTGTTCAACGGCTATTATGACGACAATATCTATTTTCATACGCCGACACATTTTTTGCCGAATCTGGATTGTGAATGGCGGCTACAGCATTTGCGGCAGATGGACATTGTGCTGGTCATCGGTAAGGAAGACCCGTTTTTGGGCAATAACCAGCATCTGAGCCATATCTTGCACAGCAAGGGTATCCGGCATCAATTGCATGAGTGGAATGAGCGGGCGCATCGGGGTTATTACTGGCGGCGCATGGCGCCGTTGTACGTGTAATGCCATCCGACACAGTTCTGTCACATTGAAACGTTAGTATCTCGCGTTGACGAAGGATCATGTTAATTCCCACTCTTGAGAATGCGAGGAATAGGAATGGATTACGACAATACGACGGAAGACGGGTGTGAACAAAAGTGCGGTAAACCTCATGCCGCCTCAGCGGTGTTTCGCCAATAATGCTTCCATTGCTGGTTTCCCCGCATGACCCTCAACGCCAACATATCCGCCGCATTATCACTTTTCCACCATGCCCCCGATTTTTTTAAGCGTTGCTGGATGATGTAACGGTGTGCACTTTCTATTTCGCCCGACCCCACGGGCAATCCGAGGGATTTTGCTGTCGGGTAATCCAGTTGCTCAATGCGGTTGCTCAGGTAACGGTGACAAGCTCGTACTGGGGCGTTACTGTCTTCTACCGTTTCTGCTTCGAGGAAAGGTTTCAGTGTGTCGATGACCGCTTGAGCTTGACCATCCTGTAGGGCTTTTTTCTGTTTGGCAAACCATTTATCCTTGTCCTTGAGGCATGAACAGCTTGCGGATGCTGCTGATAGGTATTCACAAACATGATAAAAATCAATCAGGTAATGTCCTTGTGTGCCAAATTGTTGGGTGTGAACAAAAGTGCGGTGTCCTGTAGACTAAGATGGCATCCCCTAAAACCAGAGAAAAAGGACTTTCCCATGTTGACAGTTAGCTCCCGCGACCAAAAACTTTTAGAAGCCTTGAACCGCAACCCCGCATTAAAAGCTCGGATGGAAGGGCTAATCGAGGTGGTTGAAAATGCCGGTGATGACATTATCAAAGCAGCAGACGCCGAACAGCGGGTGATAGAAGAACTGCGCCAAATGGGAAATGATGCGATCACTGCATGGGCAAACAAACGTGTAGAAAAATGCACAGCCCCAGCCTGTGAAGAAGGCATTGGGAAGTATGTAAAGAGTGGAAAAAAAACTGTCATTGGCACACGACCTACGGAAAAATCCACATAAGCGAACCGGTCTACCGGATTCCCGGCAAGCGTGTCCGCCCCTTTAGCCAGAGTGCCGAGGTTGTTTGCCGAGGCTGTTCGCTCCCGCTGCAACGGGCGGTGACGGACTTTGGGGCGGACTGTTCATTTGCTCAAGTGCCTGATAAATTAGAAGAACATTACGGGATACGGCTGGCATCCAGCAGCATCCGACACATCACCGAAGGTCACGCCAAACGCATCCATGAATCCCAAGTGTTGATAAAAGACTATCCAAGCACGTTGGGAAAAGCCTATGTCATTGCCGAAATGGACGGCAGCATGATCCCCATCGTCGAGATTGACGAAACAGCCCCCGACAAGCGCAAAGGCAAAAAGGAAAGCTGGAAAGAAGCCCGCCTGTGTCTTGCCCACGCCAAAGGCAGTGCTACGCCAACGTTTGGCGCAATATTCGGTGGCACGGTAGAAGATGCTGGAAAAATCTTATTCGACACCGCCTGCCGTGCTGGATTTGGAAAAAGCACGTTCCTCCATGCGGTGGGTGATGGGGCAAGCTGGATCAACCGTCAAGTGGATGAACAATTTGGCACACAAGGACATTACCTGATTGATTTTTATCATGTTTGTGAATACCTATCAGCAGCATCCGCAAGCTGTTCATGCCTCAAGGACAAGGATAAATGGTTTGCCAAACAGAAAAAAGCCCTACAGGATGGTCAAGCTCAAGCGGTCATCGACACACTGAAACCTTTCCTCGAAGCAGAAACGGTAGAAGACAGTAACGCCCCAGTACGAGCTTGTCACCGTTACCTGAGCAACCGCATTGAGCAACTGGATTACCCGACAGCAAAATCCCTCGGATTGCCCGTGGGGTCGGGCGAAATAGAAAGTGCACACCGTTACATCATCCAGCAACGCTTAAAAAAATCGGGGGCATGGTGGAAAAGTGATAATGCGGCGGATATGTTGGCGTTGAGGGTCATGCGGGGAAACCAGCAATGGAAGCATTATTGGCGAAACACCGCTGAGGCGGCATGAGGTTTACCGCACTTTTGTTCACACCCAGCCTTGGCGGAGCATTTGACTCGTCAATTACAAGTGCTGGAAGCGATTTGCGCCGAATACCAGCACCCCATTTATATCGAAAACACCTACCATAATCTGGAGTTTTACCGCTGGTTTTTCGAGTTAGTGGAACGGTTGGAATTGCTGCATATCCACCACTGCTTCGACATCGGTCACGCCAAAATCTGGTCACAGGAAAAACTGCCGCAGTGGGTTTTATGGCTGCGCGAACTCAGTGACAAGGGTTTCCACATTCACTTTCACCTGCACGCGAATAACGGGTTGGCGGATCAGCACCTTTCCTTCGTGGAAACCGAGGTGTCAGGCATGAACCGTGCCGACAGTTATACCTTGAAGTGGGATTACTTTGAGGCAATCGCAGAATTGCGTGATTACTTCCCGACTAGCCG
The DNA here is from genome assembly GCA_029972225.1 of Candidatus Thiothrix putei. Lineage (NCBI taxonomy): Bacteria > Pseudomonadati > Pseudomonadota > Gammaproteobacteria > Thiotrichales > Thiotrichaceae > Thiothrix > Candidatus Thiothrix putei. The sequence continues at coordinate 1,723,440 of CP124756.1, forward strand.
CAAAGTGTTTGAGGTTAAGCCGTGGTATGCGCTGGATAATATGGCATTGGTGATGGAGCGGTTGGGGTAATGCGCGGCGAGAGGTTGCACGTTTAAGATGCAGTTTGATGTCCGGATCATCCCTAAGTTTCATTGGCATAAAAATTGCTTAACATTCTTGTGAGAGAATGCCCATTAACGTACACCTCACAGGAGTTCGCCATGAACATTCAAGCAGCTATCACGTATCTTCATACGGGTCAGTGTTTTTGTAAGAATATTAATCAAGCATTGGAAAAATTGTCCAAATTGGTTGAAGCAGGTATCCGTAAAGTGGATATTACTTTCAGTTCCCATCTGGTGATTTTGGAAACCAGAGAAGGTAGAGAGGTTTTATGTTCACGCTTTCTTGAGCAAAGAGATTAAATTATGTTGAAAAAGCAATACTTGAAAACCCGTCCTGCCTGCAAAGTCACGTTCCGCATCAGCAAACACGCCGCAAAGTCTGCCCGTGAAATTGCGTTGGTGGGGGATTTTAATGACTGGAATGTACAGGCAACCCCCATGACCGCTCTGAAAAACGGTGAATTCACCACCGTGCTGGAACTGGATACTGGGAAATCGGAATACCAGTTTCGTTATTTGTATGATGGTAGCTATTGGGAAAATGACTGGGAAGCGGATGGCTATGTGACTAACGGTGTAGCGGGTGAAAACGGGATTGTACGTATTTGAGGCATAAGAGTTATTCATAAGCCTGCATCATCAAGTTGTCATCAAAATCCGGTATACGGAGACGACCAAGTAATAATCTGGAGTCTCTGATGAAACTAAAGCATTCCTTTCTGGTAAGCGCGTGTATTTCTGCATTGGGTCTGGTGAGTGGCTGTAATATACCTTACAGCGTCAAGACCTGAACATTTTTAAAGGTTTGAAAATTTGTTGTCATCAACTGGGTCAGTTCTTTCTTGTGATCGGTATCCAGCTTGTCGAGACAGTTGGTGATGGCCGCCTTGAAAGCGGGAAACTTATCATAGTATTTCGAGTACAAGCATTTTTTCTTGACGAACTTCCACAACCGTTCAATCAGATTGAGGTTGGGTGAATAGGTCGGTAAAAATAATAGTTCAATATTGAGCCTTTTCGCACAGGCAAACACGGCTTCACAGCGTTGATACTTGGCATTATCCAAGACCAAAGTGATCGGTATTTTGAGTGCTAACGCTGCAATTTTTTCCAATAATTCACACACGCTGTTAGCGTTGATATAGGAGTCGTTAGTGATCGTGATGAGTTGTAGCGTTATCGCATTGAGTGCGCCCAATACGTTGTAGCGTTGTCGACCACAGGGGGCTTTGATGAATACGCGGGAAAATGACCACAAAAACCCCAGAAACGGTGCTAACACGAAGTGGGCGGCATCGACAAAAAAAGGCGCGTTTGCCCTCCTTAGCCTCCTGAATGCGCGGTTTTAGTTCATTTTCCAGGAACTTTTCTTGTGCTTCCACATCAGCTTTGGCGGGTATCATCCCCACTTTATGGATGTCCATCCCTATTTTCTTCATAAAGACACGTACCCTGTCCTCACTGCGTTTGATGCCTGTCAGCTCCTCAATCTTAGCGGCTGCCGCCTTGCTGGTTGCGGGGGGATATTCACGAAAATAGGCTTCAATCTTGTCTTTATATGCCATCAAATCACTCTGTGGTTTATTGAATCGTATTTCTTTAAGAGCTTCTAAACCGTTAGGTTGTAGGTAGGCGTTTAGATAGGCAAGCAGCGTGGCTTCTGTAATCCTTTCCAATCGTTTGATTTCCTTATGCGTCAACTGTTGGGATTTCAGGTACAGCACGGACATTTTCTTACGGACTCTGGGATGAGGATGGCGCTCCTTCCAGTAGAACAGCTCCGCTATCTCATCCTCAGTGAAAGTGATTTTTAATGTCATACATTACTCATCGCTGCTTTTGTTACCAGTCATCTAACCATATTTCCTTGATCAAAAAAAACTATTTTATGGCACGGACTGGTATAATAACGAGGCAGTTGCTATTAGCACAGATGTTCCGGCAACTAGCCTACGCATTCTGCACATCAACGATCATCATTCCCACCTGCAACCTAACAGCGCCACCCTAACACTGGCGGGTAAAGCCACAGCGGTCAAGACCGGCGGTTTCCCACGTGTGGTAAATAAAATCAACGAATTGGCAGCCAGCGGCGGCAATGTATTGAAACTACACGCGGGTGATGCGATTACGGGCGATTTGTATTACACCCTGTTTAAGGGCAAGGCAGATGCTGAGCAGATGAATCAAGTTTGTTTTGATGCCTTCACCCTAGGGAATCACGAATTTGATGCTGGGGATGCTGGATTGAAAAACTTCCTCGATTTCCTCAACAGCAGTGCAGCGTGTAAAACCGAGGTGTTGTCTGCGAATGTGCAGCCTAAAGTTGGTACTTCACCACTGACGTTGAATTCTGCCACTGATTACATCAAGCCTTACACCATCAAAGAAATCAACGGGCAGAAATTTGGCATTATCGGCCTCACCATTGCAGGCAAAACCAAAAACTCTTCCAGCCCGGATGAAACCACCACGTTTGCAAATGAAGCGACTACCGCACAAAAATACATCGACGAATTGGCGGGCAAAGGCGTTAACAAAATTATTTTGCTGACGCATCAAGGTTACGGCAATGACCAAACCATCGCCAAGCAGCTCAAAGGCGTTGACGTGATTGTGGGCGGCGATTCGCATACTTTGCTTGGGGATGGTTTCAAAGCCTTCGGTCTGACACCAGCAGGTGCTTACCCGACCAAAACCACTGATGCGAACGGCAAGCAGGTGTGCATTGCCCAAGCCTCGCAATACAGCGACATCGTGGGCGAGTTGAGCATTGAGTTTAACGCCAGTGGTGAAGTAAGCGCGTGTTCAGGTACACCACACCTGTTGTTAAGTGACACTTTCCAAGTGAATAAAGTGGAACTGACGGGTGCAGAGCGCGAAGCAGCATTAAAAGCGGTAGCTGATGCACCGGAACTGTCTATTGTTACTTCGGATGCAACTGCTCAAGCCAACCTCGATAGTTATTCCAAACAAGTCGATGTGTTAAAGCAAACCAAGATCGGGGTAGCCGCTGAAACGCTGTGTCACGAACGTATTCCTAACCAAGGTTTAAGCAAGACCGCAGGCTGTACCGTTGCTACCCAATCGCATGGCAGTGACATTGCCAATATTGTTTCCAAAGCCTTTTTGGAAATGAGCCTGACATCTGACATTTGTTTGCAGAATGGTGGTGGTGTGCGTATTGATGTACCCGCAGGCGACATTACCCTCGGCACGGCTTACACCTTGCTGCCGTTTGCGAATACTCTAACCGAGATGGATATGACCGGAAAAGAGATTATTGACTCGCTGGAAGACGGCATTGATTTCGCGCTGAATCCGCAAGGTTCGACGGGTTCATACCCGTATGCAGCCGGTTTGCGTTGGGATGCGGATTTGTCTAAAGCTAAGGGGGCGCGGGTTACGAATGTACAAGTGAATCCGCGTGTGACGGGGGCGTGGGCAGCGATTGATCCCGCTAAAACCTACAAAGTTGTGACCAACAATTTCTTAGCAGCAGGCGGCGATGGCTATACCACATTTAAAAACTTGGCAGCCGATAAAAAGCTGAATACGTATCTGGATTACGCGCAATCGTTCGCGGATTATGTGACCCGCGAAACAGCCGCCGGGCGGAATGTGGTGAAGTTGCCCGTAGAAGAATACAGCACCCAGCAGTTCATCGACAAAGACGGTATTCTGCGTTAAATGATCGTATCCGTTATACTTTGCCCGTGAATAGCTGTTGAATAATGAGAAGCCCTCAAGCAAAGTACGGCTGTTATTGGCAACCGGTCGTCCTTTCCATGATCCAGATAGACTTCAGCGAATCCGATCAAACCGCCTTGAATGAGGGGCGTTACCGCCATGCCCACCCTCGCGTCCGCCAACGGATGGAAGTGTTGTGGCTAAAAAGCCAGGGAATGGCGCATGGGGACATTGAACGGCTGGCACAGGTGAGTTCAACGACGGTCACCCGTTATTTGAAACGTTACCAACAAGGTGGGATCGCTGCCTTGGAACAACTGGATTTCCGTCGCCCAACCCGCCGGTTGGAACCTTTCCGTGAGCCCCTGAAGAAACATTTTGAGAAGCATCCACCGACCCGGATCAGTCAGGCGATCGCTGATATACAGCGCTTAACCGGCCTTGAACTCAAGCGGGAAGCCGTGCGGCTATTCCTGCATGACTTGGGTTTGTCCGTCAGGAAGGTGGGGATGATACCGGCGAAAGCCGACCCTGCTGCCCAGGAGACTTTTAAAAAAAGAGCTGGAGCCGCGTCTTGAGGAGGCCAAGGCCGGAAAACGCGCCGTTTTCTTTGTCGACGCCGCCCATTTTGTCCTGGCCCCGTTTCTGGGGTTCCTGTGGTGTTTCACCCGGCTGTTCATCCGCGCCCCTGCCGGACGCCAGCGCTACAATGTCCTCGGTGCGTTGAATGCAGTCACCCATGAACTGGTCACCGTGACCAATGACAGTTACATCAACTCCCAAAGTGTTTGTCAGTTGCTTCGGCAAATCAAGGCATTGGCCCTGGATGTCCCGGTGACCTTGGTGATGGACAATGCCCGTTACCAGCGCTGTAGCCTGGTACAAACATTCGCCCAAACACTCGGGATCGAACTGTTGTTCCTACCCGCTTATTCCCCCAACCTGAACCTGATTGAGCGCCTGTGGAAGTTTGTGAAGAAGGAATGCCTGTATTCACGTTACCATGAAAACTTTACCGCGTTTGCGCAGGCCATTGATGCCTGTTTGGCACAAACCCACACTACGCATAAAAAAGCCTTGGACTCCTTGCTGACTCTCAACTTTCAGACCTTTGAGGAATCTGCAATTATGGGCGGTTGAAGTATAGTTGAGTGGCTGGAGTCCCATGCTGTGGATTCCAGCCTTTAAGAAACTGGTTGGCTGTCACGCTTAGCCTGTGTCTTTTGTTTTTCAATGAAGCTGCTTAGTTCTTCTGCTGTCACCGCGCCTGGCTGCACCGCTAGTAGTTCGCCCTGTGGGTTATATACCATAAATGTTGGTGTGCCAATGAAGCTTTCTTTGGCGGTGGTGTAAAGGTATTTGTCGACTTCTGATGGGTTACTCAATAGGTTGGTGAACGTGAAACCGTTATTTCAAACCTACCCAAATCTACCTATAGCTAACTAAAAGTAGTCATGGTGTTGAATTCCTGCTTCACGGGGGCTGGTTTCGTCTTCGGCTTGCGCCCAAGACCAGAGCCTTCCCCTCCACAGGCAGACACCGTGTAACTCACGGCGTATTCTTCTAAATTCTTGGCGGCATTGATGTCACGGTCATGGACTGCACCGCAAACGGGGCAAGTCCATTCACGTACCGACAGTGGCAGCTTCTCCACTTTATGCTCACAGCCAGCAACAGAGTAAACGGTCATTCTAGCCCGTCGTTGATATCCGCAAACAAATCCGAGCGCAATGGCTTATCCGCAAACCGTTGTTTCCAACATCTTGGCGTAAGGTCTTGCACCTGAGAAGCGGGATGCTCACTAACGCGCAACAGAACATCCATCAGATAGACATACGGGTTAATGTCATGCAGGCGGCAGGTGGTGATCAGGCTTTGGATGATGCCCACGTGTTCCGCGCCGAGTTCTGTCCAGCAGAACAACCAGTTTTTCCTGCCCATGGGGATGGGCCGCAGGGCGCGTTCGATGTGGTTGGTATCCATTGGCACGTCGGGATCTTCCAGAAACACGCGCAGTTCGTGTTCGCGGCGGATGACATAACCAAGGGCTTTGGTCAGCGGGTTGGAGGGGATTAAATCGGTACGTTGTAATTGGGTTTGGCACCATTCAAAGAACTGGTCGACCAACGGCTTGCTGTGGGTGAGGCGGTAGGTACGTTTGGCTTCCCCGTCGAGTTTTTTCTCGTTAATCTGGGCTTCGTGCTGATAGAGTGCCGCGATAGTGTCAAGGGCTTGGCGTACTGCTTGTGGTTCAGCGGTTTCGGCGGCAATGAAGGTGCGACGGCTGTGTACCCAGCATTGGGCATGGGTAATCTTGTCATTGGCGTTGACGTAACTGGCATAAGCACGGTAACCGTCGCTGAGCAGTGTGCCGCTGAACTGTTGGCGAAGAGTCTTTTCAATGTGTTGCCGCCCACGGCTGGCGGAGAAGGTGAAGACGATTTCGTCCTGATCCCCGTACAGCGGCCAGAAGTAGCCTTGCTTCATCTTGCCGTTGCCTGCGGGGCTGGCTTTGATGGGGGTTTCGTCCATCGCCAGCAGCTTGCTTTGCAGTACACTGGCGAGTTGCGCTTCGGCAATGGGTTTGAGCAGGTCGATGGCACGTTTCACCGCATTGGTCAGCGTCGTGCGGCTGAGGGTGATCCCCGCTTGGGTCAGGCGTTGGTGCTGGCGGTACAACGGCAGGTGGTACTGGAACTTGTCCACCAACATCCCCACCAAAAAGCTGACATCGGTGACACTACGTTCCAGCACGTTGGCGGGTGCAGGGCTGGGAAGTGGTGGGTTGCTGAGCGAAGCCGAAGCACTGCCCTTACGTTTGATGACCGGGCGCTCGTATTGCAGGATGAGGTAGCTGGCAGGGCGTTGCGCCACCCGATGGGTCACCTGGGTGCCGATCACCTCATACTGGTCAGCCTCTTCCCCCTGAAGTTCCGGCGGGGTGAGGTGAATCACCTTGACCGGGACATCGGCGGTAAAGCGTAACCCGCTGTCATTCACGCAGTCATCCGGGCGCAGCTTGGGGGCTTTACCGCGTTGGTAGGTGACGGTAATGCTTTCACCCTCGGGTGCGGCAACCGGGGCGGCGGCGGGGGCAAACAACGGCAACTGCGCCACCGGTATCTCAACCGGACGCTTTTCCGATTTGCTGCCAAAGACATGTTGCCTGAACCACGCCAATTGGCGTTTCAATTCAGCTATATCCTGTTTCAGGGCAGCATTTTCCTCACGCAACGCCAGCATTTCCGCCACAATCGGCGGCATGGGAACGCTGGTGTCAGACGGGGTGGATGGCTTTAAAATCATGGGCTTATTGTACCAGAATGTGGCTGCACAGGATACTGGTAACGCTTGAATTGTCTGGATTTTTGCACCTCAATGCCCGCCAAAATCAACTGCAAATCCGTCCGGGTCAGTTCGCGCTGCCCGCTGGTTGTCGGCTGCACCCGGTATTGGCCCTGCTCCAGGCGTTGGCTCCATAAGCAATAGCCGCTGGGTTCAAAATAGAGGATCTTCATCTGGGTTTTACGTAGGTTCACAAACACGAAATAATGCCCACTCAGGGGATTTTGCCCTAACTGGTTTTTCACCAAAGCGGTCAGCCCCGTAAAGCTTTTGCGCATGTCGGTGGCTTGGGTGCATAGCCAGATGCGGGCGGTGGCTGCGGGGGCAAACATCAGCGTTGGCTCAGGCGTAGTTCAACACCATTCCCCAAACTCAGCACAATGTGCCAGCCTTGCCCCAGCGCGGCATGACCCGCCGATAATGCTCCCAAGTCGATGAAGGTATTGGCGGGAACGGCTGGTTCCTCCACGCCATCTGCGGAGCGTAGACGCTGCCGCCATTGGCAAAAACTGGCGTAACCGATACTGTGCTGTTCACAAAATGCCGGGGCGGATAAGCCGCTGGCTTGCCATTGGCTAATGAGGGTTTGCCATTCGCTGGCGCGGCGGTGAGGGCGTTTCATTGAGGTTTCCTTCGGTTGTTCAGGTTGGAAACCAGTTTAGGACGTGGAAATCGCGAGGGCTAGACGTGCTGAAATGGTCGCTTACAGCAACAGAACACGTCTTGCTCGAAGCAAAAAACCGATCAGCCACCACGACCACCGCACCGCGCATTTCCGCCTTGTATTCCAGTTGCCGCCGGAACTCGAAGAATCCCATATCACTGATGGCACGGGATAAATGACGGTTTTTCACCATACCCGACACGTTCAAATCTTCAATGCCGATGGTGTGAAAACGGCGGGGCAAATCCGTAGTGAGTTGGTGCAAACTGTCTTGGCGAATGTTGGCAATACGTGCGTGAAGTGTTGCCAGTTTTTGTTTTGCCTTGTGGCGGTTGGCACTGCCTTTGACCTTGCGGGACAGGCTGCGCGAGAGCCGTTTTAGGCGGGAAAGCAAGGCTTTATGCGGCTTCGCCCCGACCACTTTTTCCCCCGTTGATAGGGTTGCCAGTGCAGATACGCCCAAATCCACCCCTACCGTGCCTTGGTTTTTGGCAGGCGGGAGGTGGTTTGAGGTGGTGTCCACGGTGATGCTGGCGAACCACTGGTCAGCGGTGCGGGAAATCGTGGCAGAGAGAATTTTACCGGAAAAGCGTAACGTTTCCCGCATCCGCACTAACCCAAGGTTGGGAATGCGGATGCGGCAACCGTCAAGGCTGAACTGGTCGTTGGTGAGGGTGAAACTGTCGCGGCTTTTGCCTTTCTTTTTGAATTGCGGGTACTGGGTGCGTCCCGCAAAGAAGTTTTTGAAGGCTGCGCCGAGTTGGATAATTGCCATTTGCGGGGCATTTTTGGTGACTTCCAGCATCCAGGGGAATTGTGCGCGTTTGATGGCGTTCAATTGGCGGCGCAAGCGCATTTGGTTGGGTTTTGGCTGGGTGTTGTCGTCTTTCCATGCGGCGTATTGGGTTTGCCATTCTGCCAACGCCCAGTTGTAGGCGAACCGTGCGGTGCCTGCGGCTTTCGCCAAGTACGTCGCTTGCTTATGGTTGGGGTCAAGGCGGATTTTGTGGCTGATGATCATGGCAAACAGAATGCAGCACGGTGTGATAGTTGTCTAGTCATCCGTGCTTTTGCTGCTATCTTTTACGGATAAACGGCACTACGCTTTTATAAACCTAACCAAAATGATAAAGTTTGAATAGATTTATATAGATTTATATAGATTTATATAGATTTTATGGTAACTGTTTCAAACCCTGCTCGTCGATGAATTTTTCTGCGTCAGCTTTGCCGCTGGTATCATCCAGTGAAATACCGATGACGTCCACATCGGGGTTCGTTGCCTCAAAGTCGACGGTGTGGTGCGCACTGGCACGACACGCACGGCAATCGGATGCCCAGACCTTCATCACCGTCCATTTACCCTTACCAACCAGTTCTTCAAAGGTAAGGGTCTTACCATCCAACTCACTCAGAGCGGATGCGCTCGTAGAAAATAGCACCCCGTGTGCGAATAGTGCGATAATCAGCGCCTGTTTGATTCGTGACATAAATCATCTCCTGGAATTCGTTAATTGCTCGTCTTGTTTTACGTAACCGCTGATTGTATGGATGCATCTGATGCCGACAAGTTCTTTTTTACCGATAAAATGCGTGCTGTTTGATCTGGATGGTACGTTGCTGGATACTGCGCCCGATCTATTAGCCGCTTTGAACGCAGTATTAGTTGCTGAAGGGCACGAACATTTTACCCTCGCTCAAGCACGTCACACTGTTTCCCACGGCAGCATTGGGATGTTGGAACTAGCGTTTGGAACAGATCAAAGCGCCGCCGATTTGCAGCGCCGTCGCGGGATTTTTCTCGATTATTATCAGGCAAATATCAGCCGCCATTCGTGCTTGTTTGAGGCGATGCCTGCCGTGTTGGCAACCTTGGAGGCAGGTGGCATTCCGTGGGGGATCGTCACCAATAAGCCGGAATACCTGACGTTTCCCTTGCTGACAGCTTTGGATTTGCATACCCGACCAGCGTGCATTATTGGTGGGGATACCTTGCCGGTGGCTAAGCCGCACCCCGAACCCTTGTTGTTGGCGGCGCAACGTTGCGGCATTCCTCCCGCACAATGCCTGTATGTGGGTGATGCGGAACACGACATCGTGGCGGGGCGTAATGCCGGTATGCGAACCTTAATTGCAGAGTGGGGATATTTGAATGCGAATAATGAGCATCATGCTTGGCCTGCGGATGGCAGCCTTACGCACCCTTCTGAATTGCTGGCGTGGTTAACTTGATGGAGAGTGCTCCGTTTCAATTGGGCGCATTCATTGATGACAATATTGTGGTGGTCGTAGCGCTCATTATGTTTGCGTTGGGGGTGTTGCTTGCCCATTTCATTTACAGCGCCCCGTTGCGGCAGGCGCAGCGTGAATTGGAACGCCTGCAACTGTTGTTGCAAACCGAAGAGCAAATCAATGAGGAACGCTTGCGCATGTTGGATGATGCGCAAGATCGCTTGCATCATACCTTTGCCTCGTTGTCGCAGCGGGCGTTGCGCGATAATAACACCCAGTTTTTGCAATTGGCGCACGAAACACTGGGGCGGTTTCAGGTGGAATCGCGCACCGATTTGGAGCAACGCCAGTTGTCGATTCAGCATTTGGTTGACCCGATTCGGGATGCATTGGCTAAAACCGAAGCACAAATTCAGCAGATTGAGAAAGATCGGCTTACCAGTTTCGGGGTTCTCAGCCAACAGATTCGCGGCATGATGCATGATCAAACCGCCTTGCGTGATGAAACCGGGCGTTTGGCATCGGCGTTGCGTACCCCCGGTATCCGTGGGCAATGGGGCGAATTGAGTTTACGACGGATTGCAGAACTTTCCGGCATGATCGAGCATTGCGATTTTGTCGAGCAAACCCAACGCAGCAATGGGGAGCGCACCATTCGCCCCGACATGGTGATCCGAATGCCCGATGCCCGCGAAATGATCGTGGACGCGAAAGCGCCGATGGATGCCTACCTTGATGCGGTGAATGCGGATAACGAAGACAGCCGCAAGCGGCATTTGCAACGCCATGCCCGCCATGTACGCGATCACGTCAAAGTGCTCGCAGGTAAACGTTACTGGGAGCAGTTTGAGCAATCACCGGATTTCGTGGTGTTGTTCATTCCCGGTGAACAATTCTTGGGTGCTGCGTTAGAACAAGACAAAACACTGTTGCACGATTCGCTCAACGACAAGGTGATTCTCGCCACGCCCAGTACCTTGGTGGCGTTATTGCGAGCCGTTGCGTTTGGGTGGAAACAAACGGTATTGGCCGAAAATGCCAGCAAAGTGCGGGATTTGGGTGAGGAATTGCACAAACGTCTTACGGTTTTCCTTGACCATCTGGAGCGTTTGGGGCGTAATCTCGGCAGCAGCGTGGATACCTACAACAAGGCGCTAGGTTCGCTAGAGCGCAGTGTGTTGCCGGGGGTACGCAAATTGTCGGAGTTGGGGATTTCATCGGGGCGGAACATTACTGAACCGACACTTGTCGAAACTGTACCACGCCGTCCCTATGTCAAGGATACTGAAACTGATGCTGAAACCGATTAAAACGCGCTATTACCTGACCCTGTTACAGATGCTTGTCGTCTTGTTCCTTCTAGGGGTGGTGGTACTGCTGAACAAAGCACAAGTGGCGCAATTTTTCTACTCGACACAAGCCGGACAATTGGGTTTGGTGCTGAACGGCATTATTTTGCTGATTTTTCTCGTCGGTTTGGTACGCATGATTTTTATGTTCCTCAGTTTTACCCGTGAGCAGGATATGCTGCAACGTTTTCTCAAACGGGTGGATGAGAATGTGCCGAATCCTGCCTATGGTTTGCCTGAATCTGCTCTGATTGTGGATCGTTATTATGCGGTGCAAACCATTGCCCGCCAGCACGCGGGAGTGAATCAAGCAGCATTGGCCTCCACGTTAGCAGCAGGAATGTCGACTCAATTCACTTTAGTAAGATTCGTGCATAACATTCTGATTTTAGCCGGTGTGTTTGGTACGGTGGTATCGTTGTCCATTGCCTTGATGGGGGCTGCGGGTTTATTGGATTCTCCTGAAAATATGCAGCAAATGGGCACGATTATTGGCGGTATGTCCAACGCGCTGAGTACCACGATTACGGCGATTGTGTGTTACGTGTTTTTTGCGTATTTCCACTTGCGTCTGCAAGATGCACGTACCCAGTTATTAGCGAATGTTGAAAATGTCACAACGCTCTATATTTTGCCGCGATTTAAACATGTGGAAAATAGCTTGATGCATGATGTGGCGGTGTTGACCGCTGAATTGCGTAAGGCAGCAGAGGCGATTCATGTGATTCAAGATCGCTTCTTGCACGCAGGTGAGCGCCTGCAATTGGCAGCGGATGATTTGCAAGTCGCAGTGAGTCAGAGTGGTGACAATATTCGGGTGATTCGCGACTCGATCCGTGAAGGTTTTCGCCTTGACGACAAACCGAAGGGGTAGGGCATGAGTGACGGGCATTTTTCCTTTGCATCCCTGATCAGTTCGCGGGACGAATACGAGGAAAGTTTTTGGCCATCGTTCACCGACATTATGATGGTCATTACCATGATTTTTCTGATTGTCACGGTAGCGGTGGTCTTGACCAATACGCGCTTATTGGACAATTTGCGTAACAGCGTGTTAGCTGAGCAAGCGGCACAATTTGAAGCCCAGCAATCCGCACTCGAAGCCCAGCGTGCCGCTCAGGAAGCACAACGTGCGGCGTTTGAGGCACAAAAAGCTACCCAGCAAGCCGAATTCCAGCTTCAGGCTAATGCCACCTTGGAAGAGCAACTGGAGTATTTGCAACAACGCTCTTCCAGTTTGGAAATGGAATTATTGCGCAGCCGTGCGGAAACCGAAGCCGCCCGCAATGCCAGCACCGATAAAGAGGCGGAGCTGACGCGCTTGCAAACCCTCAGCCGTGAACAGGCGGATACCTTAGGTTTACGCGAAAAAGCGATCATTGAATTGCAAACCAATTTAGACGAAAAAAGTTCACAAGTTATTGGTTTGCAGACGAAAGTGGATGAAAGCGAGAAGAAGTTGCTGAGCCTGCAAGGTGAATTTACTGAACTTGATCAGAAATACCAGAAACTGCTTAAACCCGCCCGTTCCGCCAAAGGCAAACAGGTGGTTGAAGTGGTGTACGGCAAAAACGGTTACAGCATCCGCAAGCCGGGGGAAACGGCAGCGCGTGGCGTCAACCGTTCCGCATTGGATGGCGAGTTAAGTGCCTTGAAAACTCAGCATGGCACGGATTTGTACGTGAAAGTCATTATTCCCGACAATAGCGGCTTGTCGTACAACGAAGCGTGGCGGTTTACCAGCGAAATGCTGAAGAAATACGACTACTATTCTGAACCATGATCAAGACGTTTGCCGCTGCCGCAAGGCTTCGTACAAGCACACACCTGTCGCGACTGACACGTTCAAGCTCGATACTTGCCCCGCCATTGGTATCGAAATCAGGTAGTCGCACGCTTCTTCGGTGAGGCGGCGAATACCTGCCCCTTCCGCACCCATGACCAGTGCCATCGGCCCTTTTAAGTCGGCTTGATATAGAGTTTGCTTGGCTTTGTCGCTCGTACCCGTCAGCCAAATACCACGGCTTTTCAGCGTTTCCAGCGTGCGGGCAAGGTTGGTGACGGGGATAAACGGGATGATTTCCGCCGCCCCTGATGCCACTTTGCGCACGGTTGGGGTGATGCTGGCAGCGTTATCTTTGGGGGCAATCACCGCGTGCACGCCCGCCCCTTCGGCGGTGCGCAAACACGCACCCAGATTGTGTGGGTCGGTCACGCCATCCAATACCAGCAGAAACGGTGCTTCGCTCATGCCGTCGAGCATGTCGTAGAAGTCGTTTTCTGTCCATGCTTTGAGCTTGTAATATTCGGCAACAATGCCTTGGTGGCGGTTATTGCCTGCCATTTTGTCGAGTTTGTCGGCATCGGTTAGCAAGATGCGCATTCCGCTTTCTTCCGCCATCTTTTCCAGTTTTTTCAGGCGGTCGTTGCGGCTGCGTTTGTCCAGCCAGATTTGTCCGAGGTTTTCGGTATCGTTGCGCAAGGCGCTTTCAACGGCATGTACGCCGCAAATAATGGATTTTGACATTAGGTGGTCGGTTTCTTCTTGCGGGGTTTTCTGTTTGCCGGTTTTTTGGGACTGGCAGGTTTCTGGCTGGCGGTCGGGTCAGACTTTGGCGTGCGTTCCATTTTGCCTTTGCTGGTGGGTTTACGGCTGCGGCTGCTGGGCTTTTTGGTGCGTGTTGCGTCGGTTTCGCCCTCGACTTTGGCGAGTACAAAGTCGATTTTGCGTTCGTCCAAGTCCACGCGTGCCACGGTGACGTTGATGGCATCACCGAGGCGGTAAATGCGCCCGGAGTTTTCGCCGGTTAATTGGTGATGCGCGGCATCGAAGTGGTAGTAATCGCTGGTCAGGGCGGTGATGTGAATCAAGCCTTCCACGTAGATGTCTTTGAGTTCGACGAATAAGCCAAAGCCCATGACGCTGGTAATGACGCCGCTGAAGGTTTCGCCGATGTGTTCCTGCATGTATTCGCATTTTAGCCATGCGGTCACATCGCGGGTGGCATCATCCGCCCGGCGTTCGGTCATGGAGCAGTGTTCGCCGAGGGCTACCATGTCTTTGTGCGAATATTGGTAGTCTTTGACCTTGCCGCCACGCACTAAATGGCGAATTGCACGGTGTACCAGCAAGTCGGGGTAACGTCGGATCGGTGAGGTGAAATGCGCATAAAACGGCTGTGCCAAGCCAAAATGCCCTTCGGAATCAGGGCTGTAGACCGCTTGTGACATTGAGCGTAGCAATACGGTTTGAATCATGTGCCGATCTGGGCGGTCGCCGAGGCTATTCAGCAACGCGGTGTAATCGTTCGGCGTGGGTTCGTCACCGCCGCCCAAACTGAGTGAGAGGCTGGCGAGGAATTGGCGCAAATCCGCGAGTTTTTCCGGCGTGGGGCCTTTGTGGGCGCGGTGTAGTGCGGGGATTTTGTACTTGCTGAGGTAAGTCGCGGCGCAGACGTTGGCGAGGATCATGCACTCTTCGATCAGCTTGTGCGCGTCGTTGCGTTCGGTCGGGACAATCGCTTCGATTTTGCGTTCAGCATCAAACACGATGCGCGTTTCGGCAGTTTCAAAGTCGATCGCGCCACGGCGATCACGTGCTTTGCGTAGGACGTGGTAGAGCGAATACAGGTCGTCGAGGTGTTCGCAGAGTTCTTGCGGGTGTTTACGACGCGCATCCATATTGCGCTCGACCACGATTTTCGCCATCTCGGTGTAAGTGAGGCGGGCGGCGGAGTGCATAATGCCTTCGACGAATTGGTAGCTGATCAGTTTGCCGCGTGCGCCGATTTGGATGTCGCAAATCATGCACAAGCGGTCAACGTGCGGGTTGAGGGAGCACAAGCCGTTGGACAAAATTTCGGGCAACATCGGGATGACTTTGCCGGGGAAATACACCGATGTGCCGCGTTCGGTGGCTTCGCGTCCGATGGCGGAATCAGCTTGCACGTAGTGGGATACGTCGGCAATCGCGACCAGTAAACGCCAGCCGTTGCCGTCGCGTTCGCAGTACACCGCGTCGTCGAAGTCTTTGGCATCTTCGCCGTCGATGGTGACGAAGGGGGTGTCGCGTAAGTCTTCGCGGCGCGGGTCGGCTTTGTCGGCTTCGGGCACTTCATAGCCGAAACGATCGGCTTCTTCGGTAATCTCGCTTGACCAGCCGTGGGGCAGTTGGTGGCTGCGGATGGCTACGTCGATTTCCATGCCCGGCGCCATGTGGTCGCCGAGTACTTCGACGATTTTACCGGTGGGTTGGGCGCGTTTGGAAGGTTGTTCGACAATCGCGGCGACGACGATTTGACCGGGTTTGGCATTGCCTGCGGCATCGGGGGGAATCAGGATGTCTTGGCTGATGCGGGAATTGTCAGGGGTGACAAAACCGATACTGCCTTCCATGAAATAGCGCCCGACCACTTGGGTTGTGCCGCGTTCCAGCACCTCGACTACAGCACCTTCGCGGCGACCTTTGGGGTCAAGACCACGCACGCTGCATAAAGCGCGGTCGCCATGCATTAAACCGTGCATTTGCTTGGCGTGCAGGAAGAGGTCGGGTGTGCCGTCATCCGGTTTCAGAAAGCCGAAGCCGTCGGGATGTCCGATAACGCGCCCGGCAATCAGGTCGGTGCGTTCGATGGGGACGTATTGGCGGCGGCGGTTGTAAAGTAATTGCCCGTCACGTTCCATCGCCCGCAGGCGTTTTTTCAGGGCATCGACATCACGTTCGTCGTGCAGGTGCAGCGCTTCGGTGAGGGAGGCAAAGTCTAGCGGCTGCCCTTGTTCCGTCAGCAGTTGCAAGATGACCTCGCGGCTGGGGATGGGGTTTTCGTACTTTTCGGCTTCACGCTGACTATGGGGGTCGTTGAACTTCAAATTGTGTCCTTGTGTGGTTTGTCTTTTCGTATGGACGAAGTGTAACAAAAAAATGTAATAAAAACGCGCCTTGGTGTTTGACAAGATGCCGTAAGCGCTATATATTTCGCGTCTCACAAAGCATTACTGTTTTGTGAATTGCCGAGATGGCGGAATTGGTAGACGCGCTAGTTTCAGGTATTAGTGGGGGCAACCCCGTGGAGGTTCGAGTCCTCTTCCCGGCACCAAAATTTAAAGGCTAGTCAGAAATGACTGGCCTTTTGCGTTTTTATACGTATCAGCCCAGTGGAATAATATCCGCATAAGCAAACCCATTGCGCTCAATAACCGTACCGACATTTACCGGAATGTGTTTTTTGAACATGGGGCCAGCCACTACCACAGTATGAATTTCACCGTTTTCCCCACACGGATGACAGTCATCAGGGAAGCTGGCAATCACGTCTTTAGACCAACGTTTGCCAGCAATATGTGCCGGAAGCTTATTCAGGTCAACGCTGCTAATGTGCGCGTGTAACCCTGCAGAAAGCATGGCTTCGACCAAATACCGCGTACACATACCCCACAGTGGGAACAGCGGGCTAATGCCGCTGCCTTGCAGTTGCCGTTCGCGGTATTGGCGGATTTCATTCACAAACAGATCACCAAAGGCCATGCATTCCACCTGATGATTAGCCGCAGTAGCGATGTATGCCTGCATGATGGCATCGTATTGATCATTGCTGCATTCATCGGGCAAGAACACTAACTCAATCGGCAACCCCGCTGCTTCTGCTTGGCGATGTAACATTTCGATGCGGGTATCGTGCATGGAAGCGCGGTTGTGTTTCTGCTCAACCAGCGTAAACAAGCCAACCAGTTCAATGCTAGGGTCTTGTTGCAACACATGTAACGCCCACGCACTATCTTTACCGCTGCTCCAACTGAGCAGGGTTTTCTTTTTGCTACGAAGTTGTTGGTTGGGCATTAACGGTACTGCCGCAGATACCACCACTCAAAGCCGCGTTTCATCCAGTGAAATACGCGACAAGACGGTAATACCAGTGAACGTTTTTCAGTGCGTGCGACCAATGTGCCTTTATTGACTGAATCGACGATACAGACGAGTTCTACCTTGAATGTTGCATTGGTGGAGCCACCATTTAACTCACCTAGCAGGTTTTTAGCCGCAGCTTCTGCCTGCAAATCCGCCATGTGTGCTTGTTTGGGCATCCAGTCGGGGCCTGGGAAACTGCCGGAATCACCCGCTACGTAAACCTTGTCCCAACCGTCTACTTTGCAATGTTGGTTGGCTTGGAGCAAGCCGCCAGCAGAACGGGGCAGGGTGGTGTTGTCGAACCACAGATTGCCCGTCATGCCCGGCATGAACAGGATCAGGTCAGCGTTGAATTCGCCACCTTCGGTCGTCACTTTCTCAGCGGTAAAGCTTTTCATCTTGTGACCAAGGTGCGTTTCGATTTCGCGTTTACCCATTTCAGAGAGTAAGCCGGACATGGCTTTGGGGCCAAGGCGATTACCGGGCTGCGGGGCAGGGCTGAAGAATACCAAGTGGAATTTGTCGCGGCGGTTTTGCTGGCGCAGCAAGGTATCAATACCAAACAGAAACTCGAACATGGGGCCGCCCCGCATGGCACTTGGTTCATTCGGGTTGCCTGCGAAACCCACGGCGATGGTGCCACCCTGCATTTCTTTCAAGCGGTCGCGGATTTTCTCCGCTGCGCTGATGCCTTCGCAGGGGGTAATGGCATGTTCGATACCGGGCAGTTTTTTGATGAAGCGTCCGCCAGATGCGATGATCAGGCCATCATTAGCGACATCCCCCTGATCGGTTTCGACAATGCGCCCGCCATCGCGTAGCCCTGTCACATTGCCTTGGTGGAATTTGACGTCCATGCGCTTGAAGAAGTTAGCCAGCGGTACGGTCAAATCTTCGCGGGTACGCAAGCCGTTAGGAATCCAGATAATCCCCGGCAAATAGTGCAATTCCGCACGCGGTGCAATCACGGTGATTGCTACTGATTTATCGTGCTGGCGTAATGCGCGTACCGCACTCAGGGCAGCAAAACCTGCCCCAATAATCGTAATGTTTTTCATGTTTATACTCGTTTCCAGGTTGTGCCGTTCGCACCGTCTTCCAGAATAATGCCTTGTGCTTTGAGTGCGTCACGGATGCGGTCGGATTCTGCCCATTGTTTGGCTTTGCGGGCATCCAAGCGTTGTTGAATCAGGGTTTCAATCGCCACATCATCCAAACCACCCGCACCTGCTGAGCCTTTGAACCAGCTTTCGGGGTCATCTTGCAATAAACCGAGCACATTACCAAGGCGTTGCAACAATGCCCCAAGAGCTGCTGCCGCCGCATCACTTTGGGTTTTACGGATGCGGTTAATGTCACTGGCGAGTTCAAATAGTACAGTAATGGCTTCTGGTGTATTGAAATCGTCATCCATAGCGGCGATGAAGCGGTTTTCATAATAGGTATAAGCCGCAGGCCCTGATTCCGGCAAACCACGGATGGCGGTGTATAGGCGTGACAACGATGCCCGCGCTGCATCCAACTGATCAGTGCCGTAATTTAACTGGCTGCGGTAATGACTGTTTAGGATGAAAAAACGCACTTCAGCGGCTTTGTAGTCTTTCAAGACTTCACGGATCGTGAAGAAATTGTTCAGCGACTTCGACATCTTCTCATCGTTGACGCGAATGAAGCCGTTGTGCATCCAGTAATTGACGTGCTTATGCCCGGTGCAACCTTCGCTTTGGGCGATTTCGTTCTCATGGTGCGGGAACTGCAAATCACTGCCGCCACCGTGGATGTCAAAATGATCCCCCAGCAGCTTTTGCGACATGGCGGAGCATTCGATGTGCCAGCCGGGGCGTCCTTGTCCCCAAGGCGCATCCCATGCCGGTTCGCCCGGTTTGACGGCTTTCCACAAGACAAAATCCAGCGGGTCGTCTTTGATTTCATCGACAGCAACCCGTTCGCCAGCTCGTAACTCATCCAGTTTGCGCCCGGAGAGTTTGCCATAGCCTGCGAATTTGGAGACATCGTAATACACGTCGCCGTTTTTGCCTTGGTACGCCATGCCTTTGTCGAGTAAGACCTGAATCATGTCCAGCATTTCCTGGACGTTGCCCGTGGCACGGGGTTCGGCGTCAGGGCGTAAGACGTTGAGTGCGTCTTCGTCTGCGTGCATAGCATCGATGAAACGTTGGGTCAGCACCTCCATCGGCTCGCCGTTTTCAGCTGCACGTTTGATGATCTTATCGTCAATGTCAGTGATATTACGGACGTATTCCACTGCGTACCCACTGGTTTTGAGGTAACGGTATACTGTATCAAAGACCACCATGACCCGTGCATGACCCAAGTGACAGTAATCGTAAACCGTCATCCCGCACACGTACATGCGTACTTGTTTGGGTTCAATGGGTTTGAAGACTTCTTTCTGGCGGGTCAGGCTATTGTAAATGTGTAACATGAGGCTTCTTCAACAGGGTTAATCAATCAGTTTACTGAGGATAGTCGCACCGTGGCTCAAGGTTTTGTGAACGGGGCAACGGTCGGCAATGTCTAACAAACGTTCGCGCTGGTCAGCGGTAAGTTCACCGAGAATTTGAATGTCACGCTCAAACGCGCTTTGTTTATTGGCATCGCGGCTGTGGCGCAAGGTGACAATAACGTTTTCGACAGGCCATTTCTTGCGTTCGGCATACATGCGGATGGTCATGGCAGTACATGAGCCGAGAGCAGCTTTTAGGTATTGATACGGGGCAGCACCCAAGTCATCGCCACCCAGTGGCACGGGTTCGTCGGCAACCATTTGGTGTTTGCCTGCGTTAATGTCACAGGTGTAGGTATCCGCTTTATCACGCAAACTGACGATAACGGTATGCGGGTCTTTGGGTTGTGCGTCCATGGGTTTCCTTTTTATGTAGGTCGTGCGCAGCAGCTAGGTGTCAACTGGATAAGGTACAGACGTTTCTGCAACCGGTAGCAACGGATCGACGTCTGCCTCATCCAGCCGACTTTTGCATCTTCGGATTTTATCCCCTTTATGAAAAATTGCCATGTCTCGAATAGGGCATATCCTGGCGTTGCGTTACTATCAAGGTAACACCACCCGAACCGATTCTGACGGCCTCAACACCTCTTTTGCATTGCGCTTAAAGAGAATATCCAGCTCATAAATCGCGCCTTCCGGCTCGATCCGCACCGCTTCCACGCCTTGGCTGTATACCTTGCCGCTGCGGTTATCGCCGTTCACTTGCACTTGCGCCGTTGTCCCTACTGGGTAACGCCGCAATACATCCGCCGTCACCAATACCCGTGCTAACATCTGATCATCGGGTGCAAGGCTAACCAGCGGCTGATCTTGCTTACCTGCAAAAATGACTGCACCTTGCCATGCATTATTGGCGGCAATAATCCCCGCAAATGGCGCTTTGAGTTCGGTATGACCTAAGGCTACTTGTGCGGCTTCTTCTGCTGCTTTCGCTGACTCCAGTTCGGTGGTGGCAACCGCTTTTTTCAATTCACCATCTTTGAGTTCTTCCTCGGCAATTAAGCCACGGTCAAATAGCTCTTGGGTACGTGCCATGTCACGTTCCGCATCATCCATGCTTAAGGTGGCACGCGCCACTCGCGCTTTGGCTTCCAGCAACGCCGCTTTCTGTTTACGCTGATCCATGCGTACCAGCAAAGCGCCTTTGTTGACGTGTTGCCCTGTGGTCACATTCACTTCTTCCACCACACCGTTTTCGACGACGCGCATATCCACCTTGTGTTGCCATTCCAGACGACCTTTCAATTCCAGTGCTTGGGCAGGCAAACTGTATAGTAATAGAATGGGTAATACGATCTGGAAAGTAGTCGGGAGGTGTTTCATGCAGGCTTGTCCTCTGTCGGGGCAGGTTTGGGCAAGGGCCAAACGGGGTTGCCTTGTAAAGCATTCAATTGTGCCAAGGTCAGGGCACGGCAGAACTGGATTTGTTGTTGTTGCAAGCGGGCTTTGCTTTGTTGAGTCATGGCATCACCGATGTCGGATTTGACTTCTTGCTCATACAGGGTGCGGCTACGTTCCAGATAATAATCGCGCCAGAGAATTTCCGCTTGGGAACGCTCTTCGGCTACCTTGAATACATCCAGACGCAACAGTAATTCGAGAATGTGCTGGCGTAATTCCATATCGGTCACGGCACGTTCGTCAGCAGTCATATCGTCACGGCGGTCATCCAGCCACTTGTTGTTTTTTAGGCTGGTTTCTACCAGTTCATTCAGCGGTGGCAACTCGGTAGGAAATGTACCAATCTCTGGCGGATTCAGCTCATTTGGCAGCTTTTGCGGATTATTAATGGCTTGGGCTAACAACGAGCGTGTCAAACGTTGCGCAGCAGCACTGGCAGCGCCTTGTTGGCGTACCACTTGGTATTCCGCGTCGAGTTCTGCAACATCCAATTCCGAAAACTCTTTCAATTCCAAACGGGTACGGGTACGGTCAAGTGGGATGTAGTACACCGCCATATTTTCGTTATCACGAACCGCGCTGGAATCTGCCAACACCACATCAAAAAAGCGTTCCATGATGTCGAGGCGTTGCTTTTCCAGTGGTGCAATCAGGTTGGGTAATAAACGGTCGCGCTGATTGTCTACTCCCGTATTGCTATTATACGCAAGGCTATGGCAGTCCAAGTACAGTGGCTGCGGGGCAGGGTGGCGTAACGCAATTTCCGGTGCAAGCTGGCTAAGTGGATGGCCTTCGGCGTAGTTGAGTGCTTGATCAAGACTCAACGGGTCAGGGACATCAGCGGCCTGGACGCTAGTGAACAATATCAGGGAGGAAAGCATTCCCCACCAACCAGCGTTAACTCTTCGCATCATCAGCCTTAGCAGCGGCATCGCCGCCTTGTTCACGCTTGAATTTAGAGAACGGTACATCTTCATTCTTTTTGTCGGCAATGTATTTACCAAACAGCATGAACTCATCCGCATCTTTGGTTGCACCTGTCAAACGCCCGTTTTTGATGGGTTCGCCATCTAACCCCATGAATTGGAACACGGGGGTGGCACGCACTCGAAATTCTTTCAAAGAAAAATCTTTTTGGGTAGTGGCGTCACCTTTGAAGTTGGTTAATTCCACATCGCCTTCAATATCGACAGTGATAATGCGGAAGTTTTCTTTGTAGTAATCCTGAATATCACTGCGGTTGAGAACGGTGCTTTTCATACGCTGACAGAATGGGCACTCATCCATTTCAAACATCATCAGCAAACCTTTTTTGCCGTCCGCTTTGGCAGTTTCCAACTCTTCTTTCATGTCATTAAAACTGTCGTCGAAGAATTGCGCGGCATCGCGGATTTCTACTTTAGCAGGGGCACTACTGACAGTAGCTGTTGTATCAGCAGCTTTATCATCGGTGCTGACACTGGTGGATTTGTCATCAGCAGGTTTATCCGCAACGGTAGCACTATCAGCGACTTTAGCCGGTTCGGTAGGCTTGTCTTCCGCGACAACACTGGTGGAAAGGCTCAACGCGATGAGCGTACTCGATAATACAGTACGTAACACTTATATATCCTCCTAACTATTGATTGTGAGCGTTAGCGTGCACTCAATTTGTGCTCTTATCCTAGGTTGAATTTAGACACTCTTCAAGCTTAAAAGTTACGATAGGGTTAGTGCGGCAAGGCGAACCAAAGTATGGCTGGCATAATCACCAAACTGGCGAGATTGCCTAATAACACGATAGAGGCAACCTGATCCGGTTCTTGTTGGTATTGTTCCGCTACTAATACATTGAGCACGGCTGGTGGGAGCGCCGCAAACAGCAATAGTTGTGCATATTGAGTGGCATCTAAGGTGAGTGTCTGCGCAACCAACAAAGCACTGATAAGTCCGGCAGCAGGGCCTGCAATAGCGCCGAGTGTACCTAATTTCCAATCACGAAAATTCACATCCAACAGGCGCACGCCCAGCGAAAACAGTAGCAGCGGAATGGAAACCTGCCCCAGTAATTTGACCGTATTCGCCAAGGCATCCGGCAATGTAAGGTGTAAACTGCTAAACAATAACCCCAGAATCGTGGCCTGAATCATTGGCATTTTCAGCAAATGCAGCGGGTTGGTGCGATGATTGAGGATGTAAAACCCAACCGTGAAATGCAGCACCATTTCAATGATAAACAACACCACGGCTGCTTGCAGCGCTGACTCCCCAAACGCAAACAGGATCAACGGGATACCCATATTGCCGGAGTTATTAAACATCATCGGTGGTAAAAAGGTTTTCAGATTGATGCGAAACAGCCAGGCCAGCGGCAACAATAACAGACCAGAACCCAATACCACTGCCACGCCGCCAATGGCGAGATCGCGGAAGGCTAAAAAATCGAAGGGTTTATCCATCAGCGCCCAAAACACCAGAAATGGCGCGAAAAATTCCATATTGAGGCGGTTAACCACCGCCATATCCGGGCGGCGGAAATAGCCATATGCTGCCCCCAGTGCCGAGCAGGCAAAGACGGGGAAGATAATGCTGAAAATGCGCAAAGCGGCATCAAGCATAATCTACTCAGAATTCCTTTACCCACGCGATTTTATTATCGCCGATTATCCAATGCCCTGCTTGCACACCGACAAAAGCGCCAACGGCATCCCATGCCAGATCTTTACCGCTGAATTGTTTGCCTTCATCTTGACTGTCGATGATTTCCTTGAGGACACCGGGAGCAATAGCCCAAGCAAACGCTTTAGTTCGATTATGCGTTTGCGTATAGGCAGCAACTCCCAATGCAGCAGAGACACTAAAATGTACTGATTTATCCTTGCTCGTCCATTCATCGGCATGGCTCAGATTAGAGGATAACAGCAACAGTAGCAGGGGGGTTGCCTGCAAAGTTTGGGGGGCTTTCATGTGGAATGAGGCTCAATCCATTATTCGAACCGCCATTACATCACACGGAACACCTTTGAGGGTAGCTTCAGCGGTTGAACCCATGAAGCCAAGCACACTTTTTTTGCCGCTGTTACCAACGACCACTAACTCAATGCCATTTTGTTTGACGAATTCGATAATGGCATCGCTGGGTTTGCCGCTGGCATAGGTCACTTCTAAGGCAACATTTGCACCGGCACCTAAGTTATCGGCTAATTTGCGCAGTTTTTCGGTTGCCAGATTGATTTGGTTTTGTTTGATGGCGGGAGGCATTCCGAGTTTGTTGGTGCCGCCGAAAGCGACATTGCCGAGTGAGGCATCTTCCAGCACATTCAGCAGGGTAAGCTTGGCTTGGTAAAAGTTTGCCAGTTCGTGGGCGCGTGCCACAATGGTATTGCTGATTTTGGTGAAATCGACTGGCACTAAAATATGTTGGTAGCGGTGATTGCCATGACCGCCAATGCGCTCAAAGGCTTTGGTGAAATCGACTGGCACTAAAATATGTTGGTAGGGCTTCATGGGGTTCTCCTGTGGGTGGCGACCGCTCCATCATGTGATGGATTGCCGGATACAAAAATGATGTACGTCAATTTTTCGGTGTTCTGACAATTTACCCGTAATTCCATTACACTCAAACCATTATGCTAAGAGTCGATGAGGAGGAAAAGTCGATATGGGTATTCCAGCGGCGTTGTCGCGGTATTTGCGTTATTGTTTGGTGGTGTGCAGTCTGTTATTTGCGCTACCACCCGCTATGGCGGTTGATACCAGCTTTGATTTTGGGGACGAAAGCCTGACGTCGGAACAGGCATTTGCGTTAGGGCAACCCACTTTGGAGGGGGATAAGTTAACCGTGCAATGGGTAATTGCGCCTGACCATTACCTGTATAAAGATAAATTTCTGGTCAAGATTTTCGACCCGCAAGGCATGACGGTGGGTGCGCCTGAGTTGCCGAGTGGTGATGTTAAGCAAGACGAATTTTTCGGTAAAATCGAAGCTGTACACGATCTGGCTGCCATTCACTTGCCGGTGAAACGCACCGAACTCGGTAAAGCAGGCAGTTTTGTGCTGGAACTCGGTTGGCAAGGTTGCGCGGAAAATGTGCTGTGTTACCCGCCAGAACTCAAAGCGTTCAAGGTGAATTTGCCTGCGCCCGCAGCCGGTGAACAACCGAGCGTGACTTGGGCTGAAACCGCCTTGCCCGAAGCCGTTGCCAAAGCAGCCGATAACACTGCTGGCAGTGCAGTAGCTCCTCCTTTGTCGGAGCAAGATCAATTGGCAGAACAGCTTGCCAAAGGTAATAAAGCTTGGGTGTTGCTCACCTTTGTGGGGCTGGGGTTGTTATTGGCATTTACACCGTGTGTATTCCCGATGATCCCCATTCTTTCTGGCATTATTGCGGGTCAAACAGCGCTTACCCCACGCAAAGCCTTTGTGTTGTCGTTGACTTATGTGTTGGCAATGGCTGTCACTTACAGCATTGCGGGTATTCTGGCGGGTTTGTTTGGGGAAAATTTGCAGGCGCTGTTCCAGAATGGCTGGTTTTTGGGGATTTTCAGTGCGATTTTCGTTTTGCTGGCGTTGTCGATGTTTGGTTTTTACGATTTACAAATGCCTTCCAGCATTCAAACCCGCTTAAACAACCTGAGTAACCGTCAGGAAGGCGGGAGTTTGATCGGGGTGGCTATTATGGGGGCGTTATCTGCCCTGATTGTCGGGCCGTGTGTGGCTGCACCATTGGCAGGTATTTTGATTTATATCGGGCAAACCGGTGATGCGGTATTCGGTGGTATGGCATTGTTCGCGCTGAGTATTGGGATGGGGCTGCCTTTGTTACTGGTGGGGACGTCGGCTGGGCAATGGTTGCCGCGTGCGGGTATGTGGATGGAAGCCATCAAGGCAGTCTTCGGCGTTATGTTGCTGGGTGTGGCAATTTGGTTGCTAGAACGTATTTTACCGGAATCGGTGGCATTGTTGTTGTGGGCAATTCTGTTTGTGCTTTCCGGGGTCTTTATGGGGGCGTTTACGCCTTTGACAGAAACCAGTAACGGTTGGCGTAAACTGTGGAAAGGTTCCGGGATCCTGCTGGTGTTGTATGGCAGTTTATTGCTCGCAGGCAGTGCGCTTGGTAAGGGGGATTTATTGCAACCCTTGCGTGGGTTAAGTCTGGGGCAGGGGGGGATTGCGACAGCCACGGCGGGGACGGGTTCGGCGCTGCCTTTCAATAAAGTTACGACCTTGGCAGAAGTCGAGCAAGCGGTTAAGGATGCTAAAGGTCAGCCGGTGATGGTCGACTTTTATGCTGACTGGTGTATCACGTGTAAAGAAATGGAGAAATATACCTTTAGCGATCCTTCCGTACAGTCATTGCTGCGTAATGCCATTTTGGTGAAAGCCGATGTGACGGAAACGAACGCGGAAACCAAAGCCTTACTCAAGCATTTTAAGATTCCGGGGCCGCCTGCCATCCTGTTCTTTAACAAGGATGGCGAGGAGTTACGCCCGTTGCGTGTGGTTGGGTTTATGCCTGCTGAAACGTTTGCGGGACATTTGAGTAAGTCATTGCAGTAGTTATTCCATCAAATCCGCCGGGAAGCCGTGGGCGGCTAGGGCTTCGCGGCGGTGTTGCAGGTAGCGTTGGAATTCCGGCATCCACGCATACGCGCCAGAGGTGACGTAATCAATCGCGCCGTGGGTGTGGAAGGCTTTGAAATAGGCTTCGGTGCGGAAGACTTCTTTGCCAGCGGTATCGAAGAAGACGAGGCTGGGGCTGTATTTGATTTCCAGCGTTTTTGCCCATTCTGCCACTGTCATTTCCTTGCCATCGGGGGTTTGGATTTTGGTGTCATCGTCGGGGTTGGCTTGGGCAAGATCGAGATTGCTGAGGGAATACGCGAGTTCTTTGCGTTTGAAAATGTCATTGTAGAGTTCATCGCAGGTGTCGCATTCGGTTTGCGCGAATACCACCATCAGCGGGCGTTTGCTGTCTTTGCGAGCGTCTTGCAGGCGTAACGGCGCAGGCAAGGCGGTGGGCAGGGTGTAAGTTTTGTCAGTCGTGGCAGCGACGTTACTATCGGTTTTGCCATCGGCTTTGAGCTTGGCGAAGTAGTCTTTGAAACTGCCGTCTTTTTCGTGTTTACCGGCAACAAAATCCAGTGCCATCTCAAATTTGTCGGGGGCGTAATAGCCGTTGACGCGCAATACCACTTTACCGGCTTCGTCGAGGAATAGCATGGTGGGGGTGTATTGCACTTTTGATGCAGCGGCGAAGGCTTTTTCGGTGGTTTCTTTGCCGTCAACGTCGGTCACGTTGCGGTCGCCCCACATATTGATGGCAATCACGTCGAAGTTTTTTTGGGTCTTGGCGGTGATGTTTTCCTTGCTGAAATTTTCTTGGATCAACTTGGTGCAATACGGGCAGCCGTCTTGGTAGAAATACAGCACGGTGCGTTTATTCGCGGCAGTGGCATCTTTAATGTCGTCGCGCAGGTCGAGGAAGGATTCTTTGAACCACGCGGGTTTGTCGATAGCGCCGGGGTTGACTAGACCGGCTTCGAGTTGGGTGGGCGTGCCAGCGGGCGTGGCAGCTTGGGTTGCTCCGGCGAGTAATGCCAGCGCGATCGGGATGGGTAACAGGTACTTCATGAGATTGCCTCCTCAAACAGCGGTAACGCGGTGATATTATTGGGTTATGGAAGCAGTTTAGCAGGTTGTCGGTAGTGCTGATATTTCTGGGGTTTGTTATACGTTATACTGGTTTTCACTAGTAATGATCACCCATTAGGATGCGCAACATGATCATCCCGCCCGAAGAACTTGATTTCCAACCCATCCGCGCTCAAGGCCTCGGCGGGCAAAACGTCAATAAAGTCTCGACTGCGATTCACCTGCGTTTCGACATCCGCGCTTCTTCATTGCCGGATAGTTGGAAAGAAAAACTGTTGAGCTACGCTGATCAGCGCATTTCCGGCGATGGTGTGGTGGTCATTAAGGCGCAAACTCACAACAGTCAGGAAAAAAACCGGGCGGACGCGCTTGAACGCTTGCAACAATTAATCGCGGATGCGACCAAAGTGCAAAAGAAGCGCAAAGCCACGCGCCCGACGTTTAGCTCGCGGCTCAAGCGGCTTGACAGCAAGAAAAAGCACAGCGACATTAAATCGGGGCGTAAAAAAGTCGATTATTAGGATTATATAAGCCGAGGTATGGGATGGAAGCACGAAAATTTCAAACAGTCGATGACTTGCTAATGACTTCATCAGTCGATGGGCGTATTGAGTTGATTAGCGGTGAAATTGTGAAACGCCCGATGGCGCGATTCGCCCATGCGCAGGTGCAATCGGGTCTTTCTGATGAAGTTTCCCCCTTCAAGCGCCGTAAAGGTGCAGATGGCTGGTGGATCGTGACGGAAATCAGCGTGCGTTACAGCGAACATCACTGCCCAACCCATGACCTTGCCGGATGGCGTAAGGCGCGTGTGCCGAATCCGCCAGAGGGTGTGGTGGATATTTTGCCTGACTGGGTGTGTGAAATTACCTCGCCGGGGCATGAAAGCAAGGATTTGGTGATGCACCTGATGCGCTTACAGGTGTACCAAGTGCCTTATTATTGGGTGATTTCACCAGAGAATAAAACCCTGATTGCTTATGAGTTGGCGGGAGAGCATTACCGCGTGGTGTTTTCCAAGGAGTGTATTGCGGTTGAAGATTGCCAGCGGGTGTTTATTCCCCCGTTCGCCAAACAGGGGATTGATTTGGGGTATGTGTTTGGGGTGCAGGCGTAACAGCCGATTATTAGCAATGCTGTTTGGCGTAGTGCAGCAATAAAGCACGGCTGTTTTGATAAGCCTGTTCTGCTTGTTGCAATAACGTCGCATCCAGTTCCACATCATCCACCGCTTCCTGAAAATCCGGTAATATTTTGCCGGTGTGAATGAGTGGTGAGGTATCCCCCGCACCGGCTACGCCTGTTTTGGCAAAGCTGCCGTATTCACGCGATAATGGTTCAGTCACGCCTATCCATTGCTGTAACTGGCTTAATAAGCCGTCAGTGTCAGTGCAGACTTTTTCGGTATCAAAATAGTAATAACGTTGCGGGTGTTGCTGGGCGAAGTCGGTCAGGGTTTGCAAGCGTTCAAGGTAATAGTTAGTTGCGCCTGTGGGTTGCGCATACAAATCGTCGGTGGATTTTTGCCGGAATAACTTAATGATGCTTTTAATGGTTGGCTCAGGTTGGCGCAACGCAATAAAAATGACAGCATCTTGCAACGCGGGCAGGCTTAAATTCAGTCGATAATCGTTGTGCAGCAGTTTATCAAATTGATAGTGACTGTCGGGTTTTAAGCTATCGTGTTGGCTGTAATCCGCGATTTGCTGGGCTAAATCAGCGTCGCTGAGGTAGCTTTGGTGCATTTCGTAATAGCCATTGATACGCGGGTGTGAGCCGATAATATGCCCTAGCAAACTGCTGTAGGCTCGCATGTGGCTGAGTAGGAAGATTCGGGAGTAGGGGTGTTTCATGGGGTATTATGCTTTTTTATGTTCTCAGAAAAGTGACAAACTCAGTTTTAAGCTCTCATCAAGTGCTAATATTTTTTTGTCTGGTAGTCTGCTTACTTTCTCGGTTAGAAATGCTTTATCAAGAGTCAAAATCTGTGAAACATTGATAACAGAATCTTTTGAAAGTTCTGAATCTCTTTTGGATATGGAGATATTACCCGGAGCATTGGCTAATCGTAAATTTGATGTCACGATGGCGACAACGACGGTTTGTATTCTGCTTTGGTTGAAATCGTCAGATGAAATGATGACAACAGGTCTTTTATAACCCGGTTCTGAACCTCTTGGTTCTTCAAGCGAAGCCCACCATATTTCTCCTCTTTTCATTACCATTCTTCTCGTGGGATGGACTTGATCTGCATTGAATGTAATTCATCCTCTAAATATGAGGACTCATCTGAATAAATTTTATTAAGTTCTTCTGTTACATTAATGTATCTTCTTGATGCGATGTATTCTTTAATGGCCTTGGCATAAAGCTCACTTCTGGAAATGCCAAAATGATGAGCAAAAACTTCTGCTGCTTGGAATATTGGGTCGGGTATGGATACTGCTGTTTTCATGCTGCCTATGGTATGACAATAGTTATACCCTGTCAAGATGGTGTCTACTTATCGGGACTTGACAACAGCAGCACACCGCAGCAAACGCTACACTGCAATATGCTATCATCTGCCACATCACCACCGTGCAGGACGTGCCATGAAAATCCCCTACGGCTTGAGCAATTTCAAGAAAGTCATCACCGAAGGCTTTGTCTATGTGGACAAAACCGCCTACATCGCCGCGTTAGAAGCCGACGGGCAGTACCACTTTCTGTTGCGCCCGCGCCGTTTCGGTAAAAGCTTGTTCATCTCGGCACTGGAGTATTACTACGACGTAAAACACCAAGCAGATTTCGACGCGATTTTTTCCCAACTCCACATCGGGCAACATCCCACCCCGACGCGTAGCAGCTATCAGGTGCTGTTCATGGAGTTCAGCGGGATTGCCACGGATAGCGCGGAATCGGTTTACCGTGCGTTTACCCACAAAGTCGACTTGGCGTTGCAACGCACCCTTGAACGTTACTACTATCCGCCTGAAGCCATCGCCAGTGTTGCGCAAAGCCTGTCCCCCTATGAAAAAATGGAATCGTTTTTCAAAGCGACTGAAGGGCAAAAAGTCTTTTTGTTGATCGACGAATACGACCATTTTGCCAATTCGATACTGGCGGAAAATATGCCGCTGTTCAAAAGTATCGTCGGCAAGGGTGGTTTCGTGCGCAGCTTTTACGAAACCATTAAAACAGCCACTCAGCGCGGCACGGTAGACCGTTTGTTCATCACGGGGGTTACGCCGATCATGCTGGATAGCCTGACCAGTGGGTTTAATATTGGTAAAAACCTGTCGTTACAAGAAGACTTCAATGCAGCCGTCGGTTTTACCAAGGATGAAGTGGCGGACTTACTCCAGCCCTTGGCGGTCGATTGTCATCTGGATGCCTCAGTGTTGCTGGAGGATGTGACCCGTTGGTACAACGGCTACCGCTTCCACGCGGATGCACCCGAAACGGTTTATAACGCCAATATGGTGTTGTATTTTCTGGATAATTTCGACACAAAACGCTGTGCTTATCCGAAAAAAATGCTGGATGCGAATATTGCCTCCGACTATGGCAAGTTAATGGGCTTGTTCGGTATCGGCGACCGTGAAGACAATTACAAGGTGCTGGATGAATTGCTCAACACGGGCGAAATCATGGCACGGCAGGCGGAAAAATTTGATTTCGACAAAGGCTTTTTCCGGGATGATTTCATCAGCTTGTTAGCCTATATGGGGTTTGTGTCGCTGCAACGCGAAGAATTGGCTGGTGAGGTGTTTGCTATCCCCAACCATGTGATGCAAGAGATGTATTTTCAGTATTTCAAAGCGGAACTGGAGCGCCGTAACCAGATTGAGATTCCCAATCGTGGCTTAGCATCGGCAGTGGCATCCTTGGCTGCCGATGACAATATTCAGCCGTTAATGGATGAAATGCAGCGCGTGCTACAGGTGCTTTCCAACCGCGATTTCATGAAGATGGACGAAAAGCACATCAAAACCCTGCTGCTGACGCTGCTCTACCATTCGCCGGTGTATTTCATCCAAAGCGAGCGCGAAATGAATCACCGTTACCCCGACATTCTGCTGTTGGAACGCAGCCCGTATGCCGTGCCGCACCAGCATCTGATCGAACTGAAATACGCCAAAAAATCTGAGGGTGTAAAAGGCTGGGATGCGAAGCGGGAAGAGGGGATTACGCAAGTGCAGGGCTATCTGCAATTGCCAGAAATCGCTGCATTGCCCAAACTCAGCGCGTGGGTGGTGCTGACCGATAGTGAACAACTGAATGTGGTGAAAATACAATGAAAATCCCCTACGGCTTGAGCAATTTCAAGAAAGTCATCACTGAAGGTTTTGTCTATGTGGACAAAACCGCCTACATCGCAGCGTTAGAAGCCGACGGGCAGTACCACTTTCTGTTGCGCCCGCGCCGTTTCGGTAAAAGCTTGTTCATCTCGGCACTGGAGTATTACTACGACGTAAAACACCAAGCAGATTTCGACGCGATTTTTTCCCAACTCCACATCGGGCAACATCCCACCCCGACGCGTAGCAGCTATCAGGTGCTGTTCATGGAGTTCAGCGGGATTGCCACGGATAGCGCGGAATCGGTCGAGCGTTCGTTTACGCATAAAGTCGATGTGGCTTTGAAAAGCACGCTGGAACGCTACGCTTACCCAGCCGCAGCCATCACCAGTGTTGATAAAAGCTATTCTTCCTACGAAAAAATGGAAGCCTTTTTCAGTGCGACCCGTGGGCAAAAAATCTTTCTGTTGATCGACGAATACGACCATTTCGCCAACTCAATGCTGGCGGATGACCCGAATCTGTTCCAAAGTGTGATGGGGAAGGGGGGGTTCGTGCGCAGTTTTTACGAAACCATCAAAGCAGCCACTCAGCGCGGCACAGTAGACCGTTTGTTCATCACAGGTGTTACCCCGTTGATGCTCGACAGCATGACCAGCGGGTTCAATATTGGGGTGAATTTGTCCTTGAATGAGGACTTTAATGCAGCGATGGGTTTCACCCAAGCCGAAGTCGCCGCACTGATACAACCGCTGGTGGATACTTGCCAATTGGATGCGGGGCTTTTGCTGAACGACCTGGCGCACTGGTACAACGGCTACCGTTTTCACCCTAAAGCCCGCGAGACGGTCTACAACGCCAACATGACACTGTATTTCTTACGTAATTTCAACGTAAAAAATTGTAGCTACCCCGAACAAATGCTGGACGAGAATATCGCCTCCGATTACCGCAAAATCATGGCACTGTTTGGCATCGGCGACCGTGAAGCCAACTACCAAGTGCTGGATGAGTTGGTCACGACTGGCACGGTAAAAGCTCAACAGCAACGCAAGTTTGAGCTGGACAAAAATTTCAGCCGTGACGATTTTATCAGCCTGCTGGCTTACATGGGGTTTGTGACCATTAGCGGCAGCACCCTGACGCAGACGGTGTTTGCCATCCCCAACCATGTGATTCGCGAACTCTATTTCCACTACTTCAAGGTGGAACTGGAACGCCGCAACCAGATCAGCATTCCCAACCAATCTTTGACGCAAGCCATTGAACTGTTGGCGTTGCAAGACGACATCCAGCCATTGTTGAATGAAATGCAGCGTGTACTACAGGTACTTTCCAATCGCGACTTCATGAAGATGGACGAAAAGCACATCAAAACCCTGCTGTTGACGTTGCTCTACCATTCGCCGGTGTATTACATCCAAAGCGAGCGCGAAATGAATCACCGTTACCCCGACATCCTGCTGCTGGAACGCAGCCCGTATGCCGTGCCGCACCAGCATCTGATCGAACTGAAATACGCCAAAAAATCCGAGGGTGTAAAAGGCTGGGAAGCCAAGCGGGAAGAAGGCATCACGCAAGTGCAAGGCTATTTGTCTGTGCCCGAAATCGCTGCATTGCCCAAACTCAGCGCATGGGTGGTACTGACCGATAGTGAACAACTGGATGTGGTGAAGATACAATGATTTACTTTAACGAAGTAAGCACGATGAAACGCAATCAGAGTCAAACATGAACCCTCAAGAACTCCAAACCCTCATCCAACAAGGCGAAAACGCCGCCGTCGAATTCAAGGCATTGCCGCTGCGCCCTGAAGCCTTAGCCCGTGAAATGGTGGCATTCGCTAACAGCGCGGGCGGTACAATCCTGCTCGGTGTGGCGGATGACGGCACAGTGCTTGGCATCGACGGTTCAGAGCAACTCGAAGAATGGGTGATGAATATCGCCCGCACTGCCGTGATTCCCGCCTTGACCGTGACTTACGAAACCTTAGCGATCAATGCAACACGGGTTGCGGTAGTCGCTGTTCCCAAAGGCAGCGACAAGCCTTACCAAACGGGTGATAAATACTTGATGCGGGTCGGCTCAACCAACCGTGTGGCGACACAAGCCGAATTGATGCGCTTATTTCAAATGTCCGGCGTGTTCCATTACGACACCCTGCCAGTCGCCAACGCCAGCATCAACGACCTCAATATGGCAGCACTCGATAGCTATTTCGCCAACTACGGCTTTGAGTTTTCCAAGGAGGCGGATATTGCCCGCCGTCAGTTATTGATCAATACCGATATTCTCGCGCCCACAGGTGAACCCACCATTGGCGGTTTGCTAATGTTCGGGATCAACCCGTCACGCTATTTGCCACAAGCGGCGATTATGTTTGCCCACTTTAACGGTTTGGAAATTGCGGCTGAGTTGATCGACCGCCAAGAAATCATTGGTACATTGCCCCAGCAAGTGGATGCTGCCGTCGCCGTGATGAAAAATAACCTGTTGCGCCCCTCCACCATCGAAGGCATGAAGCGCAAAGATACCCGCCAACTGCCGCCCGATAAGGTGTTGCGTGAAATGGTGGTGAATGCTTGTGTCCACCGCAATTACGCGATTGCCGGTTCACGCATCCGCATTTTCATGTTTGATGACCGCATCGAGTGCATCAGTCCGGGGCGTTTGCCGAATACCGTGACGGTGGAAAAACTGCGTTCGGGCGTGTCCTATGCTTCCAATCCGGTGCTGTTGAAGTTCATGGATAACCTGCGCTACATCGACCGTTTAGGACGCGGTTTCCCGATGATTTACCGCGAAATGCAGCAAATTGGCAAAGAAGTCAACGTTTACGAACTCGGCGAAGAGCTGCGCGTCGTGTTGCCCTTATAACGCCGTTGTCACCCATAATCGAGAGCTAAGCCATGCAACCCACCCTCAAACTCATCGCCTTCGACCTATTTGGTGTCGTGATTTCCGACGGACACCTCGTCACCCACGGTTTGCTGCCATTGTTACCACCGACAGTGACCAAGGCCGTCGTCAAACCGTATTACGATGCTTACACCGGCGGGCAGATTAGCGAAGCGGCGTTTTGGAAAGGCATCGGCTTGACGCTGGAATCGCCGATTCGCCAGCAATTCCTCAACTTTTTTGAATTGGATGCGGACTTGGCGGAAGTTACGTATGCGCTGTCACAACGTTACCGCCTAGGCATCCTCTCCAATTTGGGGGCGGAATGGGGTGACATGTTGGAAGCGCGGTTTGCCTTCAGCGAACGTTTCGAGCCGCGCATTATCAGCGGCGCGGTCAAGTGCCAAAAGCCCGAACCCGCGATTTACGAAGTGCTGATAAAAGCCAGCGGGGTAGGGGGTGAACACATCGCCTTCATCGACGACCGCCGCGAAAATCTGGCGGTGGCCAAGCGTTTCGGCATGACCACCATCCATTACCGGCGCGAAGCCGACGCGCACCCGTTTGAGCCGGATTACACCATTGAATCCTTGGCGGACGTGTTGGCGATTTTGTGAGATTTGCCGAACAATTTGACGGGCAATTCGCGCACATCGCCCCCCATTAAATACAAGGCTGGCACTAAATACAGCGCCAAAAATGTCGCAAACAAAATCCCGAACCCCAGCGTGACCGCCATCGGAATCAGGAATTGCGCTTGCGTGGTTTTGTCCAAAATCAGCGGTGTCATCCCCGCAAACGTGGTCAGCGACGTCAGCAAAATCGGGCGGAAACGTGCCACACCCGCTTCACGCACTGCATCCACCACGGCTAAACCGTCTTTGAGCTTTTGGTTGATGCGATCCACCATTACCAGCGCGTCATTTACCGCCACTCCAAACAGTGCCAGCAAGCCAAACATGCTGCTAATGCTCAAATCCATGCCCATCAGCAAATGCCCGCCGAACGCGCCAATGATGGAAAACGGAATGACGCTCATCACCACCAGCGGTTGCGTATACGATTGCAGCGGAATCGCCAGCAAAATATAAATCGCCATTAGCGCAAAACCCAAGCCCATCATCAGGCTGCCCATTGACTCCTTCTGCTCTTTCTGTTCGCCTTCCATGTCGTAACTGACGCTGGGGTAGTCGGCGAGCGCTTCCGGCATCCAGGCTTTGAGGTCAGCCACGACTTTGGGAATATTGATGCGCCCTTTGTCCACGTCAGCGGTAATGTCGATTACGCGCTGGCGGTTGACCCGCGAAATTTTCGGCGCACTTTGCCCCAAAGTAATGTCCGCCACTTCACTGAGCGGAATTTCCGCGCCATCCGCGCTACGAATCAGCAAGTTTTGCAAATCGGAAAGTGAATAACGTTCCTCCTTGGGGTAACGCACCATCACCTTGACTTCAGACTGATCGCGTTGGATACGCTGCGCTTCAGCTCCAAAAATCGCGTGGCGCACTTGCGTACCCACCGTGCCAAGGGTTAAACCCAGTTGTTCAGCTTCGGGGCGGATGCGCAATTGCACCTCTTGTTTGCCGCCTTCAAAGCTGTTTTTAATGTCGAATACACCGTCGTATTCCGCCATTTTTGCTTTGATTTTGTCGGCAACCTTTGCCATGTCCTCGAAGTTATTGCCGCGCAATTGCACCGCTAATGGGCTGCCGCCTTGGGCGACTTCGGCACGGAAACTGACTTCCTGTGCGCCCGGAATCGGTCCGATCAGCTTGCGCCATTCATTGGTTAAGGCGGTGCTGCTGATGTCCAGGCTGCGTTCTTCGGGGGCAGTAATTTCAAACGTGACGCTGGCAAGATGGGATTTACCTGCGCTTTCGCCGCGCCTGCCGGATGAACCCGTTGCCCCTACCGTGACCAGAATATGCTGGATAATGCTCGCGCCAGTGGTGGGTTCGATATACTTTTCCTGCAATTGCTGGGCAGCGTTTGCCATGCGTTCAACGTTGCGGGTGGTCACTTCAATGGGCGTGCCTTCCTGCATTTGCAGTGTGCCGGTGGCAAACTCGCCTTGTACACGCGGGAAAAACGTGAATTTCATGCGCCCGCTCATGGGTAAGGTCAGGCTCAGGATAAATAGCGCAATAAATACGCTGATGACCAGATAACGCCAGTTGAGCGCCGCGTTGAGTGAAGGGCGGTAAACACGCTCGATAAACGTTTCTAGCCCGTGTGAAAATTTGCGCTGGAAACGGGTGAATGCGCCGATTTCATCGGCACGCCGTGTGTGTAAATGCCGCAAATGCACCGGCAGAATCAGCTTGGATTCGATCAGCGAAAACAGCAGCACCGGAATCACGATTAGCGGGATTTGCGCGAAAATCGGCCCCCGATCCCCTGCCATCATTAGTAACGGCGTGAACGCGGCAACGGTTGTCATGACCCCAAACGTGACCGGTACGGTGATTTCCTGCGTGCCTTCCACCGCCGCTCGCATGGGGTCATCGTGGCGTTTGACGTGCGAGTAAATATTTTCCCCCGTCACAATGGCATCATCGACCACGATCCCCAACACCAGAATAAAGGCGAACATGCTGACCAGATTTAAGGTGACACCGAGTTCCGGCATTAGCCACAATGCGCCGAGGAAACTGATCGGAATTCCCAACATAATCCAAAACGCCAAATCCACTCGCAGAAACAGTGTTAGCACAATAAACACCAAAATTGCACTCTGGATGGCGCTGGAGGTGAGGGTGGATAAACGCGCTTTAATGGTTTTGGAGTTGTCGCGCCAATAATCCAGCGTGGTTCCGGCGGGCAGGCTGTCGCGGCGTTCCGCAATGTAATCTTTGATGGTGTTGGCTAAGGTAATCGCGTTCTGGTCGCCAATGCGGTAGACGTTGATAAATGCCGCTTTTTGCCCGTCGTATTCGGAATAGAGTTCGTCTTCGTTAAAGCCATCATTGATGTTGGCAATATCACCGAGGCGAATGCGCGAACCATCCGTGCCGCTAATGACGGTGATATTGGCAAACTCGGCTTGTTTGTAGGCTTGCCCCAAACTGCGCACCAAAATATCGCCGCCACTGGTTTTGACCGTGCCGCCGGGAATATCCCGCGATGCATTGCGGATCGCTTGCGCAATGGTGTCGAGGGTAATCCCGTATTGGCGCAAGGTGGCTTGCGGCACGCTAATGCTGATTTCAAACGGACGTACTCCGCCCAAATCGGCTTGGGTAATGCCCGGTAAGCGCAGCATTTCATCGCGCACGGCTTCGGCTTGCAGGCGCAATTCGGTTTCCGACAGCACATTGCTGCCGAGTATCACGCTGATGACTTCGCGGCGGCGCGTAAGCTGTTCGACCACGGGGCGTTCGGCATCGGCGGGCAAGCGGTTGGTAATGCCATCCACACGGGTTTTGATCTGGTTGACCAGCTCGGTCACGTCATGCTGTTTGTCGATTTCGACGCGCATTTGTGCCGAGCCTTCGGAGGCATCGCTGATGATTTCAGTAATGCCTTGCAGGTCGGCAATCGCCTCTTCGACGCGGGTGATAATGCCGTCTTCGACTTCGCGTGGCGTTGCACCGGGGTAGGCGACGGTAATATTGACAATATCCAGCTCAAATTCGGGGAATACTTCCAGCGGAATGCGTTTGAGGGCGGAATACGTCCCCAGCACCATGATTAGTACCATCAGGATATTGGCAGCAACGGGGTTGCGGACGAACCAAGCGATCATGGTTTGGACTCCTGCGGTGGGTCTGCTGGCTTAGCTTGCGGCTTCTTTTCGCCTGCCACTTGCACGGCTTGACCCTCGGTTGCCAGCGGTAGGGGTGTGATAATCACGCGCTGTCCGTTGAGGTCGGTATCGGTCTGAAATACGACTTCTTTTTCGGCATTCCACACCACGTTAATGGGTTGTACGGCGACTTTGCCATCGCGTAGCAGCAGGATTTCTTTGCCTTGGCGCACCGCCGCACTGGGCACGCTATACACGTTGTTGAACAGTTTGCCTGCAATTTTGGCGTTGAGGTATTGCCCGATGAGTAACGGTGCAGATACGCCTTCCCGTGCAATAAACGGCTGGTCGATTTGTGCAATCACGCTGATTTGACGGCTTTTTTCATCGAGTGCGGCGCTGCTGCGTACCACTTGCCCTTGCCAGACATCGCTACGGTTGCCATTGCTGGGGCGGAATTCGACGGTTGGCATCGCGGCAGGGTCGGCGGCTTTGTCGCGGAAGGCTTCGGGCATTCCCAACAAGTCATACTGTGCCAGTGAGAGCGGTAAATGCACTTCCACTGCATCGGTGGCGTAGATCACGCCCAACACCGTGCCGGGGGTGACGTATTGCCCGACTTCAACACGCTTTTCTTGCACGCGCCCGCTGTAAGGGGCAGTAATGCGGGTGCGGCTGAGGTTGAGTTTTTCTTGCTGGAGTTTGGCTTCGGCGGCGGCAATCGCGGCTTGCGCGGCGGCAATGTGCGGGCGGCGGGCGGCAAGGTCGCTTTGGGTGCGATTTTTGCTACTTTCCAGCAAGCGCCAGTCTTGTTGCGCCAGTTGTGCTTGGGCTTCTTGTTCTTTCAGGGCAAGCTGCTTTTGTGCCAAGTCACCTTCCGCAATGGTAATGGCGTTGGCGTAATTGTCGGCATCCAATTTCAGCAAGGGTGCGCCTTTATCAAAATAGCCGCCATCCTGAAAGTTGGGGGAAATTTCCAACACTTTACCGGAGACTTCCGCCACCAAGTTGGTTTGGGTTTGCGCTTTGACAATACCGGAGGCGCTGACGTTGACGCGGTAATCTTGCAATGCGAGGGCTTGCGCTTCGACCACGGTGGGGCGGGTTTCCTGCGGCTGTTTTTCGGCTTCGGGGCCGGTGGCAATCAGAAATTTGCCCAAGCCGACACCAATAGCAATGACCAGCAGGGGGAGGATGATTTTTTTCATGTGTGCAGGTTGTCCTTTGTCCCAATGTGGGCGGATTCTACGCCCAGATTGTGCAAGCAGTGTGGAAGTTTAGCGGCAGCGCTACATGGCACACATACTGCCATACAAGGACAGGAAAAGTGTTTATTCCATAGCAATTGTGCGTTTAGAATCCTGTGCTATGCTGATACCTTCGGATAATAGCAAGCCAAACGCCATGACTGCACGCAAAAAACTCCCCATTGGCATTCAGACTTTCCGTGAAATTCGGGAAAAAAATCACTATTACGTGGACAAAACTGCCTTGGCGCTGCAACTGATTAATGGCGGTAAGCACTATTTCCTGTCGCGTCCACGTCGTTTTGGCAAAAGTCTATTTTTGGATACGCTAAAAGAGCTGTTTGAAGGTAACGAAGCCTTGTTTCAGGGGTTAGCCGCACAACATCAATGGGATTGGAGCATTCACTATCCGGTGTTGCGGTTTAGCTTTGGCAGTGGAAAATTCACCGATACCCAAGGTTTGCCCAATACGCTCAACACCCAACTGCGCCATTTAGAGCAACATTTCGGCATCTCGCGGCAATTTGAGGACATCGGCGGGCGTTTTGCCGATTTGATTGTGCAAGTGCAGCAGCAAACCGCTTTGCCAGTGGTGATTCTGATTGATGAATACGACAAACCGATTTTGGATGCGTTGGATTATCCTGAGATTGCCAAAATCAATCGCGATTTTCTGCGGGGTTTTTATGGGATCATTAAAGACTACGATGCGTACATAAAATTCAGCTTTCTGACTGGCGTGAGCAAGTTTTCTAAAGTGAGTTTGTTTTCTGGGTTAAATAATTTGTATGACATTACCTTAGAGCCTGAGTTTTCAGCTATTTGTGGTTATACCGATCAGGATATTGATAACGTGTTTGCGCCAGAGTTGGCGGGGTTGGATAGGCAGGCTATTCGTGAGTGGTATAATGGTTACAATTGGCTGGGTGAAGGCGTTTATAACCCCTTTGATATTTTGCAGTTGTTTAAAAGCCGTGAATTTAAAAATTACTGGTTTGAAACGGGCACGCCAACTTTTTTGGTGGAGACGTTGTTTAAACGTCAAGTGACTTCGATTAAATTGACGAGTATGCTCAGTAACAGTGCGATGTTGTCGAGTTTTGATATTGGGCATATTGCCATTGAAGCATTATTGTTTCAGAGCGGTTATTTAACCATTCATGAGGTAAAACGTATTGGTAGCCAAACCTTGTATCGCTTGGGGTATCCGAATAAAGAAGTATACCAAAGCCTGAATGAAAGCCTGTTGAGTATGCTGGTGCAAGACCAAAGTGCGCAGGTGGAGCAGGGTTTGCAATTGTATACCTTGTTAGAAGCGAATGATTTGCAGGGGTTAAAGACGCTGTTCCACAGTTTCTTTGCCAGCATTCCTTATCACTGGTATACCAATAATGATATTCAACACTATGAAGGCTATTATGCCAGCGTGTTTTATTCGTATTTCGCCGCGTTGGGGTTGGATGTGATTGTCGAGGATGCGACGAATCACGGGCGGACGGATATGACGCTGAAATTTAATGGGCGGGTGTATATTTTTGAATTTAAGGTGGTCGAGTTGACACCGAAAGGCGAGGCGATACAGCAGTTGAAAGAACGGCGGTATGCGGATAAATACCGCCATTTGAATCAGCCGATCTATTTGATTGGGGTAGATTTTTGTCGGGTGGATCGGAATATTGTGGGGTTTGTGGTGGAAGTGGCGTGATTGGTGTTAGCGTCAAATAGGATTAATTTCACTGACAAAAAATAGGCAAAATTTTCATGGAATTACTCTTAGCCCTGTTCATCATCGCCATTATCGCTGGATGGGTCGATTCCATCGGTGGCGGCGGTGGACTAATCTGCATCCCCGCTTTGCTGTGGGCAGGTTTCACCCCATTGGAAACGCTGGCGACCAACAAATTGCAAGCCAGTTTCGGCTCATCCACCGCCGCGCTCAACTACACCCGCCACGGCTTGGTCGATGTCAAAGGGCAAAAGCTGGTAATCGCGCTCACCTTCCTCGGCTCAGTCGGCGGCACATTGCTGGTGCAACAAATTGACTCCAGCCTGTTGGAAAAAGCCATTCCGGTATTACTGATCTTATTCGCGCTGTATTTCTTATTCTCACCGAAAATCAGCGATGCGGATAAACACCAAGTGATTTCACCCAAAACGTTTGCAATGACCGTCGGCGTTGGGGCAGGTTTTTACGACGGCTTTTTTGGTCCCGGCGCAGGCACGTTTTTCACGATGGGCTATGTGGCGTTGTTGGGTTTTGGTTTGCCAAAAGCCACCGGTAATACCAAACTGCTGAATTTCACCAGCAATATTGCATCGCTGCTGTTTTTCGCGCTTTCAGGGCATATCGTCTGGTTGGCAGGTTTGGTGATGGGAATAGGGCAGGTGATCGGCAGTTACCTCGGTTCGCACATGGCGGTCAAGCACGGCACGCGCCTGATCCGCCCTATCCTAGTAACCGTATCGTTGCTAGTCTCGCTCAAATTATTGCTAGACTAACTCTTACTCCCTGCCCCCCTTGCGGGGGAAGGGCTGGGGAAGGGGGTCTTACTTCTTTTTCTTCTCGCTCTTCTTAATCTTGTGAATTCGCGCCGCTTGCCGTTTTTTGGTGTGTTCCTGACGCGGTGTCAGCGTATTGCGCTTGCCTTCATACGGATTTTCGCCGCCTTTGTATTCAATCCGCACCTGACTGCCGGCTAATTTCAGGGTTTTGTGGAAATAGTTGGTCAGGTAGCGCGTGTACATATCCGGCACGTAATCGGTACGGTTGCCGTGAATAATGACGCGGAACGGGTTGCTGCCACCTTGGTGAGCGTAGCGCAATTTGATGCGTTGCCCACGGGTCAGTGGCGGCTGATGTTGTTGCACAGCCATTTCCAGAATGCGCGTCAAGCGTGGTGTAGGCACTTTGAGC
Source organism: Candidatus Thiothrix putei (assembly GCA_029972225.1). Lineage (NCBI taxonomy): Bacteria > Pseudomonadati > Pseudomonadota > Gammaproteobacteria > Thiotrichales > Thiotrichaceae > Thiothrix > Candidatus Thiothrix putei. Next base: position 1,766,382 of record CP124756.1, read on the forward strand.
ATGGCGGAATCGTAAGCGCGTTTCACGGCGGTATACAGCAAGCCGACGTTAGAGCCGTGCAGCGCGGAGATGAAATACTTTTCGGCGAAATCGAGGAACGGCAATTTGACTTCAAGCTGTTGCTTGATCCACTCGCGGTCGTCGGATTCCATGCCATCCCATTTGTTCACTGCCAGCACCAAGGCTTTGCCCGCATCCAAAATCAGCCCCAGCAAGTGGGCATCTTGGTCGGTGATGCTGTCATGCGCGTCCACCAGCATAATGACGACATGGCAACGTTGAATCGCATCCAGCGTTTTGATAATGCTGAACTTTTCAATGGTTTCATCCACGCGGCTGCGGCGACGTACCCCAGCGGTGTCGATCAGGGTGTAGGCTTGCCCATCGCGTTCAAACGGAATGAAAATGCTGTCGCGGGTCGTGCCCGGTTGGTCGAACGCAATCACGCGCTCTTCGCCCATAATGCGGTTGATCAGGGTCGATTTGCCCACATTCGGGCGACCCACGAAGGCGATGCGGATACTGCCATCGTCTTCCTCTTCTTCCGCGTCGTCGAAATCCGCGCCGAGTGAATCGAGTACCGCTGTCATCAGCACGGTTACGCCGCGTCCTTGCACCGCTGCAATTTGGAACACTTCGGTAAAGCCGAGCGCGTAAAATTCGGAGGAGGCTTGATCCGCATCCACCCCGTCGATTTTATTGACGAGCAGGTAAACTGGCTTACCCATCACACGAATGTCTTGCGCAATCTGTTGGTCGGCTGCGGTTAGCCCTTGCTTGCCATCGACGATGAATAGAATGGCATCGGCTTCCTGCATCGCGGCGCGGGTTTGTTTCGCCATGTGTTCGTCGATGCCGACTTCTTCACCGCTCAAACCACCGGTGTCGATCAGCAGGTAGCTGCGTCCGTTGAGTTCGCCAGTGCCGTATTTGCGGTCACGGGTCAAGCCGGGGAAATCGGCAACGAGCGCGTCACGCGAACGGGTTAAGCGGTTGAATAGGGTGGATTTGCCTACATTGGGGCGACCAATCAGTGCGAGGACGGGTTTCATGGTATAAACAGTACAGCAGAAAATGAAGCAGGCTAGGATAGCATTATTTTGGGAGAAAACATGAATTATTGCAGCGATTGCGGCGCAACCGTGAGTTTAAAAATCCCTGAACACGACGATCGCCTGCGTTTTGTGTGCGATGCCTGCGGGGTGATTCATTACCAAAACCCGAAAATTGTAGCGGGGGCATTGCCGGTGTGGGGCGAACAGGTGTTGTTGTGTCGGCGGGCGATTGCACCGCGTTACGGTTTGTGGTCGCTGCCAGCGGGATTCATGGAAAACGGTGAAACCACCGATCAAGCCGCTGCCCGCGAAGCGCGTGAAGAGGCGAATGCGACGCTACGGGATTTGCGGCTGTATACGGTGATTAGCATTCCGCACATCAATCAGGTGTACATGCTGTATCGCTGCGAATTGGTGTCAGACGACTTTTCGCCGGGGGTGGAAAGTCTGGAAACGCGCTTGTTCCACGAGCATGAAATCCCGTGGGGCGAGTTGGCGTTTCCGTCGGTGCGCAAGACCTTGGAATGTTTTTTCAGTGACCGCAAGTTGGGAGCGTTTTCGGTACACAATTTGGGATTTGTGATACCCAAGCCTGCGGCGTGATTATTTTTTGTGGATGCGCACGAGACGTGTGTCTGAAAAACGGTCATGCCACGTCAGCTTTTCAGGGTCGAATAGCGAAATCAAAAAACCAGCCCCCAGCGTTGCCCAACTGAGCAATGCCCACAGGCAACGGGAACGCGCTTGCTGCCAATTGATCGCTTGTCCATCGGGGGTAACAACGCGCAGCTTCCATGCTCGCATTCCCAGCGTTTGCCCGCCGTGCGTCCAGAACCAGCCGAAAAAGCCGTAGGTCATGGCGGCGTATACTAACAACATGATGGCATCCGGTATTTTTGCGCCGGTTAATGCAGTGACAGCGTAAGCGGGAATCGCAGCGGCAATCACCACGCTGAAACCCGCGAGTACGGTGTCGTAAATGATTGCGCCGAGGCGACGCAGGAGGGTAGCGGGTTCAGCCGTCATAATATCTTTATTTGCCATCCAAGAAATTCCGCAACATGTCATGCCCGTATTGGGTGAGAATGGATTCGGGGTGGAATTGCACGCCTTCCACCGGCAGCGTTTTGTGGCGCACGCCCATGATTTCATCGAGCTTGCCATCGGCGGTTTCTGTCCAGGCGGTAATTTCCAGACAGTCGGGAATGGTTTCCTGTTCGATCACCAACGAATGGTAGCGGGTGGCTTCCAGCGGATTGGGCAAGTCCCTAAAAACACCCACGCCTTTGTGGTGAATCATCGAAGTCTTGCCGTGCATGATTTCCTTGGCACGGATGATCTTGCCGCCGAACGCTTGCCCGATGGATTGATGCCCAAGGCATACGCCCAAGATGGGGATTTTTCCCGCAAAGCGCAGCAGGGTGGGGATGGAAATACCCGCTTCCGTTGGTGTGCAAGGCCCTGGAGACAGCACGATTTTGTCGGGGGCAATGTCGTCAATCGCTTCGACGGGGATTTCGTCGTTGCGCACCACCTGCACATCCGCACCCAGTTCGCCGAAGTATTGCACGAGGTTGTAGGTAAAGCTGTCGTAATTGTCGACCATTAAGAGTTTCATAGCGTTTTCTGAATCCACGTTGTCGTTGGGATTGTATGGCTGTCTTTTTGTCTTGAACTGGGATTTTTGGGATGACAAGATTACCAAGATGAAGAGGGGAATCTCTCCTCTTTTCTTCATCCTGCTAATCCTTTAATCCTGCAAATCTCAGTTCAGACATTCTAGTATTATACACCCGCTTGTATTGCAAACTTTTCGCACCGAAGTTGATCAGTAACCCCGTGGGCAGTTGATAGGCTTCGAGGTAGTTGATGGCTTGCGCAAGGTGCACGTCTTCTAGCATGGTGAGGGCTTTGAGTTCAACCATCACGCTGTTTTCCACAAAAAAATCAACACGGCGCGTTCCAATTTGTACGGCACGGTAGTGAATGCTCATTTCCTTTTCGCGCTCAAACGACAAACCTCTATGCTGCATTTCAAGTGAAAGAGCGCGTTGGTAAATGACCTCTTGGAAACCATTGCCCAGTGTATTGTGAACTTGCATGGCAGAGCCAATGATCGTGTGCGTCAGCGCGTTGAGGGTTTGCATTGTGTGTTCCTTTGTTATTGTTTTTTGTCTGCTGCTGGTTTTCTTTTGTCTGAACTAGGATTTTTGGGATTACAGGATTACCAAGATGAAGAGGGGGAGTCTCCTCTCTTCCTTCTTCATCCTGTAATCCTTTAATCCTACAAATCTTAGTTCAGACATTAAAATCCCAGTTCAGACATTACTTGTGTTTACCATTCAGCCCAGACAACGCCGCACTAGCAGCCCGAAATACCGCCCGCCCTTTGTTCATGGTCTCATCCCATTCCGATTGCGGCACAGAATCGTACACTACACCCGCACCCGCCTGAATATGCAGCACATCATCTTTTATCACGGCGGTGCGGATGGCAATCGCCGTATCCATATTGCCATTCCACGCCAAATAGCCGACCGCACCCGAATACACACCGCGCTTGACGGGTTCGAGTTCGTCAATGATTTCCATCGCGCGGATTTTCGGCGCACCGCTGACGGTTCCGGCGGGGAATGTAGCGCGTAACACATCCATCGCATCCAGCCCCGGCAACAGCTTGCCAGTGACGTTGGAAACGATGTGCATGACGTGCGAATAGCGTTCCACGATCATTTTGTCGGTGAGTTTGACCGAGCCGATTTCGCTGACGCGCCCGGCATCGTTGCGCCCAAGGTCGATCAGCATCAGGTGTTCGGCAAGTTCTTTGGGGTCGTTGAGCAGTTCGGTTTCGAGTTCCTGATCGCGCTGTTCGGTGTCGCCACGGCGGCGTGTGCCTGCAATCGGGCGCACGGTCACGGTATCATCTTCGAGGCGCACCAGAATTTCCGGCGAGGAACCGACGATGTGGAAATCCCCCAGATTGAGGAAATACATGTACGGCGACGGGTTGAGGCGGCGCAAGGCACGGTACAAATCCAGCGGCGGCGCGGCAAACGGGATGCTCATGCGCTGCGACAGCACCACTTGCATAATGTCGCCTGCCTTGATGTATTCTTTTGCATCCAACACCGCTTGCTTGAAACCGTCTTCGGTGAAGCCGGAAATGAAGTCGCTTTCGTCTACCTGTGTCGCTTTGGGGGCGGGTTGGTAGAGGCGGCGGGCTTCCTGCAACTGGCGTTCGAGCGCGTCGAGACGTTGCTGAGCTTGCTTGTATCCACCCGTTTCCGCTAGGACGATGAGGTGCAATTCGCCGCGCAAATTGTCGAACACCACGACTTCATCCGACACCATCAGCACGATGTCAGGTGTACCAATTGGGTCGGGTTTGTCGCGCCCATGCGCCAGCTTTTTCTCGATGTAGCGGATGGTTTCGTAGCCGAAATAGCCGACCAGCCCGCCATTAAAGCGTGGCAAGTCTTCGATGTCGGGTACGTTGTATTGCTGCTGAAATTCGGTAATCCATGTCAGCGGGTCAGCAACCTCTACACTTTCCACGGGTTGATTAGCGCGATGCAGTTCCACCTGCAAGCCGAACACCTTGATGATGGTTTGCGCAGGCAGGCCAAGCATGGAATAACGTCCCCATTTTTCTCCGCCCTGTACGGACTCGAACAGGTAGGAATAGGGCGCATCAGCGAGTTTTAGATAGGCACTTAACGGGGTATCAAGGTCTGCCAGAATGGTACGACGGACAGGAACGCGGTTGTAGCCTTGAGCGATATAGGTATCGAAAGTATCCTGATTCATGGTGTGCGTGGTGTGCATTTCAGGTTGAATAAGGGGGGAAAGTCTAGCATAGGCTTAACGCAGGCGATACATGCCGAGTAATGCGTGGTAGCGCAGGGTGTGATTCTTGTCGGTGTCGCTGTAGCAGGCACTTTCGATGCTCATCAGTTGTTGGCGTGCGAGTGTTTCTTCCTTGTCGGCAAAGAGCTGGGATTTCAATTTCGTGTAAAGTGCCTCGACATTCCATTCACATAAATAGCGAGAGGTGGGAATGTTTTCAGGTTTCGGGGGCTTGATCTCCACCGTCTCGAATGTGTGTTTGATTTCCTCGCGGCAATACCATTGATTTTCCGCGTCCAGCCAGAATAACAGGTTGCTGTGGGCGCGACGGAAACGGTTGTGTTTGGCGTGGTAGTCGCTCAGTGCCATTGCGGGTGATTTGATGAAATTCTGCAAACCAATGTGTGAATCTTGGCGTTTGGCTGTGCCGCTTAACCAATCGCGGAGTTTGCGGTGTTCCAGCGTGGTAATGGCGGCGGATTGCGCTTGTTCCTGGCTTAATAGGGAACGTGCATCAATATTTTGTATGAGTAGGGCGAGGTCATACACCGCGTGGGTTTGGTGTTGCTTGAGTGCGTAACCATCTGACTCCACACCGGGGTAGCAGAACGCTTTGTCATTGCCTTTGTAGCCGCGCACAGTGGTGGAGAGCAGAGCAATGTTTTGGGTATTTGCTGTCGTGGGGCGGTGGCGGCGTACCCGTCCGGCGGTTTGAATAATGGCGCGGGTTGATGATGGCTCGATGATTGCCCAATCGAAATCGTGATCACGCCCGATTTCTTCAATCGGTGTGGCAGAAACCACCAGCATGATGTCTTGTGCAGGGCTACTATCCAATGCTTGGCGCACCAGTGGATGTTGCAGGAATTCGGCTTCATCCTTGCGTTTGAGCATCACGTCCAACTGCTTTTCGACTTCAAACCGCACCACCGGCAGCAACTTGGCGTGGTAGCACAATACGCGGTGATCCGGTTGGTCAGGTGTGGGTTCGTGTTGCAGCAAATATTCGGCGAAACGCCAGCACGGTTCGGTATTGCTCCAACGCACCAAGCCGATGGATACCCGCTTGCCCGTTTGTGGGTCAATCATGGCGTGTTGCTGGTGGAAGGTGTGGCACTGCGCTAATACCGCCGCAAAGACGGGGCTGAGATCGACCGTTTTGTGTGACTGAATATAGGTTGTGGCGGGTTTTGTGGTGGGGAGTTCCAGCAACGCAGCTTGGCGTTTGGCGGTTTCGCCTTGCAACTGCTCGACCAATTGCTGGGTAATGTTGCCGTGGGTGCGGTTAAAAGCTTCTTCGCTACTGCATTTTTCCAGGCGGCTGAGACTGGCTTGATCGGCAAACCAACCTGCAAACAAACGCGGTTCTTGCTGTTTGCGGGCGCAATATTGCGTGTAACCTGTGGCGTAGGCGGCAAAAAACTGTTCGGCAAGGGCAGGGGGGATGGTTGCCGAAGCGAGCAAGACTTTGCGCCCAAACAAGCCGCACAAATACACCAATTTGCCGAGTACAATCAGGTCTTCTTCACTGTACGCATCGACTTCATCCAGCACTAAGTCGGCGGTCATCAGGCGCAAACTGGCGTATAAATGGCGGCTGCGGTTGGGGTTCGCAGCGGCAACCAAGTAATCCACGGTGGAAACCAGAATCGGCGCGGTTAACAACAGGCGTTTTTTGGGTTCGGTTGCCAACAGGGTTTGCAATTGTGGTGGCAAGTCCAAATCCACGTCTTCCATGCCGTCAATGGCGTGATCGTCAAGATTATCCGAAGTCGCGCTTTCACTGCCTGAGGTTTCAAGGTTGATTTCGTGTAAGCGTCGTGCCAGTTCCGAGCCGACCAATGTGCTGACTTGTTTATCGTCCAGCTTCAATTCGTCGCGGTAAGCTGTGCCGGATTGCAAGGTCAGGGTGCGTAATCCCAGTGCGAGGTTGTAACGGACTCGCGGGGAAAGTTGCGCCATCAGCCGCGCACAGGCACGGGTTTTACCTGCGCCGGTGCGTGCTAACACTATGCCGAAAAAGCCGCTGTCTTGGATGCCGTCTTTGACGCGCTCCTTGATTTTTTGGCACGCATCATCCTGCCAGTAAAACGGCGAATCGGTGTGTTTGTGAATCTGCCGTAAGCCGTCTGGCAGGGCTTCGGGCGTGATGCCGGGGAGGGTGTCGAGTAAGCGCAACCCCAAACGGAACAGACTGCCGCTTTCTTTGCCGACACCGCGTAAATGCTCGTTGAGCGTTGCTGCCATGCAGCCTTTGGCGCGGTTGGTATTGGCGAAATACAACGGCTTCGCGGCTTTTTTGTCTCCAGTAAAGCACTGTTGAGTGTTCTGCTTGGAAACAAAATGGTCGCCCAACATCAGCATGGTGCGGCAATAGTGGGCGATGAAGGGAATCCAATTCGGTGCTGACAGATTGAGTTCGGGATTCGCCCGCATTAGATGCTGTAATTGCGTGGCTTTAGCAGCAACTTGTTGTGTCCACCACGGGTTATCTGACCAAAGTGCTTTTTTGTCAGCCATCGGTTGCAGGCATTCCAGAAAAACGTCGTGCGTAAACGGGCGGTGAATGTGTGAGCCAGCGCGTAATAACGCTTTGCCATCCCGTTGTATTGCACCCTGTGGCAAGCGATGGTGCGAGAGAATTAACCATGCCAGATGATGCAGCAACGGTGTGTTGTTGATATTGGGTAATGGTAAATCGTGTACTTTGGTGTCCAATGTCGGGTCATTATTGCCTTGAATGTCCCGCCAGAGGCGTTCGAGTTGTGCCGCATCGGTATAATACCCGTCTGCAAACGCCGCTTCCAAACGTGGGTGTAGTGTTGAGTAGTCCGCCAGTCGTTCTATCCACGTCGTATCATCTGGCAATTGCCCCAAGATTTTTTCCAGCATCAGCCATGACACGTATTCGTGGCGTAAGGGTTCACCTGTCGAGGCATTCTTGCTGAGTTTGTTTTGGAAGAGTCGGTTGGCTTTGCCTAAATCGTGGAATAAGCCTGCCAATTCGGTGAGGTAACGGGCGGCGCGTTCCTGTGGTGTCGGTTCGATCACGGTTTGCAGCATGTCACGCTTTGTCCAACTGAAGGCGAACACACCTTCGTTGTTGAAGTGTTTGCGTGTGCCAATAATCCATTCCAGTGTAGTGCGATTGTTACCGCGTACCCGGTGACAACTGACCGACATTTGTCGGGTTACTTTGCTTTTAAGTTCGGCGTAAATGTCGCGTAAGCCTTCTTCGGAAAGGCGTGCCATCCATGTGCGTCGCCCCAATTGCGTGGCGTATTTATTCAGGATGCGCCGTGAAAGTTTGAAGGCGTTGTGTTCGCATTCGCTGACAAACAGGATAATCATGCAGCCTCCGCATTGACTTGTTGCAGGGCGGCTTTCACTTGATTGAACATGAAGGGCAGGCTATCCATTTGATCGAGGAAGGCAATGCATTGATTGCGCATTTCCTGATCGCTTTTCTTTTGTGAGGCTGCCGTAAATGCTACGGGTAAAATCACGGCATCTTTGATCATATCCGCCACATCAAACACCAATGCACCTCGGCGGGTCATCCCGTGTGAAACGGGCATGGCGTGTGGAATGCCCAATACCCACAAAACGGTGGCAGCCAAGCCGTAAGCCAAATAATTGCCGTGATCCAGATAGCTGTTGTGTGCGTCGCTGGTGTTGCCTGCGCCCGGTTTACGTTCAAATTTCACCTTGAAGTGGCGAGCAAGCAGAGCGTACAAGCTCTTGGAAAAGTTTGCCTCGTAGCCCATCAGTTGTTGGTTGTCGCGGGCGATGACGATTTGTTGCAGGTAGGTTTCAATCAGCGGGGCAGGGTCAACAGGGAGATTTTCCACCTTCTTCCATGCTTTGCGCACGAATTCACAGCGTTGTTGCTGGAAATATTTGGCGACTTGCAGGCGTTTTTGTTCATCCCACCAGAATCTTACCCATGCTTGCAGGTATTCAGTCGGGCGGTATTCGCTTTGTGAGGCGAGAAACAAAGGTGAGCCGCCACCGCCGACGAATGCCAACATTACGCCTTCCTCTGCCAGCAAACGGGCGGCGGGTTGGGTGATGGATGTACCCGTTCCCAGCAATAACACGGAGGTGTTGCCATACGGAATGCTCCAGAATTTTTGGTAGGCATCTTCTTGGCGCACGTAGGTGAGCTTTTCATCTTTGACCATGATGCGGCATTGTTCCAACAGGTAAATGCCTTGGCGGTGCGAAGGTAAAATAGCCATGGTGTAGCAATCTCAATGTTAGGTGATGTAATATAACGTTATACAACGTCAAATATTGAGGATCAATGCCATGTCAAAAGAATCCATCGGCTTTCGGATTGAAAGTGAAAAGCGGGTCGCTTTGGATCAACTGTCACAAACCATGCAGCGTGACCGTTCCACCCTGATCAATGAAGCGATTGATAGTTACCTTGAACTGCATTTCTGGCAGGTTGAAGTGATTAAACGTAGCTTGGCAGCAGCTAATGCAGGTGAGGTTGGGGTAGAACATGCGGAGGTGTTTAAGAATCTGCGTGCTCGCTTGTTGGAGAAGATGCATTGATACGGGTTGTTTGGCAAAAAATTGCCATTGACCACTTAGAAAACATCATGGATTACATCGGTCGAGAAAATGTTACGGCGGCTTTGACCATTCATGACCTGATTGAAAAACGGGTTGCTCAGTTGGCGACTCATCCCCATTTGGGCAGGGAGGGGAGGGTGGCAGCCACTCGTGAATTGGTTATTGCAGGAACACCGTTCATTGTTGTCTATCAGATTGTACCTGCCCATGTGCAAATTCTCGCTGTTTTGCATGGAGCAATGCGCTGGCCTGATACTTTCTAATCAATCTCTTCTGCCCTTTCTCTTACATTTGACAAGCTTGTCATTGGTTGGCAAGCTCATAAAATTCCTTCATCATAGCTGAAAATCCTCGCAAGGAAATAGGCTGTATGCAATTTGATGATGCCAAAATTGATCTGAAAAATCTTCCTGATCTTCTCACCCGTTACGATTCACCGTTGCTGCAAGTAGCCAGCGGTGAGTTGCGCCAATACTTAACGGCGTTGCTGAACGCGCTGTTCTGGAAGGCAACCAAACCCGAAGCGTTATTTGATGAATCCACCGCTAAACACGCATTACAAGACGAAAAACGCTTGCAGTCGTTGTTGGGCGTTGCTGAAAGTGCGTTGGGGACACATAACCTCAAATACCCCAATGCCAATGTGAATCAGGGGGCGGTGTTTGAACAAAATGTAGTACGGGACACGGGGCAGAACATTCAGCCGTGGGTGTCGTCACGTTCGGTAGCGTTAACTCGTACTATTGGAGGGGCGGGGAATGCGGCTTGGGCGGCGGAAATCCGTTTGTTAGGCACGGAGTTTTTACTGGATGGACAACGGGTACGCATGGTGGATGTGTTAGCGCAACGTGAAGGTGCAGTTTGGGATGCATTATTGGGCTTGGGTTTGCGCGAGGGTGATGCAGAGAAACTGGGGGGCGTGTTACGGCAACGCTTGCAACAGTCGGATAAAGGCTATTTGGATCGTTTGAGCAAACAGGTGTTTTTCCCGCTACGGGATGACGAGGATATTGTCATTACGCCAGTACAGCATTTTGGCTTAGCTCGTGAATTTCATACGCGCTTTTTCCAGCGGGTGAAGAAAGAAAATCCGCAGCAGGAACGCTTTCAGACAAGGGCGTTAAAAGTTGGGGGTGCGAACCCGATTAATGCAGGGCCGTATAACGCGGAAATTGCCGGTTTGTATCGCCATTTGTTAGCGGAAGTGCCGCCTGCAAATCGTCGCCCCTTTGCGGCAGAGACTGAAAAAGAACAGGTGTTTGAGGAACATGCACAGTTGTTACTCGCAAGGTTGCGCCAGCGGCACACGGTTTTCCCGTTGCCGACTCAGTTGGTGTTTGATGATACGTTTTTGAGTGGTGAAGCCATTGCGCAGCACGGTTGGAGCAGTGGGGAACGGCGGGGCAAAAGCAATGCGTACAACCGTAATACCTATCAGGTGGCGGTGGATTACATGGCGGAACAACTTCTACACGATGCTACCCATTTGGCAGAATGGTTAGCGGCACAAGAAAACAGCGTGTTGTTGCAGCCCGAATTTGCACAAGTGTCGGTCTTGGAAAAAGCGTGGTTAGACCCGCGTTTGCGTCCGCAAGCGCGTTTGGGGGCGGAGCAAATGGAGATACTGCTGACCGATGCGTTGCGTTTGTTTAAGGCTTGCCAGCATCACTATCAATACCAAACAGAACAGCAGAAGTGGGATAAGCAGTCACGCATATTATCCATTGGGGATGATCAAGCCTTGCGTGACAGTTTAGCAACCTTGATTCGGGAGTTTTAGGCATGAGTACAGTGATGGAAACAATGGCTTATGTGGTGATTCCTGGTTTGCAGGTGAAAGACTTTAATGCCGAAAGTAACCAGTACCTGGTGGGTATTCCGGCGATGACAGGATTTACAGGCTTTGGGCATGGTATTGAGCGGCATTTGCAAACGTTGGGTTGGAAACTGCAAGTGGAAGGTGTGGCGGTGATGTTGCACGACTTGCGGCTGCATGAGGGGCATCCGAAATGTCCGGCGGCGATGTTGGGCGCGAAAGATTTTATTAACCCGCCGATTATTGAAGAAATTAAAGGCGATATGCGGGTGACGCTGGTACTGCGTTTGGTGGGGGATTATGCCGATGATGCTTTAAACGACAAGTTGACGGACAGTTTTGCTTCGGTGGAAACACGCCAAGCCTTGTACGCCTGGATTCATGCTAACCCGTGTTGTGGCGGTAGTTGCCACGATTTGAAAGCCTTGCGGTTGCTTCTGGCGAATGATGTTGCGGATGATTTGCGATTGATCCAAGCATTGCAACGGTTGCAGCAGCACGATAAAGGTTTCTGGGTTGTGCCGCGTGATGATTTGCTCCGTGAGCGGCAAGCCGAAGGGCAGGACGTGCTGGATGCATTACTGGATACCCAACGGCGGATGAAACAAGCGGATGGTCGTTGGCGGCGCGATACGTGGATTCGGGATGAAAAACGCTGGTTAGTCCCCCTCGCGGTCGGCTACCAAGCCATCGAAGCCCCGCAATCCCGCCAGGGTGTGCGTAAGGGAGCGCGGCATATCTACGCCGAGCCGCTGATGGGTTTGGGGGAGTTGGTCTACGCCAGTCATTGGTTGTGGAAACCAGATTTTATATTGGATAGCGTGTTTTGGGTGCATCGGCATGACGCGCAGCAACAAACGTATTTTGTAACGACTTTACAGGCAGAGGCATAATCATGGCAGCAGCAAAATTAACTTTACCGTCAATGTTGAATTATACCCGCAGCATTATTCCTTCCAACGGGGTGTTTTTTTACCGTGAAGGCGATCAGGAAAAGCCGATCACGGTGCATCAGCAGACGGTGCGCGGCACGATTGCGAATTACGGCAATGTGTACAAAGGCGATAAGCAGCAAAGTGAAAGCGACCTTGCCAAGCAGCTTGATCCGGCGAATGCGAATATTCAGCGTATTGATGTGTGTTACTTGCCGGATGCGGTGGATACGTTTTGTTTGCGCTTTAGCGTGACGTTTGCGGCGCATTCGTTGGCTCCGGGGGCGTGTAATGACACGGAATATGCCAAGGCGTTGGAGCAGTTTGCGCTGGCGTATCGGGAAAAGGGCGGTTATACCGAGTTGGCGGGGCGTTATTTGCAGAACCTGATCAATGGGCGTTGGTTGTGGCGTAACCGTTATGCGACCGATAAGCAGGTGACATTGAGTTACGGCGGGAAAACGCTGGTGTTTGCGGTGGCGCATGAGCTGGAACACGATTACAGCGCGGTGGAAGGGTATGCGGTGTTGCGTGATGCGTTGGCGGCGGCGTTGTCGGGTGAGGGTGGCGTGTTGCGTTTGCAGGTAACGGCGGCTGGGGTGTTGGGCTTTGGGCAGGAGGTGTACCCGTCACAGGAGTTTGTGGAGGGTAAGAAAGATAAAACGCTGGCATCGGTGAAAGTGGCGGGTGATGTGCGTCAGGCGGCTATGCACAGCCAGAAAATCGGTAATGCCTTGCGCACGATTGATGATTGGCACAGCCGTGCAGCGGATTACGGCAAGATTGCGGTCGAGCCTTACGGCGTAGTGGCGCAACGGGCAGAAGCGGTGCGTTTGCCGAACAGTAAGAGCGATTTGTACAGCTACTTGAAGGATTTGGAGCTGTGGACTGAGCGTGTCACGGCGGCACAGGGGATGTTACCCGCTGAGGCGCATTACCTGATGGCGTGCTTGATTCGTGGTGGGGTGTACAGCGGCGGCAAGAAAGAGAAGTAAGCCATGACTAGCCATTATTTGGAATACACGGTGGCGTTGCCTGCGGTCGAAAGTGGCGAGATTAGCCATTTGTTGGGGCGGTTGTGGCAGCGTTTGCATGGGGTATTGGCGGGGGCGAATATCCAGCACCTTGGCATTTCGTTGCCGCGTGCGGGGGCGAAACACCCCGGCAATGTGTTGCGCTTGCACAGTGATGCAGAAACCTTGCAGGCGGTGGCGGCGAATGCGGGTATCCGCCAGCTTGTGGAAAGTGCGGGTATCGTCACCAGTGCGGTGTTGCCTGTGCCGACGGGGTGCGCTTACCGTTGTTATACGCGCAGTCGCCAGTCGGAGAAGTTCAGCGATGCGTGGATTTTGCGGAGTGAGTCCCGCTTGCTGCAACATCTGGAAAAAAAGGGCGTGGTGTTGTCGATCAGCGAATTGCTGGCGCGGCGTAAACGCTTGCAAGAACGGGCTGCCCAAGCCAAACGTGACGCGGTTTATATCAAGTTGCAAAGCCACAGCACCCGCCAAACATTCTCTTTACTGGTGAATACGGCAACGGTGGATGCGGCTTGCTCTGGTCAGTTTTCCCATTATGGGCTGGCGATTGGCGCAGACGAAAAAACGCCGGGTCAGGCTACCGTGCCTTTTTGGTAAACGCGCACCCTTCGTTTTTTCGGTGTGGTGCTAACCCATTGATTTAATGTGGTCGTCTTTTAACAACCGAAAAACGAAGGGTACGCCATCCAAAACACGGCAAGTTACTGATATACTGGGGCTTGCCGCGTTTTTGGCACTATTAACCGCCGTATTGGTGGCTTAGAAAGATACCAGCCATGTGCACACTGGTTTCGTGTTATTAACCGCCGTATTGGTGGCTTAGAAATCAAATTTATACGTGACCGGCAAAAATGCCCAATTAACCGCCGTATTGGTGGCTTAGAAACTCGGTCATGACCCGTGCAGAGTCGTATTGTGATTAACCGCCGTATTGGTGGCTTAGAAAGAACCCCGGTTTTATCTGGTGATTTGCGAGACATTAACCGCCGTATTGGTGGCTTAGAAAAATCGGCTCGTTGCCAAGAAATTCATCTTTGCATTAACCGCCGTATTGGTGGCTTAGAAACGATCGACAGCCGCGCCGCTGAAACAATCTATATTAACCGCCGTATTGGTGGCTTAGAAATCGCCTTCAGGGGCGATTTGGTTGATGTCGTAATTAACCGCCGTATTGGTGGCTTAGAAATTATTATCCATTCCATGATCGGGCTGGCGCTAATTAACCGCCGTATTGGTGGCTTAGAAAAGAAACCGCACCACGCACCACGCCCGCAATTTATTAACCGCCGTATTGGTGGCTTAGAAACAACAAGGTCACGTCATGCATTGAGGAAACGGATTAACCGCCGTATTGGTGGCTTAGAAAACTATCGTTAGGCCGGAAGATGCAGACGAACTATTAACCGCCGTATTGGTGGCTTAGAAAATGAATCGGGTGGCTGGTATGCCCTCCGCTGCATTAACCGCCGTATTGGTGGCTTAGAAATTGTTATGCAACCCAGCCTCATTGCCTAACCAATTAACCGCCGTATTGGTGGCTTAGAAAAAATAGTAATGCTGGTAAATATTCATTTGAGAATTAACCGCCGTATTGGTGGCTTAGAAAAACAAGCCCGGCGTGTTGAAATACTTGAAAAGATTAACCGCCGTATTGGTGGCTTAGAAATGTCACGATCTCGATTAGCCGCCGTTCCCATGATTAACCGCCGTATTGGTGGCTTAGAAATTAGGCACTACAACCCGCACCTTTGCCGGTGCATTAACCGCCGTATTGGTGGCTTAGAAAACTGCTATTGTGAGTGGTGACAATCAGTTGGTATTAACCGCCGTATTGGTGGCTTAGAAACAACATCGTCAGGGCATGGGAAACGCGGCTTTATTAACCGCCGTATTGGTGGCTTAGAAAACAATTACCGGGCTTCTGCTGCGCATGTGTACATTAACCGCCGTATTGGTGGCTTAGAAATCGAATGGACGCAAACCAAAGCGGGAAAACTCATTAACCGCCGTATTGGTGGCTTAGAAATTGACCGTGGGCATGGCAAGCCACAAATGCACATTAACCGCCGTATTGGTGGCTTAGAAACTGCATTTGCATCCGATAGCTTGCCCCGGTTCATTAACCGCCGTATTGGTGGCTTAGAAAGACATTCCGCCGGAACTGGCGCAGGCTCAAGCATTAACCGCCGTATTGGTGGCTTAGAAAGAATACAGCAGGGTGGCGCGTGGATTTGATGCATTAACCGCCGTATTGGTGGCTTAGAAAGACGACAAACGACCACCCGCCCGTACAGGTGAATTAACCGCCGTATTGGTGGCTTAGAAAAAAGGCATCGGCACTAAAGGCGTCGAAGATTTATTAACCGCCGTATTGGTGGCTTAGAAACTACCCTCACGCTATCAGTTTCAAAATGGCGGATTAACCGCCGTATTGGTGGCTTAGAAAATACACAAGGGCATGACGCGCCCGTGACTGACATTAACCGCCGTATTGGTGGCTTAGAAATTAGTGATCGCGTCTCGGAAACGTTAACACTAATTAACCGCCGTATTGGTGGCTTAGAAACAAACAAGTACAAGGCACACAACATGGTCAATATTAACCGCCGTATTGGTGGCTTAGAAAATCCAATCATTCCAGTCTGTCGCCCATGCAGGATTAACCGCCGTATTGGTGGCTTAGAAATAGCATGACGGTTAATGTAAATGCCAGCGTGGATTAACCGCCGTATTGGTGGCTTAGAAATAAAGGGTATAACAAAGAATATCGAACGCGATATTAACCGCCGTATTGGTGGCTTAGAAACATATACTCCCGGTGCGACGATACCAAATCACATTAACCGCCGTATTGGTGGCTTAGAAAAAAATATTGATGGCGAGCTTCGCACAAATAGCATTAACCGCCGTATTGGTGGCTTAGAAAATAACCGTGGAGATTATGCCGCCAAGGTTTCCATTAACCGCCGTATTGGTGGCTTAGAAAAGCGGCATGACACGCCGGAAAATATCCGTCAGATTAACCGCCGTATTGGTGGCTTAGAAATGCAAAAGTTCTTGGAAGTAATCGGCGCAGGTATTAACCGCCGTATTGGTGGCTTAGAAAGCGAACCAGTCCTTGGCGGCGATGGATTCGGCAATTAACCGCCGTATTGGTGGCTTAGAAACAGTACAGAAACTGTAATCACCCCCAGTACAGATTAACCGCCGTATTGGTGGCTTAGAAATGTGGGCTGTCCCCCTCACGATGATGGTTAGAATTAACCGCCGTATTGGTGGCTTAGAAAAAGAGCTTGACAGCAGAGGAACGTGAGATAGCATTAACCGCCGTATTGGTGGCTTAGAAACAATTCCCGCATTTTCTTTCAATCGGGCTTTTATTAACCGCCGTATTGGTGGCTTAGAAATGCAACTTCCGCATCCGATAATGCGTCTAGACATTAACCGCCGTATTGGTGGCTTAGAAAGGAAAGTGTAGCAGCAAGCAAAAAGGCTGGGGATTAACCGCCGTATTGGTGGCTTAGAAAATTGATATGGTCTCTAGCCTAAAACCAACCACATTAACCGCCGTATTGGTGGCTTAGAAATCCAAGCCCTCCACTGCCCGCTTGCGGGTTCCATTAACCGCCGTATTGGTGGCTTAGAAACGCAGCGGCATAACACTGACGGTCAAGTCAGCATTAACCGCCGTATTGGTGGCTTAGAAAGACTGCGCTTGATATTCCACGGGGCATATGCAATTAACCGCCGTATTGGTGGCTTAGAAAATACAAACGGAACGCTCAGACCATTTAAACAAATTAACCGCCGTATTGGTGGCTTAGAAAAGTAATGAAAGGCGACCAATCACCGGCTTGAGATTAACCGCCGTATTGGTGGCTTAGAAATCACCCGCCGTAAATTCACCAAAACGAACGAAATTAACCGCCGTATTGGTGGCTTAGAAATAAAAATGGATACTGCTGCGATTCAAACCGCTATTAACCGCCGTATTGGTGGCTTAGAAATGATGATTGGTTCATGACAAAGCGGCCTAAAGATTAACCGCCGTATTGGTGGCTTAGAAATGCATTGCATGTGCAGCCAATCAATACCGACAATTAACCGCCGTATTGGTGGCTTAGAAAAGAAGAACCACGGCAGGAAGCCGACAAGTCGCATTAACCGCCGTATTGGTGGCTTAGAAAAGCATCTTTTCCGCATGGGTACGCCCATCACGATTAACCGCCGTATTGGTGGCTTAGAAAATACGTCCGGCGCATGACTCGTGAACCAATGCATTAACCGCCGTATTGGTGGCTTAGAAACGTCTGAAATGGTGACGGTGGATGAGCGTAGCATTAACCGCCGTATTGGTGGCTTAGAAAGGATGTCAGAGACCCGCTACAGATACGCATTTATTAACCGCCGTATTGGTGGCTTAGAAACGATACGCGCCAAGTTGCGCACCGACAGCTTCATTAACCGCCGTATTGGTGGCTTAGAAATATTCGATGCCTACGGCTTCTACCAAAGTGGTATTAACCGCCGTATTGGTGGCTTAGAAACAACACCCAAGCCAATAACAAACATTAGGAAAAATTAACCGCCGTATTGGTGGCTTAGAAACTGGATGATTGCAGTACATCTCTTTGGGGTGAATTAACCGCCGTATTGGTGGCTTAGAAACTTCTGATAGGGTTTTTGATGGTTTCGGCTTGATTAACCGCCGTATTGGTGGCTTAGAAAGGCAAGATTAGCAAGGGGCGCAATGCTTACGAATTAACCGCCGTATTGGTGGCTTAGAAAGCGAAGATCAAGGGCTGGTACAGCTACTCCAAATTAACCGCCGTATTGGTGGCTTAGAAAAGACAAAGGCTTTGCCGGTGTTGATTGCGTTGATTAACCGCCGTATTAGTGGCTTAGAAATGCTGCCATTTCCGCTGCTTGCTGGCTTATGGATTAACCGCCGTATTGGTGGCTTAGAAATAAGCCCTCACCTTTAAAGTTAACGTAGTCCAATTAACCGCCGTATTGGTGGCTTAGAAACGTGCCATGCAGCCTGCGTGGGTAGATAAGTACTTAGGCATAAGTTACTCGGAACTTTGAAATCGTAACCGATTGATTTGTAAGGGGTGGTTTTTCCGAAAAACTTTTGCATAAGTACTTAACGTATTAACCGCCGTATTGGTGGCTTAGAAAATGCCAATGCATCAAGCAACTCTTGCGCAATGATTAACCGCCGTATTGGTGGCTTAGAAACCCCGCCGAATGTAAAACGCGCTCTAGTCTGTATTAACCGCCGTATTGGTGGCTTAGAAAAGTCGTCGATGCTAGAAACACAACTGGAAGTCATTAACCGCCGTATTGGTGGCTTAGAAAACGCGGCATCGCGAAATGCCGAAACAGCAGCTATTAACCGCCGTATTGGTGGCTTAGAAAGTTAATGCCTGCACTGTAATGGTAGGGACATTATTAACCGCCGTATTGGTGGCTTAGAAAAATGGCAAACCGCGCAAAGTGGAATTCGATTTATTAACCGCCGTATTGGTGGCTTAGAAATCTGCGTAGGCAATTTCTGGTAGGCTTAATGCATTAACCGCCGTATTGGTGGCTTAGAAATACAGGAGTAGTTGTCAATTACCCAGCAGACAATTAACCGCCGTATTGGTGGCTTAGAAATACCCAGTGAAACCCACGGCGCAATCAATCAGATTAACCGCCGTATTGGTGGCTTAGAAAATCAAGCGCAGGCGCACCCCGCCGTGGTTACAATTAACCGCCGTATTGGTGGCTTAGAAATCTTGGGTGTACTCCAGCAGAATGCGCTTGATCAGCGCGGGGTAGTCTGTGGGTGAGCGGTGCTTGGCACGCAATTTCTCCCGAATTTGGCGTTTCAGCGAATCAGTCGGCACGGGCGCAAGGCTGCCATTTCCAAACAAATCTTGCCCTAAACGGTAGGGCGTGCGGTTATCCACTGCCGTTTCCAGCATGTGCTGCTCTTCTGGTGGAAGTTGTACAGAAATCGTCATGGTCGTTACACCGTTATTCACGAGATAACAAAAGCGTAGCAGTAAAACCCGAATTCCTAAAGCAGCTATAATAGGCGTGTTACCTGTTTGCTAGGAGACAAACATGCCCAAAGGGATCTCAGCAGAAGAGCAAAATCAGTTCGACATGTTGCTGAAAGATACACAAGGTTTACAAGATCAAAATGCCGCCGCTTGGTATGAAAACTACTGCAAACGTCATGCAAACAACCCGCGTACTACCGATTTGACCGACGAAGACGTGAACAGATTGGCGCACGAGCTTCGTTTAATTCCTTGACCCGTCTACCACTTCACCTTTTAGCCTGCCCCTGTTCCAATCAACAACAGGAGTACATTATGCCAAACCCCAACATGACCAAAACCCAGTGGGTCGAGCTGTTCCGTGAAACCGGCTTGGACGAGGCGACCATGCGCCAGTGGCATCGCTTGTTTGAGCAGCGTCACCCGGCGCAGCATCAGGCGTTTCTGGAATGGCTGCAAATCCCGGCGGAGGAGGTCGCGCAAATCCGCCAACATTCACGCTGATAAGGGAGGTTGCGGATGTACACCATCGGTCAACTGGCGAAACGTTTCGGCCTGTCACGCAGCAATCACCGAGTGATCTTGCCTCTATGGGCAACCGAGCCATACCGGTCATTCACGACACTTATTTTCTACTGAATACGTGCGTGAAGATGCCATTGAAAACTCCCCATCCAGATTGGAGAAACACAGCAATGAAATACATCAAAAAAACAACATGGCTGCCGGTTCTTTGCTTGGCATTGTCCAGCAGCGTGTGGGCGGATGACGCGAGTGATGCCATTGAAAAGGCGGCAGCACTGTACAAGGAAGGCCAAACCCAGCAAGCCATCACCCAACTGGAATTTTCAGCAACCCCATGTTTGGTGCTGCATCCCAGGGCGGCAAGGTACAAATGGTCAATGGCCAGCAAGCCATTCTCAAAGACGACGGCCTGATGATGGTGGTAGAAAATACCTTCATGGTGCAGATCAATGCCGAAAAGGGGATGGAGGCTGATGTAATCGCCTATGCTTCTGCGATTGACCTGAAAAAATTGTCCAGCTTCAAGTAAGGATTTGAAACAGGATGCTCATGTTCATATCAGGGCAATCGCTTGAAAGTTTGGTTGCAAAACATGCATAAATAAGGTTTTTCCCGAAAGGACAAAACCGATGCCGAACTTGCCGTCCAGCGCTATCAGCCGCCTACTGGAACAGTTGTCAGTTTTAGAAGACCCACGCCAGCAAGCCAAAGTTCTCTACCCCCTACCTGAAATCCTATTGCTGGGTTTGGCAGGCAGCTTAGCAGGGGCAGACGATGTGGTGGAAATGGTGCGCTGGGCAAAGCTAAACGCGGATTTCCTGCGCCGCTATTATCCCTATGCACGGGGCTTTCCCAGCCATGACACGGTGAGTGACGTGTTCAACGCGCTGAATGCTAAGCTGTTTTCGGAACTGTTTATCCGTTGGACAAACAGCCTGTCCGCAGGGGAGGCTGACCTATTGAACATTGACGGCAAAACCTCACGGCGCAGTGGTGGCAACGGGCAGAACCCTCTGCACCTGGTGTCAGCGTGGGCAAACCAGCAAAATCTAGTGCTGGGGCAGGAAGCCACCGACCAGAAATCCAATGAAATCACTGCCATCCCCGCCTTGCTACGCAAGCTCGACATTGAAGGCTGCTTGATCACCATTGATGCGATGGGGACACAAAAGGCCATCGCCAAGCAAATCGTGGAAGCAGGCGGTGATTACCTACTGGCAGTCAAAGACAATCAGAAAACGTTAGCAGAAGACATCGCCCTGTTTTTCGAAAAGCCGCCTGCCGGTTATGTGCTGGATGAAGACACCCAGGTGGAAAAAGACCACGGGCGGCTCGAAACCCGCCGTTGCCGCATTTGCACCGATGTTGCTTGGTTGGAACAACGGCAGGAATGGGCAGGACTTGCCAGCATCATCTGTATCGAGTCCTGGGTCGAAAAAGCAGGAAAATCCACCTATTCCATCCGCCACTACATCTGTTCACTGGCGATGATCGCCAAGGCCGCACAATATGCCGTCCGCTCCCACTGGGCAATCGAAAACAAGTTGCATTGGGTGCTGGATGTCCTGATGCGGGAAGATTTGGCGAGAAACCGTAGCAACCATGGCGCACATAATCTCGCCATCCTGCGCCACATGGGTACTAACCTGCTGCGCAATGACAAAACCAACAAACATAGCCTCAAAGTCCGTCGTAAACAGGCAGGGTGGTCAACTGACTATCTGGCACAACTGCTGGAGCAAGTCATGTAAGTAAGGCGATTATTCAAGCGATTGCCCTGATGTTCATATCTGATCCGCTTTGATTCTACCCCCATGATTGCTATCATGGGCGGCTTTTCCCTGTGTTAGCGAAATATCATGGAACTCAACCCCACCTATACCAAAATCAAAGATCTCCAAGGGCGCGTGGGCGCTCTGAGGGGGTATCTTTGACTACGAAACCAAACACGAACGTCTAGAAGAAGTTACCCGCGAACTCGAAGACCCCAAAGTCTGGGATAACCCGCAGCGGGCGCAAGACTTAGGCAAAGAACGCGCTGTCCTCGAAGGCATTGTCGGTGGTATTGACAAGATCAGTTCTGGTCTTAGCGATGCGAAAGAATTGCTCGAACTTGCCGAAATGGAAGACGACGAAGACAGTGCGGAAGCCGTTATCGCCGATGTCGAGAGCCTCGAAAAGCACGTTGCCCAGCTCGAATTTGAACGCATGTTCTCCGGGCCGATGGATCGCAACAATGCCTTCCTCGACATCCAAGCCGGTTCGGGCGGTACTGAAGCGCAAGACTGGGCAGAAATCCTATTGCGCATGTATTTGCGTTGGGGTGAAGCCAAAGGTTTCAAAGTCGAATTGCTCGAAGCCAGCCCCGGTGACGTGGCAGGTATCAAAGGCGCGAGTGTCAGCTTTGAAGGCCCTTACGCTTTCGGCTGGTTGCGCACCGAAACGGGCGTACATCGCTTGGTACGCAAGTCGCCCTTCGACTCTGGCAACCGTCGCCACACCTCCTTCAGCGGCGTATTCGTGTCACCGGAAGTCGATGACAATATCGAAATCGACATCAACCCTGCGGATTTGCGCATTGACGTATACCGCGCTTCCGGTGCGGGTGGTCAGCACATCAACAAAACCGAATCGGCGGTGCGGATTACCCATACGCCCACCAATACGGTAGTGCAATGCCAGAGCGGGCGTTCCCAGCACCAGAACAAAGACAACGCCATGAAGCAATTGCGTGCCAAACTCTATGAGCAGGAAATGCTCAAGCGCAATGCGGATAAGCAAGCGTTGGAAGACAGCAAATCCGACATTGGTTGGGGCAGTCAGATTCGTTCCTATGTTCTCGACCAGTCGCGCATCAAGGATTTGCGCACGGGTGTGGAAACGGCGAATACTCAAGCAGTATTGGACGGCGATCTGGATAAATTTATTGAAGCAAGCCTGAAAAGTGGCTTGTGAGAGCGAGAATGTTATGAGCGAACATGAAACCCATCACGACCATCACGATGAAAACAAACTGATCACGCAACGCCGCGATAAGCTGGCGAAGCTGCGTGAGCAAGGCAATGCTTTTCCGAACGACGTGGTGCGTGAACACAAAGCTGCTGATTTGCACAAAGAATACGGCGAACACGACAAGGAATGGTTTGAGGAACATGCGATTCCGGTGACAGTAGCCGGGCGCATGATGCTCCAGCGTGTCATGGGCAAGGCGAGTTTTGCGACGATTTCCGATGTGTCGGGGCGCATCCAGTTATATACCCAGAAGAATGTGTTGGGTGATGAGGTGTTTGACGATTATTGCCATTGGGATTTGGGCGACATTATCTGGGCTTCCGGGATGTTGTTTAAGACCAAGACTGGCGAGTTGTCAGTCAAGGTGCATGACATCCGCTTGCTGACCAAATCGTTGCGCCCGTTGCCGGAAAAATTCCACGGCTTAACGGATCATGAGCAGCGCTACCGTCAGCGTTATATTGATCTGATCATGAACCACGATACGCGGGATGCGTTCATGATGCGTTCCAAAATTGTCAGTTATATCCGCAATTTCTTTATGCAGCGCGATTATCTGGAAGTCGAAACGCCGATGTTGCAAGTGATTCCGGGTGGTGCGGTGGCACGTCCGTTTATCACGCACCATAACGCGCTGGATTTGCCGATGTATTTGCGGATTGCGCCGGAATTGTTCCTCAAGCGCTTGGTGGTCGGTGGTTTTGAACGCGTGTTTGAAATCAACCGCAACTTCCGCAACGAAGGGCTTTCCACACGGCATAACCCTGAATTCACCATGATCGAATTCTATCAGGCGTATGCGACTTACCACGATTTGATGGATTTGACCGAGGCGTTGATGCGCGGCATTGCCAACGATGTCGTCGGTAGCAATGAAATTACCTATCAGGGCGAAACCTTCGATTTCGACAAGCCGTTTGCGCGGATGAGCGTGCGCAGTTCGATTTTACACTTTAACCCGGAATTGTCTGCTGAGCAGATTGATACCCTGGAAGGGGCGATGGAGGTTGCGTGTAAATTGGGTATTCCGCTCAAAGACAGCTACGGTTTGGGTAAGGTACAAATTGAGATTTTCGAAAAAACGGTCGAACATCGCTTGATGCAGCCAACGTTTATTACCGAATATCCCGCAGAAGTCTCACCGCTGGCACGGCGTAATGATGCTAATCCATTCATCACTGACCGTTTCGAGTTTTTTGTCGGTGGGCGTGAAATTGGCAATGGCTTCTCCGAATTGAATGATGCGGAAGATCAAGCGGAACGTTTCATGCAGCAGGTGGCGGATAAAGACGCTGGTGATGATGAGGCGATGCACTTTGATGCAGATTACATCCGTGCGCTGGAATACGGGATGCCACCGACAGCGGGTGAGGGGATTGGGATTGATCGGTTGGTGATGTTGTTTACGGATGCGCCGTCAATCCGTGACGTGATACTTTTTCCGCACATGCGACCGGAATAAGTGCCACATCACTGCTGGCTTGGTAGCGTATTCCTATCAATATAAAAAACCAGCACTGGGTTTGAAAACCTCAGCACTGGTAGTGATCTGAGTCGGGGGAGTTTATCCCAAACTCAGGTTACTTAAGGTGCGGCGGATATGGCAATAAAGTCGTAATGATTAGATTAACCCCCCAATCACTCACATAAGGGATTAGACCATTAGCATTCAGGGCGAACCCCGCATTGTTGAACGCCGAAATGGTATAAAAGAAGGCTTCCCAACTCGCTTGCCGCCACCCTAAGCTTGACTGCCAGGTGAGTGTTAACAAGATAAAACCCACGGCTTCAATCAACAGTGAATAAATCAGCACCGCTTTAGCCGTTTGCATCACTTTATCCAGACTGGTTTGGTTGAATGCCTCCTGTGCCACCCGTTGCTGGATAAAACTGATTTTCGTACCCAGCATAATCGCGCCGACCACCGCAAAGGTCATAAAACCCAAGCCACCGACTTGGATCAGCAAGGCAATGACCACTTGCCCAAACAGGGTAAAGTGCGTGCCGGTATCCACCACCACTAGCCCGGTAACGGTCACGGCTGAGGTCGCGGTAAACACTGCATCTAACCAAGCGGTCGGTACATGGCTGGCAATCGGCAGTTTGAGCAATACACTACCCAAAGTTATGTCTTAGCGTAACGGCTTGCACACTATAGCAATCGCAGTGCCAAAGCGCCCTAAGCCAATCACCAAAAATCGTTCCACAGTTCACTCCTGATCCTATTAATCATTCAATAACGCCAGAACGCAGGTAACAACAACGCAAACACGGTCAGGTATTCCAGCCGCCCGATAATCATGGCGGCGGAAAGCATCCAGATCCCCGCATCGCTGACCGGTTGGAAATTACTGCCGACTACGCCAAACCCCGGCCCCAGCACATTGATACAGGCGGCAACGGCGGTAAACGCTGACCATGCATCCAATCCCGTCAGCATCAGCAGCAAGGTGAATACCACGCCATTGAGCGCAGTAAAAAATAGAAAAGCCATCACTGCATTGAGTACCGCGTTATCGACGACTGCGCCGTTGTAATGAATCGGAATCACCGCATGAGGATGCAACGCCAACTGGATTTGCCGCCGAAACATTTTAAACGCCACAATATCGCGAATGACTTTATTGCCCCCTGCCGTCGAACCCGCACATCCACCTAAGGAACTGTCCCGAAATAACTTCCCGAAATCAGGGGGACTGAGGGACAGCGGAGTAGTTCCATTTTGGCAGGAAGTCATCGAACTGGATGGTCATGTTATCCTTGAACGCTTGGGTATACTTGCGCCCGGTTTCAAAAACTTTACTGATGATGCGGACAGCGACCTTCAAGCCAGTGGTGGTTTCCGTTTTTGCCATGTAGTGTTTGGCGGTTTCGACCGTTTCCAACGGCACACCCCGGCAGGCACGGGTCACATGGGGGAACAGTCGGTGTTCAATCGGGTTGTATTTGGAGCAATAGGGCGGGTAGTGGGCGATGCGTATTGTCAGGTTCAGGCTGTCCGCCAATGCCTGCAAGTCTTGCTTGAACAGGTACGCAGAGGAACTGTTGCTGCCACCACCGTCACATAAGACCAACAGCTCGTCAGCTTCGGGGTAGTTGGGTTTCCCTTGCTCACGCCACCATAAGCCAAGGCTTTCGCAGGCAAACTCGGTGGTGTCGTGGCTGGTGTTCAGGTGCAGTGCCGCTTCGTTGCGGGCAAGGTCGTAGATGCCGTGGGGGATCACCTGACCATTGCCATAGCTGGGGAAGTCATGGTCATTGACCTCCGTGGGTTCGACGGCATCCGTTACCCCTTCACGGTAAAAGTTGCCCAGCAGTTCCTTCTTTTTGGTGTCAATGCTGATCACGGGTTTGCCTGCTTGCAGGTAGGTTTGTTTGAGTTGGGCAATCTTTTCAAACTGGGCATTACGGTCAGCGTGTTGCCCCATGGTGCGTTTCTTCTGGGGCTTGCGGCGGCGGTAGCCGTGCTCCCGTAATAGGCGCGACACCACGTTTTTCCCAGCCGATGTCCCCAATGCCTGCATCCGCCGGGCAATCTGCCGACGTGACAGGTTCGTCCATTTCACCGCCTCCCGCATGGGGTCGCCTGCCGTATGATCCTTTAAAACTTGGCGAAAATGCTCATCCAATTGCAGGTGCGTAGCGTTCAGCCGTTTGCGCCCGCCCCTTTTTTTCGCTGCCTTACGGTGGGCAAGCCATCTTCCGATTCCAACTCCGTCAACCCGTGGCGGATGGTTTTGGGGTCACAGTCCAATAACCGGGAAATGTAGTCCTGCCCCCCGTGCCCAAGCCGGACGGCTTCCACGGCGGCGTAGCGGCGGCGGTCACGCTCATTGAGCGATTGGTAGAACCGCTGCATTTGTTTTTCTATGGCTGATGGGTAAACATCCATTGGCTCATCCTCGGTGTTGATTGGCATTACAAGGGGCTATCTTCCCCCTTTCGCTGTTAGCAGAAAAGAGGGAAGTTATTTCGGGACAGTTCCTAAATACGCCACGGTTACGAGAAACAAATCCGTCCCCGGCGGCCAACTGCTCAAATCTGCTGCGCCAAATCCGGTACTGGTAATAAACGACACCACATGAAAAAATGCAAAACTGACGGATTCGCCGATGCCATAACGCTCTTGTGCAAACAGCCAAACAGCCAAGCCTAATGATAAAAACACTACCATGAGCACAAAGACACGCGCTTCCTCATTGTGCCAATACACCTTGAAACGTCCGGTATTCAAAAAGCCAAAATGCAAGGCAAAGCTCACTGCCCCCAAGATCATGAAAACATTGCTGACGCCCAACAACCAATGGCTTTCGTAAAACCACATGCTGCTATCGTGCGTGGAAAACCCGCCAGTTGAAACGGTGGTAAAGCTATGCGCCAGCGCATCGTAAAACGTCATACCACCCCAGTAATACGCCAAGACGCACAGCAACGTGATCAGTAAATACACCAGCCACAAGTAATGCGAGGTATGCGCAATACGCGGGGTCAGCTTGTCATCTTTGACCGGCCCTGGGGTTTCTGCCCGCAATAAACGCATTCCCCCCACATTCAACATCGGTAACACTGCCACCACGAAAATCACCACCCCCAAGCCGCCCATCCATTGCAAGAATTGGCGGTAAAGCAAAAAGCTTGGTGGCATACTGTCCAAGCCCACCAAAATGGTTGCCCCAGTCGTGGTGAGGGCGCTAATCGACTCGAATACCGCATCGGTGAAGCTCACTTCCACAATCAACATGATCGGCAATGCTCCCAAAATGCCGGTTATAATCCAGGTCAAGGTGGCAAATAACAAAGCATCGCGGTACGACACGGTATTCAAACGACGTTTCCATGCCAGTGCTACCAATAACAACGGCAACATAATCATGGGGATAGCCGATTCCATAAATAACACCGCCACCCCATCGTCAAACACCCAGCGGGATAACAGCCCAAAGCACAATTGCACCACGCCCATCCACAGCACCGGCACGGACAGCAGCAGCAGGGTATTCGCCAGATTTAACATAACGGTAAGGGGATAAACCGATAGCCAATGCCCGGCTCGGTTAAAATATAAGTTGGGTCATCGGCATTATCCTGAAGCTTTTTCCGCAACTGGCTGACAAAAATGCGCAGGTAATGGGTATCTTCCACATGGCTTTTACCCCAGATGCTGGTGAGCAACTGTTGCTGCGTAATCAAACGCCCCGGATGCCGCGCCAACATCACCAGCAAGGCAAATTCCTTGCGGGATAAGGTCAGCAATTGCGCTTTATGCCACACCTGATGGTTGGGAATATCAATTTCCAAATCGTTGAAAACCAGCCGTGCCGGGGTGGTTTCCTCGTTGCTGTTCTCTTTTAAATCGCGCAATAATACCCGCACCCGCGCAATCAGTTCGCGAATCCCAAACGGTTTGCTCAAATAATCGTTCGCGCCGCCTTCCAGCAATTTGACCTTTTCCTCTTCGGCATCGCGGGCGGTGAGTACCAATACCGGCAAATTGCTCCAGGAACGCAAGGTTTGTAAGACCTTGAAACCGTCTTCATCCGGCAAGCCCAAATCGAGGATCACCAGATCAGGGCTTTCCAGCGCAATCATGTCGATACCTTGGCGGGCAGTGCTGGCTTCCAAATACGCAAACCCTTCCGCCTGCAAGGAAATGCGCATGAAACGCCGGATTTGCACTTCATCATCAATGAGCAAAATACGCTGTTGCATTAGGCTTGTTCCTCTGGGACGGCAGGTAGGCGGATGCGTACACCAAACGGTGCATCCGGTGCAGTAGTGGGCAGCATGTCGATGTGACCTTGATGCGCATGAATAATCCCAGCGGCAACCGTCAAGCCCAAACCCGTGCCGCCTTCGCCGCTATCCCCGCTGCGGGTGGAATAAAACGATTCAAACACTTTGTGGCGCAAGGTTTCCGGTATGCCAGCACCGTAATCCGTCACGGTGATTTCTACCCAAGGGGCAGCAAAGCGCAGTTTGAGAATGACGGCAGTGCGGGAATATTTCAGGGCGTTGTCGACGAGGTTATACAGGGCTTGTGCCAGCAAGGATTCGCGCACCTTGACTTCGGGCAGGGGTGGCAGTACGTCGAGCCGCACTCTGGGGTTGTCCACCCGTTTCAGCACCTGTTGCACAATCGGCATGAGCGGCTGAATTGTGGTGGTGAAATTCATTGCGCCGTGTTGAATTTTGGTGGCTTGCAGCACGTTTTCGATGTAATGGTGCAACCGGTGGCTTTCTTCCAACGCGCCGTTGATTAATTCATCCAGCTCTGCGGCAGGCAGCCGCTCGCGGTAGGCTTGCAAGGTACTCAATGTGCCGATAATGCTGGCGAGTGGGGTACGCAGATCGTGGGAAACCGAGAGCAGAATGCTGGAACGCAGGCGGGTATGTTGCAATTCCGCCTGTTGCCGCCGGTACAACATTGCCAGTTGGCTGGTCAGCAGCGCAATCACCATGAATACCAGCATACTCACCGTGTCTTCCACCTCGTGCATGTGCAGGGTGTAACGTGGTTCGGTGAAAAAGTAATTGAACGCCAGTGCGCCAAATACCCCAGCGAGGATTGCGGAGGCACGTTGCCCGACAAACGCCACGACGCCCACACCCAGTTGCAAAATGAGCAACACACCCAAGCGCGGCAAAAACCAGCTTCCCAATAACAGGGAAACCAGCAACGCCAATAGCATGATCAACAAGGCAGCCAGATAATGGTACTTTTCTAACGCCTTAAATACGCTTTGCATCAACGACACCGGTGATTAACTCGTGGCTTAGGCTAGAGCGTGGGGGCGTAAAAAGACAATAGTGCTGTGCGGCAATGGCGTAAAATTTACGTAAAGAAACTGAAAACTCAGATGTGTGCTGTATATTTCAACAGCATGTTGACTTCTTCACACTATCCAGCGGAACGCAACAATCCACGGATGTATCAGCACGGTCTACCCCAAACTCTTGGAGTTCGCCCATTGTTTGGTAGTGTTCCCACGCAAAACCGGCGGGGTCGACTGTCCAGTGCTTGTCGCTTTTGGCATAGCAACACGCGGTTTCCCCCTGATCCAGCACCGCATCACCCGCAGCCATTTGCGCCCGCTGTTTCAACTCCTGCAATTCCGCCGCGTCTTCTGCCTGAAAACCGAAATGGTTTACCCCCAGTGTGTGACCACGTGCGGAAATGGCAAAGTTTACCCGTGGGTCTTCCAACATCCATTTGGTGTAATCGCTGCGCTCGACACTGGGCGTTTGCCCAAACAGCTTGTTGTAAAAGCCGATGCTTTGTGCCAGATCATCGACCGATAAATGCACATGAAAACGTTTCATCCAAAATTCTCCTCTACTGATTAACGACCGGCTTCATACCAGCCACGAGTACGGTTGACGATCGCAACCACCGACAGCATAACCGGTACTTCCACCAATACGCCCACCACCGTTGCCAATGCCGCACCGGAATTGAAACCGAACAGCACAATCGCGGTCGCCACCGCCAGTTCAAAGAAATTGCTGGAGCCGATCAATGCTGATGGCGCTGCCACACAATGCGCCACACCAAATTGGCGGTTAAGCCAATACGCCAGCATTGAATTGAAATACACTTGGATCAGGATCGGGATTGCCAGCAACAGAATGATTAGCGGTTGTTCCAGCAGTTGTTGCCCCTGAAACCCAAACAACAATACCAGAGTTGCCAATAATGCCAGCAGGGAAAGGGGTTGTAAGGTTTGCAGTGTTGCCGTCAGTTTGCCGGTTGCGAGTAGCCATTGGCGCAACGCTTGGCTGATCACAACCGGCATCACGATATAAATCACCACCGATAGCAGCAAGGTATCCCAAGGTACGCTGATGGCTGAAATTCCCAGCAACAAGCCGACCAGCGGGGCAAAGGCGAAGATCATGATAAGGTCATTCAATGCCACTTGCGACAGGGTGAAATGCGGCTCGCCATCTGACAGGTTGCTCCACACAAATACCATCGCGGTACACGGTGCGGCTGCCAGCAGGATTAGCCCTGCAATATAGCTATCGAGTTGTTCCGCAGGCAGCCAGTCGGCAAACAACACGCGGATAAACAGCCAGCCCAGCAACGCCATCGAAAACGGCTTTACCAGCCAGTTGATGAACAGCGTAACGCCAATGCCTTTCCAGTGCTGGCTGACTTCATGCAAGGCACGGAAGTCAATTTTCAGCAACATCGGAATGATCATCAGCCAAATCAGCAGCGCCACTGGCAAGTTGACTTGGGCGACTTCCATTTGCCCAATCCCTTGGAACACATCAGGAATCAGGCTGCCCAGTGCGATACCCACCAGAATGCACAGCAGTACCCACAGGCTCAGGTAGCGTTCAAACAGACCCATTGGCGCACCGGCGGAGCGTTTGACAGTGACTTCACATTGGGCGCTCATACCGTTAAGCCTCCTTTACCGCTGACAAGGTGGTATTGCCAATCTCATGCAGGTGTTGTTGCAATGTCAGCTCATCCAGCGCGTGGAGGGGCAGATTGACGAAGATGTCAATGCGGTTGTGAAGCTGGCGATAGGCTTCGCGGAATGCTGCCAGACGGGTCAGATCATCGCCGCTTACTTCTGCCGGATCCGGTACACCCCAGTGCGCGGTCATTGGTTGACCCGCCCATACCGGACACATTTCCGCCGCCGCTTTGTCACACACCGTGAACACGAAATCGAGTTTGGGGGCATCCGGTGTGGAAAATTCTGCCCAGTCTTTGCTACGCAAATCAGCGGTTTCATAATTCAGGCGTTGAAGTAAACTAGTCGTTAGTGGGTTGACTTCGCCGGGTGGGTGGCTGCCCGCGCTGTATGCCTTGAACTTACCAATCCCCAGACGATTGAGGATGACTTCCGCCATAATGCTGCGGGCGGAGTTGCCGGTGCAAAGGAACAGAACGTTGTACATGGTATGCCTCTTGCTGATATGGAAAAGAAGTATATAATATTCGCAAAATCAAATATATGAAATGGTGCATGTTTTGTGTCATAGAATATTCATTTAAGGATTCCACCATGTTAAGAAAACTCGTGTCAGGGCTCATCGGCTTGCTGCTATTAGCCGCGCCATTCGCTCACACTTTTGAACCCACCACCCAAAAAGTCACCGACAACGTGTACGCCATCATCGGTGAACTCGACCAACGCAGTGCCGACAACCAAGGGTTGAATAACACCACTGGCTTTATTATCACCGCCGACGGGGTACGCTTGTCCAGCGCGATTGGCGGCAAGCCCGAAGACCTGCAAGTGGAATACGCCAGCGAAACCTTTGAGGGCGATGAAAAACCCTAACCATCGGTGGCGTGGAAATGTCCTTGCGTTACCTCGGCGATGCGGTGCTGTGGTTGCCCAAGGAAAAGCTGGTATTCACGGGCGATATGGTATTCAACGAGCGGATGCTGGGCGTATTGCCGGAAATTTCCAAAGTAAAAGACTGGCAAGCAACTTTCAAGAAAATGGCGGAACTCAAGCCCGAACACGTCATTGCGGGGCATGGTGCACCCAGCGATTTGGCTGCCGCGCAGAAAAATACCGGCGATTACCTCGATTGGCTGGTAACGGAGGTCGGCAAGTCGCTAGAGGCGATGGAAGATTTGGGCGATGCGGTTAAACGCTTGTCAGCGGATGATAAGTTCAGCTTCCTCAAACTGTCCAAAGACTTGCATGGGCGCAATGTGCATCAGACGTACTTGCAGCTAGAGGCGGAGTAATGTCTGGACGGGGCATTTGCCTATACTTGAGACTTTTGCTATGTTTGAACCGAAATCATACAGGTATTTACTAATCGTATGCGCAAGCACATTGTCACATTCCTCATCTTGCTGATGGCTGCCCTGCCGGTCTGGTCAGCGTCGATGGTGTGTCATCATGTACCAACAATGCAAGCCACCGACCATCGCTGCTGTCTTGAGATGCAAAAACAGCAGTCGGCACAAGTTTCCGCTGATACTTGCCATTGCGACCAACTCCAGCACGCACAGTTTGTCCTGAGCTTGCCAATGCTGCCTGCCGTTGTACCGCCAAACGGTTTCATCCCGCAAGTTTTCTCCCCACAGGTATTGCCAGAAGCTGCTGACGTACCCTACCGCCCACCGATTGCCTGAACTGTAGGTCGGACTTCAGTCCGACATCCCCCCGCAACCCATTGCAACATTTTTGTCGGGCTAAAGCCCGACCTACAGTATTGGACATAAAAGTCATGAAAAAACAGATGGTTGCCGTATTAAGCGGCGGCTTGCTCATGGGTATGGCAAGCCTCCCCTTGGCTGTATTTGCCCACGGTGGCGAAGACCACAGCCACGATGACGCGCCCCCTGCGCCCATTATCGCCCCCAATAACAGCGGCATACGCTGGGAATTACAATCGCCCGACGTGGAACTGCTCGGCGCACTCCACGACGGCAAATTGACCCTGTATGCCAGCCATTTCCGCGATAACACCCCGATTTCCAATGCCAAC
Organism: Candidatus Thiothrix putei; assembly: GCA_029972225.1. Taxonomy (NCBI): domain Bacteria; kingdom Pseudomonadati; phylum Pseudomonadota; class Gammaproteobacteria; order Thiotrichales; family Thiotrichaceae; genus Thiothrix; species Candidatus Thiothrix putei. The sequence goes on from CP124756.1 coordinate 1,799,712, forward strand.
ATCGAGCTGGAAAGCAAGGGGCAAAAGCTGCTGCTGCAAACCGATGCCAACGGCATAGGTGAAACCGATGCAGCATGGTTGCAACAAGCGGACAAACGCGAATTGCTGGCAACCGTGCAAGCCAAGGGCGTCAACGATTTGCTGGTGGGCAAACTGGCGTTTAGCAATGGCACAGCACAAGCCACCCGCTTGACCGATGGCAGCGTGTTCATGCCGCAAGCGTCCCAACAAATACTTGGCTTACACACCACGGCCAGCAAACCGCAAACCGTTGCCCAACGTGTCACCTTAAACGGCGTGGTGGTAACTGACCCGAACGCCAGTGCCGTGATTCAACCGCCGCTGAGCGGGCGCTTGCTTGCACCGGAAAACGGCTTCCCCAGCATTGGCAGCAGGGTCAAAAAAGGTCAAACCCTCGCTATCCTCGAACCCGCCGCCAGCAATACCGACAAGGGCGACCAGCAAGACAAAATCGCTGAAGTACGCTCCGAACTGGCATTAGCAGAGAAAAACGCCGCACGACTGACTAGCATTGCAGGCGTTATTCCACAAATGGAAGTCGATGCCGCCCGCAACACCGCCGACACCCTCAATGCCCGCCTTAAAGCCCTGCAAAGCCACCTTGCGCAACAGCCACAACCGCTGCTTGCCCCACTATCCGGCATTATCAGCAGTGCCAGGGTAGTGTTAGGGCAACAAGCCAACGCAGGCGATGTCCTGTTTGAAATCATTGACCCGACACAGTTACAAGTCGAAGCCCTCGCCTACGACGCAACGGTAGCGGCACAAATCACCGGTGCAACCACCACCCTCAATGGCAAAACCCTGACACTGGACTTCATCGGCAGCAGCCAACAACTGCGCAACCAAGCCCTGCCCCTACGTTTTAAGGTGGAAGCGAGAGGAGAATCTCCCCTCACCGTCGGGCAACCGCTCAAACTCGCCGTGCAAACCCGCACCAGCATTCAAGGCACGCCCTTACCCGCCAGCAGCGTGGTCAACAATAACCAGCAACAGCCAACCGTGTGGGTAAAAACCGCCGCCGAACGCTTCACCCCCCACACCGTCAAGCTGCAAACGCTGGATGCCGATACCGTAATCATTACCGAAGGCTTGCCGAACAGCAGTATCCGCGCCGTCACCAGCAGCGCGGTCTTGCTGTCGCAAGTGCGCTAGGGGGTTGCCATGTTTAACGCGATTATCCAGATCAGCCTGAAACAACGCTTGTTCGTGTTGATGGGGGCATTGCTGCTGATGTTGTATGGGCTGTTTACCCTGCGGCAATTGCCCGTGGATGTATTCCCCGACCTCAATAAACCCACCGTCACCCTGATGACCGAAGCCGAAGGTATCGCCCCGGAAGAGGTCGAACAACTAGTCACCTTCCCGCTGGAAACGGCGATGAACGGGCTGGAAGGCGTGACACGGGTACGTTCCGTCTCCGGCGTGGGCTTGTCGATTCTGTACGTCGAATTTGGCTGGGGGACGAACATTTACCGTAACCGCCAGCAAGTTTCCGAGCGACTCGGAGCAGTTACCAACCAGTTACCCGCAGGCGTTGTGCCGCAAATGTCGCCGATCAGTTCGATCATGGGTGAGATTTTGCTGGTGGCAATGACGGCGGAAGAACCCCCCATCCCCAACCCTTCCCCCGCAAGGGGTGAAGGGGGTAAGACAGCAACACCGATGGAGGTGCGGGATTTGGCGGAGTGGGTGGTGCGCCCGCGCTTGCTGGGGATTCCGGGGGTATCGCAAGTGATCCCGATGGGCGGCGAAGTACGCCAGTACCGCATTACCCCCGATGTGGCAAACATGGAACGCCTCAAGATCAGCATCAGCCAGTTGCAAACCGCGCTGCACGGTTTTGCCAGCAATACCAGCGGCGGCTTTCTGGAAGCACAGTCGCAGGAATACCTGATCCGCAACATTGGGCGCACCACCAAGCTGGAAGACATGCAGCAATTAGTGGTAGCACACCGTGACAACGTGCCGATCCTGTTGCAGCAGGTAGCGAAGGTGGAATTTGCCGCTGGGGTGAAACGCGGGGAAGCCAGTTTCATGGGCAAACCGGCGGTCATCCTGTCGGTGCAAAAGCAGCCCAGTGTCGATACGGTCAAGCTCACCCGCGAAGTAGAAAGCGCCTTGGCAGAGATCAACCGCAACCTGCCTGCGGGGGTAAAGGCGGATAACCTGCTGTTCAAGCAAGCCAATTTCATCGAAAGTGCCATCAGCAATGTAGAAGAAGCCTTGCGTGACGGGGCTATCATGGTGGTGATTGTGCTGTTTTTGTTCTTGCTGAATGTGCGCACCACGCTGATTTCACTGACCGCCATCCCGCTGTCCTTGCTGGCAGCAGGGTTGGTGTTTCATGCGTTTGGCTTGTCGGTCAATACCATGACGCTGGGCGGCTTGGCGATTGCCTTGGGCGAACTGGTGGATGATGCGGTCGTCGATGTGGAAAACGTGCTGCGCCGTCTGCGCCAGAATGCGTTGCTGCCCGCACCCTTGCCTGCCTTGCAAGTGATTGCGGCGGCTTCGCGGGAAGTGCGTTCCGGGGTGGTGTATGCCACGCTGATTGTGGTACTGGTATTTGTGCCGCTGTTCTTTCTGGCGGGGATTGAGGGGCGGCTGTTTACGCCCTTGGGTATTGCTTACATTGTGTCGATACTGGCGAGCTTGGGGGTGGCGGTGACGGTGACGCCGGTGTTGTGTTATTACTTGCTGGGGAAACAAACGGCGGCAGAAAAGCCAGATTCCCCGCTAGTCCGCCTCCTCAAACGCCTCGACACCCGCCTGCTGCACTGGTCATTCCGCCACGTCAAGCTATTGCTCAGTGCCGCCGTGATCGTGGTATTGCTCGCCATCGCCAGCATCCCGTTCTTTCCCCGTGCGTTCCTGCCCGCGTTCAACGAAGGCACGTTGACGGTCAGCCTGCTGTTGCAACCGGGCATTTCCCTGACCGAATCCAACCGCATTGGCACATTGGCAGAAAACCTGTTGTTGCAAGTGCCGGAGGTGAAACAGGTCGGGCGGCGCACCGGACGCGCTGAACTGGACGAACACGCCGAAGGGGTGCATTCCAGCGAAATTGACGTGGATTTAGCACCTTCGGAACGTGGGCGTGACGCGGTATTGGCGGACATTCGCAGCCGATTGGCGGTGATCCCGGCTGCCATCAATATCGGGCAACCGATTTCGCACCGCCTTGACCATTTGCTCTCTGGAGTCAGGGCGCAAATAGCCTTGAAAGTGTTTGGCGATGACACCGACACCTTGCGTAGCTTGGCAACAGATTTGCAAACCCGCTTGGCAGCGATTCCCGGCGTGGTCGATTTGCAGCTCGAAAAACAGGTGCGCATCCCGCAATTGCAGGTACGGGTCGATTACAACAAAGTGCAGCAATACGGCGTTACCCCTGCCAGCATCAACCAAGCCCTCGAAACCCTTGCCAACGGCGCAACGGTCGCACAAGTGTTGGACAATAACCGCCGTGCCGACGTGGTGATCCGCCTGCAAGACGCTGACCGCACCGCCCACGGTTTGCGCAATCTGCTGGTGGAAACCCACGCGGGCTACATTCCCCTACAACAGATTGCCAGCATCGAAGACAGCAGCGGCCCCAACCAGATCGTGCGTGAAAACAGCCGCCGCCGCATTGTGCTGTCTGCCAATGCCGCTGATGGCGCGGACATGGCAGGTGTGGTGCAAGCCATCCGTGCCGAACTTGCCGATTTCCCGTTACCCGAAGGCTATTTCACCCGCCTCGAAGGGCAGTTCCAGGCACAAGAGGAAGCTACCCAACTCATTGCCATGCTGGCGCTGGTATCACTGACGCTGATTTTTCTGGTGTTGTACAGCCGTTACCAATCCAGCGTGTTGGCGCTCATCATCATGGGAAATATCCCGCTGGCACTGGTCGGTGGGGTGGTGGCGCTGTGGCTGGCGGGGCAAACGCTGTCGGTGGCAAGTCTGGTCGGCTTCATCACACTGGCGGGGATTTCCACCCGCAACGGCATCCTTAAAATCAGCCATTACCAGCATCTGGTGCAGCATGAAGGCGAAACGTTCGGCATCCCCATGATCGTGCGCGGCAGCCTGGAACGTCTGACACCCGTGTTGATGACCGCGTTGGTGGCAGCGTTTGCGTTGCTGCCCCTGATCTTAGCCAGCGGCGAACCGGGCAAGGAAATTTTGCATCCGGTGGCATTAGTCATTTTCGGCGGGTTGGTCAGTTCCACCCTGCTCGATACCCTGCTTACCCCGGTACTGTTTTACCGCTGGGGCGAAAAACCGTTACAAAACCTTTTATCTAATCAAGGAGCTACCCATGAAACTGTTTAAAACCACCCTGTTTGCTGCATCCCTACTGATGGCAGGCTATGCAATGGCGCATACAGATGAATTCCTCGATAGCCAGAAATCCCCGCACGATGGGCAAATCCGCATGACCGACACCCACCATCTCGAACTGGTGATCAAGGACAAGGACATCACCGTATACGTGATGAACCATGCCAACGAAGCCCAGCCCAGTGCGGGAATGACCGCCACCGCCACGGTGCTTTCTGGTGATACCAAAACCGAAGTGAAGCTGGAACCAGTGGAAGAAAACCTGCTGAAAGGCACGGGCGACTTCAAAACCAGTGATGACATGAAAGTGGTGTTGTCGGTTACGCCTGCACCCATGACAGTACGCTACACCCCGTTCCAGAAGGCGGAAGCCGACCCAGCAGCAGAAACAGCTCCGGCTGGGCATGACATGGGCAAAATGGACATGCCCGCCAAGGATGAAGTGAAAAAGTAAGGCTTCCTGTTCCGCTACACCAGCTACCCATCATTACTCATGCCCATGCTGGTGATGGGCATCCGGGAAATGGGCATGGGTATGCACCATCGGTTCATGCCTGTGCCAATGCCGGTGCTTGATACCCACCGCTACCGGAAAATCATGCCCATGCTGGTGGTGTTCATCATGGGTATGCTCATGTTCATGTTCCAGTGCACCATGCGGGTGTTCGTGGGCATGATTTTCTGTCAAATGCAGCCAGACACCTGCCGCCATCAACAGCCCCGCTGCCAGCAGTGGCACTGTGACGGGTTCGCCCAACAACACGATGGAGAGCATTGCACCGAAGAAGGGTGCAACTGAAAAATAAGCCCCGGTACGGGCAGTCCCCAAATGGCGCAAACTGACCACGAACAGGGTGAGGCTTACCCCGTAAGCCAGAAACCCCAGCAACAGGGCTGCACCCAACAAAGGAAGTGCGGGTAGCGATGCAGCACCCAATACCCACACCAAGGCAAGATTGACGATACCCGCCACCAGCCCTTTCACCGACGCAATCCATGTTGCATCATTCAGTGATACCTTGCGGGTTAGGTTATTGTCGACTCCCCAAGCAAAACAGGCTCCGAGTATCGCCAGCGCAGGCCATACAGTGCCAATGCGTGCTTCCCCTGACCAACTCAATAGCAACGCCCCGGCAACGATAGCGAACATACCCAGTGCAATGCGCCGATCCACGTTTTCGCGGAAGACGAACCATGCCAGCAGTGCGGTGAACACCCCTTCGGCATTGAGCAGCAGGGAAGCACCGGAAGCAGGCATATTGACCAACCCCACCATCAGTAACACAGGTGCAATGACCCCTCCAGACAGCACCGCACCACCAAACCAGAGGGTTTCGTGACGGGATAGCCTGACTGACGGGGCGTGACTGAACCAGCGGTACAACAGCAACCCCAGCCCTGAACCCAGATACAGCAAGCCCGCCAGCATCCACGGGCTAATGCCATCCAGCAACAACTTAGCCAGCGGAGTGCTTGCGCCAAACAGTACGGCAGCACCTAAAGCGGCGGGGATGCCTTGCTGGGAAAAAGCCAATTTTTCCGGTTTAACCGTGCGTTTTATCTCACATTGCTCCCATAGCCAGTGTATAAACCAATCCCAATACGGCACACACGCCGATTACTTTCATCACGTCCACCTTGTATTTCCACAAGGCAATAAACGCAGCGATTGCTACCACCACAGCGAACCATTCAAACGGGGCTGTAAACGGAGTCGCGTCCGTCGCTTTCGGCCAGAACGTATGCCAAGCGAAAAACACCGCCAGATTCATGATGACACCCACCACCGCAGCGGTCACGCCGGTCAAAGGTGCGGTAAACTTGATGTCATTACGCGAGCTTTCCACCACTGGCCCTACCGCGAGAATGAACAGGAATGACGGCAAAAAGGTGAAAAACGTTGCCACCGCTGCCCCGGCAAAACCGGCAGCAAGCGGATTGGTAAACACTTCCTTGGTAACACCCCCCAGATAGCCTACCCAAGTGACCACCATGATTAATGGCCCTGGGGTAGTCTCGCCCAGTGCCAGACCATCAATCATTTGCGGGCCGGTCAGCCAGCCGTACTGTTCCACCCCACCTTGGTACACATACGGTAACACCGCATACGCCCCACCAATGGTCAGAAATGCTGCCTTGGTAAAGAAACTGCCCATGTCATTCAGGGTTTGCTGCCCGCCGACCACCAGCATTGCCAGCCCCCAGATGCCAACAAATACCGCCAGCGTCATCCCCAGCTTCATCCATGAGAATTGGGCGTGTGCCGGAGTGGGTGTGTGGTCATCAATCACCGCCGCGCCGTATTGCTTGTCAGATGCACCGTGTCCGCCGCCGCCTTTGAACTTGTCCGGCATGACTTTGCCACCAATCACACCCAATAAAGCGGCTGCTAACACAATCCACGGGAAACCAATCCCAAACACAAAAATGGCAACAAAAGCCGCTGCTGCAATGCCCCACAAGACGCTGTTTTTCAGTGCCTTCGAGCCAATTCGCCACGCCGCAAACAGCACAATCGCCACCACTGCGGGTTTTATGCCATAAAATAGACCCTGCATCAGCGGTACATCGCCCCATGCCAGATACACCCCCGCCAATACGGAGAGCAGTAAAAACGCAGGCATAAAGAACAATACCCCCGCCATCACCGCGCCCACCACGCCGTGCATCAACCAGCTAATGTAAATCGCCAACTGGATCGCTTCCGGCCCCGGCAAGATCATGCAGAAATTCAGTGCGTGTAAAAAACGGTGTTCCGAAATCCAGCGTTTCTTTTCCACCAGATCGGTGTGCATCATCGCAATCTGCCCCATCGGGCCACCAAAGCTGATGAAACCGAGTTTCAGCCAGTAGAAAAATGCTTCGCCCAAGGTTGGGGTACTCGGAGGTAAATTAGCCATAACGACCATCCACACGCGGTTTGATCAACATGGGTGCATACTGCCAAACAAACAGGGCGAAAGCCACGATCCAGATAAATTGCGCCATTAATATCCATAAAGCGTAAAACTGTGGAAACAGCCCCGCAGCGACCACCCGCACCAGCGTACCGATTAGCAATAAGCCGAAAATCACGCTGACTAACGACGGCGGCTCAGCCACATTACGCCCGGTATGCCCCAGCGTCACACGCGCCATCATCCCCACCGTCAGGGTCGCAATCCCGCCATACGCAAACGCATGAATCGCCAAAAACGGTGAAATTCCCGCCGCCAGGCTCAGAAATTTCAGCGCAAAACCCGCAATCAACCAGCCATACGCCAGATACAGCACCCACAACAACGGCTTTTGCCAAATATTGGGGTGATACCAGCCCCACAAACGCAAAATATGCAGCGGCACTTGCACCAATGCCAAAAGTGCTGCCGCCCACGCTGAGCCGGGATGACCGCTTGCCATTGCCAGCAAATCCGCCAGCATAAACAGCAAAAACAAAATCAAGCTGGCGCGATCAATCCACGAATGGTTCTGCGCGGTAAACGGGCAACCTACACCGCGTTCGATGAAAAACGGGATTACCCGCCGCCCCATCGTCAAAATCAACGCTACAATGACGTAAAAACCCGCATACAAACCCAGTTGCATTCCTTGCGCCCAAATACCTAGCAAACCCAGATAAAACAGCGTGTTCGCCAGCAACAGCAATGCAACCTTGCCCACAATCGCCGCTTGATTCCATTGTTTCGCTCGGATAATGGGCAGTGCCGCTGCGACCAGTAAACCCGTGAGCCACACCACATCCAACACTGCCGTCCACACCAGCGGCAACCCCGTAAACGGCAATACCCGTGCTGCCAACCATAATCCCGCCAATAGCAGCAATGGCGTACCACTCAAGGTTTGTTGCCCCGTCCAGTTTTTGATAGCGGTCAGTAAAAAACCCGTAATGACTGCACCCGCATACCCAAACACCATTTCATGCGCGTGCCAGGTTACCGACGGGTAAGCACTGTGCAAACCTTGCCAGTTAAAGCTGTAAAGCGCAGTCCATAACACCATGCCCAGCAGCGCATACAAGCCCGCAGCCAGAAAAAACGGTCGGAAAGCCAAGTGCGTGAATGCCGGTTGCTGTGAAGCGGGCGGGGTAATCTCCAATTGAATCATGGAAAATTTCCTTAATAATCAAATTACTGTTTGTGGTCTGCGGTCGAACGGATGTCATGATCTAACGATTGCAATTGGGCAATGATAAGCGCCAGCTTTTTGCCATTTTCTGTGATGGTGTATTCGGTATGCGGTGGTATTTCTGGGTAAACTTGACGGGATAACAAACCGTAAGCCGTCAGTTTTCGCAAGCGTTCCCCCAATACTTTGGTGGAAATACCTTCGATATGACGCTCTAATGCGCCGGGGCGGGAAATACCCTCGGCAATAGCCTGCAAGACAGAAACCGACCATTTACACCCAACGACATCCTCTAACTGCCGATAGCTTGAACGCTGGGATGATGATTTTTTTTCTGCCTTATTTTTCATGAAATTACCCCATAAAGTAGGTAGGGAACCAAAAAGTGCCTGCTATTATGCTGCGGCGCAGAGGCTTAAGCTGTGAGTGTGTCATAAAGGCATCCACCGTAACAATTTCAGGAGAAAATATTATGAAAACCAATGCCATATTTTATCATGCCGGTTGTCCGGTGTGTGTTGCCGCCGAACAAGCGGTGGCTAATGCACTCGATCCGGCACGCTATGAGGTGGAAATTGTCCATTTGGGCGAGGATAAAGCTCGATTAGCAGAAGCTGAAGCAGCCGGAATCCAGTCTGTGCCTGCTTTAGTCATGGATGGCGGCGTATTCCACATCAATTTTGGTGCAGGCATTGATGCCTTGCGCTAACGACTCCTGAGTACGGTTGCCCCACCGATCAATCGGTGGGGCAACCTGTGATGCGGATGGAATTACCGGCACAATACGTCAGTACGGGTACTTTCCACGATTGCACCCGCGTCCGCGATAATGTCTTCCGGCACATTCAAATCGCGCAAGGCTTTGACCAGATTTTCCACCGTGGCATCGAAATGCACATCCGAAAGCCCCATGTGATCGACCATGTGCTGGTGAGCGGAACGCATGTCCTTACCCGCATAACCGCCTTCCGCGCCCAACGCAAAGGAAATGAAATCCTTCTGGTGTTGGCGTTGCTTTTCCATATTGGTATTCGCGAAAAAGTGTTTGACGCGATCATCCGTCAGCATGTATTCGTAAAAACGATCAACTGCTGCATCCACTGCGGCTTTACCACCAATACGCTTAAAAACATCTCTCATTGTGAAACTTCCTTATGACTAAAAAACATGAATAAAACCAACCCCAGCAACACCAAACACCACACGGCAAAACCCACCCACACGATCAGCAGTGAAATCCACTGCAACGGCGGAAATTCAGCCGCCAACCCTAAGCGGAAACTGGCAACCGCGTACATCCCCAGCGGAAACACCATGCTCCACATCGCCGGTTCGTAGCGTAGCGGGTAACGTTTCACCCCGTGCTTCCATACCCCAAAGATCACCAGCATCGGAATCCACCAAGTTGCCCACGACCACAACAACATTGCTACGCCATCAATAAACGGGTGCAAGGCTTGTAAAAAGTGCAGGCTAGGCGAGGTTTGCAATAACACCGTTCCGGCATTCACCCCTGCCGCCGCTGCACCCATAATGACCCACAACAAGGGTGAAGTGTCTTCCGGCTGAAATCGCTGGAAGAATATCCGGTAGCAAAATAAGGTGACAAAAATCCCGTATAACACCAGCCCCAGCAGCCACAGCAAATGCACTTCCACCAGCATGTAATCGGTGTAAATGCCCAAATCCGGCGCAACCATCACCCCCAACAATACCAGCGATTGCGTGGCAATAATCGAAGTCAGCCAGTCGCCATGCACCACATTCACGGTATGCGGATGCGTCAAAAACGTCAGCACGCTAAAACTCAGGTACAACAGCAATGACCACACCACAAAGGCAAACGCCCAACACGCCAACGCCAATTGCGGGTAGCCGTGTTGATGCAGCAAAATCCCCACCACATTGGTCGATACCACCAGCGTAAAAAACGCAAATACCCGCCGGATATTCAACAGGTCGATTTTCACCGCTTGCGGGAAACGCCATAAACGCCACGCACTCAAACCCAGCATGATGACCCATGTCAGCAACGCTGCCATGAATAGCCCCTCCGCCAGCAGCGTTTGCCCGATCATGTCAAACGCAATGCTCAAGATGCCGCTCGCCATTGCTACTGCGAAGTAGCCCGGCGGCAAGCCTTCCAGCCATCGGAGTGTGTTGTCAGATGTATGCTGCGTCATGGATAAACTAGCCAGTACTCCACGCACGGGGGCGTTGCATTCCGGCAATTTTGCAGGTTTGTTTCACATAGCCATAAGGGAACAGATGGAACAATTGCTGCTTGGCGGCTTTTTTGTCGATTCCTTGCTGTTTTGCCATGAAATCGGTGACGTGGCGGATGTCGGGGGTGATTTTGTGTTCTTCCCAATAATCACGCACGTATTGCAACACGACCCAGTAATCATCGGTCAATTCGATGTTTTCTTCAGCGGAGAAAGCGTGGGCAATGTCTGGATTCCAATCTTCGGGGTTAACGAGATAGCCTTCGGCATCGCGTTCAACGTTTAGTTCTGTGGACATGGTGTGCCTCCTATTCCTACTAAAATGTTCAGATTTAAGCATACGCATAAGCATTAGTGCTTACATAACGATATTTTTTGCTGTCTAATATCGAAATTGTCGATAGTAAAGATTGCCGCATGGATACCGAACAAGCCCGTACTTTCCTCGCGATTGCTGCCCACGGCAGTTTTATTGCCGCTGCCAGCCAGCTACACCTCACGCAATCCACCGTGAGTGCGCGGATTCAACGGCTGGAGGAAACCTTGAATGCACGGCTGTTCGTGCGCAATCGCTCCGGCGCGAGCCTGACACCCGCAGGGCGGCGTTTTCTGGAATACGCCAAACGGCTGGTATTTACCGCAGAACAGGCGATTCACGACGTGGGTTCATCCAGCCGTTACCGCGCGACGCTGCGTGTCGGGGGGCGCATTGCCTTGTGGGAAGGTTTTTTGCCGCAATGGGTCGGGTGGATGCGCCGCACCAATCCCGATGTGGCCATGCGTACTGAAATCGGTTTTGAAGATGACCTGATGCGCCGTTTGATTGAAGGCACGCTCGACATGGGTTTGATGTACACGCCCAGCCATCAACCGGGGCTGATTGTTGAACATTTGTTTGACGAACGCCTGATTCTGGTCAGCAGTCGCCCTGATGTTCACGAACCGGGGTCGGGTTATGTCCACGTTGATTGGGGCGCAAGTTTTCATGCGCAACACCGCCAAAGTTTCCCGCAAATGGAAACGCCTGCATTGGTGGCGAATATCGGTTGGTTAGCGATACAACTGGTGCTGGCGAATGGTGGTTGCTGTTTTTTGCCGGTGCGTTTGGCACAGCCGTTGTTGATGACGGGGCAATTGTTTCCGGTGGTGGGTGCGCCGGAATACGACCATCCGGCGTACATGGTTTATCCGCAAAAAGCCGAGAGCACGGTGTTGGAACAGGCGGTGCAGGGCTTGCGGGAAGTGGCGAAACAGCAGCGTTAACCCACGCTTTCGGCACACATCTTGCTATCGCGAAGAGGCGTTTTACCACCACCTATGAATTGGGTGGTTTTTGCTGACGCAAGCAGGTGAATAATCCCTGCATCCATGCCTGTTGGCGATCTTCTGCACGAACCACCAGCCACAGATGTTTTTCCAGCGGCTGGACCGCGTGAGTTAACAGCGCAATGCGATCCCGACAGGCATTGCGTTCCAATAACCATGCGGGAAGGAGCGCAATTCCGCGTCCACTGGCAACCATCCCCAGCATCAATTCCGTATCCCCCACCGTCTTGTGGTGGCGTGGCTCCAGCCCAGCAGGTTGCAAAAGCTGGGTGAACACATCCAAACGGCTACGCTCCACCGGATAGGTCAGCAAGGTTTCATCTGTCAAATCACTGGCGGTGAACGTTTGCCGTGTCGCCAAGCGGTGCTGCTTGCTTACCGCCAAGCATAGCCGGTAACTGAAAAGTGGTTCATGGTGCAAATCACCATGCGGCATCTGGTCGGGTGTTAGGCAGGCATCAATCTGGTAGCTCAGCAAAGCCGGTAACGCGGAAAAGCGGTACTGGCTGACCACATCCACATCAATAGCAGACCATTCCTGCATAAAACGGGTCAGTGCCGGATTCAGCCATTGCGCACAAGGCAAGCATTCCACCGCGACATGCAAACGCCCGCCGCGCCCGTCCGCCATCAGTTTGAGGCGACTGCGGGTGATTGCAATTTCTGGCAAAACCCGCTGCGCCAGCCGCAACAATTCCTGTCCCGCAGGCGTGAGGCTGAGGCGTTGCCCCTGTTTGTTCCAGAAGGCAATACCGATCTCGTGTTCCAATGCTTTCATGCGGTGTGACAGGGCGGATTGGGTCAGGCACAAGGCTTCTGCCGCCGCACCGAGCGTCTGGTACTGGTGCAGGGCGTGGATAATGCGTAGGTGGGCGATGTCCATAATGAGATTTACTCATGATTTGCTGAGAAAAACGCGATTCTATTCATTGATAGATCACTGCACAATCCACCTTCCTGTTATTCAATGGAAGAATGTGTATGCGACTCCACAACCTCGGCTTCCCGCGCATGGGCGCGAACCGTGAACTGAAATTTGCACTGGAAAGTTACTGGAAAGGCACGGCTGACGCTGATAATTTGCTGACGACGGCTTACAGCTTGCGCCAACAGCACTGGAACGTCCAGCAGCAAGCGGGGCTAGACTTTGTGCCCGTGGGCGATTTCGCCCTGTACGACCATGTGCTGAACACCAGCCTGATGCTCGGCAATATCCCGCCACGTTTCCAACAGGGGCAAGGGGCAAACGAACTGGACCAGTATTTTCGCATGGCACGGGGACGCGCCCCGACAGGCGAACCCACTTTTGCCTGTGAAATGACCAAATGGTTTGACACCAATTACCACTACATCGTGCCGGAACTGGCAGCAGACACCGATTTTCATCTGGCTTCCACCCAGTTGCTGGATCAGGTGAAAGAAGCCAAAGCCGCCGGGTTCAACCCCAAGCCCGTCCTGCTGGGGCCGTTGTCGTACCTGTGGCTGGGCAAGGTCAAGGGGCAGGAATTCGACAAGCTGGAACTGCTACCCCGCCTGCTGCCCGTGTATGTGGAAGTGTTGCAATACCTCGCCGCGCTGGGGGTGGAATGGGTGCAAATCGACGAACCCATTCTGGTGCTGGATTTGCCGCTGGCATGGCAAAACGCCTTTGAATCCGCCTACAACCAGCTCCAAAGCCGTAACCTAAACCTGTTGCTGGCAAGCTATTTCGGTGAGTTGCGCGACAACTTGCGGCTGGCGTGCAACTTGCCCGTGGCAGGGCTGCATCTGGATGCGGTGCGCGGGCGGGAAGAAATAGCGCGGGTGCTGGACAACCTTTCACCCTACAAAGTGCTGTCCCTTGGGGTGGTGGATGGGCGCAACCTCTGGAAAACCGACCTCAACGCGGTGCTGGCATGGCTCGAACCCATCCACCAACGCTTAGGGGAACGCCTGTGGCTTGCCCCCTCCTGCTCATTGCTGCACGTACCGCTGGATTTGGGGCTGGAAACCACGCTGGATACAGAACTGAAAAATTGGCTGGCATTTGCCGTGCAAAAGCTGGATGAATTGCGCATCCTCAGCCAAGCCCTGACCCAAGGACGCGGCAGTGTGCGTACTGCGCTGGAAGCCAACCACGCCGCCATTGAAAGCCGCCAAACCTCCACACGGGTACACAACCCGGCAGTGGCACAACGCATGGCAGACATTACCCCGGCACTGCTGCAACGCGCATCCACTTACCCCGAACGCGCCAAGGCGCAACAGCAACGCTTTGAGTTGCCGCTGTACCCCACCACCACCATTGGCTCATTCCCGCAAACGCAAGAAATCCGCAAGGCACGGCGTGACTTCAAGGCGGGGCAACTGGATACAGCCAGCTACCACGCTGCGATGCAGGCAGAAATCCGCTACGCCGTCGAAGTACAGGAACAACTGGGGCTGGATGTCCCCGTGCATGGTGAAGCCGAACGTAACGACATGGTGGAATACTTCGGAGAACAGCTTGCTGGATACGCCTTCACCCGGCTGGGTTGGGTACAGTCCTACGGTAGCCGTTGCGTCAAACCGCCGATCATTTACGGCGATGTCTCACGCCCGTTGGCGATGACGGTGGAATGGTCGGCTTATGCCCAGTCCCTCACCGCCAAGCCCATGAAAGGGATGCTCACCGGCCCGGTTACCATGCTGCAATGGTCATTCGTGCGGGACGACCAGCCGCGCCGTGATACCGCGTTCCAGATTGCGCTGGCGTTACGGGATGAAATCCTTGACCTAGAAGCGGCTGGCATCGGCATTATCCAAGTGGATGAACCCGCCTTCCGCGAAGGTTTGCCACTGCGCAAAACCGAATGGAAAGCCTACCTGCAATGGGCGGTGGAGGCGTTCCGTCTGTCAGTAGCGGGGGTACGCGATGATACCCAAATCCATACCCACATGTGCTATTCCGAGTTCAACGACATCATGCCGGAGATTGCCGCGATGGATGCGGACGTGATCACCATCGAAACCTCGCGTTCCGATATGGAATTGCTGGAAGCGTTCAGTGAATTTGCCTACCCCAATGAAATCGGCCCCGGCGTGTACGACATCCACAGCCCCAATATCCCCACGGTAGACAGCATGGTGCGGATGATGCAGAAAGCCAGCCGCGACATTCCACCCCAACGCTTGTGGGTGAACCCGGATTGTGGGCTGAAAACGCGCCAATGGGCGGAGGTGATCCCGGCACTGGCCAACATGGTGGAGGCTACCAAGGTGTTACGCGAAGCTGCTTGATAAAGAAACCGCCCAGCAGCGGTGTAAGCCGTTCTACTGGGTTGGTTGTGGCTTGCGGAGGCAGAGGTGGAGGAATACTTAAGGGCGCATTGCAGGTGACTGGATAGGGTAATCATTGGACAGTGCTGTGAGGAACACTTCCATATCCGTGTAGGTTTGGCTGCCCACTTGCAGCGGTTGTACGCCCGCGTTACGGTCGCACTCTGCAAGACGCACATGCAGGGATTGCACTTCATCTTTGCCGCGCCACAATGGCCAATGGGTCGCATCGCCATAGCTGGTGGTCGGTGTCTGCCCGCGCAGGTTGTTACCAACCATCTGGATGTGGCAGCTTGCACAAGCCAAATTGAGACGGCCAGCCTTGAGGTTGAAGGCTTTTTGCCCGCGGTCAAAGGCTTCTTTCAAGGAGCCTTCGCTCACATCAATTTTAATGGGCATGTCATTGCTGGCAGCGGCGATGTACATGGAAACCGCGCTGTTGTCGTAACTGCCGTTAGTGAGCTTTTGACCTTCCTTGTCGGAACAGAACTCGATGCGGGCTTCCATACCGATGACCTGTTTCAGGTCTTCGTCATGGCGGGGATACTGGAGATGTAATGGTTTAATGATTCAGGACTGTCCTAAATCATTAAACCATTACAATTACAGGATGCTGTTGGTACTGTTTGTGTTCGGGCCGGGCAACCTGTCGTGTGACAAACTGTGCGTGAGTGTCATTTCTCCACGGGAAACGCCCAAACCACAACGCCCCTACCAACGGCACCCCCGTGTTGCTGAGTGACTGTCACAGTTGGGTATTGTCGGTTTGCACCACAAACAATAAGGCTTTGGTATTCATGGTGAATCTCCCTGTTGATGCGTGATACAGGGAGATACGTTCAGGTGTGGGTAGCAGATGCACACTGCCCGTACTGCGGGTTGACCAGACATTGCTGCAAACTCATTTCTAGGTATTTTCCCCATCCAAATACTGCTGCACTTCGGGGGTGAAACAGTTTTTTATCCAATCCGCACATTGCCCCAGTGGTATGCATTGCTGATGGAGGAAACGGATTTCCTCCAAAACATTGCTATGTTCAGCCGTCAAGGTGTTATGCGCCACTTTCAGCAACGCAACCCCGTAATGCACTAACTCCACTTCTTGTTGGTAATGACGCTGTAACGTATTGCACAGTTGTGAGTTACTGAGCGTTACCTTACGGATAGCCTGACTGCCATCGTAAAAAGAAAATGTCACCTGTCCCTCCGTGGGTGCAAGGCTAATACAAGGAGGGCGGGTACGTGTTTTTGCCGCACCGGGGATAAAGTAAATCCGGCGGTAAATACTTGAGCGAAAATAGGCCATCATCCGGTTCAGTATATGAATCTTTCGTTCCCGCGTATCTCGACCAATGGGTGAAAACAAGAAATTCATCAGTGCATCCAATGGGTAAAACTCGATGTGTTCTTGGGTAACAGGCGAGTTATTAAATTGTTGGAGGCTCAATATGCGTTTCAGGGTCTTATCCCAACAGCAGCGAAAGCAAGGACTGTAAGGCAGCTTGCCCCCGTTTCCTGATGTTGTGAAGAGACTCGAAGAATGCAAGGTAACACGGTAGCTTTTCTTGTGAGATCCCCCGATGAGGTCGTAACCATGAGCGTAACAGTGACCAAAAACCTTCCATCGTATTGACGTGGACTTCATGGAAACCGTCACCATCTTCGTCACGGGCATATTCGCCTGCGCCATGGTTGACGGTTTTGTGGGCATAGCCCCATTCTTCCAATCGGCTGTAAATGTTGTACTCATCGGTGTAGACCAGCGTGCCTGCTGCCACCGTTTCCACAATCAACGGCTTGATCGTCGTCTGTTTCACATTCGCCAGCATACGGATCACGACCTCCCCGGAACGCTGGATCATGCCGAAAATGGGTGGTTTGTCCTTTTCCAGTGTCCCACGCCCCGGCGCACCTTTCAGGGCGCGGCGGCGACCTTCACGCCCAGCATCCGCGACGGCTTCGGGGTTTCCCTTGTGTCCAGCCTTGACATAAACCTCATCAAATTCAACATTCCCAAACAGGTTTACTGGCGTTTTTTTCTCGACACCACGCCGTAACTGTTCCGTCATCGCCTGAACATCATCCTTGTTCAACCCCAATTCGCGGGCGATTTGTTGGTTGGACAGGTTCAACGACATCAGGTACAGGCACAACACCCACACCTTCAGCGGCTGGTGGTGGCCTTCAAACACCGTGCCCGTCAGGTCATCAAAACGCTTTTGGCAATCCTTACACTGGTAACGCTGGCGTTCCTGCTGGGTGTCATCCTTGCCTCGACGGATAGTGTCCTGTGAACCGCAGTGCGGACAAATCACCCCATTAGGCCAACGCACGGAACGGACTTGCTCGAAACAGGCGGCATCACTGGTCAGGCTGGAAATACTGATGAGCGAGGTCATAAAGCCTCTCCTTGGCTATCGGAAATGACTAACTTTACCGCTATCCAGCACGTTTGCAATGCCGGGGAAAACAAGACCCTGAAACGCATATTGAGCCTTGTTGGAATGTTTCATCACCGGTTTGGATGAAAGGGTCAGAGGGAAAGCAGGGAAAAATGCAGAACGATCCATCATTCAGGCTTTCTGTGCTGGTGCTGGTGCTGGTGCTGGTGCTGCCAACATTTATCTCACTTTTAGCTGTCAAGTGTAAATAATTTCCCAATAAATATCTAGGTGACACACTAAATAAGTCACTGATAGCAAACAAATGGAGAATGCTTAAGCTGCTATTTTCCAGTTCCAAATCAGATACTTGTGCTTGCGACAGCGTTTCGCTCGCGGGTAAAAATGGAATCAAATCGCGTAAGTGTGCATTTACTTTGTCGGCAAAACCAGACTGATGCAGATGATGCTTTTCGCGCAACTCTCTAAGTTTTTGACCATCCTGCGGGCGCAAGCGGTGTTTTTTTCCATCACTTTTCAGCATTTACTCTTCCTTTTTGCCGTGCAACTAACTTTAGTGTGTAAGCATTTTATTAAAAAATAAAATGCTTACACTATAGGGAACCAGATGAAATACCATGTAATACGTTATTTTACTTATAAAACCCAAATTCACGTATACCTAGGTGTATTCTGGTTTATTAAATTTTTTGACATAACCTCATTTCATCAAGAAAAAGTAAATTTCATTGTGTGATACTGATTTCTCTTATGGCTATTTTGCAAGTATTGCTAACTAACCTGATTTTTAAATACACCACCTCTTACTCAACGTATGCTGATGTCACAGTAGGGCGGTAGCGTGCTTATTTTATCATCACCTGACATTGTTCATTAACTTCATGCCACTCAAAAATATTGACAACTGTGTTTTAGCCATTGTTGGTCTAGGCTATGTAGGCTTGCCGTTAGCTGTTGCTTTCGGCAAACATTTGCCAACTATCGGTTTTGACACCAACCTTGCCCGCATTGTTGAACTTCAAAGCGGCAATGACCATACCTTGGAAATAGCAGCAGAGGCATTACGCGCTGCGCAATACCTGAGTTATACCAACCAGCTTGAAGCATTACGCGATGCCAATGTGTTCATTGTCACCGTCCCTACACCTGTCGATGCCCATAAATGCCCTGACTTAACCCCTTTGCTGCGAGCCAGTGCAACCATCGGCAAGGTCATCAAGCATGGCGATGTCGTGATCTATGAATCTACTGTTTACCCCGGCGCGACTGAAGAGGATTGCATCCCAGTCATCGAGCGTATCTCCGGGTTAACCTTCAACGTGGATTTCTTCGCGGGGTATTCGCCGGAACGCATCAACCCCGGCGATCAGGAGCACCGCCTTGCCACCATCAAAAAGGTGACATCAGGCTCTACCCCGGAAGCAGCAGCGTTTATTGATGCATTATACCAGCGCGTGATTACAGCAGGAACACACAAAGCCAGCAGCATTAAAGTCGCCGAAGCCGCTAAAGTGATTGAAAATACCCAGCGGGATTTGAATATTGCCTTGATCAATGAGTTGGCCATCATCTTTAACCGTATGGGGATTGATACCGAAGCCGTGTTACAAGCGGCGGGAACCAAGTGGAATTTTTTGCCGTTTCGCCCCGGTTTAGTCGGCGGGCATTGCATTGGTGTTGACCCTTACTACCTGACACACAAAGCACAGGCGTTAGGCTACCAGCCAGAAGTGATTTTGGCAGGTCGCCGTATCAATGACGGCATGGGCGCGTATGTGGCGGCGCAATTGATCAAGGTGATGGTGAAAAAACGCATTCACGTAGAGAGTGCAAAAGTGTTGATCATGGGGCTGACGTTCAAGGAAAACTGCCCCGATTTACGCAATACACGGGTAGTTGACATCCTTAAAGAGTTGCGTGAGTACCATATCAAGGCCGATGTGTATGATCCTTGGGCAACGGCGGCGGAAGCACAACAAGAATACAACCTGGATCTGGTTGATGAACCTAAACAACAGTATTACGACGCGGTGCTAGTGGCAGTAGCACATCAGCAATTTCACGACATGGGCATTGGAGCAATTCACGCTTTGGGTAAGCCTTTGCATGTTGTATATGACCTGAAGTACCTATTTCCGGCAGATGCTGTGGACGCAAGATTGTAAAATGTTAGTGTTATTAACGGTATTTTTTGTCACTTTGTCGAGTATCTACCTACTGTGTCCATTGGCTGAGCGTCTGGGGTGGGTGGATAAGCCGGATTGCCGTAAACAGCATGATGGGCAAATCCCCATGATAGGGGGTATCACAATGTTTGCAGGATTAGCTATTGCCAGCTTGTTATCACTGCCACCACTGACATTGCACCTTGTATGGTTTTGGTCTGCATTGCTCATTGTATTGCTGGGGACGCTGGATGATAGGGTTGGGCTGGGTGCTGCTTTGCGGTTAGGGGTGCAAACGGTTATAGCACTGCTGTTAATACTTGGTAGCGGCTTGTTTCTGGAAAATATGGGTGATTTATTAGGATTGGGTGATCTACATGTGGGGTTGGCTGGTTATTGGCTAACTGTCTTGGCGGTGCTTGCAGCCATCAATGCCTTTAATATGATGGATGGCATTGATGGGTTGGCAGGCAGTATGGCACTCGTCACCTTTGTAGGGTTCATTGTGTTGTTTAGCATGACCCGGAATAGCTATGGGTTATGGTTAACGGGGCTATTATTAGCCGCACTGGTGCCGTACTTGTTAGCGAATTTGTCGTTGCTACCCTTTGGGCGCAAAGTATTCCTAGGCGATGCTGGAAGCATGTTGATTGGTTTGAGCGTGGTATGGTTGTTGATTTTTGGCAGCCAAGGCGAGTACCGCAGTTTCCGCCCAGTAACGGCATTATGGTTAGTGGCAATACCGTTGATGGATATGGTGGCGATTATGTTTAGACGCTTACGCAAAGGTAAATCGCCCTTGGCGGCAGACCGTGACCATTTGCACCATATTCTGATGCGCAATGGCTTATCAGACCGTCAAGCCTTAGCTCGTATAACATTGGCGGCACTGGTGTTGATGGGCATTGGTTTGGGGGGGGAGTGGTTGCAGTTGCCCGATAGTTTGATGCTAAGCATGTTCTTGTTGTTGTTCATGGGGTATGCCTATGCGTTACAACACTTATCAAATTCTGAACATTTACGGTTGGGTCAAACTTTATGACAAAGCGTACTTACGACATGCTGTTGGCGGATTTATCCCATTCCCCCAAAACATGGTTGGTTACGGGGGTGGCTGGCTTTATTGGCTCCAATCTGCTGGAAACCTTGTTGAAGCTAGACCAGCGGGTGGTAGGGTTGGATAACTTTTCCACCGGGCATCAGCATAATCTGGATGAAGTGCAAACACTGGTTAGCCCGCAGCAGTGGGGAAATTTCCGCTTGCTGCGTGGTGACATCCGGGAGCTGGTGGATTGCCAGCAGGCGTGTGAGGGGGTGGATTATGTGTTGCATCAGGCGGCATTGGGCAGTGTACCGCGTTCGATTGAAGACCCGATAACCACAAACAGCACCAATATTGACGGTTTCCTGAATATGCTGGTCGCAGCACGGGATGCGCACGTCAAACGCTTTGTGTATGCGGCCTCCAGTTCTACCTATGGGGATCACCCCGCCTTGCCGAAGGTGGAGGACAAGATCGGCAAACCCTTGTCGCCGTATGCGGTAACGAAGTATGTGAATGAGTTATATGCGGATGTATTCGCCCGGACTTACGGTTTACAATCCATCGGTTTGCGCTACTTCAATATTTTCGGGCAGCGGCAAGACCCTGATGGCGCATACGCTGCGGTCATTCCCAAGTGGATTTCTAGCATGATTAAAGGTGAACCGGTCTATATTAATGGTGATGGTGAAACTAGCCGGGATTTTTGTTACATCGACAATGCCGTGCAGGCGAATTTGCTGGCGGCAACGACGGAAAACCCGGATGCAGTGAATCAGGTGTATAACGTGGCGGTGGGGGATCAAACGTCACTAACTGAGTTGTATGCACAGTTACAGCAGCGTTTATTGCCAGAGTTTGTACATTTGCGAGGGGCTGCGATAATGTATCGTGATTTCCGGGCTGGTGATGTGAAACACTCAAGAGCGGATATTAGCAAAGCAACAAGCTTGCTAGGGTATGCGCCCACCCATTGTTTAGAACAAGGATTAGCGCAAGCTATGCCTTGGTATATCTGTCAAATAAGATAATATTTACTATGTCGACACCTACTCTTAACACGACACTCATTCACAACATTATCACCTTGTGGCGGCATTTAGGAAAAAAGCGTCGCTCCCAATTTTTATTATTATTAATAATGATGCTAATGACTATGTTTGCCGAAGTTATTAGTATTGGTGCAGTCATTCCCTTTTTAACAGCGTTGACCACACCGGAGTTATTGTTTAATGCAGAGTGGTTTAAATTTGTGGTTGTGGGATTAGGGATAAGTTCTAGCAAACAGTTGCTCTTGCCTTTGACCATGACTTTTATTGCAGCAGCGGCATTTTCGGCTGGGATGAGGATTCTATTGTTATGGGCTAATAGCCGTTTGACAGTAGCTATGGGTGTGCAATTGCGAAGTGAGTTGTACACCCTTGCCTTATACCAACCTTATGAATATCATGCAGCGAATAATAGCAGTGATTTAATTAGTATGACCACTGAAAAAGTCGCCAATGTTATTTACTCAGGCGTTTTGCACGTGCTGATGTTGGTCAGCGCATTGGTTATGAGTATTGCCGTGATTGTCACGCTGATGTTGGTGAATATTTGGGTTGCTTTGGTTGCCTTTGCTGTTTTAGGTGGGGGATATGTATTAATGGGTTTTTTGGTACGGCAGCGTATTGAGAAAAATAGTCAGATTATTGCACTAAATCAACCGTTAGCCGTTAAATGTATGCAGGAAGGCTTGGGTGGTATCCGTGATGTCATTATCGGTGGTAGCCAGCCTGTGTTTAGCCACCTTTATACAAGCGTGGTGTCTCGTATACAAACAGCAAGCATACAAAATATTTTTTTAGGTAGTCTTCCCAAACCTGTGCTGGAAGTTATCGGGGTTACTTTAATTGTATTACTCGCCTATGGCTTACAGGCTTATGGCAATCAACAACAGGCTGTGTTACCTGTATTAGGGGCACTGGCATTAGGTGCACAACGACTCCTGCCTAGCTTACAACAAGTCTATTTTTCTTGGTCAATTATTAAGAGTTCGCAAGCTGTGTTGGCGGATGTAAATCAGTATATCGCCCAAGCTGATCCGTTAAGAAAACCTCAGCCGCTTATTCAGCCGCTATCTTTTCAGGATGCTATTACGTTACAGAATGTTTCTTTTCGATATGCGGGAACGGATTCATGGGTATTGCGGGATATTGAATTACGTATTCCTAAAGGAGCTAGGGTCGGCTTTATTGGGGAAACGGGTAGTGGCAAGAGTACATTGGTGGATATTGTGATGGGTTTGCTGTCCCCAACACAAGGACAGTTATTGGTTGATGGGGTGGCGGCTGAGCGGCTGGGTATGTCGGCTTGGCAGGCTAATATTGCGCATGTACCACAGAGTATTTTCTTATCAGATACTTCAATGACAGAAAATATTGCATTTGGCGTTCCACTCGCCAAGATTGATCTGGAACGAGTCAAACAAGCCGCTAAACAAGCTCACATTGCGACGTTTATTGAAAATCTACCCGATGGTTATCAAACCTTGGTGGGTGAGCGTGGTGTGCGCCTATCAGGTGGGCAACGACAGCGGATTGGTATTGCACGGGCTTTGTATAAGCAGGCTTCGGTAATTGTGTTTGATGAGGCAACTAGTGCTTTGGATAATGAGACAGAGGCAAATGTTATGGAAGCGATTGAGTCGTTAAGTAACAACCTTACGATTATTATTATTGCACATCGCCTAAGCACTTTGAGAAAATGTGATGTGATTTATAACATATTTCGTGGAAAAATAGAAAAGACATCATGGCGCACTTAATAGTTGAGCCACTTGCAAAATTACATTTTCAGCGTGAACCTTCCTTCATCTGAAGGAAAAAAGAAGTGTGGGCTGCCGTTTTCGGCGATAATAGAAGCGTCAAAACAACCATTAAGCCCACGCTATGAATTCTACCGAACGCGCCCTGATTGCACAACGCTGGAGTTTGCTGCAAATTGAAATACTACCTTGCTTCAATGATGCCTTTGGCACATTGACCCCCAAGCTTGAAAAACTCATTCACGTACTGGAGCTGACGCGCATTGAAGATTTTGTGCGCTCTTTTCGTGATGGGTCTGGACGGCCAGCGACGGAGCGATCTTGGTTTGCCAATGCTTTTGTCGCCAAAAGCGTGCTCAATATTGTCAATACGCGAGCACTCATTGACCGGCTGCAAAACGATCGCTCCCTGCGACGCATCTGCGGGTTTCCCCTGACCAAGAAACTGCCTTCCGAATCCACCTTTTCACGTGCCTTCGCTGAATTTGCTGAACAGCGTTTAGCGGAACGTGTGCATGAAACGTTGGTGAAAACGTATTTGGGCGATGCGCTGATCGGCCACCTGTGTCGGGATTCAACAGCCATTGAGGCACGTGAACGGCCTGTTGCCGAGGAAAAGCCAAAGAAAAAACAAGGGCAAACACGGATTCAGCGCCAACGGGAACAGTCACTTCAGCAAGCACTCGATGAGATACCGGTTCAGTGTAACCGGGGGACGAAGAAGAATGCCCAAGGCTACAAGCACAGTTGGAACGGCTACAAACTGCATATCGATACCGCCGATTGTGGTGTCCCGATAGCAGCCATTCTGTCTTCCGCCTCCTTTCACGACAGCGGGGCAGCCATCCCACTCTCTCAAATCAGTGCCCAACGTGTCACCAGTCTCTACGACCTGATGGATGCGGCCTATTGCAGTGCTGATTTGCACGAATACAGCCGTCATCTGGGGCATGTCCCCCTGATTGATCACAATCCTCGCGGCGGACAGAAAGAAGCGTTTGAACCTGCTGATGCCGAGCGTTACAAAATTCGCAGCACCGTAGAACGAACCAATGCCCGCCTGAAGGATGAATTTGGTGGTCGGAATGTGTGGGTGCAAGGTGCGCAAAAAGTTTACAGCCACTTGATGTTTGGGATTTTGGTGTTGAGTGCTGATCAACTGATGCGTGTCTTGTTATAAAGCGACTGGGTTTGAAAAAACACGGGAAGACTGACTGAAAAACAGGAGCAGTCGCATCGGTATGGGTGAAATTTAGCAAAAGTTACGGGAAAACTGAAAAAGCTCAGGTTTCGTTGGTCAAATTGAGTAAAAAATCGGCTGAATATGCGGCGTTCGGTCAATGCTGAAAATTGAGCAACTCAGTTTGTCGGATTTTGCAAGTCGCTCAGTTATTACAAACATGAATTCACATTCAAACAATGGAATTTAAAAATCAATGAAAAAGCTATTAAAAAAACTCATCTATTCAATGGGCTATCATCTAGTCGCAAAAGAATACACTTCAAATTTATTACTTGCCGAACGCCTTAAGAGTATAATCAAGCATTATAGTGTGGATTGCATATTTGATGTTGGTGCGAATCACGGTCAATATGGAAACTTTTTAAGAAATGTTGTATTATACGATGGCATAATAGTTTCATTTGAACCTGATCCAGATGTTTATAATGCTTTATTGAAAACCGCTTTTAATGATAGCAAATGGAAAACATATAATATGGCATTAGGGAGAAGCTCTGGTTCGCTTCCATTTAATATCATGAAGAACAGTGTTTTTAATTCTTTTTTAACTCCAAGCTCGTATGATACCGATATATATGACGAATTTAATAGAATTTCCAACACAATTAATGTGGACGTTAGCACTGTAAAAATAATGATTCATGAAATAAAAAAGAAATACAACGTAAATAGATTTTTCTTAAAATTGGATACACAAGGATATGATCTTGAGGTTTTTCATGGTGCTACTGATTGTATGGATTATATAGTAGGAGTTCAAACTGAAGTATCAATCACTCCAATTTACAAAAACATGCCATCTTTTCAAGAATCTGTAAAGTTATTTAAAACCAATGGTTATGATATAAGTGGTTTGTATGCGGTTGACGAAAATCGCTTTCCTCATGCACATGAATTTGATTGCATATACTTACCAAAATAAACTTTTATTTTACTCAATCCACAACAGTTATAATTAAAAATGCATAACTATATTAATAATGTTTCTGTAATTATACCTGCATTCAATGCTGAGCGATTTATTCACAATGCAGTTAACTCTGCCTTACAGCATAGTTGTGTAGTTGAAATTATTATAATAGATGATGGCTCTGTAGATGGAACTCATAAAATCTGTACAGAAATATCAAACAATAACAGTAGAGTAAAAGTAATAAGCCATGAAGGAAAATGCAATAAAGGCGCTGGAATATCGAGGAATATCGGAATACAACATGCGACCTGTGAGTTTATTGCATTTCTTGATGCAGACGACTTATACCTTGAAAACAGGTTCAATAATTCGTTGGATATATTAAATAAGCATCAAAACATTGATGCCACTCATGAAGTGCTAGGTGTTTTATATCATGATAATGATGTAGAAAAAAAACATTTAATGAGAATGATTCAGTTAAAAAAAAACATATCAAAAAAAGTTCTTCCATTAGAATATACCGGCATAGAACAAAATATATTACCTAACGACCTTTTTTTGCACTTGCTTATGACTGATAAAGGTTGGATTCATTTAAACACATTAACCATTCGTCGATCTTCATTGGTGAATTTTTCTTTATTTAACTCTAACATTTTAGGTGAAGATTCTGATTTCATTATGCGATTAGCTTGCGAACGCACCGTGATAGGCACAAACTGCCTTAAACCTGTTGCAGTGCGAGGAATACATAATAACAATAGAATAACCGATCAAAAAATAATCAAAAAAGAAAGTAAAATTACTGATTGGTTGCAATTATTGGAATATTCATTGAAAAATAAAAAAAATGATGCAATTGTATATATAGTTTTTCGCTACACAGATAATTCTTCAAAAATAAAAAAATTACTTCTAATTATGTCATTATTAGCTAAAAAACCTAAATTTATCATTCCATTTTTCTTGGGGATAACGGCATACTATGAAAAAACTTAATGTAATATTAATTATCTCCCCTGAATCTTGGGATTCGCATACTGTTAGCAAACACAATTATGCCATAACTCTGTCGCAGCAAGGCTTTACTGTATATTTCCTAAACCCTTTCAACGATACAAAAAGACAACCACAAATTATCAAGATACAAGAAAATCTTTACACTGTAACTTCATCAAAAGTAGCCAAAGGTTTGCGTTACTACCCAGGCTTTTTACGGCATTGGCTTGAAAGACGCTGGCTGGAAAAATTAGAAAAAAAAATTAATGCATTTATAGATACTATCTGGTTATTTGAAAACTCACGCTTTTTTGATTTATGTTTTGCAGAAAATCGGCTAAAAATATATCATCAAGTAGACCTAAACCAAAACTTCAATCCAAAGAAAGCTGTTACAACTTCAGATATTTGTTTTTGTACGTCGAATATTATTCGCAATAATCTACTGAAATTTAGTACTAATATCTATAAAATTCATCACGGTCTAGCGAAAATTGACTCAAACATAGAAATAAAAAGAGAACAATTTAAAGTTTTTAACAAACAAGCAATACAATGTATTTATATGGGCAATCTGGATATGCTTTATTTAGATGTGGAGCTACTTGCTAATATAGCTTCTCATTTTTCAGATGTGCAATTTCATTTTGTTGGCGGATATAATAAGAACGGCAGGTTATACAAGTTGTCAGAAAAATTAACTAATATACACTGGTGGGGGAAGGTAGATAGCACAATAATATCTTTTATTTTAAAACACGCTGATCTTTTATTAGTAACCTACCAAGAGCATCATCACTCTGATCAAAGTAGTCCCCACAAATTCATGGAATATTTTGCGAGCGGTAAAGTCATTGTTGCAACTTACACTGATGAATACAAAGACAAACGTCATTTGCTTGAAATGGTTGATCATAACAAAGACTATCTAGATGCCATCAAAAAGGTTATCAGTAACCTAGACTACTACAACAGTCATGATAAACAACAACAACGTATCGCTTTCGCCCAAGAACATACCTATGAAAAACAACTGGACAGAATCTTCACTTTACTCAAAAAACATCAACTGGTTTAAAAAACATCTATGCCAAAATCCAAAAGAGTCATCATCTACCTATATAACCGCCTGTTTGATCCCCTGATTCAGTCCAACTTCTGGTTATACATCCGCAGTTATTTGGATGACCTCGCAAATCCGATACAATTCCACCTGATCACCTACGAAGACCCGCGCTTTCCTCTGAACGAAGAGCAAAAATCCAAAGTTGCGCAATGGCAGCAACAAGGGTTGAACTGGACTCCATTGACATGGCACGCTGGTACTGGTCTCGCCAACAAGTTCAAAGACTTATTCTCAGGTCACTTCGCAGTTGCCAAGCTGCGCACCAAAGGCTACAACCACGTTGTTTCTCTCGGTTCAGTAGCAGGTACCTTTGCCTACGTTTATGCGCAAACATTGGGCATACGCACTTTTCTCTACCAATACGAGCCGCACAGTGAATATGCTATCGACAATGGCATGTGGGCGGGCGATAGTTTGCAATACAAACTCTCCCACTTTCTGGAGCGCCGTTCCGCCGAATACGCCAGCGTTATCGCCTCTGGTACACGTTTTATGCAAGAGCGGTTGGAAAACGACTGGAAAGTAAAAGCCAAATTCTTCCGTATCCCTACCGTTGCCAATGAAGATAAATTCACCTTCAACCCCGTAGATCGGGCAGCAGTCCGCCAAGAGCTAGGCTTAAAACCGGATCAATGGGTGCTGTATTACCCCGGTAAATTTGGCGACTTATATTACCGCGAAGAACTGGCATGGATGTTCAAGTGGCTCAATGAAGAATGCCCTGATTTGCATCTGTTGATTGTCACACCACATACCGATGAGGAAGTTCACACCCTGTTTGCTCAAGCTGAAGTCCCTCAACACACTTACTCAGTGTGTCACAGCGACTATCAAGACATTCACCGCTATGCTTTTGCCTGTGACTTCGCCATTATTTCCGTCCCCCCCGGCCCTTCCAAATGTTTCATTTCCAATATTAAGGTAGGAGAATA
Organism: Candidatus Thiothrix putei; assembly: GCA_029972225.1. NCBI lineage: Bacteria > Pseudomonadati > Pseudomonadota > Gammaproteobacteria > Thiotrichales > Thiotrichaceae > Thiothrix > Candidatus Thiothrix putei. The sequence goes on from CP124756.1 coordinate 1,828,666, forward strand.
CCTCTGTGCCGGGCTGCCATTTCTGATTACTCGTGGTGTTTCAGAAGACTTTGAATACGCCGAACAACGTGGTGTTGGGGTAGTCGTCGATGATTTTGTCAAAGACGAAGCCAAAAAAGCCTGGCCAGAGATTAAAGCCTACCTAGAAATGGATGCCGAGCAACGCCGCCAACATTGCCGGGAAATCGGTTTGGGCTATCGTGGTTTTAGCACCCTAAACCCTATCTTCAAGGCCGCCATCGACACCCTGACCCGGAGAAACACATGAATCTCAGCGCATTAGCTAACAAAAAAATCCTGATTACTGGTGGCACCGGCTCAGTCGGTACAGCCTTGGTGGAAAGGATTCTGGAACTACAACCGCAAGTCCGCCAGATCATTATTTTCTCCCGCGATGAACAAAAGCAATTCAGTATGGCGCACCGCTGGCCTAGCAAACACTACCCAGTGCGCTATCTATTAGGTGATGTGCGCGACCGTGAACGGGTGATGACGGTGATGAAAGGCTGTGATTTAGTCATCCACAGTGCGGCGATGAAGCATGTACCAGCCGCCGAAGACAATCCCCAAGAGTGCATCAAAACCAATCTGATAGGCTCACAAAACATTATTGATGCCGCACTATTTCATCAGGTGGAACGGGTGGTAGCACTATCCACCGACAAGGCCGCACAACCCATCAACGCTTATGGCGCATCCAAACTGCTGTTGGAAAAATTGTTTGTCCACGCCAACCTGATTGACGACGAAAGCAATACCCGTTTCTCAGTCGTGCGCTTTGGAAATGTCTTTGGCAGCAAAGGCTCGGTCATCCCTTTTTTCCTGAAGCAACGCGAACAAGGTTTCCTGCCCATTACCGATGCGGGTATGACCCGTTTCAGCATTACCATGCGCCAAGCCGTGGATATGGTCTTATTCACCCTGATAGAAAGCTGGGGCGGGGAAATTGTCCTACCTGTTGCACCATCCTACCGCATCACCGATGTCGCCACCGCCATCGCCCCAAACGCAGAACAGCGTATTGTCGGCATACGCCCCGGCGAAAAACTGCATGAACTCATGTTCACCACACACGATGCTCCACGAGTCGTGCGCCAAGGCAACTACTACATCATCTGCCCTGAAGTCGGGTGCTGGCAACTCAACGACTACTGCCAAACCACCAATGCTGAATCCATCCCCTTGCAGCAGAATTATGACTCCGGCGAAAATAGTCAATGGATGGATATAGCCGCGATCCAGCAATTGCTTCATGAAGAAGTGATGATGTAATAATGTAATTCACTACTTTATATATCACCCGGAGTTTAATTTGTGAAAAATAAAAACATAAATATATATGAAGATAAAAATACAGTTCAATTTTACGAAAATTCGCAAGAATTACATGAAACTGAAAAAAAACTCTTTGACACGTACTTAAACAGCTCCATGTCAATACTAGATATTGGTATAGGTGCTGGTAGAACCACCCGACATCTGATTAAAAAATGCTCATGCTATATAGGCATCGATTACTCTCAGAAAATGATCGAATCTTGTAAAGCACAGTTTCCCAGCTTAGAGCTATTTGTAGTTGATGCTACTGATCTTAGTCAGTTTAAAAACAATCAGTTTGATATGGTAATTTTTTCTTTTAATGGCCTTGACTATATATCACCCGATACAAGAAGACATCAATGTATCAAGGAAATAAATCGAGTTCTTAAGAAAAATGGCACTTTCATTTTCTCTCATCATTATTCAAAATCCATCTATTTATACCCTGACCTATCAACTCCATATCTTTCAAAAAAATTATGGCGCACTTTTAGGTCAATAATAAAAACAATGTTTATATTTTCCAAAACCATTATATCGACAGCATATTGGAAGGAGAGTGGCTATGTGCATGACTACATACATGGGCATGGGGGATTGCTAACTTATGTCACTACACCAAATAAAGTGAAAAAAGAGTTTTCTTCACTTGGATTTCAAATCACCGATGTAATGAGCAATCTTTACCCTAAAACAGATAATCCAAATGCTACATTCTGGTATTACTATGCTGCACGGAAAATAAATAATGACATCATTCGATGATTTGATTTTTATTGACAATGACTGGATTTATCAAAAACACTATGGATGGGAAATATTATATGAAAATAGTAGTAATAAACTATTAGTGAAATCATTTTTCTTTATAAGAAGATACTTATTACTCTCTGTAGACACTAGCATAGAAGATATCTCATCTATAATTAAAAAGATCAATTATCCAAAAATCTTATCTGAAATAATAATTCATGACTTTAGTGGGAAAGATTTGTCGCTCTTAATTTATAGACATCAAAAGCCACAAAAAAGCACTCCAGAAAATCACCTTCTCTTTGATAAAACGCTGATTGTAAATTTATCAAAAAGCAAACAAGAGCTTTGGGAAGATATGTCAAAAGATTACCAGCGAAAATGTTTAAAAGCCAAAAATAATGGCATCACCATAGAAAAAAATACACAATCGTTAAGAGATTTATGCAGCTTTCACGTTGACTATACAAAGTTCGCAAACGAAAAGGGACTCTTTTTACCTGAAATTCAACAGATGAAATCCATGATTGATAAAAAAAGCATTATACTTTTCAAGAGCATGAAAGAAAAAGAGGTTCTTAGCCAAATTATTGTTTATACCTCTAATAAAAAAGCTTTGTTTTTGTATGGCGTAAATAATAAAAAGAGCAATGATGGAAATGGGCAGTACATTCAATGGTCTATAATGGAATATTTGAAAGAAAATAATTATTTATTTTATGATCTATGTGGCATACGCTCTATAGATCCCAATGATGGCCTATATAAATTCAAGCGCGGATTTACATCAAATATTGTAGATCTTGGTAGTGAATGGCACTACCAAAATAAAAGCATGCGCAAATTAAAATCAGTATTATCGAAACTAAAGAATTATTTTTATGTTTTATAGAAAAGCCATTATCACAACTCTATTTTACTCTGGAGTATTTCATGTATTCTATATATTTAATACATTTTTCTTTAGGAAATTTCCTGTACTACTTTTTCATCGAGTGACTGACGATTACGATCATTTTACTGAGCCACTTTCAATAGCAAACTTCGATGCCATCTTATCTTTTCTGAGTAAATACTATAATTTTATTGAATACTCAACTTTTTCGCAACTGACAACCTACAAAAAAATAAAGCCATTTTCCTTAATAACCTTTGATGATGCCACCAAGGATTTTCGTGACAATGCACTTCCTATTTTATTAAAAAATAGAATACCATGTATTCAATTCATACCCACGCATCATGCACATGATGGTACTGAAATATGGCCCATCCAATTATTCTCCCACGAAAAATTTTTAGATCCAACAGATGCTCACTATCGAGCAAAGAAAAAGCTTAACCATCTTATGTTAGAATCATTTGAACATCGAAGGAAATACCTAACCGAGGTAAAAACCATTAATCAAACAACTGTCCCCACATTGACATGGAATGAATTACGCAATATCCAATCAACTGCTAAGCAAGTTGTATCATTCGGGTCACATTCGGATACACATGAGATACTACCAACATTGCCGCCTAATGAGCTTTGTCATGAATTAAGTAAAAGCAAACTAGCTATAGAAAAAGAATTAGGTATATCTCCTAATGCGATTGCTTACCCAAGTGGTCAGTATGATAGCAAGACATTAGAAATTGCCTGTAATTACTATAAGTTTGGCTTCACAACAGATCAATGTTTAGCTAAAATAAGCCAGCTAAGCTCTGAGAATGGCAGACTATCCATTCCAAGATTCCTTATGTATACAACCAATCCTCACGAAGTTTTTATAAGGATAAATGGAATGCAACAAATTATTACTTATCTACGCTCATGTCATCATCTTATTAAAAAATCTGGAAAAAACGTGCGTGACTAAAAGAAATTTACTTTTCGTATCAATTGCTTTCCCACCAAAAAATGATTCTGAATGTATTCAGACATCTAAATACTTCAAGTATCTTATGAAAAGCAACCAATTCAATATAGATGTTGTAACTTCAGCAATACCCACTCTTTTTATGCCAGTTGATGAAAGCTTAAAAAAATACTCTTTAGGGGTTCGCCAACTAATTAATATCGCTTTTTTTGAATCGAAGCTGATTAACTTCCTTATAAAGAAAGTTACACCAAATATTTTACAACAACCTGATTCAAAAAGAAATTTTTCACTACAATGGAAACATGTAACCAATCAACTTTCACACAAGCCTGATATAATTTATTCAAGATCATTCCCTTTATCATCGACAATAATGGCATACTATCTGCATCAACACTATCAAAAACCTTGGATTTTGCATCTTAGTGACCCATGGACTTTGCCTCATAGATTAAGATTAATCAACATGGATTCCCGCACTCGAAAATGGAATTCATCAATGGAGTATAAATGTTTAGAAGCGGCATCGCTGATAACCTTTACATCGAATAGAATAGTCGATCTTTATAAAGAGCATTATCCCGAATTTTCTCACAAAATGAGAATCAGCTATAATGTTTTTGATACTGATGATATTACCATTTCCGAACCCAAAGACTTTTCAAATACTTTAAAAATTGTTTACACTGGAGGTCTTGATGCTGCCAGATGCCCTGATATGATTCTTGATGCAATTCAAATAATAAACGATAAATTCCCAAATCTTGCAAAGTACTTAAATGTGACTTTTGCCGGTCATTTGGACAGAAGAAATCGAGCCATTTTCAGAAATTGTCACATACCACAAATTCATCATATTGGTCATCTGTCGTTTAAAGACTCCTTGGATCTTCAAAAAAATGCAGATATTTTATTACTTATTGATACGCCTATGAACTCTATAGAAGAATCCATCTTTTTTCCATCAAAACTATTAGACTATATGCTTATGAAGAAGCGTATAATTACCATTACCAACATGAACAGTACTGCTTGGGAAGTCGCATCAGAATGTAATTTAGGAGACTGCATACCACACAATGAAGTTGATAAGTTAGTCACTGTACTGCTAAAAGCAATAGATAATTTTATAAACAGAAACATAGGGTACTTTACCATTAAAAATATTGACATGAAGTACTCAGCAGAAAAAAATGTCTCCTGTCTCATTAGGAGAATAGAGAATATCTGCAATGGATAAAAAAAATATTGCCATTATCCTTGGCACACGCCCTGAAGCCATTAAACTTCTGCCTGTATACAAAGCTCTTCAGCAAACAAAAGAGCTAATCCCGATACTCATCTCAACAGGTCAACACAAAGAAATGCTAAATAATATATTTACACTCTTTGATGTTACCCCTGATATTGAACTCAATGTCATGCAACCTAATCAAAGCCTAACCGAGCTTACCGCACGCTTATTCTCATCCATTGGACAAAAACTGGCAGCAAATCACTACCATACCGTCTTGGTACAAGGTGATACAACAACTGCCTTAGTCGGCGGTATTGTCGGGCATTACCAAAAGAGCCACTTGCAAAATTACATTTTCAGCGTGAACCTTCCTTCATCTGAAGGAAAAAAGAAGTGTGGGCTGCCGTTTTCGGCGATAATAGAAGCATCAAAACAACCATTAAGCCCACGCTATGAATTCTACCGAACGCGCCCTGATTGCACAACGCTGGAGTTTGCTGCAAATTGAAATACTGCCTTGCTTCAATGATGCCTTTGGCACATTGACCCCCAAGCTTGAAAAGCTCATTCACGTACTGGAGCTGACGCGCATTGAAGATTTTGTGCGCTCTTTTCGTGATGGGTCTGGACGGCCAGCGACGGAGCGATCTTGGTTTGCCAATGCTTTTGTCGCCAAAAGCGTGCTCAATATTGTCAATACGCGAGCACTCATTGACCGGCTGCAAAACGATCGCTCCCTGCGACGCATCTGCGGGTTTCCCCTGACCAAGAAACTGCCTTCCGAATCCACCTTTTCACGTGCCTTCGCTGAATTTGCTGAACAGCGTTTAGCGGAACGTGTGCATGAAACGTTGGTGAAAACGTATTTGGGCGATGCGCTGATCGGCCACCTGTGTCGGGATTCAACAGCCATTGAGGCACGTGAACGGCCTGTTGCCGAGGAAAAGCCAAAGAAAAAACAAGGGCAAACACGGATTCAGCGCCAACGGGAACAGTCACTTCAGCAAGCACTCGATGAGATACCGGTTCAGTGTAACCGGGGGACGAAGAAGAATGCCCAAGGCTACAAGCACAGTTGGAACGGCTACAAACTGCATATCGATACCGCCGATTGTGGTGTCCCGATAGCAGCCATTCTGTCTTCCGCCTCCTTTCACGACAGCGGGGCAGCCATCCCACTCTCTCAAATCAGTGCCCAACGTGTCACCAGTCTCTACGACCTGATGGATGCGGCCTATTGCAGTGCTGATTTGCACGAATACAGCCGTCATCTGGGGCATGTCCCTCTGATTGATCACAATCCTCGCGGCGGACAGAAAGAAGCGTTTGAACCTGCTGATGCCGAGCGTTACAAAATTCGCAGCACCGTAGAACGAACCAATGCCCGCCTGAAGGATGAATTTGGTGGTCGGAATGTGTGGGTGCAAGGTGCGCAAAAAGTTTACAGCCACTTGATGTTTGGGATTTTGGTGTTGAGTGCTGATCAACTGATGCGTGTCTTGTTATAAAGCGACTGGGTTTGAAAAAACACGGGAAGACTGACTGAAAAACAGGAGCAGTCGCATCGGTATGGGTGAAATTTAGCAAAAGTTACGGTAAAACTGAAAAAGCTCAGGTTTCGTTGGTCAAATTGAGTAAAAAATCGGCTGAATATGCGGCGTTCGGTCAATGCTGAAAATTGAGCAACTCAGTTTGTCGGATTTTGCAAGTCGCTCAAAAAATTCCTGTGGGTCATGTTGAAGCTGGCTTACGCACCTACAATAAATGGGCTCCTTACCCAGAAGAATGTAATCGCAGGATGCTAAGTGCTGTTGCAGACTATCACTTCACACCTACCAGCACAGCAACACAGGCATTACGAAAAGAAGGGATTAGCGAGGGAATTTTCCAAGTAGGTAACACTGTTATTGATAGCTTACTAGGCATACATAATAGCATTCAGCAAAATCTAAACCAGTATAACGCTCAATACGCCTTCCTACCATCTCATCCCAAATCAATCATTCTGGTTACAGGACATCGCCGTGAAAGCTTTGGGGAAGGCTTCCAAGCTATCTGCCAAGCCCTATTAAAAATAGCCAAACAGCATCCTGAAAAGTATTTGCTTTACCCCGTACACCTCAACCCTAATGTTCGTGCTACCGTTAATGCGCTACTAGCTGGATATGACAATATTAAGCTGATTGATCCCGTACCTTATGATGAAATGGTCTACCTGATGAGTCGAGCTTGGTTAATCATGACCGATTCAGGAGGGATTCAAGAAGAAGCTCCCAGCTTGAATAAGCCTGTTATTGTCATGCGGGAAACGACTGAACGTCCTGAAGGTATTGCGTCTGGCTGCTCAGTTTTAGGAGGTATTAGTGCCGAAAGCATTTATCAAAACTTTTGCAGAATAAATGATTCTGAAATCATTTATCGTCAAATGGCAGCAGCTTTAACTCCCTATGGAAATGGAAAATCATCGTTGAAGATAGCTTCAATCTTAAAAAACAGCTTAGTCACTGATAAAGTGAAAAAAAATCCTCCAAACAACCAACAATGATTATTTATTATCTATTATTTATAATTCCTGCGCTGATATTTATTGGCAAGCCTAATATTATAACTAAAAAACATGCTGATTACTTGTTTTTTTCTATTATTGCGATATTCTTAATTGGCTATCGCAGTGGAACAGGTGGTGATTGGGGGAATTATTTTCATCAATTTAAAAAAATTGGTGAAAATACATTATTTCAATATATTTTCGACAACACTAAGAATAGTCATGAGTTTGCTTTCGATACCCTGTTTTGGCTAGGATATAACTATGCTGACTTTTATTTAGTCATGACCGTATTTGCAGCCTTTTCTTTTTATGCTCTCTATTATTTTGCCAAAAATCAGCCTTATTTCTGGCTAACGGTTGCGATTGCCGTACCGTTTTTTGTTGTGATCATGGTGATGGGCTATACCCGCCAAGGCTTAGCATTGTCTGTACTCATGATCGCGATTGGCTATCTAGCTAAAGGCAAACCCATTTATTATTTATTAGGGGTAATTATCGCTACAGGATTTCATAACTCAGCTATTGTTTTTTCCGTACTCGCTATTCCTAGTTTTTTCAAAATGAATAAATACCGCAGTATCGGGCTAATGATAATATTTCCAGCAGCATTAATAGGCAGTAGTTTTGTAGAGGAATATTTTTCTACTAAAGTACAGAATTACATTGTAGAGGCAGGTTATAAAGGTAGTTATATGTCCTCCAGTGGGGCATTCATCCGTATTCTCATTAATGCAGCAGCAGGCAGTGCCTTTTTTCTCTATCGTAAACAATGGCAACAGATATTTCCTCATGATTATTACATATGGCAACTGTTAAGCATTGCTACCTTGGCTTCCATTCCACTTATGTTTTTAGCATCATCCACTTCGGCTGATCGCATGGCTCTTTACCTATTAATGGTACAAATGGCAATATGGCCTCGTGTGATCTACATGAGCAAACCTCAAAATCGTCAATTGTTGATGTTCGGCAGTATTGCTGCCTATGGCAGTATCCTAGCAATTTGGCTGAATTATGCAGACAATGTTTGGATGTGGCGTAAACGGTCATTCTAGCCCGTCGTTGATATCCGCAAACAAATCCGAGCGCAATGGCTTATCCGCAAACCGTTGTTTCCAACATCTTGGCGTAAGGTCTTGCACCTGAGAAGCGGGATGCTCACTAACGCGCAACAGAACATCCATCAGATAGACATACGGGTTAATGTCATGCAGGCGGCAGGTGGTGATCAGGCTTTGGATGATGCCCACGTGTTCCGCGCCGAGTTCTGTCCAGCAGAACAACCAGTTTTTCCTGCCCATGGGGATGGGCCGCAGGGCGCGTTCGATGTGGTTGGTATCCATTGGCACGTCGGGATCTTCCAGAAACACGCGCAGTTCGTGTTCGCGGCGGATGACATAACCAAGGGCTTTGGTCAGCGGGTTGGAGGGGACTAAATCGGTACGTTGTAATTGGGTTTGGCACCATTCAAAGAACTGGTCGACCAACGGCTTGCTGTGGGTGAGGCGGTAGGTACGTTTGGCTTCCCCGTCGAGTTTTTTCTCGTTAATCTGGGCTTCGTGCTGATAGAGTGCCGCGATAGTGTCAAGGGCTTGGCGTACTGCTTGTGGTTCAGCGGTTTCGGCGGCAATGAAGGTGCGACGGCTGTGTACCCAGCATTGGGCATGGGTAATCTTGTCATTGGCGTTGACGTAACTGGCATAAGCACGGTAACCGTCGCTGAGCAGTGTGCCGCTGAACTGTTGGCGAAGAGTCTTTTCAATGTGTTGCCGCCCACGGCTGGCGGAGAAGGTGAAGACGATTTCGTCCTGATCCCCGTACAGCGGCCAGAAGTAGCCTTGCTTCATCTTGCCGTTGCCTGCGGGGCTGGCTTTGATGGGGGTTTCGTCCATCGCCAGCAGCTTGCTTTGCAGTACACTGGCGAGTTGCGCTTCGGCAATGGGTTTGAGCAGGTCGATGGCACGTTTCACCGCATTGGTCAGCGTCGTGCGGCTGAGGGTGATCCCCGCTTGGGTCAGGCGTTGGTGCTGGCGGTACAACGGCAGGTGGTACTGGAACTTGTCCACCAACATCCCCACCAAAAAGCTGACATCGGTGACACTACGTTCCAGCACGTTGGCGGGTGCAGGGCTGGGAAGTGGTGGGTTGCTGAGCGAAGCCGAAGCACTGCCCTTACGTTTGATGACCGGGCGCTCGTATTGCAGGATGAGGTAGCTGGCAGGGCGTTGCGCCACCCGATGGGTCACCTGGGTGCCGATCACCTCATACTGGTCAGCCTCTTCCCCCTGAAGTTCCGGCGGGGTGAGGTGAATCACCTTGACCGGGACATCGGCGGTAAAGCGTAACCCGCTGTCATTCACGCAGTCATCCGGGCGCAGCTTGGGGGCTTTACCGCGTTGGTAGGTGACGGTAATGCTTTCACCCTCGGGTGCGGCAACCGGGGTGGCGGCGGGGGCAAACAACGGCAACTGCGCCACCGGTATCTCAACCGGACGCTTTTCCGATTTGCTGCCAAAGACCTGTTGCCTGAACCACACCAGTTGGCGTTTTAATTCAGAAACTGCCTGTTGCAGGACGGCATTGTCTGCACGTAACCCCGCATTTTCCTCACGCAACGCCAGCATTTCCGCCACAATCGGCGGCATGGGAACGCTGGTGTCAGACGGGGTGGATGGCTTTAAAATCATGGGCTTATTGTACCAGAATGTGGCTGCACAGGATACTGGTAACGCTTGAATTGTCTGGATTTTTGCACCTCAATGCCCGCCAAAATCAACTGCAAATCCGTCCGGGTCAGTTCGCGCTGCCCGCTGGTTGTCGGCTGCACCCGGTATTGGCCCTGCTCCAGGCGTTGGCTCCATAAGCAATAGCCGCTGGGTTCAAAATAGAGGATCTTCATCTGGGTTTTACGTAGGTTCACAAACACGAAATAATGCCCACTCAGGGGATTTTGCCCTAACTGGTTTTTCACCAAAGCGGTCAGCCCCGTAAAGCTTTTGCGCATGTCGGTGGCTTGGGTGCATAGCCAGATGCGGGCGGTGGCTGCGGGGGCAAACATCAGCGTTGGCTCAGGCGTAGTTCAACACCATTCCCCAAACTCAGCACAATGTGCCAGCCTTGCCCCAGCGCGGCATGACCCGCCGATAATGCTCCCAAGTCGATGAAGGTATTGGCGGGAACGGCTGGTTCCTCCACGCCATCTGCGGAGCGTAGACGCTGCCGCCATTGGCAAAAACTGGCGTAACCGATACTGTGCTGTTCACAAAATGCCGGGGCGGATAAGCCGCTGGCTTGCCATTGGCTAATGAGGGTTTGCCATTCGCTGGCACGGCGGTGAGGGCGTTTCATTGAGGTTTCCTTCGGTTGTTCAGGTTGGAAACCAGTTTAGGACGTGGAAATCGCGAGGGCTAGACGTGCTGAAATGGTCGCTTACTTTGGATGTGGCTACCTTACCGCCATCATCTGCTGGGAACGCTGTAAATTGCCAGTTTTCTCTAAAAAACGCGGCAAGCGCCTGCTATTTCTGACCAAGTACGACCAAACAGGAGCCAGCAGCCGTTACCGTACCTACCAATACCTACCACACCTCACGAGTATTGATTATAGTGTTTCTCCCCTGTTGACAGGCCAATACCTGCAACAACGCTTTACCCAAAGCCGTTTGGCACAACTGTGGTTTATTGCCAAGGCTTATGCAGCTAGGTGCTGGTGTATCCTACAAGCACCGCGCCATTACGACTTGCTATTTATCGAATACGAATTATTGCCTTATTTTCCTGCATGGCTAGAACGCTACCTGCACTGGCGTAAAATCCCTTATATTGTTGATTACGATGACGCACTCTTCCACCAATACGACCATCACCGTAATCCGGTTATTCGTCAGCTATTAGGTAACAAAATCGCTACCGTAATGCGCCTTTCCCAGCATGTGATTGCCGGAAACCGTTACTTGGCAGAATACGCCCATAACGCTGGAGCAAAATGCGTTAGTATTATTCCCACGGTGATTGACCTTGAACACTACCGAAAAGCGGCTGATTACCCCAAAGCTGAAGTATTCACTATCGTTTGGATTGGTTCACCCAGCACTACCCCTTATTTGAAGGAAGTCCTACCAGCCCTGCAAACACTCAGCCAACACTACCCGCTACGCTTACGTCTGATTGGTGCGGGCGATATAGACATGCCGGGTATTACCGTGGAACGGCTTGCATGGCAACAAGACAAAGAAGTTGAATACATCAGCCAATGCCACGTCGGCATCATGCCATTGCCTGACACCCCTTGGACACGCGGGAAATGTGGCTTCAAACTGATCCAATACATGGCTTGTGGCTTGCCTATCATAGCTTCTCCTGTAGGGATTAATGCTGAAATCATTGAGTCTGGTAAGAATGGTTTTTTAGCGTCAAATCATAAAGATTGGATAACTGCCATCGAGAAGTTTTTAAAACATCCAAAATCAGCAAGTGATATGGGGGAAACAGGGCTTAAAAAAATCATACAGAAATATTGCTTAAAGAAAACCCAGAAAAAGTTCGCTACATTAATTCGATGCAAACTGGAAAAATATGAATAAAGAAATGATTTATCACTTTCATTCGATAAAAATCTGTGAAATGTGTGGAGCAGATACAAACAAACACAAACTGATAGGTCAACGTTTGAATAGTTCACAAGGCATGAAGCCTAAAAGAAAACTGGGTATTTCTGTTTCAGTCATGCAATGCTCGAATTGTGGATTAATTTATTCATCTCCTCAACCCATACCCAACAACATTCAAGATCACTATGGCATTCCTCCCGAAAACTATTGGAAAAAGGAGCAATTTACCCATGATAAAAACTATTTTAAAACAGAAATTGAAAATGTCAAAAGTTTACTAAGTTTAACTTCCAAAGTTAAGCCAACAGCCCTTGATATTGGCGCTGGTCTTGGTAACGCCATGCTATCTCTAAAATCCGCAGGAATGGATGTCTATGGGCTAGAACCATCCATTCCATTTTATGAGCGCGCTATTTCTATTATGGGAATTCCAAATTCTCGATTAAAACTAGGTGCTGTCGAAGATATAGAGTATGAAGAGAATTTTTTCGATTTTATTACCTTTGGAGCAGTATTTGAACACATATATCAACCAAGTCTAGCACTGAAAAAAGCTTTGGCATGGCTTAAGCCGGGTGGAATCATACACATTGAAGTGCCTTCAGCAGATTATTTAATTCAGACACTGATTGATAAATACTTCAGGTTAGTTGGCACTAATTACACAACCCACATCAGTCCAATGCACCAACCCTACCACCTTTATGAGTTCAGATTAAAATCCTTTCAGGAATTGGGTAAAAACCTGAGCTTCACGATAGCTAAGCACCAATACTATGTCTGCCCAATTTCCCCTCCTGTGCCAAAAATGCTTCATCCATTGCTTAGACGCTATATGGCTGCAACCAGCACCGGTGCTCAACTTGCTGTTTACCTAAGAAAAAAAGATTAATGTGCGGTTTAACCGGATTTTACGCCATCACCCCATTCCCAGAAGCCACCGCCCAACGCATGGCTGCTGCCTTGCACCACCGTGGTCCCGATGATGCAGGCATTTGGTCAGACTCAGGCATCACGCTGGCACACCGTCGCCTTGCGATCCTCGACCTCAGCCCCACTGGGCATCAACCCATGCACGCCAATAATGGGCGTTACGTCATCGTTTTCAACGGCGAAATCTACAACCACCTTGAACTACGCCAACAACTCCCCACGCTTAACTGGCGCGGCACATCCGACACTGAAACCCTGCTTGCCTGCATTGAACACTGGGGCATCGAACGCACGCTACAACGTACCATCGGTATGTTTGCCATCGCTCTTTGGGACAGAGAACAACAACACCTCACCCTCGCCCGCGACCGCATGGGTGAAAAGCCGCTGTATTACGGCTGGCAAGGCAATACCTTTCTGTTTGGGTCGGAGTTGAAGGCACTGAAAGCGCATCCGGCGTTTCGTAACGAGGTCGATCGCGGCGCGTTGGCATTATTGTTACGGCATAACTATGTGCCGACACCCTATTCGATCTACCAAGGCATTTACAAACTGCCATCCGGCACGTATCTGACCTTGAACCCGGCACACACAGGGAAGTTACCGCAACCTATCCCTTATTGGTCATTACATAGCGCCATACAACGCGCCCAACAAAACCCCTTTGCAGGTACGGAACAAGAAGCGATTGATACCTTAGAGCGCACCCTGCAACACGCCGTGCAACAGCAACAAATCGCTGATGTTCCGCTGGGTGCTTTCCTCTCTGGCGGTATTGACTCCAGCACCATCGTTGCCCTGATGCAAGCGAATGCTTCCCGCCCCGTGAACACCTTCACCATCGGTACTGCCAGTCACAGCCATAACGAAGCGGAACATGCCAAGGCCGTCGCACGGCATCTGGGAACGCACCATACCGAACTCTACGTAAGCAGTGAGGATGCACTGGCACTAATACCACGCCTCCCCACCCTGTATGACGAACCGTTTGCCGACTCCTCCCAAATCCCCACTTTTTTAGTGGCGCAACTGGCACGCCAACACGTCACGGTTGCCTTGTCCGGTGATGGCGGGGATGAGCTGTTTGGTGGTTACAACCGCTATTTTTGGGCTGAACGCATCTGGAACCGTTTGGCATGGCTACCGGCATCCGTGCGTCACCGTCTGGGTCAAGGTATCCAACACATTCCCATTGCCCATTGGGATCGTATCAACCATGCCGCCCGTACTGTGCTGCCCAGACAGCTACGCACCGCCCAATTAGGTGAGAAAATGCACAAAATGGCGGAACGTCTGGGAACAGTACACGATCTGGATGAACTCTATTACAGCCTAATCAGCGAATGGAAACACCCCTCAGAACTGGTAAGAAATTCCGTAGAACCGCCCACCTTGCTGACATCCCCCCACCAATGGCCACCCCTCACTGACAGCCGTGAACGCATGATGTATCTCGACAGCATGACCTATTTACCGGATGACATCCTCGTCAAGGTAGACCGTGCAGCAATGGGCAACAGCCTAGAAACCCGTGTGCCATTGCTTGACCATCGGGTGGTGGAGCTGGCGTGGCGTTTGCCCATGCACCTGAAAATCCGTGACGGACAAGGCAAATGGCTATTGCGCCAAGTACTGTACCGCCATGTTCCCCCCGCTTTGATCGAACGCCCCAAAATGGGTTTTGCCATCCCGATGGATGATTGGCTACGCGGCCCACTGCGTGACTGGGCAGAACACTTACTGGATGAACAACGCTTGCAACAACAAGGGTATTTCAACCCTGAACCTATCCGCCGCCGCTGGCAACAACACTTGGGCAATGCTTGCAACGGGGCTTATTCGTTGTGGAGTGTGTTGATGTTTCAGGCGTGGTTAGACCACAACTAAACCGCTAGAACAGGAGGGCAATGCCATGCGTATTGCAGTCATTTCCAATACCACGTGGTATCTCTATAACTTTCGTCTCAGCCACATGCTGGCTTATCAGCAGGCAGGGCATGAAGTCATCGCTATCGGCCCTGATGAGCCGCATTACATCAGCAAGATTGAAGCCGCTGGCATCCCGCACCATGTTTTTAATGTTTCGGGGGATGGCATTAACCCCGTGCGCGAATTGCAGTCGTTGTGGTCGTTGGTCAAAACGCTGAAACGGTTGCGTATTCAGGTGATTTTGAGCAACACCCCTAAAGGCAATATTTATGCTGCCGTTGCCGCCCGCTTGTTGGGGATTGCCATTATTCCCAATGTTTCTGGATTGGGGCATGTGTTTATTCATCCTTCTTGGCTTACCCATCTGGTTAAACTCTTTTACCGCATTGCGTTTGCCTACCCGCAGCATGTGATGTTCCAAAACCGTGATGACCACGATTTTTTTATACAGCAACGCCTGATCCGCCCACAACAAGCCAAGTTGATTCCAGGATCAGGCATTGACTTACTGCGTTTTATCCCCCCTGCATCAACCACAGAGCAGGGTAGCAAGGAAACGTCGGATAAATCCCTCACCTTTTTGCTGCCTGCCCGCTTATTGTGGGATAAGGGGGTCGGGGAATTTGTAGAAGCGGCGCGGCACATTCGGCAACGCTACCCACAGATGCGCTTCCAACTGTTAGGGTCAACCGATATTGCCAACCCCGCCGCTATCCCGCAGGCAACAGTGAAGCAGTGGCATCAGGAAGGGGTGGTGGAGTATCTGGGCAAAACGGACAACGTGATACCTTTTATCCAGCAGGCAGATTGTGTCGTTCTGCCATCCTATCGGGAAGGCACTCCCCGCAGTCTGTTGGAAGCCTCTTCGATGGGCAAGCCAATTATCACCACCAACACCGTGGGATGCCGCAATGTGGTCGAAGAGGGTATCACGGGCTACTTGTGCCGCTTACAAGATGCCAATGATCTGGCGCAAAAGATGCTACAACTGCTGTCATTGGGTACAGAACAACGCTTACAGATGGGCTTGGCGGGACGGCGTAAAATGGAACGTGAATTCGATGAAAAAATCGTCATTGATACCTATCTGCAAACCATTCGTGATAAAACATACCGATTACGCAAACGTGATTTCATTATGAATGGTTTGAAAAAACTAACGTTCTACACCAAATGATCTTAAACGTTCTACACTAAATGATCTGGCTCAATATGCGTTTCAGGGTCTTATCCCAACAGCAGCGAAAGCAAGGACTGTAAGGCAGCTTGCCCCCGTTTCCTGATGTTGTGAAGAGACTCGAAGAATGCAAGGTAACACGGTAGCTTTTCTTGTGAGATCCCCCGATGAGGTCGTAACCATGAGCGTAACAGTGACCAAAAACCTTCCATCGTATTGACGTGGACTTCATGGAAACCGTCACCATCTTCGTCACGGGCATATTCGCCTGCGCCATGGTTGACGGTTTTGTGGGCATAGCCCCATTCTTCCAATCGGCTGTAAATGTTGTACTCATCGGTGTAGACCAGCGTGCCTGCTGCCACCGTTTCCACAATCAACGGCTTGATCGTCGTCTGTTTCACATTCGCCAGCATACGGATCACGACCTCCCCGGAACGCTGGATCATGCCGAAAATGGGTGGTTTGTCCTTTTCCAGTGTCCCACGCCCCGGCGCACCTTTCAGGGCGCGGCGGCGACCTTCACGCCCAGCATCCGCGACGGCTTCGGGGTTTCCCTTGTGTCCAGCCTTGACATAAACCTCATCAAATTCAACATTCCCAAACAGGTTTACTGGCGTTTTTTTCTCGACACCACGCCGTAACTGTTCCGTCATCGCCTGAACATCATCCTTGTTCAACCCCAATTCGCGGGCGATTTGTTGGTTGGACAGGTTCAACGACATCAGGTACAGGCACAACACCCACACCTTCAGCGGCTGGTGGTGGCCTTCAAACACCGTGCCCGTCAGGTCATCAAAACGCTTTTGGCAATCCTTACACTGGTAACGCTGGCGTTCCTGCTGGGTGTCATCCTTGCCTCGACGGATAGTGTCCTGTGAACCGCAGTGCGGACAAATCACCCCATTAGGCCAACGCACGGAACGGACTTGCTCGAAACAGGCGGCATCACTGGTCAGGCTGGAAATACTGATGAGCGAGGTCATAAAGCCTCTCCTTGGCTATCGGAAATGACTAACTTTACCGCTATCCATCACGTTTGCAATGCCGGGGAAAACAAGACCCTGAAACGCATATTGAGCCATGATCTTATAGGAGGATATATCCCATGACATGCCATAACCCCTTGAGCAAAGTAGTGCTTACCTTATCCTTAGCTGGCAGTTTGTTCTGCTCATCGGCAGTGTATGCGGCGGAAGATTTGCACCAGCCTGCCTTTAACGTGGCGCAGCAAGTGCTGGAGTGCATTGCTAAAGAATATGCCTATGGTAATCAAGTCCCACAATTCCTTGCGGATATTGTACAAAACAAGATAGCGGAACATGGCACAGCCGCGAAGCTCACACTAGAACGGCTGGCAACACGGGTAGGGCGGGGTACATTGAACAATGTCCCCCATTTGCCGCCAGCATTGGCAGCATGGGCAGCCAAAGAAGCCGCCCATATTAATCGGGAAGGTGCGGAAATCATTATTGAAACCCGTAGCGATGTAGACTCCTGCACAGCTCCAGGGCTGTATGTGCCCGGTGGTGTAGCGGGTGTCGGTGCTGGGGCACTTGGCACAGTCGGCACTATCAACATGACCTATGTGTTAATCGGTGGCGCATTGGTTACAGCCGGGGTTTTGGGTGGTGCTAGTAATGGCAGTAGCAGCGGGGATACGGGTGGTAATATCAGTCCATAACACAGCACGGTATTGTTTATAATGAAAAACCTCCCACAAAATAACGGGGTTCAGCCAAGGCAGGCATTGGCTGCCCAACCATCGCAGCCTGTTGCTTTTTCCACCTTACTGGCTGATGCTGCGGGACAAGATGACGCTGGCGGCATTGACCTGCGTGCCATCTGGTTAACGCTGAAACGCCACAAAATCACCATCCTGCTGGTGTTCTTGAGCGTTTTTATCATCAATGCCTTGGGCGCATTAGGCAAAACTCCCATTTATCAAGCGACTATCACGCTAGAACTTCGCCCAGAAGAACAGCGGGTGTTGAATTTCGGGGTCGAAGCCCAAGGGATGGCCGATTACATGGCGGCCTCGCTGTTTTACCAAACCCAGTATGAATTGCTGAGAAGCCGGACACTGGCTGAGCAAGTCATTGACAGAATGGGGCTGGAAAGCCGCTTTGCACAGGCAAACGCCCCAGTTATTCCTGTCGCCCAGCCTTTTTATGCCGAAACCTTAGCCGCTGTGAAACAAACGCTGCGTTCATGGCGGGATGCGTTGCTACCGACAACGCCAGACGAGCCAAAGAATGCTGAGGTTGTCAATAACACAGAAAGCGAGGGGGAAACCGAAAATCCGGCAGTTTCCCGTTTCATGGGAAGCCGGAAGATTGAGCCTGTTGAGGAGTCACAAGTCGTCACGGTGACATACGACGATGCTGACCCCAAGTTGGCGGCAGCGATTGCCAATGGGATTGCTGACACTTATATCAACATGAGTCTGGAACGGCGCACGGCTTCTACCCGCCATGCGGAAAAATTCCTGCAAGAGCAATTGGTTCAAGCCAAAAGCAAACTCGAAACGGCTGAAACTGAACTCGTACAATACGCAGAAAAGAAAGCCATCTATAATCTTGGCGACAAGCAACCCTTGATCGCCCAACAGCTTAACAGTGCCAACGAAGCCTTGATGGAAGCCCGCAAAGAGCGCATTGCGGCTGAAAGCGCCTACCAACAAGCCCAGCTCAGCAGTGTGCAAACCAAGGCACAGACCAACCCCGCGCTTGATGCCCTCAAGCAATCCCTTACCAAATTGCAAGTTGAGTATCAGGAAAAGTCCGGTATTTACGATGATGGCTACCCGGTCATGCAGGAACTGCGTAACCAGATGACCCTGCTGGAAAACAATATCCAGCAGGAAATCCAGTCAGAAACCCAAGTTGCCAGCACCACACTCAAAGCCAATTATCTGGCTGCAAAGCAAAAAGAAGACCAACTCCAAGCCGATGTCAAACAATACAAGGTCGACTTGCTCAGCAACCAAAACAGCGGGATCGGTTACAACACCTTGCAGCGTGAAGTGGAAATCAGCCGGGGGCTGTATGAGGCACTGCTGCAACGGGTCAAGGAGGTCAGCGTGGCAGGGCTTGCCACCACCAGCAATGTGGCGGTCGTGGATTCCGCGTTAATCCCCTCCTCCCCTTACAAACCGGACACCCGCAAGGACTTGTTAAGCGGAGCTTTGCTGGGGTTAGTCTTGGGGATCGCGGTGGCTTTTCTATGGGAATACTTGGATGACCGGGTGAAAGTGTTCGAGGAACTGGAACGCCACGTCGGCAACGTGCCATTATTGGGGATACTGCCTGCTCTGCACCGTAAGCAACTGGATGGGCACAACTATGCACTGTTGACTCAACAAAAACCCGCGTCCGCTGTCGCTGAAGCCAGCCGTTCCCTGTGTACCAACTTGATGCTGGCTACCCGTTCTGGTATGCCACGCCTCCTGAATATTACCAGTACCGAAGCAGCAGAGGGGAAAACAGCAACCGCCATCAATCTCGCCACAGCCTTTGCCCAGACGGGGAAACGGGTGCTATTGATAGACGCTGACTTACGCAAACCGACCATCCACAAACACTTAAAGATAGCGAATATTAAGGGCTTTTCCCACTACCTGATTGGGCAGGAAAACTTGCAGTCGTTAATCCAACCCTGCCTATTAGATGGGGTGGAAGTCATTACCGCAGGCCCTCCAGCCCCTAACCCTGTGGAATTGCTGCATAGCCTCCGTATGGCAGAGTTAAGGGCGTTTGCCTATGCGCCTGCTTGCCCGTTTGATGTGATTATTCTTGACTCACCCCCAGTATTGGGCTTGGCAGATGCACTCATCATAGGGCATAACACCCAAGCCACCCTGATGGTCGTGGCGACCAAACAAGTACGGATGCGTAACCTCAAAACGGCTATCAATCGCTTGAATCAGGCACAAGCCAATGTCATTGGGATTACCATGAGTAAAAATCCCCAAGATTCGCATGATAGCTATCACTACCATTATGGCGATGCGGCATCACTGCCTCCAAAAGAAACAGTCAGCCGGTGATTTCCCCCACCTTGTTGCTGCGCCGCCTGCTACTGGTGCTGCTAGTGGGAACTGCCTTGGTAATCAGCGCCAGCTACCGTACTGCCAAGGTCGGGCCGGAAGATTACCCCGATTCCGGTCGCCCACTCGCGCACAGTGGTATCGGTTGGCAAACACTCGATGCTCAGGACTGGTTGCAACGGGCACAACAAGCGGAAGTCAGCGGCGATTTGGCACAAGCACAAACCTTCGCACACAACGCGCTGGCCGTGGATGTCAGCAGCGGCAAGGCGATAGTGCGCCTTGCCAACCTTGCCAACCGTCAGGGGCAAATCCAACAAGCCCAAGCATTAGCGACCTATGCAGGGCAATTGGCAAAGGCACAAGACACGACACAAGTATACCTTGCTGCATTCTGGGGCAGCGTGGGGAATCTGCCTAAGCAACTGGCGGCGCTGGATGTGCTGATGACCCGCGATGGCTCCATGCAAGCCGCCTTTTTCCCTGTATTGCACGGGTGGTGGCTGAATGCCGCTACCACCCGCCCCTTATTTACCCCCCTGATGGCGAAACCGCCCGCGTGGTGGCCTGCTTTTTTCAGCCATATCTTGCAAGACTCGCAGACCCCGCCTGATGCTCTGGCAGCGTTATACCAGCAGCCATTAGTGGGCGGGTATCGCTTGCCGGAAACCCAAACGGCCCAATATATTCACTACCTGACCCAGCGGCAGCAATGGCGTGAAGCGCGGGAAGTGTGGCTGGAAAATCTGCCCGCAGACTACACGCCATTCAAGGGGTTGGTGTATGACGGGGGATTTGAAGGGGAGCGGCACAATACCGGCTTCGACTGGTTTTTTATCCCGCACGAATTGCTCAGCATCAAACAGCAGGCAACGTTTGATACGCAAGGCGAGCACTCATTGCGTCTGATCTTGCGGGATGCCACACACCTTAACGTCCAGCACGTATGGCAGCGGCTGGTATTACCCCCTGGGCAATACACTTGGCGTTTCCGTTACCGCATTGACCGGATGAGTACCCTCAAAGGCTTGCAATGGCGGATACGCTGTGTAGCTGATGAGCAGCGGGTATTAGCAGAATCTGCTGTGTTACGCGATGTCACCCCGTGGAAGGCTTTGCAGGCTACCGTCAAGATTCCGGCGGATTGCCCGGTGCAATTATTGCGCCTCGAAGCCAGTAGCCCCCGTTTGCATGAGCAGGTGTTTGCTGGGGATATTTGGTTTGATGCGGTGGAGATCAGCCCTGATGCGCCTTAATGCCCTGTTTGGTGTGAGTCTTGCTCTGTTGTGTTTTGCGCCGCTGATGCGCAGTGGGCGGCTAATGTCTGCCCTGTTGGTGCTGGAACTGTTGGGCGGGCTGCTGTTGCTGCTGGCATTGTGGACACCTGCACCGCCGCGCCGTATCCCCTTGCTGCTGAAGGTGTTGCTGGTGAGCATGGTGCTGCTGCCATTGGTGTATTTGCTACCGATTCCGGCAGAGTGGTGGCGGCAATTGCCGGGGCGGGCGTTATACGCGCAAAGTCTGGATATTTTGGAACAGGCGGGCAAGTCGCCTTACCTTACCCTGTCGTTGCTGCCACAACGCACGCTGTCGTCGTTGCTGGCACTGTTGCCGGTGTTGGGGATGCTGTTGGCGGTCTTGCTATTGCCGGTGCAGCGGGTGAAATGGCTGGTGTATGCGTTCCTGTTGATGGCGGTGGTGCAGGCGTTGCTGGGGCTGTTCCAGTATGGCACTGGGGCGGCATGGGCATTCAGCGGGGGGGTGGAAGCCGCCCGTTATCTGGCAGTGGGGACGTATGCCAACTCCGACCATTTTGCCGCGTTGATGGTGATGGCGTTGCCGATGGCGTTGGCGTTGACCGCGTATTATGCCCAGTCTGGCGACCCTAGGCGGGAAGGAGGCTTGAGTCGGTTGTCAGGTATGCACCGTGCGGGGGCTTACTTTTTATTGGGGCTATTGCTGCTGTTGGCGGGGGTGTTTGCGCGTTCCCGTACCGGGGTTGTGCTGGTGATGTTGGCTATCTTGCTGTTGGCGGGGGTGTTTTCTCGGCATTTGGGTGGGCGGCGTTCGGTTGGCATCGGTACCGTAACGCTGGTGGTTGCTGGCGCGGTGGCGGCAGATATTGGGCTAATCCCGGTACTCAACCGCTTTGCTGTTGACCCGTTAACCGATGTGCGGTGGCATACCTTTGCCGTCACTTGGCAGGCGATCCGTGAATTTTTCCCGCTGGGTAGTGGCCCTGGCACGTTTCAGGCGGTGTTTTTAGGGTTTCAACCACCAGATTTGCCGCAGTTTATTAACCATGTGCATAACGATTATCTGGAATGGCTGTTTGAAACCGGGATGCTGGGTGTAGTGTTGTTGTCACTGGCGCTACTGGTGTATGGCTATGGCTGGTGGCGACTGCGTGGGCGGGCGTGGGATGCCTTCCGCTTTATGCAAACGGCGGCAGGCTTGGGCGTATTGCTGCTGATGCTGCATGGTTTGCTGGATTTTGTGTTCCACACACCTGCCAATGCGGTGTTTTTCGCATTTTTGTCAGGGGTATTTTTGCACTTGGGCGGGGCAGATTGTGCCGTAACCAACAGATCAACTAAACTCAATGGTTGACAATACATTTCTCATTAATAACCGTAGGAGATTCGTCATGACCGATAAATTTGACCCCCAATCCCCGGAAGCCCAAGCCTTGGCGGCGGATGCACTGGCTCGCCGCGAGTTCCTGAAAAAGCTGGGTAAATACGCGGCTGTTACCAGTGTCAGCACAGCGACCCTGCTGACCGCACAGACCGCCACAGCGGCTTCTGCCGCATACTGCGCAAAGGCTAGTTGCCTCCCCTTTATCGGCTCCTGTAGTAAGGGTTCTTACGCTGGGTGCAGGTGTACGGTGTTTGGTTGCGTCCCAGACTAGTTCAGCATATGAACACTGCCAGCCTATTTGTGCAATCACTGTGTCACGGCGATACCCAATTCCTGTTCCAGCGGATGGGGGATGCGCTGCACGTTCCCGATAAGGCAACCTTCATGATCTGGGAGGCGTTGCAGGCGGGTATCGCTGCCAGCGACATTGCGGCGGCGCTGGCTGAGGCAAACCCCGCCGCAGACTGCCAACGCGATGTGGCGGCGTTGCAAGCGCAATGGGTGCAACTCGGTTTGCTGGGTGTTGCCCAGCCCGCTACGGATACCCCCCACTTCAGCCATTACTTCCAACCCGCCCTTGACACGGTGTGCGTGACCACCAACCAGCAGGCGCTGCATGATTACCTGCAAACACTCTACCCCGGTGTTGTGCCGCCGCCGCCCAGTGTCGGAACAGCGCATTTGCACATTGCGTTTGACCCGGCTCAAGCCACTTATACCCTGTGGCAAGACGGGCAGCATCAGGCAGATTGCCCCAGCTTTGACGATGCGGTCATCACGGCGGTCTTTTTGATAGGCGAAATCGCTACCCACGAAGAACCGCGCCTGCTGGTGTGCCATGCTGCTGCGGTGCAATGCCAAGGTGCAGCGGTGCTGATGCCTGCTGCTGCGGGTAAAGGCAAAAGCACCCTCACCGCGATGCTGTTGCAGCACGGTTGCCAACTCATCAACGATGACATCGTGCCGG
Source organism: Candidatus Thiothrix putei (assembly GCA_029972225.1). Taxonomy (NCBI): domain Bacteria; kingdom Pseudomonadati; phylum Pseudomonadota; class Gammaproteobacteria; order Thiotrichales; family Thiotrichaceae; genus Thiothrix; species Candidatus Thiothrix putei. Next base: position 1,852,698 of record CP124756.1, read on the forward strand.
TGAACCATGACGGCAGCATTACCGCGATCCAGCAACCGCTGAAAATCAAATCCGGTGCATGGGAGGTCTTGAGCAAGCACTACCCAGCCTTGCACACTTACCCTGCCCATACCCGCAGTGACGGGCAACAGATGAAGCATCTCCCGTTATCTAACGGGCGGTGCGCCGCCGGGGAACGCCTGTGGGTTAGCCTGATGGTCGTTCCCGAATACCGGCAGGGTCAGGCAGGTATCACCACCCAAGCCCTGAGCGAGACCGAAAAGCTGCAACATTTCATCACTGCCCAGCCATTTTTCACCCACCCGCTGACCCGACCTTACCTGCAACGGGTGCTGAGCTGGTTGGCAGCCATCCCAGCGTACCGTGTGGTCTACAGTGATGGTGCGGCAGCCGTTGCCCTGATCGAAACCCTTATTCTGCAAACTCACCTTCCGAAGGACACCGCATGACCACTGCCATCCACACCCGCTTGCGCACGCATGACAGCTTCCACCCGCTGCTGCATAACACTTTCGGCTTTGTGTTGTCTGCCCTCAGTCTGAGCCGCACCGCTGACGATCTGCGCCATGATTGCGACCTTGCCAGCCTCAACTGGATGTTCACTTATGCTCTGGCGGATGAAACGTTGGTTGCGACGTTGTTGTACTCGCGCATCCGCGAAAAGCAGCTTGAGGCGTATTGCCCCGCCGATTTCATCGCTGCCTTGCAGGTTATCCATGCAGCCAATGCCGAACGCAACGCCCAGCATCGGCAAATCTTGCTGCAAACGGTGGCTATCCTCAATCAAGCGGCGATTACCCCTTGCCTGCTCAAAGGCGCTCATGCCTTGATGGGGTTGATGCCGGATGCGGAATCACGCCTGATCCGTGACATTGATTTGCTGGTTGCCAAAGAGCAAGCGCAAACCGCCAAGCGAGCCTTGTTGCAAGCCGGTTATTATCAGGATAATCAGTTAGCGCAAGCGGCGGAAGACGATGAGGCGCATCACCAGCTTAAACCGCTTTACCACCCCAGTGGGCGTGGTTATGTGGAAATTCACCGCCACCCCAATTTTGCCCTGCTATACCCGAATCTGATGGATGCGGTATTTAACCCTGACCAGCTTAATCTTGCCGAGCGTGATGGGGTGCGCTTTTACTACAATCATCCTTGGCAATTGCTGCTGTACAATCAGATTCACCATTTCCACAGCGATCTTGACGCGACAGCCAGACCTGATTTGCGTCAATTGGCGGAACAATCTGCCTTATTGCACCGCCTTGCGGGAGATACGGAACTGGCAAGCCGCTTCGCTGCTGTCCTCGGCAAACAGGCGACTCAAGCCCACCTGCAATTTACCTTGTTGGCGGAGCTGTTTGGCGATAGCCCACCTGCTGCCTTGATGCCGCCGCTGCCAGGTCAAGCCGCTGCCCACTTGCAGGATATAGTGGGGAAAATGCTCGGAGACCCTGCTTCACTCAAACGCCGCCGTTGGGTGGCGTTTGCCTCGTTGTTTAGCTTCGCCGCCAAGCAATTGGTTAACCCCACCTTCCTCAAACATAACCTCACCAAAGCAGAGTGGTATCGGAACCTGATCCCCAAAGTTCTCAGTGCCGTCGTTGGAGGACGTAAGAAAGTATGAACAGCAACAAGCATACACCCCGTGTGGCATTGGCTATCGCCATCCTCACCCTCTCAGGCACTGGATGCAGCAGTAGCCCCGCCATCAGCACCACCCCTTCAGCCACGATTAGCGGGCTGGATGCGACGACCACCCAAGCGGAAGATTACCGTATTGGCGATTCTGACCTGCTCGACATCAAGGTATTCCGGGCGGATGAACTTTCCCGCGAAGTGCGGGTGGATGCCGACGGCAATATTACACTGCCATTGCTGGGGAAAGTTGCTGTCAACGGCTTAACCCAGAGTGCCACCGAAACCAAACTGGCCGAACTGTTTGTCAGCAAGCGGCTGCTCAAAAATCCGCAAATAACCGTCTTCATAAAAGAACGCACCTCACAGCGGATCACGCTCGAAGGCGAAGTCAGCAAACCCGGCATTTACCCCATTAGTGGTCAGGTGACGGTATTACAAGCGATGGCGTTGGGTGGTGGCCCTAGCGCTCTAGCGGCTACGGATAAAGTGGTTCTGTTCCGCCGCGACGGGGAACAAAGCAAGGGTTATTTAATTGATTTAGGTGCCATTCGGGGCGGCAAGCTGGCTGACCCCTATGTACGCAACGATGACCGCATTGTGGTACACCGTTCCGACAGCCGCTATTGGTTACGCGAGGCGGGTACACTGCTGAACCCGCTTACGACTTTGAACGGTTTGGTGCGTTAACGCTTTGTCATATCCCATGGGATCATATTCCCTCAAGGAGCTACCCACTCTTCAAAGCGCGGGCTATCCTTGAAGGCATCTTATCCACTCATGGTTATCAGGCAAAGCGTACATGAAACTTGCACCCCGAAGCACGTACAACCCCGAAATTACGCAGCGAAATCAAGGCGTCGCCACTCACGCAAGCAGCGCTGGCGAAGCAATACAATGTCAGCCGCCTGACGATCCGCAAATGGCAGAACCGTGAGGAGATGACCGACAAATCGCACCGCCCCGATACGCTGCACACCACGCTGACCGAAGCACAGGAATGGCTGGTGGTGGAGCTGCGCAAGACCCTGCTGTTGTCGCTGGATGACCTGACCCACATCACCCAGGAATACATCAATGCCGACGCCAGCCGTTCGGGTATTGACCGCTGCCTGCGCCGTCATGGGATTGCCAACTTGGCGGTGATGAAGCGGGAACTGTACGGCGAAGATCCGCCACCGAAAAAGGTGTTCAAGGACTACGAGCCCGGCTATATCCATATTGACATCAAATACTTGCCGAAGATGCCCGACGAGAAAGAACACCAATACCTGTATGTCGCCATTGACCGCGCCAGTCGCATGGTGTGCCTTGCCATTTACCCAGACAAAACCGCTGCCAGCACGGCGGATTTTCTGAGTAAGGTGGAGCAACGCTTCCCCATCAAGGTGCAATACGTGCTGACCGACAATGGCAAGGAATTCACCGACCGCTTTACCCGTAAAGGCGAACGTGACCCCACTGGCAAGCACAAATTCGACAAAGCCTGTGAACGCATCAAGGCTGAACACCGCCTCACCAAACCACGCCACCCCCAAACCAACGGCATGGTGGAACGCTTCAACGGGCGTATCAGCGACTTGTTGCAAACCACCCGTTTCGCCTCATCCAATGAATTGGCTGAGGCGATCAAACATTATGAACGGCTTTACAACCACTGCATTCCCCAGAAAGCACTGGGATACAAAACCCCTATTCAAGCACTCAAAGAATGGCAGAAAAAGAAGCCAGATTTATTCAAAAAGAAAGCATATGATCTGTCGGGACTTAACACGCGCAAGGTTAGGCCATCGGGGCGCGGGGGACATTGATTCAGATCAAGTCCGCTCACTCATAACCTTGATGTAAACCGTATAAATCAACCCCAGCAATACCAAACACCACACCGCAAACCCCACCCACACGATCAGCAGTGAAATCCACTGCAACGGTGGAAACTCCGCCGCCAAACCCAAGCGATAACTGGCAACCGCGTACATCCCCAGCGGAAACACCATGCTCCACATCGCCGGTTCGTAGCGTAGCGGGTAACGTTTCACCCCGTGCTTCCATACCCCAAAGATCACCAGCATCGGAATCCACCAAGTTGCCCACGACCACAACAACATTGCTACGCCATCAATAAACGGGTGCAAGGCTTGTAAAAAGTGCAGGCTAGGCGAGGTTTGCAATAACACCGTTCCGGCATTCACCCCTGCCGCCGCTGCACCCATAATGACCCACAACAAGGGTGAAGTGTCTTCCGGCTGAAATCGCTGGAAGAATATCCGGTAGCAAAATAAGGTGACAAAAATCCCGTATAACACCAGCCCCAGCAGCCACAGCAAATGCACTTCCACCAGCATGTAATCGGTGTAAATGCCCAAATCCGGCGCAACGTAAGCGACCATTTCAGCACGTCTAGCCCTCGCGATTTCCACGTCCTAAACTGGTTTCCAACCTGAACAACCGAAGGAAACCTCAATGAAACGCCCTCACCGCCGTGCCAGCGAATGGCAAACCCTCATCAGCCAATGGCAAGCCAGCGGCTTATCCGCCCCGGCATTTTGTGAACAGCACAGTATCGGTTACGCCAGTTTTTGCCAATGGCGGCAGCGTCTACGCTCCGCAGATGGCGTGGAGGAACCAGCCGTTCCCGCCAATACCTTCATCGACTTGGGAGCATTATCGGCGGGTCATGCCGCGCTGGGGCAAGGCTGGCACATTGTGCTGAGTTTGGGGAATGGTGTTGAACTACGCCTGAGCCAACGCTGATGTTTGCCCCCGCAGCCACCGCCCGCATCTGGCTATGCACCCAAGCCACCGACATGCGCAAAAGCTTTACGGGGCTGACCGCTTTGGTGAAAAACCAGTTAGGGCAAAATCCCCTGAGTGGGCATTATTTCGTGTTTGTGAACCTGCGTAAAACCCAGATGAAGATCCTCTATTTTGAACCCAGCGGCTATTGCTTATGGAGCCAACGCCTGGAGCAGGGGCAATACCGGGTGCAGCCGACAACCAGCGGGCAGCGCGAACTGACCCGGACGGATTTGCAGTTGATTTTGGCGGGCATTGAGGTGCAAAAATCCAGACAATTCAAGCGTTATCAGTATCCTGTGCAGCCACATTCTGGTACAATAAGCCCATGATTTTAAAGCTATCCACCCCGTCTGACACCAGCGTTCCCATGCCGCCGATTGTGGCGGAAATGCTGGCGTTGCGTGAGGAAAATGCTGCCCTGAAACAGGATATATACTTCAACCGCCCATAATTGCAGATTCCTCAAAGGTCTGAAAGTTGAGAGTCAGCAAGGAGTCCAAGGCTTTTTTATGCGTAGTGTGGGTTTGTGCCAAACAGGCATCAATGGCCTGCGCAAACGCGGTAAAGTTTTCATGGTAACGTGAATACAGGCATTCCTTCTTCACAAACTTCCAGAGGCGCTCAATCAGGTTCAGGTTGGGGGAATAAGCGGGTAGGAACAACAGTTCGATCCCGAGTGTTTGGGCGAATGTTTGTACCAGGCTACAGCGCTGGTAACGGGCATTGTCCATCACCAAGGTCACCGGGACATCCAGGGCCAATGCCTTGATTTGCCGAAGCAACTGACAAACACTTTGGGAGTTGATGTAACTGTCATTGGTCACGGTGACCAGTTCATGGGTGACTGCATTCAACGCACCGAGGACATTGTAGCGCTGGCGTCCGGCAGGGGCGCGGATGAACAGCCGGGTGAAACACCACAGGAACCCCAGAAACGGGGCCAGGACAAAATGGGCGGCGTCGACAAAGAAAACGGCGCGTTTTCCGGCCTTGGCCTCCTCAAGACGCGGCTCCAGCTCTTTTTTTAAAAGTCTCCTGGGCAGCAGGGTCGGCTTTCGCCGGTATCATCCCCACCTTCCTGACGGACAAACCCAAGTCATGCAGGAATAGCCGCACGGCTTCCCGCTTGAGTTCAAGGCCGGTTAAGCGCTGTATATCAGCGATCGCCTGACTGATCCGGGTCGGTGGATGCTTCTCAAAATGTTTCTTCAGGGGACTCACGGAAAGGTTCCAACCGGCGGGTTGGGCGACGGAAATCCAGTTGTTCCAAGGCAGCGATCCCACCTTGTTGGTAACGTTTCAAATAACGGGTGACCGTCGTTGAACTCACCTGTGCCAGCCGTTCAATGTCCCCATGCGCCATTCCCTGGCTTTTTAGCCACAACACTTCCATCCGTTGGCGGACGCGAGGGTGGGCATGGCGGTAACGCCCCTCATTCAAGGCGGTTTGATCGGATTCGCTGAAGTCTATCTGGATCATGGAAAGGACGACCGGTTGCCAATAACAGCCGTACTTTGCTTGAGGGCTTCTCATTATTCAACAGCTATTCACGGGCAAAGTATAGCTGAATTGAAACGCCAATTGGCGTGGTTCAGGCAACATGTCTTTGGCAGCAAATCGGAAAAGCGTCCGGTTGAGATACCGGTGGCGCAGTTGCCGTTGTTTGCCCCCGCAGTCGCCCCAGTTGCCGCACCCGAGGGTGAAAGCATTACCGTCACCTACCAACGCGGCAAAGCCCCCAAGCTGCGCCCCGATGACTGCGTGAATGACAGCGGGTTACGCTTTACCGCCGATGTCCCGGTCAAGGTGATTCACCTCACCCCGCCGGAACTTCAGGGGGAAGAGGCTGACCAGTATGAGGTGATCGGCACCCAGGTGACTCATCGGGTGGCGCAACGCCCTGCCAGCTACCTGATCCTGCAATACGAGCGCCCCGTCATCAAACGCAAGGGCAGTGCTTCGGCTTCGCTCAGCAACCCACCGCTTCCCAGCCCTGCACCCGCCAACGTGCTGGAACGTAGTGTCACCGATGTCAGCTTTTTGGTGGGGATGTTGGTGGACAAGTTCCAGTACCACCTGCCGTTGTACCGCCAGCACCAACGCCTGACCCAAGCGGGGATCACCCTCAGCCGCACGACGCTGACCAATGCGGTGAAACGTGCCATCGACCTGCTCAAACCCATTGCCGAAGCGCAACTCGCCAGTGTACTGCAAAGCAAGCTGCTGGCGATGGACGAAACCCCCATCAAAGCCAGCCCCGCAGGCAACGGCAAGATGAAGCAAGGCTACTTCTGGCCGCTGTACGGGGATCAGGACGAAATCGTCTTCACCTTCTCCGCCAGCCGTGGGCGGCAACACATTGAAAAGACCCTTCGCCAACAGTTCAGCGGCACACTGCTCAGCGACGGTTACCGTGCTTATGCCAGTTACGTCAACGCCAATGACAAGATTACCCATGCCCAATGCTGGGTACACAGCCGTCGCACCTTCATTGCCGCCGAAACTACTGAACCACAAGCAGTACGCCAAGCCCTTGACACTATCGCGGCACTCTATCAGCACGAAGCCCAGATTAACGAGAAAAAACTCGACGGGGAAGCCAAACGTACCTACCGCCTCACCCACAGCAAGCCGTTGGTCGACCAGTTCTTTGAATGGTGCCAAACCCAATTACAACGTACCGATTTAGTCCCCTCCAACCCGCTGACCAAAGCCCTTGGTTATGTCATCCGCCGCGAACACGAACTGCGCGTGTTTCTGGAAGATCCCGACGTGCCAATGGATACCAACCACATCGAACGCGCCCTGCGGCCCATCCCCATGGGCAGGAAAAACTGGTTGTTCTGCTGGACAGAACTCGGCGCGGAACACGTGGGCATCATCCAAAGCCTGATCACCACCTGCCGCCTGCATGACATTAACCCGTATGTCTATCTGATGGATGTTCTGTTGCGCGTTAGTGAGCATCCCGCTTCTCAGGTGCAAGACCTTACGCCAAGATGTTGGAAACAACGGTTTGCGGATAAGCCATTGCGCTCGGATTTGTTTGCGGATATCAACGACGGGCTAGAATGACCGTTTACGGCGCAACCATCACCCCCAACAATACCAGCGATTGCGTGGCAATAATCGAGGTCAGCCAGTCACCATGCACCACATTCACGGTATGCGGATGCGTCAAAAACGTCAGCACGCTAAAACTCAGGTACAACAGCAATGACCACACCACAAAGGCAAACGCCCAACACGCCAACGCCAATTGCGGGTAGCCGTGTTGATGCAGCAAAATCCCCACCACATTGGTCGATACCACCAGCGTAAAAAACGCAAATACCCGCCGGATATTCAACAAGTCGATTTTCACCGCTTGCGGGAAACGCCATAAACGCCAAGCACTCAAACCCAGCATGATGACCCATGTCAGCAACGCTGCCATGAATAGCCCCTCCGCCAGCAGCGTTTGCCCGATCATGTCAAACGCAATGCTCAAGATGCCGCTCGCCATTGCTACTGCGAAGTAGCCGGGTGGCAAGCCTTCCAGCCAGCGCAGGGTATTGTTATCTTTTAGATTTTCTAGCGCATTGTTCATGTACCCACACTTTCCTCATACGTTTTGCCATCGCGAATATGATACAGCCGTTTAAAGGTCGGAATAATCTTCTCATCATGCGTGACCACAATAATCGCGGTTTGATGCTGTTGCGCCATGTCGTTGAGGATTTTTACCACCGCTAATGCCCGTTCGCCATCCAGCGGCGCGGTGGGTTCGTCGGCAAGAATTACTGGCGGATTATTTGCCAACGCCCGCGCAATCGACACGCGCTGTTGTTCACCACCGGAGAGCAGTGCCGGATTGGATTTGGCGCGATGGGCTACGTCGAGAGCTTCGAGTAATTCCAACGCACGGCGGCGGGCTTCCTTGTTGGATTTGCCCGCCAGCATCGGCAACAGCGCCACATTGTCGGTCACGTCCAAAAACGGGATCAGGTACGGGGCTTGGAACACAAAGCCGATGCGGTCACGGCGTAAGGTGCGTAAATCTTTCACCTTCCATACCCCATCGAAAATGGCTTCGCCGCCCAAAAACATCTGCCCTGCGGTCGGGTCAATCACTGCGCCCAGACATTTCAGCAAGGTACTTTTGCCCGAACCGCTGGGGCCGACCAGCCCAACGACTTCGCCGGGGGCAATGCGCATATCCACGCCTTTGAGCGCATCCACCGCCGTGTCGCCGCTGCCGTAACGTTTGCATAAGCCGCGTAATTCAATCGCCGGAGTGGTGTTATCTGCCATGTTCAGCCTCCTATGGCTTCAGCGGGATCAACTTTTAACGCGGCGCGAATCGCCATGACGCTCGCCAGCGTACACACCACCACGATCACCAGCAGCCCCAGCACAGCATCCAGCGGTAACAGCAAGACGTATTTGGGGAAAACGGGTGCCCACAAGGTCGCCACCGTTTTGCCGATAATGAAACCCACCAGCCCCAAGCCGAGGGATTCCTGCAAAATCATCCACGAAATCGTGCTGTTGCGCGTGCCGATCAGCTTCAACACCGCAATTTCGCGGATTTTGCCCAGCGTCATGGTGTAGATGATGAACGATACAATCGCGGTGCTGACAATGGTGAGGATGACGAGAAACAAGCCGATTTGCTTGGCGGAGGTGGCAATCAGTTTTTTCACCGAAATCTCTTCCATGTCGGCGTAGGTGTAGGCTTGCAGGTGTTTCCAGCGTTGGATGTCTGCCGCCAGTTGCGCCGCATCCCACCCCGCCCGCACTTGCACCAGCACGGCATTGACGTTGTGGCTGGTGGTTTGGCTCATCTGCACCGCTTCCAGCAAACCCGGCACGTTGGGGCGGTTGAAAGCGGGGTTGGCGGCGGTACGTTCACGCCCGCTCACAATCGCGTCGTTGTCTTTTTGGAATTGTGCCGCTTGTGCATCCGCCAGCGGGATAAACACCATCGGGTCGCCGCCGGACGATACCGTGCGTTGGCTCAAGCCGACAATGGTGTACTCGTTGCGGCGAATGCGGATTTTTTCGCCCAGCTTGAAACCGGCTTTCACGTCCGCCACGGCTTCGTAATGCGAACGGGTCACGTGCCGTCCGGCAATCAGTGACGGCGGCGCACCCGGTTGCCCCGACCCGAAACCGACGACCATGACGCGGGTATCCTTACCCTGATGCTGCACTTGCATGGTGAAATAGGTGACATTGGCGGCTTGTTGCACCCCCGGCATTCCCAAAATGCTGCGGTAAACATCGTCGGGCAGGCTGGACGATTCGGCGTAAGGCCCTTGGGTATCTTTTTGCACCACCCATACATCCGCCTGACTGTTGCGCAATAACACCTGCGCGTCATCCACCATGCCACGAAAAATCCCCGCCATCGACAGCGTGACCCCGATCAGCAAACCCAAGCCAATGCCAGTGAGGACGTATTTTGACCACGAATGCGCAATGTCACGGGCGGCAAGGCTGATCATAGTTTCTCTACCACTTTGATTTTGCTATCAGCACTGAGGGCGCTGCTGGTGTAGACCACGATGGTGTCATCCGCCTGCAAGCCGCTGAGGATTTCTACCTGACCGTCGAGCGAATGGATGCCAGTTTGCACAGAGGTGAATTGCAGGCTGTTGTCAGGGTTGAGTTTCCATACGCCGGATTGCCCCGTTTGTTGCTGAATGGCGGCGTTGGGAATCACCAGCGCGGAATCTTTTTGTCCGGTTTGCAGGGTGACTTCCGCCAGTTCGCCAGAGGATAACGCAGCGGGAACAGGGGTGAACGCGATGCCGACAAGGCGTTCTTCGGTGACGCTATCGCTTAACGGTTCGATGCGTACCAGCTTGCCGGGTAAGGCTTGTTGCGGGGCAGAACGCAGGGTGATGCTTGCCGTTTGCCCCGCTTGTAAACCCAAGGCAAGGCGTTGGTCGATGCGGGCTTTGACCCAGTAGCTTTGCGGGTCAGCAAGGGTGAGAACCGCCTGACCTGCAACCAGCGTTGTGCCCGGTTCGGCATCGCGGCTGGTGATCATGCCTGCAACGGGCGCGGTCAGGGTGAGGTTGGCTTGTTGTTGGCGCAAGGCTTGCTGTTCGGCTTGCAGGCGTTGCTGTTCCTTTTTGGCGACAGCGGCGGCGGCATGGCTGGCTTCCACAGCGGCGTTGGCAACGGCTAAATCTTGCTGACGGGCATCGCTGCTGCTTTGGCTGACGAGTGCTTTGGCGGCAAGGATTTGCTGACGCTGGGCTTCGTGCTGGGCAAGGGTGAAACGGGCGTTCGCCTCCTTGGTTTGCGCGTTGGCACTGGCGATGCTGGCAGTGGCGCGTTCGGCGGCTAAACCAGCGGCTTGAATGCGGGAATCCAGGTCAACCGAATCCATGATTGCCAAGGTTTGCCCCGCTTGCACGCTGTCGCCGACATCGACCAACACTTGCTGGACGCGCCCCGCAGCCGTGGGGTCGATGCGGTAGTTGTAACGCGCTTCCACCGTACCAATGCCAAACACGCTGGCACTGATGGCTTGGTTTGTCACCGTCGCTACCGTGATGCGGGTGGCTGCCATTGACCCTTGTTGGGTCACGACCCAGCCAAAACCGCCCAGCACCACCACGACAATCAGCGGTAACAAGATTTTTTTCAATAACGGCGATGTCATGGCGCAACCTCCTGACGGATAGCACTTAAATACAATGCCCATACCCCCGCCATCATGGGCTGAATGCTGGTGCTTGAACCCAGCAACATGGCTTGCATCACCAAGCCCTGAATCGAGCCGATGAATAAGGTGGCAGCACTGCGTTCATCCAGACTTGGCGAGACTTGCCCAGCGGTTTTGGCTTGCTGGAGTACGCGGATCAGAATGCCGCTGTAGGTTTGCAACATCGCCGCGACTTGCTGCTTGACGGGGGAAGCGGCGGGTTGCTGCAACTCGTGGAAAATGAAGCGCGGCACACCGGGGTTTTCCTGCACAAATTGCAGGTGGGCGTGGAAAATATTGTCCAGACTGGTGAGCGGGTCGGGGGATGCTTGCGCCGCCGTTTGCACCAAGGGCAGCAAGGTGGCTTCCAGCCATTGCGCCACGTTCAACCAAATCGCCTGTTTATTGGGAAAGTGACGAAAGACTGCGCCTTGGCTCAAGCCGACCGCTTTGGCAATGTCGGTGGTGGTAATGCTGGCGGGTTCTTGTTGTGCCGCCAGATTTAGCACTGCCTGCACCATTTCGGCTTGGCGGGCTTGTGCCGGTTGGCGTAGGGAAACGGTGGCAGCATTCATGGCAGGTATTCCAGTGTTTATGTTAGCGAGTACTTACTAACATAGTACGGCGGACACGTGCGAAATGCAATCCCTGTGTTTATCGCCCGGTCAGCAAGGCATACAACTGCGGCAATTTCTGTGGCAACTCTTCCGCCTTTTTCACCAGCACCCAGCCGTTTTGCCCAAACAGACGCGGCAAATAATCTTCCGCCTTATCGTCGATGGTGACGCAAAACGGTTTCAAGCCTTTGCGCCGCGCTTCCTGTAACGCCATGCGCGTGTCTTCCAGCCCGTAACGCCCTTCGTAAATGTCGAGGTCGTTGGGTTTGCCATCGGTCAGCAGCAATAGCAGTTTTTGCTGCGAAGGCTCGGCTTCCAGCAATTGCGTGGCGTGGCGGATCGCAGCACCCATGCGGGTGTAATAGCCGGGTTGGGTAGCCATAATGCGTCCGCGTACTTGCCCGTCGTAGCGTTCGGTAAACTTTTTCAGGTGGTAAAAGCGCACGTTCTGGCGATTGAGCGAGTTAAAGCCGTAAAGGGCGAAACGGTCGCGGGTGGCACTCAGGCTTTCGGCAAACAGGATCAGCGCGTCACGCACCACGTCCACCACCCGCGCAGTATTGCTGACCCAACTGTCGGTGGACATGGAAAAATCCGCCAGCAACAGACACGACAAATCACGCCCTTGTTCACGGCAATCGCGGTAGACCATTGGCATATCGACTTGCCCGCGCTGGTGTTCGGTGAGGTGCAGGATGTAACTATCGGTGTCGAGTTCTGTGCCGTCTTGCTGGTGATTGCGCCATTCGCGGCGCGGTTGCAGGGCTTCAAAGCGGCGGCGTAGTTTGCGGGCGGGGGCTTGCAAATGGACGGGCAAGGCGAGTTCTTGCGCCCCGCGTGGCAGCATGACTTGCAGACGGCAATGGTTGGGCAACAGGCGTTGCTTGCGATAATCCCATTCGGGGAGGGGGATGCCTTCCCCTTGCGGAAGGTCGTCGTACTCGGCGTTGGGTAAATCCAGATCGAGTTTGATTTTCTGGGAACTGGCTTTGCGGTCACGCGCTACGGTGATCACGTCCATGTCTTCAGCAGCGCGGGCGGCATCGTCGTTGGGGTCTTCGTCGGTGGTGCGGTTAACGGGGGTGTATTCTGTCCAGGAAAACAGGCTTTCAAGGCGGAATAGTAATAAGCCGCTGTTGCCGTCGGGCATGTCGGTGCGTTCGGCGCGTTGGCGTTTGCTGCTGGCGGCGGGGGCTTGGCTGTTGGAGTTGGATTCGGGAGGCGCGGGTGCTGCTATACCTTACAGCGTCAAGACCTGAACATTTTTAAAGGTTTGAAAATTTGTTGTCATCAACTGGGTCAGTTCTTTCTTGTGATCGGTATCCAGCTTGTCGAGACAGTTGGTGATGGCCGCCTTGAAAGCGGGAAACTTATCATAGTATTTCGAGTACAAGCATTTTTTCTTGACGAACTTCCACAACCGTTCAATCAGATTGAGGTTGGGTGAATAGGTCGGTAAAAATAATAGTTCAATATTGAGCCTTTTCGCACAGGCAAACACGGCTTCACAGCGTTGATACTTGGCATTATCCAAGACCAAAGTGATCGGTATTTTGAGTGCTAACGCTGCAATTTTTTCCAATAATTCACACACGCTGTTAGCGTTGATATAGGAGTCGTTAGTGATCGTGATGAGTTGTAGCGTTATCGCATTGAGTGCGCCCAATACGTTGTAGCGTTGTCGACCACAGGGGGCTTTGATGAATACGCGGGAAAATGACCACAAAAACCCCAGAAACGGTGCTAACACGAAGTGGGCGGCATCGACAAAAAAAGGGCGCGTTTGCCCTCCTTAGCCTCCTGAATGCGCGGTTTTAGTTCATTTTCCAGGAACTTTTCTTGTGCTTCCACATCAGCTTTGGCGGGTATCATCCCCACTTTATGGATGTCCATCCCTATTTTCTTCATAAAGACACGTACCCTGTCCTCACTGCGTTTGATGCCTGTCAGCTCCTCAATCTTAGCGGCTGCCGCCTTGCTGGTTGCGGGGGGATATTCACGAAAATAGGCTTCAATCTTGTCTTTATATGCCATCAAATCACTCTGTGGTTTATTGAATCGTATTTCTTTAAGAGCTTCTAAACCGTTAGGTTGTAGGTAGGCGTTTAGGTAGGCAAGCAGCGTGGCTTCTGTAATCCTTTCCAATCGTTTGATTTCCTTATGCGTCAACTGTTGGGATTTCAGGTACAGCACGGACATTTTCTTACGGACTCTGGGATGAGGATGGCGCTCCTTCCAGTAGAACAGCTCCGCTATCTCATCCTCAGTGAAAGTGATTTTTAATGTCATACATTACTCATGGCTGCTTTTGTTACCAGTCATCTAACCATATTTCCCTGATCAAAAAAACTATTTTATGGCACGGACTGGTATAAGGAAACCGGCGTGGTGGGTTGTGGGGTGTTGGGTGGCGGAATGAGGGTTAGGGGGAGTTCGGTGGCTTCGGGGTGGATGGTTTGCCATGCGGTGAGGAGGCGTTGATGGCGGGTTGTCGGACTGAAGTCCGACCTACTGGCGGTGGTGGTTAGCCACAAATACATTTCGCGATTCAATTCACGTTGTGGGAATAGGGCGATGCTGTCGGGCAAATTCAGGCTTTCCGCATCACGCCATGCTGCTTGCGTTTTTAGCCCTGTTCCGGCAATGCGTTGCATGAGATTGCGCGGGGCATTGCTGGCAACGTCGGTGCTTTGGCGGATTTGTAAACCCGCGTCGCCGCTCAAGGCGCGTAATACAATGCCAAGGGTTTTGCGCATTTCGTCCAAATTGACCCGCGCTTGGGGGTATTCATGGTTTACACTTTGCGTAACCAATTTGTGCCAAACTTTACCTACCCATTCTTCCATTGTTAGCCTTTATTGCATGAAATTAGATAATTACACCCTGACTGTCTTGCACCGCTCGCCGCTGTTTCGCGCCCTTGAACCCGATCAGTTCAATGCCTTGGTGGATACGGCGCATTTGTACACCTTGAACGAAGGCGAATTTTTGTTTCGGCAGGGCGACCCGATGAACGAAGTTTTCGTGTGCAGCAAGGGCTTTATGAAACTGTTCCGCCTGACTCCGAATGGTGATGAGAAAGTGGTGGACATTATTGCCCCCGGTAGCAGTTTCGCCGAAGCGGTGTTGTTCATGGGCGGGCAGCAATATCCGGTACACGCGGTGGCGCTCAAACCCGCCATCGTTGTCGGCATCAATGCAGCGCAATACGAACAAATGCTGCGATCTTCCATCGACCTGTGCTTCGGCATGATGGGGCTGATGAGCCGCAGGATGCACTGGTTGCTGAACGAAGTTGACCGTTTGACGCTGCATAATGCTACTTTCCGCCTGGTAATTTGGTTGCTGGAAATGCGGTGCAGTGATCCTTCCTGTGACCGCATTGTGCTGGATGTGCCGAAGCATGTCGTGGCTTCGCGCCTGTCGATCAAGCCTGAAACGTTCTCGCGCATCCTCAAGCGCCTTGCCAGCCAAGAGCTGATTGCAGTGAATGATCAGCATATTACCTTGCTGGATGTGGCGGCGCTGGAAGCGTTGGTACGCATCGAGCTTTAAGCGAAAAATGTATTAACCACTTCCATTAAGGCTTCCACCGTTTCGGGGTCATCGGTCAGTGGCTCGACCAGCGCGGCGCGGCAGGCGGCGAGTGGCTCGAAGCCGTCCTGCATTAGCGTAGCGGTATAGACCAGTAAACGGGTGGAGTCGGATTCTTCCAGATCATGTTCTTTTAGCACCCGCAAGGCGTTTGCCAGCTTGACCAGTTGCGCGGCGAGTTGGGTATCCACACCGGTTTCTTGCGCCACAATACGGGTTTCGATCTCTGGTTTGGGATAGTCGAAACGCAGTGCCACGAAACGCTGGCGGGTAGAGGGTTTCATGCCCTTGAGCAAATTCTGGTAGCCGGGGTTGTAGGACACCACCAGCATGAATTCGGGCGGCGCGTGTAAGGTTTCGCCCGTGCGTTCGATGGGCAGGATGCGGCGGTTGTCGGAGAGTGGGTGCAAGATCACGGTGGTATCTTTGCGGGCTTCCACCACTTCATCCAGATAGCAGATTGCGCCTTCGCGCACCGCACGGGTTAAGGGGCCGTCGTTCCAGTAGGTTTCGCCATCGCCGATGAGATGCCGCCCGACCAAATCTGCTGCGCTTAAATCGTCGTGGCAGGCAACCGTGTACAGCGGTCTGCCCAGCTTGGCTGCCATGTGTTCGACGAAGCGGGTTTTGCCGCAACCCGTGGGGCCTTTCAGCAAAACCGGCAGTTGGCGGCGGAAGGCGTGTTCAAACAGCGTCACTTCCTGCGCTTGGGCTTGGTAATGCGGGAGGATCAAATCGTGTGCGCGGCAATTCATGTCTTATACCCATTCAAATCAAGCATGGGGCAAGATTATGGCAATGCAGCACACCGGGGCATTGACTCAGGTCAAGCGCCCGAACCCTGTTTTATGGGCCTGGTGCTTGCCCCGCCTGCAACAACTCAAAGATCAACCGTGCAAACTGCTTGGTCTTTTCCGGGCTTTCCAGCAATTGCAGCATCTGGTTCTGGTGCGCTTCGCTGCTGCCGATAATCGCGTCATCTACCGCTTGGCTGAAATCCCCCAGCATCGCTTGTTCAGCACTGTTGTTGGCAAGCTGGCGCATCACCAGACCGTTTTCCCGCACCTTGTCGCGCACGGTGTAGGCGTAATTCACCATGTCCGTCTCGCTCAGGTTATCGGTGACGAACACTTCATTCAGGCGAGCAATAATGGCGGAAAGGAAGGCTTCCTCGCGGCTTTTCGTTGGTTTTGTTCAAGCCCGATACCTCGTTGCAGCCTGCGGGGTTTGTAGGCAGGGAGATTTGTCTGGATGTTAGCACAGAATGGGGAATCGCTTGCGGTGAATAGGCGCGTTAATCACCGCAAGGTATGCGGCGATTAGGCTTGCGCTTGCGGTGATTAGCGGCTATAAACACCGTAAAAGATGCGGTGATTATGATGAAATGGATACACCAACAGCCTGAATGGCCTCAATTTCACTGGGATGACAAAGCCTTGAGTACGCCACTGGCACAACTCCGTCACCAACAAGGCCACTTGCTGGGGCGAATGTCGCACCTTGGGTTTTCACTCCAGATGGAAACCAGCCTGAATAGCTTGACCAGTGATGCAGTGAAATCCTCCGCGATTGAAGGTGAACAACTGGATCGTGAGGAAGTGCGCTCTTCGATTGCGCTCCAGTTGGGGATGGATAAGGGCGGTCATTTGCCCTCCAGTCGCCATATCAATGGCATTGTCGAAGTGTTGCTGGATGCGACGCAGGCTTACCAGCAACCGCTGACCGAAGAACGCCTGTGCGCTTGGCATTCCGCGCTGTTTCCGAGTGGCTTTAGTGGCATGACACCGATTATGGTCGGAATGTGGCGACCGCCTTCTGCCGGGGCGATGCAAGTTATCTCCGGGGCTTTTGGGCGCAGGCGGGTGCATTTTGAAGCACCGGATGCTAACCGGCTACCTGATGAAATGGCGGCGTTTCTCGACTGGTTTGAGCATGACGGCGGTCTTGACCCTGTGCTGAAAGCGGGTGTGGCGCATTTCTGGTTTATCACTTTGCACCCGTTTGAAGATGGCAATGGGCGGATTGCGCGGGCGATTGCCGATATGGCGTTGGCGCGGGCGGATGCTACTCCGCAACGCTTTTACAGCATGTCGGCGCAAATTGAAGCCGAGCGCAAACATTACTATGAGCAACTCGAACGCCAGCAACGCGGTTCGCTGGATATTACCCCCTGGCTGAGCTGGTTTTTGGCGTGTTTGGGGCGGGCAATTGCCAGTGCGGAAGCAGCATTGGGCGCGGTATTGCACAAGGCCAAGGTGTGGGAACACCTGCACCTTTACACAGTAAATGAGCGGCAACGTCTGATTATTAACCGGATGATGGGTGAGTTTGAGGGGTACATGAATACCTCGAAATACGCCACGATGGCGAAATGTTCGACGGATACGGCATTGCGGGATATTGGCGCGTTGGTGGCTTGGGGCGTGTTGGTGCAGAATCCGGCGAAGGGGCGCAGCACCAGCTATCGGCTGGTGACGGCGGAGGAGTTGAAGACAGCCGATGTCAAAGAAGTCGCTGAGGATATGGCTGTTCTCCGTGAATGGTTTCAGCAACAGGAATGCAGTGAATAGCGGGGCTAATCGCCGCAAACAATGCGGTGATTTTGCCAATATTGACACTTTTGGTGTTGAGGCGATTACGCCGGGGTGTTTGGAAGGTTAAGTGTCGCATCCTCCTGATCCTGTAACCGCAGCCGCGCCCGTTCTATAGCCTGATGCAAACGCTGCTCCAGCAAGGCTTTGGGTGGCAAGGTCGTCAGGTATTCCGCTACATGGATGCCGCTGTTATCCAGCTCCAGCAGTTCGATTTGTTCCTGCTTTTTTCCGGCGCAGAGGATAATTCCCAAGGGTGGTTGTTCGCCCGGTTCTTGTTCGTAACGGGCAAGCCAGCGTAGGTACAATTCCATCTGGCCTTTGAATTCGGGTTTGAAATGACCGATTTTCAGGTCAATGGCAATCAGGCGTTTGAGTTTGCGGTTGTAGAACAGCAGGTCAATGTAGAAATCATCGTTGTCGATGTGCAGGCGTTTCTGGCGGGCGATGAAGGTGAAACCTGCGCCCAACTCCAGCAGGAATTGTTCCAGATCACGCAGAATAGCGTCCTCCAAATCTTTTTCCAGATAGTGGTCGTTGAGTTCGAGGAAATCGAGTAGGTAGGGGTCTTTGAACAGCAAGTCCTGACTGATTTGCCCTTGGCTTTGCAGGTATTGCAGCTCTTTGGTGATGGTTTGTTCCGGCTTTTTGGAAATGGCGGTGCGTTCGTACAATTGGGAGTCGATGCGTTCTGCCAAGGTGCGGGTTGACCAACGGCTGGTAATGCTCATTTGCACGTAAAAATCACGTTTTAACGGCTCGTCAATGGCAAGCAACTGCCTGAAATGCGTCCAACTCAATTGTGTACGCAGTGCGTGCAAAATCTCATTATCGGGGAAATACTCGGCAAATTTCACCATATTCGCCAAATTGCGTTTTGACCAGCCGCGCCCGAATTCAGCGGATAGCTATTGCGCCAGCGTGCTGATGATTTGCTGACCGTATTCGCCGCGTTGACCCTTGAGGATTTCATCCGCGATACGCTTGCCGACTTGCCAGTACAACAGGGTCAGCTCTGCATTGACCGCAATAGCTGCCCGTTGTTTGGCGTTCTGGATGAGTGCTTTGATGTCGCCCGCCAGACTCGGATTGATTATTTCCTGACTCATACTGCCTCCTTGTTCGACTGCCAACCCCGCACATCAATCTTGCCTGTCACCGCCGCCGAAATCAGTGCCGCCCGCCGCTCTTGCAACAACCCAATCTGCTGAGATGCTCGATTCAGTAAATTATCTAGCTTTTTTTCGTATATTTTGCACTGGTTATACTTTGCCCGTGAATAGCTGTTGAATAATGAGAAGCCCTCAAGCAAAGTACGGCTGTTATTGGCAACCGGTCGTCCTTTCCATGATCCAGATAGACTTCAGCGAATCCGATCAAACCGCCTTGAATGAGGGGCGTTACCGCCATGCCCACCCTCGCGTCCGCCAACGGATGGAAGTGTTGTGGCTAAAAAGCCAGGGAATGGCGCATGGGGACATTGAACGGCTGGCACAGGTGAGTTCAACGACGGTCACCCGTTATTTGAAACGTTACCAACAAGGTGGGATCGCTGCCTTGGAACAACTGGATTTCCGTCGCCCAACCCGCCGGTTGGAACCTTTCCGTGAGCCCCTGAAGAAACATTTTGAGAAGCATCCACCGACCCGGATCAGTCAGGCGATCGCTGATATACAGCGCTTAACCGGCCTTGAACTCAAGCGGGAAGCCGTGCGGCTATTCCTGCATGACTTGGGTTTGTCCGTCAGGAAGGTGGGGATGATACCGGCGAAAGCCGACCCTGCTGCCCAGGAGACTTTTAAAAAAAGAGCTGGAGCCGCGTCTTGAGGAGGCCAAGGCCGGAAAACGCGCCGTTTTCTTTGTCGACGCCGCCCATTTTGTCCTGGCACCGTTTCTGGGGTTCCTGTGGTGTTTCACCCGGCTGTTCATCCGCGCCCCTGCCGGACGCCAGCGCTACAATGTCCTCGGTGCGTTGAATGCAGTCACCCATGAACTGGTCACCGTGACCAATGACAGTTACATCAACTCCCAAAGTGTTTGTCAGTTGCTTCGGCAAATCAAGGCATTGGCCCTGGATGTCCCGGTGACCTTGGTGATGGACAATGCCCGTTACCAGCGCTGTAGCCTGGTACAAACATTCGCCCAAACACTCGGGATCGAACTGTTGTTCCTACCCGCTTATTCCCCCAACCTGAACCTGATTGAGCGCCTCTGGAAGTTTGTGAAGAAGGAATGCCTGTATTCACGTTACCATGAAAACTTTACCGCGTTTGCGCAGGCCATTGATGCCTGTTTGGCACAAACCCACACTACGCATAAAAAAGCCTTGGACTCCTTGCTGACTCTCAACTTTCAGACCTTTGAGGAATCTGCAATTATGGGCGGTTGAAGTATACAAGAAAATCCTCCCCCAACCCCTCCTTTTGCAAAGGAGGGGAGCAAGAGAGTTCTTTGTCTTGCCTCCCCCTTTGCAAAAGGGGGATTGAGGGGGATTTTCTTCAACGCTTGAAGCGCAATGCCTCAGGATAGGGGAACACATCTTCGTACTTGCCCGCCTTGATCTTATCCTGCTTCTCTTTCCAATAACGTGCATCCAACAAATTCCGATGGTATTTGAGGAAAGTTTTGCGGATTTTGGGCGTAGACAGCAAAAACGTACCGAATTCTTCCGGGAACACGTCATTCGGCTCGACCGAATACCACGGTTCGGAACGGAACTCGTCTTCCGGGAAGCGCGGCGGTGGAATCTTGCGGAAATTGCATTCCGTCATGTAGGTAATTTCGTCGTAATCGTAGAACACCACGCGCCCTTGCTGCGTGACCCCGAAGTTTTTGTAGAGGAAATCGCCGGGGAAAATGTTCGCGCCCGCCAATTGCTTGATGGCATTGCCGTAGTCTTCGATCACCCCTTCCAGAACGTCATCGTCAGCGGTTTCGATGAAAATGTTCAGCGGAATCATGCGCCGTTCCATATAAACATGGCGGAACACCAGATTGTCGGTGTCATAACTGATGCTACTGGCACAGGTTTCTTGCAGTTCCTCCAGCAGGCTGGCATCGAAACGTTCCAGTGGCAGCGCAACGTTGGAATATTCCAGCATATCCGCCATGCGCCCCACGCGGTCGTGGCGTTTCACCAACTGGTATTTTTCCTCAACCTGTTGGCGGGTGAATTCTTTTTGTGTGGCGCGAATTTGTCCTTGATGATCTTGAACACGTAGGGGTAAGAGGGCAGGGTGAATACCATCATCACCATGCCGCGTATCCCTGGCGCGATCACGAATTCATCGCTGGAATGCTTCAAGTGGTGCAAAAAGTCGCGGTAAAACGCCGATTTGCCCTGCTTGTGCAAACCAATCGCTGAATACAGCTCTGAGGTATCGCGGCGCGGCAGCAATTGTTGCAGGAAGCACACCACCGCCGACGGCACTTGATGTTCCATCATGAAATACGCCTGCGAGTAGCTGAAGACCACGGAAAGCTGCTTTTCCCCCCACACCAGCGCATCAATGTACAAACCACCGTTTTCATTGTTGAGAATGGGCAGGGCGAAGGCGGTTTCTTCACGCCCATTGATCATGCGCCCGACCAGATACGCCGCCTTGTTACGGAAAAACGGGTGGCGGATCACGGCAAGCTGGAAATTCAGTTGTGCCTTGCGGTTGGTCTTGCCGGGGTAGTGCTTGACGATGGCGCGGTAAATATTGCGCAGGTCGCGTTCGAGGTTTTCAAACGGCAGCACAAATCCCGCATTGTGGAGGATGCTGATAATGGATTCGCGCAAGCCGCTCGTGCCGGGGTAGTAGCACACGTAGCTGGTTTCTTCTGAATCAATGTATTCGGTCGAAATCGAGCTACGCACAAAGATGAATTCGTTGGTGTAGTACTGGCGTGGAAATTGGCGGCAAAACACTGAGGTGTAGAAGGTTTCCGCCAGTTCCGGCTGTTGGTGATCCAGCAACAGGCGCATGTAACAGTGTTTGACTTCGCGCCATAGGCTGGGGTCGATGGTCTTGATTTCATACAAATCGCGGGTCAGGGCAATGGTTTCCTTGATGCGATGATCATACAACATAATGCGTTCGCGGGAGGCGAGTTGCACCGCTTTCCAATCCGCATCCTCAAAACGCTGACGTGCGCCAGCGGTGATTTGCTGGAAAATAGCAAAGTGCCGGTTAAAGCCTTGCAGGATGGTGGTGGCAATGCCGCGTGCAAGAGAATTGATCTGCAAAGCCTGTTCTGCCATACCCTACCCACCTAAAATATCCAAGGAAAGAGGTCAGAATATTACAGGAATATTTATGTGCGCTGCAACAAACGCATTGAAATGGCATGTTGTCGACAATTACCGAGATTAGGTTAGTGCGGCGGAGTTAGACGTGTCTCACTGACCGATGCTAACCAGCGGATGACGCCCTCTCCGACCTCTCGTCCGCTGGCAAAGCACGCTGTCAGGAGATAACCGCCTGTCGGCGCTTCCCAATCCAGCATTTCCCCCGCGCAAAATACCCCCGGTAAGTGCCGCAACATCAAATTTTCATCCAAGGCTTCAAACGGTACGCCGCCTGCGGTGCTGATGGCTTCGTCAATGGGCGTGGTCGCGGTGATGGTAATGGGAATGGCTTTTAAGGTTGCAGCGAGCAGTGGAATGTTTTGCCAGTGTGCTTTATCCAGCGTTTCAAACAGCAGTGCTGCTTTTACCCCATCCAATTTCCAATGGCTTTTTAGAAAGTTGCCCAGCGTTTTGTTGGCGGGCTTTTTGTGCAAGGCGGCTTCAAGCTGGGCGTGGCTGTGGTTGGGGAGTAAATCCAAGTGGAAGGTGGCTGAACCGTGTGTATCCAGCGTGTCACGTAAGCGAGCAGAAAAGGCGTAGATTAAGCTGCCTTCCACGCCGCGTGCGGTGACGATCATTTCACCCATGCGCGTTTCGGTTTGCCCCGTCAAATCGGTGAAACTTAAAGTGACGGATTTTAGCGGTGAACCGGCAAAGCGGCTGCTGAGGTGTTCGCTCCATGCACACAGAAAGCCGCAGTTGGTGGGTTTTAAGGGGGCGATGGGGATCTGACGGTCGGTTAGCAGCTTGACCCATGCGCCATCGCTGCCGAGTTTTTTCCAGCTACCACCGCCGAGGGCGAGAATGACTGCGGTGTAGGGAACGGTAATTGTACTTGGGGGTGTTTCAAACACAAGTTGCCCCTGCGCATCCCACCCCACCCAACGATGACGCGGATGCACCCGCAACCCGTTACGTTTCAGCCGTGCCAACCACGCCCGCAATAACGGCGCAGCTTTCATTTCCTTAGGAAACACGCGCCCCGATGTGCCAACAAACGTTTCTACGCCCAATTTCGCACACCACGCCCGCAATTCTTCTGCGCCAAAGCGTGCTAACAGCGGTTGTAATTGCGGTTGATGTTCGGCGTAGCGGCTGCAAAACGCCTCAAACGGTTCATAGTGGGTAATGTTCAAACCGCCAATCCCCGCCAGCAAGAACTTGCGCCCCAGCGTCGGCATGGCATCGTACAAATCCACCGCATAACCCGCGTTGGTAAGCTGTTCTGCCGCCATAAGTCCAGCGGGACCGCCGCCGATAACGATCACGCTCAACTGCGAATCCCAATGCCTTTATTCAACAAATACAGGCTAAATCCGCCCAACAAGCCGATAAAACCGATGATTACCGCGTAACTTACCCAAATCGCCATATCCGACGCGCCCAAAATGCCGTAACGGAAGCCATTCACCATGTAGAGCACGGGGTTCAGCAAGGAAATGTTCTGCCACAGCGGTGACAGCATCGCAATCGAGTAAAACACCCCGCCCAAATACGTCAGCGGCGTCAGTACGAAGGTTGGGATAATGGTGATGTCATCAAAACTTTTCGCGTACACCGCGTTGATTATCCCCGCCAACGAAAACAGTACCGATGTCAGCAGCACAATCGTAAAGGTGATGAAAATATGTTGCACACTCAGGGTACTGAAGATCAGCGATACCAGCGTGACTGCCAACCCAACCGCCAAGCCACGCGCTACGCCACCGCTTACAAAGCCTGCCAGAATGATCCAATTCGGCATCGGCGATACCAGCATTTCGGCGACATTGCCCTGAAATTTGCTGCCGTAAAACGACGACACCACGTTGGCGTAGGAGTTGGTGATCACGGTCATCATGATCAAGCCCGGCGTAATGAAGTCGATGTAGCTATGCCCTTCCATATCGCCAATTTGCGAGCCGATCAGATTGCCGAAAATCACGAAATATAGCGCGGTGGTGATCACGGGGGGAACAATGGTTTGTACCCAAATCCGTGCGAAGCGCAGCACTTCTTTGACCAGAATAGTGGTGTAGGCTGTCCAGAGTTGTTGAGCATTCATTGCTTGTTGTTCTCCACCAAATCCATGAAAAGTTGTTCTAAGCGGTTGGTTTTATTGCGCATACTGTTGACGATGACACCGTGTTCATTGAGGAAGGCGAACACTTTGTTGAGTGAGTAGTGTTCTTTGTGGAATACCGCTTCCAAAGTGGTTGGGTCTTGCAGGGTGAAATGGCACAGGTTGCTGGTAGTCGGTAATACCTGCACCGGGCTGGCAAGGTCGAAGACGTAGCTTTCGGTATCCAGTCGGTTGAGAAGCTGTTTCATGCTGGTGTTTTCGATCAACTCGCCTCGGTCGATAATGCCGATATTGCGGCACAGGCTTTCGGCTTCTTCCAGATAGTGGGTGGTAAGAATGATGGTTGTGCCATCCGCGTTGAGTTTGCGCAGGAATTCCCACATCGAACGGCGAATTTCGATGTCAACGCCAGCGGTGGGTTCGTCGAGAATCAGCAGGCGCGGTTGGTGGATGAGGGAACGTGCAATCATCAGGCGGCGTTTCATGCCACCGGAGAGGGTGCGGGCTTGGTCGCGGGCTTTTTCCCACAAACCGAGTTGTTTGAGCAGCACTTCGGCACGGGCAAAGGCTTCGGCACGCGGGATGCCGTAATAGCCGCCTTGATTGACCACGATTTCAACGACTGGCTCGAAAATATTGAAGTTGAATTCTTGCGGCACTAGCCCGATTTGCGCTTTGGCTTGTTCGCGTTGGGTATCGAGGTCGTAGCCGAAAATGCTGACCTTGCCTGCGGTTTTGTTCACCAAGGAACTGGCAATGCCGATGGTGGTGGATTTGCCTGCGCCGTTTGCACCGAGCAGGGCGAAGAAGTCGCCTTGTTCCACGCGCAAGTCGATACTTTTGAGGGCGGTGAAGCCGTTGCCGTAGGTTTTTTGTAAGCCTTGAATGTCGAGAGCCGTCGTCATGGTGATTTTTCTGTTGAAAACGAAACGTGAATGTTAGCACGTATCTCACGAGTGGGGATTTGTTGTGACATAATACGCGCCATTATGAAATTGTATGATCTGTTAACTGTTGGACAAGCCAAGCATTGGGCGCACTGGCTGTGGCGCGTGCCGTTGTTGCTGTTCATGGCGTTGTGTGTGTGGTTGCTGATTTTTCGTTGGCTGCCAGTGCCGACTTCTGCGTTTATGTTGCGCCAAGATGTGGTGGCTATCTTTAGCGCGGAAACGCCGTTTGTGCGCCACGATTGGGTGAGTTTGGAGGAGATTCCGCGCCACATGCAGTTGGCGGTGATTGCGTCCGAAGACCAGCGTTTTGCCGAACATTGGGGTATTGATATGGTGGCGACCGAGGCGGCGATTCGGGCGGAAATGCGCGGGCGTGGCAAAGGTGGCGGCAGCACGATTACCCAGCAGTTGGTGAAAAACCTGTTCCTGTGGGAAGGGCGGAGTTATCTGCGCAAGGGCTTGGAATGGGGCATTTCTGGGGTGATGGAAATCTTCTGGTCGAAAGAGCGGATTCTGGAGGTTTACCTGAATACCGCGCAGTTTGGTAAGGCGGATTATGGCGTGGGGGCGGCAAGTGCGAATTTGCTGCATAAGCCGGTGGGCAAGCTGGGGGCGGCGGATGCGGCGTTGCTGGCAGCGGTGTTACCCGCGCCGCGCAAATACAGCGTGGTGAAGCCGTCGGGGTATGTGCGGGCGCGGCAGAGCCGGATTTTGCGGCAGATGCGTTCGATTGGTGGGGCGGCGTATTTGCAGAAGTTGGATTGAGCTGCGTGGTGACCACGAAGGGTGGTAGTAGTGCTATTAC
Organism: Candidatus Thiothrix putei; assembly: GCA_029972225.1. NCBI lineage: Bacteria > Pseudomonadati > Pseudomonadota > Gammaproteobacteria > Thiotrichales > Thiotrichaceae > Thiothrix > Candidatus Thiothrix putei. The sequence goes on from CP124756.1 coordinate 1,878,782, forward strand.
ATCGTTTTTGGCTAAATTCTACTAACGCACGATTTCCAACCGCACATCCGCCGTACCCGGCAATATCAGCCCAAGCTGTTCCGCCGCTGCCAACGACACATCGACAACCCGCCCCGCTTTGTAAGGCCCACGGTCATTAACCCGCACGACGACAGAACGCCCGTTTTGCAAATTAGTCACACGCAGCAACGTGCCGAAAGGCAAGCTGGGGTGAGCGGCGGTCATCGCATACATATTGTACGGTTCACCGCTGGCAGTCGGGCGACCGTGGTATTGGTGTGCGTAGTACGAAGCCTTGCCTGCCATTGCTGTTCCCGTGCCAAGTGTTTGGCAAGCGACCAGCAAGCAGCAGGACAGTAGCGGCAAGATGCTGGATTTATTCATGATTTCCAAAAAAAAACATACGACGGATTTTGTCAATAAATGCATTAACATTTAAGAATATACGGGAGTTGCGTTAGAATATCGACATGGCAAGAATCTTTATCTCCGCAACCCACAAATCCTCTGGCAAGACCACGCTTTCGATTGGTCTGTGCGCTGCTTTGCACGCTCAAGGCTTGCGGGTACAGCCGTTCAAAAAAGGCCCCGATTACATTGACCCGCTGTGGCTCGGTGCAGCCAGCCAGCGCCCTTGCCACAACCTCGACTTCAATACCATGACACCGGATGAGATTATCCAGACGGTGCAACATTATTCGCTGGACGCTGATATTGCGCTGATCGAAGCGAATAAAGGCTTGTACGACGGCATGGCGCTGGATGGTTCGGATAGCAATGCTGCCGTTGCCAAGCTGACCCGTTCGCCCGTCATTCTGGTGGTGGATTCGCGGGGGATGACCCGTGGCGTAGCACCGTTGTTGCTGGGTTATCAGGCGTTTGATCGGGAAGTGAATATTGCCGGAATCATCTTCAACCGTGTGGGTGGGGCGCGTCATGCTGCCAAGTTACGCGAATCTGTTGAGCATTACACCGATATTAAGGTGCTGGGTGCGGTGCAAAACAATTCTGAGATGGAGATTGAGGAACGCCATCTGGGGTTAATGCCGAGCAATGAGAGTGGCGAAGCAGAGGCGCAGATTGCGCGGATTCGGGAGCTGGTGGCAGAGCAGGTGGATTTGGGGGTGTTGTTGGGGATAGCGTCTGGTTCCTCTTCGCTCCCGCCACCCCTTGCGGGGGAAGGGCTGGGGATGGGGGGGAATGCTCCATCTCTCCGCATCGGCATCTGCCAAGACCCCGCCTTCGGTTTTTACTACCCCGGCGACCTCGAAGCTCTCCAACAAGCAGGCGGAACCCTCGTTCCCGTCAACACTCTGCAAGACACAGCTTTGCCAGCCATCGACGGCTTGTTCATTGGCGGTGGTTTCCCCGAAACCCACATGCAGCAACTCGCGGCGAATGCATCCATGCGCGAATCCATCCGCACCGCCATCGACAACGGCTTGCCCACCTACGCCGAATGCGGGGGTTTGATGTACCTATCCCGCAGTCTCATTTGGAATGGGCGGCAAGCGGATATGGTCGGCGTGATTCCCGGCGATGCGGTCATGCATACCAAGCCGCAGGGCAGGGGTTACGTGAAATTGCAGGAAACCGCTGACATGCCCTGGCCGGGTGGCGATATGCTGCACACCATCAACGCGCATGAGTTCCACTACTCGCGCCTTGAGAATTTGACCGCGACGGGTAAATTCGCCTACCGTATGCGGCGCGGAACCGGCATTGACGGTCAACACGATGGCTGGGTTTACCGCAATTTGTTAGCCTCTTACACGCACATGCGCGACACCTCGCAATTTCGCTGGGCGCAGCGTTTTGTTGAATTTATTCGCCAGACTCAAAGGAAAATTACTGCATGATCACAGTTACCCCCACTGCTGCTAACCAGGTTCGTACCGCATCGGTACAAGGCAATGCCATTGGCTTGCCGTTACGGATTGCCATTCAGAAAAAGCCGGATGGCGGATTTCATTACCTGATGGGATTTGATGATCAAAGCAAAGACGGCGACCAAAAAATGGAATCCGAAGGTGTGGCGTTAGTGGTGGATGAAGCTTCCCAACCTTTAGTGGCAGGCATGACGCTGGACTACGTGGAAATTGACGGTAAACTGGAGTTTGTCTTTATTAACCCGAATGACCCTAACTACCGTCCACCACAGGCATAATTTCGTGCAAGAAAGCGTTGTCAAACTCCCCATTCCCACCACACTGCGCCAGCAGGCAGAGGTTGACGATGCTACTGCTACGGCTTCACGTGACAGTTACTGGGCGAGTCAGGAAGGTCGCCCGGTGATTGATTTGCCTTGGCAGGCACAGGTGAGCCTGATGGTGTTGTTTTTCACGTTCACGGTAATTGGCGCAGTCTATTTTTGGGCAACCAGCAGCAAAGCCGAGTACCAGTGGATTGCACCGGTGATGACTGGCTTGTGGATCATGGCCGGTGGTGGGGTGTTATCGCTGCTGTATTGGGTGTGGCGTGAGTTTTCTAAATTTGGGGCGGAATTATCCCGATGGGCGATTCGTCTGCGTAAAGGCGATTTGAGTGCGCGGATGCCGATTTCAGGCAAAAGTTGCCCATCACGCAAAATTCGCGAGCAAATCAATGCGATTACCGAAGATTATCAAGCGCTGTCACGGGTGCAACAAAAGCGCATGAGTCGGCAGGAAAAGTACATTGCCCAAAAAAAGCGTCACTTGAGCGTTCTCTATGAAGTCGCAAGCTGTGTAAATCGTGCCGATAGTCTGGAGGATTTGCTGAACCGTTTTCTGCATACGTTGACCGATGTAGTGCACGCGGAAGCAGCGACGGTGCGTTTGCTGGATCGCGAAGGCAATATGCGCTTGGTGTCTAGCATTGGTTTGAATACCGCCGCCTTAAAAGCGGAAGAAACCTTGCCATTACCCGGTTGCTTATGCGGCAAAGCTGCCAGTGACCGCGAAATCAAAATGCGGGGTGATGTTTCACAATGCAATGTGATTCTAGGCAAGCCTTTATGTGCGGGTAAACAAGACTTGGAAATGCTGGCGATTCCGCTGCAATACCGTGATAAAATTTTGGGTGTTTATAATCTATTCATTCGTCAAGGGCGTTATGACAAACTGGAAGACGATGAATTATTGCTGAGCATCGGTCAGCATTTGGGTATGGCGATTGAGAAAGCCAATAGCGATGAAGACATGCGCACCTTATCCATTATGGAAGAGCGCACTCGTATGGCACACGAGTTGCATGATTCACTGGCACAAACCCTTGCCAGCTTGCGTTTTAAAGTGCGTTTGCTGGATGACTCGTTCAATCGCGGGGTGGAAGCCGATATGTGGCATGAGTTGGAGGTGTTGGAAAACACCATCGACGAAGCCTACGCGGAGCTACGCAGTCTGATCACGGATTTCCGTGCGCCGATTGATGGTAAAGGTATCTTGCGTGCCGTTGAGCGCCTGACGGAGCGTTTCCGCCAAGAAACTGGCATGGAAGTCTTTTTCTATCACAATTGGGCGCTAAAAGATTTGTCCCGTGAAGCGGAAATTGAAGTGATTCGGATTGTGCAAGAAGCGCTGACCAATATTCGTAAGCATAGCCAAGCATCCACCGTGCGTCTGCTCTTGCACAGTAGCGAAGAAGGCAAATGCAGTATTTTGGTGGAAGATGACGGCATCGGTTTGCCTGATCCTTTGCCTGAACCCAATCCAACCACTGGCGAACACATCGGTTTACGCATTATGCAGGAGCGAGCCGAAAAGATCGGTGGTGAGATACAGTTTGAAAGTGAGCCGGGTGAGGGTACACTGATACAATTGAACTTCGATGCACCACCAACCAAGAAGCTCTCTGACTTGTTTGGCGTGTAACCCGCTCTGATGACCACAGTAACAAGCGACCCCACATGAACGAAAAAGTATTGTTGATTGATGACCACACCCTGTTTCGTGCAGGTTTGGAAGATTTGCTGACACGGCGGGGTATCCGTGTGGTAGCTGCGGTCGGCAGCGGTGATGAAGGGCTGGCGGCTGCACTGAACCTTGAACCCGATATTGTCTTGCTGGATATGCGGATGCCACAAATGGATGGCCTCAGCGTATTACGCCAGTTACGCAAGAATACCCCTAATTTGCGCGTGGTCATGCTGACGACCAGCAGTAATGAAAATGATCTGGTGGAAGCGTTACGCAGCGGGGCACGCGGTTATTTGCTCAAAGATATTGAGCCGGATGAACTGGTTGTGGCATTGCGTGAAATCGTGGCGGGTAAAACGGTGGTTGCGCCCGAACTTGCCCCCGTATTGGCTAGAGTAGTGCAAGGCGGGGATGCACGTGCTAATGAAGATAAAATTGCTAACCCGTTTTCCGAGCTGACGCCCCGTGAATACGAAATCCTGACGTTGCTGGCAGAAGGTCAAAGCAACAAAGTCATTGCCCGCAATTTGGGTATATCGGATGGCACGGTAAAACTGCATGTGAAAGCTATTTTACGTAAATTGAATGTGAGTTCGCGCATTACGGCGGCGGTGATGGCGGTGGAGCACGGTATCCGTGTGGAAGCGGCTAACGCTGAGAATTAAATCTGCCTGAGACTATTATGAAGACTGAAAAAACCTTCGCAGCGTTGGTCGCTGATGCACTGCTGCATATTCAAGAAGTTATGCCGTGGGATGTTGAGGAAATGCAGGCGAGCAATCCTGATCTGCTCATTGTCGATATTCGTGAAGCGGATGAATACGCGGCTGCTCATATCGAAAACGCCTTGCATGTGCCGCGTGGTATTTTGGAAGCATCCTGCGATTGGGGTTATTCCGACACGATTCCTGAATTAGTACAAGCGCGGGATAAGCCGGTTGTATTGGTATGCCGTTCAGGAAATCGTACTGCATTAGCGGCATTAACGTTACGTTTGATGGGCTATCAGCAGGTGTATTCCATGAAAACAGGGGTACGTGGCTGGAATGATTATGAGCTACCGTTGTTCAATAACGCGGGTGAGCAAGTGGATATTGATTGGGCAGAAGCGGAATTAAATCCACCGGTACGCCCCGATCAGTTGGAGTCTAAACCATAGGTCGTGTACCCAAATACATTTTTTGTATGTATTACGCAACATATCAATAAAATCAACCAACGTATTGTCTCTTTACTGCTACACTTGCGTTACTTTGTGTGAAAAACGCCCGATGTGCCGGGTAAAGTAAGGAGATCAAGCGTGATGAAACAAACATCCTCTCAAACATTGGCAGGTATGCTGGTGTTGTTGGTAAGTTTAACCGTATCGGGTTGTGCAAACTTTTCTGAAATGATGGTGGGTGCAGTATCTAGTATCAATCCATTCAAGCAACAAACAGAGGCAGAAGCACCTGATGCGGCACCTATTAATAAAGGTGTGCCTTTAGCCGAGCCTAAATCCAGCATTCGGGTGGAAACCAAGCCACCCGAACCCAAAGGGCAACAAAAGGTTGAAGTTAACGTGGGTAACAATAAGCAATGCACAACCTTCTGTGCTTTGCCATTACGTAAACCTCCGGCGTCTAAGTAGCAAACGACTTTCCTGTTATGAGCTACAAGACAACATAGAACACCCTGCCTTATGCCGTGCCCATTCAGGGCGTTTTTCGGCAAATGTTGCGTATTGCGCTTGCTCGTCGTAGGGATGACGCAAGACTGTTAACAATTCCGTGATGAGACTATTATCCCCGCTGGCTGCTTGGTCAATCGCTTGTTGCGCAAGGTAGTTGCGTAGCACGAAACGTGGATTAACCGCATTCATGCGCTTCTGACGTTCACCTGTTGGCATGTTATCTTTTTGTAAACGCTGACAATATTGCTGTAACCAGTTATTCCACTCGGCATGATACTGTTGCAATAGGTCGTCACGGTAGAAAGCGGGGTAGAGTGGTGTGAGTGTCGGTTGTTGCACGTCTAGCATCGCAAGGTTGCGGAAGAACAGCGTCATGTCCACTTCCGTTTTGTGCAACAGCTCAAACGCGCTATTGATCCATGGTGCATCTTCATCGGAAAGTTCCCGAATTCCGAATTTCGCCGCTAGCATCGTACCGAAAGTTTCGCTGTAAGTATCGGCATATACTTGCGAACCGGCATCCAACACACTGACATCGCTGATCACCGGTTTCAGCGCATCTTTTAAACGTGCCAGATTCCAATGACCGATGTAAGGTTGCTGCCCGTAGCTGTAACGTTTGCCTTGTGCATCGGTGGTGTTAGGTGTCCACATGGGGTCGTAATCTTCCAGCCAGCCGTAGGGGCCGTAATCAATCGTTAAGCCGAGAATCGACATATTGTCGGTATTCATCACGCCATGCACGAAGCCGACGCGCATCCAATGCGCAATCATGATGGCTGTGCGGCGGCAGATTTCCAAGAACCATTGCCCGCGCTTTTCCTGTGTATCGCCTCGCAGTTCGGGGTAATCACGGGCGATGGTAAAATCCACTAACTGTTCCAGCAAACCGATGTCGCCGCGTGAGGCGGGCAGTTCAAAATTGCCGAAACGTATGAAGGAAGGCGCGACACGGCAAACAATTGCACCGGGTTCAATTTGCGGGTTGCCATCGTAAAACATGTCACGTACCACGCCATCGCCGGTTGCGACCAAGCTCAGGGCACGCGTAGTAGGAATGCCGAGGTGATGCATGGCTTCACTGCACAGGAATTCGCGCACGGAGGATCGCAACACGGCACGTCCGTCAGCGCGGCGTGAATAGGGAGTGGAACCTGCGCCTTTGAGTTGCAATTCCCAACGTTCGCCCGCGTTGTTGATGGTTTCGCCGAGGCTCATGGCACGTCCGTCGCCTAATTGTCCTGCCCAGCCGCCGAACTGATGCCCGCCGTAGCAGGCGGCGTAGGGTTGCATCCCGGTCATGAGCTGGTTGCCGCCGAATACTTGCGCGAAATCGGGGTGTTGCATGTCGGCATCTGTCCAACCTAATAGCGTGGCGACTTCGGATGAGTACGCCAGCAATTGCGGATTGGCTACCGGCGTGGGTTGCACGCTTGACCACAGTGCATCATACACTTGACGTGGCATATTAATTCCGTCGGTATCGCCGGGGAGTTCGCGTACAAAACGGTTATCAAAAATTAGGGGACGCATGGGGAATCCTGTTGGTGGAGTGTCCGCAAGCAAACCAGATGATGGGGAGCATGTCGAGAAGCCGTAATGAGCGGGGTGGATTCCGTTGTGCCATGAAAAAAGGGAGTGCTAACGCACTCCCTTAAATTCCGTTGTTGGAAATATTATCTTCGGAGGAGGATATTATTATTTCAATGCATCAGCAGCCAACGGCTTCATTTCTGCCGCGTTTGCTGCAACTTCTTTGCGCAGTGCATCTGGCATTGGGATCAAGCCTTTGTCTGCCAAATAACCGTCATTACCCCATGCTTCTTCGCTAGTGAATTCAGCAACGAATTCTTTGATGCCTTTCACTTGGTCAACGTGCGCGTTTTTCACGTACATGAACAATGGGCGAGAAACAGGGTAGCTGCCGTCAGAAATGGTTTCAAACGTAGGGGCAACACCACCTACTTTAGAGCCTTTCACTTTGTCGTTGTTTTGTTCCAGGAAGCTGAAACCGAAGATGCCCAGTGCATTCGGGTTAGCTTCCAGTTTTTGTACGATCAGGTTGTCGTTTTCACCGGCTTCGATGTAAGCACCGTCTTCACGCATGGTGGTACAAGCGGCTTTGTGCTCTTTTTCTTTGGCTTTAGCTTCGTCAGCTTTGCCGTCTTCTTTCAGCTTTTTGGATTCAGCGTGAATGGCATCCAGTGCTTCGATACCTTTACAGCCGCCTTCCATGACCATTTCGGAGAAAGCGTCACGTGTGCCGGAAGTTGGCGGTGGACCCAGAACTTCGATTTTTGCATCAGGCAGTGCTGGGTTGACTTCTTTCCACGTTTTGTAAGGGTTGGCAACCATTTCGCCTTTGTCATTCGGCAGGGTTTTAGCCAGTGCCATGAACAAATCTTTCATGCTCAGGTCATAATCAGCCGCGCTTTTTGCGTTAGCAATCGCGATACCGTCAAAGCCAACTTGTACTTCTGTGACTTTATCGACGCCATTTTTGGTGCAGTCTTCCAACTCGCTTTGCTTCATGCGGCGTGAAGCGTTAGTGACGTCAGGGGTTTCGATGCCTGCGCCGGAACAGAACAGTTTGAAGCCACCACCAGTACCGGTAGATTCAACTTTCGGTGCTGCATTGCCAGTTTTCTTAGCAAATGTTTCAGCAACGCTGGTAGAGAAAGGGTAAACAGTGGAAGAACCCACGATTTCGATGTTGTCACGCGCTTGTGCAGCAGTAGCAGACAGTGCAATACCCGCAGCAATCGCCAGAGCAAGTTTCTTCATTTGAAAGTCTCCAAAGTTTTAGGTCAATCGTCTTCAATCAGTGTCAGTGTTGAACTGCTGCGAACTATAAGCGCGGAATATGACAGCTTTGTGACAAACACAAAAAAATACGGTGATACACTTTCGTTCGGGAATGTAACCCAATAACCTCAAGGCATCGGAAACTAGGAAAATAAAATGCAGCGATTACGCAGAATAGTACGGTTGATTCGGTTAGCGACACACACAGGTGTCGGTGTGTTACTGACAGTGTTATTTGCCGGGGTGTGGCAAGCCACTTTCTATCCGCGTTTGGTGCGCTGGTGGCTAGGCAAAGCAGGGCGGATTATTGGGGTTCAACTCAATGTGGTAGGTAAGCCTGCGGATGAGGCAGTGTTGATGGTGGCTAACCATATTTCGTGGCTGGATATTGCGTTGTTGGGCGGGGTGGCTAATCCACGTTTTTTGTCAAAGCAAGAAGTACGTCACTGGCCGGTGATTGGTTGGTTGGCGGCGAAATCCGGAACGTTATTCATTACACGCGGTAAAGCGGGCGCGGCAGCACAAGCGGCTACGACGATTTTGCAAGCGTTACAGGCGGGGGATTCGGTATTGCTGTTTCCAGAAGGCACGACAACGACCGGAAATGATGTACGCACCTTTCATGCGCGTTTGTTTGCACCTGCATTTGAGGCGGGTGTGGCGGTGCAGCCGGTGGCATTGCGTTATCCGGGGCAAGACGGTTTGACGAACCCTGTCGTGCCGTATGTCGATCAGCAATCCTTGTGGGATAATTTGAAAGCGTTGTTAGCGGAAGCGGAGGTTCAGGCAGAAATTCACTTTCTACCGTTAATGACAACGCAAGGTATTGACCGCAAAGCACTGGCGGCGGCTTGTGAGCAACAAATCCGTGCTTTTTGTGCGATGCAGCAGTAAGCTTTAGGGATTGTTTTAACAGGAGCAGACTGATGGCGCACTGGGTACGTTTTTCCGCCGAGGGTGAAACCCGTTTTGGCACGTTGGCACACGGCATTATCACGGAATATTGCGGTGATATGTTCGCCGAACATTCGCTGAGTGGGCGTGAATTTGCCTTGGCAGCCGTGCAATTGTTGCGCCCGTGTGAGCCTTCCAAGCTGATTGGTTTGTGGAATAATTTTCAGGAACGGGCAATGGTCGAAAATCTGCATAAGCCTGCACATCCACTGTATTTCCTTAAAGCCGCTAACAGTTTTGCGGGGCAGGGTGAGGTTATCCCACGCCCAAGTACTTACAACGGCATGGTGGTGTTTGAAGGGGAATTGGGTATTGTCATCGGTAAACGTTGTAAAGGTGTTTCGCTGGAGCAAGCGCCTGACTACGTTTTCGGTTATACCTGTGTGAATGATGTCACCGCACGTGACTTGCTGAAACAAGACCCGGTATTTGTACACTGGACGCGGGCGAAAAGTTTCGATCAATTTGGGGTGTTTGGTCCGAGCATTGCCACAGGGCTTGATGCGTCTGAGTTGCGAGTTAGGGTTGAGTTGAATGGAGAGGAGAAGCAAAACTATCCGGTGGCGGATATGTTCTTTTCACCGCATGATATTGTGAGTCAGATTTCGCACGATATGACGTTGGAGGCGGGTGACATTATTGCTTGCGGCACATCAGTGGGCGTGTGCGGAATGAATGATGGGGATACTGTGGTGGTCAGCATCGCGGGTATCGGCGAGCTGACCAACCGTTTCGGTTAAGCGTTAAGTGCTTAGTGAGAATTGGTGGGTGGTTTGGCACTGTGGCTTAAGCGATCCGTGAGGGCATACAACACGCCGGATACCACAAAGGTTAGATGAATGCCAACCATCCACGCCATTTCTTCGGTGGAAGGAGCATGGGGTGAACCCAATGCCATGAAAGATTTGAGCAGATCGATCCCTGAAATAGCGACGATAGAGCCGATGAGTTTGAGTTTTAAATCGCTGAAACCGATATGCCCCATCCAGTCGGGGCGATCCGCGTGACCGTGGAGATCTTCCATTTTAGACACAAAGGTTTCATAGCCGCTAAAAATGATAATAATCAGTAGGTTCATGATTAGGGAAATATCGACCAGTGAGAGGACGCCAATGATAATGTCGTCATCGGTGGCCGTCATAATGCCTGCGGCTAACCCCCAGAGGATTTTCACCGCTTTGAACAGTAATACGACTAGAGCCGCTACTAAGGCTAAATAAACGGGAGCGAGTAACCAGCGGCTTGTGAAGAGGAAATGCTCAAATAAACTTTCAATGTATTTCATGGTGATGTTTGCTTTTTTGCTAGGTTGAGAATGGGCGCAATCATAGGGGGTGTGTCGGGCAGTGGCAATAAACATGGTAGCATTCGCCAAAATACGGGATGATAGACACCTTTTGTACCGACACGATGATGGAGATTATGGATTTCGACCACGCTGAACTGTTGACCATTAAGGATTATATTCGCTGGGGCGCAAGCCGCTTTGCTGAGGCTGAACTGAGTTTTTCTCACGGTATGTCCTCACCGTTTGATGAAGCCGCTTATTTGGTGCTGCATACGCTGCATTTACCAGTGGATACCCCCGACTTGTATTTTGACAGCCGTCTGACGGGCAGTGAACGTGCAGCCGTTGCTGACATCGTGCAACAACGGGTGGAAACGCGTAAACCAGCGGCGTATCTGACGAATGAGGGTTGGTTTTTAGGCTTACCGTTTTATGTGGATGAAAATGTCTTGATTCCGCGCTCGCCGATTGCGGAATACATTGAAAAACAGTTTTCACCGTGGATTGAACCGCATCAGGTACATACTATTTTGGATCTTTGCACCGGCAGTGGTTGCATTGGTATTGCTTGTGCTTATGCGTTTCCCCATGCACGGGTCGATTTGAGCGATATTTCTGAGGCGGCTTTGGAGGTTGCTCAGGTGAATATTGAGCGCCATAACCTTGCAGGGCAAGTGGAGGCGATTCAGTCTGATTTATTTGAGCATTTGCAAGGCCGTCAGTACGACATTATTGTCAGCAATCCCCCGTATGTGGATGCAGACGATATGGCTGCATTAACCCCAGAGTTTTTACATGAGCCTGCTGAATTAGCGCTCGCTTCTGGGGAGGATGGTTTGGCACATACACGCCGTATTTTGCGTGATGCAGCCACGCATCTTACGGAAAACGGTATTCTGATCGTGGAAGTGGGCAACAGCCAATACGCGTTGCAAGCGGCCTACCCAGAAGTTTTATTTCATTGGTTAGAGTTCGAGCGCGGCGGTGATGGTGTATTCCTGCTCACCGCCGATCAAGTACGGGAGTTAGCCGGTCACTGATACGAATAATAGGAGGTATTGTTACCTACCGCCTGTATACGGGTATGTGGTGCTGCCGCTGTTATTGTTGGTATAGCATTGGGTTTTTTGCGCTTCTGGCAAGCTGTTGAGTGGTGTGAAACCCTGTGCGAGAGCCGCATTCATGGAGTTGCTGGTTACGGTGAAAATATTGATTTTGCCATCAGCACCACCGCAGAATGCGGGGTACATGCGTCCATCCATGCCGCAACTGCTGGCGGTAACAATTGCACCACCGGCTTGGAGTTGACGCTGCATTTCTGCCAGTGGCACACCGCCACCTTCACACTGGCGCGAGCCTTGGTATTTGTACACATCCACATAAGTAACGGGTGTTGGCGTCGCTGGTGGATACGTGGTTGTGCCCCATGGATTCCACGGGTTGACGTAAGCGTCGTTGGGTACACAAGCACTTAACAAGAGGCCGGAGACTAAGGCCGCAACTCCGATTTTGATAGGCAACATAAGTGACTCTCCTTCGCAAAAAAATGGGTAGCATCATTTCAACGAATATTCATTTCAATGACAACTACCCATTTGAGTGGCTGGAATGGCTTTCAGTTCCAGCTTGCTGTATTAATGACTATCGGTGGCTTAACCCATCGCTAACATCAGCTTGTTCAGGCGATTGACGAAGCCCGCAGGGTCTTCCAGTTGCCCGCCTTCCGCCAGAATGGCTTGATCCAGCAAGATACTGGACCATTCGCCAAAGCGCTCATCATCGGTTTCCGCTTCCATGCGCTTTAGTAAGGGATGCGTCGGATTGATTTCCAAAGCAGGTTTGGTATCTGGCATTTCATGACCGGCCTGTTTCATTAGTTGCTGCATGTACAATGCCATGTCGTGCTCATTCAGTACAATGCAAGACGGTGAGGTGGTTAAGCGGTGTGAAACGCGCACTTCGCCAACTTTTTCGCCCAATGCTGTTTTTATGTGCTCGACCATGTTCTTGGCTTCGGCTTCAACTTTGGCTTGTTCCTGTTTGTCTTCCTCGGTTTCGAGTTTGGACAGGTCGAGCTGACCTTTAGCGACGGATTGCAGCGATTTGCCTTCAAACTCCATCAAATGCTGTACCAGCCATTCGTCTACGCGATCAGACAGTAACAGCACTTCGATGCCTTTTTTGCGGAACACTTCCAGATGCGGGCTGTTTTTCGCAGCGGTGTGGCTGTCGGCGGTGATGTAGTAGATTTTGTCCTGACCTTCTTTCATGCGGGCGATGTAGTCTGGCAAGGAGACGGTTTGTTCTGCACTGTCATCCAGTGTGGAAGAGAAGCGCAGCAATTTGGCGATTTGTTCGCGGTTGCTGAAGTCTTCGCCTGGGCCTTCTTTGAGGACTTTGCCGAACTCTTTCCAGAATTTCGCGTATTTTTCCGGTTCGTTGGCAATCATGTTTTCCAGCAAACCAATGACTTTTTTCACTGAGGCATTTTTCATGTTCTCGATGATTTTATTGCCTTGCAGGATTTCACGCGACACATTCAGCGGCAGGTCGTTGGAATCCAGTACACCGCGCACAAAACGCAAATAGCGTGGCATCAGCTTGAATTCTTTGTCTTCCATGATGAAAACACGCTGTACGTACAGCTTCAAGCCGTGGGTGTTGTCACGGTCGAACAGGTCGAAGGGGGCTTTGGAGGGCAGGTATAGCAAGGACGTATATTCGTACTTACCTTCGACGCGGTTGTGTGACCACGCCAGCGCGTCTTCCCAGTCGTGTGAAACGTGTTTGTAGAATTCCTGGTATTCCTCATCCTTCACTTCGGATTTGGCACGTGTCCACAGCGCATTGGCTTTGTTGACGGTTTCCCATTCATCCTTGATTTCACCGGCTTCGGTTTTACGCATGTTCACCGGCAGCGGGATGTGGTCAGAATACTGGCGGATGATATTGCGCAAACGCCAGCCGTCAGCCAACAGCTTTTCGTCTTCTTTGAGGTGCAGGACAATTTCTGTACCACGGGTGGCTTTCTCGACCTGTTCCAGCGAGTAGCCGGATTGCGCATCGGATTCCCAACGGACACCTTCAGAAGCAGCAGCACCCGCGCGGCGAGTGGTCAGCGTTACTTTGTCGGCAACGATGAAAGAGGCGTAGAAGCCTACCCCGAACTGCCCGATCATGTGCGAGTCTTTTTTCTCGTCGCCGGTCAGTTTGCTCAGGAATTCTTTGGTGCCAGATTTGGCAATCGTGCCGATATTGGTCACGACTTCATCGCGGCTCATGCCGATGCCGTTGTCGCGCACGGTAATCGTGCCTGCTTGTGCGTCGAATTCGACTTCCACGCGCAATTCGCTGTCGTTCTCGTAGAGGCTGTCGTTGCCAATGGCTTCAAAACGCAGCTTGTCGCACGCATCCGAACCGTTAGATACCAACTCGCGCAGGAAAATTTCCTTGTTGGAATACAGTGAGTGAATCATCAGGTGTAACAGTTGATTCACTTCGGTTTGAAATTGCAGGTTTTCTTTATTGCTTGTTGCCGTCATGGGTTGTGAGTCCTCATATCTTGTGTATTTCGATGTGCACAGAATGGGGGGTAAGGTGAAAATTTCAAGGGGCGAGTCTGAGTACTATTCAGTTCATCGAGATTCTTCTTCAGTTCATCATTTGATCGATATAAAAAATACTTTGTCTTTCATATAGTGAAGTTGAGAGCTAATGATGAAATGGTGTTGAATAATTTTCATAATTTATCTTGAAACATCTGCTATTTTTATACTAGATATTAACAAGGATTAGTTCGTGAAGAATTTTATCTTGTATTCATGGTTTATTGTCATTTCTGGTTGTTTGGGCGTTTTTTTACTAAAAAATGGAGTTGGATATGTCTAAAAAATTATCAATTATCGCGTTTGGGTGTGCTGTTGCATGGTTAGTATCCGGTTGTTCCAGCGTCATGGTGGGAAGTGCGCCTGATAAAAATCCACCTAAGTTGTTGAAGGCTGAAAATGTGCGGGGTTTGGATAAAGGGAAAGTCGCAGATGTACAATGGGATCGGCCCATCGCTTTTGGTCCAGTCCCAACGAACCTCCAGGTAGTAGGCGATGCTGCGTGTCAAGCGGGTGGTTTTGCCAAAGCCATCGGATACCATCCTTCTGCTATCGGCTTAGATGGGAAAGCAATCGCAGGTGGCGGCTACTTTTGCTCCAATAGTTAACAAAAATAATTGTTTGGTCTAGCTAAAAGGCTGTTCTGTAGCCTTCTCTCTCTCTTGTGAAGGAGAAGGCTATTTATTATCAATTAATCATCTGCTCACAAAACACATCACCCTGACCTTTATCACGGAACCATTTGGTGATGATAGTTTTTTCACCTTCCTCGACAGGCATTCCATGATGCAGTGTTTGACGATTAGGTAGGCCATCTGGATAGAGGTTGTTCCAGATGACAGCCTGCCCTTGTTTTGGATAAAAGGTATGGTCTAGGTACAGAAAATGTGTTCCCCCACCTTTAAGGGTATTATTTAAATAAACCATAAAAGTCCATGTCCGTTGGCCTTGTTCTTCTGCAAATTCGTGATAGGCTGGTGTGTTAGGCGTAAAATGATCATGGTGTGCTTTAAGTTCTTTGCCTACCCCGTAATGTTGGGCTTGGATTGGCTCTGAATAGGGTAGGCAGATGCCAAGGGTGCGGGCTATTTTTTCATCTATGTAATCAACAAAAGGATCTTCGTTATGACGCAGATGACAGGTCATGCTGGTGCGGAATGCTGGGTCACCATTGTAATGGGAAACCGTGGAAGGGGATAAATTCTGTTTCGTGAGAGCAATGATGCGCTCGCACTCACTTGGACTGAGGAAGTTATCAATAGTATAGAGTTGTAATATATCAGTCTCGAAACGTTTTGCGCCTAAAGCTAAACCACGCACATCCATAAGTGTCGATAGTGTTTGATGGTCAAAGGTTGTGTTTGTCTGTATGGGCTGTGTTTCTATACCTGTTGGGTACATGTCCCCCATCATTTGTTGAATCGTGTTGGCATTGAAGCCGTTGTTACGCATGATTCTGTATATTTCTTCTGTATTACACTGACGTGAAAGGTTGGTATCTAACCAGTCTTTCCATTCTTGATCCATTGCAAACATGACAACCCCCTTCTTTATCCATCAATAATCACATTTATATAGTAAGTCTCTGACTATTTTCTATGTCATAGGTCAATATTTTTAATATCAATCCGGCATAACAATAAATACATTGTCACCTTGCGGTGTTACTTGAGTAGGTTGCACTTTTTTCTTGGGCGATGTAGCTGGTGGTGAACCCACAACAAAGGTACTTTCTGTCACAGGGATGACAACTGCGGTAGTAGCTGGCGTTGGTTTTGGGTGAGTTATAGGTTGTGAAATGGTTATCGGTGGTGCAGGCGGTGTCACAACAGCAACGGGGATAGGGGGAGGGGGGGCTTCTCGAACATCTGTTGGTGCTGGTATATCGACCGTTGCCTGAGTCTTCATTGAAACGTTGTTATTTTGATGTGGCATCTTTATAGGTGTCTGTGCCTTGTCAGGTAACGGTTTTTGGGTCGACTTTTCTACAGGCTGGTATTTTTTATTTTCGGTTGTTGTTTTAGTTACAACTTGGGCGGTCGTTTCAACGATTTGCTTTTCAGTGGACGTTGTAGTGGCGGTCAATACAGCATTGCCTATCGGTGTGACGGGCTGTACGTTCATTTCTTTGGAAAGAATGGGTTGTTCCGTTGGCGATACGCGATTAGCCGTTATTGAAACAGCATGGGTGTCGGGTGTGGCAATCGTTAGCTTTTCTGAACTTTCCAAGTTTGGGGTAATAGTGGTGGCAATGGGATTTACTATAGCTGGTAAAGATTGCTGGTAAAATTGATAGATGCCTGTCAGGAGTAAAAGTATGAGAGGTACTGCTGCAATCGTTACAGGGCGGGCAAAGCGTGAGGTTGTTTGTTGAGTAGCATCATTGTTCATGGGTATGCTGGTAAACGCATGTACTAACTCATAGGGGGACGTTTGGCGTTCATAACGTTCCAGCGCCAAGCCTCGTTGCAGGCTTTTTTGGGATTCCGGGGGTAAGTTTGTCAGTAAAGAAGGAGAGGTTTTCTTCTCGTAAGCCTCCAATGTACTCAGCGCACCGAAAGGAGGAGAGTCATGTAAGATCTGGTAAGCAATACAGGCAATAGAGAAAGTATCATCTTGATGAGTGGGCAGAATGCCACGGGCTGCTTGAGGGCTGCAATAGGCAGAATATATAGAAATTTTGGGTTTTATTTCTGCATTTAAGCTTGTTAAAATTCTCAGGGCAATTACAACTGGTGCATTCAAAAAAACATATTGACTTTCTTTGCATAAAATAGCACCAGGTTCAATGAAGCCAAAACCGTTCTTATGACTGATCTGTTTAGCGGCTTGTAAGGTTCCAAGTAGCAAGGGTTGTACGCGTTCCATAGCTATAGCTACACTTGATGAGCATGACTCTATGAGCTTGTGTAGTAATAGCTCTGTACACGGCTCATCCAACACAATCCAGTAAACGCCTTGAAATTCGCAAGTACCTGCCACCTTCAAAGGAGAGTTTTTCTGAGTAAATCCCTCTATTACCCTTGGCATAACATCATGAAAATTTGGATAAGCAGCGATCTCCGGTGCGACGGCTAACATTATGACCTGCTTTGGTGCATCGTCTTGATGAGCACTGATGAAATCATGTGCACAAAAAAACTTCCCTAAAGCGGTTGTTGAAAGTGGTTCGCCCAGTTCGTAGCGATCGGCAATAATAAGATTATGCTTGGTTTGCATGTTCAGCGGTTATTCCCCAAGTATACTTGTCTCAGAATCAACTCTGGTATGGGTGATTCAGTCATACTAGAATTATATGTCGTTAAATACTTTTGTTTATATGGAAAGCACACTATAATAATATCACTTTATTATGGCAGTGATCCACTGCATAATAAACGGTGTATTTGTTCTGATTAAAATGATGGAAGGAGGCTTCCAATGAATGTCATCAAAAAACTTTCAATGTCCGCAATGGTTGCAGTAGCGCTGGTTGGTGGTGTGTCTACCCCAGCTTATGCAAATCTGTCTGACCAAGAATTATCCAGTGCACAAAGTGTCGTCTTTAACGCGGCTAATACAGCAGCTCAGAATGCGGTTTCAGCAGGTTTAACGGGTGAACCAGCCGCTTTTGCTATTGCCCAAGCTGCAAACACAGCAGCAGCCACTATTCCGGGTTTAACAGGTAGCCAGTTGGCTTCTGTTGTGGCTTCAGCTACGTTACAAGCGGCAGCAGCAGCTAACATTCCTGGCGTAACTGCTGCGATTGCTGCTGCACAAGCAGCGACTGTTACAGGTGTAGCTGCTGGTACGGCTATTTCCGTGATTCCAGCCGTTTCCGCAGCAGGGGGAACTATACTCGCGGGCGGTAGCTTTAATGTGTATGTGGCAACTGCGGCTGGTTTAGCTGCTGCTGTTGCTGCATCTAAATGTGGTGGTGGTACAAGTTCTAGTTCTACAAGCTTGAGTGCGGGTAGTCCTTCAGGTGGTGGTACGCCTGTTCCTCCGCCATCGCCACCGCCAACGCCAACGCCAACGCCAGTTAGTCGTGGCTAATAACTCTATGTTCCCATGAACAAAAAGCCCTCATGATTGAGGGCTTTTTTCTGTTAAGTGCCTTATCGCTTGAATAGTAAGCGACCATTTCAGCACGTCTAGCCCTCGCGATTTCCACGTCCTAAACTGGTTTCCAACCTGAACAACCGAAGGAAACCTCAATGAAACGCCCTCACCGCCGCGCCAGCGAATGGCAAACCCTCATTAGCCAATGGCAAGCCAGCGTAAACGGTCATTCTAGCCCGTCGTTGACATCCGCAAACAAATCCGAGCGCAATGGCTTATCCGCAAACCGTTGTTTCCAACATCTTGGCGTAAGGTCTTGCACCTGAGAAGCGGGATGCTCACTAACGCGCAACAGAACATCCATCAGATAGACATACGGGTTAATGTCATGCAGGCGGCAGGTGGTGATCAGGCTTTGGATGATGCCCACGTGTTCCGCGCCGAGTTCTGTCCAGCAGAACAACCAGTTTTTCCTGCCCATGGGGATGGGCCGCAGGGCGCGTTCGATGTGGTTGGTATCCATTGGCACGTCGGGATCTTCCAGAAACACGCGCAGTTCGTGTTCGCGGCGGATGACATAACCAAGGGCTTTGGTCAGCGGGTTGGAGGGGATTAAATCGGTACGTTGTAATTGGGTTTGGCACCAGGCGAATTCGTATCATAAGTGCATAGCCCGTTAATCGAGGCGGGATGCGGCTTTCCTCATCAGGTCAGAGGCAAAATGTGGTAAAAAGCATCCCGAAAAACCACTGACAGGAGAGCTTCATGGCTTACACACACCTTACCTCTGAGGAGAGGCATTATATCGAAACCCGGCACAAGATGAAGGAATCGACGGCAACAATCGCGTTAACCTTGGGGCGCAGTCAATCGACGATCAGTCGTGAACTGACCCGCAACCGAGGGCAACGCGGCTATCGGCACAAGCAAGCGCACGCCAAAGCGCAACAACGCCATGCGGACAAGCCCAAAGCGGTCAAGTTGACCCCGGAACTGGCGGTCAGCATTGATACGCTGCTGGAACAGCAATGGAGTCCTGAGCAGATCAGCGGTCGACTGAAAGCGGAAGGCAAAGCCACTATACCTTACAGCGTCAAGACCTGAACATTTTTAAAGGTTTGAAAATTTGTTGTCATCAACTGGGTCAGTTCTTTCTTGTGATCGGTATCCAGCTTGTCGAGACAGTTGGTGATGGCCGCCTTGAAAGCGGGAAACTTATCATAGTATTTCGAGTACAAGCATTTTTTCTTGACGAACTTCCACAACCGTTCAATCAGATTGAGGTTGGGTGAATAGGTCGGTAAAAATAATAGTTCAATATTGAGCCTTTTCGCACAGGCAAACACGGCTTCACAGCGTTGATACTTGGCATTATCCAAGACCAAAGTGATCGGTATTTTGAGTGCTAACGCTGCAATTTTTTCCAATAATTCACACACGCTGTTAGCGTTGATATAGGAGTCGTTAGTGATCGTGATGAGTTGTAGCGTTATCGCATTGAGTGCGCCCAATACGTTGTAGCGTTGTCGACCACAGGGGGCTTTGATGAATACGCGGGAAAATGACCACAAAAACCCCAGAAACGGTGCTAACACGAAGTGGGCGGCATCGACAAAAAAGGGCGCGTTTGCCCTCCTTAGCCTCCTGAATGCGCGGTTTTAGTTCATTTTCCAGGAACTTTTCTTGTGCTTCCACATCAGCTTTGGCGGGTATCATCCCCACTTTATGGATGTCCATCCCTATTTTCTTCATAAAGACACGTACCCTGTCCTCACTGCGTTTGATGCCTGTCAGCTCCTCAATCTTAGCGGCTGCCGCCTTGCTGGTTGCGGGGGGATATTCACGAAAATAGGCTTCAATCTTGTCTTTATATGCCATCAAATCACTCTGTGGTTTATTGAATCGTATTTCTTTAAGAGCTTCTAAACCGTTAGGTTGTAGGTAGGCGTTTAGGTAGGCAAGCAGCGTGGCTTCTGTAATCCTTTCCAATCGTTTGATTTCCTTATGCGTCAACTGTTGGGATTTCAGGTACAGCACGGACATTTTCTTACGGACTCTGGGATGAGGATGGCGCTCCTTCCAGTAGAACAGCTCCGCTATCTCATCCTCAGTGAAAGTGATTTTTAATGTCATACATTACTCATGGCTGCTTTTGTTACCAGTCATCTAACCATATTTCCTTGATCAAAAAAACTATTTTATGGCACGGACTGGTATATTTGCCATGAAGCCATCTACCAGCATGTACTCAGGGACAAGCGTAAGCGACCATTTCAGCACGTCTAGCCCTCGCGATTTCCACGTCCTAAACTGGTTTCCAACCTGAACAACCGAAGGAAACCTCAATGAAACGCCCTCACCGCCGCGCCAGCGAATGGCAAACCCTCATCAGCCAATGGCAAGCCAGCGGCTTATCCGCCCCGGCATTTTGTGAACAGCACAGTATCGGTTACGCCAGTTTTTGCCAATGGCGGCAGCGTCTACGCTCCGCAGATGGCGTGGAGGAACCAGCCGTTCCCGCCAATACCTTCATCGACTTGGGAGCATTATCGGCGGGTCATGCCGCGCTGGGGCAAGGCTGGCACATTGTGCTGAGTTTGGGGAATGGTGTTGAACTACGCCTGAGCCAACGCTGATGTTTACCCCCGCAGCCACCGCCCGCATCTGGCTATGCACCCAAGCCACCGACATGCGCAAAAGCTTTACGGGGCTGACCGCTTTGGTGAAAAACCAGTTAGGAACTGTCCCGAAATAACTTCCCTCTTTTCTGCTAACAGCGAAAGGGGGAAGATAGCCCCTTGTAATGCCAATCAACACCGAGGATGAGCCAATGGATGTTTACCCATCAGCCATAGAAAAACAAATGCAGCGGTTCTACCAATCGCTCAATGAGCGTGACCGCCGCCGCTACGCCGCCGTGGAAGCCGTCCGGCTTGGGCACGGGGGGCAGGACTACATTTCCCGGTTATTGGACTGTGACCCCAAAACCATCCGCCACGGGTTGACGGAGTTGGAATCGGAAGATGGCTTGCCCACCGTAAGGCAGCGAAAAAAAGGGGCGGGCGCAAACGGCTGAACGCTACGCACCTGCAATTGGATGAGCATTTTCGCCAAGTTTTAAAGGATCATACGGCAGGCGACCCCATGCGGGAGGCGGTGAAATGGACGAACCTGTCACGTCGGCAGATTGCCCGGCGGATGCAGGCATTGGGGACATCGGCTGGGAAAAACGTGGTGTCGCGCCTATTGCGGGAGCACGGCTACCGCCGCCGCAAGCCCCAGAAGAAACGCACCATGGGGCAACACGCTGACCGTAATGCCCAGTTTGAAAAGATTGCCCAACTCAAACAAACCTACCTGCAAGCAGGCAAACCCGTGATCAGCATTGACACCAAAAAGAACTCAACAGTCATAAGTTCTCCCCATTCCCCCAAGCAGCACGAAATCCCTTAGAGTAGGCGTTACCAGCGACCTATTATCCAAGGGACATCATGCTAGTTGATCTATACCAGAACCTTCACCACTTTAAAAGTGAATTTTCGCGCCAGCGAGCATGGCTATTGTTTTGCGCCATCATCCTGAGCTTTTTAGCGGCGACCGAGATGAGCGGGGTCACGTCGATGTGCCGTTACTGGTTATCGGATGAACGGGGCTACCATCGGTTGCTCCATTTTTTTCGTGCCGGGTCTTACCATCCTGAGCGGTTACGGGCGAGCTGGCAGCGGTGGGTGTTGTCCCATGCGCCGCCGGTTGAGGTGGCGGGGCGTTTGGTGGTGCTGGGCGACCATACCCATGTGGTTAAGGATGGTGGGCGGATGCCGGGGGTCGTTTCCTTGCGGGAAACCTCGGAAACCCAAAGCAAACCGGACTATTTCCGGGGGCAGTGTTGGGGAGCCGTGGGGTTGTTGGTGGGGAGCCTGTCCGCCTGTTTCTGCCTGAAGCTGAGTTTGCAAATCCATCAGGGGTTTCGGCATTTGGGGGAAGAGGATGCTAACGACCCGACACTCAAACTGGGGACACGGGTGGTGCAGATGGCGTTGTCGTTTGCGCAGGTGAATGACCGCCCGGTGTGGCTGGTGCTGGATGCGTTCTTTGCCACGGCTTCGGTGTTCCGGCTGGCACGCTCGGTTTGGTCGGTGGCGTTACAACAACCACTGGTGCAGGTCATCACCCGCGCTAAAAAGAACTATGTGGCCTACTTCCCTGCGCCACCCAAACCGCCGGGAAGGCGTGGGCGGCAACGCCAGTACGGGATGAAGCTGGTGTGTAAACGGTCATTCTAGCCCGTCGTTGATATCCGCAAACAAATCCGAGCGCAATGGCTTATCCGCAAACCGTTGTTTCCAACATCTTGGCGTAAGGTCTTGCACCTGAGAAGCGGGATGCTCACTAACGCGCAACAGAACATCCATCAGATAGACATACGGGTTAATGTCATGCAGGCGGCAGGTGGTGATCAGGCTTTGGATGATGCCCACGTGTTCCGCGCCGAGTTCTGTCCAGCAGAACAACCAGTTTTTCCTGCCCATGGGGATGGGCCGCAGGGCGCGTTCGATGTGGTTGGTATCCATTGGCACGTCGGGATCTTCCAGAAACACGCGCAGTTCGTGTTCGCGGCGGATGACATAACCAAGGGCTTTGGTCAGCGGGTTGGAGGGGACTAAATCGGTACGTTGTAATTGGGTTTGGCACCATTCAAAGAACTGGTCGACCAACGGCTTGCTGTGGGTGAGGCGGTAGGTACGTTTGGCTTCCCCGTCGAGTTTTTTCTCGTTAATCTGGGCTTCGTGCTGATAGAGTGCCGCGATAGTGTCAAGGGCTTGGCGTACTGCTTGTGGTTCAGTAGTTTCGGCGGCAATGAAGGTGCGACGGCTGTGTACCCAGCATTGGGCATGGGTAATCTTGTCATTGGCGTTGACGTAACTGGCATAAGCACGGTAACCGTCGCTGAGCAGTGTGCCGCTGAACTGTTGGCGAAGGGTCTTTTCAATGTGTTGCCGCCCACGGCTGGCGGAGAAGGTGAAGACGATTTCGTCCTGATCCCCGTACAGCGGCCAGAAGTAGCCTTGCTTCATCTTGCCGTTGCCTGCGGGGCTGGCTTTGATGGGGGTTTCGTCCATCGCCAGCAGCTTGCTTTGCAGTACACTGGCGAGTTGCGCTTCGGCAATGGGTTTGAGCAGGTCGATGGCACGTTTCACCGCATTGGTCAGCGTCGTGCGGCTGAGGGTGATCCCCGCTTGGGTCAGGCGTTGGTGCTGGCGGTACAACGGCAGGTGGTACTGGAACTTGTCCACCAACATCCCCACCAAAAAGCTGACATCGGTGACACTACGTTCCAGCACGTTGGCGGGTGCAGGGCTGGGAAGCGGTGGGTTGCTGAGCGAAGCCGAAGCACTGCCCTTGCGTTTGATGACGGGGCGCTCGTATTGCAGGATCAGGTAGCTGGCAGGGCGTTGCGCCACCCGATGAGTCACCTGGGTGCCGATCACCTCATACTGGTCAGCCTCTTCCCCCTGAAGTTCCGGCGGGGTGAGGTGAATCACCTTGACCGGGACATCGGCGGTAAAGCGTAACCCGCTGTCATTCACGCAGTCATCGGGGCGCAGCTTGGGGGCTTTGCCGCGTTGGTAGGTGACGGTAATGCTTTCACCCTCGGGTGCGGCAACTGGGGCGACTGCGGGGGCAAACAACGGCAACTGCGCCACCGGTATCTCAACCGGACGCTTTTCCGATTTGCTGCCAAAGACATGTTGCCTGAACCACGCCAATTGGCGTTTCAATTCAGCTATACTTTGCCCGTGAATAGCTGTTGAATAATGAGAAGCCCTCAAGCAAAGTACGGCTGTTATTGGCAACCGGTCGTCCTTTCCATGATCCAGATAGACTTCAGCGAATCCGATCAAACCGCCTTGAATGAGGGGCGTTACCGCCATGCCCACCCTCGCGTCCGCCAACGGATGGAAGTGTTGTGGCTAAAAAGCCAGGGAATGGCGCATGGGGACATTGAACGGCTGGCACAGGTGAGTTCAACGACGGTCACCCGTTATTTGAAACGTTACCAACAAGGTGGGATCGCTGCCTTGGAACAACTGGATTTCCGTCGCCCAACCCGCCGGTTGGAACCTTTCCGTGAGCCCCTGAAGAAACATTTTGAGAAGCATCCACCGACCCGGATCAGTCAGGCGATCGCTGATATACAGCGCTTAACCGGCCTTGAACTCAAGCGGGAAGCCGTGCGGCTATTCCTGCATGACTTGGGTTTGTCCGTCAGGAAGGTGGGGATGATACCGGCGAAAGCCGACCCTGCTGCCCAGGAGACTTTTAAAAAAAGAGCTGGAGCCGCGTCTTGAGGAGGCCAAGGCCGGAAAACGCGCCGTTTTCTTTGTCGACGCCGCCCATTTTGTCCTGGCCCCGTTTCTGGGGTTCCTGTGGTGTTTCACCCGGCTGTTCATCCGCGCCCCTGCCGGACGCCAGCGCTACAATGTCCTCGGTGCGTTGAATGCAGTCACCCATGAACTGGTCACCGTGACCAATGACAGTTACATCAACTCCCAAAGTGTTTGTCAGTTGCTTCGGCAAATCAAGGCATTGGCCCTGGATGTCCCGGTGACCTTGGTGATGGACAATGCCCGTTACCAGCGCTGTAGCCTGGTACAAACATTCGCCCAAACACTCGGGATCGAACTGTTGTTCCTACCCGCTTATTCCCCCAACCTGAACCTGATTGAGCGCCTCTGGAAGTTTGTGAAGAAGGAATGCCTGTATTCACGTTACCATGAAAACTTTACCGCGTTTGCGCAGGCCATTGATGCCTGTTTGGCACAAACCCACACTACGCATAAAAAAGCCTTGGACTCCTTGCTGACTCTCAACTTTCAGACCTTTGAGGAATCTGCAATTATGGGCGGTTGAAGTATATATCCTGTTTCAGGGCAGCATTTTCCTCACGCAACGCCAGCATTTCCGCCACAATCGGCGGCATGGGAACGCTGGTGTCAGACGGGGTGGATAGCTTTAAAATCATGGGCTTATTGTACCAGAATGTGGCTGCACAGGATACTGATAACGCTTGAATTGTCTGGATTTTTGCACCTCAATGCCCGCCAAAATCAACTGCAAATCCGTCCGGGTCAGTTCGCGCTGCCCGCTGGTTGTCGGCTGCACCCGGTATTGCCCCTGCTCCAGGCGTTGGCTCCATAAGCAATAGCCGCTGGGTTCAAAATAGAGGATCTTCATCTGGGTTTTACGCAGGTTCACAAACACGAAATAATGCCCACTCAGGGGATTTTGCCCTAACTGGTTTTTCACCAAAGCGGTCAGCCCCGTAAAGCTTTTGCGCATGTCGGTGGCTTGGGTGCATAGCCAGATGCGGGCGGTGGCTGCGGGGGCAAACATCAGCGTTGGCTCAGGCGTAGTTCAACACCATTCCCCAAACTCAGCACAATGTGCCAGCCTTGCCCCAGCGCGGCATGACCCGCCGATAATGCTCCCAAGTCGATGAAGGTATTGGCGGGAACGGCTGGTTCCTCCACGCCATCTGCGGAGCGTAGACGCTGCCGCCATTGGCAAAAACTGGCGTAACCGATACTGTGCTGTTCACAAAATGCCGGGGCGGATAAGCCGCTGGCTTGCCATTGGCTGATGAGGGTTTGCCATTCGCTGGCACGGCGGTGAGGGCGTTTCATTGAGGTTTCCTTCGGTTGTTCAGGTTGGAAACCAGTTTAGGACGTGGAAATCGCGAGGGCTAGACGTGCTGAAATGGTCGCTTACGCTGGTGTTGTGGGAAGCCTTTGACCATGCTGATTTTTTCCGTGAAGTGACCCTGTGCATTTATGGCAAGGAGGAGTCGGTACGCCTGATGTCCCATACCCTGTGGTGGAAACCGTTAGGGCAGCCGCTGCAATTTGTCTGGGCAGTCACTTCCCGTGGCCCCATCCTGCTGATGTGTTCGGATTTGGTGCTGGACGCGGAAACCATCCTCACCCTGTACTGCCGACGCACCCGGATTGAAACCTTGTTTGATGCCCTGAAAAATACCATGGGCGCATTCCGCTTCCACTTCTGGAGCCGTTACCTGCCGCGCCATTCCCGGCGACCTACCGCCAATCGGCATCTCAAAGCCCCCCAAGCACAGCACCTCCCCACGGTGGTGGCCTGCTGGCAGGCAATGGAAACCTTTGTGTTGTGTGCCTGCATCGCCACCGGTTTGCTACAACTGTTTTCCCTCAAGTACCATGAGGGGCTTTGGAAGCAGCAGGTCTTGTATTTGCGCACCCGTTCCCGTGAATTGCCTTCCGAGAACACCGTGCGACAGATTTTAGCACCACTACTGGCACGGCAATTACTGCGCTCTCCCCCCAAAGCCTTCTGGTGGCGAATTAACGCGGCCGTCAACGGCGATGAGGACGATGATAGGCAAACATGAACCGCTAACAGCGGGAAAATACCCATAATCAAGGTGTTAAAACAGCAGTTCAGTAAGGCTGCTGCCTAACATCATGCTTGGTTTTGGGGGAATGTCACGACTGTTGAGAAAAAGAAGGAACTGCTGGGCAACTTTTACCGTGAAGGGGTAACGGATGCCGTCGAACCCACGGAGGTCAATGACCATGACTTCCCCAGCTATGGCAATGGTCAGGTGATCCCCCACGGCATCTACGACCTTGCCCGCAACGAAGCGGCACTGCACCTGAACACCAGCCACGACACCACCGAGTTTGCCTGCGAAAGCCTTGGCTTATGGTGGCGTGAGCAAGGGAAACCCAACTACCCCGAAGCTGACGAGCTGTTGGTCTTATGTGACGGTGGTGGCAGCAACAGTTCCTCTGCGTACCTGTTCAAGCAAGACTTGCAGGCATTGGCGGACAGCCTGAACCTGACAATACGCATCGCCCACTACCCGCCCTATTGCTCCAAATACAACCCGATTGAACACCGACTGTTCCCCCATGTGACCCGTGCCTGCCGGGGTGTGCCGTTGGAAACGGTCGAAACCGCCAAACACTACATGGCAAAAACGGAAACCACCACTGGCTTGAAGGTCGCTGTCCGCATCATCAGTAAAGTTTTTGAAACCGGGCGCAAGTATACCCAAGCGTTCAAGGATAACATGACCATCCAGTTCGATGACTTCCTGCCAAAATGGAACTACTCCGCTGTCCCTCAGTCCCCCTGATTTCGGGAAGTTATTTCGGGACAGTTCCTTACTGCGTCTGGCACGCCTGATTGTCCACTTGCATAACCGCAGGCTCGCAGGCGCTTACGCTGACAGACTCTACCGGCAACGTATGGATAAACTCCGCGAAGCCTTTCGGCAGACATTGGTAGCAGGTAGCGGCTTACGGCAAGCACAACATCCTGATAAGCCCACTAAAACCGCTAACCAGTGCCAACGTTTACTGGATGATGAGCTTATGTTATGGACATTTCTGCGTCATCCCGGTGTTCCTCTGACCAATAATGCCGCCGAACGGTAAACGGTCATTCTAGCCCGTCGTTGATATCCGCAAACAAATCCGAGCGCAATGGCTTATCCGCAAACCGTTGTTTCCAACATCTTGGCGTAAGGTCTTGCACCTGAGAAGCGGGATGCTCACTAACGCGCAACAGAACATCCATCAGATAGACATACGGGTTAATGTCATGCAGGCGGCAGGTGGTGATCAGGCTTTGGATGATGCCCACGTGTTCCGCGCCGAGTTCTGTCCAGCAGAACAACCAGTTTTTCCTGCCCATGGGGATGGGCCGCAGGGCGCGTTCGATGTGGTTGGTATCCATTGGCACGTCGGGATCTTCCAGAAACACGCGCAGTTCGTGTTCGCGGCGGATGACATAACCAAGGGCTTTGGTCAGCGGGTTGGAGGGGACTAAATCGGTACGTTGTAATTGGGTTTGGCACCATTCAAAGAACTGGTCGACCAACGGCTTGCTGTGGGTGAGGCGGTAGGTACGTTTGGCTTCCCCGTCGAGTTTTTTCTCGTTAATCTGGGCTTCGTGCTGATAGAGTGCCGCGATAGTGTCAAGGGCTTGGCGTACTGCTTGTGGTTCAGCGGTTTCGGCGGCAATGAAGGTGCGACGGCTGTGTACCCAGCATTGGGCATGGGTAATCTTGTCATTGGCGTTGACGTAACTGGCATAAGCACGGTAACCGTCGCTGAGCAGTGTGCCGCTGAACTGTTGGCGAAGGGTCTTTTCAATGTGTTGCCGCCCACGGCTGGCGGAGAAGGTGAAGACGATTTCGTCCTGATCCCCGTACAGCGGCCAGAAGTAGCCTTGCTTCATCTTGCCGTTGCCTGCGGGACTGGCTTTGATGGGGGTTTCGTCCATCGCCAGCAGCTTGCTTTGCAGTACACTGGCGAGTTGCGCTTCGGCAATGGGTTTGAGCAGGTCGATGGCACGTTTCACCGCATTGGTCAGCGTCGTGCGGCTGAGGGTGATCCCCGCCTGGGTCAGGCGTTGGTGCTGGCGGTACAACGGCAGGTGGTACTGGAACTTGTCCACCAACATCCCCACCAAAAAGCTGACATCGGTGACACTACGTTCCAGCACGTTGGCGGGTGCAGGGCTGGGAAGCGGTGGGTTGCTGAGCGAAGCCGAAGCACTGCCCTTGCGTTTGATGACGGGGCGCTCGTATTGCAGGATCAGGTAGCTGGCAGGGCGTTGCGCCACCCGATGGGTCACCTGGGTGCCGATCACCTCATACTGGTCAGCCTCTTCCCCCTGAAGTTCCGGCGGGGTGAGGTGAATCACCTTGACCGGGACATCGGCGGTAAAGCGTAACCCGCTGTCATTCACGCAGTCATCGGGGCGCAGCTTGGGGGCTTTGCCGCGTTGGTAGGTGACGGTAATGCTTTCACCCTCGGGTGCGGCAACCGGGGTGGCGGCGGGGGCAAACAACGGCAACTGCGCCACCGGTATCTCAACCGGACGCTTTTCCGATTTGCTGCCAAAGACCTGTTGCCTGAACCACGCCAGTTGGCGTTTTAATTCAGAAACTGCCTGTTGCAGGACGGCATTGTCTGCACGTAACCCCGCATTTTCCTCACGCAACGCCAGCATTTCCGCCACAATCGGCGGCATGGGAACGCTGGTGTCAGACGGGGTGGATGGCTTTAAAATCATGGGCTTGTTATACCAGAATGTGGCTGCACAGGATACTGGTAACGCTTGAATTGTCTGGATTTTTGCACCTCAATGCCTGCTAAAATCAACTGCAAATCCGTCCGGGTCAGTTCGCGCTGCCCGCTAGTTGTCGGCTGCACCCGGTATTGCCCCTGCTCCAAGCGTTGGCTCCATAAGCAATAGCCGCTGGGTTCAAAATAGAGGATCTTCATCTGGGTTTTACGCAGGTTCACAAACACGAAATAATGCCCACTCAGGGGATTTTGCCCTAACTGGTTTTTCACCAAAGCGGTCAGCCCCGTAAAGCTTTTGCGCATGTCGGTGGCTTGGGTGCATAGCCAGATGCGGGCGGTGGCGGCGGGGGCAAACATCAGCGTTGGCTCAGGCGTAGTTCAACACCATTCCCCAAACTCAGCACAATGTGCCAGCCTTGCCCCAGCGCGGCATGACCCGCCGATAATGCTCCCAAGTCGATGAAGGTATTGGCGGGAACGGCTGGTTCCTCCACGCCATCTGCGGAGCGTAGACGCTGCCGCCATTGGCAAAAACTGGCGTAACCGATACTGTGCTGTTCACAAAATGCCGGGGCGGATAAGCCGCTGGCTTGCCATTGGCTAATGAGGGTTTGCCATTCGCTGGCACGGCGGTGAGGGCGTTTCATTGAGGTTTCCTTCGGTTGTTCAGGTTGGAAACCAGTTTAGGACGTGGAAATCGCGAGGGCTAGACGTGCTGAAATGGTCGCTTACGCCGAACGTGCCATCCGCCCCTATGTCATCTGGCGTAAGACCAGTTTTTTCAGCCAATCTTTCCGGGGCGACCAATTCCGCCCGTTGATACTGACTATTGTGGAAACCTGCAAACGCCTAGGTGTCAGCGCTTACCGAATTATCCGCCAAGCGTGCCAGCAGGCATTGGCTAAAAAGCCGGTGACGGTGCGTTTGCCTATTCCTCCACCGCGAGTACTGAATCCGGTTACTGGACTTATTGCCGCTTAAGGGGAGCTGTTCCGTGAACAGTTACCGGTGCGTTTGCCGATTCCTCCACCGCAAGTACTGAATCCGGTTACTGGATTTCTTGCCGCTTAAGGGGAGCTGTTCCGTGAACAGTTACAACGGTTACTCCGTGAACAGTTACCAATGGGCATTATCGAGTTTGTTATATTTCCACGAAACATGACAATTATCATTAAAAAAGTCAAACAAAATACACTTGTCACCCCACCACCACCTTGTTCAGAAATATTATTTATACTCAGTGGGGAATCTATAACTTCCGTTGAAGGCATTGGTGATGCTTGATAAGAACTTGTTAAAGTCATCGCAGCTCTCGTGTCTACTAAACCGTAGCCACTATCGAAATCAAATCCAGCACCTGCAAATGTTTTAACACTATCATTAAGCTGTAGGATATCAGTTGCACTTCGCTGCAATATTAATTGAATATCCATTGGTTGTAATTGCGGTTTACTTTCCAGCAATAAGGCGACAACCCCTGCAATATGAGGTGTTGCTGCTGAGGTGCCTAAAATATTCGGCATTCCATCATCGTCAGTATCTATCTGTCCAAAGAACGTCGTATTCACATCATCAGGGGCAACAACATCAGGTTTTTTTGCAACAATAATCTTATCAAGTGCATTCCCTTTTAAATCAAACAACAATGGCATACCACCTGATGAAGAGTAAAATGCAACCAAAGGAGGGGAAACTCCAAATGCTGGTGTTTCTTTGTAATTCGCAGCACCAACAGTAATCGCAAATTCTGAGTTAGCATGGCCAAATATTGAACTACTACTAGTGTTAAACTCTTGAATAGCATAATCGGGACCATCAACAACAATGTATTTTAGTAAACCCGGAGATTTTCCCGAGGCTTTTGTAATCATAAGATCAAATTGTGTTTCACCAGAACCAATCGGGTTAAAAAATGATAGGATTTCTACCGGATCCTTACCAAGATTATTATATTGAGAAGCTGCCAACATCTTGCTATGCGATTTATTAAAAATAAACATATCAAGATCTGTTTCAGTACCAGGTGAACCACTAATTGAAAAAGCAGGTGAGTCCCATTGAAATAGGAATACTATATTATTACCTTCTGGGATATTAATAGTTTGATAAACATCAACCTTAGAGCTAGGATCAAAGTCATGGGCATTCAAATGAAGGGTGGAGTTTACATAATCATCATAATAACTTTGATAAGATTGTCGACCATTGTTACCCGCTGCAGATAAATACACGACACCTGACTTCACAACACGCTCTACTGCTTGCGATATTATGTCTTTTTGAAAAAAACTAGCGGATAGAGGTTTGAAGTCATCTATAATAATATTAGCTTTATACTTAAATGCCAAATCCAGAATCGCATTAGCCGTATTAGCAAATCCATTAGCTGCACTAAAAAAAACAAGGTTAGCATCAGGCGCTATATCATGAATGATTTGCATCAATGCTCTACCTTCATCTGTTTTCTCCGAACAGTCTAATGCATCTTGAACAGCAAACGCCTGTTCTGGGAGGTCTTTGCTCTCTTTATCTTTGGAAGCACCATGCAAACAATCATAGCTATCTGATAAAATCCCTATAGTTATTCCCTGACCAGTTTTCCCAAACTGTTGACGAGCTACATCGGCTTGAAGAGCAATATCACCATTAGAAACAACAGAACCGGCAGCAGTCATCACTTGACTGAGACGTATTTCATTCAGAGATACCAGCGAATCCACTAATTTTAATGAACTGACAGGAAGTTGACCTGAAACAATACGTCCATGGATAGAGGCTGATTTTATCCCTAATTTTTTTAAGTCATTCAAAAGAGTATTAGGATCATGCTTAGCAATAGCATCTATTACCAACAACTCTTCACTACTTTCAGATTTCGCCTGTAGTTTACCTAAGAACTCGGACGTTTCTGTTTTATTTACCTGTTGTAAGAGTCGCACTAATTCAGGTCTGAGTTTCGTTGATTTGACTGATTGATTATTATAATCATCAAGACTATAAATCTCATCAGCCCAAGTAACGTTCAAGGTGAATACTGAATAACAAAGCAACATACCCAAAATATATATAATGCGCATACTATATTTAGCCATAAATATGATAACCGAATGTCATTGTAATTTTAACAGCGCTCTTTTCGGATAATATTGCAAGGAATCTCGCATTAACCTTACCTTATTATCTAAACCTAATAAAGAATTAATAGCCAAGTTATGATCAACAGGTGTTCCAAATCCTTTTTTACCTAATACAAAAGTCTCTCCTTTCCAATTTTTTATAAAATCATGGATAGACTCAGCAATATTGCCAGCACTCGGATCAGCTAAAAAAACTTTATCTTCTTTAATCCCCCTTAAAACCACAAAATGTTTATAACTCTTTCCGCTCAAATAAACAATAACAGGTCCCGTCAGCTTTTTAAGAGCTGACAATTCCAAACGAACACTAGCTGCTTGATAACCGTATGACTGACTAATTTTTTCAAGCTCAAGAAAAGACAGTCCATCTTTCTGAATCCGTGAATACTCTTCCTTATCAAATATTTCTTCTATTTTATCTAATATTTCTTGTTCAGTAACATCATCGTTGAAATAATACCTCATTAACGTTGCCAATGATGAAGCACCGCAGGAATAATCATAATTTTGAATAACAACATTATGTTGAGTAGTGCCTTTCCAAGTAGTTATTTTATTGCTTGAGCTATTGATAGGATGTCCCATATTGCTAAGCAATGGATCATGAGAAACACAAGATGTGGATAAAACACTGATAAATGATGCTATAGCAACATAATGTAAAAAACGGACAATCATCTAATATCCTTGATCACAGTGACACCCACACCAACATCCTGAGCGTCATCTGTCAACCCTATATTAAGGCTAGTTTCAATATTAGTATCTGAACTAAACCGGTATGACATAGCTCCAACAAAATCAATAGGTTCAGAACTTGATCCATTCACTGTTTTCTGATTCACTTGACTTTCTTTCTGATAGCTACCAGACACTCTGCCAGAAAAAGCAACTGCGCTATTAACCGCTAAGCCTGTACCAAATCCATAGTTAAACGACTCACCTAGTTTTACATTATACCCGTATTGTTCATCATCAAAAGTGTGTGTATAACCAGCATTCACAAAGACAAAAGCTGGATCGATTGTTTTTGCCAAAGAAAAACCTAATGAAGTAGACAACAACCCAGAACTATTGGTTAAATCATTCAGACTATCAGGATTACTGCCTTCACCGGTAGGGATAGAAACACCTAAAGCAGCAGTAACCGAGGGGGTGGTTGCAGACTCTGTTTTTATTTTATATTTTGCTCCTAAAGCAAGGTCACCTATCCCTGATTCAGTTTCTTTGCTTACATCAGTAACAGAAACCACTTGGTTTTCAAGATATTGAAAAGGGAGGGACGCACTTACTTCCAAAGAATCAGCTAAACCATAACTAACGCCGACAGGAATTGAAGCTTGCCGAGTACGGGATTCCCTAAAATTTTGCTGACTTTCATCGGTTGCATAACCTATGCCGATAGATACCTGCAATTTTTTAGGCTTCAACAACACCTCAGAATCACGCAGAAATAAACGATTTATTTCCTCTTCGGAAGATGGGGATTGCCCGATAATTTGCGAATCGGCTTTGGTCACCTCATCAGCGTAAACTACATTTGCAAGTAGAAGAGCACTTAAAAAAAAAGCTTTAATCGTTTGTAGCATGATGATACTAAACCCTTAAACTGTTATTGTGTTTTTAACAATTATTTTTCTCATCGTAACACTGCACCAAGCGCCTAAGCAAGAGCAATCACATTAAAACTTAGGGTAAGTGATCGTGATGAGTTGTAGCGTTATCGCATTGAGTGCGCCCAATACGCATCTCCTTATACACAAATCAGTCCTCCCCCAACTCACTAGCCATCTGAATGCCATAAATGCAGTCAAGCACCCTTGAGTAGCCAAGCCAGATACTTTTAGACCCCGGTTCGCCGTCGGATTTTCTGCCCAGAAAGCCGCCCAGTTCTGCCAGATTGCGGATCACTTGATTGAGGGTAGGTATGCCATCGGGTAGTGCTTTTTTGCCGAGTCGGAAGGAGACTTTCCATTCCAAGGGGTCAAACACCAGATCAGCAGGAAGTTCTGGACAGGTACGCCCCAACCGCATCAGAAACATAATCCGCCAGGCCACCATGATGTAGAGCGCGAGGGCTTTTTCGATGCGCTCTTTGGTGTCCAGTTGCAGTTTTTCGACGCGACAACCGACTTTGAGGACATCAAAAAACATCTCGATCTCCCAACGTGCCCGATACCAGTCGATGAGTTCACAGGCAGCATCGGCGGTCTCCACACAGCGGTTGGTGACTAAACGCCAAATGAAGGGCGATTTTCCGGCGGGTGGGTTGATTTCTTTGGCTTGTAAACGGTCATTCTAGCCCGTCGTTGACATCCGCAAACAAATCCGAGCGCAATGGCTTATCCGCAAACCGTTGTTTCCAACATCTTGGCGTAAGGTCTTGCACCTGAGAAGCGGGATGCTCACTAACGCGCAACAGAACATCCATCAGATAGACATACGGGTTAATGTCATGCAGGCGGCAGGTGGTGATCAGGCTTTGGATGATGCCCACGTGTTCCGCGCCGAGTTCTGTCCAGCAGAACAACCAGTTTTTCCTGCCCATGGGGATGGGCCGCAGGGCGCGTTCGATGTGGTTGGTATCCATTGGTACGTCGGGATCTTCCAGAAACACGCGCAGTTCGTGTTCGCGGCGGATGACATAACCAAGGGCTTTGGTCAGCGGGTTGGAGGGGACTAAATCGGTACGTTGTATACCTTACAGCGTCAAGACCTGAACATTTTTAAAGGTTTGAAAATTTGTTGTCATCAACTGGGTCAGTTCTTTCTTGTGATCGGTATCCAGCTTGTCGAGACAGTTGGTGATGGCCGCCTTGAAAGCGGGAAACTTATCATAGTATTTCGAGTACAAGCATTTTTTCTTGACGAACTTCCACAACCGTTCAATCAGATTGAGGTTGGGTGAATAGGTCGGTAAAAATAATAGTTCAATATTGAGCCTTTTCGCACAGGCAAACACGGCTTCACAGCGTTGATACTTGGCATTATCCAAGACCAAAGTGATCGGTATTTTGAGTGCTAACGCTGCAATTTTTTCCAATAATTCACACACGCTGTTAGCGTTGATATAGGAGTCGTTAGTGATCGTGATGAGTTGTAGCGTTATCGCATTGAGTGCGCCCAATACGTTGTAGCGTTGTCGACCACAGGGGGCTTTGATGAATACGCGGGAAAATGACCACAAAAACCCCAGAAACGGTGCTAACACGAAGTGGGCGGCATCGACAAAAAAAGGGCGCGTTTGCCCTCCTTAGCCTCCTGAATGCGCGGTTTTAGTTCATTTTCCAGGAACTTTTCTTGTGCTTCCACATCAGCTTTGGCGGGTATCATCCCCACTTTATGGATGTCCATCCCTATTTTCTTCATAAAGACACGTACCCTGTCCTCACTGCGTTTGATGCCTGTCAGCTCCTCAATCTTAGCGGCTGCCGCCTTGCTGGTTGCGGGGGGATATTCACGAAAATAGGCTTCAATCTTGTCTTTATATGCCATCAAATCACTCTGTGGTTTATTGAATCGTATTTCTTTAAGAGCTTCTAAACCGTTAGGTTGTATACCAGTCCGTGCCATAAAATAGTTTTTTTGATCAAGGAAATATGGTTAGATGACTGGTAACAAAAGCAGCCATGAGTAATGTATGACATTAAAAATCACTTTCACTGAGGATGAGATAGCGGAGCTGTTCTACTGGAAGGAGCGCCATTCTCATCCCAGAGTCCGTAAGAAAATGTCCGTGCTGTACCTGAAATCCCAACAGTTGACGCATAAGGAAATCAAACGATTGGAAAGGATTACAGAAGCCACGCTGCTTGCCTACCTAAACGCCTACCTACAACCTAACGGTTTAGAAGCTCTTAAAGAAATACGATTCAATAAACCACAGAGTGATTTGATGGCATATAAAGACAAGATTGAAGCCTATTTTCGTGAATATCCCCCCGCAACCAGCAAGGCGGCAGCCGCTAAGATTGAGGAGCTGACAGGCATCAAACGCAGTGAGGACAGGGTACGTGTCTTTATGAAGAAAATAGGGATGGACATCCATAAAGTGGGGATGATACCCGCCAAAGCTGATGTGGAAGCACAAGAAAAGTTCCTGGAAAATGAACTAAAACCGCGCATTCAGGAGGCTAAGGAGGGCAAACGCGCCCTTTTTTTGTCGATGCCGCCCACTTCGTGTTAGCACCGTTTCTGGGGTTTTTGTGGTCATTTTCCCGCGTATTCATCAAAGCCCCCTGTGGTCGACAACGCTACAACGTATTGGGCGCACTCAATGCGATAACGCTACAACTCATCACGAT
The DNA here is from genome assembly GCA_029972225.1 of Candidatus Thiothrix putei. NCBI lineage: Bacteria > Pseudomonadati > Pseudomonadota > Gammaproteobacteria > Thiotrichales > Thiotrichaceae > Thiothrix > Candidatus Thiothrix putei. Next base: position 1,915,619 of record CP124756.1, read on the forward strand.
CACTAACGACTCCTATATCAACGCTAACAGCGTGTGTGAATTATTGGAAAAAATTGCAGCGTTAGCACTCAAAATACCGATCACTTTGGTCTTGGATAATGCCAAGTATCAACGCTGTGAAGCCGTGTTTGCCTGTGCGAAAAGGCTCAATATTGAACTATTATTTTTACCGACCTATTCACCCAACCTCAATCTGATTGAACGGTTGTGGAAGTTCGTCAAGAAAAAATGCTTGTACTCGAAATACTATGATAAGTTTCCCGCTTTCAAGGCGGCCATCACCAACTGTCTCGACAAGCTGGATACCGATCACAAGAAAGAACTGACCCAGTTGATGACAACAAATTTTCAAACCTTTAAAAATGTTCAGGTCTTGACGCTGTAAGGTATAGGTGACGGTAATGCTTTCACCTTCAGGCGCGGCAACTGGGGCGGCGGCGGGGGCAAACAACGGCAACTGCGCCACCGGTATCTCAACCGGACGCTTTTCCGATTTGCTGCCAAAGACCTGTTGCCTGAACCACACCAGTTGGCGTTTTAATTCAGAGACCGCCTGTTGCAGGACGGCATTGTCTGCACGTAACCCCGCATTGTCTGCACGTAACCCCGCATTTTCCTCACGCAACGCCAGCATTTCCGCCCCAATCGGCGGCATGGGAACGCTGGTGTCAGACGGGGTGGATGGCTTTAAAATCATGGGCTTATTGTACCAGAATGTGGCTGCACAGGATACTGGTAACGCTTGAATTGTCTGGATTTTTGCACCTCAATGCCTGCTAAAATCAACTGCAAATCCGTCCGCGTCAGTTCGCGCTGCCCGCTGGTTGTCGGCTGCACCCGGTATTGCCCCTGCTCCAGGCGTTGGCTCCATAAGCAATAGCCGCCGGATTCAAAATAAAGGATCTTCATCTGGGTTTTACGCAGGTTCACAAACACGAAATAATGCCCACTCAGGGGCTTTTGCCCTAACTGGTTTTTCACCAAAGCGGTCAGCCCCGTAAAGCTTTTGCGCATGTCGGTGGCTTGGGTGCAGAGCCAGATGCGGGCGGTGGCTGCGGGGGTAAACATCAGCGTTGGCTCAGGCGTAGTTCAACACCATTCCCCAAACTCAGCACAATGTGCCAGCCTTGCCCCAGCGCGGCATGACCCGCCGATAATGCTCCCAAGTCGATGAAGGTATTGGCGGGAACGGCTGGTTCCTCCACGCCATCTGCGGAGCGTAGACGCTGCCGCCATTGGCAAAAACTGGCGTAACCGATACTGTGCTGTTCACAAAATGCCGGGGCGGATAAGCCGCTGGCTTGCCATTGGCTAATGAGGGTTTGCCATTCGCTGGCGCGGCGGTGAGGGCGTTTCATTGAGGTTTCCTTCGGTTGTTCAGGTTGGAAACCAGTTTAGGGCGTGGAAATCGCGAGGGCTAGACGTGCTGAAATGGTCGCTTACGGCGGAAATGCTGGCGTTGCGTGAGGAAAATGCGGGGTTACGTGCAGACAATGCCGTCCTGCAACAGGCGGTCTCTGAATTAAAACGCCAACTGGTGTGGTTCAGGCAACAGGTCTTTGGCAGCAAATCGGAAAAGCGTCCGGTTGAGATACCGGTGGCGCAGTTGCCGTTGTTTGCCCCCGCCGCCACCCCGGTTGCCGCACCCGAGGGTGAAAGCATTACCGTCACCTACCAACGCGGCAAAGCCCCCAAGCTGCGCCCCGATGACTGCGTGAATGACAGCGGGTTACGCTTTACCGCCGATGTCCCGGTCAAGGTGATTCACCTCACCCCGCCGGAACTTCAGGGGGAAGAGGCCGACCAGTATGAGGTGATCGGCACCCAGGTGACCCATCGGGTGGCGCAACGCCCTGCCAGCTACCTGATCCTGCAATACGAGCGCCCCGTGATCAAACGCAAGGGCAGTGCTTCGGCTTCGCTCAGCAACCCACCGCTTCCCAGCCCTGCACCCGCCAACGTGCTGGAACGTAGTGTCACCGATGTCAGCTTTTTGGTGGGGATGTTGGTGGACAAGTTCCAGTACCACCTGCCGTTGTACCGCCAGCACCAACGCCTGACCCAGGCGGGGATCACCCTCAGCCGCACGACGCTGACCAATGCGGTGAAACGTGCCATCGACCTGCTCAAACCCATTGCCGAAGCGCAACTCGCCAGTGTACTGCAAAGCAAGCTGCTGACGATGGACGAAACCCCCATCAAAGCCAGCCCCGCAGGCAACGGCAAGATGAAGCAAGGCTACTTCTGGCCGCTGTACGGGGATCAGGACGAAATCGTCTTCACCTTCTCCGCCAGCCGTGGGCGGCAACACATTGAAAAGACTCTTCGCCAACAGTTCAGCGGCACACTGCTCAGCGACGGTTACCGTGCTTATGCCAGTTACGTCAACGCCAATGACAAGATTACCCATGCCCAATGCTGGGTACACAGCCGTCGCACCTTCATTGGGGTGTGAACAAAAGTGCGGTAAACCTCATGCCGCCTCAGCGGTGTTTCGCCAATAATGCTTCCATTGCTGGTTTCCCCGCATGACCCTCAACGCCAACATATCCGCCGCATTATCACTTTTCCACCATGCCCCCGATTTTTTTAAGCGTTGCTGGATGATGTAACGGTGTGCACTTTCTATTTCGCCCGACCCCACGGGCAATCCGAGGGATTTTGCTGTCGGGTAATCCAGTTGCTCAATGCGGTTGCTCAGGTAACGGTGACAAGCTCGTACTGGGGCGTTACTGTCTTCTACCGTTTCTGCTTCGAGGAAAGGTTTCAGTGTGTCGATGACCGCTTGAGCTTGACCATCCTGTAGGGCTTTTTTCTGTTTGGCAAACCATTTATCCTTGTCCTTGAGGCATGAACAGCTTGCGGATGCTGCTGATAGGTATTCACAAACATGATAAAAATCAATCAGGTAATGTCCTTGTGTGCCAAATTGTTCATCCACTTGACGGTTGATCCAGCTTGCCCCATCACCCACCGCATGGAGGAACGTGCTTTTTCCAAATCCAGCACGGCAGGCGGTGTCGAATAAGATTTTTCCAGCATCTTCTACCGTGCCACCGAATATTGCGCCAAACGTTGGCGTAGCACTGCCTTTGGCGTGGGCAAGACACAGGCGGGCTTCTTTCCAGCTTTCCTTTTTGCCTTTGCGCTTGTCGGGGGCTGTTTCGTCAATCTCGACGATGGGGATCATGCTGCCGTCCATTTCGGCAATGACATAGGCTTTTCCCAACGTGCTTGGATAGTCTTTTATCAACACTTGGGATTCATGGATGCGTTTGGCGTGACCTTCGGTGATGTGTCGGATGCTGCTGGATGCCAGCCGTATCCCGTAATGTTCTTCTAATTTATCAGGCACTTGAGCAAATGAACAGTCCGCCCCAAAGTCCGTCACCGCCCGTTGCAGCGGGAGCGAACAGCCTCGGCAAACAACCTCGGCACTCTGGCTAAAGGGGCGGACACGCTTGCCGGGAATCCGGTAGACCGGTTCGCTTATGTGGATTTTTCCGTAGGTCGTGTGCCAATGACAGTTTTTTTTCCACTCTTTACATACTTCCCAATGCCTTCTTCACAGGCTGGGGCTGTGCATTTTTCTACACGTTTGTTTGCCCATGCAGTGATCGCATCATTTCCCATTTGGCGCAGTTCTTCTATCACCCGCTGTTCGGCGTCTGCTGCTTTGATAATGTCATCACCGGCATTTTCAACCACCTCGATTAGCCCTTCCATCCGAGCTTTTAATGCTGGGTTGCGGTTCAAGGCTTCTAAAAGTTTTTGGTCGCGGGAGCTAACTGTCAACATGGGAAAGTCCTTTTTCTCTGGTTTTAGGGGATGCCATCTTAGTCTACAGGACACCGCACTTTTGTTCACACCCCAAGGAAGATGGCAAGTTCAAAGTGCCAACCTTGCGCAATGTGGCGGTGACAGCGCCGTATATGCACAACGGGGTGTTTGCCGATTTGCGCACCGTTGTTTTATTTTACGACAAATTTAATAATGCGCAACGCACGCTCAACCCAGAAACTGCTAAACTGTGGGTCGCCCCAGAGGTTGATAAAAATCTGGCTTTGGAAACCGAAGAGTTTCAAGCATCTGCCTTGAAAGATTCGGAAGTTGATGCGTTAGTCGCCTTTATGAAAACGCTGGCTGATCAGCGTTATGAGCATTTACTCAAATAAAACACGTTTACTTTGGAGCTTATTGAACATGTATGCAGTTAAATTTTTGGCATTGGCTATTGCCATCACTACCGCCGCCAGTTTGGGGGCTTGCTCGAAGGCAGAAAGCCTTGGGGCGAATAGCACGGTTGCGGCTGCCCAGCAGGGTTCGGTGAGCAATGTGTCGAATGCCGAATTACAAACCTTGCTGGATCAAAAAGTCACGCTGGTGGATATTCGTTTGCCGGAAGAGTGGCAGCAAACCGGCATTGTGGCGGGTAGTCATCCGATTACGCTGTTTCAGAAAGACGGCTCGGTGGCAGCGGATTTCCTCGCAAAAATTCAGAAAGTTGCGCCGACAGATAAGCCTGTGGCGCTGATTTGCCGGACGGGTAATCGTACTCGTGCGGGGGCGGACATGTTGGCTCAGGTGGGTTACAAGCAGGTGTATAACGTGACCAACGGGATTATGGGCTGGATCAAGGAAGGTAAGGCGGTTGTGCGCCAGTAACACAGCCGCAGTCTTATGGATTAACGGCTGCATGGTGGAGCGTCAATTAGCATTGAGCAGGCGTTGGAATTGGTTGCGATCAAGTTGTGCGCTGCTGCTCCACAAGGCCATGCGGGCGCTGAACGAGGGCGTGCTGTCTGTGCGAGCCTTGCGCCAACACTTTGCCTACCCGGAAGGTTGCTGCGGTAAATGTCATCGCTGCTTGCGTGAAATGATCAACGAGCATTTGCAGGGTGAGTCAACAAACCGAAGCTGTCAGCGTGTGGAAGCGTGTCCGGCCTGATACCAAGCGTTGTTCAGACAATGGGAATACAGCACCTTTTAAACCAGTCGGCAAGTTCTGCCTCTGCAATATTTCCAGCCGCTAATTGCTCAAACATAATGACCGCTTCGGGTTCGGGAGCATCCAGCTCAAAACTGTTGAGTTCCAGAAAAATTGCACCGACTGCCAGGGCTACCCGCTTATTGCCGTCAATGAACGGATGATTTTTGGCAATGCCAAAGCTGTAGGAAGCGGCGAGTTCAAACAGTGTTGAATGCGCTTCATAAGTTAAGCGTTGCTTGGGTCGTGCGAGGGCTGAATCCAGCAGCGACTTGTCACGAATGCCCGGACTGCCGCCGTGTTCTGCCAGCAACATCTGATGCACAGCTAACGTGACATCTTCCAACACCCATCTCGGTTCAATCATTTTGCCAACTCACGGAAGGCATTGCGGTATTTTTTCAGCACTTTTTCAGCAGCCTGCATTTGGTCGTCGAAATCCTGCTGATAGGGTGTCAGGGTGAAACCTTCCGGGCTTTCCACCAGATACAGGCTGTCGCCTTTGCCTACTTTCAGTTTTGCCAGTGCTTCTTTGGGAAGGACGATGCCAACGGAATTGCCGATGGCGGTGAGTTTGACTTGTAACATGGGATGGTTTTCCGTTAGTACGAATGTAATAACGTCAGTGTAGGCGTAGGGTGGGTGGAGCGCAAGCGATACCCACGATTACCCATTTATCCAACCAATTTCGCCAACAACGCCGGTTTAATCGCCTCAATCCAGGCACTCAACCGTGCCTCGGTCAGCAAGCTTTGTGACTGCTGATCCAGCACCAGCCCGACAAACTGCCCATCCACCACCGCAGGCGATTGCTTGAAGTTATAACTCTCCGTAGACCATTGCCCAACCACGTCCGCGCCACCCGCCACGCCCCAACGGTACAAATGAATCAGCGAATGAGCAAAGCGGTCGGGGTATTTTTCCTGATCGCCCAGCCCATACAGCGCAATCACCTTGCCGGACAAATCCTTGCCCGCCAGTTGCGGCATGAAATCTTCCCAACTGCCATCCTGAATATCGGTGCTTTTGCCCGGTAGCTGGTCGATGCCGTAAGTGGCAGTGCCCAGAATCAGCGCATTGTATTGCAACAGTTCTTCGGCAGTATACCTTACAGCGTCGAGACCTGAACATTTTTAAAGGTTTGAAAATTTGTTGTCATCAACTGGGTCAGTTCTTTCTTGTGATCGGTATCCAGCTTGTCGAGACAGTTGGTGATGGCCGCCTTGAAAGCGGGAAACTTATCATAGTATTTCGAGTACAAGCATTTTTTCTTGACGAACTTCCACAACCGTTCAATCAGATTGAGGTTGGGTGAATAGGTCGGTAAAAATAATAGTTCAATATTGAGCCTTTTCGCACAGGCTTTTTCCAATAATTCACACACGCTGTTAGCGTTGATATAGGAGTCGTTAGTGATCGTGATGAGTTGTAGCGTTATCGCATTGAGTGCGCCCAATACGTTGTAGCGTTGTCGACCACAGGGGGCTTTGATGAATACGCGGGAAAATGACCACAAAAACCCCAGAAACGGTGCTAACACGAAGTGGGCGGCATCGACAAAAAAAGGGCGCGTTTGCCCTCCTTAGCCTCCTGAATGCGCGGTTTTAGTTCATTTTCCAGGAACTTTTCTTGTGCTTCCACATCAGCTTTGGCGGGTATCATCCCCACTTTATGGATGTCCATCCCTATTTTCTTCATAAAGACACGTACCCTGTCCTCACTGCGTTTGATGCCTGTCAGCTCCTCAATCTTAGCGGCTGCCGCCTTGCTGGTTGCGGGGGGATATTCACGAAAATAGGCTTCAATCTTGTCTTTATATGCCATCAAATCACTCTGTGGTTTATTGAATCGTATTTCTTTAAGAGCTTCTAAACCGTTAGGTTGTAGGTAGGCGTTTAGGTAGGCAAGCAGCGTGGCTTCTGTAATCCTTTCCAATCGTTTGATTTCCTTATGCGTCAACTGTTGGGATTTCAGGTACAGCACGGACATTTTCTTACGGACTCTGGGATGAGGATGGCGCTCTTTCCAGTAGAACAGCTCCGCTACCTCATCCTCAGTGAAAGTGATTTTTAATGTCATACATTACTCATGGCTGCTTTTGTTACCAGTCATCTAACCATATTTCCTTGATCAAAAAAAACTATTTTATGGCACGGACTGGTATATTATCCAGACTTTCGTAATCCTCCACACGCAACGGTGAGGAGAAGTCCTTGTAAAAGCGGGAAAATGTGCCGTGTGACTGATCGGAATCGAACCCTGTAAACGGTGTTGCGCTGTCGATGAAATATTGCGCCAATAGACGTGCGGTCAGCGATTTGCCAACGCCGCCTTTCTCGCCGCCGATGAAATGTACCCTGCCCATTATTGTCTCCATGATTACTGGTGGTTAAGATGCGCATTATGCAACATTCAAGCCAGCCCGAACCAATTCTCCCAGTTGATGCCGTCCTCAACGACCTCAAACAAGCCCTGCGTGAACGTCACGAAGTCGTGCTGGAAGCCCCACCGGGCGCGGGCAAAACCACCCGTGTTCCCTTGGCTTTGCTGGATGAGCCGTGGCTTTTGGGCAAAAAAATCCTCATGCTCGAACCGCGTCGTATTGCCGCCAAAAATGCCGCGCACCGCATGGCAAGCCTGCTGAACGAAAGCGCCGGCCAAACCGTCGGCTACCGGATGCGGTTGGACAACAAAACCAGCCGCCAGACCCGTATCGAAGTCATTACCGAAGGCATCCTCACCCGGCAATTACAGCAAGATCCATCGCTGGACGGCGTTGGCTTGGTGATTTTCGACGAATTCCACGAACGCAATCTCGATTCCGATCTCGCCCTCAGCTTGTGTTTGAAGGGGCGTGAACTGTTCCGCGATGACAGCAATCCGCTGAAACTGCTGGTCATGTCCGCCACTTTGGATAGCGTTGCGATTGCTAGTTTGCTGGATGATGCGCCAGTGGTACGCAGTGAAGGCCGTACTTACCCAGTAAACATACGCTATGGGCAAGCCGCCAAACCCAATGAGCGCATCGTCGAACGCATGGTTGCCACCCTGCGGCAAGCCTTGAGCGACAACCCTGACAGCAGCATCCTCGCTTTCCTGCCCGGTCAAGGCGAAATCCACCGCACCACCGAAGCCCTCGGCGAATGGCTGGTGGAACGCCGCATCCGTGGCGTGCACTTGCGCCCGATGTACGGCAACCTCACGCTGGACGAACAGCAACAAGCGATTGCTCCATTAACCGCTGCCCACGCGGGCGAACGCAAAGTGGTGCTGGCAACCAATATCGCCGAAACCAGCCTGACCATCGAAGGCGTGGATGTGGTGGTCGATTCCGGGCTGGTGCGCGAAGCCCGTTTCGACCCTGGCACTGGCATGACCGGCTTACACACCACGCGCATTTCCCGCGCCTCCAGCACCCAACGTGCCGGACGTGCGGGCCGACTTGCCCCCGGTGTGTGCTATCGACTTTGGACGGAAAGCCAGCAGGAACAACTTGCCGCGCACAATACCCCCGAAATCTTACGTGCCGACCTCGCCCCACTCGCCCTACAATTGTTGCAATGGGGCGTGGATGATCCGGCGGAACTGCGCTGGCTGGATGTGCCGCCCTCCGGCCTTTGGCAACAGGCATTGGACTTGCTGGAAACGCTCGGCGCGATTCAACGCAAAGGCAAAGCCACGGTGCTGACCGCGCACGGGCAAGTCATGTGCAATCTGCCCGTGCATCCGCGCCTTGCCCACCTGCTGATTTGCGGCGCACAAGCCGGACACTTGAACGCCGCTGCCAACCTTGCCAGCTTGCTTTCCGAGCGCAATCCGTTCAGTCAGGATAATCCCGACATTAGCCACCCGCTGGAAATACTGGCAGGCACAAGCCGTTGTCCGTACCAGCAGCAGGACTGGTTACAACGCACCCGCCAACTGGCAAACCAGTTCGTGGAACAAATCCGCAGCCAGAAACTGCCGGAAAGTGGCGTGAGTTTTTTGCTGCCCGCCACGCAAATCAATGGCTATTTGCTGGCCTGTGCCTACCCCGATCGAATTGCCCGACGGCGGCATTCCGGCGGCTACCAACTTGCTAACGGGCGCAGTGCCGACCTGCCCGACAAACACGCGCTCGGCAATCAGGCATGGCTGGCGATTGCCGAAGTCAGCAGCATGGTGGGCAAAAGCAGTGATACTATCCGCTCCGCTGCCGCACTGGATGACAAGCTGTTTGCGAGTGCATTGGCAGATCAGGTGCGCGAGCAAACCGTGGTGGAATGGGATAACAAAGCGGGGCGTTTCATTGCCGAAGCCCAGCAAAAAATCGGCGCGTTGGTACTACAGCGCAAAGCCCTGCAAGCCGTGCCGAGTGAAGCCAAAAGCACCGCGCTGATCGGTTTCATCCGCAAGCAAGGGCTGGATGTATTGCCCTGGCAGGCGGAACAGGAACAATGGTGCGCACGGATTAACCTGTTACGCAGCGTCGAGCCAGAACGACACTGGCCTGATGTCAGTCGCGCCAACTTGCTGACAACACTGGAAGAGTGGCTTGCGCCGTATCTGAATGCAGTTAATGTGCTGGGTGATTTCAAAAAGCTCGATTTGACCACTATTCTCAGCGGTCTATTGCCGTGGGACATGCAACAACGTCTCGAACAGCTTGCCCCTAAATCGCTTGAAGTGCCTTCTGGGCATTCCATCGCTATCGACTATAGCCAGTCGCCGCCGGTACTCGCGGTGAAATTGCAGGAAATGTTTGGTTGCCAACAAACCCCGACCATTGCCAATGACAGGGTGGCGTTGCTGGTGCATTTGCTGTCTCCGGCGGGCAGGCCGTTGCAGATTACGCAGGATTTGGCGGGGTTTTGGCGCACTTCTTACCATGAGGTGAAAAAGGATATGAAGGGGCGGTATCCCAAACATCCGTGGCCGGATGATCCCTTGCAGGCAATTGCTACGCGCAAGGTCAAACGGTTAATGTGAGACTCGCCGAAACACCCAAGGCTGCAATAAACGCCGGATCGTGCGAGACCACCAGCAATGCGCCGGGGTAATCCGCCAAGGTTTGTTCCAGCAATAAGCGCGAATCCAGATCCAGATGGTTGTCAGGTTCATCCAGCAACAGCAAGGTTGGGGCATTCTCACCCACCAGCACAGCCAGTAAAGCTACTTTCAAACGTTCGCCGCCGCTCAGTTCCTTCAAGGGTTGCAATGTCTTGTCGCCGCGCATCCGCAACCCTGCTAGTTCGGTGCGCAGTAGGGTTTCGCTGGTATCAGGGTGCAAGCGTTGCAGGTTGGTTAGCGCGGATTCGTGCTCATCCAGCAGACTGAAGTGCTGATCGAGATACACGCAACGCCCATGCACTTCGCAAACACCTGAGATTGGTTGTTCCAACCCGGCAATCACGCGCAGAAGGGTGGATTTGCCAGAACCATTCCTGCCTTGGATATGCCAGCGTTCGCCCTGCTGTACGGTGAGGGTCAACGGCGCATGGTGTACGTAAGGCAACACCAGTTCGGAAAGGTGCAGGCACAGGCTGTGATGCGCGGCTTCGGGGGCAGCGCGTAAGGTTTGCGGTTTGATGATCTCCAGCCGGGTTTGGGTAGTGCCCAATTCGCTTGCCAACTGTTCGGCGCGTTGCTGGTGTTGCTGCTTGAGTTTGGAGAGCGTGTTTTCTGAGCGATCTTGTTGCGCATCCATCAGCAATTTGCTTTGCGAACCGGAATGGCGTTGGCGTTCACCCTGTTTGCGGCGATGGGCGGATTTTTCCAACGCAGCCTGTTGTTCGAGTTTTTGTTGCTGGCGGTTGCGTTTGAGCGTCGCTACTTGCTGTTCCGTGGCGGAAACTTGGGCATCACGGATGGTGTGGTAGATGGCGTAATTGCCGCCGTATTCGTTCAGGCCGTGCTGATCCAGTTCCAGAATCCTCTCCACCTGTTGCAGCAATTCGCGGTCATGGGTGGAAACCAATGCGCCCGCCGGGTGTTGGGTCAGCTTCGCCAATAGCCACTGGCGACCTGCGGTATCCAGATGGTTGCTGGGTTCGTCCAGCAGCAGGTAGTGATCAGGTTGCAGGAATGCACGGCACAGTGCCAGCCGGGTTTGTTCGCCGCCACTCAGGTGTTGGATGGGTGTCGACAGGGGTAACTCCAGACCCGCTTCATGCAGTTCCTGTTCCCACAAGGCGGGCAGATGCCAACGGTCTTCGACTTGTGCAAAATCTTCCGCGCTGGCTTCACCGGACTGGATGCGCTCGAAACTGTCATACAACACGCCAACGCCCAAAGCATCCGCCAGGCGCAGACCTTGCAGGCGTTGCAGTTGCCGCACCCAATAGAACGGCACAAGCCAGCGGATGCTGCCGCTAGTGGGTGGGAAATCTTGCGCCAGCAGGGCAAGCAATACTGATTTGCCTTGCCCGTTGCGCCCGACCAGCCCGGTCAATCCGTCGGTCAGGGTTGAGGAAAGCCCGGAAAATACGGTCTTGGTATCAAACTGCTGGGTTAACTGGGAAAATTGGCAGACTACCTGCCTCATAAATACCTCCAAGCATTCTGCCGAGATTTCCGCTCAGCCATTTTGCATCAGTGTTGTGCTTTGGAGTAAGCTACAACCATCATTTTTGGATAATTCTGGAAAGTAACATGACTGCATGGTCGCTGGTACATTACCACTGGAACGCATGACGCTGGCTGATAAATTGGCGCTGATTGAACGGGTGTGGGAAAGTCTGACGCAGAAGAACGCTGATTTTGCATCCCCAGCATGGCATGGTGAATTATTAAGATCCAGATTGGTAGCAGTGGAAAATGGCACGGTGACTTTCCGCCCGTTGGATGAGGTCAAACAACGTCTGCGTCGCCCGACTACCCCATGAGAATTCGGCTTTGCATGAGGGGAGGATGCTGTTGTGCTTGATACGGGCATATTCCAATTCACGCACATTACCCGGCCAGCCGTGGTGCATGAGCGCACGAATCGCGCCGTCCCCAATATCCAGTGCTCGCCCTTGCTTGTTACTGATCTTGTTGACCAGAAAGCGGGCAAGGTCGGGGATGTCTTCCAGCCGTTCGCGCAACGGCGGCATAATGATCGGCATCACGTTAAGGCGGTAATACAAATCTTCGCGGAATTCGCCCGCTCGCACTTCCTGTTCCAGATTGCGGTTGGTGGCGGCGATGACGCGCACATCGACCTTGAGAGTGCGCGTACCGCCGACGCGCTCGAACTCGCCTTCCTGCAATACCCGCAGCAGTTTGGCCTAGAATGCAGGGGTGATTTCGCCGATTTCATCCAGAAACAACGTGCCGCCGTCGGCTTGCTCGAAACGCCCTTTGCGTTGGCTGACCGCGCCAGTAAACGCGCCTTTTTCATGCCCGAACAGTTCGGATTCGAGCAAATTGTCCGGTAAAGCGGCACAGTTGAGTTTGATGAAAGCATTGTTTGCACGGGGTGAATGGTAGTGGATGGCGTTGGCAATCAGCTCTTTACCCGTGCCGGATTCGCCGCGAATGAGTACGGTTGTGTTCCACTTGGCGACTTGCCGCGCTTGGTCGAACACCACCTGCATCACGCGGGTGCGTCCGATCAGGTTGGCGAAACCGGATTCGCCCTTGACCTCGCGGCGCAAGGAGTCGCGTTCCTTTTGCAGTTCCTGCTTGTCGCTGGCGACTTCGTTGGCAAGGACTACATTTTGCCCGATCAGGTTGCCGATCATTTCGAGGAAACGGCGGCGTTCGCCCAGCAAATGCAGTTCGCCTGCATCCGCTGCGCAAGTTGCGTGCAAGCCTGCCCGTGCGGGCTGTTGCTGCTGGAAATGGCTGCCAATGCCCGCGCTGGCAACCTCGACGATGCCGTCACCAAACTGGGGCTGATGGATTGCATCGCTTGCGGCTCGTGTTCCTACGTTTGCCCTGCGCACATCCCGCTGGTGCAGTATTTCAACTACGCCAAGGGTGAACTTGCGGCTCTGGTCAAGGTAGCACCAGTGGTTATGGTCAGGGTTATGGCAGTGGTGCCAGTGATGCTTCTGGATTTGGGCGTGGCAAAGGTGATGCTGATGGTGAGGTTGATTTCACCATTACCCTGAAGGGTAAAGGTAAAACAGACATGGCAAGTGACATGGCCGGTAGTGGTCGTGGCGATGGTGCCAGCAATCTGCAAGGCAGTGGTTATGGCTACGGCAACGCCTACAACAATGTGTACGGCACGGGTAATTCATCACAAGGTGGTTATGGTAACAACCCTTGGGGTGGTTACGGTGGTTATGCCTAACAACATGATGCCGCAGGGGGCGCAAATGCCTCAGATGCAAATGCCGATGATGCCGGGCTATGGTGCTGCCCCCATGCAGCAAGCCCCAAGTTTTGAGCAAATGTATCAGCAGATGTTAATGCAACGTGCGCAAGCCGATGCTTTTTTCAAGAAAGTAGAAGAGCAGCGTAAGGCTGCGGCGGAAAGACAAGCTGCGGCAAAAGCGGCAGCATCGGCTGCTGCACCAGCACCGGCTGCACCGGCTACGCCTGCGGCTGCGACTCCAGCAGTCGATATGCCACCTGCACCGCCAGCGCCTGCTGTACCAGCAGCACCAGCCGCTAAGTAATCGCGGAATCTGTAATCAGGGCGTGTTTATTCACGCCTTGATTATGGTGATAATGAACTCAGCCGACCTGTAACGCTTGCTCTAGTGTTTGCCGGATTTGTGCTTGTTGCTCTTCATCTACAATCATTTCGCAGTCGCGTGTCGTGACATAGAAAATATCCTGCGCTTGTTCCCCTAAGGTGTTGATACGTGCATTATGCACGCGGATACCTAAGCCATCCATTGCCTCACCCAGTCGAGATAGCAGCCCCGGCATATCGCCCGCGTTGATTTCCAGCAATGTCAGGTTTTTTTCGGGTTGCTGGCTAAAAGAAATGCGTGTTGGCACATTGAAATTGCGCAGAATTCGGGGTTTACGATGCATGGGGTGGTAAGGTTTTTCGCGTTCGAGATTGTCAGTCAGGGTATCAATAATGTGTTGCTGGTCAGTGTCATTGATAATGAGCTGATTGTCAGGGCCTAGAATGTGCAGGGTATACAGGTCGAAACCTTCGGTGGTGGAGACGATCCGCGCTTGCACGACGTTGAGATTAAGCTGCTCTAACGATGAGACTACCCGTGAGAAGAGATCGTCCCGATCTTTGCTATACACAAATAATACATTGCTGCTACCCGATACCGTGCGCCGGATATGGATCAAGGTGGGCTTGAGGGCAGCTTCGGTGAGAATATGGCGGGTATGCCACAGCACCGATTCCACGGAATGTTGCAGGTGATAGTCCGCCCCAAATTGGTTCCAGAGTGCGAGGCATTCGGCTTCGTTAAAGCCTTCGAGCAAGAGTGGTTCCAGTACGGCATTGCGTTTTTCTTCGATCAGTAGTGTGCTTTCACGCGACAGCAGGGTTCGATTGCTCAACACGCGGCGGGTGGAATGGTAAAGCTCGTGTAGCAAGGCTTGTTTCCAGCCATTCCACAGTTTGGGATTCGTGCCGCGAATATCCGCAATCGTGAGCAAAAACAGGCAATCGAGGCGGCTTTGCGAGGCAACAATTCCGGCGAACTCCTGAATCACCATCGGGTCACTGATGTCTTTGCGTTGCGCTGTCATACTCATGAGTAAGTGATGACGGACTAGCCAGCTAACCAAGGAGGCATCATGCAAGTTAAGCCCGTGTTCACGGCAGAAATCATACGCATCGCTTGCGCCGAGTTCAGAATGGTCGCCGTTACGCCCTTTGGCAATGTCGTGAAATAACCCGGCTAAATACAATAATTCAGGGTCACGCAGGGTTTTGAAGACTTCTGCGCACAAGGGGAGTTCTTGAGCGCCAACGGCGGTGCTGTAACGCCGTACATTGCGTAATACAAACAGGGTATGCTCATCCACCGTGTACATGTGGAACAGGTCGTACTGCATCCGCCCGACAATATTGGCAAACGCCGGGATGTACGCCGCGAGGATGCCGTAGCGATTCATCAAGCGCATCACAAACGTAATGCCCTTGGGTTGGCGCAAGATTTGGATGAACAGTTGCCGATGACGCGCTTGCTGGCGAAAACTGGCATCAATCCGGTGTAAATTGTGGCGAATCAGGCGGGTAGTATCCGGTGTTAACCCTGTGACCCCCGGTGTCATTTGCAGTAACAGGAAGATTTCCAGCAAGGCGGTGGGGTACAGCACAAAAACATCGGGTGAGTTGACCGAAATCAAGTTACCACGTTTTTGATACCATTCGCCCAACATTTCCGGTAGTGGCGGGTGTTGCGTGAGGATACGTTCACGGAAAATCCCCATCAGCATGTCGCTGAGGCGCTCTAACTCGGTGATGGTGCGGTAATAGCGCTGCATGAAGGCTTCGACAGCCGCATTATTGGTGTCATCGGTATAGCCGAATAAGTGGGCAAGGCTGCGCTGATAATCAAACAGCAAGCGGTCTTCTTTGCGTTTAGCCAGTTCATGCAGGGCAAAGCGAATGCGCCACAGAAATAAGCGGCCTTCCCGCAAGGTTTCAAACTCATCGTATTCCAGTAAGCGGTTTTCGTAGAGTTCTTGTAAGGAGAGCGTGCCATATTCGCGGTACGTCACCCAACTGATGGTTTGGATGTCACGTAAGCCGCCGCGTCCTTCCTTAAGGTTGGGTTCGACACGGTGTGAGGTGTCACCCAGCTTGAGGTAGCGCTTTTGCTGCTCTTCCAGTTTGGCTTGGAAGAATTCACGGCTACTCCACATGTGCTCGGTGGATATGGCTTCATGTAAGCGCATAAATAGCTTTTCGTTGCCACTGAGGTAACGCGACTCAATCAGGTTGGTGATAACGGTCAGGTCTTCACGCGCGGTTTCTAGGCATTCATCCAAGGTGCGTACACTGTGACCTACATCCAAACCAACATCCCAGAGTAGGGTGATGAAGGAGGACAGGCGTTCACAGCATTCTTCCCCCGGCGTTTCGGTCAGCAGGATTAGCAGGTCAATATCCGACGCAGGGTGTAACTCCTGTCTGCCATAGCCACCGACAGCAATCAGCGTGGCACGGTGGTATTGAGGAATACCGTTTAAGCTCCACAAATGCCGTAAGAGTGTGTCAATGAATTCGGCATGATCCGCCAGTAAGGTGCGAATATCTTTGCCCGTGTGAAATTCTTCGCACAGCAGTTTACGCGCATTCCGGATGGCTTGGGCGTAATCGGCGATGTGTAGCGTGTCACGTTCGAGCAGCCGGTCATAAACCTCTAATAGAGGATTGGTAGGCATCATAGGGTGTTACGCCAGTTAGCTTCTTCTTCACGGAGCGTGAGGATTTCAAAGCCAGCGTCTGTTACTAAAATGGTGTGTTCCCATTGAGCAGACAATTTGTGGTCTTTGGTAACAGCCGTCCATTGATCCGGCAGGATTTTCAGGTGGCGTTTGCCTTGATTGATCATTGGCTCGATGGTGAAAATCATGCCTGTCTCCATGATGATTTTATCGCTGTCTTTGCTGTAGTAGTGCAGGATTTGCGGTGCTTCATGGAAGCGGTTGCCAATGCCGTGACCGCAGAACTCTTCGACCACACTGTAGTTATACGCATGGGCGTGGCGCTGGATGGCTTTGCCAATATTGCCAAGTGGCGCACCTGGGCGTACTTCCAGAATGCCAAGGTACATGCATTGTTGGGTGATGTGGCTCAGACGCTTGCCTGCAATCGTGGGTTCGCCGACATGAAACATTTTGCTGGTGTCGCCGTGGTAGCCGTCTTTGATGACAGTAATATCAATGTTTAACGCATCGCCCTGTTTGAGTTTTTTGTCACTGGGGATGCCATGGCAAACTTGATGGTTAATGGATGTGCAGATGGATTTAGGGAAGGGCGGTTCACCGTAATTCAGCGGTGCCGGAATCGCTTGCTGTACATCGACAATGTAGTCGTGGCAGATTCGGTTGAGTTCGTCAGTGGTCACGCCCGGTTTGACGTATTCCCCGATCATGTCCAATACATCGGCTGCCAGTTTACCTGCTACCCGCATTTTGGCGATTTCATCCGCCGTTTTGATGGTTATTGCCTGATCTCGTTGTGTCTTCGCCATTTGTGGTTGTTCCCGGTAGCACTCAAAAGCGTTTCATGGTATAAAGCGCCCGCGAATTCCGCAAATAGTTTTACATTTAATCCACACATACATCGACACGACACGCAGGGTGCTTGCCTTAAAAACAAGTTGCGTTTGTTGGGATGTATGGAGGCATAACCCATACAGGAGCTTATCATGCCTAAAGTTACCATGCGCCAAATGCTCGAAGCTGGCGTTCACTTCGGTCACCAGACCCGTTACTGGAACCCTAAAATGGGTCAGTTTATTTTTGGTGAGCGTAACAAAATTCATATCATCAACCTTGAGCAGACACTGCCAATGTTTAATGATGCGACCAACTTTATCGGTAAGTTGGCAGCAAAAGGCGGCAAAATCATGTTTGTCGGTACGAAGCGTTCGGCACGTGAAGCGGTTCAGGATGCGGCAACTGCTTGCAAAATGCCTTATGTTAACCACCGCTGGTTGGGTGGGATGCTGACTAACTTTAAAACCGTTAAGCAATCCATCAAGCGCCTGAAAGATCTGGAAAAAATGGCTGAAGATGGCACTTTTCAGAAGCTGGGTAAAAAAGAAGTGCTGATGCTGACTCGCGAATCTGAAAAGTTAGAGCGCAGCCTTGGCGGTATCAAAGACATGCGTGGCCTGCCTGATGCGATTTTCGTGATCGACGTAGGCTACGAAAAAATTGCAGTTCAAGAAGCTAACAAGCTGGGTATCCCGGTTATCGGCGTGGTGGATACTAACAACTCCCTGCAAGGTGTTGATTATGTCATTCCGGGCAACGATGACGCGATCCGTGCTATCCAACTGTATGTTTCTGCTGCTTCTGATGCGGTTAGCGAAGGTCACACGGCGGCGGCTATTGCCCCAGAACCTGAAGCACCTGCCAGCACGGAAGAAGTGGCTGCTGACGACGCAACGACTACCGACGCTGCTGGCGAATAAGCCAGCCCGTTCAAACAAGGAGTTATCCCAATGGCAATTACTGCTGGAATGGTGAAAGAACTGCGCGAACGTACTGGCGCAGGCATGATGGAATGCAAAAAAGCCCTGACTGAAACCAATGGTGACATGGAAGCGGCTATCGACCTGATGCGTAAATCCGGTGCAGCGAAAGCTGACAAGAAAGCCGGTCGTGTGGCAGCGGAAGGTCGTGTCATCGTAGCACTGGCTGACGATGCAAAAACGGCGGCTATCGTTGAAATCAACAGCGAAACCGACTTCGTTGCGAATGACAGCAACTTTGTTGAGTTCGCCGATGCAGTTGGTTTGGCAACGCTGAAAGCACAACCGGCTGACGTTGCGGCTTTGTCTGCATTGACACTGCCAAATGGTCAAACCGTAGAAGAAAACCGTACTGCCCTGATCGCTAAAATTGGCGAAAATATTCAGGTACGTCGTTTCCAGTTGGTTCACGCCGGTGAGTGTGGTCAAATCGCTTCATACCTGCACGGTACACGTATTGGTGTGGTTGTATGCATCGAAAACGGTGAAGCAGAAATGGGCAAGCATATTGCTATGCACATTGCTGCCAGCCGCCCGGCTTGTGTAGACGAGTCTGGCGTACCTGCCGAATTGGTTGAGCGTGAACGTGAAATCCAGATCGACATCGCCATGCAAAGCGGTAAGCCACGCGACATCGCTGAAAAGATGGTGGTCGGTCGCATGAAGAAATTCTTGGGCGAAATCACCTTGGTTGGTCAGCCGTTCGTCATGAATCCTGATCAAACCGTTGGTGATTTGCTGGCATCCAAAGGTGCGAATATTGCCCAATTCGTGCGTCTGGAAGTTGGTGAAGGCATCGAAAAGAAACAAGAAAACTTTGCTGATGAAGTGGCTGCACAAGCAGCGGCAGTAGCAGCAGGGAACTAACGAAGCGCCTAGCGGCTCTTCTCGCAAAAAGGGGCACTGGTTGCCCCTTTTTGCTGTCACCTGTATAAATACATCCATTTTACCCAATAGCAGCAGGCGTACCTATGTCATCTATAGCTTCCAGCCCTCAACCCCGTTTTCGTCGTATTTTGTTAAAACTCAGTGGTGAAGCCTTATTAGGTAACCAAGACTCTGGCATCGACCCTGACATCCTGTACCGCGTGGCAGGCGAAGCCCTTGCAGTACAACGTTCCGGTGTACAAATCGCGATTGTGATTGGTGGCGGCAATTTGTTCCGTGGTGCTGGCTTGGCAGAAAAAGGCATGGATCGGGTGCGTGGCGACCAAATGGGTATGTTGGCGACAGTGATGAATTCCCTTGCCATGCAGGATGCTATCGAGAAACTGGGGGGTAATTGCCGGGTGTTGACTGCATTGGGTATTGATCAGGTGGGCGAACGTTATTCCGCCCATCAGGCACGCCGCTATTTGGAGCAGGGCGACATCGTTATTTGCGCAGCAGGCAGTGGTAATCCCTTTTTTACGACGGATACGGCTGCCAGCTTACGCGGGGTTGAATTACAATGTGATTTGCTGCTGAAGGCGACCAAAGTGGACGGTATCTATGATGCTGACCCGAAAAAAAATCCTGCGGCTAAACGCTTTGATCGGTTATCCTTCGAGACAGCAATCCAGCGCCAATTAGGCGTGATGGACTTAACGGCAATGGTAATGTGCCGTGACAATAAACTGACCTTGGGTGTGTTCGATATGTTCGCACCGGGGGCGCTTGCTGCAATCGTTTGCGGTGAGAATATTGGGACTTTGGTTGAGGTTTAAGGTAATGATTGCAGACATTAAAAAAGATGCAGAGCAGCGGATGCAGAAAAGCATTGAAGCCCTGCGCAATGATTTGACTAAAATTCGTACTGGTCGTGCGCATCCCAGTTTGTTGGATCAGGTCACGGTGGATTATTACGGTTCAGATGTGCCTCTCAGCCAAGTGGCGAATGTCAGCACCGAAGATGCGCGTACTTTGAAAGTCGTGCCATGGGAAAAGCAGATGGCCTCCAAGATTGAAAAAGCCATTTTGACCTCTAACCTTGGTTTGAACCCTGCGAATGATGGCAATGCGATTCGTGTACCTTTGCCTGCATTGACCGAAGAGCGCCGCCGCGATTTGGTCAAAGTGGTAAAAGGTGAAGCGGAAGGGGCGCGAGTGGCTATTCGCAATATTCGTCGTGACGCTAACTCTGATTTCAAAGCCTTGCTCAAGGAAAAGGAAATTTCGGAAGACGAAGAGCGCCGCGCTACGGATGAGATCCAGAAACTGACTGACCATTTCATTAAGGAAGTGGAAGCCGTGCTGGAAAAGAAAGAAAAAGAATTGATGGAAGTTTGATTGTTGCTGCCACTTGGTTAATAAGTGGCATTGGCATGGGGCCTGAATGACAAATACAACGCCAAAAGATGCGGTTCCCCGGCACGTTGCTATCGTGATGGATGGCAACGGACGCTGGGCAAAAGCACGTTATCTTCCTCGTTTAATGGGGCATCATCGTGGGGTGGAGTCTGCCCGCAAGGTTATTCGTGGGTGCAGTGACGCAGGGGTAGAATGTCTAACCCTGTTTGCCTTTAGCAGTGAAAATTGGCGGCGACCGGAAGAGGAAGTCAGCGGTTTGATGTCACTGTTTATGTCTGCGTTAGAACGTGAAGCGGCAGCGCTGTTCCGGCATAACGTCAAAATGTGTTTTATTGGTGATCGCAGTGGTTTTTCTGCTAGTTTGCAGGAAAAAATTCACCAAGTTGAAGCGATGACGGCGACTTGTACCGGGATGCGCTTGCTAATTGCGGCGAATTACGGTGGGCGTTGGGATATTTTGCAAGCGGTACGCACTGTTGCCAGCCAAATTGCAGAAGGTGAAGTGGATGTTGCGACGTTAGATGAAGCAACGTTCAGTCGTTTGCTATCCACAGATGGTGTACCTGAACCTGATTTGTTTATTCGCACAGGTGGGGAAAAACGTATCAGTAACTTTTTGATGTGGCAATTGGCATACGCTGAATTGTATTTCACGGATGTATTATGGCCGGAATTCGATGAGCAATGCTTGCGCGATGCCTTGCAGGACTTTGCGCGTCGGCAGCGGCGTTTTGGAATGACGGGTGAGCAGGTATCAGGAGGAAAACATGCTTAAACAACGGGTTATTACGGGGTTGGTGCTGATTTTATTGGTGTTTGCCGGTATTCGATTTTTGCCAACCGAGTTATTTGGCTTGTTTTCATTAATGTTCATTGTTGGCTTGGGGGCTTGGGAATGGGCAGGATTGACCGGATGTTATCTGCCAGAAAAACGCATGGCAGGCACAATGATGATTCTAACAGCTTCGATTCCGCTGGTATTTATTCGACCTGACCCGGTATGGGTGTTGTCCGTGAGTGTGCCGGTGTGGCTTCTCGTGTTAGTGGCACTGAAAATTTACCCGCGCAATGCTGGTTTTTATAAGAAACATGCGTTGGCGATGCGTTTGTCTGGCATTTTAGTGTTATTGCCTGCTTGGTATGCGTTGATGCATTTGCATGTGATGCATTACAACTACGTGATCTATCTGATTACGTTAATTGCTCTGGCGGATACCGCCGCTTATTTTACCGGTCGGGCGTTTGGCAAAAATAAGTTGGCACCGGATTTAAGCCCCGGCAAAACCAAGGAGGGTGTGTCAGGTGCGGTGGTTGCAACAGCAGTGTGGGCCTCTCTTGCCGTTTTCTGGCTGGATATTCCTGAGGGTAAGAGTACTATTTTCATGGTGTTGTCGATGTTAGTAGTATTGATGTCAGTGGCCGGTGACTTGTTTGAAAGTTTGTTGAAGCGTGAGGCGGGGGTGAAAGACAGTGGGCGAATTTTACCTGGGCACGGTGGAATTCTGGATCGAATTGATAGCTTGTTAGCAGCAGCACCATTATTCGTACTGGGTTTGTTGTGGTTGGGGATTTATCGTGGCATCTAAAGGCATTACGATTTTAGGTGCAAGTGGCAGCATTGGGGTAAGTACCTTGGATGTATTGGCACGTCACCCTGAGCGCTTCCATGTGTTTGCTTTGACCGCCAACAGCAATGTGGATAAGTTGTTTGAGCAATGCCAGCAGTTTCAGCCGCGTTATGCGGTGATGGTCGATCCCGTGGCAGCGGCAGTGCTGGAACAGCGTTTGCAAGCAGTAGGCAGTGACGTGGTAGTGTTGGCTGGCGCGGAAGCTTTGGATGCGGTTGCTGTCAGCCCTGATACCGATTATGTGATGGCAGCCATTGTCGGCGCGGCGGGTTTAGTACCAACGTTAACGGCTGCACGTGCAGGTAAGCGGGTAATGTTGGCGAATAAAGAAGCATTGGTAATGTCGGGGCAGTTATTCATTGACGCAGTGCGTGAACATGGCGCGGAATTGTTGCCGATTGATAGCGAACATAACGCGGTGTTTCAGTGTCTACCTAGTGATGGTAGGAACGGGGTAGAAAAGATTTTGCTGACGGCTTCTGGCGGTCCTTTCCGTACATGGGCTGCTCACGATTTGTATGACATTACCCCCGAACAGGCAGTAGCACACCCCAATTGGTCGATGGGGCAAAAGATTTCGGTAGATTCTGCGACCTTGATGAACAAAGGTTTGGAAGTGATTGAGGCTTGCTGGTTATTTGGTCTGCCAGCCGAGCGTGTGGAGGTGGTCGTACACCCGCAAAGTACCATTCATTCGATGGTGTCCTATAATGATGGTTCGGTGTTGGCTCAGTTGGGCAACCCGGATATGCGTACCCCGATTGCGTATGCGTTGGGGTGGCCTGAGCGCTTAGCGTCAGGGGTAGCACCGTTGGATTTGTTTGCTACCGCAAGGCTGGATTTTGAGCAGCCGGACAGGGAACGTTTTCCGTGCCTGCAACTGGCTTACGATGCCCATGTGCGCGGTGGTTATGCCACGATTGCACTGAATGCGGCAAATGAAGTGGCAGTTAAAGCCTTTTTGGAGCGGGAAATCGGGTTTACCGATATTCCGATACTGGTAAAGGATGTGATGCTTCAGGCATCCACAGGCACACCGATGAACCTCGAAGAAATACTTATTCAGGATGAGGAAAGCCGTTTGCGTTCACTATCTTGGATAAAAAGCAAGAAAATACATTAAATCATGAACTTGTTGATCATAATTCCTGCATTTCTCGTCGCGATTGGTCTACTGGTAACAGTACACGAATTCGGGCATTTCTGGGTCGCCCGCAAGCTGGGCGTCAAAGTATTGCGTTTCTCGGTTGGTTTTGGCAAACCGCTGTGGCGGCGTGTTTCCAAAGACTCCGATCAGATTGAATACGTGGTAGCAGCATTACCGTTTGGTGGCTACGTTAAAATGCTCGATGAACGTGAGTGTGAGGAAGGTGGCGAAATTCCTGAGCATGATTTGCCGCGTGCGTTTAATCGTCAAAAATTGTGGAAGCGTGCGGCGATTGTGGTCGCAGGCCCCATGGCTAACTTTATTCTGGCTATCCTGATTTATGCGATGGTGAATATGATCGGTCAGGATGCGATGCGCCCGTATGTCGATGTGGTGAAAGATTCCCCGATGGCGTTGGCAGGGTTCCAGCCCGGTGATGAGGTCACGGCAATTAACGGTATTGCGACGACTTCATGGGAAGATATGCGCATGTTGTTGATTGAGGAATACCTGAAATCGCCACAATTGCTACTCAGTGCCAAAACGCAAGAGGGTACAGCGGTACAACGTGAGTTAAATCTTACGGGTGTGGCGATGTTTAAGGAAAAAGCCGGAGCATTGGATAAGCTAGGTTTGAATCCTTGGTTGCCACCTTACGATGTGGTGGTTCATGCAGTATTACCCGATACGCCCGCTGCACAAGCAGGTTTACAAGCGAACGATAAAATCTTGCAAATAGATACGCTTAAGCCGACGAACGGGCGTGTTTTCATTGAATATATTCAGCAACATGCTGACCAGCCAGTGACATTAACGGTGGAGCGTGCAGGCAATATTCATACCTTGAATATCACGCCACGGATTAACCCAGCCAGTGGTGTCACAACCGCAACCATCGGGGCGCAATTAGCCCCCCCACCTGCCAGTTTGCGTGAGCAAGTATATTTCACCCAGTCGTATGGTTTGGTGGAGTCTTTAGGGCGCGGTGTGGAAAAAACCTGGCAAATGTCCGTGGTGACATTAAAATTAATGGGACGAATGCTGACAGGTGAAGTTTCGTTGAATAATATCAGTGGCCCGGTGACTATCGCGCAATATGCGGGTGTTACTGCTTCGATTGGTTTTACGGTTTACCTTGGTTTTCTCGCGATTGTGAGCATTAGCCTTGGGGTATTGAACTTATTGCCTATCCCGATGTTGGATGGTGGGCATTTGTTTTATTATCTGCTTGAGTGGATAAAAGGTAGTCCTGTGTCGGCAGAAACGGAAGCGGTAGGTTTCCGGGTGGGAATGGCAATCATTGGCGGACTGATGGTGCTTGCTTTGTATAATGACATTACACGGTTATTAAATTAATTATGAAAAAACACACACTTGTAATTTCAGCGGTAAGCTGTTTGTTGGCTGTTTCTCAAGCTGCCTGGGCTGCTGCCTTTGTAGTACGCGACATTGAAGTGAATGGTTTAGAGCGTATTGCGGCGGGTACTGTGCTGAATTACCTGCCAGCTCGTGTTGGTGAACAGTTCAACGATGCACAATCGGCGGAGGCTATCCGTTCGTTGTTCCAGACCGGTTTGTTTGAAGATGTGCAACTGGGTCGCCGTGGTGATGTGTTGGTGGTAAACGTGGTGGAACGTCCTGCCATCGGTGAGTTAACGATCACCGGTAATCGCAAGATTCCCACTGAGAAGCTGATGGAGGTCTTGAAACTGCGCAATATCAGCAAAGGTGACACGCTCGATAAAGCCGCTTTGGCAACGATTCAGCGTGAACTGGAAGAGCAGTATCAAGGCATGGGGCATTACGGTGTTGACATTAAGACCACCATTGAAGCGCTGCCACGTAACCGAGTAGCGGTTAAGATTAATATCAATGAAGGTAATGTTGCCCGTATTCAGAAAGTCAATATTATCGGCAATAAAGCCTTTCCAGAGTCTGTATTGTTGAAACAATTGGAGTCTGGGCCACGCGGCGCATTTTCTATTCCTTTTTTGAGCGATAGTGACCAGTATTCCAAAGAAAAGCTGATGGCAGATTTGGATGCGCTGAACAGTTTTTACCGTGATCGTGGCTATATCAATTTTGAAATCACTTCGGCTGATGTGTCGATGTCACCGGACAAGAAGAATATTTTTCTGAATGTCAGTGTTAACGAAGGTGATCAGTACCGTATCGGCAATGTCAGCGTGGCAGGCAATCCGGGCTTGTCACCAGAGCAATTGGGTGAAGCGGTTAAATTGCGTAAGGGCGAAGTCTTTTCGCAAAAAGCCTTGGAGGAAACGCGCAAAAACTTGTCCAACAAGCTCGGTGCGCAAGGCTATGCATTCACCAAGGTTGCAGCAACCCCTGATTTTGATGAAGCCAATAAGCAAGTGGGTATCTTGTTGTCAGTCGATCAGGGTAAGCGCACTTATGTGCGGCGTATCGACATTCGCGGGAATAACCGTACCAAGGATGAAGTCTATCGCCGTGAATTGCGTCAGGTAGAAAGTTCATGGTTCTCAAAAGAACAGGTAGAGCGTTCTAAAACCCGTTTGCAACGTTTACCGTATGTTGAAGAAGCAACCATTGAAGTCGAGCCAGTAGCAGGTACTAATGACCAAGTTGACCTGATTGTAACCGTGAAGGAGCGTTCCTCTAACCAGTTTCGGGTGGGCGCAGGCTATTCCCAATCGCAAGGGGTATTGTTCAACGTCAACCTGAATCAAGACAACTTCATGGGGACGGGTAAAAAGCTGGATGTAAACGTTGATAACAGCAAGGTCAACAAAAATTACAGCATCGGTTACACCAATCCTTACTATACACCGGATGGTATCAGCCGTGGTTTTAGTACCTATTACAAGGAATACGATGCAGAGGCAGAAGATATTTCGAGCTATGCATCCAACCGTTACGGTGGTAGCGTTAATTACACTGTGCCATTGAGTGAACATGATTCTGTGTATGCCAGCGTCGGTGCTGAGAAGCGTGAAATTGTTCTTGGTAGCGATCCAGCCCAGCGCATTAAAGACTTTGTGGCAAGCAATGGGGATGAATATACCCAATTACCGGTAACAGTGAGTTATGTGCACGATACCCGCAACCGTACTGTGTTCCCCACAGAAGGTCAGCGTCATCGGGTCTCTTTGCAAGCAGCAGCGCCGGGCAGTGATTTGCAGTACCAGAAGTTAAGCTATGATGGTGCTGCCTATAAGCCGGTGACTGACAATGTAACTTTCGCGGTGAAAGGTAAAGTTGGCAGCAGTAATACCGGCGGTGATCTCGATAGTTTACCGTTTTTCGATAAGTATTATGCAGGTGGTATCAACAGTGTGCGTGGCTTTGAGCAAAGTTCCCTAGGGTCACGTGATGAGAAGGATGACCCTACCGGGGGCGATTTGTCGGTAACAGCGACGGCTGAAGTCCAGTTCCCGGTTCCCTTGGCTGAAGATGTCAAAGGTCTCAAAATGAGCACTTTTGTGGATGCTGGTAATGTCTTCAATGATACCGGCGACTTTAAAGCGGATGAATTACGTTACTCAGCAGGTGTGGGCGCGGTGTGGTTGTCACCGATTGGCCCGTTCGAGGTTAGTTACGCTAAACCCTTGAATGCTGAAGACGGTGATAAAGAGCAAAAAGTACAATTCAGTATTGGGGCGTCGTTCTAAATCATGCTAAAAGCCAGTGCGTTATGGTTGTGGGTGCTGATTCTTTGGGGTCAGCCTGTGGTGGCAGTCGATGAGGTGGCTGCTCAACATTCCGTGCGCATTGCCATTGTGGATGTTGCCAGTTTGCTTGAAAACGCGCCGCAGTCGAAAGCAGCAGACGCTAAATTGAAGTGGGATTTTGTGCCGCGTGAGCAAAAATTGGAGGCTGATCAAAAAGCTATTCGTCAATTAGAAGATGAGTTGACTGCCCGTAGCGAAGCAGGTGTGTTGTCTGAAGCAGAAAAAGTACAGCGTCAGCGTGAATTGCGTGACTTACAGCGCAAATATACCCGTGAAATGGAAGATTTCCGTGAGGCAGTGCGCAGTGCTCGTGATATGGCCATCGATACCTTGCAAGCAGGTATTATTCAAGCTATTGGTGAGGTACGTGAGCAAGAGAAAATCGACATCGTGTTGCGCGAAAGTAATTACATTGTTGCCAGTGACCGTATTGATATTACTGCCAAAGTTATGTTGCATTTGGAACAAAAGTTTCAAGCGCAACAGACGTTAGAGCCTCCTGCGGGTAAACAGGAATGAAAGCCATGCCAAAGGGTTTCTCGTTACAGGAATTAGCAGAATACACAGATTCTGATATACGAGGTGATGCTCAGTTACGCTTGTATTCAGTTGCTTCCATTGAGAAAGCCGTGTCAGGCGACCTCAGCTACATTCGTGATGCCAAATACCGGCATTATTTACAAACGTCTGAAGCCAGTGCGTTAATTTTGCCGCCCGATATGGCGCAAATCTATCAGGGTAACTGTCTCGTTAACCCGAATCCTTATCTTGCTTATGCGAAAGTCGTGACTCTGCTGTACCCGGTTACGCGCCCTACGGTGCTGATTCACCCTAGTGTGGTGATCGGTGACGGGGTTGAGCTAGGCGCAGATGTAGTGATTGAAGCTGGTTGTGTTATTGGTGATGGTTGTGTCATTGGTGATGGGAGCTGGCTGCACGCTAACGTTACCTTGTATGCGGATACGCGCATTGGCAAACGCTGTATCATTCATTCTGGTGCAGTCTTAGGTGCTGATGGCTTCGGGTTTGCTCCCGATCAGAAAACATGGTTTAAGATTCCGCAGATCGGTAATGTGGTGGTTGGCGATGATGTCGAGATAGGTGCAAACACGACGATTGACCGTGCGGCGATGGGATCAACCGTGATTGGTAATGGCGTGAAACTCGATAACCTGATTCAGATCGGGCATAACACCCAGATTGGTGATTACACCGCGATGGCTGCCTGCACTGCGGTTGCGGGTAGTGTGCAGATTGGCAGGTATTGTCAAATTGCAGGCATGTGCGCGATTGCAGGGCATTTGAGTATCACGGATCATGTGGTAGTAACAGGTACAAGCATGGTTTCGCATTCGATTACCAAACCAGGGGTATATTCTTCCGGCACAACAATAGAGGAAAATGCTGTCTGGCGTAAGAACGCAGTGCGTTTTAACCAGTTGGATACGTTAGCTCGCCGTTTACAGGAGTTGGAAAAACAACTAACGGCTTTACAAAATAAAGGGAGTACTTGAACCGCAATGGGCACAATGAACGTTGAAAAAATTAGAAATTACTTGCCGCACCGTTACCCGTTTTTATTGGTCGATCGGGTGTTGGACTATGAAGTCGGCAAATCTTTGACCGCGATTAAAAACGTGACGGTGAATGAGCCGTGGGTCAACGGGCATTTTCCACACCAGCCAATTATGCCGGGTGTGCTCATTATTGAGGCGTTGGCGCAGGCAACCGGTTTGCTTGGTTTCCGCACCATGGGAGAGGAACCGCAAAACGATACCTTATACTTGTTGGTAGCCGTGGATAAAGCCCGTTTCAAGCAAGCGGTTGTCCCCGGTGATCAGTTGGTGATGAAGGTTGAATTAGTGAAGCGTAAAGGCATTATGTGGGTTTTCAATGCCGAAGCACGGGTCGATGGTAAGCTTGCGGTGTCGGCTGAACTCATGTGTGCGGCGAAAAAAGAGACGGTTGCTTGAGTAGCCTGATTCATCCCACGGCGATTGTGCACCCTGCTGCGCAACTGGCTGAGGGTGTGGAAGTGGGGGCGTATAGCGTGATCGGTGCTGATGTCAGCGTCGGTCGTGCGACACGTATTGGTTCGCATGTGGTGATTGAGGGGCCAACACGCATTGGTGCGGAAAACCAGATTTACCAGTTTGCCTCGGTTGGGGCAGCGCCTCAGGATAAGAAGTTTAACGGTGAACTTACCGAATTGATCATCGGTGATCGCAATGTGATCCGTGAATGTTGTACCTTGAATCGCGGGACAGCGCAGGATAAAGGCAAAACCGTCATTGGTAATGACAACTGGATTATGGCTTATGTCCATATTGCCCACGATTGCATCATTGGCAATAACACTATTTTTGCGAATAGTGCGACCTTAGCCGGACACGTAGAGATTCGTGACTGGGTGATTTTAGGTGGATTTACCTTGGTTCACCAGTTTTGCACCATTGGCGAACATGCTTTTACGGGGATGGGGTCAGCTATCGGCAAGGACGTTCCCCCTTATACCATGGTGACAGGCGCACCCGCTGAACCGCGCAGTATCAATCTGGAAGGTTTGAAACGCCGTGGTTACAGCATGGATGCGATTCACCGCATTAAGGAAGCACACCGCATTCTTTACCGCCACAACCTGACGACTCAGGAAGCACTCGCCAAAATTGACGTGGATTACGGTGAATACCCTGATATTCGCTTACTGCTTGATTTTTGCCATAATAGTCAGCGGGGGCTGATTCGTTAACGCATGAAGCGTATTGCCATCATTGCTGGGGAAACGTCAGGTGATTTGCTGGCGGCGCGTTTGATTCTTGCTTTACGTCAGTGTATTCCTGAGCTTGAATTTGAAGGCATTGCAGGCAGTGAAATGCAAGCAGCGGGTTGCCAAAGCTTATTTCCCTTAGAAAAACTCTCCGTTATGGGGTTGGTAGAGGTTTTAGCACATTTGCCGGAGCTGCTGTCTATCCGTCATCAGTTGTTACGGCATTGGCAGGCAAATCCCCCCGACTTATTCATTGGCGTGGATGCACCTGATTTTAACTTACCGCTTGCAGCCAAATTACACGCTTTAGGTATTCCTACCGTGCATTACGTGAGTCCTTCTGTATGGGCGTGGCGGGCTAAACGGGTGCGCAACATGCGTGGCAATATTGATTTAATGCTAACGTTGTTTCCATTTGAAGTGGATTTTTACCGTGAACATGGCATGACGGCTGAGTTTGTCGGGCATCCCCTTGCAGACGAAGTGGCGTTTGATGCGAGTCGTGAACTAGCCCGCGAACAGTTGGATTTGCCGTGCCGTCAGCGTATTCTGGCTATTTTACCGGGTAGTCGCAGTGGGGAAGTGCGCCGTCTTGCCCCTGATTTTTTGCGAGCGGCTTGGCAATTGCAGCAGCGTCACCCTGATTTATGTTTGGTGGCACCGGCTGCAACGCCACGGTTACGGCAAGAATTAGAGGCGATACGTCAACAAGTAGCGCCTGATCTTAGTCTCACCGTGTTAGATGGGCAATCGCGTACCTTGATGCAAGCGGCTGATTATATCGTGTTAGCGTCCGGTACAGCGGTGTTGGAAGGCATGTTAGCTGGTCGTTTGATGATCGCCGCGTATCGCGTTGCCCCGTTGACGGCGTGGTTGATTCGTACCTTCCATTTGTTGAAAGTTCGTTTTGTGACCTTGCCCAACAACTTGGCTAATGAGGCGTTGGTAACAGAACTGCTTCAAGAGCAGGTCACCCCGTTGAATCTTGTGCAGGCAGTAGAAAATTTGTTTACCCTACCTGTTGAACGCCAACGCTACATTCTGCAACGTTTTCAAGCATTACACGCACAACTGCGCCAAAACGCGAGTGCCAGTGCCGCTAATGCCATTCTTACCCATTTTTCGGTTAAAAAATCGTAGAGACACGACACCATGGTCTACCTTACCAAACTTAAACACACTGGCTCTGTTATCAGTTCCAGTGATCAATTTGGCGCAAAAATGTTTGAAGTGGCGGCACGCTACTTTTCTCACTATACACGCGGTATTTTTATTGGCACGGGTAGCGGGGTGGTGGCGCAATACTTCATGCAAACACCTGTGCCATTTTCCTTTGTGGAAAAGCACCCAGCGTTTGTGCGTCAGTTTCATGAGCGTTTTGGTGTAAATACGCCGTTACTGGCACAAGATTTTTTCACCCTGCCGATTGATAACAGTGACGCAGGCTTAGCCAATTGCATCATGGTGTCGTGTATGCCGGTGACCGGGCCGTTTTATTCTGAAAAGTTGGTGGAACAGTTCCGCGATGCGCTCAATAGTGGTTCGACGATTGTGCAGATGAGTTATACACCCTTTATTAGGCAAATTCGTTTGTTTGAGCGTTTACAACGTGAAGGTTTTAAGGTGCAACGGGTGAGTACGGTCTTTTTCAATATTCCCCCAGCTTCTGTCTTTGTGTTGAGAAAAGCCTAATGGTGGTTGCGGGCGTGGATGAGGTGGGGCGAGGGCCATTGGCAGGTGCAGTAGTGGCGGCTGCGGTTATTCTTGACCCAAACCAGCCAATCGTTGGCTTGAATGACTCCAAAAAACTCACGGCAAAGCGTCGTGAGCAGTTGGCGGTTGAGATTCGGGCCAAAGCCTTAGCATGGAGCTTAGGACGGGCGGAAGTAGAAGAAATTGATCAGATCAATATTTTGCAAGCAACATTTTTAGCGATGCAACGGGCATTAGAAGGTTTGGCGATTCAGCCCGATTTGGTCAAAATTGATGGTAATCGTTGCCCCGTATCGACGTATGCGATGCAGGCAATTGTCGGTGGGGATGCAACGGTAGCGGAAATCAGTGCGGCGTCGATTCTGGCAAAAGTGGTGCGTGATGCGGAGTTGGTGGCATTGGATGCGATTTACCCACAATACGGGTTTGCTAAACACAAAGGCTATGGAACGGCGGCACATTTAGCGGCATTGCGTGAGTTTGGCGCTACGCCGATTCATCGACGTAGCTTTGCACCGGTCAGGCAAACGCTCGCAGCGTCTTAACCATTGCCCAGCAGTTTTAAGAGTTGCTGTTGAGCGTTAATAGCTGCGGCTTCCTCCCCCTCAGGTTGTTGGCGCAAGTATGTGCCATCAGCCTGCAATTCCCACGCCTGCGTATTGTCTTGCAAGTGCAATTCAAATGCTTCGTGAATAATCCGTTGCCGCAGTTTCTGATCCAGAATCGGGAAAGCCACTTCCACGCGGCGGAAGAAATTACGCGGCATCCAATCCGCACTGGAACAATACAATTCCTCATCACCGGCATTCTGGAAATAAAACACCCGTGGGTGTTCTAAAAACCGCCCCATGACCGAGCGCACATGAATATTTTCGGAAATGCCCGCAATGCCGGGGCGCAGGCAACACACCCCGCGTACCACCAATTCCACCCTTACACCCGCTTGCGAGGCTTGATACAAAGCGCTAATCGTTTGCGGTTCAATCAAGGCATTCATGCGAGCGCGGATCAACGCGGGCTTACCTGCTAAGGCGTGTTGGGTTTCACGCTGGATTTTATCCATGATCGCGAGGTGCAAGGTGAATGGCGCTTCCAGCAAATATTTCAGGTCGCGCATTCGCCCCAGGCCCGTGAGCATGTGGAAGACTTTGTGCACGTCTTCGGTCATGTCTGCTTGACAGGTGAGCAAACCAAAATCGGTGTAAATCCGTGCCGTGCCGGGGTGATAGTTGCCTGTGCCAAGGTGGGCGTAACGGCGTAAGTGTTGACCTTCGCGCCGCACCACTAGACACAGTTTCGCATGGGTTTTGTAACCCACCACGCCATACACCACGTGCGCCCCGGCATTCTGCAATTGATTGGCAAGCCCGATATTGGCTTCTTCATCGAAACGCGCCCGCAATTCGACTACCACCGTGACTTCTTTGCCTAAGCGTGCTGCCCGAATCAGGTGCTTGACCAGTTCGGATTGTTTGCTGGTGCGGTACAGCGTCATTTTAATCGCCAATACATTGGGGTCTTTGGCGGCTTGCTCAATAAAATCCAGCACCGTTTGGAAACTTTGGTAAGGGTGATGCATCAAGACATCGCTGTGTTTGATGCGTTCAAACAAATCCGGGTGGCGCTCAGCGACCGATGGGGCAGGGCGGAACGGTGGAAAGCGCAAGTCAGGGCGATCCACCAAATCGGCAATGGCCATTAAGCGGTTAAGGTTGACTGGGCCATTGACGTTGTAAACATCCTGTTCACACAGGTGGAATTGTTCCATCAGGTATTCGATATTGTCCGTTGGGCAATGGTCGGCGACTTCCAAACGCACCACCGCGCCGTAATTGCGTTGCGGCAATTCGCCTTGCATGGCTTGCAACAGATCGTCGACTTCTTCCTCATCCACGTACATATTGCTGTTGCGGGTGAGGCGGAATTGGTAGCAGCCCAACACTTCCATGCCGGGGAACAGCCGATCAATAAAAGCGTGCAAGATGGAAGAAAGGAACACGAAACTGTCATTGCTGGCAGCCATGCCTTCGGGCAGACGGATAATGCGTGGCAAACTGCGCGGTGCTTGCACAATGGCGGTATCAATTTCACGCCCGAAGGCATCCGTACCTTGCAAGCTGATAATGAAATTCAGGCTTTTATTGATGACATTAGGGAACGGGTGCGCGGGGTCTAGCCCCAGTGGACTCAACAAGGGCATGAGTTCGCGGTCGAAATAATCCGATAGCCAAGCCAGTTGCCGTTCATCCCAATGGGTACGACGTACAAAGTAAATGCCTTCTTGGCGCAGCGCAGGAATGATGGATTCGTTCAACAGTTTGTATTGGGATTCAACCAGTGCGTGTGCCGTGGTCGTAATTTGCCTCAATGCTGCCGTCGGGGTTAAGCCATCTGCACCAATGGAGGCGACATCCAGTTGCAACTGTTGCTTGAGACTGGCTACCCGGACTTCAAAAAACTCATCCATATTCGCACTGGAAATACACAGAAAGCGCAGACGTTCCAGTAGCGGTACACGCGGGTCTTGCGCCAGCTCCATGACGCGGCGGTTAAAGGCAAGCAGGCTGAGTTCGCGATTGAGGTAGTAATCGGGGTTATTCAGGTCGGGTGCAGCATTTTCCTGCATGATAACATCCTGTTCCGTGTTCGGTATTGTTGGTGATGGCGTGCAACCATAGACGCAAGATGTGACAGTTTGATTACAGTTTGTGCGTAGATGGTCATCTTCGCCCAAACGCCAAAGATAGCGCAACGGTAACGACGGCAGGTTTACAGGGGCAGTTGTTGTTATTCTCATGATCGACAGTACACTGTGTAAAGGTTTTATTGGTATAGTTGTATTAACAGTTACCAATCATACACCATGTGGGCTGAATCATAAAAAAATGAGGCATGATTAGATATGTTTGAATTAGTCAAATCTGGCGGGATTATGATGTTCCCCCTGATTCTGAGTTCGATTATTGCATTAGCGATTATTATTGAGCGTTTTTTGTCGTTGCGTGTTAGTAAGGTTGTGCCTTCCAGCGATATTGAACGTGCTCGCAAACTTGCTGGTATCAATAAGCTGGCGGATGTGCAAGTCGATGAACTACGCAACGGTTCGTTGCTGGGGCGTGTTTTGGCAACAGGGCTGGAAAGTCGCGAATTGCCACGCCACATTATGAAAGAGGCTCAATATGCGTTTCAGGGTCTTGTTTTCCCCGGCATTGCAAACGTGATGGATAGCGGTAAAGTTAGTCATTTCCGATAGCCAAGGAGAGGCTTTATGAGCTCGCTCATCAGTATTTCCAGCCTGACCAGTGATGCCGCCTGTTTCGAGCAAGTCCGTTCCGTGCGTTGGCCTAATGGGGTGATTTGTCCGCACTGCGGTTCACAGGACACTATCCGTCGAGGCAAGGATGACACCCAGCAGGAACGCCAGCGTTACCAGTGTAAGGATTGCCAAAAGCGTTTTGATGACCTGACGGGCACGGTGTTTGAAGGCCACCACCAGCCGCTGAAGGTGTGGGTGTTGTGCCTGTACCTGATGTCGTTGAACCTGTCCAACCAACAAATCGCCCGCGAATTGGGGTTGAACAAGGATGATGTTCAGGCGATGACGGAACAGTTACGGCGTGGTGTCGAGAAAAAAACGCCAGTAAACCTGTTTGGGAATGTTGAATTTGATGAGGTTTATGTCAAGGCTGGACACAAGGGAAACCCCGAAGCCGTCGCGGATGCTGGGCGTGAAGGTCGCCGCCGCGCCCTGAAAGGTGCGCCGGGGCGTGGGACACTGGAAAAGGACAAACCACCCATTTTCGGCATGATCCAGCGTTCCGGGGAGGTCGTGATCCGTATGCTGGCGAATGTGAAACAGACGACGATCAAGCCGTTGATTGTGGAAACGGTGGCAGCAGGCACGCTGGTCTACACCGATGAGTACAACATTTACAGCCGATTGGAAGAATGGGGCTATGCCCACAAAACCGTCAACCATGGCGCAGGCGAATATGCCCGTGACGAAGATGGTGACGGTTTCCATGAAGTCCACGTCAATACGATGGAAGGTTTTTGGTCACTGTTACGCTCATGGTTACGACCTCATCGGGGGATCTCACAAGAAAAGCTACCGTGTTACCTTGCATTCTTCGAGTCTCTTCACAACATCAGGAAACGGGGGCAAGCTGCCTTACAGTCCTTGCTTTCGCTGCTGTTGGGATAAGACCCTGAAACGCATATTGAGCCATGAAAGAAAACGTCGAAGAAGCCGGACGGCACGTGGTACAAGAATTGGAACGTTACCTGCCAGCCTTGGGTACAATCATTACGATTGCGCCAATGATGGGTTTGCTGGGAACCGTGCTGGGGATGATCGGGGTTTTCAGTGCGATCAATACCGCTGGGGTGGGCAATCCGCAGCAGATGGCGGGCGGGATTTCCGAGGCATTGGTGACAACGGTCGTCGGCTTGTTGATTGCGATTACCACCTTGGTGTTCGAGCGCTATTTCAAGGCAAAAGTCGATAGCTATGTGGCGATTATGGAACGCGAAGCGCTGCGTTTGATTGAAATTGCTAATTCCAGCCGCAAAACCTTACCGGCGGCAATAACACCAGCGCCAGCCGCCGCTCGCTCTGCGGTGAGCACGCCAGCAGCGTCTCAAGCACGCCCAGCGCCTGCATCAGCACCGCTACCACGCGGGGGTAAACCTGCATGAAGTTTCGTACCCGTGAACGCAGTGAAAGCAAGGTGGACTTGACCTCGCTGATTGATGTGGTATTCATGCTGTTGATTTTCTTCATGGTCACGACTACCTTTGACAAGAACGCTGAACTCAAGATTGAATTGCCCACCGCGAGTAACGTGGCAAGTGCTTCCCCTGAAGACAAGCTGGAGTTATTGATTGACGGGCAGGGGCGTTACTATATCAATGGGCGTGAGGTGTTGAATAATCAGCCCGAAACGCTGTTCCAAGCCATGAGCATGACGCTGGAAGAGATGGGAAATAACACCCCGCCACTGGTCATTTCGGCGGATGCCAGTGTCAATTATCAAGCAGTCGTGACGGCAATGGACATCGCCGGACGGTTGGGGTTGACCAATTTCTCAATGGCAACGTCGCAATCGACCCGCAAACCACAGGAATAGGATGACAACACCACGCACGACGGGTTGGCAGGTTTACCGCCGACTGATTGCTTATTCGCTGGGTTACTGGCACTACTTGGCGCTGGCAGCGGTGGGATTGGTGATCAGTGCGGCGACTCAGCCGTTCTTTGCGTGGGGTCTGAAGCCCTTGCTGGATAAGGCCATCATTCAACGTGACTCGGATACCATTTTGTGGTTGCCCGTCGGTATTCTGGGGTTGTTTTTGTTGCGTGGTGCGGCGATGTTTTTGTCGGGTTATTACATCGGCATGATCGGGCGGCAAGTGACCAAAACCTTGCGCAATCAGGTGTTTAATCAGTTATTACGGATGCCGGTCAGCTTTTTTGAGAATACCCAGTCGGGCAAATTATTGGCTTACGTCAGTTATTACATTGATCAGGTAGCGAATGCCAGTATTCGCGGTATGACGACGTTGGTGCAAGATTCGGTCACTATCTTGGGCTTGTTGGGCTTAATGTTGTGGTATAGCTGGCAATTAACCTTGGGTATTTTGGTGGTGGTGCCGCTGATTGCGCTGATTGTGGTGTATGCCACGCGCCGTTTGCGCCGCTTGAGCCATAAAGTGCAGGATTCGGTGGGGGACGTGACCCAGATTGCCAATGAAATGATCCGTGGTTACAAAGTGGTGCGGATTTTTAATGGCGAACCGTATGAAGAGCGCCGTTTCGGGGCTGCTAATGAGCAGAATATCGAGTTGCACATGAAGCGCATGGTGACTGAATTGCTCAGTACGCCCTTGGTGCAATTCATGGTGGCGTTGGCGCTGGCTGCCATTGTTTTCATGGCAACTCGCGAATCGACGCTGGAAGCTTTGTCGCCGGGTACTTTCATCTCCTTCATTATGGCAATGATTCTGATGCTCACCCCCATCCGCAATCTGACGCAGTTGAATGCGCAATTGCAGACTGCGATTGCTGCCGGTGAGGGTATTTTTGAGTTATTGGATAGCCCTACCGAAGCCGATACCGGCAAGCAAGCGCTCACCCAATGCCGAGGCGAAGTGTTGTTTCAAAACGTTTCCTTCCGTTACCCGAATACCGACAAGTGGGTGTTGCGTGATATTAATTTGCGCGTTAACGCCGGTGAAAAAATTGCTTTGGTGGGAAAGTCAGGCAGTGGCAAAACCACCTTGGTTAACTTATTGCCGCGTTTTTACGATGTGCAACAGGGTGAAATCTTGCTGGATGGGGTGAAACTTTCTGAGCTGAGTTTGTATAACTTGCGCAGCCATATTGCGTATGTGGGGCAGGACGTGGTGCTGTTTAACGATACGGTACGCAACAATATTGCTTACGGCGACATGCGCGGGATGAGTGAGGCGCACATTCGGGCGGCTGCGGAAGCGGCTTTTGCGTTGGAGTTCATCGAAAAACTGCCGCAAGGGTTTGATACCCTGATTGGTGATAATGGCGTAATGTTATCCGGTGGGCAACGCCAACGTTTGTCGATTGCGCGGGCGATTTTGTCGAATGCGCCGGTGTTGATTTTGGATGAAGCCACGTCCGCGTTGGATACCGAATCCGAGCGCCACATCCAAGCCGCGCTGGATAATCTGCTCAGTAACCGTACTACCTTCATGATTGCACACCGTTTATCGACGATTGAGAATGCTGACCGTATTTTGGTGATGCAAGATGGCGAAATTATCGAATCCGGTAAACATGCTGAATTGCTGGCACTGAATGGGCAGTACGCCAAGCTACACGCGCTGCAATTCCACGATGACACTTGAGCGCTGGCTGTTAAACGTTTGGTACGGCAATGATCGACTGGGTAAGTACCTGCTGTTGCCGTTGACGGGGCTGTTTTGTGTTTTAGCGGCAGTGCGGCGTTGGCAGCATAAACGCCAGCAAGTCAAACATGCCGTGCCGGTTATTGTCGTGGGCAATATTTCGGTGGGTGGCACGGGCAAAACGCCGTTGGTCATTTGGTTGGTGGAACGGCTGCGCGAGGCGGGATTTAAGCCGGGGGTGGTGAGTCGGGGGTATCAACGTCAAGCGGGGGATATTGGTGATGAACCGACGCTGATTAAGCAACGCACCCAAGTTCCTATCGCGATTGGCAGCGACCGCAACCAAGCGATTGCCACTTTGCTACAACAACATACTTGCGACATAGTGATTGCTGATGATGGCTTGCAGCATTACCGCATGGGGCGTGACGTGGAAATCTGTGTGGTGGATGGGCAACGGCGTTTTGGTAACGGTTATTGCTTGCCCGCAGGCCCATTACGCGAATCCATCTCGCGTTTGCAATCTTGCGATTTTGTGATCGTCAATGGCGATACCATGCAAATGCGTGGTGATACCTTGGTGAATTTGGTAACAGATGAAACGCAATCGTTAATGACATTGGCAGGCAAAACCGTGCATGTTGTTACTGGCATCGGCAATCCGCAACGCTTTATGCAGACACTGGAGCAGGCGGGTTTGCAGGTCATTCCACACCTTTACCCCGATCATCACGCATTTACTGGCACAGAATTATGCTTTAACGACACACATCCCATCATCATGACGGAAAAAGATGCGGTAAAATGCCGTCAATTCGCTGGGCAAAACGTTTGGTATCTACCGATTGAGGCGATACTGGACGAAACGCTTGCTCAGGCTCTCCTTACCCGTTTACAAGGATTCAAACATGGATAAGAAATTGCTGGAAATTTTGGCTTGCCCCGTCACCAAGGGCCCATTGATTTACGATAAGGATAAGCAAGAACTGGTGTCTAAATCAGCACGGTTGGCTTACCCGATTCGGGATGGTATTCCGGTGATGTTGGAAGAAGACGCTCGCACCCTGACACAAGAAGAAGTGGAGTTATTGCACGAATGAACCCAGTGTTAGTGATTCCGGCACGGTATGCGTCCTCTCGTTTACCGGGCAAACCCTTGCGTGAATTGGCTGGTAAACCCTTGATTCAGCATGTGCACGAGCGGGCAATGGCTGCCGGTTTTGCGACAGTATTGGTGGCGACGGATGACGAGCGCATTCGCCGCGTGTGTACAGGGTTTGGTGCGCAAGTGGTGATGACCGCCAGTACGCATGAAACGGGTAGCGACCGCCTTGCCGAAGTCGTGCAGCAACAAGGTTGGGCAGATGACACCATTGTGGTGAATTTGCAGGGCGATGAGCCACTCACACCGGTGGCAAATTTACATCAATTGGCGCGTAATTTGGCACAGTTTCCGCAAACCAGTATCGCCACATTAGCCACGCCAATCTTGACTGAGGCTGACTTTCTTAACCCTAATGTTGTTAAAGTGGTAAGGGATGTGGCGGGTATGGCATTGTATTTCAGTCGTGCGCCGATCCCGTGTCAGCGTGATACGGGTATTCCCTTACAGGATTATGCGTTGCGGCATATTGGAATGTATGCATACCGTGCGGGCTTTCTGAAAGCCTTTGCCGGGATGCCGCTCGCCCAAACGGAGCAATTGGAAAAGCTGGAACAGTTGCGGGCATTGGCTAACGGTTATCGGATTCACGTGGATATTGCCGCCGAGATTCCGGGGGCGGGGGTAGATACCGAAGAGGATGCATTGCGGGTTGCGGCAATCCTCCGTGATTGATTAATGCTCACTTGTAGATTTATATATTATTATATTCTAATAAGCTATTGTTTTGCTTAATAATAACCATTTGACAGCTTAATACTCCTCTGTCACTATTTCGCAACAAATTTTGAGAAATCGCAAAAATATAGTGGAGGAGTGATTATTTATGTTTAGAAAGACTACCCTGGCTGTGTCAGTATTATTAGCAGTTTCTGCACAACCTGCGTTGGCAACCAACGGTATGCTCATGGAGGGGTATGGCTCTATTTCGACAGGAATGGGGGGAGCCGCCTCTGCATTGGATGTTGGTACATCAGGGATGGCGAATAACCCCGCTACATTAACCATGATGGAAGATGGTGATCAGAAAGTTGAAGTAGCTCTTGGTAACTTACGTCCTGATGTCAGTGTTCAAGTACCAACACCGGGCGGTGTCGTGTCTAGCACATCGGGTGGTGACTCTTATCTAATGCCCGCAGCGGGTTATGTGCGCAAGCAAGGCAAGGTCAGCTATGGTGTCGGGGTGTTATCACAAGGCGGTATGGGAACTGAATTTGCGGCTGATACCCCATTAGGTGCTGCTGCTGGCGGTGGTGCGCGTTCTGAGTTAGGTGTCGGTGCTGTTA
The DNA here is from genome assembly GCA_029972225.1 of Candidatus Thiothrix putei. NCBI lineage: Bacteria > Pseudomonadati > Pseudomonadota > Gammaproteobacteria > Thiotrichales > Thiotrichaceae > Thiothrix > Candidatus Thiothrix putei. The sequence continues at coordinate 1,956,290 of CP124756.1, forward strand.
TTTTCCCCGTCGCTTATGAAGTGAATGATAATTTGTCTGTTGGCGGAACCGTTGATTATGTCTGGGGTGGTCTGGACATGAAGATGGGGATGCCGATAGCCGCTGCGGGGGCTAACCCAGCCGCCCCCGGAACCTTCGCTGATTTTTCGCAAGGCCAGCAAGTTTTGGGTTCTGCCAGTGGTACTTTGGTGCAGGGTTTAGGGACGATGGTTGCTCCAGCAGCCATGACGAGTACTGCGGCAGCCTTTGATTTTTCGAATGATGATGATTTCAGTGGTAAAACCACAGGGGCAGGTGTCAGTGGTAGTCTCGGCGCTACTTATAAGGTAAACCCAAAGCTTACAGTAGGTGGCAGCTATCGGATGAAGACCGCTATGGACGATTTCACGGGTGATGGCAATATGAAGTTGGTTAACTTGGCGACAGGTGCGACCGACGTTAGCATTCCCGGTAAATATACCATCAAGGATTTTCAGTTCCCTGCGACCACTACAGTTGGTGCTGCTTATAAGTTGACGGATAAGACTACCGTAGCTGCTGATGTCAGTCGTATCGGCTGGTCAGATACCATGAAAGATTTTAATTTGAATTTTACAGCCGATAATGGTGCAGCAGCCGATATTTCGATGAAGCAAAACTGGGATGACCAAACCGTGGTGAAGTTAGGAGTTGCCCATGATGTTGATGAGAATTTAACGGTACGCGGCGGGGTTAATTTAGCGAATAATCCAGTACCTGATGCTTACTTAAATCCACTGTTCCCCGCCATTGTTGAAAATCATGTAACGGGTGGTTTGACTTATGGGGTTGGTAAGATGAGCAAAGTATCTGCTTCATTGGCTTATGCGCCGGAAGTTGAGCAAACAAATACCAATACCAATGTTGCCGCTAGTCATTCACAAACCAACGTTCAAGTAATGTACTCTTTCGATTTTTAAAAAATTGATTTGAGAACCTTAAAAATACGTGAGAAAAATAAAAAGCGGGACTTAATGTTCCGCTTTTTACTGAGCATTAGATGAGTGGATGTTCGTGTGTACCAAACGTATGTGAGGGTAGGCGTACCCGCAATAATGCTGATGGTGTTTTTAAAGCAATAGCGCCATGGGCTATGCTATCATGCGGAGAAATAATATAATCAGGTACACCGCACAGTGTGTCGCTGTTAGCATAAAACGTGCGATCAATATCTTCGCCAGCTTCAAATACCGTAAAATATGAATTCTGGTAACGTTCGGCTTGAGTTCGTGCGTTACGACAGGCTTCTGCGAAAGTTTTATGTGTTGAATGATATGTTCCGTCAAGAAAAACCTTGAACATTTAAAAAACTCCTGTCTGCTATTCTGTTGCTATGCTGTAAGAATAAGGTAACAACTTAGGTTGAAGATGTGACCGTAGACACACACCAAAGAAAACATCAATCAAATATTTCTTGCTTGTTTTTTTTTGTTTATAGCTGTGGTGGGTTGAATGATGCGATGTGCCAAAAAGAAAAAGCGGGATTATGTCCCGCTTTAATATGCTTTACGCACTCAGCAAATAGCCCCATTTACTGGATGTGCAAAGACTGTTTAACGAGCAAATAATATAGCCCGTTTAGCCCTGTTTTTATTGAGTTGTTTGTTTTTAATAGCCCCTAGAAATACCGGCTGCCCGACGTGATGTTGCAGCTAATGTGGCAATGCCTACGGTTCTTTTTTCTTCTTGTTTAGGTATGCAAGCATGTGGAGTAATAATGTAAGCGGGGACTCCCTTCATCACTTCTCTTTCTGCATCTAATACTTGTTTTTCCTTGGTATCTCCGGCTTCAAATACCGTGAAATAAGCTTGTTGATTAATGCTTGCTTGCATTCGTGCATACCGACAAGCATTCGTAAAGGTCTCATGCGTAGAGTCGTAGCTGCCATCCAGATAAACATTAAACATGTTGTTAGCTCCCATAAAGTCGTTTCCCATGGGTGCAGAATATTTAAAAAACAGCATGGAGAATGTGACAGTAAACACACTTTTTTATTTTTTCTTAAAAGTTTCTTATTCTATATTTTTTTTACTTATTCATAATATTTTACCATTAAATTAATTAATTTTTGTTATGAATGATAAGGCTGTGTGAAAAATATTTCATAGAGATAAAATGCTGCAATGCCGCATCATACCTTGCTTTGCAGGCTCTCCACACTAATATTGTCGACAATCTTGTTAAAAATCCGCTGTGCACATATAGAAATTACCTTCCTTCCCGTTCTATCATTTGCATTTCCTAGTCCTTAGCTCTTGAAGGTAAATATGGTCGCAAAGAATGTAAACGTGGTGCTGGTAGGCGCAGGCACAATGAGTGCCACCTTGGGCGTGTTGCTGAAACAGTTAAACCCATTGTTGACAATCAGCATCATTGAGCGTTTGGATGATGTCGCTCTGGAAAGCACCAGTGGTTGGAACAATGCCGGTACGGGTCATGCTGCTTACTGTGAACTGAATTACACGCCAGAACAAGCGGATGGCAGTGTCGAAGTGAGCAAGGCTTATGCAATCAACGAGTCCTTTGAGCGTACTCTACAGTTTTGGTCTTATTTGGTGCAACAAGGGGCATTGCCAGAACCCAGTTCCTTCATTAACCCGACGCCTCATTTAAGTTTTGTGTGGGGCGAACGAAACGTGCATTTTCTGCGTAAACGTTTCGAGATGCTGAGTCAGCATCCAATGTTTGCTGGCATGGAGTACAGCGAAGATCCTGCCGTGTTGCGTGAATGGATGCCTTTAGTGATGAATGGGCGTGATCCAGCTCAAGTAGTCGCAGGTACGCGAGTGAAACATGGTTCGGATGTGAATTTTGGTTCCTTAACTCGCAGCATGATCGGTTATTTACAACAGTTTGATGACGTTGACATTCACCTCAAGCATGAAGTCAAAAGCTTGCGCAAGCAGGCTGGCGGTAAGTGGTGTGTTGTAACACAGGAAACAAACAGTCTATTCGATACGCTGACGTTGACAGCGGATTTTGTGTTTTTGGGCGCTGGCGGTGGTGCTTTGCCATTGTTGCAAAAATCTGGCATTGCAGAAGGCAAAGGCTACGGTGGTTTCCCTGTCAGTGGTCAATGGTTGGTGTGTAAAAAACCAGAAATCGTGAGTCAACATTTTGCCAAGGTCTACGGTAAAGCGTCGATTGGTGCGCCGCCGATGTCAGTACCGCATTTGGATACACGCATTATTGATGGTGAAAAAGCGCTGTTGTTTGGGCCATTTGCAGGCTTCACCACCAAATTCCTCAAAGAGGGTTCGATTTTGGATTTGTTCGAGTCGATCAAGCCCAATAATTTGCTGCCGATGACTAAGATAGGGCTAAGCAGTTTTGACCTGATCCGTTACTTGGTGTCGGAGGTTATGCAAAACCACGATTCACGTATGCGTGCTTTGCGCGAGTATTTCCCTGAAGCACGTAACGAAGATTGGACATTGGCAAGTGCAGGGCAGCGGGTACAAATTATCAAAAAAGACCCTGTGAAGGGCGGCAAACTTGAATTTGGCACAGAAGTTATCACGGCTGCGGATGGTTCCTTAGCTGGATTGTTGGGAGCTTCACCGGGTGCTTCGGTCACAGTGACAGCGATGCTGCAAGTATTGGAGAAGTGTTTTCCTAAGGAAATGGCTTCGGATGCTTGGAAAAGTAAGTTGAAAACCATGATTCCATCCTATGGTGAATCATTGGCTAACAATGTTGCGTTGCTTCAGCAGACCCGTGCTTTTACATTGTCGACATTGGGATTGATCAAAGTAGATGACTACCATTGATTCAGACAATGGTAAGAATTGAATTAATTTTATTGTCGACAGATTGAAGGTTTATTACTATCAAATGCCCCAGTGATACGGATATTTGTCTGACATCTTAGGGGATGGCAAGATTCGCAGCAGCGAGCAGAGAGAGGAATAACAGCTTGCTCTAAGCAAGCAATGGCAGATTGCCGACATTTTACCGGTTTCGTTCACTTTATTGATTCTGAGGAACACTACATGACTATGACTCGTGAAGCGCAAATTGCAGCTCTGGAAAAAGACTGGGCAGAAAACCCACGTTGGGCAAACGTCAAGCGTACTTACAGCGCGGCTGACGTAGTACGCCTGCGCGGTTCTTTGCAAGTTGACCACACACTGGCAAAACGCGGTGCTGCGAAACTGTGGGATCTGGTTAACGGCAGTGCGAAAAAAGGCTACGTTAACGCTTTCGGCGCAATCAGCGCGGGTCAAGCGATGCAACAAGCTAAAGCAGGTCTGGAAGCAGTTTACCTGTCCGGCTGGCAAGTTGCGGCTGACGGCAACACCTCAGAAACCATGTACCCTGACCAATCGTTGTACGCTTATGATTCCGTACCTACCATGGTTCGCCGTATCAACAACACCTTCAAGCGTGCTGACGAAATCCAATGGAGTCGTGGCATCAGCCCGACTGACGAAGGCGGTATCGACTACTTCCTGCCTATCGTTGCTGACGCAGAAGCCGGTTTCGGCGGCGTTCTGAACGCGTTTGAACTGATGAAGAACATGATCACCGCAGGTGCGGCTGGCGTTCACTTTGAAGACCAATTGGCCGCTGTTAAGAAATGCGGTCACATGGGTGGCAAAGTATTGGTTCCAACTTCTGAAGCGGTTGAGAAGCTGGTTTCTGCACGTTTCGCTGCTGACGTCATGGGCGTTCCTACCGTTATCCTGGCACGTACTGACGCAGAAGCGGCTAACCTGATCACCTCTGACCATGATGCTAACGACAAGCCGTTCCTGACTGGCGAGCGTACTGCTGAAGGTTTCTACCGCGTTAAGAACGGTCTGGAACAGGCCATCAGCCGTGGCGTTGCTTACGCACCTTACGCTGACATGGTTTGGTGTGAGACTGGTACACCTGACCTTGGCTTTGCGCGTGAATTCGCCCAAGCGGTTCAAGCAGCTTGCCCAGGCCAGTTGTTGTCTTACAACTGCTCACCGTCTTTCAACTGGAAGAAAAACCTGTCTGACTCACAAATCGCATCCTTCCAGGAAGATTTGGCAGCAATGGGTTACAAATACCAGTTCATCACCTTGGCGGGTATCCACGTCAACTGGTTCAACACCTTCCAGTTTGCACACGCTTACGCACGCGGCGAAGGCATGAAGCACTACGTCAATATGGTTCAAGAACCTGAATTTGCTGCTCGTGACAAAGGTTACACCTTCGTTTCCCACCAGCAAGAAGTGGGTGTTGGCTACTTCGATGACGTTACCACTGTTATCCAGGGGGGCGCTTCATCCGTAACAGCGTTGACTGGCTCTACTGAAGAAGAGCAGTTCCATTAAGATTTAACGTTCAGACCGCAAGGTTTGAATAAGTAATCTGGAAAAGCCCGACGCTAACAACGTCGGGCTTTTTAATTTCAGCCATTGCAAGGAGATTTTCATGACAGATTTCAAAACAGCCGACCTGCTCGACGACAACGAAGACAAGCCACTGCAAGTGGTTCAACCGGGTTTTAACAACTACGGTGGTCGCAGCAAATTCTCTGGTGAGATCGTCACCATCAAGATTTACGAAGACAATTCACTGGTGCGGGAACTGGTTGCCGAAGATGGCAAGGGCAGAGTGCTGGTGGTGGACGGCGGTGGTTCTACCCGCTGCGCCTTGCTGGGCGATATGCTCGCTGAAAAAGCCGTGAAAAATGGCTGGAACGGCATCGTCGTTTATGGCCTGATTCGTGATTCTGTCGACATTGGGCAGATGGACATCGGTGTGAAAGCCATCGGCACGCTGCCACTGAAAAGCGTCAAGCGCGGCGTAGGTTTGCGTAACGAAGTGGTGCGTTTCCACGACGTGACGTTTACCCCCGGTCAATACCTGTATTCGGATGAAGACGGGATGATTGTGTCCCCAGTTCCTTTATTAGGTGAAGTTCACTCATAAATGGTTGTAAGTGTCATGGTTTGGTTATGTAAGTCACATGTGCCTTTGCTAAAGGGTGACATTTCCCCGTAAGAATAAAACCCGATTTGTGTGGTGTGCTCTGGCAGATTGTCTAACACGGCTTCGACTTCTTCTTCAGCATCTGCACCCATTACCATGCGACGCCCGACGCAACTGATGGCGATGCACAATACAGGTTTGTCTGTATCAACATCGCACATGAGTGCCGCATTTTCGGCTCCTTCAACCAGTTGCTCTAAATTGGCTCTCATGAGTCGTGCGTGCATGCCGACGGGAATATCACCGGCAAAAGTAAGTGATTGGGTGGCCTCGTCAACCGCTAAAATAGTGCGTACTAACTCTTTGACTTCACCGGGTTTGCATAAGGTTAAAGGGAATCGCAAACCAGTAGCTGGTAGTCCTGCTGCCATTTCACCGAGATAGGTTTTGTATAAAGCCAGTGCTGGTTTGCCCGCTAACTCATATAAGACATTATTCTCAGCACGGGTGACTTCACGTGCTGGGCCAAACGGTTTCCAGCCACCTTTGGAACCGTGGCTGAGGTGGACATCGCCATACAAGCCTAAAGCAGCAACAACACCACTAGTGGGTTTGCCATCTTTTAAGACCCATGTTTTAGTAAAACGCTCACCATCACCCGCCAAGCCACCAGTAACAGTAACGCTTGGGTTAACGACAGCGTTGAAACCTTGAGTGAGTTCACTGCCATTCACTTTCAACCCATCAGAGAGAGTAAAAATACCGCGTAGTCCTTCCCCCATGAGACGGTCTGCCAGTAAGCGTCCGATGGTATATGACTCTTGTGAGTCGTGAATGGCAACGTGTGTGAGACGTAATAAAGTCGATTCAAATGATACCAATGCAATAACGAGACTATCATCGTAAATGTTGCCATTCATGATTTCACCAGCACTGGAGCAGCCCATGAAAATAGCTTGTGGGTATTGTGCCGTTAAAGCGTCGAATGGTTCTGATTTGTCCAAAAAGCCAGAGTGTCCAAACACTAAGACGAGCAGTTGTGGTGCTGTAATCACTGGCAGTTCAGTTGAAAATCCGTGTGTAACAGTATAAGACAGCGTATTTATTTTCATTGCGATACCATTGCATTAATGTGCGATCATTTTTATTAATTGTTAATTCGGTTGAAATGATGGCATAGCTTGCAGCAGTATACCAGCCTTATGGATGAGCAGAATTTACCTTGGCTAACATTTGACTGTTAGTATCAATAAATTCACGGAGAAAAGGTTTGGTACGAGCGCTGCTAAAACGCGCAACTTCCTGACCTTGCTCAAATAATATGACAGTGGGAAAGCCACGAACTTGATTGCGCCCGGCTAATTTCATGTTTTCGTCTTCGTCCGTGTCGATTTTGGCAAGCAACACTTTGCCGTGGTATTCGGGGATAACCGCTTTCAGCACTGGGTCGAGAAATAAGCAGGGGCCGCACCAGTCTGCCCAAAAGTCGACTAGAACAGGATTGCGTAGTGAGGCTTTCAGTACGCGTTCTTCAAAGTCAGCGATACCGTTAATGTTAAAAATGAATGAGTAACTGGTCATGTTGAGCCTTCTGTTTGTGTCGTAGGGCGCAATTATAGCGGCCTGGCAGCAGATGTGTATAATCCCTATGCCTTACTAGAGAGGAATTGGCGCTGATGCACACGATAGTACCGGCAAAAACGGTTTTTTCTTCCCCTATTCATTTTTTGGCTTTCGGTTTTGGTAGTGGTTTGTCACCGGTTGCACCAGGAACTGCTGGAACATTGGCCGCAATTCCTTTGTACTTGTTGCTGGTGCAGTTGCCGCTGTGGAGCTATGTACTGGTACTTTTGCTTATTTCAGTGGCAGGTATCTGGATTTGCGGGGAATCTTCCCGTCGTCTTGGTGTACATGATCATGGTGGAATTGTGTGGGATGAGTTTGCAGGTTTTTTGCTGACGATGCTTGCGGCACCTGGTGGTTGGGTGTGGATTGTGGTCGGCTTCGCCTTATTCCGTTTGTTTGATATATGGAAGCCATGGCCAGTGCGTGTGGCTGACCGTCAAGTGGTCGGCGGCTTGGGTATCATGTTAGATGATATACTGGCTGGTATTTATGCTTGGTTTGCATTGCAAGGATTGGCTTATTTCTTTGCCGCTTAAACAGGAAAAAGCCTTCCAGAAGGAAGGCTTTCAATGCCTGAAACTTGTGATTATGATTAGGCGCTTCAGTATGGAATAAAAAGAAGGGGCGTAGCCCTGTTATTATTTTTCTACCCCTTTAGCCCTTGAACGAGGCTGATTATGTGGGGTGGGCACTGAATTTGAACTGAATATTTCGACTATTTTTCATTCAGTTTTGCTTAAGGTATTATTTAAAAATCAATCACTGGAATGTCATGAACGTCAGAACTCGCTTTGCCCCCAGCCCGACTGGTTATTTGCATATTGGTGGCGCACGTACTGCGCTATTTTCTTGGCTGTATGCCCGTAAGATGGGCGGCACTTTCATTTTGCGTATCGAAGACACCGATCGTGAACGCTCCACGCAAGCCTCTGTGGATGCGATTCTGGAAGGCATGGCATGGCTGAATTTGGGGCATGACGAAGGCCCGTTCTACCAAACCCAACGCTTCGACCGTTACGCGGAAGTGATTCAGCAATTGCTGGAGAGCGGTCATGCCTACCGTTGCTATTGCAGCAAGGAGGAGCTTGAGCAGATGCGCGAAGCGCAAATGGCACGCAAAGAAACCCCGCGTTACAACGGGCTATGGCGTGACCGTCAGGATGAAACACCGCCCGCAGGGATTGAGCCGGTAATACGTTTCCGTAACCCGCAAACGGGTGTGGTGGAAATTAATGATGTGGTGCGTGGCAAAATCACCATTAGCAATGCCGAAATGGATGATTTAATCATTGCGCGTTCTGACGGCACACCCACGTATAATTTGACTGTGGTGGTGGATGATATTGATATGCAGGTAACGCACGTTATTCGTGGTGACGACCATATCAGCAATACGCCGCGTCAGATCAATATTATGCGGGCATTGGGTTTTGAACCACCGAAGTTTGCGCATTTGCCGATGATTTTAGGTTCGGATGGGCAGCGTTTGTCGAAACGTCACGGTGCAGTGAGTGTGATGCAGTACCGTGATGACGGTTTCCTGCCGCAGGCGTTGCTGAATTATTTAGTGCGTTTAGGTTGGTCGAATGGTGATCAGGAGATTTTCTCGCGTGAAGAGATGATCGAATTGTTTTCACTGGAAGCCATCAACCGTGCGCCATCGGCGTTTAATGCGGATAAATTGTTGTGGCTGAATCAGCACTACATTAAGACCTTGCCAGTGGCGGAATTAGAAGCGCAGTTGCAGTGGCATTTGCAGGCGCAAAACTTGGATGTCTCGCAAGGCCCAGCCTTAGCCGATGTGATCAATGCCCAACGCGAACGTGCCAAAACGTTGGTGGAAATGGTGGCGATTAGCCGGTATTTCTACGAAGAGTTTGCTGAATTTGATGCCGCAGCGGTGCAAAAGCAGTTCAAAGCGGATACGGCTGATAATTTGCAGGTGGTGCATGATGAATTGGTTGCTTTGACTGCTTGGCAGGGTGAGGCGATCCACGCAGCCATTCAAGCCGCTTGCGAAACATTAGGCTTGAAATTGGGTAAAGTGGGGCCGCCGTTGCGGGTGGCGGTGACGGGTAGTGCGTCTTCGCCCTCACTGGAAATTACCTTGGAATTGATTGGGCGTGAGCGCACTTTGCAGCGGATTCAGCGGGCAATTGGCTTTATTCGCACTTTGGCGGCTTAAGGTGAGCAATATCCCCCTAAGCTAATACGATTTATGGGGGGTTTTATGCTATGTTTGTATGACTAAAACCTAGCATGAATGAGGAGGATAAATGAAAGTCAAAGACATCATGAATACCAGCGTCAAAACCGCTAAGCCCAATACCCCGGTGCGTGATTTGGTCGAGGTTATGTGCTTTAACAAGATCAGCGGTATGCCGGTCGTGGATGACAATAACAATGTCGTCGGCGTCGTTTCTGAAAAAGACGTGTTACGCAAGATGTTCCCTGACATCTCCGAGGTTGCCAGTGAAGAGGGCGTGCCTGATTTCGAGAAGATGGAAAAAGGTTACAGTGATGCCTTGGGTTTGCAAGCCAGCGATTTGATGAGTAAGTTGGTGGCATCTGCCAGCCCTGAAATGCCGTTGATGAAGGCGGTTTCTATCATGTGTGTGCAAAAAATTCGCCGTATTCCCGTGGTCGAAGCGGGTAAGTTAGTGGGCATTATTAGCCTTGGCGATGTGCACAAAGCAATCTTCGCAAATTCTTTAAAAGGCGCTTGACAGAAACGGCGGATTCCTTCAGAATTCGCCTCTCTTTCGCCGTGGGGCTATAGCTCAGCTGGGAGAGCGCTACAATGGCATTGTAGAGGTCAGCGGTTCGATCCCGCTTAGCTCCACCAATATTGACCGACGTGAGAGTATTTATGGATCGTCTTGGTCGCTACAGCTTAATCACTGGTCTGGTGATAACAGTCGTAGGCTTAGTCTTCGGATTTGGCTTCATGTTTGCAGACAGCGATGAGTTGGCGAAAATGTTTTTACTGGCAGTGCCACTCGGTTTTTTAATAACATTTGCCGGGTTGTCTACCATCGTCATTTTCTCACCACGAGATAATGACACACAATAGGTTTGGAAGTTTACATCAGCGACCCTATCGTCTAGAGGCCTAGGACACGACCCTTTCACGGTTGTAACTGGGGTTCGAATCCCCATAGGGTCGCCACTTTTTTCAGGTTCACATCAGCGACCCTATCGTCTAGAGGCCTAGGACACGACCCTTTCACGGTTGTAACTGGGGTTCGAATCCCCATAGGGTCGCCACTTTTTTCTCGCTGCTCACTCCTTCTCCAATCAAACATTATCACAACATTGTTGTAACCTCTTTGCGCCGAAAAAGTCTATACTGGCATTCTACACAATACATCTAGTCTTGCAGGGTGGAGAACAATAATGGCTTATCAAATTCGTCGCGTGTTACCGTGGTTATGGCTGTGTCTGTTACTGTTACTCATGGGGCAGGCAAGGGCAGAAGAGCCTGTGTCAGTTGCTCCTAGCCCGCAATACAGCAATGAAGCCTTACTGACACAAATGCTGGTGGTGGATGTGTCTGAACGTACTTTGGATACCAGCCCTGCCTTAGCCGTGACGTTTTCACAAGATTTGAACCCGACGGCAGATTACAACACCTTCATTACCTTAACAGCTAACGGCAAAATGGTCGAAGGTAGTTGGGTAATGACGAATGAGACACGCCGTTTATTTTTCAGTAATATCAAGCCACAAACCGATTACCGTGTGCAAATTAGACCGGGTTTAACCAGTAAAAACGGTCTGCAATTGCAAAAACCCTATGATACTAATCTTAAAACCCGTGATATTAGCCCTGCGTTTGATTTTGCCACCACAGGCAGTATTTTGCCTGCGAAATTAACGGGTGGTTTACCGATTCGGGTGGTGAATGTGCCAGAGTTGGATATTGAATTTCTGCGGGTGCAACCAGAAAAATTGCCAGATATGCTGAAAACAATCAGTTTAGGGGGGCGCTTGTCGCAGTGGCAATTGGAAGAAATCCATGCAGTGACAGAAAGTGTTTATTCCCGCCGCTATGTCACCGATGCCAAGTTGAATGCGCGTACTTCGATGTTGATTCCGGTAGAAGATATTCAAGAGTTGAAAACGCCGGGCGTGTATTTTGCCGTAATGCGGGAACCGGGGCGTTTTAACGATGAGGCTTACCGCATTACGCAGTTCGTTGTCACGAATATTGGTTTACATGTGCGTTTGTACGCGCGTGGGTTGGAGGTTTTCGCCAATGCTTTGGATACGGGAAAACCGTTGTCTGGGGTTCAATTGAAATTGCAAGGCGAAAAAGAGGCTTTGACGCTGGAAACGGATGAGGAAGGACGTGTCAGTTTTGAACATCGGCCTGGCGGCGATTTATTGCTAACGGCGCAACAGGAAACACAGTTTGCTTTCTTGGATTTACGTGAAGCGGCGTTGGATTTGTCAGAATACGCAGTAACAGGCTTGCCTGATAAACCCATTGCGCCGTTTATTTACAGTACACGTGATCTATTCCGGCCCGGTGAAGCGATGGATTTATCTGTGCTGTTACGTGACCGTGATGGTCAGGCCGTTTCAGCAAAGAATCTGAATTTACGCATCGTCCGCCCTGATACAAAATTGTTGTTGGAAGAAAACTTGCTTGCGGCTAACGCTGAGTTGGGTTTTTTTACGTATCGCTTACCGATTCCTGTTGATGCTCCCACAGGGACATGGAAAGCGGAAGTTCGCATTAATGCTAAAGATGTTGCGCCTGTTAGCAGTTTTACGTTTCATGTAGAAGACTTCATGCCCGAACGCATGAAGTTGACCTTAACTGCCGAAAATAAATTACTGACTGCTGGTGAAAAGCTCGTTGTGGCGGCGCAGGGGGACTATTTATATGGTGCGCCTGCCAGTGGCAATAAATTGACAGCGGTGCGTACTGTCAGTGTGAATCGTCACCCCTTGCCAGCATTCAACGATTATTATTTTGGTGATCCTCGTGATGAAAAACTGATTAGTCGTGAAGATTTACCAGAAATTTCCTTAAATGAAACGGGTGGTGGCTTTGTGGAAAGTCCTGCTTTGGTGGGAAAAATCAGTTCTCCGCTGACTTTGAGCGTTATCGGTAGTCTGCATGAAACAGGTGGACGTAGTGTCACCCGTAAGCTAGATGTGCCATTTTGGCCGACTCAGAATTTGGTGGGGATTCGCCCCTTATTCAGCAAAGACACGGTTGCTGATAATGGTGAAGCGGGTTTTGAGTTGGTGCGCCTCAATGCACAAGGGCAGCCCGCCCCAGCAACCCAAGCGCTTGCGGTGACGTTGGTAAGAGAAGAAAAAGACTATTTCTGGGAATACAACAATGCTGAAGGCTGGCAACGTAAGGATATTTCCAGTGAATACCCGATTTTACAGCAAAAACTGACATTGGATGCAGCGGCACGAGGTAAAGCTGTGTTTGCTGTGCAATATGGTCACTATCGTTTAGAAGTGGAAGACGCTGAGACAGGTTTGAAAGCGGTTTACCCCTTTCATGCAGGTTGGGATTGGGAGCAAGACGCGAATAATGCAGCACGCCCTGACCAGATTGAATTAGCTTTAGATAAAGCGAAATATCAGGCTGGTGATGTGGTCAAGTTAACCATAACGCCGCCTAGTGCGGGTGAAGCCATTGTTGCCGTGGAGGGTGAGTCACTCTTATGGTCGAAGCGAGTAACCTTGCCAGCAGAAGGCTCAATTGTGGAGATTCCGGTGAGTCAGGAATGGAATCGCCACGACTTGTACATCACGGTGACTTCCTTCCGCCCAGCCAGTAGCCAGCAAAAGATCGCACCTAATCGCGCCTTGGGTGTGATTTTCTTGCCGCTTGACCGGGAACAACGGCGCTTGAATCTCAGTATTGAGGCCGCAGAAAAAGTCTTGCCAGAACAAACTACCACTGTCACCGTGAGTGCAGACAATCTCAGTGGAGAAAAAGCAATAGTCACGTTGGCGGCAGTGGATGCGGGGGTGTTGAGCATTACCGATTTTAAGGCACCAGACCCATTGGCCTTTTATTTCTCACAGCATCAATATACGACCAGCCTGTATGATGCTTACGGCAAAATCATTGAAGGTGTTGAAGGTACGCCATTACGTCAACGTTTTGGGGGAGATGCGAGTGCACGACGTGGTGGTGCTTTGGGGCAAGCAGATGTGCATATCGTCTCGCTATTCAGTGGTGCTGTAGCATTTGATGCCGCAGGTAAAGCAAAAATTGAACTGCCATTACCCGGCTTTGATGGGACATTACGCTTGATGGCGGTTGCCGCAACAGAAGATCGTTTTGGTAGCGCCGAGCGTGAGATGAAAGTAGCCTCTCCGGTTGTGGCGAATCTTGCTGCACCGCGTTTTCTTGCCGCTGGTGACAGCAGTTTCTTGACGGTGGATGTGAATAATACAACGACTGAAGCGCAAGTTGTGAAGCTGAAACTCAGCAGTAATGATTTATTATCCGGCGTGGCGGATACACGAGAACTTATTTTAGCGGCGGGTAAGCGTGAAACCTTGCGATTACCTGTATCGGCTCAACAAGCTTTCGGGCGTGGGCAAATTAATCTGGAGCTGACGGGAAAAGGCTTTACGGCGAGACGCCAAGTTCAAGTCGCAGTGCGTCCTGCCTACCCTGCACAATACTTTTCACAAAACAGTGAGTTAAGTGCAGGTGAAATCTTAACGTTGGATGCCACAACGATTCAACAGTATCAGGCAGCAGGTTTGCAAGCGAGTTTGAGTTTGGCGGCGACCCCACCGTTACCTTTGCGGAGTGCTTTGCAAGGCTTGTTACAGTACCCCTATGGTTGTTTGGAACAAACGACCAGCAGTGCATGGCCTTACTTGTTTTTGGACGCGAACGTCTCTGAAGCGTTGGGTTTAGAACCCTTGGAAATGAAGGAGCGCAATGAGCGGGTGAATGCGGCGTTATTACGTCTTGCAGGAATGCAATTAGCTAACGGTGGTTTCACCTTGTGGGGTGATGCGAACGGTGGGCAGGAAGAATATTGGCTAACACCGTATGTGGTGGATTTTTTGCTGGATGCCAAAGAACAAGGCTTTATCGTGCCTGAGTGGTTGTTACAGCGAGCACTTCAGAATTTGGAAGAACGTTTGCAGGAGGGTGAAGATGCGGCGGAGAGCCGTTATGCGTTTTCGGACATGCCTGCACACTTGGATTTTGCGGCACGTGCCTACGCTGGGTATGTGTTGTCACGCGTAAAGCGTGCGTCACCAGGAACGCTAAAAGTGATGTATGAAAAAGATGTGAGTAAAGCGGCTTCTGGTTTGCCCTTGGTGCATTTGGGGTTGGCGCTTCAGATGATGCCGGGAGGGGATAAAACACGCAGCGAGGATGCGATTCAGCGTGGCTTAGCAATGGTTCGTGATGAACAAAAGTACCTTGGTGATTATGGCAGTAGCTTACGGGATCAGGCGGCGGTGCTGTATTTGTTACTGCGCCACAAAGCCAAGCTGCCACAACTGGCGACTGAAATAAATCAGTTGGTAGAGTTGTTGCATAACCGTACTTATTTCAGCACGCAAGAGCAACTCTTTACCTTGTTGGCTGGCTTAAAGGTACAAGAAAAGGCTAAAACGGGTTGGCAAGCTACACTGACAGTAGGCAATGACACGGTGGATTTGTCGGGTAGTAGTACGCAATACCGTTCCTTAAGTGCTGACGATTTCCAGCAAGGTATTCGGGTGACGGCTAAAGAGCCGCTGTATGTGGCTTTGAGTGTGGATGGTTACCCGAATACAGTACCTGCACCCGACAGTGACCCGATTGAGATACAACGGAGTTGGTACAGTTTGGATGGTAAAAAAGTAGCGCCAGATGGGATTAAAACGGGTGCATTATTGTTGACCCATCTTATGGTGAGTAGCAATAGTGATATTAACGATGCACTGGTTGCGGATTTATTGCCTGCTGGATTTGAGATTGAAAATACCAACTTGTCGAATAACGAATCGTTAGAAGGTTTGCAATTGGAGGGGATGGATAAGCCTGTACTGGAGTTGTTGGGTAGTAGTGAATTGCGTACTCAGGAGTTCCGTGACGATCGTTATGTGGCGGCTTTGCCATTGAGAGCTAAAACGCGCCATCATCTCTTTTATTTGGTGCGGGTGGTGTCAGCCGGACGCTTTGCTGTACCGCCGCCGTATGCGGAAGATATGTATCGACCGGAACTGAATGGTTTAGGTGCTGTGCCGTCTGCATTGGTGATTCCGTAAGAGGGAGCCTTAATGCGTCGTTACCTGATCAGGCTGGGAGCCTCGGTATTGGTTTGCCTATTGCTGTTTATGTTGGCAGATCGGGTATGGCGATTACCAGAGCCTGAGCGGGTACGCAGCGTGTTGATTCTGGCGCAAGACCGCACGCCGTTACGTGCATTTGCCGATAATGAAGGGGTGTGGCGCTATCCGGTGACGTTGGATGAGGTTTCACCCTTGTATGTTGAGGCTTTGCTGACATACGAAGACCGTTGGTTTTACCAGCATCCGGGGATTAATCCATTTGCTTTGCTACGGGCTGGCTGGCAATGGTTGCAAGGTGGGCAAGTTATTTCGGGTGGCTCTACCTTAACCATGCAAGTAGCACGGATTCTGGATCCCCATGAACGTACTGTTGCTGGAAAAATTCAGCAGATGTTCCGTGCGTTGCAATTGGAATGGCATTATAGCAAAACAGAAATTCTGACTTTTTATCTCAATCTTGCGCCGTTTGGTGGACCTATTGAAGGGGTGCAGACAGCCAGTTTTGCATGGTTGCATAAACCTGCCTTGGCCTTGAGTCATGCGGAGGCGGCATTGTTAGCGGTCTTACCCCAAGCACCCTCGCGCTTGCGCCCTGATCGTTCTCCTGAGTTGGCACAACGTTACCGTGATAAAGTGTTGCGGCGTATGGCTACGCAAGGTGTTTGGCAACAGGAAATCGTGGACGATGCCATGCTTGAGCCAGTGATGAAGCTGCGTTTTCAACAGCCACTGAAAGCACCGTTGTTTGCACAACGCATGAAAGCACGGGCGTTTGCAGCAAAGGTATCACGGTTACAGACGACACTGGATGCCAATACACAGTGGGTCGTTGATAATGTATTGCGTAACCGTGTGAACAGTTTGCCAGAGAAAGCGTCCATCGGTGTATTGGTCGTTGAAAATCGTACCGGTTACGTGCGGGCGTATGCGGGGTCGGCTAATTTTCATGATGCTGAGCGTTTTGGGCATGTGGACATGGTGCAAGCTGTGCGTTCGCCGGGGTCAACATTGAAACCGTTTTTATACGGCATGGCACTGGATGATGGCTTGGTGCATTCTGCCAGTTTATTGAGTGATGTGCCGCTGAAGTTGAACGATTATGCGCCGCAGAACTTTTTCCGGCATTTTTCGGGGGCGGTTAGCGTGGCACAAGCCTTACAGCAATCCCTGAATGTTCCGGCAGTGGATGTGTTGCAACGCTTAACACCCAGCGTGTTCGTGGCGCGGTTACGTAATGGTGGCGTCGTCATCAGTTTTCCTGAACAAGCTGAACCGAATTTGAGTGTGATTTTGGGGGGAGCAGGCACAACGTTGGAAGATTTAGTGCGTGGTTTTACTTCACTAGCACGTGGTGGGGTTAGCATCAAACCCCGATTTGTCGAAGATGATCCGCTGGAAGAACGAAGGGTATTGTCAGAAGGGGCTGCATGGATTATTCAGGAGATATTACGGGCGATTCCTCCACCAGAAGGCAGCACGAATGCAGTAGGTGTGGCATGGAAGACCGGGACTAGTTACGGTTTTCGGGATGCTTGGGCGATTGGAGTCAGTGATAGCCATACGGTAGGCGTGTGGACAGGGCGGCCTGATGGCACGCCATTACCCGGTCGTTTAGGTGTCGCGGCAGCCGGACCTATTTTGTTTGATGTGTTTCGGGCATTGCCTAATGGTGTAGATGTTAAGGCGCGTCGTCGCCCTGCTACAGTGATGCAGACAGACATTTGCTGGCCTTTGGGGGAGAGTGCGGCGCAAACGTCCGCTGAACATTGTCATGTGCGTCAGCAAGCGTGGATTTTGGATGGCAATATTCCAGCGACTTTACCGCATTTGCGGCAGCACTCTTGGTCAGCCGGATTGCAGACCTACTGGGTTAACCCCGTAACAGGATTGCGGGTAACGGCAGCCTGCAATACGTCTGAACGCAGTGCCCGGCAGGTCGCACAGTGGCCGTTGGAGTTGCACCCGTGGTTGGCGAATCATGTGTTGGAAAAAATACGCTTACCGGATTTTGATCCTAGTTGTCCACCCGGCAGCGAATATCAGAGTGGGACACAACTGGCTATTCGTAACTTAGATGCTAGTAGCCTGTTGTATTTACCCAAAGACCTTACTGGGCAGCTAGGTAAGGGTGTGACCTTGGATTTGTCTGCGGAAGGTGGCGAAGGGCAATATTTTTGGCTAGTTAATGGTGAGCCAGCAGGCGTTGATACTAAGCGTGGTGGTTTACGTTATACCTTTACACGGGCAGGTGATTATGAACTGACGGTATTTGATGCGGCTGGCTCTGTCGATAAAGTGAGTATTCGAGTCATTAGCCAACCGTAAGTACAGCATTGTGTTGTTATACCGGCAGGTGCAAACGTACCCGTGCGCCAACGTAGGGAGAGACTAGCAATTCAATTTTGCCGCCAATGGCAGAAACAATTTCGGTGCTGACAGCCATACCAATACCTTGACCATCACTCTTACTATCTTCACGAATACCACGCTGCAAGAGTTTATCCGGGTTGTTGATCGGAAAGCCTAATCCATCATCATCAATATCAATAATTAGCATATTGTTATCATGGTGTGCAGAGATTTCTACAATATCTTTACAGAAACGGCAGGCATTGTTGAGTAGGTTGCCAAACAATTCCATCATGTCTTCAGCATCCATACGGCACTTGGCATATTCGTCGACATTGATGCGAATCTCAAAGTGTTTATCACGGTAAACTTTCTGCAAGGTTTCGCGTAGTCGGAACAACACAGGGCGTACTGGCTGGGACAAAATCATCGCGCCTTGGTTGGTCACCATGGCGCGGCGTAACTGATGTCCAATGATTTCGCGAATACGTTCAATTTGTGACTCGAATACCGTCGTGGCTATCTTGATTTGGGTATCAGGGTTAGCATCGCGTCGTAATTGATCAAGCTGATTTTGCATCGTCGTGAGCGGTGTTTTGATGCTGTGTGCCAAGTCATCTAACGTGTCTTTATAGCGCTGTTTTTGGCCTTTTTCATAGCTGAGTAAGCCATTTAGGGCATTTTTGACGGGAAGCAGTTCTTCAGGATAATGGTCACTGATACTGTCTTTATCACCGGCTTCAATCGCTTTAACTTCGTTTTCAAATTCTTTGATGGGGGCAACAACCCAAAAACTCAAGGCCAGTTGCGCAATCAGAACGAGTACGGCGGATAGGAATAACAACACGGCAAATTTTTGCCGCATGTCCTGCATTTCCTTTTGAATGTCAGCAATGGAAACGCCTAAAACAAATTGGAACGTCCCGTATTCTGGATGAAGGAAGCTTTGAATCGCGAGTAAATATTCTTGAGAGTATGTTTGTTGAAGTGTCTGATTTTCTACTAACTTATTGGGATCTTTGGGAGGTAAGGGCTTTAATTGATCAAACGTTGGTTCAAAACTAACCGGGATATTTTTCTTAATGTTGAAGCGCAGCAGGTAGTCATCTTCCATTTGCTGATCTGGCTTGCCCATTGAAGATGCAGTCCAAACAATATCATTATCATTAGTATTTGTGTCGATGATGTAAGCAAAACGGTTTTGCTCCGCATCGTCTAATTTACGAAGGCGAATCATTTCCTTCATTTTTTCTTTCATATCCTCATCATCGGCTAATGGTGAGAATTTTCCATCTGAAAAGTTGAGATAGCCTAAAACATCATAGGAGGTTTCCCTAAGTTCTACTTTTTTTTGATCTATTTTATAGCTATAGGAAAACCAGTGCAGCATCCCGCCGAGCATCAGAATACCGACCATAATAACGCCAAACCCACTGATGAGTTGGCGGCTACGTAATGAACTGAGCATAAGGATGCCTACCGAGTATTCGTATACTTTGCCCGTGAATAGCTGTTGAATAATGAGAAGCCCTCAAGCAAAGTACGGCTGTTATTGGCAACCGGTCGTCCTTTCCATGATCCAGATAGACTTCAGCGAATCCGATCAAACCGCCTTGAATGAGGGGCGTTACCGCCATGCCCACCCTCGCGTCCGCCAACGGATGGAAGTGTTGTGGCTAAAAAGCCAGGGAATGGCGCATGGGGACATTGAACGGCTGGCACAGGTGAGTTCAACGACGGTCACCCGTTATTTGAAACGTTACCAACAAGGTGGGATCGCTGCCTTGGAACAACTGGATTTCCGTCGCCCAACCCGCCGGTTGGAACCTTTCCGTGAGCCCCTGAAGAAACATTTTGAGAAGCATCCACCGACCCGGATCAGTCAGGCGATCGCTGATATACAGCGCTTAACCGGCCTTGAACTCAAGCGGGAAGCCGTGCGGCTATTCCTGCATGACTTGGGTTTGTCCGTCAGGAAGGTGGGGATGATACCGGCGAAAGCCGACCCTGCTGCCCAGGAGACTTTTAAAAAAAGAGCTGGAGCCGCGTCTTGAGGAGGCCAAGGCCGGAAAACGCGCCGTTTTCTTTGTCGACGCCGCCCATTTTGTCCTGGCCCCGTTTCTGGGGTTCCTGTGGTGTTTCACCCGGCTGTTCATCCGCGCCCCTGCCGGACGCCAGCGCTACAATGTCCTCGGTGCGTTGAATGCAGTCACCCATGAACTGGTCACCGTGACCAATGACAGTTACATCAACTCCCAAAGTGTTTGTCAGTTGCTTCGGCAAATCAAGGCATTGGCCCTGGATGTCCCGGTGACCTTGGTGATGGACAATGCCCGTTACCAGCGCTGTAGCCTGGTACAAACATTCGCCCAAACACTCGGGATCGAACTGTTGTTCCTACCCGCTTATTCCCCCAACCTGAACCTGATTGAGCGCCTCTGGAAGTTTGTGAAGAAGGAATGCCTGTATTCACGTTACCATGAAAACTTTACCGCGTTTGCGCAGGCCATTGATGCCTGTTTGGCACAAACCCACACTACGCATAAAAAAGCCTTGGACTCCTTGCTGACTCTCAACTTTCAGACCTTTGAGGAATCTGCAATTATGGGCGGTTGAAGTATAGTATTATGTACGTGTTAAGGTGAAGCGGTAGCCACGACCACGCAGGGTTTCGATAGGCTTGAGGGTATCATCCGGGTCAAGTTTAATGCGTAAACGGCGAATAAACACTTCGATAACATTGCTATCGCGATCGGTATCTTCTTCATACAAGCTATCAGTCAAGCGTGTTTTAGAAATGACTTCACCGGCGTGTAACATTAAGTGTTCTAATACCCGATATTCATAGGCTGTCAGTGTTACTTCCTGCTCATGCACATAAACGCGTTGTTCAGAGGTGTTTAAACGAATCGGGCCGCAACTGAGTTCAGCTTGTGTCCAACGACCCGTGCGCCGTAATTGCACCCGCAAGCGAGCAATCAGTTCTTCAGTTTGGAAGGGCTTGGTCACATAATCATCTGCACCTGCTTCCAGCCCCTCCACTTTACTTTGCCAACGGTCGCGTGCTGTCAAAATGATGATGGGGTAACTCAAGCCTTTAGCACGAATGGAACGGATAATATCCAGCCCCAGATCATTGTTAACAGCCCCCCCTTTTGCATGAGGTAAGCCCAAATCAATCACAGCAATATCAATAGGGTATTCGAGAGCGACATACAGCCCTTGGGAACCATCAGCCGCTAAGTCTACGGTGAAGCCGTTCTTTTTAAGGTTTTCGGCTACTTGTTCGCGAATAATGTTTTCATCTTCTATTATAAGTACGCGCATGACACAGCTCTTTCTTGGTTGGTCAATTGATCATTATTTGGTCAATACAATTCGGGAGCTTTTTAAGCAGCAAACCCCGGTAAGAGCAATCATACACCAGCTTGCCTGTAATAAAAAACAATCAGTGGTAATTATTAATAAAAACTATAAAAAAATACCCGAAGATTCGTTCAGAATTTCGGGTACTTTAAATTAAATTTCTTTATTTTCAATGCTTTTTAGCAGGTTTTTTAGTCACTACATGCAACTTTAATGGTTAGGTATTCACCTTCTAATGAAAGCATTCGCACGATATGACAATCTGGATAGTCAGGTAAAGGTTTTTCCTGAACAGATAATATTCGACCTTTGTAGGCTGCTTTCACTTTTGAAAGGATAGCATCCCGCCCGATTGGTTCTGCAGGATTGCTGCGCTTGAGTGAAATCTTTTTATCACTGTCAGCCGCAACCGCAAAATTTGGTAGCATGGTGATAGCAGCACCCGCAACCATTACGCCGCATAAAGCAGCAAATATGGATCGTTTGAAATCCATCGTGTTTCCCCTGTTACATAAAAAATCAGCTAAAGCGCTAAAACACTCTCGATTGAGAGGTAAGTCATTTATTGGTTAGTATATTAATCGAGCAAAACTGAACAGGGGGTGAATAATCATTAGTTTAACTTATCCAAGGTAATGATAATTATAGGAAAATATTTAAACAGAATAGTCGGTGGATGACCTATTTTCTTACTGAGAAAACACCGATTGATAACAATTCATGTAAGGTGTCAAAACAGGTTTCTTTCGTAAGAAAATTAGAATAATTTTTAGGCAATAGCATGGGGTTTTGGCACAGGTATTCAATAAATTGAAGGTGTTGGGCGTCAATTTTGTAATGGTTACCGTTCGCAAATAGGTGTAAATCACTGGCTGATAGAAAGTACAATATCCGTGCATCCAGCGACTTTTCAAAGCGTTTTTTATGCCTAACCAAACGGCTAAACTCAGCGCGGCTAACAGGTTCAGCTTCAATGGCGGGTGCATTGCCTTTCGGCATGGTTAGGTATTTTCCTACCCATCGCTGTAAAGATTGTTCATCTTGTGGCAGCGCATCGACCACAAAATCAATTAAGCGATCCATGTCCTTGTTGGTCAGTTCACCGGGGTTAGCTTGCGGGATACGCTCAGGATCAGCGAATCGTTGTTGCAACCGCGCATCTTCCAGCGAATCTTCGAGCAACTTTTCCAGCATATCCGCTTGAGAGGGAGCGCGGAAACCGATGGAATAAGTCATGCACTCGTTTAGTGCCACCCCGTAATGCGGCACATTGGGCGGCAGATACAGTAAGTCACCGGGATCAACAATCCACTCCTGTTCGGCTTGGAAATCACGCATGATGCGTAATTCCAAATCAGGCAAGAAATTGTCAGGGTGGGCTGGTTGCGTGGTGATTTGCCAGCGGCGTTGCCCTTGCGCTTGCAATAGGAAAACGTCGTAGGCATCCACATGCGGGCCTACCGAGCCGCCTTCCACCGCAAAACTGATCATCAAATCGTCGATACGCCAGTCGGGGATAAAGCGAAATGGTTCGATGATAGCTTTTAATTCGGGCAAATGTTGATCGGTGTCGTTGACCAGCAATGTCCAATGCGTTGCGGGCAGATTGCTGAAATCGTCATCGTCGAATGCGCCGTGGCGGACTTCCCACGGGTGTGCGCCGCCTTGTTCGATGACGATACGGGCGGTATCGGTTTCACACGCCAAGCCCGCCAACTCGTCTTGGGTAATGGGCGATTGGAAATTGGGGAAGGCATTACGGATCAGTAGTGGTTTTTTTTGCCAGTAATCACGCAGGAATTCTTCAACAGAAATATCACCAAGCATACCCGCCATGTTACACCGCCTTGGCTTGCGCGATGGCATTGCCGATGTACGTCGCGGGTGTCATCGTGATCAGCGCGTCTTTAGCTTCCTGCGGCATATCCAGCGTATTAACGAATTCACGCAAGCCTTCTGGCGTGATGCGTTGTCCACGGGTCAGGGCTTTGAGTTTTTCATACGGTTGTTCGATGCCGTAGCGGCGCATGACGGTTTGGATGGGTTCAGCGAGTACTTCCCAATTGGCATCGAGGTCGGCGGTGGTGCTGGCGGTATTGACTTCGAGTTTGCTGATACCTTTTAAAGCCGATTGGTAGGCAATTAAGGAATGCCCCAAGCCGACACCAAGGGTGCGCAACACCGTGGAGTCGGTGAGGTCACGCTGCCAGCGCGAAATCGGCAGTTTTTGTGCCAGATGCGTCATGAGGGCGTTGGCAATGCCGAGGTTGCCTTCCGCATTTTCAAAATCAATCGGGTTGACTTTGTGCGGCATGGTGGAGGAGCCGACTTCACCCGCGATGACTTTTTGCTTGAAATGCCCTAGGGAGATGTAGCTCCACACGTCGCGGCAGAAGTCGATCAGGATGGTGTTGAAACGCACTACCGCATCGAAGGTTTCAGCGATGTAATCGTGCGGCTCGATTTGGGTGGTGTAAGGGTTCCAGGTTAAGCCGAGTGAGGTGACGAATTGTTCGGCGGTGGCTTGCCAGTCAATGTCGGGGTAGGCGCTGATATGCGCGTTGTAATTGCCGACTGCGCCGTTGATTTTGCCGAAATATTGGGTGGCAAGAATCTGCTGTTGTTGGCGTTGCAGGCGGTAGGCGGTATTCGCCATTTCTTTGCCCAAGGTGGTCGGGGTGGCGGGTTGCCCGTGGGTACGCGATAGCAGTGGAATTTCGGCGTAGTCGTGGGCAAGCTGGCGGATAGCGCCAAGGGTTGCCGCCATGTCAGGCTGAATCACCTGTTCCATGCCGCCTTTGAGCATGAGGGCGTGGGAGAGGTTGTTGATGTCTTCGGAGGTGCAGGCGAAGTGGATGAATTCGCTGACGGCTTCCAGTTCGGCTTGCCCGGCGATTTTTTCCTTGAGGTAATACTCGACCGCTTTCACGTCGTGGTTGGTGGTGCGCTCGATGGCTTTGATGCGCAGCGCATCGGTTTCAGCAAAGTTGCTGATAATGCCTTCTAAAAAAGCGTTGGTGTCAGCGGAAAAAGCGGGGACTTCGCTGATTTGTGGGTGGGCGGCGAGCATTTGCAACCAGCGGATTTCGACGAGGACGCGGTGGTAGATCAAGCCGTATTCGCTGAACCACGGGCGTAATGCCGCTGTTTTGCTGGCGTAACGCCCGTCAGTGGGGGAAAGAGCGGTGAGTGCAGAAAGTTCCATGCCGTATCCTGAGCCAAAAGTCTGAAAGGCTGGGATTGTACCGCAAATTCATCGGGTGTTAAGTCTGTTAATGTGGGTGAAATTATTGTTTGGAAGCATTCATCAAGAATTAATTAAATTGTTAAGTCTGTGTATATTTTTATTGAAAGTGTTTTCTGCTTAAATTACTATCATTGGTAATTATGGGGCGGGCAGCTCTCACGGCTGCCACATAAATCAAGGGGCAATTCATGGGCGATGTCTGTTCGAGAGTCAGCGATACGGTGATTATTGCACATCAGCGTGAGAAGGATGGTGCAAAGCAAACGTTGCAGCAGCACTTGCAAGGTGTAGCCACTCTTTCAAAAACGGCAGCGGCAAAACTGGGGCTGGATGATGCAGGTGAGTTGATTGGCTTACTGCACGATCTTGGCAAGTACAGCAAAGAGTTTCAGGACTACATCAATTCGGCGCTTGGCAATATTGATTCAGATGCTGACGATTACGTGGATGCCAAAGGCAAAAAAGGCAAGGTTGACCATTCTACGGCTGGTGCACAAGCCATTTGGGATGTGCTATCACCGCAAGGGCAACTCCAATCCATCACGGCACAAATTCTTGCGCTTTGTATCGCTTCTCACCACTCAGGTCTGATTGATTGCCTTGAGTCGAATAGTCATACACCTGCTTGGGATAAATTTTCCCACCGAATGCGTAAGCCGGAAGATCGTGCCCATCTCGACGAAGCCCTGTCAAAAATGGATGAAGCCATTCGGCAACGTTTCCAGCAATTGATGGCATCACCGACCCTACATGAATCCGTCATCAATAAGCTGACAGACATTGGCAAGCAAAACAAAGGCGGTGCGCTGACTGCCAGTTTCAAGCAAGGGTTGTTAGTCAGATTATTGTTCAGTTGCCTGATTGATGCTGACCGAGTGGATACGGCCGATTTTGAAAATCCAATCGCTGCGCAAAAACGCTTGAAAGGGCGTTATGCCAGTTTCGACAAGCTGATTGATAGACTGGAAACAAAACTCGTCAGCTTCAAGGCGGATACGGATGTCAATAAAATCCGTAAGCAGATTTCCGATCATTGTTTGCAACGTGCTGGCAGCAAACCCGGTATTTTCACGTTGTCCGTTCCCACAGGGGGTGGCAAGACGTTGGCAAGTCTGCGTTTTGCCCTAAACCACGCCCAAACGCATGAGTTGGAACGAATCATTTACATCATTCCTTTCACCTCCATCATTGACCAGAATGCAGAGGAAACCCGCAAGATTCTTGAACCAATAGGCAGTGGTGATGAAGGCAATATCGTGCTGGAATACCATTCCAACCTGACGCCTGAAGAACAGACGTGGAAAACCAAAATTCTCTCAGAAAATTGGGATGCATCTGTGGTTTACACGACGATGGTACAGTTCCTTGAGACGCTGTTTGGCTCAGGGACTCGTGGCGCACGCCGGATGCACCAACTCTCCAAATCCGTATTGATCTTTGATGAGATTCAAACCCTGCCCATCAATTGTGTTCACCTGTTCAATAATGCTATCCACTTTTTGGTTGATCATTGCGGTAGTTCAGTGGTGTTGTGTACGGCAACCCAGCCTTTATTGAATGAAGTTGATCCGAAAAAAGGTCGGATTGAACTTGCGCCTGATAGTGAAATGATGCCCGAAGTCAAAGAACTGTTTGCGGATTTGCGGCGTGTTGAAGTCATTGATCAGCAGAAACCGGGTGGTTGGAGCTTTGATGAGGTGGCTGATCTTGCTATCGAAGAAATCACGCAATGCGGTAGTTGCCTTGTCATCGTCAATACCAAAAAAGCGGCGCAAAAAATCTTTGAGCTTTGCAAATCACAAATGGATAACAACATTTTCCATTTGAGCACCAGCATGTGTCCGGCGCATCGTAAAGCGATATTAAGCCAAGTCAGGCAGTTGCTTGAGGCAGATGAAGACGTGCTGTGTATCAGCACCCAATTGATAGAAGCTGGGGTGGATGTCGATTTTGGTGCTGTCATTCGTTTTACGGCTGGACTGGATTCGATTGCACAAGCCGCAGGGCGGTGTAATCGGAACGGTAAACGTCCCACGAAAGGGCGTGTCAGTATTGTGAATCCAGCCGAGGAAAACCTCGATATGCTGCCTAGCATCAAGGAAGGTAAGCAGATCACGGAACGCTTACTGGGTGAGTTTGCGGAAAATCCTGAACGGTTTGATCAGGGTGATTTGATTGGCCCGACGGCGATGCAGTGGTATTTCCGTTACTACTTCTTTGAGCGACAGGATGAAATGACCTACCCGGTCAAGTCTATCGGTTGGGATGATAACTTACTGGGCTTGCTATCGAGCAATGAGAAGCTGGTTCAGGATTTTGCACGGGTGAACAACACCAAACCAGCCATTTATTTCAAACAGTCTTTTATGACCTCTGCCAAAGCCTTCAAAGCCATTGATGCCCCAACCCGTGGAATCATTGTGCCGTATGATAAGCGTGGCAACGAAATCATCACCGCTTTGTGTGCCGTTTACGAACCCGATAAGCAATTTGCTCTGCTGCGAGAAGCGCAGCAATACACCGTCAATATTTTTCCTAATCTGCTGACAGCGTTGGATGAGGCTGAAGCCATTCATGCCGTTCAGGACGGTATCGACATTTTGTACCTGATGAAACCAGAGTATTACAGCGAACACTTTGGACTTGCGGATCTCCCAACCCAAAAGGGGACAAACTTTTATGATTTTTAGATCAAGAACCTACGAGTTCAAATTGTGGGGTCGATACGCCCTATTCACTGATCCTGTCACTAAGATTGGTGGGGAAAAGTGTTCGTACCATATCCCGACTTATGAAGCTCTGAAGGGTGTTGCGAAGTCGATTTATTGGAAGCCGACTATTGTGTGGGTGATTGATGAGGTTCGTATCATGAAACCCATCCGCACCCAAACCAAAGGGACGAAGCCACTCGTATTTAGTGGTGGGAATACCTTAGCTATCTATACCTTTCTCGCCGATGCGGAATATCAAGTACGAGCGCATTTTGAATGGAATCTCCAACGTCCAGAACTGGAACATGACCGCAATGCCGCCAAACATTTGGCGATGGCGGAACGCGCATTGAAGCGGGGTGGGCGACAGGATATTTTTCTCGGCACTCGTGACTGTCAGGGTTACGTTGAGCCGTGCGAGTTTGGTGCTGGCGAAGGGCATTACGACAACATCGACGAGTTGGGTTTTGGGTTGATGTTCCACGGTTTTGATTACCCCGATGAAACAGGCGGCAATGAATTACATGCACGTTTTTGGTATCCGACGATGAAAAAAGGTGTGATCTGTTTTGACAGACCGGAACAATGCCAAACCAGAAAATACGTGCGCGAGATGGAATCAAAGCCATTCAATCAGGGCAAGAACTTTTCGGTATTGACCGATGAGGAGATTGAAGCATGAGCTGGTTACAACAACTGTATGACACCTATGAAGAATGCAGCAAAGTACCTGAATTTGTTTCAGGCGATAATCCACTGCTGCCTATTTGCCATACCACGCAAAACGCCCATATCGAGGTTGTTTTGGATGGAGAGGGGCATTTTTTACGGGCGAAAGTGCTATCCAAAGGTGAGTTGCTAACTGTTGTACCTTGTACAGAAGGTTCGGCGGGGCGTTCCGGTAGTAAGCCTGTCAATCATCCACTATGCGATAAGTTGCAATATGTGGCGGGTGATTACGTGGCGGTAGGCGGTGATGTGACGGTGGGATTCAGCAAAAATTCTCAAGAACCTTATCAGAATTACCTGTCACAACTTGCAGCGTGGGTAAATTCTTCAGCTTCTCACCCTAAAGCCAAGGCTATTTATGAGTACGTTAGCAAGGGAACGCTGATTGCCGATTTGGTGAAAGCACAATGCTTGTTTCTGGATGATAAGCAGCAATTGCTGAAAAAATGGGATAAAGCTGAAGATGCGCCTGCCATTTTCAAAATCTTGCCTGCTGGACAAACCGCTGAAGCGGCTTTTATTCGTTGGCGTGTAGAAACACCAAGCGAGTTGGCAACGGCAACGTGGGAAGATCACAACCTAATGTCGGCATGGATTCGCTTTTATAATCAGCGCGAATCAACCAAAGGCTTGTGCATGGTGACAGGTGAAACGGTTGCTTTAGCCACTCAGCATCCATCCGGTATTCGGCATGGTGCTGATAAAGCCAAGCTAATTTCATCTAACGATTCATCGGGTTATACCTTTCGGGGGCGATTTACAGATAGCGAGGGTTCGCAAGCGTGTTCGGTATCATCCGAGGTTTCCCAAAAATCCCATAATGCGTTGCGTTGGTTAGTACAACGTAAACAAGCGTACCGTTTTGGCGATCAGGTGTTTGTGTCATGGGCGAAATCAGGGGAAGAAATTCCTGACCCATTCGCCGATAGCCATGCGTTATTAGGTACTGAACCGGAAGAGGCTGAAACCACCAATATTGGCGATGTCGGGCAGGCATTTGCTAAACGCTTGTCGAAAAAAATCGCTGGTTATCAGACTAATATCGCTGATACCTCCAATATCATCGTCATGGGTTTGGATTCTGCAACACCGGGGCGGATGGCGATTACGTTTTATCGTGAATTAGAACGCTCCGAGTTTTTGGCGCGTCTTGAACAATGGCATACACAATTTGCATGGCATCAGAATTTCAGTAAGGACGTTAAAT
This sequence comes from Candidatus Thiothrix putei, assembly GCA_029972225.1. NCBI lineage: Bacteria > Pseudomonadati > Pseudomonadota > Gammaproteobacteria > Thiotrichales > Thiotrichaceae > Thiothrix > Candidatus Thiothrix putei. The sequence goes on from CP124756.1 coordinate 1,985,737, forward strand.
TCATTGGTACGCCAGCACCCAGAGATATTGCTGAAGCGGCTTACGGACGACGTTTGGATGACAAACTGAAAAAGGCAGTCGTAGAGCGATTGCTACCGTGCATTATCGACCAACACCCCTTTCCGAATGATTTGATGTTTTCCACGATTCAGCGTGTTTCCAACCGTGTCGGAATGGATGGGTGGGAGTGGGAAAAAACATTAGGCATTGCTTGTTCCCTGTTTCGGGGAACGCATCAACAGGAGAATTACCGTATGAGTTTGGAAGAAGACCGCACAACCCGCGATTACCTGTATGGTCGTTTGCTGGCTGTGGCGGATTATATTGAAGAAGTTTCGTTGTCAGACAGTGAAAAGAACCGTCAAACCAATGCGGCTAGATTTATGCAACGGTTTGCCAGTAACCCTTACAAAACATGGCCGATGCTGTATGACCAGTTAACGCCTTACATTGCCAGATTGAAAGCCAACCGTAAGGGTTTGTGGATCAAACTCGAAAATTTGCTGGATGACATCAAATGCAAATTCACAGCAGAGATTTTTACGGATAACGCCCAGCTTTCCGGTGAATACCTGTTGGCTTATCACTGCCAGCGTAAAGAGCTTTGGAAGAAGATTGAAAAAGACACTGCAACCGACCAGTCCGACGATTAATACAAGGAATTCAACACATGACATTGCAAAACAAAATTGATTTCGCGGTTATTCTGCGTGTGAAAAATGCTAATCCGAATGGTGATCCACTCAATGGCAATCGTCCACGTACTGATTATTCAGGAGTTGGTGAAATTACCGATGTGGCGATTAAACGCAAGATTCGGGATCGGCTATTAGAAAAAGGCTACCCGATTTTTGTGCAATCCGATGATCGTAAGAATGACGATGCGACCAGCTTGCAAGATCGTGCTGATAAGCTGTTGGGTAAAAAACTCAGTAGAGAGACAGCATGTGAGGCTTGGTTTGATGTTAGGGCATTTGGGCAAGTATTCGCTTTCAAATCAAAGGATAAAAAAGCAGGTGATGGTGTTTCTATTCCTGTGCGTGGCCCGGTGAGTATTCAATCGGCTTTCAGTACTGAGCCTGTTAACGTGACCAGTACCCAAATCACCAAAAGCGTCAGCGGCGAAGGCGATGGTACAAAACGGGGTTCTGACACAATGGGGATGAAGCACCGCGTGGATAACGGTATCTACGTTTTCAAAGGCAGCATGAATCCGCAATTGGCAGAGAGAACCGGGTTCAGTGATGCGGATGCTGCGGTACTTAAAGAAGTGTTACCTAAGCTGTTTGAGAACGATGCGTCATCTGCCCGACCTGAAGGCAGTATGGAAGTGCTGAAGGTGTTCTGGTGGCAACACAATTCCAAGGGTGGGCAGTATTCTTCTGCCAAGGTTCATCAGACATTGAAGGATGTTAAGCCTGACGGTTCGTTTGAACTGGCTGCGTTAGAGGGTTTGCAGGTTGAAATTCTGGATGGGTTTTGATGGATTGCAACACGGTTACTTTCAGTAGTGAAGCTGGTACACTCTTGAGTATGACTTGTCATACAAAAGGGTATTGCCATGAGAATTAATGCAAGACTGGATGATAGCTACGAGCGCAAGTTTCAGCTTGTGCAGCAGCGCGAGCGGAAGAACCGTTCTGACATTTTGAAAGAGGCGTTGGATAGCTATTTTGCAATCAAGCTTCGCCAAGATGAGGACGAGGCGTTAGCGAAAAACCAGAAACTGTTACAGATGCTGGGCGGTATTATGTCTGCTCCGGCAGATAGTTCTGTGAATTACAAAAAGTACGTGAAAGGGTATCTGGATGAAAAATTCGGTCATCGCTGATACGGGATTCTGGGTCGCCTTACTCAACAAGGATGATGCTTTTCACACGCAAGCAACCACCTATCTGGCGGGTTGTCGTCAAACCTTGGTCACAACCTGGCCTGTGATTACCGAGGCTTGTTATATGTTGTTGAGCCGTCGCGGAATTCAGGCGGTTCGACAATTTCTGGATATGGGGGCGCAGGGGTATTTTGTGATAGTTCCGTTGGAAGTCGAGCAATTGCAACATGCCGCCACATTGATGGAAAAGTATGCCGATTTGCCAATGGATTTGGCAGATGCTTCGATGGTGTTACTGGCTGAAGCCTTGGGGCATGGTCGAATTCTCTCCACTGACCAGCGCGATTTCGATTGTTACCGCTGGAAAAGTCGTCAACCCTTTGAGAACTTGTTGCTACCCAATGTCTGAACCACTCCTCCCCATCATGCTTTCCGCACTGCAACACTACAGCTATTGCCCGCGTCAGTGTGCGTTGATCCATCAGGAGCAGACGTTTGATGACAATGTGCATACGGTGCGCGGCAATTTGGCGCATGAGCGTGTGGATAGTGGTGAAAGTGGCACGGAATATGGGGTGCGGGTGGAGCGTTCGTTGCCGTTGTACAGCGAACGTTATGGGCTGACGGGTAGGGCGGATGCGGTGGAGTTTCTTGATGATGGCACGCCTTACCCCATCGAATACAAGCAGGGTTCGCGCCAGAAGAAAATGCACGATGATGTGCAATTGGTGGGGCAGGCGTTGTGTTTGGAGGAAATGACGGGGAAGGTTGTGCCGGAAGGCGCGATTTTCCACCATAAAAGCCGTCGTCGCCGCGCTGTGCCGATTACGCCGGAGTTGCGTGAATTCACCATTGGTTTGATTGCGAAGGTGCGGGCGTTGCTGGAATCGGGGCAGATGCCGCCGCCTGTGGATGAACGGGCGTTATGTAAGGAATGTTCGTTGCAGGACAGTTGTCAGCCGGATTTGATGGGCAATCGGGGGCGTATTCGCCGTTTGCATGAGCGTTTGTATGACGCGGATGATGAGGGGGATGCGTGAAACAATTACTCAATACCTTGTATGTGTCGACTGATGGGGCGTACCTGCGGTTGGAGGGTGAAACGCTGGTGTTGTCGGTGGATAAGGTGAAGAAGCATCAAGTACCGCTGCATCATTTGGGTGCGATTGTGTGTCTGGGGCGGGTGGCTATTAGCCCAGCGTTGATGGCGCGGAGTATGGAAGACGGGCGCAGCATTGTGTGGTTGAGTGAACACGGGCGGTTTCAGGCACGGGTGGAAGGCCCGGTGAATGGCAATATTTTGTTGCGGCAGGCGCAGTTTCGGGCGGCTGATCGTGTTGAAACTGCACTGGAAATCAGCAAGGCATTCATCGCGGGTAAGTTGCGCAATAGCCGTAATGTGTTGTTGCGCAGTGCGCGTGATAGCAAGGATGAGGCGGCGAAAACGCAATTGGTGCGGGCAGCGAAGTCGTTAGCGATTAATTTGCGCAATTTGGCTCATGCGGAATCGGCGGCGTCGGTGCTGGGCTTGGAAGGCGATGCGGCGCGGGTGTATTTCGAGCAGTTTAATACGATGATCAAGCCGCAGATGCGCGAGGAATTTGAGTACAAGGGGCGTAGTCGGCGTCCGCCGAAGGATACGGTGAATGCGTTGATTTCGTTCTTGTATGCGTTGTTGCTGAATGATTGTCGCAGTGCGTTGGAGACTGTGGGGCTTGATCCGCAGTTGGGGTTTTTCCATGTGGTGCGCCCCGGTCGCCCTGCGTTGGCGTTGGATTTGTTGGAGGAGTTTCGGGCGGTGCTGGGGGATCGGTTGGCGTTGACGTTGATCAATCGCGGGCAGTTGCGGCAGAAGGATTTTGATCTTCGCCCCGGTGGTGCGGTGATGCTGAATGATAGCGGGCGTAAGACGGTAATCATGGCGTATCAGGAGCGCAAGAAGGAAACGTTGCAGCATCCGGTGTTAGAGTCACAGGTGGAGATTGGGTTACTGCCGTTGCTTCAGGCGCGGATGTTGGCGCGGTATTTGCGCGGGGATGTAGAGGCATATATCCCGTTCTTTAACAAATGAGAAAATCGAATGTTGATTTTGGTGAGTTATGATGTTTCGACGCTGGAAGCGGCGGGGCGCAAGCGGTTGCGGCGGGTGGCGAAGGTTTGCCAGAATTATGGGCAGCGAGTGCAGAAGTCGGTGTTTGAGTGCAAGGTGGATGCGATGACGCTGGAAATTTTGCAGGACGCGCTGCTGAAGGAGATCAGTCTGACGGAGGATAATTTGCGGATTTACCGTTTGACTGAACCGCTGACTAAGAACGTGAAGGAGTTTGGCAAGTTTCGGGCGATGGACTTTGATGCGCCGTTGATTTTGTGAGATTTAAAATGCAATCTAACCTTATGATTTTATGATTTTATGATGAATGTGCTATAATCCTTAGGTGAACTGGCGAGACGCGAACCTGTAGCAATGGTGAATTAGCGGGGGGGGTCGCGGAATCGTAACCTATTGATTTTATTTGGAGCGAAACAATGAACCCTAGCCGCGATCCATCCTTCTCGTCCCCACCTTTTTGGCTCGCGCAACCTCGTCAAAAATCTCTTGTATTTTATGCCCTTACAGATGGGCGATTCTCCCGGCTTTATTAGTTGGGAGTGGATTGAAACACTGATCGGGGCTTTTACGTTCCATCCACTGGTATTCTCCCGGCTTTATTAGTTGGGAGTGGATTGAAACCTTTATCCGTATCCAAGGCTCACCGGCTCGCGTGTATTCTCCCGGCTTTATTAGTTGGGAGTGGATTGAAACGCGTTGGAGATTCGCGCCGCCAGTTACCAAACGCTGCATTCTCCCGGCTTTATTAGTTGGGAGTGGATTGAAACATCCTCGTAATCAGATAGACACATATCAAAAGTGTATTCTCCCGGCTTTATTAGTTGGGAGTGGATTGAAACCTCATTTGTTTTGCCAACGCCCGAAATTATTTGATTCTCCCGGCTTTATTAGTTGGGAGTGGATTGAAACTCCCGCTCAGTGTCATATATGGCAATGCGCGAATATTCTCCCGGCTTTATTAGTTGGGAGTGGATTGAAACATCGGTGGCGTCATCCACTGCGCGGTCATAAGCAGATTCTCCCGGCTTTATTAGTTGGGAGTGGATTGAAACAAAAAGCGTGGGCAACGCTACGTTACCCACGCCCACATTCTCCCGGCTTTATTAGTTGGGAGTGGATTGAAACAGGTGATGAGCAACGGATTCTGTTTGCCGAACAACAGATTCTCCCGGCTTTATTAGTTGGGAGTGGATTGAAACTGAACTTGACTTACAGCACGTTGTAGAGGAAATAGAATTCTCCCGGCTTTATTAGTTGGGAGTGGATTGAAACTACTTTAGACCAGGAACATGGTGAATGTGACTGTATTCTCCCGGCTTTATTAGTTGGGAGTGGATTGAAACACACCAAGAACCATCAGGCCAGATGCAAAGGTTTATTCTCCCGGCTTTATTAGTTGGGAGTGGATTGAAACATCCAGTCCATGTACAGCCATTTTGATAGCCAGATAATTCTCCCGGCTTTATTAGTTGGGAGTGGATTGAAACTTACATCTGTAAGCTATTTCTAGATTAGCTTACCTATTCTCCCGGCTTTATTAGTTGGGAGTGGATTGAAACTTCTCTGGTGTGCTTGTTGGTGGCCTTTGGGCTGATTCTCCCGGCTTTATTAGTTGGGAGTGGATTGAAACCTCGTTGTTAAAAAAATCATGGGGTAGCTTGTTACATTCTCCCGGCTTTATTAGTTGGGAGTGGATTGAAACTCAACACGCCCTTAGCTCCTTGCGTACCGCTAACATTCTCCCGGCTTTATTAGTTGGGAGTGGATTGAAACCAATGCTATGGATTTTCCCGTCGTCTTGGTTGTTATTCTCCCGGCTTTATTAGTTGGGAGTGGATTGAAACCCCTTGATTTTATTGTATTTTGTATATAATGAGATTCTCCCGGCTTTATTAGTTGGGAGTGGATTGAAACTCGTGAGCCACTTTCTTTTCTAGGGCGATGACTTATTCTCCCGGCTTTATTAGTTGGGAGTGGATTGAAACACAAGACACCACCGAGACACTGAGAGACACCCCAATTCTCCCGGCTTTATTAGTTGGGAGTGGATTGAAACCACCACCCCGAATCCTTCCCCCTTGATCCATTCCGCATTCTCCCGGCTTTATTAGTTGGGAGTGGATTGAAACATAACGGTCGTAGTCGTCACAGTAGCGGCTCTCGTATTCTCCCGGCTTTATTAGTTGGGAGTGGATTGAAACAGCCGCCGCTTTAAGCGTTGGGTCACTGCCTAATGGCATTCTCCCGGCTTTATTAGTTGGGAGTGGATTGAAACAATGCTGGCGACTATTTACGCCTCCTCCCAGCCCTGATTCTCCCGGCTTTATTAGTTGGGAGTGGATTGAAACAATATCTGCTGCCAGCGTAGTTTGGTTAACTGTCTATTCTCCCGGCTTTATTAGTTGGGAGTGGATTGAAACAAGCCGCGATTGCAAAGAAAGACGAACAGGCAAGATTCTCCCGGCTTTATTAGTTGGGAGTGGATTGAAACGCGGGATAAAAACGCCAGTACCTGCTTAGCAATGATTCTCCCGGCTTTATTAGTTGGGAGTGGATTGAAACCACTATGCCCGCACAGTCACGCATAGAGGCACAGGATTCTCCCGGCTTTATTAGTTGGGAGTGGATTGAAACAATAGCGCCATCGGGTCAGGGATCGAAAACCATTATTCTCCCGGCTTTATTAGTTGGGAGTGGATTGAAACAATGCTGGCGACTATTTACGCCTCCTCCCAGCCCTGCATTCTCCCGGCTTTATTAGTTGGGAGTGGATTGAAACCGCGATGACCGTTTAAAAGTAACGGCGGCATTAATTATTCTCCCGGCTTTATTAGTTGGGAGTGGATTGAAACATACTCTAACGTCGCCGTGCCAGTCATCCTAGGTTATTCTCCCGGCTTTATTAGTTGGGAGTGGATTGAAACTTTTTAAGGGATGCACTGCGCAATCAGCCATCAATATTCTCCCGGCTTTATTAGTTGGGAGTGGATTGAAACAACAGTTGGGGACGTTACTACCACGACCACGACCACATTCTCCCGGCTTTATTAGTTGGGAGTGGATTGAAACTTGTGGGGCTGCTGCTGCGCTCGATTTACTTGGGTATTCTCCCTGCTTTATTAGTTGGGAGTGGATTGAAACCTTTACCCATCAAAAATTCACTTAAATTTATATCATTCTCCCGGCTTTATTAGTTGGGAGTGGATTGAAACCACTCAAACGACTGCAACTTGTGGCTCTGTGCCGATTCTCCCGGCTTTATTAGTTGGGAGTGGATTGAAACGTTCCAGTCCGCTTTTCCACCCGCCTCACGGATGATTCTCCCGGCTTTATTAGTTGGGAGTGGATTGAAACATCCACTGTGAGCCGTCCCACTCCATCACCCGCATTCTCCCGGCTTTATTAGTTGGGAGTGGATTGAAACACGGTCACGTTGAGGGTTTGGTGGTGAAATGGCTATTCTCCCGGCTTTATTAGTTGGGAGTGGATTGAAACTGCCATATTTTCACCTCCTGCATTGAATGGTGATATTCTCCCGGCTTTATTAGTTGGGAGTGGATTGAAACCGTCATTGCCTATCTCTCAGAAAAACGCACGGCATTCTCCCGGCTTTATTAGTTGGGAGTGGATTGAAACTCCCGTTGGTCGAAGGCCAACAAGGTGGGTACAACCATTCTCCCGGCTTTATTAGTTGGGAGTGGATTGAAACATCCCGAAAGGCTCACAGATCAATTCTGAGCGTTCATTCTCCCGGCTTTATTAGTTGGGAGTGGATTGAAACACCCCCACGGCCTCACGTTGTGGGGGTTCGGGCAGGGATTCTCCCGGCTTTATTAGTTGGGAGTGGATTGAAACACCCCCACGGCCTCACGTTGTGGGGGTTCGGGCATTCTCCCGGCTTTATTAGTTGGGAGTGGATTGAAACGCAGCCTGCGTCTGCTTTTTATTCGTTGCCATGTCATTCTCCCGGCTTTATTAGTTGGGAGTGGATTGAAACAGACTGAAGCGCCGCATAGTCAAAAGTCGTGGTATATTCTCCCGGCTTTATTAGTTGGGAGTGGATTGAAACTGACTAGGAGTTTTGTTATGAAATAGTGGTGCAGCATTCTCCCGGCTTTATTAGTTGGGAGTGGATTGAAACAATGGCGTTTTTCGGGTTGTGGTAAGGGTTGGGGAATTCTCCCGGCTTTATTAGTTGGGAGTGGATTGAAACTTAGCTAATATAGTACGAATGCGCGGGATATACAATTCTCCCGGCTTTATTAGTTGGGAGTGGATTGAAACCAGTCGGATACAAGCGCCTTCGCGCTGGAAAAAACATTCTCCCGGCTTTATTAGTTGGGAGTGGATTGAAACAACCACACGCTGATACTGTCGCCGTTTGCGTCAAATTCTCCCGGCTTTATTAGTTGGGAGTGGATTGAAACAATCGCATCGCACGTACTTGTACTACTCCACCAACATTCTCCCGGCTTTATTAGTTGGGAGTGGATTGAAACACCATATTGCTCTAGTGCTTTGGTGCGTAGATTCAATTCTCCCGGCTTTATTAGTTGGGAGTGGATTGAAACATCCACTGTGAGCCGTCCCACTCCATCACCCGCATTCTCCCGGCTTTATTAGTTGGGAGTGGATTGAAACCAACACCTTGCAGCCCTTAAGCGCCTCCACTTCGGATTCTCCCGGCTTTATTAGTTGGGAGTGGATTGAAACTCTCGATTATCTGAGTGAGTCAGAGCGCAACCGCTATTCTCCCGGCTTTATTAGTTGGGAGTGGATTGAAACTTTCAAAATCTGGATAATTTCCGCGTTCATGCTCATTCTCCCGGCTTTATTAGTTGGGAGTGGATTGAAACATTATTTCGCACTCCCATCATTTAGCCACGCCTGAATTCTCCCGGCTTTATTAGTTGGGAGTGGATTGAAACCTCTGAATCCATTGGGTGAATGATTGCCTTAGAGCCGATTCTCCCGGCTTTATTAGTTGGGAGTGGATTGAAACCTCTTGTCGCTTGTACTAATCAGCTTCTTTGAATATATTCTCCCGGCTTTATTAGTTGGGAGTGGATTGAAACGTTTCCACGATCGGAATAGGTGCTAATACTGCCATATTCTCCCGGCTTTATTAGTTGGGAGTGGATTGAAACAGGAAATGTGACGGACACAAAAAAGCCGGATTGCATTCTCCCGGCTTTATTAGTTGGGAGTGGATTGAAACATCACAGCCGTCACAAAACCCGCCAACAAGCCGCATTCTCCCGGCTTTATTAGTTGGGAGTGGATTGAAACGTCATTAAATACCTTACCCGCGTTATATTCCTGCATTCTCCCGGCTTTATTAGTTGGGAGTGGATTGAAACGCGTTTAATCGCGTATTTGTGTTGCCGTGCAAGATATTCTCCCGGCTTTATTAGTTGGGAGTGGATTGAAACACCAGTGGATGGTAATTTGATTCGTCCTTTTCCAATTCTCCCGGCTTTATTAGTTGGGAGTGGATTGAAACACGACTTTGGGAGCGGTGGCGTACCCCTCGCTGGTATTCTCCCGGCTTTATTAGTTGGGAGTGGATTGAAACTTACCGCCTGCGACATTGCCCGAACCGTACAAAATATTCTCCCGGCTTTATTAGTTGGGAGTGGATTGAAACACTCATTTGCCGAATCACTGGAATACGTCACTACATTCTCCCGGCTTTATTAGTTGGGAGTGGATTGAAACGGCATTTACGCCTTTTATCGCACCAGATGCGGCAGATTCTCCCGGCTTTATTAGTTGGGAGTGGATTGAAACACCTGACAAAAGACGGGCGAAAAGCAGACGATGAAATTCTCCCGGCTTTATTAGTTGGGAGTGGATTGAAACGTCTGTGGACTTGTCCCAATACTTATCTAAGCAGATTCTCCCGGCTTTATTAGTTGGGAGTGGATTGAAACGAACTTAAACAAGCCGGATAACATAAGGAAACCAAATTCTCCCGGCTTTATTAGTTGGGAGTGGATTGAAACCATCTGCTCAGAATGTCCAGAATCCATATACGTAATTCTCCCGGCTTTATTAGTTGGGAGTGGATTGAAACTTTGCAATCGCGGCTTGAAATTCTTTTGCCTGCTATTCTCCCGGCTTTATTAGTTGGGAGTGGATTGAAACTTTTCTCGCTGCTTCGAGTTGCTGAACGGGTATAAATTCTCCCGGCTTTATTAGTTGGGAGTGGATTGAAACGTACTATATTAGCTAAACCTGCATTGATTCAGTCATTCTCCCGGCTTTATTAGTTGGGAGTGGATTGAAACATTAATGCGCCGCCTGTTTCGTTCCGTCAGTTCCAAATTCTCCCGGCTTTATTAGTTGGGAGTGGATTGAAACAGTGATTCAAACGTATCAGCGCCTATTACCGAGCTATTCTCCCGGCTTTATTAGTTGGGAGTGGATTGAAACTGCCAATCGGCACATAACAAAACTACGACTAATCGATTCTCCCGGCTTTATTAGTTGGGAGTGGATTGAAACTGAAAAATACCGGTCTAGCATTGAATCGACTACTGATTCTCCCGGCTTTATTAGTTGGGAGTGGATTGAAACGCCGCTTGTATCATTGTCTGCAAACACTAACAAACATTCTCCCGGCTTTATTAGTTGGGAGTGGATTGAAACCTAAACTGAGTCTTGCCTCTCCCTTTCTTCAAGATTCTCCCGGCTTTATTAGTTGGGAGTGGATTGAAACAAGATAGGGCGAAAAGTCCAAACCATCGGGAATAGTATTCTCCCGGCTTTATTAGTTGGGAGTGGATTGAAACCTGAAGACCTGGAAGATGAACCGCTGGACGATCTGCATTCTCCCGGCTTTATTAGTTGGGAGTGGATTGAAACGGGCAGGGTTGGGGAACGGCTTACGCCCGCAGAGGATTCTCCCGGCTTTATTAGTTGGGAGTGGATTGAAACTTCGTCAGAAAGGGTTACATTAAAGCGGTGAGTCATATTCTCCCGGCTTTATTAGTTGGGAGTGGATTGAAACCCGCGTTGCACCCCATGCCTGCAATCCGTAGGAAATTCTCCCGGCTTTATTAGTTGGGAGTGGATTGAAACCAGCAGTGCCAGCTTTTCGCTAAGATCAGTGGTTATTCTCCCGGCTTTATTAGTTGGGAGTGGATTGAAACACGGGCATATTGCGCACGCGCATATTCGGTTGCAAATTCTCCCGGCTTTATTAGTTGGGAGTGGATTGAAACATTGATCAAGGTTGCAGAAAAATTAGCAGTGGCTGCATTCTCCCGGCTTTATTAGTTGGGAGTGGATTGAAACAATGCGAGTTGTGAGCGCTTCGGTGGCGGCATTAACCATTCTCCCGGCTTTATTAGTTGGGAGTGGATTGAAACTCCGCTTGATTTAAACATTGATATGCCAATTTTTGCAATTCTCCCGGCTTTATTAGTTGGGAGTGGATTGAAACATCAATAACCGCGTAGTATTTGCTGAATAGGTTGTATTCTCCCGGCTTTATTAGTTGGGAGTGGATTGAAACAAGCTGCACCGCTGCCTGAGTTGCTTTAACTGTCCAATTCTCCCGGCTTTATTAGTTGGGAGTGGATTGAAACAATTTGAGCACAGAGCCACTGAAAAGCAAAAGCATTCTCCCGGCTTTATTAGTTGGGAGTGGATTGAAACAACCACACGCTGATACTGTCGCCGTTTGCGTCAAATTCTCCCGGCTTTATTAGTTGGGAGTGGATTGAAACAAGCAATCATTGAAACCATGCTTGACGAACTGAAAATTCTCCCGGCTTTATTAGTTGGGAGTGGATTGAAACAATTTGAGCACAGAGCCACTGAAAAGCAAAAGCATTCTCCCGGCTTTATTAGTTGGGAGTGGATTGAAACAACCACACGCTGATACTGTCGCCGTTTGCGTCAAATTCTCCCGGCTTTATTAGTTGGGAGTGGATTGAAACAAGCAATCATTGAAACCATGCTTGACGAACTGAAAATTCTCCCGGCTTTATTAGTTGGGAGTGGATTGAAACCTTCATCGCCCACTCTTTCAGCTCTCTGTCACTGATTCTCCCGGCTTTATTAGTTGGGAGTGGATTGACAAGTGTTGATATGCGCGGGGCAATCCCTGCAATTTGTGTTCTCCCGGCTTTATTAGTCGGGAGTGGATTGACATCGCAAAGTTTAAAACGTGCATGGCGTACTTCCCGTGTTCTCCCGGCTTTATTAGTCGGGAGTGGATTGAAACATTATGGGCGTTGCTCTTGGTGTTCGCGCCTAACGATTCTCCCGGCTTTATTAGTCGGGAGTGGATTGAAACTCACATGAGCCTGTATTATTAATAAGTACTTAGGCATAAGTTACTCGGAACTTTGCAATCGTAACCGATTGATTTGTAAGGGGTGGTTTTTCCGAAAAACTTTTGCATAAGTACTTATGCTGGTCAGATTCTCCCGGCTTTATTAGTCGGGAGTGGATTGAAACGATTTCATCAATCACCAGCAAATCAACGGATGCAAAATTCTCCCGGCTTTATTAGTCGGGAGTGGATTGAAACAAAGTGGTGAAAGCCCTGTTGGCAAAAGCCGACCTTCTCCCGGCTTTATTAGTCGGGAGTGGATTGAAACTAATTCCTCTTTTCCTTTCTCACAATGGATACCGAATTCTCCCGGCTTTATTAAGTAAGTACTTACCCGCTTAATGCGGATGGTAAGTCGTAATCGGGTCTAAAATCGTTGGAATTCCCTCTAATTTAACATTCGTCTTTGGATAATCCAGGGTGTAATGCAGCCCTCGGCTTTCGGGGCGATTGATCGCCGAGCGGATAATCAGCCATGCCACCAACGCCAGATTGCGCAATTCGATTAAATCGCTGGTGACACGGAAATTCGCGTAGTATTCGTCAATCTCGCGTAGCAATAATTCAATGCGATGCTGCGCCCGTTGCAAGCGTTTGGTGGTGCGCACAATGCCCACGTAGTCCCACATAAAACGCCGGATTTCGTCCCAGTTATGGGTAATTACCACACGCTCATCCGAATCCGTCACGCGACTTTCATCCCAGTTAGGGATCGGCAAATCAAGTGCAGGTTCTGGCAAGCGTCGCATAATGTCTTGTGCTGCCGACTTGCCATACACCAAGCATTCCAACAAGGAATTGCTCGCCAGCCGATTCGCCCCATGCAGCCCGGTGTAGGATGCCTCTCCAATGCAATACAGGGCATCCACATCGGTGTGTCCATGATTATCAACCATCACTCCGCCGCAGGTGTAATGCGCCGCAGGCACAACCGGTACGGGTTGCTTGCTCATGTCATAGCCAAACTTTTCGCAGGTGGCATACACATTCGGGAAGTGGCTGAGGATGAATTCACGCGGTTTGTGGCTAATGTCGAGATAAACGCAATCCAGCCCCAGCCGTTTCATTTCGTGGTCAATCGCCCGCGCTACGATGTCACGCGGGGCGAGTTCCGCCCGTGGATCGAAACGCGGCATAAAGCGACTTCCATCCGGTAGCAATAAACGCCCGCCTTCGCCGCGTACCGCTTCAGTGATCAAACTGGATTTGGCATGGGGGTGATACAGGCAGGTGGGGTGAAATTGCATGAATTCCATATTGGCAACGCGGCAACCGGCACGCCATGCCATCGCGATACCGTCACCACTCGCGCCGTCGGGGTTGCTGGTGTAGAGATAAACTTTGCTTGCGCCACCCGTTGCCAACACGGTGAAACGCGCTTGCAAGGTTTGAATGCGTTTGGCTTTGCGGTTGAGCACATACGCGCCGATACAGCGATTACTGCGATGCCCTAATTTACGCGAGGTAATTAAATCGACCGCAATGTGGTGTTCCAATAATTTGATATTGCTGCGCTGGCGCACTTGCCCTACCAGCGTGTGTTCAATCGCTGCGCCACTGGCATCGGCAGCGTGGGCGACGCGGCGGTGGCTGTGTCCGCCTTCGCGGGTTAGGTGTAGGCGCTCAGTATCGTTTTCTTCGCGGGTGAAGGGTACGCCCGCCTCCAGCAGCCATTTGATCGAGCTTGCGCCATTTTCCACGGTAAAACGCACGGCGGCTTCGTCGCACAAACCTGCACCTGCGTTGAGGGTGTCTTCAATGTGCGAAGCCACGCTGTCGGTGGCATCTAAAACCGCCGAAATGCCGCCTTGGGCGTAGACAGTGCTGCCTTCGGTGAGCACATCTTTGCTCAATACCGCAATCTTGCAGTCGTCGGGCAGGCTGAGTGCTAGGGTAAGGCCAGCCGCACCGCTGCCGATGATTAATACATCATACATATTTATCTCGCTTATTCCTGTGCGGAATTGATCAGGTTTAACTATTCTAATATTGCTGTATGGCATGTAGCATATAGTCTTAGTGAGATAATAACCAAGGAGTAAGGCCCTGATGGGCATGAGCCTAACCGATCTCGAACTGGTGCAACGTGTCCAGTCGGGGGATAAAAGATCATTTGACGTGTTAGTGTTGAAATACCAGCACAAGGTTGTCAGCCTTGTGTTGCGCTATGTTCACGACCACGATACCGCTCAGGATGTCGCGCAGGAAGCTTTCATTAAAGCCTACAAAGGGCTGAAAAACTTTCGTGGTGAGAGTGCTTTTTATACATGGCTTTACCGCATTGCGATCAATAGTGCCAAAAATTATCTGGTTTCCCAAAACCGCCGTTTACCGGATAACGATATTGATGCACATGAAGCGGAACAATTTGAGGGTGAGTCTGCTCTAAAGGAATACGCTACTCCCGAACGCGAGTTGCTGACCGCAGAGATTCAGGCCACGGTGTCGAAAGCCATTGAGGATTTACCGGAAGATTTGCGTACCGCGATCATGCTGCGGGAGCTGGAAGGCATGAGCTACGAAGAAATTGCAGAGACAATGGACTGTCCAATAGGTACTGTACGCTCACGGATTTTCCGGGCGCGTGAGTCGATTGATAAAGTATTGAGACCCTTACTTGGCTAAAACCCCCGAGAGTAGTGTCTCAGGTGCAGGTGAAACTATGAATACCAGTAAAGAAGAATTCTTGTCGGCATTGCTTGACGACGAGAGCGGTGAATTTGAGCGGCGTCGTTTGCTCGATGAGCTGAAAAAAGACGACGCATTAGGGCAAACCTTGTCACGCTACGCCTTTATCGGCGAAACCATGCGTGCCAGCAAAGGGCAACCGATGGGGCAGGGTATTTCCTTGCTATCCCGCATTCAAGACGAATTGGCGGATGAGCCAGCCTATGCGCCGGATAACGTGGTTGCCATGCCAGCGCGTGCTAATACCACAGCAGCGCCTAGCCGTGTGCAAGCGTATCGTTGGTTTGGCATGGGAATGGCGGCAACCGTGGCAGCCGTTGCGGTGGGTGGTTTGCTGTTTTTCAACCAGCCAACGACCCCGAATGCACAAATGGCAGCCGCATTACCTGCTACTGCACCGGTGAACGCGACTACTTCTACTGTGGTTGCCGATGCGGATACCCGTATTCAGCAAGTGGGGCGTGTTGATCCGCAGACCCGCGACATCTTGAAACAGTATGTGGCACAGCATGTCAAATATGCTTCTACCACCGTTATTGCACCATCTATCCGGGCGGTTTCTTATGCTAACGATTAGGTACACGGTTTCACTCGCTGTGTTGGCAGGCAGCTTGGCATGGGCTACGCCGGGCATGGCAAATGAAGCGGTGGATTTACTTGCTAAAATGCACACGGCGGTGCATACCCTGAGTTATGCGGGGACGCTGGTGTATTCTCAGGGTAATGAGCTTTCCAATTACCAAATTAGCCATACACTGGAAAATGGCACGGAAAAGGAAAGTGTAGTGCGTTTGGCGCAAGGTAAAGGCGCGGCGGGCGAGAATGTGGAAAGTTTCTCTCTGGCAAAATTCCAGCAAGTGCAGCCCTTGATGGAAGAGGTGTATGCCTTGGATTTAGGTGGGCAGGAATTCGTTGCTAACCGCAGTTGCCAGATTGTGGTGGCACGCCCGCGTGATAAAATGCGTTACTTGCAGCGTTACTGCATTGAGCCAGAGAGTGGTATGTTGTTGAAATACTCACTGGTTGACCGTTCGCACCGTGCAGTTGAACAGTTGATGTTTACAACGCTGGATATTGCTGCGCCAGCACAAGAGACTCTACCTGCTCCGGCTCAAGCCAGTGCGGCTAGTTCAGCGCCTATCGTTGCTACACCTGCAACGGATTGGGTATTTGCCTCATTACCGGCTGGATTTCAACAAGTTCAGGATTTAAAGCAGGATGGTGTGAATGGGCAAGCGCCTATTCGGCAAATCATTTTGTCGGATGGTATGACTTCCGTGTCGGTATTCATCGCGCCTCCGGGTACGCCCAGCATTTTAGACAGTATCGGGCTGTCAGCCGGTGCAATGAATATTTATGCGACAGAGGTTGCGCAGCATCAGATTACGCTGGTGGGCGAGGTTCCTGCTGTGACCCTGCAACATATCAGTGAAGGCTTACAGTATGTCCGCTGATCAAAAAACAGGCCAGATTAAGTTTGTATCAAGTTCGTTGCCTTATGCTAATCACACAATAGCGAATAATGAGGGCAACGGAATGATTGAACAGACAGCAGTCGTGGTCAGTGTGGAATCGGGGTATGCATGGATTCTGCCGCAACAAAAAGCAGGAGGATGTAGTGGGTGCGCAACCAAAACGAGTTGTGGATCCTCTTCATCACCGTTTGATTTTCTGCGTAAAGAACCGCAGAAAATGCGGGTGTTGAATCCTTCTTATGCACGTCCCGGCGATACGGTTGTGGTAGGAATGCAAGGTGATGCCTTAGTGGTGTACTCCTTGTTGAGCTATTTGTTGCCATTGTTGAGCTTGATTGTGGTTGCTATGTTAGGGCGGGAACTATTGGCAATGGTAGGTATTACTAACGAATGGGCAACCGTTTTTAGTGGCTTGATTGGGCTGTTTGGTGGCTTTCAAGTCGCCAATCTGGTGGCTTCACGTTCGTTCAAATCCAGTGATTTTCAGCCGGTGATTCTACGTGTTGTGGGGCAGCCAGCGTTTTCTGAGCTTACACGCATTGCGTAATGTTAGGGGTGTCATTCCATGTTGATGCAGTGGTTGTGGGTTGGGTTGCTCGCTTGGGGAGTGTTGTCAACAGGAATGACTGCTGCACGTGATTTACCCCAATTTACTGAGTTGGTGAAGCAAAATAGTCCGGCGGTTGTCAATATCAGCACCAAACAAAGCATTTCCCCAAAACAAATGCTGCCTGAAGAACTCCAGTCACCAGAAACCGAAGAGCTGTTTGATGAATTAATGAAGCGCTTTTTTGAGCGTGATGGTGGTGGCGGTCACCCCTTCGATTTTGATAGTAATTCACGGGGTTCTGGGTTCATTTATTCTCAGGAGGGTTACATTGTTACCAACCACCATGTTGTCGCGGATGCAGATGAGATTACGATCAAGTTGACTGACGGGCGTGAACTACCTGCGCAATGGGTGGGAAGTGATGAACGTACTGATATTGCGGTCTTAAAAGTCGCGGCTGCTGGTTTGCCGGTGTTAAAAATGGGCAAGTCAGAGTTATTGGAAGTAGGGGAATGGGTGTTGGCGATCGGTTCACCCTTTGGTTTCGATCACAGTGCGACGGCTGGCATTGTCAGTGCAAAAGGGCGTAGCTTACCGGATGAAAACTACGTGCCATTTATTCAAACCGATGTGGCGATTAATCCAGGTAATTCTGGTGGACCTTTGTTCAATCTTGATGGCCAAGTGGTGGGTATTAATTCGCAGATTTACAGCCGTTCTGGTGGTTTTATGGGGGTTTCCTTTGCGATTCCGATTGATATTGCCTTAGGCGTAATTGAGCAGTTGAAGAGCACGGGGAAAGTATCACGGGGTTGGATCGGTGTTTATGTGCAAGAAATAAGTGCAGATTTGGCGCAGTCCTTCAATATGAGTAAAGCTGAAGGTGCCTTAGTGTCACAAGTTATCATGAGCGGGCCAGCCGCACGGGTGTTGAATCAGGGGGATGTTATTTTGTCATTTGCCGGTAAGCCAGTGGCAAATGCGGGAGCATTACCGCCTATCGTGGGTAATATCGCGGTCGGTGAATCGGTAGCCGTTGACATCTTACGAGAAGGCAAGCGTGAAACGGTTACATTGACGGTGAGTGAGCAGCCAACTGACGATAAGGCTAAATCAGCAATAAGCGTTACGCCGCAACCGCTGCCAATGGCAGGTACATTAGGGTTGCAAGTGACAGATGCTGAATCCAGTGTCGTAGTTGAAGCCGTGATTGGTGAACCAGCACGCAGCACCGGTATTGTGGCAGGCGATATTTTATTGCCCAACTGGATGGCAAAACCATTACCTCTAGTGCTGATTTCAAAAGTATTGCTGCAACACTGGAAGCGGGGAAAACGGTCGCAGTGCTGGTACAACGTGAGGGTTCGGCACGTTTTCTAGCCATGAAGATCGAGCCAAATGCAAGAGAGTGAAGCCAAAACGCATCTGACCGTGTATTATCGCGTGGGCTGTCACCTTTGTGAGGAGATGATAGCCCTTTTGTGTGAGTTTCAGGATGAGTTGAAATTCACCTTCGGGCTGGTAGACATCGACGCGGATGCAGAATTGAACGTGCGTTTTAATGCGGATGTCCCAGTGGTAGCGTGGGGAGAGCGGATTTTATTCCGGCATTTCCTCGATGAAGCGATTTTGAGGCAAGCATTACAGCATGGGTGAGGCGAACAAAAATATCCGCAACTTTTCGATCATTGCGCATATTGACCACGGTAAATCGACATTATCTGACCGTTTTATCCAGTATTGCGGCGGTTTGGAACAGCGTGAGATGGAAGCACAAGTGCTGGATTCGATGGATTTGGAGCGTGAGCGTGGCATTACCATCAAGGCACAAAGCGTGTCGTTGGATTACAAAGCGCGTAATGGCGAAACCTATCATTTAAACTTCATCGACACACCGGGGCATGTGGATTTCTCCTACGAAGTCTCACGTTCCCTGTCCGCCTGTGATGGTGCATTGCTGGTGGTAGATGCGTCGCAAGGTGTGGAAGCGCAAAGCGTTGCCAACTGCTACACTGCGATTGACCTCAATTTGGAAGTCGTCCCCGTCCTCAATAAAATTGACTTGCCTGCGGCTGACCCTGACCGCGTGTGCCAGGAAATTGAGGATATTATCGGCATTGATGCGTCGGAAGCGATTCACGTCAGTGCTAAAAGCGGTATCGGCATTGAAGATCTGCTGGAACAGTTGGTGCAACGCATTCCACCACCCGTGGGCGACCCCGATGCACCGCTAAAAGCCTTGATCATTGACTCGTGGTTCGACAACTACCTCGGCGTAGTGGTGTTGGTGCGGGTCATTGATGGCGAAATCCGCAAGAAAATGAAAATCCGCTTCATGTCCAGCGGGCGTGATTTCCAAGTCGAACGTGTCGGCGTGTATACCCCGAAAATGAAAGACTTGGATGTATTGCGAGCAGGCGAAGTGGGCTTCATGATTTCCGGTATCAAGGAAATCGCCGTCGCAAAAGTGGGCGATACGCTGACCGATGCGCAACGTCCTGCTACCGTCCCGTTGCAAGGTTTTAAGGAAATTCAGCCGCGTGTTTTCGCCGGTTTATTCCCAATTGAATCAGACCAGTACGAAAACCTGCGTGACGCACTCTCCAAACTCAAATTAAACGATTCCGCGCTGTTCTATGAGCCAGAAACCTCGCAAGCCTTGGGCTTCGGTTTCCGTTGCGGCTTCTTAGGCATGTTGCACATGGAAATCGTGCAAGAGCGTCTGGAACGCGAATACAACCTCGATTTAATTTCTACCGCGCCCACGGTTATTTACGAAGTCGTGCTGACCAACGGTGAGACCAGTTTCATCCACAGCCCATCCGAATTGCCACCGATCAATAAATTGGCGGAAATCCGTGAGCCGATCATTGTGGGTACGATTCTTGTGCCACAGGAATACGTCGGTAACGTGATTACGTTGTGCATCGAAAAGCGCGGTGTGCAAAAGAACATGCAATACATGGGCAACCAAGTATCGCTGACGTTTGAATTGCCGCTGGCAGAAGTGGTGATGGACTTTTTTGACCGCCTGAAATCGTGCAGCCGTGGTTACGCCTCATTCGATTACGCGATGGATCGTTTTGAAGCTGCTCCAATGGTGCGCGTCGATGTACTAGTCAATGGTGAGCGCGTTGATGCACTGGCACTGATGATTCACCGTGATTTTGCCCAATCTCGCGGACGCATATTGGTGGAAAAGATGAAAGACCTGATTCCCCGCCAAATGTACGAAGTGGCGATTCAGGCAGCCATCGGTAGCAATATCATTGCCCGCAGCACGGTGAAAGCGATGCGCAAAGACGTAACGGCGAAATGCTACGGCGGTGACGTGAGCCGTAAGCGCAAGTTGCTGGAAAAGCAAAAAGAAGGCAAAAAACGCATGAAGCAGGTCGGCAGCGTGGAAATTCCACAAGAAGCGTTCCTCGCTGTATTAAAGGTCGGCGACAAATAAAACGAGGCTCAATATGCGTTTCAGGGTCTTGTTTTCCCCGGCATTGCAAACGTGATGGATAGCGGTAAAGTTAGTCATTTCCGATAGCCAAGGAGAGGCTTTATGACCTCGCTCATCAGTATTTCCAGCCTGACCAGTGATGCCGCCTGTTTCGAGCAAGTCCGTTCCGTGCGTTGGCCTAATGGGGTGATTTGTCCGCACTGCGGTTCACAGGACACTATCCGTCGAGGCAAGGATGACACCCAGCAGGAACGCCAGCGTTACCAGTGTAAGGATTGCCAAAAGCGTTTTGATGACCTGACGGGCACGGTGTTTGAAGGCCACCACCAGCCGCTGAAGGTGTGGGTGTTGTGCCTGTACCTGATGTCGTTGAACCTGTCCAACCAACAAATCGCCCGCGAATTGGGGTTGAACAAGGATGATGTTCAGGCGATGACGGAACAGTTACGGCGTGGTGTCGAGAAAAAAACGCCAGTAAACCTGTTTGGGAATGTTGAATTTGATGAGGTTTATGTCAAGGCTGGACACAAGGGAAACCCCGAAGCCGTCGCGGATGCTGGGCGTGAAGGTCGCCGCCGCGCCCTGAAAGGTGCGCCGGGGCGTGGGACACTGGAAAAGGACAAACCACCCATTTTCGGCATGATCCAGCGTTCCGGGGAGGTCGTGATCCGTATGCTGGCGAATGTGAAACAGACGACGATCAAGCCGTTGATTGTGGAAACGGTGGCAGCAGGCACGCTGGTCTACACCGATGAGTACAACATTTACAGCCGATTGGAAGAATGGGGCTATGCCCACAAAACCGTCAACCATGGCGCAGGCGAATATGCCCGTGACGAAGATGGTGACGGTTTCCATGAAGTCCACGTCAATACGATGGAAGGTTTTTGGTCACTGTTACGCTCATGGTTACGACCTCATCGGGGGATCTCACAAGAAAAGCTACCGTGTTACCTTGCATTCTTCGAGTCTCTTCACAACATCAGGAAACGGGGGCAAGCTGCCTTACAGTCCTTGCTTTCGCTGCTGTTGGGATAAGACCCTGAAACGCATATTGAGCCTAAAACGAATAGGAATAGAACATGGATTTTGATTTGGAATTTTGGCTAGTCACTGCTACTGCCGTTACGGGGGGTATTTGGCTGCTGTATGCGGTGTTTGGCAAGAAAAAAACGGCTGATGATGAGCCGGTATTGTTGGAATACGCGCGTTCGTTCTTTCCGGTATTGTTGGTCGTTTTATTGCTACGCTCCTTTGTTGCCGAGCCTTTCCGTATCCCTTCTGGTTCGATGCTGCCAACGCTGGAAATTGGCGATTTTATTTTGGTCAATAAGTTTGCATATGGTTTGCGTTTGCCTGTATTACACCATAAAGTGTTGGAGATAGGTGAGCCACAACGTGGTGATGTTGTGGTATTCCGCTTTCCGGATAATCCCGAAATTGATTACATCAAACGCCTTATTGGTGTGCCGGGTGATGTAGTGAGTTGGAATGATAAGACGCTGATCGTGAACGGGGTGGAATTAAACCGTTCATTATTGGGTGATTATCTGCGCCCTGATCAGAAAACCCCACCATCAATTCATCTGAAAGAAGATTTGTTGGGCGTTTCCCATGATATATTAGTGACGCTCGGACGTGTGGGACCTAGCGGTTCCGTGACTGTTCCAGAAGGTCATTACTTCATGATGGGTGATAACCGCGATAACAGTAATGATGGACGCATGTGGGGTTTAGTCCCTGAAGGTAATGTCGTGGGAAAAGCGACCATCGTGTGGATGCACATGAACTGGGGGGGGGATGGTTTCAATTTTTCGCGGATTGGCAATGGTATGCAGTAGGCTTCGACTCCGCTCAGCCAACGAATTGTTCCCAGAAGTAGTGAATGAAGGGGGCGTTCCCTGAGCGGAGTCGAAGGGAATGCTCATTAATGAATAACAATAAAGGTAAATCAGTATGCGTAAGCAGAAAGGTGCAACATTTTTGACATGGGTTGCGGGGGCAGGTGTGGTGATTTTTGCTTTCATTACGGCGGTAAAGCTTGTTCCCTTGTATATGGAATTTTACACAGTACGTTCGCTTGTGGATCGAGTGGCACAAGAGTCTTCCAGTAAGACTTCAGTTCAGCAAATTCGGCGTAAAGTCGATGATTATATGAATGTGAACAGTTTGAACTCCTTGGCATCCAGCGATTTCAAAGTGGTGTCAGTCGAGGGTAAAAATGATGTGAAAGCACTTGAAATATACTATGAAGTGCGCAAACCTTGGGTGGCGAATATTGACTTTTTGCTGACATTTGAATATTCCAAAAAGCTGGGAGCGGCTGACGATACTTGAACAAATTGACCAAGCTACTGGGTAGCGAATTGATGGCGACGGATACCTTTGTCCGTGCCATCACCCACCGCAGCGCGGAGGGTAAGCATAATGAGCGCATGGAGTTCCTTGGTGATAGCGTGCTTGGGCTAATTATCACCACGGAGCTTTATCAGCGAATGCCACGTGCCAGCGAAGGCTATTTAAGCCGTTTGCGGGCGTCATTGGTGAATGAAAACGCCCTCGCGGGGATTGCGGTGGAACTCGCCATCGGTGATTTTTTGCGTTTAGGGTCGGGCGAGCTGAAAAGTGGTGGTTTTCGGCGCAAATCCATTATTGCGGATGCGTTCGAGGCGATTGTCGGCTGCATTTACTTGGAGCAGGGCATGGATGCCGCGAAAAAGTTTGTGCTGACCGCCTACGGTGATCGCTTGGATAATTTGCCAGCGGAAGACAGCCTCAAAGACCCCAAAAGCCGCTTGCAAGAATTTCTGCAATCACGCGGGCATGAGTTGCCCGATTACAATCTGATTGACACGCAAGGCGAAGCACATAAACAAACCTTTACGGCAGAATGCGTTATCCCCAAACTCAATATCCGTACCACGGGTACTTCCGGTAGCCGCCGCAAGGCAGAGCAGGAAGCCGCCGGACTCGCATTTCAACAGGTAACAGCCAAATGACAGACACGACCCCTTCTACCCAACGTTGCGGCTATGTCGCTATTGTGGGTCGCCCGAATGTGGGCAAATCCACGCTGATGAACTTGTTGATTGGCTTCAAAGTATCCGCCACGGCGAACAAGCCGCAAACCACGCGCCACAGCATTCGCGGTATTTTGACCGAAGACGATTACCAAATCATTTTCGTGGATACGCCAGGGATTCACCGCACTTCCAAGAGCTTGCTGAACAAGACTATCAACCTCGAAGCCGTTGCCGCGCTGGAAGGCGTGGATGCGGTGGTGATGATCGTGGAAGCGTTGAAATGGCAGGATGAAGACGATTTGGTCTTGCAACGCCTAGGGCATGTCACTTGCCCGGTGTTTCTGGTTGCCAATAAAGTTGATCGCATCGAGAAAAAGGAACGCCTGCTGACGTGGTTGCCTGACGTATTGAAGAAATACCCGTTCAAGGAAGTGTTCCCGCTTTCCGCCACCAAAGGCATGAACGTACCACAGCTTAAAGCCGCACTCGCGAAAGTCATGCCGCAACAGGATTGGGTCTACGCCGAAGACGACGTGACTGACCAATCCACCCGTTTCATTTGTGGCGAGCTGATCCGCGAACAATTGATGACGTATTTGCATCAGGAAATGCCGTATTCCACCGCGATTGAAATCGAAACTTTCGAGGAAAAGCCCAAGTTGACCGAAATTAACGCGGTAATTTGGGTCAGCCGTGACAACCAGAAAGGCATTGTGATCGGTAATCGTGGCGAGACGCTCAAACGCATTGGCAGCTCGGCACGGATTGCGTTGGAAGCCTTCCTTGAGCGCAAAGTGATGCTGAAATTGTGGGTGCGGGTGGAAGAGAATTGGGAAAACAGCCCACGGCATCTGCAAAGTTTGGGGATTTCAACTTGAAGAAAATCCCCCTCAGTCCCCCTTTTGCAAAGGGGGAAGCCCATCGTGCTATCCCTCTTGTTCCCCCCTTTGCAAAAGGGGGGTTAGGGGGGATTTTCTTTTGACCCCCGCTTTCATCCTGCGGCGTAATCCCTACCGCGATACCAGCCTATTGCTGGATATGTTCACTCGCGACGCTGGCAAGATCACTTGCGTTGCCAAATTCGGGCAAGGTAAAGGCACACGCTCCAAAGGAATGCTCGAACCTTTCCGCCAACTCGACGCCAGTTGGACGGGCAAGGGCGAAGTCTTCACCCTGTTCAATGCCGAAGAAAAACGCCGTTTTCCGCTGAAAGCGGTTGGTTTGGTGCGGGCGGTATACGCCAACGAATTGCTGCTGCGGGCGCTATGGCAACACCAGCCGCAGCCGGAATTATTCGCGCAATACCAGCAAACGCTGTTCCGCCTCGAAAATCTCGCCGATGTACTCGCACTGCCGCTGTTTGAACTGGACGTGCTGGCAATGGCAGGCTATGTTCTCAATCTATGGCACGATGATGCAGAAGGGCATGACATTGAACCTGCGATGCGTTACCGTTTCCGCCCCGACCACGGTTTAGCGGCGGATATGGGGGAGGGCAAGGGCGTGCCGATTTCCGGCAACTTGCTGATCGCCTTACGTGAACCCGAAGCGATGAACCCCGACCAGCGCTTGGAATTGCGCCATACCCTTGATTACCTGATCCAGATGTTGCTGAAAGGCAAAACCTTGAATGCGAGAAAATTGTTCCATGAATAAGATCGAACTCGGTGTCAATATTGACCATATCGCTACCTTACGCCAAGCACGCGGCACGGCTTACCCCGATTTACTGGAAGCGGTGCGGCTGGTGGAAGACGCAGGCGCACACGCCATCACCATCCATTTGCGCGAAGACCGCCGCCATATTCAGGATGTGGATGTATACGCGATTCGCCAAATGTGTACGCGCCGTTTGAATCTGGAGCTGGCGGCAACCGATGAAATGGTTGGCATTGCCTGCGACGTATTGCCGAATGATGCGTGCGTCGTTCCCGAAAAGCGCGAAGAACTCACCACCGAAGGCGGTTTGGACATTATCGGGCAATTCGAGCGCGTGCGCAGCGTGACCCAGCGCTTGAATGCGGCGAATATCCGCGTGTCGCTGTTTATCGAGCCGGACATTGAGCAAATCCGGCGCGTGCCGGACATTGGTGCGCCCGTGATTGAATTGCATACCGGCACGTATGCGAATGCCACGGGCGAAGCCAAACAGCGTGAACTGAACCGTATTCGGGAAGCCACTGAATTTGCGCACAATCTTGGTATTCAAGTGAACGCGGGGCATGGCTTGGATTACCACAATACCCAAGCGATTGCAGCAATCGACAATATCCGCGAACTCAATATCGGGCATTCGATGGTAGCGCGGGCGGTGTTTGTCGGTATCCGTCAAGCGACGGTGGAAATGTTGGCATTGATGCAAGCAGCAAGAAACCGGATATGACCATTCTCGGCATCGGCACGGACATCGTGGAAATCGCTCGCCTTGCAGCCACCCTGCAACGCCACCCCGTCCGCTTTCCCGAACGCATCCTGCACCCCAACGAACTGGAACGTTTCACCAATCAAGCCAATCCAGCGGCATGGCTGGCGAAACGCTTTGCTACCAAAGAAGCCCTTGCCAAAGCTCTTGGCACAGGTATTGGCAAAGAAGTCCGCTTGCAAGAAATCGAAACCACCCATGACCCACGCGGCAAACCACTGCTGCAATTGCACGGCGTAACGTTGACAACTGCCACCGCAATGGGCGTAACGTCATGCCAGCTTTCAGTCGCCGATGAGCGTACCCACGCGCTCGCTTTCGTGATTTTGGTGGGGATCTGACGTGGCACACCACTTGTGCAATTCCGCTACTAACGTCGGCGTATCCAATGGCTTACCCAAATGCCCGTTCATTCCCGCTTTCAAGCATTCGGCAATGTCAGCCGACATCGTATTCGCCGTCAATGCAATCACCGGAATGGCTGGGTTGCGTACTGCTGCCATCCCTGCATGAATGCTGCTCCCACGTATATGGCGGCAGGCTTCCAGACCGTCACATTCGGGCATTTGCACATCCATCAGCACTAAATCGTAGTCGGCATCAATCAGGTGTTGAATCGCTTGCGTGCCGTTTTCGACCAAATCGACTTGAGTTAGACCCAACGTTTCCAGCATGGCTTGCGCGATGATTTGGTTAATCGGGTTGTCTTCTGCCAGCAAAATGCGGCAGTCAGGGTTTAGCGGTGCATCCGGCGGTGTGGCGGTGGCGGGTATTGTCTCAGGGGTTGGTGTGGCTACCTGATACGGCAGCTCGAACCAGAAACACGAGCCTCGCCCTTCTTCACTGTGCATTCCAATCTCGCCGTGCATCAGGCTGACTAACTGCTTGGAAATCGCCAGCCCTAGCCCCGTGCCGCCGTATTTGCGTGCGGTTGACGATTCCATTTGCTGGAAACTGTGGAACAACAGCCGTTGCTTTTCAGGGGGAATGCCAATGCCGGTGTCGGTAATGTCAAAGCGCAGCCGTTCGCCATTTTCAGTGCGTTTAATCGTCAGTGTGATCGCGCCCACCTCGGTGAACTTAATGGCATTGCCGAGTAAGTTGAGCAAGATTTGTTGGGTGCGAATTTCATCGCCCAGCAAATAAGGCGCAATGTCGGCACTGATATTGATGGTGAACGTTAGCCCCTTTTCCTTGGCACGAATCTCCAGCAAATGCTGCAAATGCGCCACCATGTCGCGTAGCGGATAGCTGGTTTGTTCCAACGCCATTTTGCCTGCTTCGATCTTGGAAAAATCCAGCAAATCATTCAGCAATGCCAGCAGCGTTTTGCCACTGCGGTGGATCAGGGCAACGTATTGTTGTTGTTCAGCGGTTTTCACCAACGGTGTCAGCAATTCGCTTGCACCCAGAATACCGTTCATCGGCGTGCGCAATTCGTGGCTCATATTGGCTAGAAACTGGCTTTTGGCTTGATTGGCGACTTCGGCGGTTTCCTTGGCGGCTGCGAGTTTGGCGGCTTGTTGCTCCAGCAAATCATTTTTGTACAGGAGCTGGTAGTAATCATGATGCAGGCTTTTGCCAAAGGTCTGGGTGACAGCACTGAACAGGAGTAGCGACACGGCGATGGTGTACGCGCTGGCAGTACCCATGCTCACCAGCACAATGATTTGCGGCCAAATCATGATATTGACGTAGGCGATAAACAAGGGGTGGTGGGGCGCAAGGCTGGTGGTTGTGCCGACACACAGCATCAACAGTGGCATTAATATCAGCGTTCCCTGTTCCGCCAGCCCGACATGCACCAGCCCCCACGCGGTGAACAGCGCCCAGACACTGACGGACACTATCAGGTTGATGCTAAGCAGCAGTCGTGCTCTATCGGGGCGTGCCTTGTAGTGGACAGGAAATTGTTTCAATAATACAAAGCGTATGCTGCCTAAAATCAGCATTAACAAACCTATACCGTAAACGAGGGTGGGGTTGTGCTGTACAATATCTGTCCCCAACACCAGCACGCCCCAACTAATCATGTAAGGGAACACGCCATTGATCGAGCGGCGGCTCAGGTCGTAGTCGCTTTGGATGCGCATGGCAGCAGAGACGGGGACGTTTCCTACGGATACAGAATTCATACGATTTCCGATTTGTTTTTATGATGAGTGGTAGTGACGTTACCGCATTGCGGCTTAAGGTCAAGTCAAATCCGCCAGTAGGTAGCGAATCCGGGGGATGGCTGGTAAGCTCTTTACCTTGACACAAAATCAAGAGCGCCGGACATGCATTACCCCACCATCGAAGACTTCATCGGCAATACCCCGCTAGTACGTTTGCAACGCTTACCGGGTCAAACTACCAACACCATTCTGGTGAAACTGGAAGGCAATAACCCCGCCGGTTCAGTCAAAGATCGTCCTGCACTTTCGATGATCCAGCGAGCGGAAGCGCGTGGTGACATCAAGCCGGGCGACACCTTGATCGAAGCCACCAGCGGCAATACTGGCATTGCGCTGGCGATGGCTGCCGCGATCAAAGGCTACAAAATGGTGCTGATCATGCCCGAAACCATGAGTGCCGAACGCCGCGCTTCCATGAAAGCCTACGGCGCGGAATTGATCCTCGTCAGCAAAGAGGCGAGCATGGAGGGGGCGCGTGACCTTGCCATGCAAATGGATCGTGACGGCAAAGGTAAGTTGCTGAATCAATTTGCCAATGAAGACAATCCGCTGGCGCATTTCCATTCCACCGGCCCTGAGATCTGGCGCGATACCCATGGGCAAGTGACGCATTTTGTCAGCAGCATGGGGACGACCGGAACGATTATGGGCACAGGGCGTTTCCTCAAATCCAAGAATCCTGATGTGCAAATCGTGGGCGTGCAACCGGCGACGCAAACCGACCAGATTCCAGGCATCCGTCGTTGGACACCGGAGTATTTGCCGGAAATTTTCCACCGCGATGAAGTTGACCGCGAAATGGATATGAGTCAGCCGGAGGCGGAAGACACCATGCGGCGCTTGGCGTCGGAAGAGGGAATTTTCTGCGGGGTATCGTCGGGTGGGGCAGTGGCTGCGGCGTTGCGTTTGTCCAAGGAAGTCGAGAATGCCACCATCGTGGCGATTATTTGTGATCGGGGCGACCGTTACATTTCCACTGGCGTGTTTCCGGCATAGGCACTGATGGATTATTCAACCCTCGATTACCTGCGCAAGCACGACACCACTTGGCGTTTGCTGACCGCCAGCCATGCGCCGCTGATCGTCAGTTTCTTGTACGCCACCTTTATCAAGCCCAACGAACGTTCCTTGCCGTTTGATCAGGTGAGTACCCAACTGGACGACTACCTGTTCCACCTGCGCGACCGCGAAGGGGAGGGTGCATTTCCCAAAACCGCCCGCCAATACCTCGACGACTGGGCAAATGGCACTAGCCCCTACCTGCGCAAATATTACGTGCAAGGCCGCGACATCCCGCAACTGGATTTGACTCCGGGGGCGGAAAAAGCAGTGGAATGGCTGCAAGGCTTGCAACCACGCCAGTTCGTCGGCACCGAATCGCGCCTGATGACCCTCTATCGCCTGTTACAGGAAATCGTGCAGGAAGCTGAGCAAGACCCCGCCGTTAAAATCGCCGAGTTGGAAAGACAAAAAGCGGAGCTGGAACGCCAGATTACCCGCATCCGTTCCGGCTTGGTGGAGGCGGCTGACCCGACCCGCATCAAGGAACGTTGGTTTGAAGCCGAAGACACAGCGCGTAAATTGCTGGCCGATTTCCGCCAAGTCGAATACAACTTTCGCACCCTCGATCAGGAAGTGCGCGAACTGATTGCCACCAGTGACAAACGCAAGGGCGAGTTGCTGGACGAGATTTTCGAGCAACAAGACTACATTCGCGATTCCGAACAGGGGCGCAGTTTCAATGCCTTCTGGGAATTCCTGATGTCGCCGCAACGCCAGCAAGCACTGGAAAACATGACCACCGCAGCCTTGCAGCAAGAGGCTTTGCGTGAAGTCGATGACCGCCAGTTTTTGCCGCGCATTGGCTATTTCCTGCTGGAAGCGGGCGAAAAAGTGTTTCGCACCAACGCGCAATTGGCAGAACAATTACGCAAATACTTGGCGGATCAGGCGTGGATGGAGGACAAACGCATCCTGCAATTGATTCGGGGCATTGAAAAGTCCGCCGTGGCAATGCGTAATTCCCCGCCGGAGACGACTATTTTTCGCCAGGTTGCTACCCTTGATCAGCCGCGTTTGGCAATTGATTTGGTGATGGAACGCAGCCTGTTCGAGCCAAAAACCAAGATCGCACTGGCAGCGGTGAGGCTGGAAGAAGCCGATGAATCCGTCGATGTGCAAGCACTTTACAACCAACATTGGGTGGATGAAGCCCGTTTGCGCGGCAATATCCGCCGCCTGTTGCACGAGTATTCGCAGGTCAGT
Source organism: Candidatus Thiothrix putei (assembly GCA_029972225.1). Taxonomy (NCBI): domain Bacteria; kingdom Pseudomonadati; phylum Pseudomonadota; class Gammaproteobacteria; order Thiotrichales; family Thiotrichaceae; genus Thiothrix; species Candidatus Thiothrix putei. The sequence continues at coordinate 2,016,076 of CP124756.1, forward strand.
TTGGCGGAAGTGTTGCAACAATACCCGCTGCAACAGGGCTTGGCGGAACTGGTTGCCTACCTGAACCTTGCCAGCAAGGATGCCAAAGCGGCGGTGGATGAGTCCGTCGAAGAGGTGCTGCCGTTGGGTGATGCAGGGCGCACGGTGCGCTTGCCGCGCATCCTGTTTACCCGCTGATTTATGCCATAATCAGGCGATACTGAACGTTTGCAACGGATAACGCCCCGGAGTTTCTATGTTGACCCAAAAAGAACTGCTCAAACTGCTGGCTGATATGGAGTCCGACCGTGTGGAACGCACCGTTTCCACCAACAAAACCGACAAGTTTTCCCAAGCAGTGTGTGCATTTGCCAACGATTTGCCCAATCACCGTGAGCCGGGTTATCTGTTGATCGGAGTGGATGACAAAACGGGTAAGCCTGTTGGTTTGCAAGTGACGGACGAATTGTTACTGAATTTGGCGGCTTTGCGTTCGGATGGCAATATTCAGCCGTTGCCGGTGTTGGTGGTCAGCAAGTTCAGCTTGCCGGAAGGGGACGTGGCAGTGGTGGAAGTTCAGCCCTCCAATCTGCCGCCTGTGCGTTACAAAGGGCAGGTATGGATTCGGGTCGGCCCGCGCAAGGCTATCGCCAACGAACAAGAAGAACGTTTGTTGAGTGAACGCCGGACGTCCCGCGCCCATACGTATGATGCCTTACCCATGATCGGGGTGGGGATTGAAGAACTCTCGCTGCCGTTATTTAGCGCATACCGTCAGGAGGTGGTGGATGCCGAAGTGATTGCGGCAAACCATCGTACCCATAAAGAACAGCTTGCGTCACTGCGCTTCTATGACTTGCAGTATGATTGTTGCACGGCGGGTGGTTTGCTGTTATTTGGCAAACGACCTCGGTATTACTTTCCCGGTGCTTATATCCAATACCTGCGTTTGCCGGGTGAGGGTTTGACCGATTTGCCAACGGATCAAGCTGAAATCGCTGGGGATTTGCTGAGCGTATTGCGTGAACTGGATACCCGCATCAAGAGTAATATCCAGTCAACTTTGCATTCGGTATCAGTGTTGCGCGAGCGTTTGTTGCCCGATTATCCCGAAGTGGCCGTGCGTGAATTGTTGCTCAATGCCGTTATGCACCGTGATTACCAGTCAACTACACCGATTCGTTTTTATTGGTATAGCGACCATATTGAAATACAGAGTGCGGGCGGACTTTATGGCAGCGTTACCAAAGATACACTGACCCGCCGTAGTAGTTACCGTAATCCGGTGATTGCCGAAGCCATGAAAGCACTGGGTTATGTCAACCGTTTTGGTTATGGCATCCAGCGGGCGCAAGCTGTGCTGCAACAAAACGGCAACCCTCCGGCTGAATTCGATATTGATGAACACGTATTCCATGTAACCCTGCGGAAGCGGCCTGAATGACCACTGATACCCAAACCCCCAACCTTGCCCCCGTCCTGATTCAGCTTTTCAAAAGCGTGGTCTACGCCGACCAACACCCGCGTCTGTGGCAAGCCCTGCTGGAATTGCAAGCCGCCGTGCGCGATTACATCCGCATCCTCGGCCTGACCCTGTACCTTGACGAAGCCGAAGGCTACGCTTTCCTGCGCCAGCAAGACACCGAAACCGACGACGAAGACAGCCCCGATACCCCGCGTCTGATCGCCAAACGCACTCTGACTTACCCCGTCAGCCTGTTGCTGGCTCTGCTGCGTAAACGCCTTGCCGAACAGGATGCCACGGGTGGCGACAGCCGCGTGGTACTAGAACGCACCCAAGTTGTCGAAATGATGCGCGTGTTCATGCCCGAACACAGCAACGAAGCCAAAACGATCGACCAGATCAACATTGCCATCAACAAAGTGATCGAATACGGCTTTTTGCGCACCCTCAAACAGCAGGACGACATGCTTGAAATCCGCCGTATCCTCAAAGCCTTCGTCGATGCGCAATGGCTGGGCGAACTGGACACTAAACTCAAAACCTACCAGCAATACGCGAGTGCCACGGATGAATGACCCGCAACCTCTTTCCCTCGATTTCGCCAGCGACGACACCCAAACCGGCTTCCGCCTCCACCACCTCGAAGTCTACAACTGGGGAACCTTCGACCAGCACGTCTGGAAAATTGCCCCGCAAGGCCACAACGCGCTGCTGACCGGCGACATCGGTTCCGGTAAATCCACGCTGGTGGATGCAATCACCACCCTGCTCGTCCCCACCCAACGCATCACCTACAACAAAGCAGCGGGCGCGGAAGGCAAGGAACGTTCCCTCGGCTCTTACGTGCGCGGCGAATACAAAAGCGAAAAAAACGAACTGGGGCAGGGCGCAAAAGCCGTTGCCCTGCGCGATGAAAAACACTACAGCGTGTTGCTCGGCTGGTTCTACAACCCCGGCTTTGCCCAAGGCATGACGCTGGCGCAAGTGTTCTGGCTCAAGGAAGGCAGCCGTCAGCCTGAACGCTTTTACGTCACCGCCGAGAACCTGCTGACCATCCGCGAACACTTCGCCAACTTCGGCAATGACATCAGCGCACTACGCAAACGCTTGGCGAAACTGCCCGGCGTGGCGGTCATCGACACCTTCAAGGAATACGCTGCCCGCTTTCGGCGCTATTTCGGCATCCAGTCCGAACAGGCACTCGACCTGTTTTACCAAACCGTGTCGATGAAATCGGTCGGCAATTTGACCGATTTTGTGCGTACCCACATGCTCGAAGACACGGGCGTAGAACAGCAAATCCACAGCCTGTGCCGCGATTTCGACAACCTCAACCGCCTGCACGAAGCGGTATTGAAAGCACGGCGGCAAATCAGCCTGTTGCAACCGCTGGATAGCAACCTTGCCGATTACACCCAGCTCAGCAGCAGCATCCACGCCCTGCGAGCCGCCCGCGAAGCCTTGGGCTGCTGGTTTGCCGTTCAGGAAGTGGGTTTGCTCACTGAACGCCTGCAAAACCTGCGCCACGATGCCGAACGCCTCAGCCATCGGCGCACCCAGCTTGAAACCAGCATCCAGACCTTGCGCACCCAAGAGGACGATTTGCACCGCAGCATCGAAGACCAAGGCGGACGACGCTTGCGTGAACTCGAAAAAGAAATGGCGACGCTGGAAAAAGACCGTACCCGCTGCCAACGCCAGTACGACCACTGGCAGACCAATATCACCCAACTCGGTTTGACGGCTGAGTTGAGTGAAGACAACTTCTACCACAACCGCCAGCGCGTCGAAGTGCTGGAGGCTGACATCCAGCAACAAGAACGGGTGTCACAGGCAGAATACGATGATTACGCCATTCGTCTGCACCTGCAACGTGGTCAGCAGCAACAGTTGCAGGCTGATATTGACTCGCTGCGCCAACGCAAGAGCAATATCCCACGCCAAAACCTCGCCATGCGCCAGACCATGCTGGAAGTGCTGAACCTGCCGGAAGAAGACTTGCCGTTTGCGGGCGAATTGCTGCAAGTGGACGAAACCGAACGGCTGTGGGAAGGTGCTGCCGAGCGCGTCTTGCACAATTTCGGCTTGAGCCTGTTAGTGCCGGAACGCCATTACGAGCGCGTCAGCCACTACGTCGAACAGACCCATTTGCACGGGCGGCTGGTGTATTACCGTGTGCAAACCCCCAGCACCTCGCGCCGTGGCGAACTCGACCCGCAATCGCTGGTACGCAAGCTGCGCATCAAGGCCGACAGCGAATTTTACCCTTGGCTGGAACACGCGCTGCACGAACGCTTTGACTACCATTGCGCCACCGACATGCAAGATTTCCGTCGTCACCACCAAGCCCTGAGCCAGAACGGACAGGTCAAAGGCGGTGGGCAACGCCACGAAAAAGACGACCGCCACAACTTGCACGACCGTTCCCGCTACGTGCTGGGCTGGAGCAACCGCGACAAATTGCAGGCACTGGAAGCGCAAGCCGAAGCCTTGATTCGGCAGATTCACCAAACGGCGGATGTGTTGTCACAAGTCGAACGCCAACGCCAAGGTTTGCGCCAACAGCAAAATGCGCTGCGTGATGTGCAAAAGGTGCGCGATTTTAGCGAGATTGACTGGCACACCCCGGCACGCGCCATGCAGCAACTGCGTGAAGAACAGCAGCGCATCGAGAACAGTTCCGACATCCTGCAAAGCCTGCAAGCGCAATTGCAAACCAGCCGCCAGCAACGCGAAGAGGCCGACCGCAAGCACAGCGAGGTATTGCTGGAACAAGGCACGCTGAACAATAAAATCACCAATGCGGAAGATGAACAGGCACGCGCCACCGAACAAGCCGCCTTGCTGCCCGCAACCGCGTTGGCACAACACCACGGCTTGCTGGAACACTGGCGGCAACAAGTGTTGGGCGATACCGCGTTCAATTTACGCAGTCTGGGCAAGCAGCAAAGCGACATCCGCAGCGCGATGCAGGCGCACCTCGACAGCGATGAAGGCAAAAACCGGCGTTTGTCGCAGAAAATCGTCCAGCAAATGCAGGATTACAAGCGCGATTACCCCGCTGACACCAGCGAAGTGGATGCCAGCCTCGAATCGGCGGGCGAATTCCAGCGCATGTTGGCGGTGCTGCAAAGCGAAGACCTGCCACGCCACGAACAGAAATTCAAGGCGATGCTGAATGAGCAGACCATTCAGGGCATTGTGATGCTGCAAAACCAGTTGGAAAAGGAACGTCGCGCCATCGACGACAAACTCGATGCGATCAACCGTTCCTTGCAGGGCATCGAATACAACGCGGGCACGTACATCCTGTTGTTGGCGACCCAGACGCAAGACGCAGAAATTCGTGATTTCCGGGCGGATTTGCGCCAGTGCCTGAGCCACAGCCTTGACGATGACGAGATGTACACCGAAACCCGTTTCCTGCAAGTCAAACACATTATTGACCGCCTCAACGGGCGCGAAGGCTTCAGCGAGCTTGACCGCAAGTGGATGCGCAAAGTCAGCGATGTGCGCAACTGGTATGTGTTTTCGGCGAGTGAACGTTGGCGCGAAGACGATACCGAACGCGAGTTTTACAGCGATTCTGCCGGAAAATCGGGCGGGCAAAAGGAAAAGCTGGCGTATACGGTGCTGGCTTCCGCGCTGGCCTACCAGTTTGGGCTGGAATGGGGGCAGGTGCGTTCGCGCTCGTTCCGCTTCGTGGTGATTGATGAGGCATTTGGGCGCGGCTCGGACGAATCCACCCGCTACGGGCTGGAACTGTTCCGCAAGCTCAATTTGCAACTGCTGATCGTCACGCCGTTGCAGAAGATTCATGTGATTGAGGATTACATCAACTCGGTGCATTTCGTGCATAACGAAGCGGGGCAGAAATCGCTGGTAAGGAATTTGAGTATTGAGGAGTATCGGCGGGAGAAGGCTGGTAGGGTGGGAGGAGCGTAGCTCCACCCGCCCTACGTTTTTCTACCAGTAGTACTCGTGTGGTTTGTGGTTGCCGAGTGGGAATACCAAGGCATCGGCATCTGCGCCCCTTTTCACCGCATGGCACAAACGGTGGTTTTGCTGGCGGCGGGGGCGAGTCATATGCAAGCGCGTCCACCAGCTTGGTGTACTCATGGTGTGGTAACGGGGTTTGCCACGATACTGGGCTTTGATCTTGCCGTGGGCATCGCGGTCTTGGCTTTTGTTGCGTACAGACATGCACGTTCTCCAAATGTTAAACATTCAGAAAATGTCAGCCTCGAAATACCAGTGTTTTAATAACAACATGCGGTTTATCCTCAAGTTCAGATTTACGGGGGGGGTAATCAACTGTTGGCGGTCAACACCCGAAACCCCGCCTGATCAAAATGCTTGTCAAACGCCAAGGCTGTGGTGAGCCTCATTTCACGCATGACAACGAATGACAGGCAATCGACCATGCCCCATTCTTTATCGCGGTAGCGTTGGTACAGATCAAAAGCGTCCTTGAACAGCAAGGGATTCATGTGAATCAGCGTCACATCCTCTGCTTCCTGAAAGTGCTGGATGATTTCGACAGCCTGTGTTTTGAAGCTGCGGGAAAGGGCGTTGCCTACTTCCAGCAGGACTGCATCGGTTGTTACCAGTGGATGCCCAACAAAATACGGTTCGAGTTGCAGGGCTTCATCGTGATGCTGGTCGTTGGCGTTGATGTACGCGAGTACGTAACCCGTATCGACAAACAAAGGTTCAACCATGTGTTTGCCCCAGCACGTAAGCATCGTGGTTCTCGGACAAGTCGGGTGCTGCATGGATTTTTTCGATGGTACGCAGGCGTTCCAGTAGTGTTTTGGGTTTAGGCGTTGCTGGAGCTGCTTCGTTGGCAGGCAGCAAAATAACCCGCACGGATAAACCTTCCCACTGTTGACGGTACATTTCTGGTATCAACAACATGCCGCTGTGTGGGGTGGCATTGAATTCAATGGCTTGCATGGTGTTCTCCTGTTTTTGCGTATAGTGGGATTCTAGCATGGAAAGCGTTGTGTCCTCACCCTCCGCTGGCTCTACCTAACAACGTAGAGCTAACTGGTGCAGCGCGGCTTTATCGCGCAGCGTCCAGCGACTGAAAGGCGCGAGGCTGAGCGCCGGGTTAGCCATAGCGTGCCACCATGGTTTGATAGTACATGCCATTAAACGTCTTCGGCGGCTCAGTAGCCGTGAAGCCGAGGCTTTCATACACGGGAACTGCAAACAGAGATGAACGAACCGTAAGCGAATTTCCCAACGCCCCTCTGCGTAAAGCGAAATGCCACAGTTGTTTGCCAATGCCAAGTTTTTGATAAGCAGGATGAACGAAAAAATATTTCACATGATTCTTATCGCTAACAGCGAGAACGCCAGCAAGTGTTTGTTCTTGAACAGCCACCAGCCAAACCACTTGTTCAGACTTGAGTAGGTTTGCTATCTGATTGGGTTGTACGCTTTCTCTATACCATTCGGGGCATGGTTGTTCGGGCGTAAAGCAGCACGCGACAGAGGTTGAGTAAATTAACTCGGCAATATCGGAAGCATCAGCTTCCAGTGCTTGGCGTATTTCGGGGCTATTTTTCATGACTAACGTAAACCAATAGACCTAATGTCGCCGTTAAAAACGACATCCTGTCGCATATTTCCGACTGGATGCCAATGATTTCAAGGAATTCTAGCGTATCCTTCCGCGCAATACGACCTACACGGGAAGTGGCAAACGACTCGTTATCTATATATAATGAACCAATTGTATATAGGAGTACGCCCCATGCAAGCAGGACTCGCCGAAATCCAGAAAAACATCGCCATCCTCACCACGCTCACGGAGCCGTTGCAGATCGTGGATAAACGCCGCAAGCAAATCATTGCCACGGTTTACCCTCGTCTTGTTACCCACAATGCCCAACGGCTGGCTGGCAAATACCGCCAGCGCATCCCAACCGCCCTACGCGCTGCCTCGTTTGAAGAAGCCCGCGAAGTTGCCCTGTTAGCGGCGATGAAGGAAAAATATGACGTTGCTGATTGATACCAATATCATCCTCCGCTACCTCGTGGGCGACCATGCCGAATTTCTGGCGAAATCCACCGAACTGTTTGCAGAGGTTGAACGCGGCGAGCAAAACATCATTATCCTCGACAGCGTAGTGATGGAGGCGTTTTTTGTCCTGACCAAATTCTACCAACTGCCCAAGGCGGAAGTGATCGACGACCTCAAGACCATTCTCGCCTTCGCAGGCGTGATCAATGACGACAAGTTCCAGATTATCGAAACGCTCAACCTCGTCCTCTACAAAAACATCGACTTCGTGGACGCGCTATTGTGCGTGAAAAGCAAGCTGTACGGGCTGGAATTGTTCAGCTTCGATGACCGCCTGAACAAACGCTGTTCCTGACAATGGCTATCCACTTAAAGCGGAACAGTTTGTCAGTCCCTCGAAGATTCTCACCCCTCAGCTCGATTCCTGTCGCCTCATGCTATAATCACCCCATCGCCCAACAGAATAAGCACATGGACATGATCAAGTTTCCCTACGCCATCAGTGACTTTCACCTATTACGCACTAAGCCTTACCTGTACCTTGACCGGACAGACTGTATTACCAGACTCGAAGAGTCAGGGCGGCAACTGGTGTTTCTGCGCCCGCGCCGTTTCGGCAAATCGCTGTTGCTGTCCATGCTCGCCAATTACTACGACATCAACACGGCAGGGGAGTTTGAAACCCTGTTCGGCGGGTTGGCGGTCGGCAACGATCCCACGCCCGAACATAACCAATACCTGATCCTGCGCTGGGATTTTTCCAAGGTATCAGGGCAAGGCGATGTGGAGCAGATTAAGCAGAATTTGTTCAAACACCTCAATGAACGTATGACAGATTTTGTGCAAAATTACCAAGCCTTGCTACGGTTTCCCGTGCGTATCTACGATGACGATGCACTGGCGACCTTTGAATCTCTAAGCAGTGTTGTCAAAAATAGCGGTCATACTGCCTACTTGCTGATCGACGAATACGACAACTTCGCCAACGAAGTCTTGGTGCATGACGCGGGTAATACCAAACGCTACTACGACTTGCTGGAAAGCGAGGGTATCGTCAAAACGCTGTTCAAGGTGATCAAAGGCAACGTGTCTGAGGGCAAAATTGCCCGCGTCTTCATCACCGGCGTGTCGCCCTTGGTGTTGAGTGATATGACCAGCGGCTATAACGTAGCCACCAATATTTCGCTGGATGAAGATTTCAACGGGATATGCGGGATTGCTGAGGCGGAATTGAGCGGCTTAGTCAGCGAAGTCTTGCACGACTGCGGTCTACCCGCCACGCAAGCTGCTACGGTGTTGGACACCATGCGCCAGTTTTACAACGGCTACCGCTTTTGTGCCGATGCCCGCTTCCCCACGGTTTATAACCCCACTTTGTGCTTTTACTTTTTGCGGGCGTATCAAAAACGCTGCAAGCCACCAGCGGAAATGCTGGATGCTAATCTCGCCATGGATGCCAGCCGCGTGCGTTACATCGCCAGCCTGCCCGAAGGTGGCAATGTCATCGCCAATATCCTCGACGAACAAAATCCGGTATTGCTGCCCTATTTGGAAACGCAATTCGGTGTGGAGCAATTGCACCGGCTGCAAACTGACCCGCGTTACATGGCATCCTTGCTGTATTTCTTCGGGGTATTAACCATCGGCGGCACGGCAGGGCCATTGGAAGAAATGAAGCTGGAAGTGCCGAATCGGGTTATTTTTGCGCTGTATGTGGACACCTTGCGTGAAAAAGCCTTACCCGATTTGGCAGACCGTCGCCACGTTGAAGCGCTTGCTAAACAGTTTTATCAAACGGCAGATTTGCATCCCTTAGCCGATTACCTTGAAACCCGCTATTTCAAGGCATTCAACAACCGTGATTATAAGTGGAGCAATGAACTCACCATCAAAACCGCGTTTATGAGCCTGTTATTCGATGATATGTATTACATCATGGACTCGGAGGCGGCACTGCAACGGCGTTATGCGGATTTGTTGATGATTATTCGCCCCGACCAACGCCGCTTGGCAGCGTTGAACGACTTCGTGCTGGAATTTAAATACCTGCGATTGAAAGCACTGGGGCTGACGGCAGAAGAGGTACGGGCGCAAAGCCGTGAAGCCTTGCAACAACTGCCTGCGGTACAAGAAGCTATTCAAGCAGCCTTATTGCAATTGCAGGATTACCGCCGCGTATTGGTGGAAAAATACCGCGAACCGCAGCGTTTACACTGCTTTGCGGTTGTCGCATTGGGCTTTGAGCGGTTGGTTTGGGTGGAGCTGGGGGAATAGAGGAAAGACTTTGATCACCCCCGCCGACATCCGCACCAAAGCCCAAAAACTCTGGGACAGCGGGCGCATCCTGCAAGACGCATGGGAAGCAGGCGAGCTGTTCCCGTGGGAAATCCCCTTCCGCAAGCCCAACGCCAGCGCACAAATGGAACAGTTCGCCCAAGTGCGCGGCTGGATCACCACCCTCAAACAAGCCAGCGTTGAGGCAAAAGGCTACGGCTACCGCATCGGCTACCGCGAAGTACAGCACCGCCAACTCGGCACACAACTGTTGCCGGACACGATCAGCTTCGACACCCGCGATGATTTGCTACGCTTCATCCAGAAAAAACAGGTATTCCCCGCCCTGTACCAAACCGGGCTAGAAACCGCCACCGAATTTCCAGTGTTACGCGCATGGTTGCTCAAATACCCCACCAAACTGATGGAACACGCATCAGTCTGGCCTGCCTTACTGGCAGTATGCCGCTATTTCCTGCACCAGCCGCGCCCGGAACGTTACCTACGCGAACTCGACATCCCCGGCGTAGACAGCAAATTCATCGGGCAACACAAAGCGATTTTGAGCGAATTGCTGGATGCCGTACTGCCAGAATCCGCCATTGACCCCGATAGTACCGGCCTGCGCCAATACGGTTTCGAGCGCCGTTATGGCTTGAAATACGACGAACCGCTGTTACGCCTGCGCTTGCTGGATACCGCCCTCAGCCCGGTCGCAGGTATAACCGATGTCAGCCTGCCGTTATCGCAACTGGCGCAATGGGAAATCCCCTGCCAGCGCGTGTTTGTCACCGAAAACAAAACCAACGGTCTGAGTTTTCCCGCCACGGCGCAAGCCATCGTGATCTTCGGGCTTGGTTACGGCGTAGATGCCTTGGCAGAAATCCCTTGGTTGCACACCCGCCCGCTGATTTACTGGGGCGACCTCGACACCCACGGCTTCTCGATCCTGTCGCGGCTGCGCCGCTATTTCCCGCACACCCAGTCCCTGCTGATGGATGCGCCAACCTTGCAGCAATACGCGCATTTATGCGTCGAAGAGCCGGAAAACGCCCGCTGTACTGATATACTCCAGCACTTGCAGCCGGAAGAAGCCGCCGTTTACCAACACTTGCAACAAACCCATCAGCGGCTGGAACAGGAACGGATTCCGATGGCTTATCTCCAACAACAATTGACCCAGTTGACACATGACCTCGAAATTTGACGAAACAAAATTCTTTCACCTTTCTGAAAGCACCCAGCAGTTGCTGGAATTCATGTCCATTATCTACGCGCCGATAGCGGCAACCCCGTTGTCAAAACTGTCTCCGGTGAATATGGACGTTAAAGTATTGCGCCCCTTGCTGGACGATCTAGTGCGTCTCGATTATCTCACTGTTACCAGCAATAACTATTACGCATGTACGCCTGAGACTCGTGATGAATTGACCCGCCGTAGTTTGCAGCATGGGCGATTTGCTGCCTTGGCAAAGGTGGTGGATATTCACATCAGCCCAGAGCAACCAGCAAAGTGGTTTGGGCATAAAATCTGGACGGATGCGGATCACGCCTTACGCGACCTACGTTTGCAGGCACTGTTCGGCAATGGCAGAACGTTGGCGATGTTACTGGAACGTGCTAATCAGCAATGCGCCAATAGTCCCAAATTTCAACCGCATCCGTGGTTCACTTTGTGGGGAAAGTCGCTAGACCCCGCGTGGCTACCGTTTATTCCTGAAACCATTTTCCTGCAATTTATCGCCCCGATTTATTTATCAGTGGCTGACAAGAATAACGAGAATGTCAGCCCACTTTGGGCGCATTGCCAGCAACTGCTGCAAGCCGAACAGATGGATACCAGCGCACTCTGGACAGTGTTTGGTGGCACGTATTATTGGCAAATGTTCCAGCGCCAACAATGGGCAAGCCCGTTGGCAGCGCAACCGCCAGCCGATAGCGGGGTACGTTTGGAATACTGGCATCTGTTTGCTTCGGCTCAGGCACTTTCCCAAGGCAAGCGGGATGAAGCCATCAGCCTGTACCAAGCAGGTTTGAAACTGTTGCGCAAACGTCAAGGCAGCCGTAAGGCGTTGTACGGTACACCATTGGAAGTCGTGTATGTCCTCGCGCTATTGTTGGACGGTTCGGCAACATCGCTCAAGGAAATTCCCATCTATTTCAAAGAGTTTGGTGGTGGTAACAAAACCTATCAGGCACTGGCGCACTTCGCCAGTTCACGCCTAATGGGTAAGGCAGAGGCGCTGGATGATGACCTGGAATCGTGGCAACAAACGCCTTTATCGTTTTTGTTTGCCTTGATCGTGCGCCATTGGTTGGAGCAAACCATCCCTAGCACATGGTTAGAAGCGGCTGTCATTCGCTATCAGCAGATGGCAAGTATCGGCTATACGTGGTTGGCAAACGAATACGCTGCCGCATTAGCGCAACTGCTACCCAGCAAAGACAAACGCAAGTCTTACTATGTCGATTCATCCGCTGCCACACACACCGAGGCAGGCACGCAACCGCTGATTACCCTGTATCAACCTCAACCCGCGTGGGAACGTACCTTGCAGGCGTTGCAGCGTTTAGGCGCAGCCGCCCCCAGCAAGTCTGCCGCAACCGCCAAAGTGGGTGCTGAACGGGTCATCTGGGAATTAAGCAAGCAAAAATACGCTTCTCAAACCGAGTATTCCATTCATCCTACTTTGCAGAAAGCCACCAAAACGGGCTGGTCGGCGGGGCGCAATATTGCCCTGAAACGCCTTGCCACCGAGCCGGAAACGGTTGCTGCCCTGAGTGAGGAAGATCGGCGTATCTGCCAAGGTATCCACCTCTACAGCTATGGCTATTACGAAAAAAGCTACGAACTGCACATTGCCAATGTGTGGCAACACCTGATTGGGCATCCGCGTGTATTCTGGGTGGGAGCGACGAATTCCCCGCTCGACATCCAGCAAGGGCGTGAAGAACTGCAAATTCTCAAGGAAAAGGGCAAGCTACGCATCAAGCTGTTCCCCGAATTACCGCATCCCAGCGAGGCATACAAAGCCGACAGCTATTTTGTGGTGGAAGAAACCACCCTGCAACTCAAGCTCTACAAACTCACTGCCAGCGTATTGCAATTGCACAGCATTTTGGGCAAGTCCGGTTTGCTTGTTCCCGCTGAAGCGGAAGCGACTGTCCGCCAAACCCTGTCTGCACTTGCGCCGCTGATCACCATTCAGTCCGACATTGCGGGCATGGATAACGCTGAAACGGTCGAAGCCGATCCACGTTTGCACATCCACCTATTGCCGTGGGGCGAAGGCTTGCGGATGCTGATGCGCGTGCAACCTTTCGGCAACATTGGCCCGATCTTTCCACCGGGCAGTGGGCGCAGTAATGCCATGACCGAAGTTGACCGCAAGCCGCTCAAAACCACCCGCAACCTCAAGCAAGAGCGCAAACAGGCGGACGCTCTGCTACAAGATTGCCCCGCTTTATCCACTTGGGAAGACCCCAGCGATGACCTGTTGCTGGACGACCCCGAACAATGCCTTGAAGCCCTGCAACAACTTCACGCCCTCGGCGACAAAGTAACGCTGGCATGGCCGGAAGGCGAGAAGTTGCGCATTACCCAGCAGGTCAGTGGCAACAATCTTTCACTCAAGATCAAGCAATCCGGCGAATGGTTTGACATCGACGGCAAGCTGTACATTGATGAAAACCTCGTGCTGACCTTGCGTCAATTACTCGACCTCAGCCAAACCGCGAAAGGGCGTTTTGTGCAACTGGCAGACGGGCAATTCCTTACTCTGACGCGCCAGTTTCAGAAAAAGCTCGATACCTTACGCGCTTATGCGGAAACGTCCGGTAAGCAGGGCTTGAAAGTCGGCGCACTCGCAGGCATGGCGTTGGAAGATTTCATCGACGAAGCAGGCAAACTCGAAACCGACAAACACTGGAAAGCACAAGTTACCAAGCTGAAAAACGTGCGTAATAGCCAGCCAGTTGTGCCTGCCAATTTGCAGGCGGATTTGCGTGACTACCAAACCGAAGGTTTCCGCTGGATGATGCGTTTGGCGGAATGGGGTGTGGGCGGCTGTCTGGCAGACGATATGGGGTTGGGCAAAACCGTGCAGACGCTGGGTTTGCTGCTGGCGCGTGCTGATAAGGGTGCGGCGTTGGTGGTTGCGCCGGTTTCGGTGTGCAATAACTGGTACAGTGAATGCCAGCGGTTTGCCCCCAGCTTGCGTCCGGTGTTCTACCGTGGCAAAGACCGTCAAGCCTTGCTGGATGATTTACAGCCGCATGATCTGCTGATTGCCAGTTATGGCTTGTTGCAGCAAGACAGCGAGGCTTTCCAAGCCATCCGTTGGACAACAATTGTGCTGGATGAGGCGCAAGCCATTAAGAACGCCAATACCAAACGTACCCAAGCCGCTTACCAATTGCAGGGCGATTTTCGCTTGGTCACGACAGGCACACCGATTGAAAACCATCTGGGGGAATTGTGGAGCTTGTTCCGTTTCCTCAATCCGGGGCTGTTGTTTTCGCAGCAAAAGTTTGGCGAACGCTTCCAGACCCCGATTGAGCGTGACAGTGACGACAAGAGCCGCCACGCGCTGAAAAAGCTGGTGCAGCCCTTTATATTGCGGCGTACCAAAAATCAGGTGTTGCAGGAATTGCCGCCGCGTACCGAAATTACCTTATCGGTGAGTTTGAGCGATGCTGAAATGGCGTTGTACGAAGCTTTGCGCCAACAAGCCTTGGAACGCCTTAGCGAAGAAACCGCCGATGGTGAGAACAAGCACCTGCAAGTGCTGGCGGAAATTACCCGCTTGCGTCTAGCGGCGTGCCATCCGCAATTGGCGATGCCGGGAAGTACGTTGCCGTCCAGCAAATTGCAGGCATTCGGTGAATTGGTGTTGGAATTGCGCGAAAATCAGCACAAAGCGCTCGTATTCAGTCAGTTCGTCAAACATTTAACGCTGTTGCGCGAATGGCTGGACGAGCAGGGCATTGCTTACCAGTATCTGGATGGTTCGACCCCGATGGAACAGCGCAAGGAACGGGTAGATGCCTTCCAGCGCGGCGAAGGCGACATTTTCCTGATCAGCCTCAAGGCAGGCGGGTTTGGCTTGAATCTGACGGCGGCGGATTACGTGATTCACATGGATCCCTGGTGGAATCCGGCGGTGGAAGATCAAGCCTCTGACCGGGCGCACCGCATTGGGCAACAACGCCCCGTGACGGTCTACCGTTTGGTGGCAGAAAACACCATCGAAGAAAAAATTGTTAAACTGCACGCCCTCAAGCGCGATTTAGCGGATAGTTTGCTGGAAGGCTCGGATGTGAGCGGCAAGCTGTCGGCACAGGATATGCTGGAGATGATTCGTGGCGGCGTATGAATAGTTACCAAAGGATATTAAATTGAACACATTAGTCTTCGACATCGAAACCATCCCCGACATTGAAGGCGGGCGCAAACTCTACGACCTTGGCGACCTCGACGCTGATGGCATCGCCAAAGCCATGTACCACCTGCGTTTCCAAAAAACTGGCACGGAATTTCTGGCGCACCACCTGCATAAAATCGTCGCCATTTCCGTGACGTTTCGTGGCAAAGGCGACGACTTCAAAGTCTGGACGCTAGGCGACGAATCCGCCGATGAAAAAGAAATCCTGCAACGCTTTTTCGACGGTATCGACCGCTACACCCCCACCATTGTCTCGTGGAATGGCAGCGGTTTCGACCTGCCCGTGATCCACTACCGTGCCATGAAGCACAAAATCTGCGCCCCGCGTTACTGGGACATGGGCGAAGACGACAGCAGTTTCAAGTGGAACAACTACATCAGCCGCTACCACACCCGCCACACCGACTTGATGGATTTGCTGGCACTCTACAGCGGACGCGCTAATGCGCCACTGGACGAACTCGCATCGCTCTTCGGTTTCCCCGGCAAAATGGGCATGAGTGGCGCGAAAGTGTGGGATGCGTATCAAGAAGGCAAACTCGCCGACATCCGCAACTATTGCGAAACCGACGTGCTGAATACCTGGTTGGTTTACTTGCGTTTCCAGTTGATGCGCGGGCATATCCTTATCGACAAATACAATAGCGAGTGCGAGTTGGTGCGCAAGCATTTGCAAGCATCCGGCAAGGAACATTTACAAGCCTTTGAAGCCGCATGGGAGGAGGGGGCGTGAACGGTTACTTCTGCTGATCCACAAACCACACCGCTGCTTCTACCCGTGAACGCAGGTTGAGTTTGCGCAACAAATGCTTGACGTGAACTTTGACCGTGCCTTCGGTGATGCCCAGTTCCCGTGCTACCAACTTATTGCTTTTGCCCGCCGCGACGCGCTCCAGAATGCGTTGTTCCTGCTCAGTCAAGCCTGCTTCGGAGCTGGTTTTTGGGTGAATCGCGTCGTGGCGCATGGCGTGTGCCAGCAAGTTGATCAGGCGTTCGGTCAGGGTAATCCGGCCTGCTGCCGCTTCCGCCAGCTTTTCCACCAAATCTTCGGGTTCCATTTCCTTGAGCAAATAGCCGTCTGCACCCGCACGTAACGCTGCCACCAAATCACTCGCCTGATCGGAAACGGTCAGCATCACTACCCGTGCATCGCTGCCAGAGGCTTTGATGACTTTCAACACCTCAATGCCGCTCATGTCCTTCATGTTCAGGTCGAGCAGGATCATGTCAGGGGCAAGCTCCAATGCCATGTTGATGCCCTCCTGCCCGTAGGAGGCTTCGCCGACGATGATGAAATCAGGAACCATATTGACCAAATAGCGCACGCCTTTGCGAAACAAGGGATGATCGTCCACGATCAGCAGGCTTTGCGGGGTTTCAGGCGGCATGGACAATCCTTGTTTTGGGGGTGAAATCGAGTTGTACGCAAGTACCGCCGTTCGTGCGCGGTAAATATTGCAGTATGCCATGCAAGGCGCGGGCGCGTTCGTCCATAATCGCCATGCCGTAATGGTGCAGGTTGGCGGTTTTTTGGATACCTGCGCCGTCATCTTCGATGCGCAATTGCAGGCTATTGTTATCGTCTTGGCGTTGCAACGATACCCACGCTTGGCTGGCGTGCGCGTGTTTGAGGGTATTGGATAAGGCTTCGCGCACGATTTGCAACAGGTGAATTTCTTCGTTGGGGGTCAGGTTGAGGTTGCCTAGACTGACCTCCAGCGCAATCGGCAAGTTGCCGCGTTCGGCAAATTCGGTGGTGGTTTGTGCCAGTGCCATGCCTAAATCGTCGTCTTCCATACGCAAACGGAAGGTGGAGAGCAACTCGCGCAATTGCTGGTAGGAACTGTTGAGTCCATCGCGTAATTCTTCCAACGCGGCGGTGACTTCGGTGGTATCCGCCGGATTTTTTACAGCAGTGCGCAAGCGGCTGACTTGGATTTTCATGTACGCCAGCGATTGCGCCAAGGAATCGTGCAGTTCGCGGGCGATGACGGCACGTTCTTCCAGCAAGGAAACGCGGCGGTGCTGTTCGCTGCGTTGTTCGGAGGCAATGGTGACACCGATGTGGCGCGACAGGGCTTCCAGCAATTGCACTTGCCAGCGTTCGGCGGTGGTGTTGGCGGGGACATCGACAGCTAACATGCCGTAGCGTTTTTCTGCATCGGTAAGCGGCATCCGCAAGATTTGGCGACCGTCGGGGAGCGTGTCCATGCGGGCGGCGTGCGGGTCGTGGCATTCGGCGCAACTGTTGGCGCGTTGGCACAGGGGGCTTTTGCCATCACTGGCGGTGGTGGCGACGACATCGCCTTGTTGGTCGTTGTCTTCTTTGAGGCAAATCGTGCCATTGCCCAAGCCCAGCACCGCTTCGGCATCTTTCAACACATTATGGAAAACGGCGCGGTCAGGGGCAATGCCATGTAAGCGCGTGATGGAGCGATACAGCAAATCCAGCGAACGGTTGCTGCGGGTGAGTTCGGCAGTTTTTTGTTCGACCCGTGCTTCGAGGTCTTGGTAAAGTTTGGAGAGATCTTCTGCCATCAGGTCAAAAGCTCGTCCTAGTTGCCCGATTTCGTCTTCACCCGCAAGGTCAGTGCGTACCGCGAGATTGCCTTGGCGGATTTGGTCGGTTAGCCCCAATAGCCCTTTGAGCGGGGTGGTTTCGTCGGCGGGCAATACGGAGAGGATCGAGTTCGCCGCCAAATCGGTTTCAAAGCGTTGGATGGCTTGCTGCAAGTCGCTGCGGTGCGTGGGGTTGGGGTCATGCAGGATGCGTTGGTAGAATGATGCCATGCGCCAGCTTTGCATCCGCAAACTTCCGGCAACGTTGATGGCTTCGCCGTTGCCTTGGGTGGTTTCCGCGACCATCCATGACGTGGACATGCCGACAATCGCCAGAACCGTGATGGCAGCGATCATCCCGCCTAGTCGTAGCAGCAAGGAATTTTGGAGTTTTTTCCACAGAATGCGGTTCACGCGGTGATTTCCTCGTGTTGTTATTGGATGCTGCGCTCTGATTCTAGGGTAATACATTTGGGGGAGGGGCGGATGGAAATAACGGTGTACTACTTTGGTGGTAGTCACTTACTTGATCATGCGTCGCGAGTGGTTTGTTTACGTGATATAGGTCAGACAAGCTGACGCTCTGCGGCGTAGAATGGGTGGAAAACTTATTTTAAAAGGAGTCAGCGTGCATACCATCCAAGACATCCGAAATATTGTCTTCACCGGACATACAGGCGCAGGCAAGACCAGCCTGATCGAAGCCCTGCTGTTTCAGGCAGGCGAAACCACCCAACAAGGCGTTATTGAAAAAGGCAATACCGTCACTGACTGTGATCCGCTTGAACAACAACATCAACATTCCCTGTATATTTCTGTCGCTACTGCCCACCATGCCGGTTGCCATATCAATTTGATCGACACACCGGGATACCCTGACTTTCAGGGGCAAGTGCTGACGGCGTTGTCAGCCGCTGATACGGTAGTGGTAGTGATTAATGCCCTGGCAGGTATTGAACCCATGAGCCGCAAAATCATGGAATGGGCAAGCCAGCAGCATTTGCCGTGCATGGTCGTGGTCAACCGCATTGATGCTGCACCCGACAAGCTGGAAAAGTGTCTTCAGGAAATTACCGAGGTGTTTGGTCGCGAATGCCTGCCACTGGAGTTGCCCGTCAACCACGCGGCGCAAGTGGTGGAGGTGTATGACCACGAATCCGGCGCGGCGGATTTTTCTTCGGTAGCGGCAGCCCATACTGCCTTGATCGAGCAGGTGGTGGAAGCAAATGAATCTGCTATGGAACATTATCTGGAAGAAGGTACTGTACCTGCGGCTGAATTGCATGAAGCGTTTGAACAGGCTTTGCGTGAAAACCATCTGGTTCCGGTTTGCTTTACGTCTGCCAGAACTGGCGCGGGTATTCCTGAACTGTTGGATATTATCGCCAAACTTGCCCCCAATCCGTTGGAGGCTACGCCGCACCCCTTTATCCGTCATCAAGGCGAGAAAACCGTGGAAACATGGGCAGTTCCCGACCCGGATAAGCCATTGCTGGCGCATGTTTTCCATGTCGAATTCGACCCGTTTGTGGGCAAGCTGGCTTTGCTGCGGGTACATCAGGGCAGCCTGAAACTGGGCAGTCAGGTGCTGGTGGGTGCTGAAGGCAAACCCGTCAAGATTGCCCATTTGTATCGCTTGCAGGGTAAAGAACGTATCCCTGTTCAGCAGGCTATGGCGGGCGATATTTGTGCTGTTGCCAAAATCAGCGAGATTGAGCCAGACACCATTTTGCATGAACGGCATGAAGATGATGGCATCGAAATATCCGGGATGACCTTACCTACGCCACTGGTGGGTTTTGCCCTGCGTGCCAAAAAACGCGGCGATGAACAAAAACTGTCGGATGTGTTGCACAAACTGGTCGCGGAAGATCCCTGTTTGCGCATTGAATACGATACGGCAGCCAATGAAACGGTATTGCGTGGTTTAGGCGATTTGCATTTGCGCATTGCGCTGGAACGCATGAATCAGCAATACCATGTGGAAGTCGAGGCAGCTCCGCCCCGGATTCCTTACCGGGAAACCATTACCAAGTCGGTGCAGGCGCAATATCGCCACAAAAAGCAAAGTGGCGGGGCAGGGCAGTTCGGTGAGGTGCAGATTGAAGTCGAACCGTTGGAACGTGGTGCAGGCTTTGAATTCGTCAACCGTATTGTGGGTGGGGCGATTTCTGGCTCATTGATCCCAGCGGTGGAAAAAGGGGTACGTCAGTTATTGGCATCAGGGGCAATTAGCGGGCATCCGCTGATGGATCTCCGGGTAACATTGCTGGACGGCAAGATGCACTCGGTGGATTCCAAGGAAATTGCCTTCGTGGTGGCTGGGCGCAAAGCCTTTATGCAAGCCGTTGCCGACGCCAGCCCCATTATTCTGGAGCCACTGGTTGATTTGGAAGTAACGGTTCCCGCCACTGCAATGGGTGACATTTCCGGCGATCTGGCAACCCGGCGGGCGCAGATTCATGATGCGCAAGCCGATGCAGCAGGCAATATGGTTATTCAGGCCAAAGTCCCGCTGGCGGAACTGGACGATTACGCCTCACGCCTGAATTCGCTGACGGGCGGCGAAGGTAGCTGGGCTATCCAGTTCAGCCACTATGAGCCGACCACGGAAAAGACCCAGCAGGCATTGATGGCGCAGTACCAAGCTGCTGAAGTCTAGGCCGCAATAGCTTGGTACGTATGGGTATGGGGGAGAGGTTTCCTACTTCTTCTCCCATGTATCCTTTAACCCGATCACCCGGTTAAATACCGGTTTGTCAGCCGTCGAATACTTGGAATCCAGCACAAAATACCCCTCGCGCTCAAACTGATAGCGATCTTCCAGCGTGGCTTGCGCCAGCCCGATTTCGCCCTTGCAGCCGTTGAGGATTTCCAAACTGTGCGGATTCATGAATTCCAGAAAGTTTTTGCCGCCTGCATCCGGGGCGGGGTCGCTGAACAAACGGTCATACAAACGCACTTCGCAATCCACGTTATCACGCGCTGATACCCAATGAATCACGCCTTTGGCTTTTATGCCATCGGCTGGGTCTTTGCCAACGGTATCCTCGATCACGCGAGCGCGAATTTCGATGATGTTGCCATCGGCATCTTTCACCGCTTCATCCGCTTCGATCACGTAGCTGTTACGCAGACGTACCCGTTTGCCCAGCACCAAGCGCTTGTACTGCTTGTTAGCTTCTTCGCGGAAATCGTCCTGATCAATCAGAATTTCGCGGCAAAATGGCATGGCGCGTGTCCCCAGCGCCTCATTTTGCGGATGTACCGGCGCAGTCATGGTTTCCACCTGATCATCAGGATAGTTGGTCAAAGTGACTTTGAGCGGGCGCAAGACGCACATGGCACGCGGGGAAATGTTGTTCAAATCTTCGCGGATGGCGAATTCCAACATGCCAAGGTCTACTACGCCTTCGACTTTGGTCACGCCTGCCATTTCGCAGAAATCGTTAATGGCTTTGGGGGTGAAACCCCGGCGACGCAACCCCGAAACGGTGGGCATACGCGGGTCATTCCAACCGTCAACGTGCTTTTCATCCACCAATTGCTTGAGCTTGCGCTTGCTGGTGACGGTGTAATTGATATTGAGGCGTGAGAATTCGTACTGGTGTGGGGTCGCAGGCACGGGAATATTGTCGATAAACCACTCGTACAACGGGCGATGCACTTCAAATTCCAGCGTACATACCGAATGGCTGATGCCTTCAATCGCGTCACTTTGCCCGTGCGCGTAATCGTAAGACGGGTAAATGCACCATTTGTCGCCCGTTTGATGATGCGTAGCACGTTTAATGCGGTAAATCACCGGGTCACGTAAATTAATATTGGACGATGCCATGTCAATCTTGACGCGCAAAGTACGGCTGCCATCGGGGAATTCACCGGCACGCATCCGCGTAAACAAATCCAGATTTTCCTCAACAGAGCGGGTGCGAAACGGGCTTTCTTTACCGGCTTCAGTCAGGTTGCCACGGTATGCCCGCATTTCTTCAGCGGTTAAATCGCACACAAACGCCTTGCCCGCTTTAATCAGGTAAACCGCCCAGTCGTAGAGTTGGTCGAAATAGTCAGAGGCGTAATGCACCTCGCCATCCCATTGATAACCCAACCATTGCACATCCGCCTTGATGGATTCGACGTATTCTTCGTCTTCTTTTTCGGGGTTGGTGTCATCCATGCGCAGGTTGCACTTGCCGCCGAATTTCTGTGCTAAACCGAAGTTCAGCCAGATGGATTTGGCGTGACCAATGTGCAGGTAGCCGTTAGGTTCGGGGGGGAAGCGGGTGCGCACGCTGGTCACTTTGCCGCTTTCGAGGTCTTCTTTGACGATACGCTCAATAAAATTGAGGGGTTTGCTGATTTCTTCGCTCATGGGGTAGTTCTTGTCGATTATTGCAATGCAGGAATTAGACTATTAAGCACCGCCATTGTCCAGTGCGGTGCTTACCCATTTGCGTTGTGGTGCTTAATGCCCTGGTTTGCAGATGTCGTGACGCACTATTGCACGTAGTGTCAATGTCACCAGCAAAATCACCAACAGGCTTAGCAACACCAGTAAACCGCTGGCAATCCACAGATACGCCGCCGCTTGCGACTGTTCATACATAATAAAGCTGGCAATGGTAATCGCCGCCAACGGGAACGAATACGCCCACCAAGGCATTCCAAACTTCAATTTCGCAAAACGCCCAATTTGGCTAAACAACAAAATGGTCAGGAATAATCCAAAGAAATACAGCACCCGTGCAAACGCATCCAGCTCATTTTCCAAGCGCATGTAGGCGATAAACCCCACCGCTGGCGGCGCAATCAAAATGAACAAACTTGGCAACAAAAATGCATCAATCGCCTGATGAAACATCATGCGGTTAAACACCAGCGTCATTAAAATCAGCCAGAAAAACATGCCGACGCTAAAGAAAAACCACGACACATCCACAAAACCGAGCGGCACGCCAACGACTGGCACGAGCACATTCCCCACCGCCGGAATAAACCAAGCAGGGTTAATGTGCTGAATTTGGAAATGTTCGTGGTGCATCCATTTATTAATCACATACAGCGTAAACACCAGATGCAATAACGTTCCCGCCACCCAGACGGGCAAGGCAAGCTCAGCATTCGCTCCATACAATGCCGTCGCAATCAGCAATAAACTGATCGAAATGGTCGGGAAAAAACTGAGCTTGACCGGATGCGCCAACTCCTGCGCCACACTCTGCGGGTAACGCCACGCCTTGCTTACATACAGCAGGAATAACAGTGCGAAGACACTGATGGTCACTGCCAGCATCCCGACGTTGATACCCAAATCGCGGTGAAAGACGTGCTGGGCTTTTTCCCACGCAATCGTTAAACCGGATAAGCCCATTACCACCGAAAAGAACGAGATGGGTAAAAAGGCTAAGCGCCCGTGTGGTGCAGGAGTGTGTTCCATGATGCCAATCCTCAGTCGTTGATGACCAATGCTTTTGCCCAAGCTTCCATCGCATTATTGGCAAGCGGCATAGGCGCTTCCATAAAGCTGATCACGAAAGTATCGGCTTTTTCAGCAATGCCAATGGCGCGGGGGCGGACTGCCAGCACTTGCGGGTTAGGTAAATGCGTACCGAAGCAGAACACCACGTTTTTAGCCGCAATAATGTCGGCGGCGATTTCGCCTTGTGGCAATGCTTTGGTGTGCGCGTAATGGTCAAAAACGGCGATGAATTGGGCAACAGGGTGTTCGGCGATTTTCGCTAAGAAATAATCAACAATGCCGTCTACGGTGCGGTGGGCAATTTCATTTTTGCCGACTTCCATGGTGAATACGGGGTATTTTTCTTGCAGCATCATTTGTTTCATGGGGATTCCTTCTAAAAAGTCAGAGAGCTAAAAGTAGGGGCGATTCTAGGGCTTGGCAAGCGGTTTGGCATTGAAAAATAGCAAACTAAAGCACTAAGGTATTATTCCCGTGATGGCTGCATGGCAATGGTGGCTTGTGTGATATATGTCAAAAATACCCAGCAAAACCTTGCGATTTAGCAAGGTTGATTGGTGTCTTGCGCTTCAGACTAAGCCTTAATAAATAGATGTCAATGAACATCGTTGTATCGCGCTATACCAGTCCGTGCCATAAAATAGTTTTTTTGATCAGGGAAATATGGTTAGATGACTGGTAACAAAAGCAGCCATGAGTAATGTATGACATTAAAAATCACTTTCACTGAGGATGAGATAGCGGAGCTGTTCTACTGGAAGGAGCGCCATCCTCATCCCAGAGTCCGTAAGAAAATGTCCGTGCTGTACCTGAAATCCCAACAGTTGACGCATAAGGAAATCAAACGATTGGAAAGGATTACAGAAGCCACGCTGCTTGCCTACCTAAACGCCTACCTACAACCTAACGGTTTAGAAGCTCTTAAAGAAATACGATTCAATAAACCACAGAGTGATTTGATGGCATATAAAGACAAGATTGAAGCCTATTTTCGTGAATATCCCCCCGCAACCAGCAAGGCGGCAGCCGCTAAGATTGAGGAGCTGACAGGCATCAAACGCAGTGAGGACAGGGTACGTGTCTTTATGAAGAAAATAGGGATGGACATCCATAAAGTGGGGATGATACCCGCCAAAGCTGATGTGGAAGCACAAGAAAAGTTCCTGGAAAATGAACTAAAACCGCGCATTCAGGAGGCTAAGGAGGGCAAACGCGCCCTTTTTTTGTCGATGCCGCCCACTTCGTGTTAGCACCGTTTCTGGGGTTTTTGTGGTCATTTTCCCGCGTATTCATCAAAGCCCCCTGTGGTCGACAACGCTACAACGTATTGGGCGCACTCAATGCGATAACGCTATACTTTGCCCGTGAATAGCTGTTGAATAATGAGAAGCCCTCAAGCAAAGTACGGCTGTTATTGGCAACCGGTCGTCCTTTCCATGATCCAGATAGACTTCAGCGAATCCGATCAAACCGCCTTGAATGAGGGGCGTTACCGCCATGCCCACCCTCGCGTCCGCCAACGGATGGAAGTGTTGTGGCTAAAAAGCCAGGGAATGGCGCATGGGGACATTGAACGGCTGGCACAGGTGAGTTCAACGACGGTCACCCGTTATTTGAAACGTTACCAACAAGGTGGGATCGCTGCCTTGGGACAACTGGATTTCCGTCGCCCAACCCGCCGGTTGGAACCTTTCCGTGAGCCCCTGAAGAAACATTTTGAGAAGCATCCACCGACCCGGATCAGTCAGGCGATCGCTGATATACAGCGCTTAACCGGCCTTGAACTCAAGCGGGAAGCCGTGCGGCTATTCCTGCATGACTTGGGTTTGTCCGTCAGGAAGGTGGGGATGATACCGGCGAAAGCCGACCCTGCTGCCCAGGAGACTTTTAAAAAAAGAGCTGGAGCCGCGTCTTGAGGAGGCCAAGGCCGGAAAACGCGCCGTTTTCTTTGTCGACGCCGCCCATTTTGTCCTGGCCCCGTTTCTGGGGTTCCTGTGGTGTTTCACCCGGCTGTTCATCCGCGCCCCTGCCGGACGCCAGCGCTACAATGTCCTCGGTGCGTTGAATGCAGTCACCCATGAACTGGTCACCGTGACCAATGACAGTTACATCAACTCCCAAAGTGTTTGTCAGTTGCTTCGGCAAATCAAGGCATTGGCCCTGGATGTCCCGGTGACCTTGGTGATGGACAATGCCCGTTACCAGCGCTGTAGCCTGGTACAAACATTCGCCCAAACACTCGGGATCGAACTGTTGTTCCTACCCGCTTATTCCCCCAACCTGAACCTGATTGAGCGCCTGTGGAAGTTCGTGAAGAAGGAATGCCTGTATTCACGTTACCATGAAAACTTTACCGCGTTTGCGCAGGCCATTGATGCCTGTTTGGCACAAACCCACACTACGCATAAAAAAGCCTTGGACTCCTTGCTGACTCTCAACTTTCAGACCTTTGAGGAATCTGCAATTATGGGCGGTTGAAGTATACAACTCATCACGATCACTAACGACTCCTATATCAACGCTAACAGCGTGTGTGAATTATTGGAAAAAATTGCAGCGTTAGCACTCAAAATACCGATCACTTTGGTCTTAGATAATGCCAAGTATCAACGCTGTGAAGCCGTGTTTGCCTGTGCGAAAAGGCTCAATATTGAACTATTATTTTTACCGACCTATTCACCCAACCTCAATCTGATTGAACGGTTGTGGAAGTTCGTCAAGAAAAAATGCTTGTACTCGAAATACTATGATAAGTTTCCCACTTTCAAGGCGGCCATCACCAACTGTCTCGACAAGCTGGATACCGATCACAAGAAAGAACTGACCCAGTTGATGACAACAAATTTTCAAACCTTTAAAAATGTTCAGGTCTTGACGCTGTAAGGTATAGCATTTCAGTAGCAGCCTTTGGTGGGGTCAATGTGGTGTGTGGTTACTCACATTCTCCCATGAAAGGCTGCGCCTTACCTTATCCCGAACTCAGGTTCTGAAAGTAGAATGCATCCACGATGAACGATTTGCCACACGGGATGCCATGAAACAAACCGTTTTCGAATACATCGAAACCGATTACAACCGGAACCGCTTGCACAGTACCTTGGGCTATCTCAGCCCGTTGGACTTTGAAGCACAATTCCTCACAAGTTGAGGTGTCCGGGTTTAAGGGGCTAGATCAAACTTCTTGGTAACGAGGTGCTTGTCTTCCGGCAACAGGCGGTCATAAGCGCCCCAGTCATCGGTGCATTACAGGCGGAAGTTGAAGCTCTTTACCCTGTCCAGCAGTATTTTCAGCGTGTCATCGCCCCGTGAACCCAGGGCATAGACAAATACCCGCTTGATGGTAAGCGACCATTTCAGCACGTCTAGCCCTCGCGATTTCCACGTCCTAAACTGGTTTCCAACCTGAACAACCGAAGGAAACCTCAATGAAACGCCCTCACCGCCGCGCCAGCGAATGGCAAACCCTCATTAGCCAATGGCAAGCCAGCGGCTTATCCGCCCCGGCATTTTGTGAACAGCACAGTATCGGTTACGCCAGTTTTTGCCAATGGCGGCAGCGTCTACGCTCCGCAGATGGCGTGGAGGAACCAGCCGTTCCCGCCAATACCTTCATCGACTTGGGAGCATTATCGGCGGGTCATGCCGCGCTGGGGCAAGGCTGGCACATTGTGCTGAGTTTGGGGAATGGTGTTGAACTACGCCTGAGCCAACGCTGATGTTTGCCCCCGCAGCCACCGCCCGCATCTGGCTATGCACCCAAGCCACCGACATGCGCAAAAGCTTTACGGGGCTGACCGCTTTGGTGAAAAACCAGTTAGGGCAAAATCCCCTGAGTGGGCATTATTTCGTGTTTGTGAACCTACGTAAAACCCAGATGAAGATCCTCTATTTTGAACCCAGCGGCTATTGCTTATGGAGCCAACGCCTGGAGCAGGGCCAATACCGGGTGCAGCCGACAACCAGCGGGCAGCGCGAACTGACCCGGACGGATTTGCAGTTGATTTTGGCGGGCATTGAGGTGCAAAAATCCAGACAATTCAAGCGTTACCAGTATCCTGTGCAGCCACATTCTGGTACAATAAGCCCATGATTTTAAAGCCATCCACCCCGTCTGACACCAGCGTTCCCATGCCGCCGATTGTGGCGGAAATGCTGGCGTTGCGTGAGGAAAATGCTGCCCTGAAACAGGATATAGCTGAATTGAAACGCCAATTGGCGTGGTTCAGGCAACATGTCTTTGGCAGCAAATCGGAAAAGCGTCCGGTTGAGATACCGGTGGCGCAGTTGCCGTTGTTTGCCCCCGCCGCCGCCCCGGTTGCCGCACCCGAGGGTGAAAGCATTACCGTCACCTACCAACGCGGTAAAGCCCCCAAGCTGCGCCCGGATGACTGCGTGAATGACAGCGGGTTACGCTTTACCGCCGATGTCCCGGTCAAGGTGATTCACCTCACCCCGCCGGAACTTCAGGGGGAAGAGGCTGACCAGTATGAGGTGATCGGCACCCAGGTGACCCATCGGGTGGCGCAACGCCCTGCCAGCTACCTCATCCTGCAATACGAGCGCCCGGTCATCAAACGTAAGGGCAGTGCTTCGGCTTCGCTCAGCAACCCACCACTTCCCAGCCCTGCACCCGCCAACGTGCTGGAACGTAGTGTCACCGATGTCAGCTTTTTGGTGGGGATGTTGGTGGACAAGTTCCAGTACCACCTGCCGTTGTACCGCCAGCACCAACGCCTGACCCAAGCGGGGATCACCCTCAGCCGCACGACGCTGACCAATGCGGTGAAACGTGCCATCGACCTGCTCAAACCCATTGCCGAAGCGCAACTCGCCAGTGTACTGCAAAGCAAGCTGCTGGCGATGGACGAAACCCCCATCAAAGCCAGCCCCGCAGGCAACGGCAAGATGAAGCAAGGCTACTTCTGGCCGCTGTACGGGGATCAGGACGAAATCGTCTTCACCTTCTCCGCCAGCCGTGGGCGGCAACACATTGAAAAGACTCTTCGCCAACAGTTCAGCGGCACACTGCTCAGCGACGGTTACCGTGCTTATGCCAGTTACGTCAACGCCAATGACAAGATTACCCATGCCCAATGCTGGGTACACAGCCGTCGCACCTTCATTGCCGCCGAAACCGCTGAACCACAAGCAGTACGCCAAGCCCTTGACACTATCGCGGCACTCTATCAGCACGAAGCCCAGATTAACGAGAAAAAACTCGACGGGGAAGCCAAACGTACCTACCGCCTCACCCACAGCAAGCCGTTGGTCGACCAGTTCTTTGAATGGTGCCAAACCCAATTACAACGTACCGATTTAATCCCCTCCAACCCGCTGACCAAAGCCCTTGGTTATGTCATCCGCCGCGAACACGAACTGCGCGTGTTTCTGGAAGATCCCGACGTGCCAATGGATACCAACCACATCGAACGCGCCCTGCGGCCCATCCCCATGGGCAGGAAAAACTGGTTGTTCTGCTGGACAGAACTCGGCGCGGAACACGTGGGCATCATCCAAAGCCTGATCACCACCTGCCGCCTGCATGACATTAACCCGTATGTCTATCTGATGGATGTTCTGTTGCGCGTTAGTGAGCATCCCGCTTCTCAGGTGCAAGACCTTACGCCAAGATGTTGGAAACAACGGTTTGCGGATAAGCCATTGCGCTCGGATTTGTTTGCGGATATCAACGACGGGCTAGAATGACCGTTTACTCTTGAGATGGGGCGACCAGGCATACCATAGCCAGCGTTGTTGAGATTTTTTGCCGACATACGACCATTGCTCATCCATTTCGCACACCAACTCTATACCGGCTTTGTCACTGGCTTCATTGAATGGGAGCGGTGAGATGGTTGGTGGGGCGAGTTTTTAAATGGGCAATGACGGTCGTGACGCTGATCCCCCAACACACGCCCGGTATCACGCACACTGGAACCGTTCATCGCCATATCGCTGATTTTGGCGGCCACGCCCGGTTTGTTGGCTTCATACAGGTATTCCAGTTGAAAACAATGGTGGCAATCACGGCAGCGGTAGCGTTGGAGACCACTTCGTGCTTTGCCATGGCGGTAGACCAACCTTGGCAGGACGGACATTTCACCTGAATGCTTGCCATCAGAACCTCGCAGGAAAAAATCCTCATCTTACTGCAAGTGGGACTTCAACTCATCTAAAGCACGACCGAAAAATCCTTCCTTTTTAAAAGCACCCCAGTTATTTACAATAATCTTACTTTTAGCCCACTGGGTGCTGAAAACAGCCGTTGAGACCAAGCAAATGAATTAGCCTTCGATGGAACAGTTACTTTCATTGCTACGTAGTGATCTTCGCTTTCCATGAAATTCTTGTTCATTGAGTCAACGACCCTCCATGCACCATCAATATAGATTTCTGCCCAGTTATGATAATCTTGAGCCTTGAGGAGTTTGTTGCTCTCGACAATAAAACCACTCATCATTCTCGCGGGAATGCCTTTCGCTCTAGCCAAAGCCCCAAAGAGGTACATATGTCCAGTGCAATCCCCTGTTTTTTCTTGTAATGTATGCAGAGCACCTCTTTCCTGCGCTAAGAAACCTGATGCAGTCACATTTTCCGAAATCCAAGTATAAAGTTCTTTTGCAACATCACGTTGGTTCGTCATCTTGATTGGGCCTAACACTTGTTGCAACTGAGGGTCAGTGAACTCAAGGTATTTCTCAACTTTTAGATAAGACTCCTGATCAAGCAAAGATTCGGCTATAGATTGCTCATACATAGCAAGCTCAACCCTAACATCAATAATCCGGGTTTCATAAGGTGTCAATTTGGGTAAATAAAATAGTAATGATTGATTCCACAGATCATGGGAAACTGTTTCAGACTCCATAGAAGCCTCAATACGTCTTACCGCTTGACGGGAAATATTGGCGGGCAGTGCCAACTGAATCATAGCATTGTCAACAGGCTTATTCTGAGGATTCATAATCTCAAGCTTGTAACGAATGGTTTTCTCAGTTAGTACCGACTTTCCAGAAAATAACCTACTGAAGCGCTGATCATTATCCAAATAAGAATAACCAAACCGCACCAACGGAATGACTAACAGCAAAATACTTAGTAAAAACAAACCATGTCTGGTGATTTTTTTCAACATAAACCCTCAATCAAGTGATCAGTCAATCCTTCATTAGAATTCACTGACCACCTTAATTTCATAAAATGATTAGTCACAATTAATACATTTAAGCTGCACATTATCAATTAACCCTCCATAGCCATTCTGTTTACCAAGCGCTTTCAGAAATAGGCTGTTATTCCGCTTACGTCCATTAATGACAAAGGAGCCACTTGCAAAATTACATTTTCAGCGTGAACCTTCCTTCATCTGAAGGAAAAAAGAAGTGTGGGCTGCCGTTTTCGGCGATAATAGAAGCGTCAAAACAACCATTAAGCCCACGCTATGAATTCTACCGAACGCGCCCTGATTGCACAACGCTGGAGTTTGCTGCAAATTGAAATACTGCCTTGCTTCAATGATGCCTTTGGCACATTGACCCCCAAGCTTGAAAAGCTCATTCACGTACTGGAGCTGACGCGCATTGAAGATTTTGTGCGCTCTTTTCGTGATGGGTCTGGACGGCCAGCGACGGAGCGATCTTGGTTTGCCAATGCTTTTGTCGCCAAAAGCGTGCTCAATATTGTCAATACGCGAGCACTCATTGACCGGCTGCAAAACGATCGCTCCCTGCGACGCATCTGCGGGTTTCCCCTGACCAAGAAACTGCCTTCCGAATCCACCTTTTCACGTGCCTTCGCTGAATTTGCTGAACAGCGTTTAGCGGAACGTGTGCATGAAACGTTGGTGAAAACGTATTTGGGCGATGCGCTGATCGGCCACCTGTGTCGGGATTCAACAGCCATTGAGGCACGTGAACGGCCTGTTGCCGAGGAAAAGCCAAAGAAAAAACAAGGGCAAACACGGATTCAGCGCCAACGGGAACAGTCACTTCAGCAAGCACTCGATGAGATACCGGTTCAGTGTAACCGGGGGACGAAGAAGAATGCCCAAGGCTACAAGCACAGTTGGAACGGCTACAAACTGCATATCGATACCGCCGATTGTGGTGTCCCGATAGCAGCCATTCTGTCTTCCGCCTCCTTTCACGACAGCGGGGCAGCCATCCCACTCTCTCAAATCAGTGCCCAACGTGTCACCAGTCTCTACGACCTGATGGATGCGGCCTATTGCAGTGCTGATTTGCACGAATACAGCCGTCATCTGGGGCATGTCCCTCTGATTGATCACAATCCTCGCGGCGGACAGAAAGAAGCGTTTGAACCTGCTGATGCCGAGCGTTACAAAATTCGCAGCACCGTAGAACGAACCAATGCCCGCCTGAAGGATGAATTTGGTGGTCGGAATGTGTGGGTGCAAGGTGCGCAAAAAGTTTACAGCCACTTGATGTTTGGGATTTTGGTGTTGAGTGCTGATCAACTGATGCGTGTCTTGTTATAAAGCGACTGGGTTTGAAAAAACACGGGAAGACTGACTGAAAAACAGGAGCAGTCGCATCGGTATGGGTGAAATTTAGCAAAAGTTACGGTAAAACTGAAAAAGCTCAGGTTTCGTTGGTCAAATTGAGTAAAAAATCGGCTGAATATGCGGCGTTCGGTCAATGCTGAAAATTGAGCAACTCAGTTTGTCGGATTTTGCAAGTCGCTCAAAGTAATAGCGCTGCCAACCTGTTCTATGCATCTGGTTTAAAATACCAAGGCTTTTACTGTTCCAGATAACCTCTACCTGATTCTCTGTTTCATGTTTACCACGTGGCACATAATCGAGACTCAAGAGATATTGATAATCAGGTTCCATTTTACTCACGATGTAGCGAACGGTAGAACCATTTCCAGACTCCAGTGCCAACTTGGCATTCCCTTCACTGGCGGTAATACCACCAATTTTTCCAGTTTGGATCATGATTTGGCCTTGGGTTGCAAGCCATCCCTTTATGGCTTGCATCACACCCCATGTTCCATGATTCAAAGTGCCATACGTTTCAAACGATCCATTATTAATGGCGTTTTCCTCTGAAAGATTAGCAGGAACAATACGCACATCGTCAATAAATCCGGCATCACCATCACCTTGTGCAACAAACCTTAGTATTGCTTCAGGCTTAGTACTTTGAACAAGGTAAGAATATTTAACCCATCCTTTCCTGTTTCCACGAACACTTTGTAATTTGACATTATTCCAGATGACATCCACTGCATTGGCAGTATCCTGACGGCTATTGCTGCTTGGTGAATAATAGAAACTTAATAAATAAGTCTGGCCTGACGTTGTTGTTACCGTTGTTCTGGCAGTGCCATTGCTCACGGTATCAAGCGCCAACTTGTCATTTCCATCAAT
This sequence comes from Candidatus Thiothrix putei, assembly GCA_029972225.1. Taxonomy (NCBI): domain Bacteria; kingdom Pseudomonadati; phylum Pseudomonadota; class Gammaproteobacteria; order Thiotrichales; family Thiotrichaceae; genus Thiothrix; species Candidatus Thiothrix putei. The sequence goes on from CP124756.1 coordinate 2,048,701, forward strand.
TGCCGTAATACCGAAAACATCCCCTCTTTGAATATTCAACGTCCCTTTTCCAGCCATCCATCCCGGAATACGTTTGAAGAGTCCCCACGTACCATGATCCAAGACACCATGTTCTTCAAACGACCCATTCTCAACAAGGTTCAATGATTCCGATACTGTGACAGACTTGCTTTCTGTGTGCAGAGAGCCATGATTATCCGTCACTGTCAAGCGAACCTGATAAGTACCGGTGACAGTATAAACGTGACTGGTTGTCATTCCCTCCACACCTGCACTGCCATCACCAAAATCCCATACGTAACGGGCTATGCTGCCATCTGGATCAATGGAAGCACTGCCATCAAACATGACACTTAAAGGTGCTACCCCCGAACCAGGAGTCAGGCTGATTTTTGCTACGGGGGGTTGATTCGCATACGGATTAACATAAACGACTGCGGTAGAAGAACCTGTTGCTCCTTTGTTATCCGTTACCGTCAGTGTCACTGTATATTCGCCTACCGCATTCCAAGTATGACTGACAGTCTTGCCAATGGCGGTTTCACCGTCGCCAAAATCCCAACGATAATCAGCCACTGCCCCATCACTATCGGTGGAAGCGCTTCCGTCAAACGTAGCACGGAACGGGGCTGTACCTGACAAGGTATCCGCCTTGATGACAGCTACCGGAACCGCATTCGTTGCATGGACAGTAACGCCCACAGAAACCGTATGGGTTGCTCCCAGATTATCCGTCACGGTCAAAGTGACCGTATAATTGCCCGCTGCATTGAAGGTATGGCTGAAATTGGGTGAATTCAAGTAATAAGTGCATAACCCACCAACTTTTCGGCCTCTATGCCGGATAGTTCTCGGAACACCTCGTAAGGTGTCTTGAATCCCAGACACTTCCTTGGTCTGTTGTTGAGTTTATGTACAGCCTCCAGTACCTGTCGGGTGGTCACGTCCAATAGCCCCATTGCCTTGGGGAAGTATTGGCGTAACAGCCCATTGGCGTTCTCATTTTGCCCACGCTCCCACGAATGGTAGGGCTTGGCGAAATACGTTTCGCACCCAAGGGCTTGGGCAACTTGCTCATGTTTGGCAAACTCTTTGCCGTTGTCGAAGGTGAGCGTGTGCACCCAATCCTTGAAGCTGTCCAGCAAGGTGATAATGCTGCTGGTTACGGCTTCTGCGGTCTTGTTTGCCACTGGAAAAGCTAGGCGTAGCTTGGATTTGCGTTCATCCAGTGTCACCAGTGCGCCTTGGTGTCCCTTGCCGATCATGGTGTCGGCTTCCCAGTCACCGAGCCGTTCACGCT